>NZ_JAUQOP010000019.1 GCF_030580855.1 Pseudomonas citrullilanati | reverse complement strand
CGTTTGTGGCTGCGGGATTGTGGGAGAAATGCTTGATCGCGACGGCAGCACCTCGGTCCATCAGAAGGACCGCGTTATCGTTCGTCGCGAGCAAGCTTTGCTCCCACAGAAAGCTATCGCTCCGACAGCAGGCTTGAGGAGAATCTGGAAATGCTGCAAGTCGACAAGCTGCACCAGTACTACGGCGGTAGCCACATCCTGCGGGGCCTGTCGTTCGACGTGAAGGTCGGCGAAGTGACCTGCCTGCTGGGTCGCAACGGCGTGGGCAAGACCACCCTGCTCAAATGCCTGATGGGCCTGTTGCCGGCCAGGGAAGGCGCGGTGAACTGGGAAGGCCAGGCCATCACCGCCTTCAAGCCGCACCAGCGGGTCCACGCCGGCATCGCCTACGTGCCCCAGGGCCGGGAGATTTTCGGCCGGCTGACGGTGGAAGAAAACCTGCTGATGGGCCTGTCGCGCTTTCCCGGTTCGCAGGCCAAGGAAGTGCCGGCGTTCATCTACGAACTGTTCCCGGTGCTGCTGCAGATGAAGCACCGCCGTGGCGGCGACCTGTCCGGCGGCCAGCAACAGCAGCTCGCCATCGGCCGGGCCCTGGCCAGCCGTCCGCGGCTGCTGATCCTCGACGAACCCACCGAAGGCATCCAGCCCTCGGTGATCAAGGAGATCGGCCTGGTCATCAAGAAACTGGCCGCCCGCGGCGACATGGCGATCTTGCTGGTGGAGCAGTTCTACGACTTCGCCGCCGAGCTGGCCGATCAGTACCTGGTGATGTCCCGGGGCGAAATCGTGCAGCAGGGGCGCGGAGAAAACATGGAGGCCGAGGGTGTGCGCGGGCTGGTTACGATCTAGTCTGTAGCCTCCTGACAATCATCAGAAATCATGAACCTACCCCTGTCCGCGACAAACCTGTTCACCCCCCGTTGGCACGCCGAGCTGGACCTTGGCTATGCCCGTTTCGGCGACAGTACACGCCCGGTCCAACGCCGCCATGCAGGCCCGTTGCGGGTACAGAAGCACCTCTACGCCGAAGGCCCCGAGGTGTGCCAGCACATCATCGTCCATCCGCCGGGCGGGATTGCCGGCGGTGACCGCCTGGACATCCGCGCCCACGTCGGCACGGGCGCCTGGGTGCAACTGACCAGCCCCGGCGCGGCCAAGTGGTACCGCGCCGCCAGCCCGGCGTACCAGCACCTGGCCCTGAGTGTCGACGCCGGGGCGACGCTGGAATGGCTGCCCCAGGAAACCATCGTCTTCAGCGCGGCCCAGGCCGAGCTGCGCACCACCGTCGACCTGCACGGCGACGGGCGCCTGTTTTACTGGGACATGGTCGCCCTCGGCCGGCCGGCCAGTGGCGAGCGCTTCGACCTGGGGCATTTCCAGTCGCACCTGGACATTCGCCGCGACGGACAGTTGCTGTGGCACGAACGCCAGCGCATTGTGGGCGGCGATGGCTTGCTCGACTCCCCGATCGGGTTGGGCGGCGACCCGGTATTCGCCACCTTGCTGGTGACCGGCGAAATCGATGGCGCATTGCTGGAGCAGTGCCGATCCCTGGGCCATGACGTTCGTGGCGACCTGACCCAATTGCCCGGCCTGGTCGTGGCGCGGTGTCTGGCGAGCGAAGCGTTGCTGGCGCGGGGATGGTTGATCGAATTGTGGCGCTTGCTCAGGCCGGCGTTGCTGGGGCGCGAAGCCGTGCCCCCGAGAATCTGGAGTACCTGAATGGCTTTGCTGTGGGATCAACACTGTGCAAGCAATGACTGTCTGTGGGAGCAAAGCTTGCTCGCGATAAACGATAACGCGGTCCTTCTGATGGACCCAGGTGCTGTCGCGAGCAAGCTTTGCTCCCACAGGCTTTGCTCTCACAGGTGTTGTTCCCACAGGTGTTGTTCCCACAGGGGTACCTGTTTTGAGCCCTAATTTTCTATCTGCCCTTATGGATTGCACATGGACCTGACCCCACGCGAAAAAGACAAGTTGCTGATCTTCACCGCCGGCCTCGTCGCCGAGCGGCGGTTGGCCCGTGGTCTGAAGCTCAATTATCCGGAGGCCATGGCCTACATTTCCGCGGCCCTGCTCGAAGGCGCCCGTGACGGCCAGACCGTGGCCGAGCTGATGCACTACGGCACCACGTTGCTGAGCCGCGAACAGGTGATGGAAGGCATCGCGGAGATGATCCCGGAGATCCAGGTCGAGGCCACATTTCCCGACGGCACCAAACTGGTCACCGTCCACCAGCCCATCGCCTGAGGTCGCACCATGACTTGCCACGTTCGTGATGCCCAACCCGCCGACCTGCCGGCGATCCGCGCCATCTACAACGACGCTGTGCTCAACACCACCGCGATCTGGAACGACCGGACCGTCGACCTGGACAATCGCCAGGCATGGTTCGCCGCCCGGCAAGCCCAGGGCTACCCGGTGCTCGTCGCCGTCGATGGCGAGGCGAATGTGCTCGGCTACGCTTCGTTCGGCGACTGGCGGCCGTTCGACGGTTTCCGCCACACCGTGGAGCACTCGGTGTACGTGCGCAGCGACCAGCGCGGCCAGGGTATCGGCCCGTTGTTGATGGGTGCCCTGATCGAACGCGCGAAGGCCGGCGGCAAGCACATCATGGTCGCCGCCATCGAAAGCGGTAACGCCGCCTCGATCCGCCTGCATGAGCGGGCCGGTTTCGTCATCACCGGGCAAATGCCCCAGGTGGGCACCAAGTTCGGCCAGTGGCTGGACCTGACCTTCATGCAGTTGAACCTCAACCCCGGAGCCCCCGCGCCGGCTGCCAACCAGGAGTGAACCCCGATGAACGCCGCCCAGTTGCGTCGAGTCCACGCTGAAAGCTTTGCGCATTATCGCCAGGGCCTGATCGACCTGTTGCTCGACGCCGTCGGCCATGGCGCCAGCGTGGGGTTCATGGCCGACCTCGACGCCGCCCAGGCCCGCGCCTACTTCGATGAGGTCCAGGCCAGTCTCAACCAGGGCAGCCTGTTGCTGTGGGTGGTGGTCAAGGACGAGCAGGTGCAGGCCAGTGTCCAACTCGCGCTGTGCCAGAAACCCAACGGGCTCAACCGCGCCGAGGTGCAGAAGCTGCTGGTACGCGGCGAGGCCCGGCGTCGCGGCCTCGGCCAACAGTTGATGAATGCCCTGGAGCTCGGCGCGCGCCAGTACAAGCGTGGCCTGTTGTACCTCGACACCGCGGCGGGCTCCGACGCCGAAGCCTTCTACCGCGCCATGGGCTACACCCGCGTCGGCGAGCTGCCCGATTACTGCCAGAACCCGGACGGAGCCTATTCGCCGACCGCCATCTACTTCAAGACGTTGGGACAACCACAATGATTCCAGGCCAATACCAGGTCCAGCCCGGCGACATCGAACTCAACGTCGGCCGCCGCACGCTGACCCTGACTGTCGCCAACAGCGGCGACCGGCCGATCCAGGTCGGCTCGCACTACCATTTTTTCGAAACCAATGACGCCCTGGCCTTCGACCGCGCCGCCAGCCGCGGCATGCGCCTGAACATCCCGGCCGGCACTGCCGTGCGCTTCGAACCGGGACAGAGCCGGGAGGTGGAGCTGGTGGACCTGGCCGGACATCGCCGGGTGTTCGGGTTTGCCGGGCGGATCATGGGCGATCTGTAAGTCATTGGGTGTCTGCACTGGCCTCATCGCGAGCGAGCTCGCTCCCACATTTGTCCGCGTTCTCCTGTGGGAGCGAGCTTGCTCGCGATGTGAGCAGAGCGAACAGTTCCGAAATCAATTGAATCTCAAGGCAAGCACATGAAAATCTCCCGCCAAGCCTACGCCGACATGTTCGGCCCCACCGTCGGCGACAAGGTCCGCCTGGCCGACACCGAGCTGTGGATCGAAGTGGAAAAGGACTTCACCACCTACGGTGAAGAAGTGAAGTTCGGCGGCGGCAAGGTGATTCGCGATGGCATGGGCCAGGGCCAGTTGCTGGCTGCCGAGGTGGTCGACACGCTGATCACCAACGCGCTGATCATCGACCACTGGGGCATCGTCAAGGCCGATGTCGGCCTCAAGGACGGGCGCATCGCGGCCATCGGCAAGGCCGGCAACCCGGACATCCAGCCCGACGTGACCATCGCCATCGGCGCCAGCACCGAAGTGATCGCCGGCGAAGGCATGATTCTCACGGCCGGCGGCATCGACACCCACATCCACTTCATCTGCCCCCAGCAGATCGAAGAAGCGCTGATGAGCGGCGTCACCACCATGATCGGCGGCGGCACGGGCCCGGCCACCGGGACCAACGCCACCACGTGCACCTCCGGCCCGTGGCACCTGGCGCGCATGCTCCAGGCCGCCGATGCCTTTCCGATGAACATGGGTTTCACCGGCAAGGGCAACGCCAGCCTGCCCGAGCCACTGGTGGAACAGGTCAAGGCCGGGGCCATCGGCCTGAAGCTGCACGAGGACTGGGGCACCACGCCGGCGGCCATCGACAACTGCCTGGGCGTGGCCGACCAGTACGACGTGCAAGTGGCGATCCACACCGACACCCTCAACGAATCGGGCTTCGTCGAAACCACCCTGGCCGCGTTCAAGGGCCGCACCATCCACACCTACCACACCGAAGGTGCCGGGGGCGGTCACGCGCCGGACATCATCAAGGCCTGTGGCTTTGCCAATGTGTTGCCCAGTTCCACCAACCCGACCCGGCCCTTCACCCGCAACACCATCGACGAACACCTGGACATGCTGATGGTCTGCCATCACCTGGACCCGAGCATCGCCGAGGACGTGGCGTTCGCCGAAAGCCGCATCCGCCGCGAGACCATCGCCGCCGAAGACATCCTCCACGACCTCGGCGCGTTCTCGATGATCAGCTCCGACAGCCAGGCCATGGGCCGCGTCGGCGAAGTCATCACCCGCACCTGGCAGACCGCCGACAAGATGAAGAAGCAACGCGGCGCGCTGCCCGGCGATGGCGAAGGCAACGACAACTTCCGCATCAAGCGCTACATCGCCAAGTACACCATCAACCCGGCGATCACCCACGGCATCAGCCATGAAGTGGGCTCCATCGAAGTGGGCAAGTGGGCCGACCTGGTGCTGTGGCGCCCGGCGTTCTTCGGCGTCAAGCCGACGCTGATCCTCAAGGGCGGGGCGATCGCCGCCAGCCTGATGGGCGACGCCAATGCCTCGATCCCGACGCCGCAGCCGGTGCATTACCGGCCGATGTTCGCCAGCTTCGGCGGCTCGCGCCATGCCACCTGCCTGACCTTCATCAGCCAGGCCGCCGCCGAGGCGGGACTGCCGGAGCAGTTGGGCTTGAAGAAGCAGATCGCCGTGGTCAAGGGTTGCCGCGATGTGCGCAAGACCGACCTGATCCACAACGACTACTTGCCGCGTATCGACGTCGACCCGCAGACCTACCAGGTCAAGGCCGACGGAGTCTTGCTGTGGTGCGAACCGGCCGAGGTGTTGCCGATGGCGCAGCGGTACTTCCTGTTCTGAGGTGAAATGGCGAGGGTGCGTGCTCCCTCGCCATGGGCCCTGGCGCTACAGGTCGGTGCTGTTCGCCAACGCGTCCAGCTCGGTTCGCGTCAACGACTGGATCAGCTCGGCCTCCTGGATCTTATGGTGCAGGTCCAACGCCTCGGACTGACCGACATAATCGGCTTCTTTCAAGAGGCCACCCGCCCTCGCCTCGTCCAGCTTGATCTGCTCGGCAATGAGGCTGTCCGTCAACGCCTGGAAGGACGGCCCGTGTTGCTGCTTCAAATAGTCGACCCAGAAATCCCGGCCCACCAGGGCCTGGAACTGCTGGGGTGAATCGTCCAGCGCCAGGATTCGAGCGGCCGCGGCGTCCAGTTCGCTACGCGCAACCTCCCCCAAGAGGGCAAAGTCCGCGCCCGATGGCTGCCCGGGCAGCGCCAAGCGTTCCTTGAGGCCCATCCGGTAAGCCAGGCGCACCTCGACTTCTTCTATCAGCGCCAGGTTTTCGAGCTTCTCCTGGCTTGAGAGATCGAGGCGAGCATTGATGGCGTCACGACGCCGCTGGATATCCTGCAGGGCAATCCGTTCCACTTCGTCGAGACGGAACAGCCCCTTGGCCAAGTCGACGAGGGCTGCCGCTTCATCCCGGCCGGACGCCAGGGCCTTGGCGTCGTGGATCATCAAGCGGATTTCCAGGTAGCTGAACGACAACGCGGCGCGATCCTCACAGGCTGGCCGTCCGGCCCAGTCGAACAACTCGCGCCGCAAGTCGGTGGAGCGCGCCGCCGCTTCGAGCATTCGCCAGACCCGGGCCTGGAGGTCCGGATAATCTTTCCGACCCTGGTAGGATTCGGCCAACCGGCTCAACAGTTCAAAGAACTCCTCCGACCCGGCGTCACCCGACAGGCTTAGCCATACAGCGATTCTGTCCGTCAGCACCGGGCCGGACAGGCCCCGGGTCCAAAACTGCACATTCGCCCGGCCGACCGACGCGGCATACCCAAAGGCGTCGGGCAAGCGCTGGAGGGCCCAGTCGGGATGCAACAGCGAAAGGCTTGCCCAGTAGTCGCTCAAGCGCGCCTGGGTCCTTTCGCTCAGCGGGTTGCCCTGCAACAGCGTGCCACGGTTGATCAACGCCCTGGCGTAGGCCTGCCCGGCCAGCGGGTCCAGCAGCTCATCCGGCACCTCTGTCAGGCGGTTATCGCGCAAGTCGAGTTGCTGCAGTGGCTGGTCGCCCAGGCCGCGGGGCCAGGTGTCGATCCCGGTTCGCCTGAGCCCCAGATGACGCAGCTCGCGCAAGGCGCTGAAATCCGGCAGCAGCGCCAGGGGGTTGCGCTCCAGAAACAGGATCTCCAAGCGGGTGAGATCTTGCAGGATTCCGGCACCGCCAGGGGTCAGGGTGATCGAGTTCGTTCCAAGGTTGAGCCGGGTCAGGCCGGTCATCCCCCGCAGTGCTTCGGGCACCTCGGTCAGCCGGTTACCGGTGAGGTCCAGCCAGCGAACGGACGGGAACAGGGCGAGAAAATGTTCCAGGCGACTCAGTGACAACCCCATGCCAGAAAGTCCCAGCACGCCCACATGACTGAAGTCGGCCGTCAGGTCCGGCAGTGTCCCGACGTTCAACCAAGTCAGGTCAAGTTCATAGCCGACGCTCTCACCCCCCTCCGCCAACAGGAACCTGGACTGGCGCCTCCAGCATTCCACGATCTGTTCAGCGACGACTTGCCTGGCCGTCCTTGGCACGTCTTCGCTGAAAGGGGGCTCGACGTCGCGCCGTGCCGGGGTAGCGACCCAACGGTCCAGGTCCCGACGCAGCATCTTCAGTTCGACCTTGCGGCGCTTGAGTTCCATGACCGCACCATCGCCCAGCGATTCCAGCAGCGCCCGGACCTGCTCGGTGGAATACCCCGGGTACAAGTCCCGGACCCGGCTCTCCGGCGATGGCCCCAGCCCCAGGCGTTCGCGCAGGCCGCCCATCGGGTAGCCGACCTTGCCCGACGCCAGGCGCATCGGTGACTTGAAGGTAGGCTTGAGCGCGGGCATCTCCAGCCGCTTCGCCAGTGCATCGCGGTCCAGTGGGGTTGCCCCCATGGCGTCTTTCAACAAACCGGCGTGATGAATCGAAGGCCGGCCCATGGCCTGGCGTTCGGCATCCGGCAGGGCGTGTTGCAGGGCCTCGTAGATATCGCGCCAATGGCTTAATTCATTACCCTTGTCGTCGAAGGCCTTGTAGTGATCGTCGTCCCGTACCACGAGCTTGACCTGCCGCGCGTCCCGCGGCCCGATGCTGTCGATCAGCGCGCCCGACACCGTGCCCTCGCGCAACTCGATACGTACCGTGTCGCTCCAGCCGGGCAAGGTTTGCAACGTCGCCAGCACCAGCCGAGGGGTATCCGCCGTGGCCAGCATGGGTTGGTACATGCCCTCGTAGGCCCGGTTCAGGCGCACCCCGCGCTGGTAATGGCGCAGTTCCTCGGCGATGCGCAGCGGAATGGGTTTGGTCTGGTGGGCGTCGGCAAAATCCCACGCTTCCATGTGCTGGCGTTCGTCCGGGCTGGCCAGGCCCAGGACCTGCTCGATGGCCGCCGTCGGCACCGAGGGAAAACGCGACTTGAGCAGCGCGACGTAGGGGTCGGTCGGCACCTTGCGCCGGGCGTAGAAATCGTTGAGCACCTGCACCTTGTCATTCGCCAACGCCTTGGCGAGTTCGCCACGCAACTGCCGGACGCGGGCGGCCATGTTCGTCTTCGCGATCGGCGGCCTCGTGGCGGCCAACACATCGACGCCCACGGCATCCGCAGCCTCGATCAGTCGTTCCAGGACCGACGCCGCCTGCAGGTCGCCTTCGGCCATGACTATCTCGCGCACCACCAGCGTTCCCTCGGAGGGACGGACATAGGTCCACCGGTCCCGGCCGGCCCCGTCGACCACCCTCAACTTCAGCCCCCGCGGCCACGGCCCGTAGCGCGTGAGCAGATACAGTTGGCCCATCGGGTCGGCCTGCCCATGACGCAGGGGCTCGTCGCCCTGCAATTGGCTGATGAACCGTTCGATCTTCCGACACAGGCCAAAGCGTTCGAGGGTGTCCGCCAACAGCACCGGCACCGGCTCGCCCTCGACATGCACGCGCCGCAGCACCGCCTCGGGCGTGGCACTGGCGAGGCGGATCTGTTCCAGTTCAATGTCGCTGAAGTCCTGGACCATCGGGCCCAGGCGCCGCATCAACGTGGTCCCTTCCCAGCCCAGCGGGCGCTCCAGTTCATGGTGCCAGGCGCCGCTGCCGTTGTGGGTCAGCTCGGGTTGGTAAGCCTGCGGATTGGAAGGATGGCGAATGCGATAGCGCAGGGTCTGCGGCTCGTACTCCACCTGGTAATAGCGTTCGTCCAACGACAGGAGCTGGCGATCGTCGACCCGGTACAAGCCTTGGGCGTCCGGGGACGCGTCCACCGGCGGCTCGATCTCACTGCGGTAGGGGTCGAGGTCAGGCCGCCAGAGACGCGATTCGCCATTGGCCAGTTGCACCGCTTGCAGCCCGTCCACGGTGCTCGACCACTGGATATGCGGCAGCACCGCGGCACCGGTGGCAATGAAGGCGGTGTTGAGGGCGACACTGGAGAAATGCGCCCACATTTCGCGGATCTCGCCTTGCTCGAACGCTTCGATGCCTTCGAAGGCTTCATCGAGCATTTGCACGGCCCCCACTGTCAGCATCAGCGGCCCCAACCCCGGCACCACGAACGCCGCCAGGTTGAACACGTCGACCACCGCATTCAGGTAACTGTCCAGGCGCGCCAGGCGGGCCTTGCGGTCTTCGTCGCCGGTCGGCACCGCCACCGCACGTGCGTCGGCCAGAATCTTCTGGGTCTGCCGCAGGCGCAGCGAGTCCCATAAATCCCCGGTCATGGCGGACGTATCGATGGGCAGGTGGCGCAACGGCGGTTTGAGCGGGTAATCGACCTGCTCACCGGGCTGGGCCGCAGGTTGGTAGAGCTGCTGGAACTGGCGGAAAAATATCCCCTGTTGCCGCAGCGGCAAGAAGCGGCTGAAGAAGCGGCGGTAGGCGATGCGGTGCAGGCGTTGCCGTAGCTCGGCCATGAACTCGCCACTGGACGCATATTCCTTGAGCGGGTGCTCGGGATCGCCCGGCAGATAGGCCACGAGCCGAACCACCCGACGACTGCGCTCACGGTCGGGACCGATCAACACAGGGCCGACCAGTTCGATGCCGAAGACGTTCAGGGTGGTGAAGGTAACGGCTTGCCCATCCAGGGTGATCGCGCCAGCGCCATCCATGACCTGTTGCAGCATCCGCCAGGCGCTCGGGCTGATGTCGCCCTTGGCCAGGGCGACCTGGATGTCCAGCGCCATCGCCTTGCGGTGGTACTCGCGCAATTGACGCTCCAGTCGTCGGCGTGTGGCGTCCTTCGGCTGCACGATCGCGGCGACGTGTTCCTGGTATTGGCGCCCCAGGTCGAGTTGGCGGCACAACCGGGCAAAGGCTTCGGGCGCGATCGGCAACGCCCCGGCGCGAAAGGCCTCGGCGGACGGCATGACGTCCCCCTGGGCAACGGGGCGCACCCGGGTAATGAGGCTGCAGTCGTCGCAGGCGGGCTTGAGCGTTTCGTCGGGCTCGAAGTTGGCCAGCGCCGCCTCCAGCAGCGAAGTACCGCGGTATTCGTAGCGATCGAAACGAGCGCCCTCGTCATCCAGCACCAGCGCGCCAAACAGGTCATCACGGGTCTTGCGCACGTATTTGCGGACGAAGTAGACCTCGTTGACATTCAACGAGCGCTTGAAGGCCTGCTGGATCGCCTGGTCGAGCAGCGGTTCGGCAAAGGCCCGGATATCCTGGATTTCGCTCAACCGGTTGTCGATAGCGCTCAAGCGATCGCGGTAGCGGGAGTGGCTGTCTTTCAGGCTGGCCCGGGTTTCGAGGGACGCTTTGGCGTACCAGTCGGGCAGTTCCAGGGAATGCGCGTCCAGCTCCTGCTGGCGCTGCGCGGTGGCCTGGTGGTACCAGGCGGGAATGCGGCTTCTGAGCAGATCGAGATGCCCGCCACGGGCGTCGGCGAGAGGGGGGGTGGGGCCAGGCATGAAGGGTCATCCTTTGATGGAAAACCCGAGCCTAACCAGCACCCTCCCGGTGAATGCGGTAACTATCTATGGCCTATGGCGCTGGCTGTCACTCCACCAACCGTCCCAACCGCTGCTTGAGCATGCGGTTTTCGCTGCGCAGTTGCTGCACCTCTTCCAGCAGGTCGAGCGCCAGGGCGACGCCTTCCCATTCCAGCTCCAGCTCGCGGCGCAATTTGGCCGCGCGGCGAGCCAGGACCAACTCGTAGTCGGTGAACCGCCAGTCCGTCGGCGCCGAACCGTGGGGTTCGAGGATGCCATGCTCGACGATCTCGATCACATGGACATCGGCCAACGCCGCGGCTTCGCAGAATTCCAGCAGGTTCAGTTCAATGATCGGGTTGTTCATGTTCTGCTTCTCCCAATACTTTCACTGTCGAGTCTAGTGGCCTGTGTGGCAGGTCAGAAATTCTCCCGCGGGTCGAACGCGGCCTTCTTCGCCAATTCCGCCCACAGCGCCTTGACCGATTCGTCGCTGGCCTTGGGCATCACGGCCTTGAGCTGCACGAACAGGTAGCCGCGCTCGCCGGCCTTGTTGCGCAGGCCGTGGCCCTTGGCGCGCATGCGCTGGCCATTCTGGCTGCCGGCCGGGACCTTGAGGTTGATCTTGCCGGTGAGGGTCGGGACCGCCACTTCCGTGCCCAGCGCCAGCTCCCACGGCGCCAGGGGCAAGGTGATGATCAGGTCCTGGCCCTCGACGTCGAACTTGGGATGCGGGGCGAAGCGAATGGTCAGGTACAAGTCGCCATTGGCGCCGCCACCGATGCCCGGTGCGCCCTGGCCCTTGAGGCGGATG
The DNA here is from genome assembly GCF_030580855.1 of Pseudomonas citrullilanati. Lineage (GTDB taxonomy): Bacteria > Pseudomonadota > Gammaproteobacteria > Pseudomonadales > Pseudomonadaceae > Aquipseudomonas > Aquipseudomonas citrulli. The sequence continues at coordinate 86,860 of NZ_JAUQOP010000019.1, read as the reverse complement.
CGTTCGCCGTCGGTCACCCCCAGCGGGATCTTCACGTTCAGGCTCTTGCTGGTGTTGCTCACGTGCTGGCCGGCCGCGTTGTATTGCGGCACCTGGAAACTGACTTTCTTCGAGTCGCTCGACAGGGTTTCTTCCAGGAAGATCGGTAATTCCATTTCCACGTCTTGCCCTCGACGGCCGGCGCTGCGACCTGATTGTCCGCCACCGAACCCTGAACCGCGATTGCCGAAGATCGAACTGAAGAAGTCCGAGAAGTCCCCGCTGTCCTGGCCACCGAAACCGCCACGGCTCTGCCAGCCCGGCGGGCCCTGGAACGGCTGGCCGTGCTGGCCATAGCGGCGCAGGTCGTCGTATTCGGCGCGCTTGTCGGCGCTCTTCAGCGCTTCATAGGCTTCGGAAACGTCCTTGAACTTGGTTTCGGCGTCCTTTTCCTTGCTCACATCCGGGTGGTACTTGCGCGCCAATTTGCGATAGGCGGCCTTGATCGTGGCGTCGTCCGCCGTCGGCTCCACACCCAGGATCTTGTAATAGTCTTTGAAGTCCATCTAAGCATCACCATCCGTTATCGATGTCGCACCGCCACGCACAGCCTGCCCGAATGAGCGGACAACGGTTTGACCGATCTCAAGATTGGGACCGGGCGGCGCATCAGAAGTTTATCGGCAGCCGGCGGCGGTTCTTGTACGCGCCCTGTGGCTACCAGGCCCATGCCAGCAAGTTTGGGGGTCATCGTCGGTCTTTCAAGGCCGGCGTCGGCAAATTAGCGGATAGCCGGCCTTCGAATCCGGGCCGCACTGGCATACACTGCGCGGCCGTTTTTTTAGCCGGAACCGCAAAGACATGAAAAACGCATCCCCAGCCCGTGCCTGCGGCATCGACTTCGGCACGTCCAACTCCACCGTCGGCTGGCTGCGCCCCGGCATGGAAACGTTGATCGCGCTGGAGGACGACAAGATCACCCTGCCGTCGGTGGTCTTTTTCAATCTCGAGGAACGCCGGCCGGTGTATGGCCGACTGGCCCTGCACGAGTACCTGGAAGGCTACGAAGGCCGGCTGATGCGCTCGCTCAAGAGCCTGCTGGGTTCCAAGCTGATTAAGCACGACACCAGCGTGCTGGGCACGGCGATGCCGTTCAAGGACCTGCTGGGGCTGTTCATCGGCCAGCTGAAGCAGCGCGCCGAAACCGCCGCCGGTCGGGCATTCGAAGAAGTGGTGCTGGGTCGCCCGGTGTTTTTCGTCGATGACGATGAACTGGCCGACCAGGACGCCGAGAACACCTTGGCGGACGTCGCCCGCGCCATCGGCTTCAAGGAAGTGTCGTTCCAGTACGAGCCCATCGCGGCCGCCTTCGATTATGAATCGACCATCACGAAGGAAGAGTTGGTGCTGATCGTCGACATCGGCGGCGGGACCTCGGACTTCTCCCTGGTGCGCCTGTCACCCCAGCGGCGCGCCCACGACAACCGCCACGACGACATCCTCGCCACCGGCGGCGTGCACATCGGCGGGACCGACTTCGACAAGCAATTGAGCCTGCAAGGCCTGATGCCGCTGTTCGGCTACGGCAGCCGGATGAAAAGCGGCGCCTACATGCCCACCAGCCACCACATGAACCTGGCGACCTGGCACACCATCAACGCGGTGTATGCGCAAAAATCCACCCTGGCCCTGAACAGCATGCGCTACGACATCGAGGACACCGGCGGCATCGACCGCCTGTTCAAGTTGATCGAACAGCGCGCCGGGCACTGGCTGGCCATGGAAGTCGAAGAAACCAAGATCCAGCTGACCCACACCGACCAGCGCCATGTGGCCCTGGACCGGATCGAGCCGGGCCTGAGCGTGGACCTGAGCCGGGCGCTGTTCGAATCGGCCATCGACGGCCTGCTGGAACGGGTGCGCGAAAGCGTCACGCAATTGCTCGGCGCGGCCAACGTCGGCGTCGACCAGGTCGATACGGTGTTCTTCACCGGCGGCTCCAGCGGCATCCCGGCGCTGCGCAACAGCGTCTCGGCGATGCTGCCCCGGGCCAAGCACGTCGAAGGCAACATCTTCGGCAGCATTGGCAGCGGCTTGGCGATCGAGGCGATGAAGCGCTACGGCACGCAGGACTGACCTGACACCGAGGCGCCTGTATCGCGAGCAAGCTCGCTCCCACAGCTGGCCGGGTTTCTTCAGAAGGAATGCGGTTGACTGTGGGAGCGAGCTTGCTCGCGATGGCGTCAGATCAGAAGCCACATCCACCGGATCAAACCATCCCCACCTGCTTCAACTCGCTCTTGAGATAGGCATAGTAGATCGGCCCCGCCACCACCCCCGGCAGGCCGAACGCGGCTTCGAACACCAGCATCGCCATGAGCAGTTCCCAGGACTTGGCGCTGATCTGGCCGCCCACGATCCGGGCGTTGAGGAAGTATTCGAGCTTGTGGATCACGATCAGGTAGCCCAGCGCCGCCACCGCGACCCAGATCGACAGCGACAGGCCGACGATGGTGATCAGGGTGTTGGACATCAGGTTGCCGATGACCGGCAGCAACCCCAGCAGGAACGTCATCACGATCAGGGTCTTGGTCAGCGGCAGCTTGATGCCGAACAACGGCAGCACCACCGCCAGGAAGATCCCGGTGAAGAAGGTGTTGAGCAGGGAAATCTTGATCTGGGCGAAGACGATGTTGCGAAACGCCTTGACCAGCAGGTTCAGGCGATCGAACAACGCGGCCGCCAGGGGCTTGCGCTTGGTCAGGTCGGGGATGCGCTGCAAGGCGACGATGGCCCCCAGCACCATGCCGATCAACAGCGTCACGAACATGTGGGCCGCGTCCTTGCCCACCAGTTGCAGTTCGCTCAGGTGCTTGCTCATCCAGGCGCCAATCGCCACCCGGAACTCGGCGGCGCTGGCCGGCAGGTAGGCGTCGATGAACGGCGGCAACTGCCCGCGGGCGCGGTCGACCACTGCCATGAACTTGTCCAGGGAGGCGCCCGGGTTTTCCGCTTCATGGAGCAGGAAACTGATGGCCCCGGCGAAGATCAACGTCAGCACGCTGACCACCAGCGTGCCCAGCAGCGCCACCGCCAGCCAGCGGGCCCGCCGGCCCTCGATCAGTCGTTGCAACTGCGGGGTGAGCATGTTCACCAACTCGAACACCAGCAAGCCGGCCAGCAGGCTCGGCAACAGGCGCAGCGGCAGCACCAGCAACAACCCACCGAAGATGATCACCCAACTGATCACCAACAACACATGACGCTGAGAAAACGTTGGCATACAGCCTCAAAGCAAAACGGCGTGAAAGGATCGGCAGTCTGCCAGCCTTCCGCCGACAGCACTAGGCATTGTATCGGCCGATCCGGGTCGCAATTCAGCGGTTTTTTTGCAGCTTTCGCCGTCCCCATCGCGAGCGATGCGCGCTCCCACAGTCGATCAGCGTTGCCAATCCCTCGTGGGAGCGAGCCTGCTCGCGACAAGGCCCATGGATTCAACGCCTATTTCTTCTTCAGGCATTCACTCATGAACGCCTTGCGGGCATCGCCCTTCAGGGCCTGGGTCGTGGCCGTGGCGTTGCAGGTTTTCATGCGTTGCTGCGGGGTGCTCGAATCGGCCTTCAGGCAGCTGCTCATGAAGGCCTTGCGCTCATCGCCCTTGAGCGCCTTGGCGGTGGCGTCGGCGTTGCAGGTGGTCATCCGGGTCTGCTGCGCCGTCGCGGCGAAGCCCTGGGAACACAGCAGCAAACCGATCATCAACAGAGGGACACGCAGCATCTTCATGACGTCTTCTCCTGAATGCCGCACGGGCGTGACGGCGATGAATCCAGTGTAGACAACCCAGGCGACTAGTGGCCTGTACGGTTAATTCGGGTACTCAAATTCGAGTGCCAGGGTTTGCCACGCAAGGCGCCATGACGAGTCGTAGCCAGCTACGGCGAGGAATGGCAACGCAGCGAGGCAAATTCTGGCGCCGAAGTTGAGTGCACGAATTAGCCACACAGGCCACTAGACGCCCGCCGCTTTCAAGCGCTCGGCATGCTCGACGAACAGGCGGATCGGCTCGGCGCCCTTGCCCACCAGCCCCAGCGATTGGTTGACGATGTCGAAGTGATCCAGCGGATAGTCATCGCGGATCACCGTGCCCAGGTGCGAACTGTAGCGCCCGACCATGCCATCGCATTGGCCCGCCTCGCGCACGAAGGTGCGGGCGAACAGGCGACAGCTGCGATGGGTGCCATCGAACAGGTTGCGGCCCCTGTCGGTCTTGCCCGGCTGCAAGGTCCCGGACCACGAGTAATAACGCACCCCATCGACTTCCTCCGGCCCGTGCCCGCCCCAGGTGGACGGCAGCCCCTGGGGATAAAGCTGGTTGAACCGCGCCACGCCCGCCGTCGTCAGGGAGTCATGGGAAGCCTGGATATCCACCGGCAGCCGAGGCCCGTGGTAGGCGGTGTCCAGCACGCTCATCAGGGCATTGACCAGCCTCAGCAAGGCGCTGAGCAAATGCCCCTTGGCGCTGTCGGCGGGGTAGTGGCGCTGCAGGTAATCGGCCAGCTCCGAGCCATGGTTGGGGCCCGCCACCGAGGTGACCGACGCCACCAGGTCCGGGCGCTTCGCGGCGGCATAGCGGGCCGTGAGGCTGCCCTGGCTGTGGCCGATCAGGTTGACCTTCTGCGCACCGGTCTGGCGCAGGATCTCGTCGATTCGCGCCAACAATTGCTCACCCCGCACCTGCGACGAATGCAGCGGCGACACCTTCACCGCCACCACCACGGCGCCTTCGCGACGCAACGCCGACACGATCCCATACCAATACGGATACAGCACCAGCCGGATGAACCCGAGCATGCCCGGGACCAGAACCAACGGGTAGCGCGTGGCACAGCGTTGCGACATGGGGGACATCCTTGTGGTCAGAGAGGGAGGACAAGGCCAGCTTAGGCGTCCTTCATGACGCCTCACCTTCATTGTAGGCGCTGGCACATTTCATAAAACTTTTGCGTCGCTCATCACTCCCAACCTTGTAAGCGATCACGCCCCGAGAGCGTGACGCTCCCCGACCGGATCAGCCTCCAGGAGAATGAGATGAGCGACATGCACTTATCCGATGTAACCACCCTGCGCGAACGTGCGCGACAGAACGTGCAGAACGGCGCCGTGACCGAGGGCTACAGCGCCGATCGACAAGAAGTCATCCGCCTGCTCAACGAAGCGCTGGCCACCGAACTGGTGTGCGTGCTGCGCTACAAGCGCCACTACTACATGGCCACCGGCCTCAAGGCGAGCCTGGCGGCCAGTGAGTTCCTCGAACACGCGAACCAGGAAGCCGAGCACGCCGACAAGCTGGCCGAGCGCATCGTGCAGCTGGGCGGCGAGCCGGAATTCAACCCCGACCTGTTGAGCCGCAACTCCCATGCCCAGTACGTCGCGGGCAACACCCTCAAGGAGATGGTCTACGAGGACCTGGTGGCCGAGCGTATCGCCATCGACAGCTACCGGGAAATCATCCAGTACATCGGCGAAAAAGACCCCACCACCCGGCGCATCTTCGAAGACATCCTGGCCCAGGAAGAAGAACACGCCGACGACATGGCCGACATTCTGGCCGATCTGTAATACACCTGAGGGCCCCTTCGCGAGCAAGCCCGCTCCCACACTTGAACCGCATTCTTTCTGAAAGAACTCGGTCAACTGTGGGAGCGGGCTTGCTCGCGAAAGGGCCCTAAGCCTCACAGCAATCTGTCTGCTAGCGCGTCGGCTTGACCGTCACCGGCGCCTTGCCCGCCTTCATCTGTTCCAGCAACGGCGCACACTGGTTCGGCTCGCCACCGCTGGGCGCCACCAGCGCCAGCAAACCGGCCGCCGGTGCGGCGATCACCCCCAGCGCCACCATGCCGGCGCCGCGCAACATCAGCGGCACCGCCTTGACGCCGGCGGAGGGCTTGGCAAAAGGGCCGCGCACATACAGCGGCGAGCGCAGGGAAATCAGGCGCCAGCCCTTGGATTCCGGCGAAATGGTCAGGTCCAGTTGTTCGGTGGCCATGTTCGCCGTGCCGTCGATGTAGATGATCGCGTTCTCGGTGTCGAACACGAACAGGCGGCTGGTCGCCAGGCCCGTCTTGATGTCGAAGTCGGCCGCCGCGCAATTGATCTTCACTTCCTTGTCGCCAAAGATTTTCCCCACCACGTAATTGCCGACGTTCAGCCCCGCCAGCTCCATCAGTTCCCGGCTGATGGCGCCATCGTTGATGAGCATTTTCAGCGTGCCGTTGGCGGTGCCCAGCAACGCCGCCACCGAATTGCCGCGCCCGCTGATATCGGCGTCGCCGTTCAGTTCGCCGAAGCTGGTCTTCATCGGCTCGAAGCCAGGAAACAATTGCTTGAGCTTGAAGCCTCGCGCGGTCAGCTTCGCCTGGCCTTCGAGCGGTTGGGTGTGGCCATTGAGGCGGATCTGGGCATCGAGCCGGCCACCAGCCACGCCAAAACGCAGGGGCTCCAGGCTCAACTGTCCATCAGTGAGCACCAGGTGGGTGTAGAGGTCGGTGAACGGCAATTGCGCGCTGTGGACAATGCGTTTGCCGGTGAACTCCACGTCGGCGTCCATTGCGCTCCAGCGCTCGGTGCGAAACGTTTCCACCGGCAAGACCTTGTCGGCCGGCTGTTTGCTGGCGCCGCCCCGGGCCTTTTGCTCGGCGTTGGAATCGGCGCCGATCAGCGGCGCCAGGTCGCTGAACAGCAGTTGGTTGGACACCAGCGCGCCGCTGAGCTTGGGCCGCGGCTGGCTGGCGACATAGGCGAGGTTGCCGTGGATGTCACTGTCACCGATCTTGCCGTTGAAATCCTCATAGCGAAACAGCGCCCCGCCCGGCTCATGGAGCTTGGCGACCAGGCGGCCGTCGGTGGCGTAGGGCGGCGAATCCGGCAGGGTCACGCCGGTCAGCGGATAGAGATGGGCGAGGCTCGTGCCGGACAGCTTCAAATGCAGGTCGAGGGCCCCCAGGTTCATCGGGTCGGTCAGCGTACCGGCCAGTTCGACGCGGGTGTCGGCGATCCTGGCCTGGGCCTGTAACGGGAAAGGCCGCGAGGCATCCTGCAACGCCAGCAGGCCACCGACCTTGCCCGAACCGTTGAGCGCCTGCCCGTGGTATTGGCCGTCGACCTTGAAGGCAAACGCGTAGTCCTGTGGCGCCGCCCCTTGCTCCTGGGCTTTTCTGGCGGCCTTGTCACCGACGATATCGCTGAACGCGATGGGCTTGCCCAACGGATCGATCAACAGGTCGAGCCGGGTCTTGAGCGTCTGGTCGTCGAGGCTGACGTGGCCCTTGTCGAAACCGATGGCGCCGATGTCCACCACCCAGCTGGATGGCTCGGCGTCCGGGTCTTTCGGGTCGAACTGGAATGTCCAGTTGGCGCGCCCATCGGCCAAGCGTTGCAGGCTGGCGTTGGGTTCAGTCAGGTCGATACGCGGGATGGCCACCCGCCGGCCCAGCAGGGCCAGGGGCGAAATCCGCAATTCGACACGCTTGAGCGTGGCCATCTGCGGGGTTTTCGACCAATCCGGGTTACCCAGGCTCAAGTCCTCGGCCACCACATGAGGCCAAGGCAGCCAGGCCCGCCAGCCCCCCTCCTCCAATTCGCGCCGCCAGACCACCGCCAGGTTACCGTTGATGGCGAAGGGTCGATGCAATTCCTCGGACACCTTGGCGTTGAGCGTGGGCTTGATGCGGTTCCAGTCGAAGAACACGATCACCAGCACCAACACGGCCAGCAGGACTACAAGGCTGGCAAAGCTCCAGGCGAGGATTTTCGAGGTGCGCGTCATGCACGAGGCTCCTGATACAAGTCGGCGTCCAGACGGCGGCGCCGGGAAAAAGGCGAGCCTGTTAACCGGCTCGTTATGAAAGGTCAGACTGGCAAAGCGGCCAACAGGTTTAACACCGTGGCCGCCGCCGGCCTAAAAAAATCTCGAATTGCTGACCGATCCGTCAGCAAACTGTTACCGCACCCGCACGTTCGTGACGCAGCAATGGGTACAAAATACCCACTGCGGTGCAAAACCGCACCTTGGAAACGCCCGTCCTAGAGCCCTCGCCCAGAACAATCAATTCCGTTGATTATTACCATTGCGTTTATGAACTTTTATATCGACTTATCGAGAGTAGCATTGCCCTCGTACCCACTTTATCGCCCTCCCAAGGAGCACTGATCATGAAACGCCAATTACTGATGAGCCTGTCCCTTTCCCTGCTGGCCTCGACTGCCTTCGCACTGCCAGCCTCCGAACAGGCCACCCCGCAAGTCAAGGACAGCCACTCCGTCTACAGCCAGACCGTTGCCGAAGGTGGCCGTGATCGCCTGGAAGAAAAAGGTCTGGTAGAAGGTGGTGGTGACCGGACGACGCAAGGCGCAAGCCTCGCTGAAAGCGGTGGTGACCGCACCCCGCAACAACAACGACGCGAAGGCCTGGCAGCCGACGGCTCCGACCGCACCCCACTGGGTGAAGCGCTGGCAGCCGACGGTGGTGACCGTGTGATCGAACGCAACGGCACTGTGAGCTAAGCCCATGGCGGCCTTGAAAAAAGCCCGATTCCTGCAATCGGGCTTTTGACTTTCCAGCCCCGCGTTTCCCCGCTTGATCCCCTTCTACCGTTCGACGTCGACAAAGCCGATTTGCTAGAGTGCGTCGCTCCCATGACTCGGAAGTCAGTCCTGCGATGCTGCCCCGCGCCGAACAGAAACAACAGACCCGAATAGCCCTGATGGACGCGGCCCGCCATTTGATGGAGTGCGGCCGGGGATTCGGCAGCCTGAGCCTGCGGGAAGTCGCCAGGACGGCGGGCATTGTCCCCACCGGGTTCTACCGGCACTTCGACGACATGGACCAGCTCGGCCTGGCACTGGTCAGCGAAGTCGGCCAGACCTTCCGCGAAACCATCCGCCTGGTGCGCCACAACGAATTCGTCATGGGCGGCATTATCGATGCGTCGGTGCGCATCTTCCTCGACGTGGTGCAGGCCAATCGCTCGCAATTCCTGTTCCTCGCCCGCGAGCAGTACGGCGGCTCCCTGCCGGTGCGCCAGGCCATTGCGCGACTGCGCGAAGGCATCAGTTCCGACCTGGCCGCCGACCTGGCCTTGATGCCCAAGCTGCAGCACCTGGACCTGGCGGCGTTGAGCGTCATGGCTGACCTGATCGTCAAGAGTGTGTTCGCTACGCTGCCCGACATCATCGATCCGCCGGCCCAGGCCTTGCCTGCGCACCTGACGCCCCAGGCGAAAATTACCCAGCAATTGCGGTTCATTTTCATCGGGCTCAAGCATTGGCAGGGCTTGGGCAGCACGGAGTAGCGTGCAGATAAAATTCCGCGAGCCGCATGCCCCTTGTGGGAGGGAGCCCGCTCGCGAAGACGCCCCACCACCCATCCCCCTGATGCACCGTTTTTCGCGCGGCATCGCGTTTGCTGACCACTCATCAACACCGCCAAGCCACAAAATGGTGCACCACCCCACCTTCACGCACCAACTCGAAACAAAACACCTCCCCCCACAAGAAACTTCGCACCGTTTTCGACGGCCATTTCCTACACCCACTTCGATTGGCAAGCCCCTTGCTCTAAACACAGCATTGCCCATTGCTGGAAGCCTTCCGATGTTGGTGATTCATCGCAGGATCGACCCTCAACCCCGCTGGGACGCCGAGCTGCACCTGACCTATGACGCCCGCAGCAAGAGTCGCCTGCGCTGTTTCAGTGCCGAGGGCGAGGACGTGGGACTGTTTCTGGAGCGTGGCCAGCCGCCGTTGTACGACGGTGAATACCTGCAGGCCGAGGACGGACGGGTCGTGCGCGTGTGTGCCCGGGACGAGCAGTTGCTCCACGTGACCTGCGCCAATGCCTTCGAATTGACCCGCGCCGCTTATCACCTGGGCAATCGGCATGTCGCCCTGCAAGTGGGCGATGGCTGGTTGCGTTTGCTGGACGATTACGTGCTCAAGGCGATGCTCGAACAACTGGGGGCCCGCGCCGAAGCCATCGAAGCGCCGTTCCAGCCGGAACATGGCGCCTATGGCGGCGGCCATCACCATTCCCGGCACGGCGAGGAAGCGTTCAATTATGCGCCGCGCCTGCATCAGTTCGGCGTGCGCACATGAACCCGGCCTGGGCGCTGTTGCGCCTGGCCAGCCCACAATTGCCCATCGGCGGCTACAGCTATTCCCAGGGCCTGGAGATGGCGGTGGAGAACGGCCAGGTCAACGATACCGACACCGCGCGGCGCTGGATCGCCGACCAGTTGCTGCTCAACCTCGCCCGCTTCGAAGCGCCGTTGCTGCTGGCCCACTGCACGGCGGCGGCCGGCGACGATTGGGCGGCCTTGCGGGGCAACGGCGAACGACACCGCGCCAGTCGCGAAACCCGCGAGCTGTATCAAGAGAGCCGGCAGATGGGCTACTCGTTGCGACAACTGCTCAACGGTTTGCCGGAACTCGATAACGCCGCCCGGGGCTTTCTCGACACCACCCCCGAACCGCACCTGGCCCTGTGCTGGGCCCTCGCTGCCCGCGCCTGGCAGATCACGCCCCAGGATGCGCTCGCCGCGTGGCTGTGGAGCTGGCTGGAGAACCAGCTGGCGGTGCTGATGAAAACCCTGCCGCTGGGCCAGCAGGCCGCCCAGCGCCTGACCAGCGAGCTGCTGCCGTTGCTGCAGCAGGCCCAGCGCACCGCTTCAAGCATCGACCCCGACCACCCTGGCAGCGCCGCGTTCGGCCTGTCCCTGGCGTGCATGGCCCATGAGCGCCAGTACAGCCGCCTGTTCCGTTCCTAGGAGAGACCCATGAACACACAACCCCTGCGCGTCGGTATCGGCGGCCCGGTGGGCTCCGGCAAGACCGCCCTGACCCTCGCCCTGTGCCTGGCGCTGCGCGAGCGCTACAACCTGGCGGTGGTCACCAACGACATCTATACCCGCGAAGACGCCGATTTCCTGGTGCGCAACGAAGCCCTGGCGCCGGAGCGGATCATCGGCGTGGAAACCGGCGGCTGCCCACACACGGCGATTCGCGAAGACGCGTCGATCAACCTGGAGGCCGTGGACCAATTGAACCGGCGCTTTCCGGGCCTGGACCTGATCCTGGTGGAGTCCGGCGGCGATAACCTCTCGGCGACCTTCAGCCCTGAGCTGTCGGACCTGACCCTCTATGTGATCGACGTTTCGGCCGGGGACAAACTGCCGCGCAAGGGCGGGCCGGGCATCTGCAAATCCGACCTGCTGGTGATCAACAAGATCGACCTGGCGCCGCTGGTGGGGGCGTCCCTGGAGATGATGGACAGCGACACCCGGCGGATGCGCAACGGCAACCCCTTCGTGTTCAGCAACCAGAAAACCGGCCAGGGCCTGGACGAAATCATCGCTTTCATCGAACGCCAAGGCCTGCTGACCAGTGCCTGATTTTTCGACATTTCAACAAGGAAGCCGCCCCATGACACTCAAACGCATCCTCGCCGCCTTCACCCTGCTGCTGGCGCCGACCCTGGCCTTCGCCCACCCCGGCCACGGCGACAATGGACTGATCGCCGGCCTCGGCCACCCCATCGGCGGGCTCGACCATCTGCTGGCGATGCTCGCGGTCGGCTTGTGGGCGGCCCAGCAACAGGGCGCCGCACGCTGGGCCCTGCCCTGCACTTTCGTCGGGGCCATGCTGGCCGGCGGCTTGCTGGGCTTCGAAGGTTTCGGCCTGCCGGCCCTGGAAGGGGGCATCGCCGCCTCGGTCCTGGCCCTCGGGCTGGCGGTGGCCCTGGCGGTGCGTCCGCCCCTGAGCCTGGCGATGGCGGCGACGGCGCTGTTTGCGCTGTTCCATGGCGTGGCCCATGGCTTGGAATTGCCGGACATGTCGAGCCCGTGGGCCTATGCGGCGGGCTTCGTCGCGGCGACGGCGGCGTTGCACGGTCTGGGGTTTGCCCTGGTGCGGGTGTTGCCGCGAGCGGCAGCGCCATGGGTTCGATTGGCCGGGGCAGCTTCGGCCGCGGCTGGGGTTTGGTTGCTGGCGGGCTGACTTATTAGCGCCTGCCGGGCCGCCATCGCGAGCAGGCTCGCTCCCACAACCTGTACAGCGTGGGAGCGAGCCTGCTCGCGATGACAGACTTGCAGGCGCTCGCTATCTGAAGCCGATCACTCTGCTACCATGTCGCGCAATCACCCCCCTGCCGTGACGACGCTCGCCAATGCCTGATGCTTCCCGCCCCGCTCCCCCGCCTGAATTGATCGCCCTGTTCGCCACGGTGCGCCGGCATTTTCACCAGGTGATCGTGCCGATGTGGCAAGGACCGGGCTGGAACGCCGCGCTGGCGCTGCCTTATGAATCCCTGGACGCCGACCATGCGCCGCTGCCGCCCCAGCGCTATCGCGCCATGGCTTGTGCACGGCAGCTGTATGTGTTCGCCAGCCTGATTGGCGAAGTCCCCCAGGCCGAGGAACGGGCCAGTGCATTGTTTCGCTCGCTGCAGCGGCATTTCCACGATGCCGAACACGGGGGCTGGTTCTACAGCATCGACCCGCAAGGGGCACCGCTGGACACCGGCAAGGACCTCTACACCCACGCCTTCATCCTGTTCGCCTGCGCCCACTACTGGGACAAGGTGCGCGAGCCGTTGGTGGAGTCGGTGCTCAATGCCGCCCTGGAAGTCATCGCCCGACGCTTCGCCACCGGCGACGGCCTCTACGAAGCCAGCCTCCAGCGCGATTGGTCGACCCAGGCATCGGGCCCGTTGCAAAACCCGTTGATGCACCTGGCCGAAGCCTTTCTCGCCACCCTCGCGGTTCGAGAAGACGCCCACGTCCAGCGAGCGCTGGTGAGCCTGTGCGATGGGATGCTCAAGCGTTTCATCGAGCCGACGCTGGGGGTGATGATGGAGAAACCGCTCAAGGCTGTGGATAACTGGTTCGAGCCGGGACACCAGTTCGAGTGGTATTTCCTGCTGGCGTCCTCGCCCCTGTTGCGCGATGGCGCGTTGCATGCCGCGTTGTCCCGAAGCTTTGGCTATACCGAGCAACAGGGCGTGAACCCGCAGTCCGGCGCGGTGTGCGCCATGCTCGCGCTGGCGCCCCACGCCACCGTGCGCGAAGCCACCCAGCGCATCTGGGCCCAGGCCGAGTACCTGCGCGCGCTGACCCAGCGTCCAGCCAGCCAGGAAGCCTTGCTGCGCCAGCTACAGGCCCTGCAACAGCACTTCCTGCATGTCGGGGGCTGGAACGAATGCCTGGACGCCCATGGCGTCGTCAGCCGCCGCGACATGCCCTCGACCACGCCGTATCACCTGCTGACCTGCTACCGCGGGTTGGCCGACTACCTGGCGTAAGCCCCACCGCCCAACCCGCCAGCGATCAAGCCTTGTTGCGCTCGATGGCGAACCCGGCCCAGGTCTGGCTCACCGGCATCAGCTCCAGGCTGTTGATGTTGATATGCGCCGGTGTGTTGAGCACCCAGTAGATCGTCTCGGCGATGTCTTCTGGCTGGATCGGCTCGGCGCCGGCGTAGGTCGCGTCATAGCGGGCCTGGTCACCGCCGAAGCGCACCAGCGAGAACTCGCTTTCGCACAGGCCCGGCTCGATATTGCTCACCCGCACGCCCGTGCCTTGCAGGTCGCAACGCAGGTTCAGGGAGAATTGTTTGACGAACGCCTTGCTCGCGCCATACACGTGGCTGCCCGGGTACGGGTAGTTGCCAGCGATGGAGCCCAGGTTGATGATCCCGGCGCCGCGGCCATGGGCGATCAGGCGCGGCAGCAACAGGCGCGTGCTGTAGAGCAGCCCCTTGACGTTGGTGTCGACCATGGTGTCCCAGTCATCGAGGTCGCACTTGGGGGCCGGATCGACGCCCAGGGCCAGGCCGGCGTTGTTGATCAGCCCACGCAACGTGGCGAAGGACGGTGGCAGGTTGGCGATGGCGTCTTCCATGGCCTTGCGGTCGCGCACGTCGAGCACCAGGCCGTGGACTTCGGTCTGCTTCGACAGCTCGGCGCAGAGGGCATTGAGGCGTTCTTCACGACGACCGGTCAGCACCAGTTTCCAGCCGGCCTCGGCGAAACGACGGGCGCAGGCTTCACCAAAACCGGACGTCGCGCCGGTGATAAACAGGGTGTTGGACATCGTGTTCTCCTTGCTTGGGCTTGAACCGCTCATTGAAATGAAAATCGGCCCACAGCATGCCCGGCCCGGCAGGGCCGGGGCAAGGCTTGTGAAAAGAGGATGCTCGCCCGTGATTGCTCATAAAACAACCAATCAACGCCAAGCCTTGCCCAACAAGGCCTGCAGCCGGTTGCGCGCACCTTATCCACAGGCACGTCCACAATAACCGGGGGCAACTGCAAAAGCGCCAGGCCGCTGTGCACAAGGCTTCGCGAGGTGTTTGGAATTTTTTTTCGCTTGACCCCGCAACGAAGGTTGTGCAGTTCGGGATCTCTGCTATAAGCCACCGCCCCACGAGGCGATGGCGCCAAGCCAGCAACCACGGCCTTCAGCGCGGTCTTTCCAGAGTTTAGTCACAGAGTTATCCACAGGCTTGCCCACACACTTTCACGCCTCAGGCCGAGCAGATAAAAATGTTGACAACCGCCGTCACCGCTCGCCTGAAAACCCCTGATCAAAAATCGATCACTGCCCTGCAGGCCACGGAATAAAAGGCTTGCAGCCAGCTACTCCCACGTTACCCACAGCCGGTTCCACAGCAAACGGGGACAAGTCAAAACTGTGACAAAACAACTGTTTGCGGCGACTTTATGTCGCGGTTTCGCAGGGGTCCGGGATTGTTGTCCACAATTCGGGCAGAGGCCGAAATCCCCTGTGGGAGCTGGCTTGCCCGCGAAGACGGGGTGTCAGTCGACTTCAATGAGTCTGATACACCGCTTTCGCGGGCAGGCCCGCTCCCACAGGGATCCGTGGCGGTAATAAAAAACCGGCGATCGCTCGCCGGTTTTTTATTACCGCAATCGCCTCAATGCCCGCCCAGGTACGCGTTGCGCACCTCTTCGTTGGCCAGCAGTTCCTTGCCGGTGCCGGTCAGGCGGATTTCGCCGTTGACCATCACGTAGGCCCGGTCCGACAGCCTGAGGGCGTGGTTGGCGTTCTGTTCCACCAGGAAGATGGTCATCCCCGTGGATGCCAGTTCCCGCAGAGTGGCGAAGATCTGCTTCACCACGATCGGCGCCAGCCCCAGGCTCGGCTCGTCGAGCAGCAACAACTTGGGCCGGCTCATCAATGCCCGGGCGATGGCGAGCATCTGCTGCTCGCCGCCGGACATGGTCATGGCCCGCTGGTTGCGCCGCTCCTTGAGCCGCGGGAACAGCTCGAACATGCGCTGCATGTCTTCGCTGGCATATTTGTCCCCGATGGGAATGGTGCCCATCAGCAGGTTTTCCTCGACGGTCATGTCGGGGAACACCCGCCGCCCTTCCGGCGACTGCGCAATGCCGTTGGAGGCGATGTAGTGGGACGATTTGTGGGTGATGTCCACGCCCTGGTAGATGATTTGCCCGCCGGCCGCACGCGGCTGGCCGAAGATCGACATCAGCAGCGTGGACTTGCCGGCACCGTTGGAGCCGATCAGGCTCACCGTCTCGCCTTCGCCAATGTGCATCGAGACTTTCTTCAGGGCCTGGATCGGCCCGTAGAACACGTCCAGCTCCTTGAGTTCGAGGATAGGTCCACTCATGCCAGTTCCTCTTCATCGGCGCCCAGGTAGGCCGCGATCACCTTCGGATCGTTGCGAATCGCCTCCGGACCGCCCTCGGCGATCACGTTGCCGTGGTCCAGCACCACGATGTGGTCGGAAATGCTCATTACCATGCCCATGTCGTGTTCGATCAGCACCACGGTCAGATCGTGCTCGTCGCGCAGCAGCCGGATCATCGTGCTCAGCGCTTCGGTTTCCTGGGGGTTGAGGCCGGCAGCCGGTTCGTCGAGGCAGATGACCTGCGGACGGGTGCACATGGCCCGGGCAATTTCCAGGCGCCGTTGCTGGCCGTAGGAAAGCTCACCCGCCAGGCGGTTGGCGCAATCCACCAGGTCCACCACTTCCAGCCAGTAGAAGGCATGGTCCAGGGCATCGCTTTCGGCCTTGCGGTAGCCCTTGGTGTTGAGGATGCCGGCCAACAAGTTGCGGTTGACCCACATGTGCTGGGCCACCAGCAGGTTTTCCAGCACCGACATTTCCTTGAACAGGCGAATGTTCTGGAAGGTACGGGCCAGGCCGGCGCGGTTCACCAGGTGGGTCCCGCCGAACATCTTGTAGTACAGCCGGCTGGCGAAGGAAGTCGGCGACACGAAATCGGTGGGCCGGAAGGCCTCGCCCAACAGCTTGATGACGTTGGTCCGTTCGCCCCGCACGTTGAGTTCGATCTTGCCGCCCGAGGCCTTGTAGAAACCGGTCAGGCAGTTGAACACCGTGGTCTTGCCCGCACCGTTGGGGCCGATCAGGGCGAAGATCGAATTGCGCTTGACCTGCAGGCTGACGTCACTGAGGGCCTTGATGCCACCGAATTGCATCATCAGGTTTTCAACGCTAAGCACTACGTCGCTCATGGCGCTACTCCTTTACGCGGCGTCACCCCGGTACGGCTGATACGGATCAGGCCGCGTGGGCGCCAGATCATCATCAACACCATCAACACGCCGAACAGCAGCACGCGGTACTCGGAGAAGCTGCGCAACAACTCCGGTGTAATGGTCAAGACGAAGGCGGCGATCACCACCCCCACCGTCGAGCCCATGCCGCCCAACACCACGATGGCCAAGATCAACGCCGACTCGAAGAAGGTGAACGACGCCGGATTGACGAAGCCCTGGTAGCTGGCGAAGAACACCCCGGCCAGGCCCGCCGTGGACGCGCCAATGGTGAAGGCCGAGAGCTTGACCAGCACATGGTTCAGGCCCATGGAGCGGCAGGCGATCTCGTCTTCGCGCAGGGCTTCCCAGGCACGCCCGACCGGCATGCGGGTCAGGCGGTGCTTGATGTAGAGCACCAGCAGCACGACGATGAACAGCACGATGTAGATGAACAAAAACTTCAGGTTCGGGTTGTAATCGATGCCGAAGAACTCATGGAAGGGGACACCGCCGTCCTTCGCCCTTCGCCCGAATTCCAGGCCGAAGATCGTCGGCGACGGCACTGGCATGCCATTCGGCCCGCCCGTGAACGACAGCCAGTTGTTGAGCACCAGCCGGATGATTTCCCCGAAGCCCAGGGTCACGATCGCCAGGTAGTCACCGTGCATTCGCAGCACGGGGAAACCCAATATGCAGCCGGCCATCGCCGCCGTGATCGCCGCCAGGGGCAGCACCGTCCAGAAACCCAGGCCCAGGTACTGGTAGCCCAACGCCAGGCCATAGGCGCCGATCGCATAGAACGCCACATAACCCAGGTCGAGCAGCCCCGCCAGGCCGACCACGATGTTCAGGCCCAGGCCGAGCAACACGTAGATCAGCCCGAGGATGACCACCGTGAGCACGTATTTGTTGGCGAAGAACGGGAACACGATGGCTATCACGATCAGCGCCGGGATGATCCAGCGCAGGCGCGACTTGTAGTCCGGTGGCAGGACGTGCACCCCGGCGCCGGGGCTTTCGAAACCCTGGAGCACTTTCAGGCCCCGGGGCGTTTGCAAGAACAGGCTCAAGGCAAAGCGCCCGATCATCACGATCGCCACCAGCCAGCCGACGCGGGCCGGTTGCAGGTTGAAGCTGTAGCCGTCGAGCACCACGCCGACAATCGGCCCGAACACGATCAGCGAGATCAGCCCGGCCAGGATCGCGTCGATGACGCTCTGTTTGATATCAATCGGTTTATTGGCAGCAGACATACTTACACCTTCGCCACGAGTGGGCGACCCAACAGGCCTTGGGGACGGAAAATCAGAATCAGCACCAGCAGCGAGAAACTGAACACGTCTTTGTAGTCGGAGTTGATCAGACCGGAGAACAGCGACTCGGAGATCCCGAGGATGATGCCGCCGAGCATGGCCCCGGGCAGGGAGCCAATGCCGCCGAGAACTGCCGCGGTGAACGCCTTGATGCCGATGATGAAGCCGGCATAGAAGTCGAACGTGCCGTAGTTCATGGTGATCAGCACGCCGGCCAGGGCCGCCATGGCCGCACCGATGATGAACACGTAGGAAATCACCCGGTCGGTGTTGATCCCCAGGATCGAGGCCATCTTGCGGTCTTGCTGGGTGGCACGGCACATGCGTCCCAGCTTGGTGTACTTGATGATGTAGGTCAGCAGGCCCATCCCGGCAAACGCCGCCACCAGGATGAAGATCTTGGTGTAGGTCAGTTGCACGAAACCACTGCCGATGTCGACGCGCATGGCGCCTTCGAGCAGCGTTGGCACGCCCTGTTGGCGGGCGCCCTGGCTGATCTGGGCATAGTTCTGCAGGATCAGCGAGATGCCGATGGCACTGATCAACGGTGCCAGGCGGGTGGAGTTGCGCAGGGGCTTGTAGGCGACGCGTTCGATGACCCAGCCGTAGACCCCGGTGACCACGACGGTGAACACCAGGGTGCCGAGGATCATAAGCGGGAAGGATTCAATACCGAAGTAAGCCAGCAGAGCCAGACTGATTGCCGCGAGGTAAGCGGAAATCATGTAAACCTCGCCGTGGGCGAAGTTGATCATGCCGATGATGCCGTAGACCATTGTGTAGCCGATGGCGATCAGACCATAGACCGACCCGAGGGTCAGGCCGTTGATCAGTTGCTGCAGGAAAATACCATCCATAACGCGATCTCACGCAGTGAGACAGCACATCCCCGGAGACGCGACGACCAGTCCGAAGCCCAGCGCCAGAAGGATGTGCGGCTCGTAGAAAAAAACAGACGGGCCTTTGGCCAATGCCAATCAGGACAGGGTGAGCACAGTCTCCGTGGCGAGGGAGCTTGCCCCCTCGCCACAGGCTAGTCATTCCCTCGAATTACTTCTGTTTTTCCAACTGGTGGTATTTGCCATCCTTGTCCCACTGGTAGACCACGTAGTCGGAGACCTTCAGGTCACCCTTGGCGTCCCATTCCTTCTTGCCCATGACGGTCTGCACCGGGTTGGCCTTGAGCCACTTGGCCGCGTCCTCGCCCTTGTTGGACTTGGCGCCGTTGAAACCGGCGGCCAGGGCCTGGACCGAAGCGTAGGCATACAGGGTGTAGCCTTCAGGCTCGACGCCCTGGGCACGGAACGCGTCCACCACGGCCTTGCTGTCCGGCAGCAGGCGCGGGTCGGCGCCGAAGGTCATGTACACGCCATCGACGTATTGCGCGCCGCCGGCGGTGGTGACCAGCTCGTCGGTGACGATGCCGTCGTCGGACATGAACTTCACGTCCTTGAGGCCTTGTTCACGCAATTGACGAACCAGCGGGCCGGCTTCCGGGTGCAGGCCGCCGAAATAGACCACATCGGCATCCTTCGAACGGATCTTGGTGACCACGGCGCTGAAGTCCTTTTCGCCACGGGTCAGGCCTTCATACAGCACGGGCGTCACGCCACGCTTCGCAAGCTGCGCCTTGGTGGCATCCGCCAGGCCCTGGCCGTAGGTGTCCTTGTCGTGCAGCACGACGACATTCTTGCCCTTGAGCACATCGACGATGTAGTCCCCGGCCACGATGCCCTGCTGGTCGTCCCGGCCGCACATGCGGAACATCGCGCTCAGGCCGCGCTCGGTGACCGCCGGGTTGGTGGAGCCCGGGGTGATCGCGATGACGCCGGCCTCGTCATAGACCTCGGAGGCCGGGATGGTGTTGGACGAGCAGAAGTGCCCGACCACGCCGATCACCTTGTCCTGGTCCACCAGGCGGTTGGCCACGGCCACGGCCTGCTTCGGTTCGCAGGCATCGTCGCCTGCGACCAGCACGATTTTTTCCCCGTTGACGCCGCCGGCCTTGTTGATGACATCGGCTGCCGCCTGGGCACCTTTCATGTATTGCTCGCCAAAGGCCGCGTTGGCACCGGTCATTGGCCCCGCCACACCGAATTTCACATCAGCCTGCGCAAACGCGGAAACACCCAGCGCAGCTGCCACTGCGAGGGCCAGGAAGCCTTTCTTGTAAAACGTCTGGGACATGAGGTGGTGCTCCAAGGTTTTTTTTAGTTGGCACTGCGACTTCATTTCACTGAGAAGCTCAGAGCAAGGGCCGTGCCATCGGTTTTTTATTCTGAAAAAAGTCGCTGCTTTATTGTTATTTCGACTGTTTCGGGCCCTTTTTCATGGGGCGTGCAACCGTCTAAATCGCGCAAGGTGCAACCATGCATTTATGTGGGTAAAACCCTCTATGAGCCATCATTGCAACCATCGCGCGAAACGACGTGCAACCACGCTGTAACATCCTGCGTCACCGAACTGCACACTGGCGGTGCGCAACTGCTACAACCCGCACCATAACAGGCTAGCCGTTGCGCCGGAAAACGCGGCGCCCGGTAACATTTTTCTACACTCAGATGACGATCCGCAGGCACTGGCCCGCGTGATACAGGGAAAATCCCGCCTCATACAGGCAACTGCGCAGGCCCACCCCGGCCAACGGCTGCATGGGCGCGAACGGGATCGGCAAGGCCTTCGCGTCGCCGTGGCAGAGGTAGTCGGCGAATGCCTTGCCGACCACCGTTCCGGTGGTGACCCCGCGACCGTTGTAGCCCGTCACGGCCACCAGCCCCGGCGCCGGCTCGAACAGGCGCATCAAGTGATCCGGGGTGAAGGCGATGCACCCGGTCCAGGTGCACTCCCATTCCACGGGCTTGAGGTAGGGGAAATAATGCCGCTGCACCCGATCGGCCCACGCCTTGAGGAACCAGGTCGGCTTGCGGTTGCCATTGCCCAGGCTGCCGAGCAACAAGCGACCGTCCTGGTCCCGGCGAATACTGCTCAATACCTGGCGAGTGTCCCACGAGCCCTGCCCGCCCGGCAGGATGCGCCGGGCCGCCTCGTCGGTCAGCGGGACCGAGGCAACCTGATAGTAATAGCCGGGGAAGAAATTGCGCCGCAGGTCGGTCCAATCGCCTTCGGTATAGGCGTTGGAAGCGATCACCACCTGCTCGGCCAGCACCGAGCCCTGGGCGGTTTGCACCGACCAGCGCTGGCCCTGGCGTTCCAGGCGGGTCACCGGGGAATGATCGAACAACTGGCCGCCGAGGTCCCTGGCCGTCTTGGCCAAACCGCTGGCGTAGGCCATGGGGTTGAGCGTGCCGGCACGCCGATCGAGCAAGGCGGCGGCGATCTTCGCGGTGCCCGTGGCCTCGACGCAGGCCTGGCCGGTGAGCAGTTCCACCGGCGCGCCACGACGCTTCCATTGGGCTTCGCGGCTGCGCAGGTCGGCTTCGCCCCGGGCGTTATGGGCCATGTGCAGGGTGCCTTCGCGGCGCAACTGGCAATCGATGTGGTACTTGTCGACCAGGCTGAACACCAATGCTGGCGCGGCCCCCAGCATGCGATTGAGCTGGCTGCCCACCGCTTCGCCAAACCCGGCCTCGATCTCGTCCGGTGGGATCCACAGGCCGGCGTTCACCAACCCGACGTTGCGCCCCGAGCCGCCATGCCCGGCCCGGTGGGCCTCCAGCAGCACCACGCGCCGGCCCTGCTCCAGCAAGTGCACGGCCGCCGAGAGGCCGGTGAAACCGGCGCCGATCACGCAGACATCGGCCGTGATCTCGTCAGTAAGCGAGCTGTTTTCAGGCCTTTGCGGCGTCAGTTTTTCCCACAGACATTCTTCGCGTAACGGCATTGCCAGACTCCGAAAAAGAAACCCAACCACTACCAATTCAACTGTGGGAGCGGGCTTGCTCGCGAAGGCGGACGGTCATTCAACATTGATGTCGACTGGTCCACCGCCTTCGCGAGCAAGCCCGCTCCCACATGGGGCCACCGCTTGGCTCAAGCCTTAATCAAAGGTGATCCCCTGCGCCAACGGCAGCTCCAGCGAATAGTTCACGGTATTGGTCTGGCGACGCATGTAGCCGCGCCAGGCGTCGGAGCCGGATTCGCGACCGCCGCCGGTTTCTTTCTCGCCCCCGAAGGCGCCGCCGATTTCCGCGCCGCTCGGGCCGATGTTGACGTTGGCGATACCGCAGTCGCTGCCCACCGCCGACATGAACTGCTCGGCCTCGCGCACATCGGTGGTGAAAATGCAGGACGACAGGCCCTGGGGCACGGCGTTGTTCAGGTGCAAGGCCTCGGCGAAGTCCTTGTAGCCGACCACGTAGAGGATCGGCGCGAAGGTTTCGTGGCGCACGACATCACTCTGTTCGGGCATCTCGACGATGGCCGGCGACACGTAGTAGGCATTCGGGAACTGGTCTTCGAGTTGGCGCTGGCCGCCGAACACCCGCCCGCCTTCGCTCAGCGCCTGCTCCAGCGCGTCCTGCATGCTGTCGAAGCTGTGCTTGTCGATCAGCGGCCCGACCAGGTTGCCTTCCAGCGGGTGGCCGATGCGCACTTTCGAATAGGCGGCCTTGAGGCGGGTGACGATTTCATCCTTCACCGACTCGTGGGCGATCAGCCGGCGCAACGTGGTGCAACGCTGGCCGGCGGTGCCGACGGCGCTGAACAGGATGGCGCGCACGGCCATGTCCAGGTCGGCGCTCGGGGCCAGGATCATGGCGTTGTTGCCGCCCAGTTCGAGGATGCTGCGGGCAAAGCGCGCGGCCACTTTCGGCGCGACTTCGCGGCCCATGCGGGTGCTGCCGGTGGCGCTGATCAACGCCACGCGAGGGTCGTCCACCAGCGCTTCACCGGCGTCGCGGCCGCCGATGATCACTTGGCTCAGGTAGGGCGGTGCATCGCTGAAGTTCTTCAGCACGCGCTCGAACAGGGCCTGGCAAGCCAGGGCGGTGAGGGGGGTCTTTTCCGACGGTTTCCAGATCACGGCATTGCCGCACACCAGCGCCAGGGTGGTGTTCCAGGCCCAGACCGCCACCGGGAAGTTGAAGGCACTGATGACCCCGACCACCCCCAGTGGATGCCAGGATTCACGCATGTGGTGGCCCGGGCGCTCGGAGGCGATGGTCAGGCCGTACAGCTGGCGGGACAGGCCGACGGCGAAGTCGCAGATGTCGATCATCTCTTGCACTTCGCCCAGGCCTTCCTGGGTGATCTTGCCGGCTTCCCACGACACCAGCTCGCCAAGGTCGGCCTTGTACTCGCGCAACAGGTCGCCGAACTGGCGCACCAGCTCGCCACGCCGCGGCGCCGGGACCTGGCGCCACAGGTCGAAGGCATGCTCGGCACGGCTGACCTGCTGCTCGACTTCAGCGGCGCCTTCCCAGTTCACGGCGCCGATGCGGCTGCCGTCGATGGGTGAATGCACCGCCTGGGTGCCGTTCAGGTACAGGGCCGAGTCGACGCCGAGACGATCAAGCAATGCAGCAACCATGGAAAACTCCTCACGCAAAAAGCCAATAAGTGGCAGCCGGACGATCACGGCTGATCAGGACTGTAGTTGTAGCTGGCGCGAGACTTGCCAACAAACGACCATTAAGCGAGATATCATTCCGTTTATTCATGCTGCCCAGACAGAGCGACCGGAAACAAGGCCCCCTCATGCTCAACAAACGCTATTTGCCATCGATCACGGCGCTGCAATGTTTCGAAGCGGTGACGCGGCACTTGAGTTTCACCCGCGCCGCCGAAGAACTGCACCTGACCCAGAGCGCCGTCAGCAAGCAGGTCGCGCAACTGGAAGAACTGCTGCAACACCTGCTGTTCCGGCGCGTGCGCCGGCGCCTGCAACTGACGCCGGCCGGGGAGCTGTACCTGGGTGAAGTACGAAAAATCCTCACGCAGGTAGAGATGTCTACCCATTACCTGCGCTCCTACGGCGGTGACACCGAAGTCCTGCGCGTCTCCACACCCCCGACCTTCGGTGCTCGCTGGCTGGTCCCACGCCTGAAGGGCTGGCGGCTGCGCCATCCGACGATTCACCTGGACCTGTGCAGCGAGCAGGAAGCCGATGACCTGCTGCAGGGGCGCAGCGACCTGGCCTTCTATTTCGGCCAGGGCTCGCGACCCGGCTCCGAATCCCTGAAATTGTTCGGCGAAGAACTGGTACCGGTCTGCGCGCCCGGCAGCTTGCCCGAGCGGCCCTTCAGCGACCCGACCCAACTGGCCGACCTGGTCCTGCTGCAAAACGCCTCGCGGCCCCAGGCCTGGCACGACTGGTTCGACAGCCAGGGCTACCACACCGAACACAGCTACCACGGGCCGCGCTTCGAGACCTTCTACATGTGCATCCGCGCGGCCCAGGTCGGCTGCGGCGTGGCGCTGCTGCCGCGGTTCCTGGTGGAAGAGGAACTGGCTGACGGCAAACTGGTCATCGCCTGGCAGCACGCGATGCCCAGCACCAGCGCCTATTACCTGGCGTACCCCGAGCATTCGGCGGAAGTGCCCAAGGTGAAGCTGTTCGTGGAGTGGATGTTGGAGCAGATCAGGAGCCCGGATATGCCGCAGCAATAAAAGCGACGACAAACGTGTGGCGAGGGGATTTATCCCCGATGGACGCGTAGCGTCCGTTCTTTTTGGGACTGCTGCGCAGTCCAACGGGGATAAATCCCCTCGCCACACGTAAAACGCCTCACTAGGCTCTGTCTGAAATGTGTCTGCGCGAAGGCCAGACAAGGCGAAACGGGGCGAGGAAGCGCAGTGTACTGGCGTACATGAGCATTCCGAGCCCCGTTTCAACGCAGTATGGGCGAGTGCAGACACATTTCAGACAGAGCCTAGAGGACACCGCCCCCAAAAATCACTGGCAATACCCACCCCGGTTATGCGCCACTAACCGCTTCACTAAAAACCGCCGCACCCGCTGCCCGCCGCAGCGGCCTGTCTGGAGATCCCGCCATGAGCGAGAGTGTGTTTGCCGATCGCATCGTGCAGAACCTGCTCGACACCGACTTCTACAAACTGACGATGATGCAGGCGGTGCTGCACAATTACCCCAACGTCGAAGTCGAGTGGGAGTTTCGTTGCCGCAACAGCGAAGACTTGCGCCCCTACCTGGCGGAGATCCGCTTCCAGATCGAGCGCCTGGCCGAGCTGAGCCTGAGTGCCGACCAGTTGGGGTTCCTCGAACGCATCAGTTTCCTGAAGCCGGACTTCCTGCGCTTCCTGGGCTTGTTTCGCTTCAACCTGCGCTATGTGCACACCGGCATCGACAACGGCGAGTTGTTCATCCGCCTGCGCGGCCCCTGGCTGCACGTGATCCTGTTCGAGGTGCCGTTGCTGGCCATCGTCAGCGAAGTGCGCAACCGCTATCGCTACCGGGAAGTGGTCCTGGAACAGGCGCGGGAGCAGTTGTACCGCAAGTTCGACTGGCTGAGCGCCAACGCCAGCGCCGATGAATTGTCCGAACTGCAAGTGGCGGACTTCGGCACCCGCCGGCGCTTTTCCTACCGCGTCCAGGAAGAAGTGGTGAACGTGCTCAAGCATGATTTCCCCGGGCGTTTCGTCGGCACCAGCAACGTGCACCTGTCCCGGGAACTGAACATGAAGCCCCTGGGCACCATGGCCCATGAATGGATCATGGCGCACCAACAACTGGGCCCGCGGCTGATCGACAGCCAGATTGCCGCCCTCGACTGCTGGGTGCGCGAATACCGGGGCCTGCTGGGGATCGCGTTGACCGATTGCATCACCATGGACGCGTTCCTGGCGGATTTCGACCTGTTCTTCGCCAAGCTGTTCGACGGCCTGCGCCACGACTCGGGCGACCCGGTGATCTGGGCGGAAAAAGCCATTGCCCACTACCACAAGCTGGGCATCGACCCGATGAGCAAGACCCTGGTGTTCTCCGACAGCCTGAACCTGCCCAAATGCCTGGAGATTTTCCGTGCGTTGCGTGGTCGCATTAATGTCAGCTTCGGTATTGGCACCAATCTGACCTGTGACATTGCAGGGGTGGAGCCCATGAGCATCGTGCTTAAAATGATCAGCTGCGATGGGCAACCCGTGGCCAAGATTTCCGACGAGGCCGGCAAGACCCACTGCAAGGACCCGAATTTCGTCGCCTACATGCGACATGTTTTCCAAGTACCTGCCGCCCTTCCCGACCCTTCTAGCAAGGAGTGAATCATGCAAGCCGTACAGCGTGAGATTGCCGAACAACTCAACGTCCAGCCACCGTTCGCCGACGACGCGGCCCTCAAGGCTGAAATCGCCCGGCGGGTGGGTTTCATCCAGGACTGCCTGGTCAATTCCGGGCTCAAGTCCCTCGTACTCGGCATCAGCGGCGGGGTCGATTCGTTGACCGCCGGCCTGCTGGCCCAACGCGCCGTGCGCGAACTGCGGGAGAAAACCGGCAACCCGGCCTACAAGTTCATCGCCGTGCGCCTGCCCTACGACACCCAGTTCGACGAGCACGAGGCCCAAGCCTGCCTGGACTTCATCGAGCCGGACGAGCGGCACACCGTCAACATCGGCCCGGCGGTCAAGGCGCTGGCCAAGGAAGTGTTGGCCTTCGAGGGCAAGGCGCCGGGCTCGCGGGATTTCGTGCTGGGCAATACCAAGGCGCGGATGCGCATGGTGGCGCAGTACACCATCGCCGGTGCCGAGCAAGGCCTGGTGATCGGCACCGACCACGCGGCCGAAGCGGTGATGGGGTTCTTCACCAAGTTCGGTGACGGCGCCTGCGACCTGGCGCCGCTGAGCGGCCTGGTGAAAAACCAGGTCAGGGCCATCGCCCGTGACTTCGGCGCGCCGCAATCGCTGGTGGAAAAAGTCCCCACCGCCGACCTCGAGGACCTGTCCCCCGGCAAACCCGACGAAGCCGCCCATGGCGTGACCTATGGCGAGATCGATGACTTCCTGCACGGCAAGGCCATTCGCGAAGAAGCGGCCCGGATCATCTGCGACACCTATCGCAAGACCGAGCACAAGCGGGTGCTGCCGTACGCACCGTAACCGGCAGCCCCTTGTAGGAGCGAGCCTGCTCGCGATGGCGGACAGGCTGGCCGACCTGCCGCTTTCGCGAGCAAGCTCGCTTCCACATCGGCCAAGGGGAATGGAACGGACACAAAAAAGCGCCCGGCAGGGGCGCTTTTTTCATGCCTGAAGATTACTTCAGGGTCACGGTGCCTTTCATCATCGAGATGTGGCCCGGAAAGGAGCAGAAGAAGCCGTATTTTTCGGCGGGATCGAGCTTCGACACGTCGAAGGTTACCGAGTCTTTCTCATTGGCGCCAATCACCTTGGTGTGGGCAATGACGCGCGCATCACCTTCCTTCAGGTAGTTCTTGTCGAGACCGGCGCTCAGGCCGTCGGTGGCGATCGGCTGCATGTCAGCCTCTTTGCTCAGGACCCAGTTATGGCCCATGACGTTTTTCGGCAGGCTGCCCGAGTGGGTCAGCTCAACGGTGAACGTCTTGCAGCTCTTGTCGATTTCGATGGCTTTGGTGCTGAAGGACATCTGGTCGGTCGAGTCGATCGTGGTCTTGCATTCCGCTGCCATCAGTTGGCTGCTGGCCAGCGTCAACAGGGATACTGCAACAAGTTTGGCAAACATCGTGGATCTCCAAGGCATGGTGAGAACGTCAAAAGGGAAGACTGCCTTAATTTCAGACAAGTTCCTATGACCTGAATCAAAAATTGTATACAACTTAAGGCTATCAGCCTGATGGACACAATCAACCAGCCAGACGCACCGGGCCACCCTATGATCGGCTCCATCACCCCCAGGAGCGTTCACCATGAACTTCAACAGCCTGTTATGCAGCTTGCTCGCCGCCTACGCCTGCGGCGCCAGTGGCACCTACGAGAAGCCCCGGCGCGAAGGTTGAGCCTTGCGCCTTTGCATGCCTGCGACGAGGCTTTACTCTGCAACGGTCATCGACCTACGGAGTATTCCATGTCCATCGCATCTGTTTGTGTATTCTGCGGCGCCAGCACCGGCGACAACCCTGCCTACCGTGAAGCGGCGCAGGCCCTGGGCAAGGCGTTGGCCGAGCGCAAGCTGACCCTGGTCTATGGGGGCGGCGCGGTGGGCCTGATGGGCATCGTTGCCGACGCGGCACTGGCGGCCGGCGGTGAAGTCATCGGCATCATCCCGCAAAGCCTGAAGGACAAGGAAATCGGCCACCCCGGCCTGACCCGCCTGGAGGTGGTGGACGGCATGCATGCCCGCAAGGCGCGCATGGCCGAACTCAGCGATGCCTTCATCGCCCTGCCCGGCGGCCTCGGCACCCTGGAAGAGTTGTTCGAGGTCTGGACCTGGGGCCAGCTCGGTTATCACGGCAAACCGCTGGGTCTGCTGGAAGTGAACGGTTTCTACAGCAAACTGACCGGTTTCCTCGACCATATCGTCGGTGAAGGCTTCGTCCGCGCGCCGCATCGTGACATGCTGCAAGTGAGCGAATCGGCCCATGACCTGCTCGATGCGCTGGATGAATGGCAGCCTTCGGTGCAGCCGAAGTGGGCCGAACAAAAACCCCGCTAACGGCTCGGCCCCGATACAGGGCAGAATACGCGCCGCTCTACCTCCCTTCGACCCAAGAGGAACGCCCATGGCCAAACCCAATTATTCCTTCGCCAAACGTCAGAGAGACCTGGCCAAGGAGCAGAAGAAAGAGGAAAAGCTCCAGCGCAAGAAAGCTTCGGCTGAAGAAGCGGCACTGAGCGGCGAGGTCGAAAGCGACCTGGCAGCCGACGAAGCAGGCGACACCCCGAAAGACCCGGCGCCGAACGCCTGACCCCTCGGGGCCCGCCCGGCCCTGCATCCTGGATCGGCAGCCGCGCTGCCGACCTCACGCACCCAGTGCCCTGGCAATCGACTGGCGAGCCCAGAGGCCGGCACACTCATCATCCCCGCACACAAGACCGGTGGGAGCGAGCCTGCTCGCGATGACGAACTGGCCGTCAAGCGGCTCATTGACTGACCTGTAGCTTTCGCGAGCAGGCTCGCTCCCACATGTTCTACATAGCGTTCACGCCTCCACCGGCATCACCGTCACCCGCACCTCGGGATCATGGCTGCCGCCGCCCAGGATCACCCCGCGCAACGGCGACACATCGGAAAAGTCCCGGCCCCAGGCCAGGGTGATGTGTTCGAGGGCCGGTTGCACGTTGTTGGTCGGGTCGAAATCCACCCAGCCCAGCACCGGGCAGTACACCGACACCCAGGCATGGGACGCATCGGCGCCGATCAGCCGTGGCTGGCCGGGCGGGGGCTGGGTCAAGAGGTAACCGCTGACGTAGCGCGCCGCCAGACCGCGCGAGCGCAGGCTGGCCAGCATCAGGTGGGCGAAGTCCTGGCACACGCCCCGTCGCCGCTCCAGCACTTCCACCAGCGGCGTCGCCACCTGGGTCGCCTCGGCATCGAAGGTGAACTCCTGGAAGATCTTTTCCATCAATGCCTGGACCCCCAGCATCAACGGCCGGCCGGGCGGGAAACAGCTGTCGGAAAACTCGACGAAACTGCGCTTGAGGTGCACGTAGGGCGACTCGAACCGGAACCGGCACGCTTCCAGCAACGGCGTCGAGAGCGGCCGGCCACTGTAGCTCAGTGCCTGGCAGGTCGATTCCCAGGCCGGGGACGCGGTGAAATCCAGCGGCGGCCGGGCCAGCACTTCGACGCTCAAGCGCGCGCTGACCTGCAATTGGTCGTGAGGCCGTTCGAAGGCCAGCCGGGTCAGCGGATTGCCGAATACGTCCTGCTCGTCGCGGCGGGTGGTCGGTTCCGGGCTGACCAGCAACTGCCGTTCGGTGCAGCGTTGCCACTCGCACGGCCTTGGCCACAGGTGCGCCAGTTGCTGGGCCAGGGACACCGGGCTGTCGTAGTGGTAATGGGTGTCGTGGAAAATCTGGTAACGGGCGCTCATCAGACGGACACCGTGCGCTGGCTGACGTCATCGACATGGGCAAAATGACGCAAGGCCAGGCGGTCGGACACCTGGCCGCTGGCATCGGCCACTTCCTGGAGCAGATCGGCCAACCCGTCGAGCGCCGCGCGCAGGCTGGTGTCGCCGAACAACGGGTTTTCCAGGCAGCGCAGGTCAAAGCGCGACAGGCGCATCACCAGGTCCGGCAAGGCGAGGTCGCGGGGCGCACCGAAGTCCTCGTTGAGGCGCTTGAGGGTCCGGGCCACCAGCTTCAACTGGAAGAGCACCGCGTGGGGGTTCTGCTCATCCAATAGCAGCAGGTCGAGCACCGGGATCAATTGGGCCACCGCCAGGTAGCGCGAGCGGTAGGTGATGCTGCTGTTGCCCAGCTCCAGCAACCCTTCCAACCCAGCCTGGTCGAACACGGCCTCGCCGCGCAGGAAGGCCGCCAGGCTGCTGCTGAGAAATTGCAGGCGCTCCAGGCGCCGGCCGATCATCAGAAAACGCCAGCCCTCGTCGCGGGTCATGTCGTCCAGGGCGAAACCGGACAACGCCGCCAGGGACATCACCAGCCGGTTGAGAAAATCCAGCAACTCGCCGAAATCCGGTTCGGCGGTGTCCAGTTCCATGGCCTCGCGCTGCAACTCCACCAACGCCTGCCAGTTCTCCCGGGACAATTTCCCACGCACCTGGGACGCCGCCCATTGCAGGCGCTGCAGGTTGGAGCGCAGGCTGAACGACCAGTCCTCGCCCAGCAGCGCCGCCAGCAGGCGCTCGGGCAATTCGCCCTCCTCGGGCAGCAGCATGAGGCTTTCGGCCAGGGCCACCGCCGATTGCAGGGCGTACGGATCATCGCCATCGACGTAGCGCGCCAGCATGATCCGCAGCAGGCGAGCGCTGTCGTCGCAACGCTCGCAGTAGCGGCCGAACCAGAACAGGTTTTCCACCACCCGCGACGGCAGGTACGGATCGCGCCGGACCAGGTCGTGGACCCCCACGGTCCGCTGGGCCGCCCACTGCTCGCCCTCCGGGGCCTGTTCCGCCAGCACCCAGGTGTCCTTGCTGGCGCCCCCGCGCTGCATCGACACCACTTCGGCGTCGGCCTCGGCGGCCACCCGGGTCAGGCCACCGGACAGCACCCGATAATCGCCCTTCCCGGCCACCGCATACACACGCATGCCAATGGCCCGGGCCTGGATCTGCTCATCCTCGGCCTGCCAGACCGGGGCCTGGGACAATTGCGCCAGTTCCTGGGCGACATACGCATAAGGCCGCGCCTGCATGCGCGCCGCCAGGCGAGCGCGCTGTTCCTCGCTCAAGTCACGACCCAACACCGGGCTGAAGCTCTGGGACGGGAACGCCGGCTTGATCAAAAGCTCCGGTAACTTCTCCAGGGCCTGGGCCAGCACCGGCGGCTCACCGCACCACCAGGTGGCGATCGATGGCAGCAGCAAGGCCTCGCCGAACAGGTATTCGTTGATCCGCGGCAAAAAGCCCAAGAGCCCGGGCGACTCCAGCACGCCGCTGCCCAGGGCATTGGCCACCAGCACCCGGCCCTGGCGCACCGCCTCCAGCAACCCCGGCACGCCCAGGGCCGAATCGGTGCGCAGCTCCAAGGGGTCGCAGAAATCATCGTCGAGCCGACGCATGATGGCGTGGACCCGCCGCAACCCGCTGAGGGTCTTCAGGTAGACCGTGGCGTCGCGCACGGTCAGGTCGCCGCCCTCCACCAGCGGATAGCCCAGCTGGCGCGCCAGGTAAAGATGCTCGAAATAACTTTCGTTGAACCGCCCCGGCGTCAGCAGCACCACCAGCGGCGGCTCGCCGTCGCTGGGCGCCTGGCGCGCCAGGGTTTCCTGCAAGGTGCGGAAGAAACCGGACAGGTGCCGCACCTTGAGGTCGCGGTACAACTCCGGAAAGGCGCGGGATACGATCATGCGGTTTTCCAGCGCGTAACCGGCCCCCGAAGGCGCCTGGGTCCGATCCGCCGTCACCCACCAGCGGCCATCGGGCGTACGTGCGAGGTCCACGGCGTACAGGTGCAGGAAGCTGGCGTCCGGTGGGGCAATGCCCTGGCAGGGCCAGAGGAAATGGTTGTGCCCGAACACCAGCTCCGCCGGCAACAGGCCTTCGCGGATCAGCCGCTGGGGCCCATACAGGTCCGCCAGGACCGCGTTGAGCAGGCGGGCCCGCTGGGCGATGCCGGCCGACAGGTGCTTCCATTCCCGGGCATCGATGATGTGGGGCAGCAGGTCCAGTTCCCACGGCCGATCCGCGCCCTTGGGATCGGCGTAGACGTTGTAGGTCACGCCGTTTTCCTGGATCTGCCGCGCCAGCAAGGCCTGCCGCTGGACCAACTGGGCCGGCGTGCTGCGTTGCAACTGGTCGAGCAACCGTCGCCAGTGCGGGCGTACCGTACCGCTGTCGTCCAGCAATTCGTGATAGGTGCCCGGCGTCAGCGGGTAACGGTCAAGCAGGTCAGGCATGGAAAGCTCGGCAGACAGCGATGAACGATGAGACTAGCGCAAGCGCATGACACCGGATAGGGGCTCTCGCCCCTAGAGGCGGTTACCGACCCGATGCGCCGTGAAACCGCCGCAGATCCAGCGTGAACGGGAACTCGTCAGCCATCGCCGACGTCGGTATCGGCAGTTTCCCGGGGGTGTGCCCGAGCCGGAAGAACCGCGCCATCCGCCGGCTCTCGGCTTCGTTGGCATTGACCGGCAGGCTCTCGTAGTTGCGCCCGCCCGGGTGCGCCACGTGATACTGGCAACCGCCCAGGGAACGTTGCGTCCAGGTGTCGAGCACGTCGAAGACCAGCGGTGCGTGCACCGGGATGGTCGGTTGCAGGCAGTTGGCCGGTTGCCAGGCGCGGAAACGCACCCCGGCGACGAACTCGCCGACCCGACCGGTGGCTTGCAACGGCACCGGCACGCCGTTGCAGGTCAGTACATAGCGCTGCGGCGCCAGGCCGTTGAGCTTGACCTGCAAGCGCTCCAGGGATGAATCCACGTAACGCACGGTGCCGCCTGCGGCGCCCTCTTCCCCCAGCACGTGCCAGGGTTCGAGGGCCTGGCGCAACTCCAACTCGATGCCATTGACCGCGTAATCGCCGACCTTGGGAAAGCGGAACTCCAGGTGAGCGGCGAACCATTCGGCGCGCAACGGATAGCCGGCGGCGTTCAGCTCATTGATGACGTCGGCAAAATCCTGCTCGATAAAGTGCGGCAACAGGAAACGGTCATGCAGCTCGGTGCCCCAGCGCGCCAGTTTCGCCGGTGCATAGGGCTCCCTCCAGAACCGCGCTACCAGTGCCCGCAACAACAATTGCTGGACCAGGCTCATGCGCGCATGGGGCGGCATCTCGAAGGCACGCAGTTCCAGCAGGCCAAGGCGCCCGGTGGGGCCGTCCGGGGAATAGAGCTTGTCGATGCAGAATTCGGCGCGATGGGTATTCCCGGTCACGTCGATCAACAGGTTGCGCAACAACCGGTCCACCAGCCACGGCGGGCATTCCTCTCCCGGCGGGGGCATCTGGGCGAAAGCGATTTCCAATTCGTACAACGCATCGTTGCGCGCCTCGTCCACCCGCGGCGCCTGGGACGTCGGGCCGATGAACAGTCCGGAAAACAGGTAGGACAATGACGGGTGGTTATGCCAGTAGCTGATCAGGCTGCGCAGCAGGTCAGGACGCCGCAGGAACGGTGAGTCAGGCGGGGTCGCGCCTCCCAGGACGAAATGGTTACCGCCGCCGGTACCGGTGTGCCGACCATCGATCATGAATTTTTCGGTGGTCAGGCGGGTCTGCCGCGCCTGCTCGTAGAGAAACTCGGTGCGCTCGACCAACTCATCCCAGGTGGCCGAGGGTTGCACGTTGACCTCGATCACACCGGGGTCGGGGGTGATGCGGAAATTGCCCAGGCGCGGATCGCTCGGCGGCTCATAGCCTTCCAGGAGTACCGGGCAATGCAGTTCCTGCGCGGTCGCCTCGATGGCGCTGACCAGTGCCAGGTAGTCCTCCACCCGTTCCAGCGGCGGCATGAACAGGTACAACCGACCGTTGCGAGCCTCGGCACAGAGCGCGGTGCGGGTCAGCCAATCCGCCGAGACGTCGACCGACGGGGCGCGATCCGCTTCGATGGCGGCCTCGCCGTGACGCGCCAACTGTTCGGTGCCGGGCAATTCGGGAAAATCCTGGTTCGGATCCGTAGGGTGGATAAAAGGGAACTCGGCGGCCTTGACCCAGGGTTGCGACGCCAACGGCAAGCGATAGCCCAGGGGCGAATCCCCCGGCACCAGCCGACAGTGGTCATCGCGCAGGTACCAGCGGCCGCTCTGCCATCGATCGCCCTTGGCGGTACGGGCCAGTGGCAGGACATGGCCGACCACCTGGTCCAGGCCCTGGCTGAAGACCTTGCGCAACCGCACCCGCTCCAGGGGATCGTCCAGGCGCGGGTCCTGGGCCGTGACATTCGACGGCAAGGCGCCTTCGCGCCACAGGTAATAGACATTGTCTTCGTAGGCCGGGAACACGAATCGTGCAGGCAGGTTCAGGCGTTCGGCGACGCGGGTCAGGAAGCGCCCGGCCGTTTCAGCGTCGGCCTGGTAGTCCTGCTGCTCGTCGGCGATCAGCGCACTGTCCTGCCAGATCGGTACGCCGTCTCGCCGCCAATAGGCATTGAGCGACCAGCGCGGCAGTTGTTCGCCGGGGTACCACTTGCCCTGGCCGAAATGCACCAGACCCTTGGGCGCATAGTGGTTGCGCATCCGCGTGAACAACTCGGCGGCCAGACGGCGTTTGTCCGCCCCGAGGGCCGCGGTGTTCCATTCGGCGCCATCCGGGTCATCGATGGACACGAAGGTCGGCTCGCCGCCCATGGTCAGGCGCACATCGCCCTCGTGCAAATCCAGGTCAATCCGCTGCCCCAGCGCCTGGATCGCCAGCCATTGCGCGTCGGTGTACGGCTTAGTCACCCGCGGCGCTTCCCAGACCCGCTCCACCGACATGGTGTGGCTGAAGGCGCATTCGCACGGCTCCACCAGGCCGCTGATCGGTGCCGCCGAGGACGGATCCGGGCTGCACGCCAGCGGAATATGCCCTTCGCCGGCGAACAACCCGGATGTCGCATCCAGGCCGATCCAACCCGCGCCGGGCAGGTAGACCTCGCACCAGGCGTGCAAGTCGGTGAAATCCACCTCGGTCCCCGACGGGCCGTCGAGGCTCTTCACATCGGCGGTCAGCTGGATCAGGTAGCCGGACACGAACCGCGCCGCCAGGCCGAGGTTGCGCAACAACTGCACCAGCAGCCAGGCCGAGTCGCGGCAGGAGCCGGAGGCCTGCTCCAGGGTGTGTTCCGGGCTCTGGACACCCGGCTCCATGCGGATCAGGTAGTTGATGTCTTCGCTCAAGCGCTGGTTGAGCGCCACCAGGAAATCCACCGCCGGCAGCGGCGTGCGGTCGATACCGTCCAGGTAAGCCTGGAACCTGGGCGTCAGCGGCAGGGTTTCCAGGTATGGCGCCAGTTCCTTGCGCTCATCGGCGGCATAACTGAAGGGGATTGTCTCGGCGTAGGGTTCGAGGAAAAAGTCGAACGGATTGAACACCGCCATTTCCGCCAGCAGGTCGACCTCGATCCGCAGTTCTTCGGTTTTCTCGGGGAACACCAGCCGCGCCAGGTAGTTGCCCTGGGGATCCTGCTGCCAATTGATGAAGTGCTGGTCGGGCGACACCTTCAATGCATAGGACAGGATCCGCGTACGGCTATGGGGCGCCGGGCGCAGGCGCACGATTTGCGGGCCGAGCTCGACAGCGCGGTCGTAGCGGTAATGCGTGACGTGATGCAAAGCGACATGGATCGACACGGCGTGTCTCCTGCGGGGCCTGGGCGTTATCGAAAGCGGCGCAAGTCTTATGCCATGCAGGCAGGCCGGACACTTTCTTCGTCTACCCAAGGCAGTAGAGCACTAAAACCGAACGTTGCCCGCTTTCCCGTGCAAAGGGCCGCACATAAATGTGGCGAGGGGGCGCTGGCGAACCGCCTCAGCGCCGGGAGCGCGAGGTCTTGGCGGCCTGGAGGATGCGCTCGCGCTGGCGACGAATCTCCACCAGTTTGCCGCGCATTTCCCGGTGGCGCTTGCTGTTGAGCAACAGCAGGCCCAACAGTGGCAGTAGCACGGCGAACAGGTAGACGCCTTGGTGCGGCCGGTAGGCGAACATCGGCACGACCGCGACCAGGCACGCCAGGAAATAACCGGCGACGCCCCAGACGGCCCAGGCTCGCCCACGGGCGATCAGGAAATTGCCCGCCACCAGGACGAGCACCAGGGCCAACGTGCCGAGCCCGACATAATCGGTCCTGGCCGACGGCTCCAGGGCGCGCCAGTATGTCGTCCCGGCCAGCACCAGCAGCATCGATCCGGAGAAACAGCCCAGCAGGACAGTGGCCATGAAGACCGGGAAGTAGCGGGCTAGAAAATGTTTAAGGGCCACATCACCGACCATGACATTATTCCCGGAACACCATTAACAACGAAGCCCCCCTGACAGGACGAGATGCCCGCAGCGGTACGCAGTCATGATCAAGAGCCACCCGCACCCGCCCTCTTTCTGCGGATAGCGACAAGCTCATTACGCATTTCCCGTTGCCTTTGGCTTTGCAGCAGTAATAGACCCAGCACCGGGAATGATGCGGCCGTTGCGTAGAGCCCCCGATGGAGGGCGTAACCAGCCATGGGAAGGACAAATGCCAGGCAGCCAACGAATATTCCAACCAACAACCATACCCAGCGAGGCCGCCCCCAGAGGACCATCAGGTTGCCATGCGCCACCAGAAGCGTAACCGCCGCGCCCCCTAGCATGATGTAAACGCCGCTCTCAGCCAGAGGATATGATCGAAAATAGGTTACGAAAGCCAGTGCGATGGCTAAGGCCACTGAAATGTAAGCGGCAAAAATACCGGCAATGAAGCCAAGAAAATGCTTTTGGAAGAAGCCTCGAAGTGTAAGTTCGTTGCTCATTCGTCGAACTCTTCGTACAAACCAATGGCGATGGTCTTTACGTTACCTGATAGGGCGCTCCCACTCAGCCCTATCGCTGCACCCAGCGAATCCTTGATTTGAGTGATGGTGCCATGCTTGAGCTCAGCGGCCGTGAACCGCTTGGGCAGCTCACCGGCCAATTGCTTCAACTTGAGCATTTTTGAGGTCAGCCGAGGATCGTTGATACTCAACAATTCCTTGGTCAGCTTAGCTCGTTCCTGTCGGTTCAACCCCCGCAGGACCTCTCGCAGGGTTTTACCAGTCGAAGCCTTGGCAACCCTGACCATCTTGATCGTCGTCAAAGCAGAGGCCCCGACGCCAACCAGCGAAGCGGCATCCAAGCCTATTGAAGCGTTTTGATACCAAGCCTCACTGTCCAGCCAGTCATTCGTTTGAGGGCTGGCAATTTCGAGGCTGGTTCGAACGAGTCCATTGACACACTGGAGACTGCTCGCTCCCGCAGCTGTCCAGGCAATCGCCACCATCACGCCACTGGCTCCGGCACTGAAAGGAACCAGGATCGTTCCACTGGCAATCACGACCCAGCTAATTACCGCTCCCGCACAAGACAGTGTCGTGTTCACTGCCTCAATGACTAGGCGCGACTCACGCGGATTATTCTGTACGTGCTGGGCAAATTGCTCCGGCGCAATATATTTCTGCGCCTCACGCAAAATGACCCGTTTGGGCTTGATGCTGCAAATCGGCTTGAACTCACGCAGGGTCACCACATTGAACTCAGCGTCGATGTACACCACCCCAGCGCCGACGATACCGGGATCCGCATCAATGGCGGCGAACAACCGCGGCAGGTTGATCTGGCTTTCGATGCGCTGACGGGCCATGGACTGGGAGAACGTGTTGTCCATGCCGAGGGTCGCTAACGGGGCGCTGCTCATATCGATCGTCCTTGAGAATCGGAAGTGGGTCTTTATCCACCACTGAACATGTGGCGAGGGGATTTATCCCCGTCGGGCTGCATGGCAGCCCCAAAAAAGGCTTAGCACATCGACCTGCCCTACCGAGGCGACGATTCCAGGCCTGCTGCGCAGGCCAGCGGGGATAAATCCCCTCGCCACAAGAGAGCGGTGCTCGGCCTGATGGGCATGGCCGGGCGCCACGATAACAAACAGCCAGCACCGTCGCTAGAAAGCAAAACGCCAGCACTCAAGGCTGGCGTTTTGGGGTGCGGCAAAGGGATCAGCGTGGCACGACAGGCTTGCGCGCCGGTTTCGGTCCCTTGCCCTTGGCCGCGTCCTTGCGCTCCTTGGCGGCCTGCTGGTTGCGGGCGAACGCGGCGGCCTTGGCCTGTTCGCGCTTGTCCCACGCGTTGCCGCCGTCGCTGGCGCGCGGTGGCAAGCCGGTGTGCTGGGTCAGGATCCGGGTGGTGTCCTTGCCCACCTTGTGGCTGCCCGCCGGCGTCGAGTTCTTGCGACGGGCGCTCTGGTAGCTGTCGGTGGCCGGCTGGTGCAGCGGGATCAACTGATGCTTGCCCGGCCCGATCAGGTCGGCCCGGCCCATGCGCGTCAGTGCTTCACGCAGCATCGGCCAGCCCTTGGGGTCGTGATAGCGCAGGAACGCCTTGTGCAGGCGGCGCTGCTCTTCGCTCTTGACGATGGTCACCCCGTCGCTCTTGTAGGTGACCTTGCGCAGCGGGTTCTTGCCCGAGTGATACATGGCCGTGGCGGTCGCCATCGGCGACGGGTAGAACGCCTGCACCTGGTCGGCACGGAAACCGTTGCCCTTGAGCCACAGCGCCAGGTTCATCATGTCTTCGTCGGTGGTGCCCGGGTGGGCGGCGATGAAGTACGGAATCAGGTACTGCTCCTTCCCGGCTTCCTTGGTGTACTTCTCGAACATCCGCTTGAAGCGGTCATAGGTGCCGATGCCCGGCTTCATCATCTGGTTGAGCGGGCCTTCCTCGGTGTGTTCCGGGGCGATCTTCAGGTAACCGCCAACGTGGTGGGTCACCAGCTCCTTGACGTACTCCGGCGACTCGACCGCCAGGTCGTAGCGCAGGCCGGACGCGATCAGGATCTTCTTCACCCCTGGCAAGGCCCGGGCGCTGCGGTACAGCTGGATCAGCGAGGAATGGTCGGTGTTCAGGTTCGGGCAGATGCCGGGGAACACGCAGGACGGCTTGCGGCACGCGGATTCGATCTCCGGGCTCTTGCAGGCAATGCGGTACATGTTCGCGGTCGGGCCGCCGAGGTCGGAAATCACCCCGGTGAAGC
This sequence comes from Pseudomonas citrullilanati, assembly GCF_030580855.1. Lineage (GTDB taxonomy): Bacteria > Pseudomonadota > Gammaproteobacteria > Pseudomonadales > Pseudomonadaceae > Aquipseudomonas > Aquipseudomonas citrulli. The sequence goes on along the minus strand of NZ_JAUQOP010000019.1, from coordinate 47,777 downwards.
CCGGGACCTTGTCGCGGATCTCCTCGATCTCGCGAATGATCGACTCTTCGGAACGGTTCTGGATGATCCGCCCCTCGTGCTCGGTGATCGAGCAGAAGGTGCAGCCGCCAAAGCAACCGCGCATGATGTTCACCGAGAAACGGATCATCTCGTAGGCCGGGATCTTTTCCTTGCCGTACGCCGGGTGCGGGACACGGGCGTAAGGCATGCCGAACACGTAGTCCATTTCCTCGGTGGTCATCGGAATGGGCGGCGGGTTGAACCAGACATCCACGTCACCATGCTTCTGCACCAGGGCACGGGCGTTGCCCGGGTTGGTCTCCAGGTGAAGCACGCGGTTGGCGTGGGCGTAGAGCACCGCGTCGTTGCGCACTTTTTCCACCGACGGCAGGCGGATCACGGTCTTGTCGCGGGTCATTTTCGGGCTGGCCAGGATCTGCACGACCTTGGCTTCGCTCGGGTCCTCGACCGGTCCTTTTTCCTGCTCGATGGCGCAAGCAGCGGTGTCCTGGGTGTTCACGTACGGGTTGATGATCTTGTCGATCTTGCCCGGACGGTCGATGCGCGTGGAATCGACTTCGTACCAGTCCTTCGGCGTGTCGCGGCGGATGAACGCTGTGCCGCGCACATCGGTGATGTCTTCGATCTTGTGGCCGTAGGAAAGGCGCTGGGCGACTTCGACGATGGCCCGCTCGGCGTTGCCGTAGAGCAGGATGTCGGCGCAGGCGTCGATCAGGATCGAATTGCGCACCCGGTCCTGCCAGTAGTCATAGTGGGCGATGCGGCGCAGGGACGCCTCGATGCCGCCGAGCACGATGGGCACATGCTTGTATGCCTCCTTGCAACGCTGGCTGTAGACCAGGCTCGCACGGTCCGGCCGCTTGCCGGCCAGGCCACCCGGGGTGTAGGCGTCATCGGAGCGGATCTTCTTGTCGGCGGTGTAGCGGTTGATCATCGAGTCCATGTTGCCGGCCGCGACGCCGAAGAACAGATTGGGCTCGCCGAGCTTCATGAAGTCGTCCTTGGACTGCCAGTTCGGCTGGGCGATGATCCCGACGCGAAAACCTTGGGCCTCCAGCAAGCGGCCGATGATCGCCATGCCGAACGACGGGTGATCGACGTACGCATCACCGGTCACGATGATGATGTCGCACGAATCCCAGCCGAGCTGATCCATCTCCTCCCTGCTCATGGGCAGGAACGGCGCCGGGCCGAAACATTCGGCCCAGTACTTGGGATAGTCAAATAACGGCTTGGCTGCTTGCATGTCGATGACCGGTATGAAGGATGAAAAATCGCGGGCGCGGAATATAGCACAAAATTTGACCAATTCCGACGGCGATGGTCGGAAATTGCGCGACCCTTTGTGGGAGCGGGCTTGCTCGCGAAGGCGGTGTGTCAGGCAACCTCAGTGCCGTCTGACATACCGCCTTCGCGAGCAAGCCCGCTCCCACAGGTTATTCGTCGTCGTCAAAATTGTAGCTACCCGGCGCGAGGTTCTCGAACCGCGTGTACTTACCGATGAATGCCAGGCGGATAAAGCCGATCGGGCCGTTCCGCTGCTTGCCGATGATGATTTCGGCGATGCCCTTGTGCTCCGTCTCCGGGTGATACACCTCGTCGCGGTACACGAACATGATGACGTCGGCGTCCTGCTCGATCGCCCCGGATTCGCGCAAGTCGGAGTTCACCGGACGCTTGTTGGGACGTTGTTCCAGGGAACGGTTGAGCTGGGAAAGCGCCACCACCGGGCAGTTGAATTCCTTGGCCAGGGCCTTGAGGGAACGGGAGATCTCGGAAATCTCGTTGGTCCGGTTGTCGCCGCTGGAACCGGGAATCTGCATCAATTGCAGGTAGTCGATCATGATCAGCGCGATGTCACCGTGCTCGCGCACCAGGCGACGGGTCCGGGCGCGCATTTCCGACGGGCTGATGCCGGCGGTGTCGTCGATGAACAGCTTGCGGTCATTGAGCAGGTTGACCGCCGACGTCAGGCGCGGCCAGTCGTCGTCTTCCAACTGGCCGGAACGGACCTTGGTCTGGTCGATCCGCCCCAGGGACGAGAGCATACGCATGATCAGCGATTCACCTGGCATCTCGAGGGAGTACACCAGGACCGCCTTGTCGCTGCGCAACACGGCGTTTTCCACCAGGTTCATCGCGAAGGTGGTCTTGCCCATGGAAGGACGGCCGGCAACGATGATCAGGTCGGCCGGCTGCAAGCCGCTGGTCTTCTCGTCGAGGTCGGTATAGCCGGTGGACAACCCGGTGATGGCGTTGTCGGTGTTGAACAGGGTATCGATCCGGTCGATGGCCTTGGTCAGCAGGTCGTTGACGCTGACCGGACCGCCGGTCTTTGGCCGCGCCTCGGCGATCTGGAAGATCTGCCGCTCGGCCTCATCGAGGATCTCCTCGGCGGTGCGCCCTTCCGGGTTGAAGGCGCTGTCGGCGATCTCGTTGCTGATACCGATCAGTTGGCGCAGGGTCGCGCGCTGGCGGACGATCTGCGCATAGGCCTTGATGTTGGCGACAGACGGCGTGTTCTTCGCCAGTTCGCCGAGGTAACCGAGGCCACCGACCTGGGACGTCTGCCCTTCCTTGTCCAGTTGTTCGGCCAAGGTCACGACGTCGATCGGCATGTTCTGGTCGGCCAGCTTGGCGATCGCCCGGAAGATCAGGCGGTGGTCATGCCGGTAGAAATCGCCGTCGGAGACTTGATCGAGCACACGTTCCCAGGCGTTGTTGTCCAGCATCAAGCCACCGAGCACGGCCTGTTCGGCCTCGATGGAGTGCGGCGGCACCTTCAGGGCGGCGGTTTGCAGATCGTATTGCTCGGGAGCGGTGATTTCGTTCATGGCCACTTGATTCTTGGAAACGCAGGGGTGATGAAAATCCGGTCTTGCAGAAAGACAAAGGGCACGACCTGTAGACAGGATCGTGCCCGATGTTACCGGCTAGTACCCGAGGGTGCCAGCCGACAGGTATTGCTTAGGCTGCTACCACGACAACGCGTACGGTGGCTTCAACTTCAGCGTGCAGGTGCACGGCGACGTCGAATTCACCTACGTTGCGGATGGTGCCGTTCGGCAGACGAACTTCGCTTTTCGCGACTTCAACGCCGGAGGCGGTCAGTGCGTCAGCGATGTCGTGAGTACCGATCGAACCGAACAGCTTGCCTTCGTCGCCAGCGGTGGCAGTGATGGTCACTTCCAGCTCGGCCAGTTGGGCAGCACGGCTTTCAGCCGATGCCTTACGGTCTGCGGCGGCTTTTTCCAGCTCGGCGCGACGCTCTTCGAACGCAGCCAGGTTGGCAGCGGTCGCCGCGGTGGCCTTGCCGAAAGGCAGCAGGTAGTTACGACCGTAGCCGGCCTTAACGTTTACTTTGTCGCCCAGGTTGCCCAGGTTGGCGATTTTTTCCAGAAGGATCAGTTGCATGTGAAAATCCTCTAACTTTTAACCTTCACCGTTCGCGTTGTCGGCGTCTTTCGACGCCATACGACCGCGAAAATCAATCAGGCTGTCGACGATGGCCATGACCACGAGCAACGGACCGAGCAAGTGCATGAAAGGAAACAACGTCACGTACATCCCCACCAGCCAGAAACTGGCCAGTCGCTTCTGCGCCACCAGCCCATGAACCAGGGCCAGGCCGGCGAAGATCAGCGGCACACTGCACAGCGGCAACAGGATCAGTGCATGCAGCCCGAAGAACGGAGCCACACACATGACGGCCAGCAGTGACAGCGCCACGCCTTTGGGGAACCGGATGGCGCGAAACTCGCGGCCGAATCCCCCGGGGTTGTACAACGAAGCTTGCCAATAGCGCCCAAGTATCAGGCACAGCACGCTAAAGACCTGCAACGAAGACGCTATCGAAATGATCATCAGCGGAGCAGTCATGGCCGTGACAAACGCCTTCTGGTCTGCCGAGAATGTCTCGTAGACCCCACCCATCGCCAGCGGCAACACGTCCTTGAACGTCTGCGCCAGTGATTCGATGATGGAACTGAACACAGTTCCCAGGCTCACCGCACACAACAACCCCACGGCCACGCTGCACAGCAGCACGCGGTTCCAGGTATGCCCGGCGCGCAGAACCAACGCCAGGCCACAAGCCCCGAGCAACACCAGGAGTGTCGTCGGGTCCTTCAGGAAGTGCCAGCTCACCAACGCCGACAACAACCCGATACCCAGGACGCTCAAGGCGTCCGAACCGCGCCGCAGGAGCACAAGGGCTCCAGCGGCGGCACTCAACCAGAACAACAGCGGCAATGCCGCGGATCCGGCCACGACCAGCGTGGCCTGCACACGTCCCCGCATGATGAAGTCAGCTAAGGCGCGCATGCATTCAATCCCTTACTACTCGTCGACTGCCCGGTCTCAGCGGCCGTGGCTGTCGGTGTAGGCCAGCAGGGCCAGGAAGCGGGCGCGCTTGATAGCGGTGGCCAGCTGACGCTGATAACGAGCTTTGGTACCGGTGATACGGCTTGGAACGATTTTGCCGGTCTCGGATACGTAGGCTTTCAGGGTGTTGAGATCTTTGTAGTCGATCTCTTTCACGTCTTCAGCGGTGAAGCGGCAGAATTTACGACGACGGAAGAAACGTGCCATGTGATTGGCTCCTTAAAAGGTCCGTGGATTACTCGTCAGCGTTATCGCTGTTGTCGCTGTCGCTATCGCTGTCATCGCCATCGGCGCTGTCAGAGTGCTCAGGACGGTCGCGACGCTCACGGCGCTCACTGCGGTTTTCTTCAGCCTTGAGCATCTCGGATTGGCCGGTAACGGCTTCTTCGCGACGGATGACCAGGTTACGGATCACTGCATCGTTGTAGCGGAAGTTGTCTTCCAGCTCGGCCAGGGCCTTGCCGGTGCACTCAACGTTCAGCATCACGTAGTGAGCCTTGTGAACATTGTTGATTGCATAGGCCAGTTGACGACGGCCCCAGTCTTCCAGACGGTGGATTTTGCCGCCGTCTTCTTCGATCAGCTTGGTGTAACGCTCAACCATGCCGCCGACTTGCTCGCTTTGATCCGGGTGGACCAAAAAGATGATTTCGTAATGACGCATGAATGCTCCTTACGGGTTGTAGCCTGCCGCTCAAAAACGGTCAGACAAGGAGTGAATGACACTTATGGACTTGTGGACGCTAGACACATAAGTGCCTGCCATCACAGCAAGGGGCGCAATTGTAGAGAAGGGTCGGGGGCGGCGCAAGGCAATTGGTGATTATTTGAACAACCCAGCTTTCATCCCATACAAAACCAATGTGGGAGCGAGCTTGCTCGCGATAGCGGCGTGCCAGTCGACATCGCTGTCACTGATTCACCGTTATCGCGAGCAGGCTCGCTCCCACTGGGACTTGCCTGGAGCCTACTTCTTCGCAGCCGCCTTGACGCTACGCTGGCGCAGCGCTTCGAACAGGCACACGCCGGTCGCGACCGAGACGTTGAGGCTGCTGACGCTACCGGCCATCGGCAACTTCACCAGGTAGTCGCAATGCTCGCGGGTCAGCCGGCGCATGCCCTTGCCCTCGGCGCCCATGATCAGGATCGTCGGGCCGGTGAGGTCCTGCTGGTACAGGTCCTGCTCGGCCTCGCCCGCCGTACCGACCACCCACAGGCCACGCTGCTGGAGTTTCTCCAGGGTGCGTGCCAGGTTGGTCACGGCCACCAGCGGAATCACCTCCGCGGCGCCACAGGCGACTTTCCGTACCGCGGGGGTCAACGTGGCCGACTTGTCCTTGGGCACGATCACCGCCAGCGCCCCGGCCGCATCCGCCGAACGCAGGCAGGCGCCGAGGTTATGCGGGTCGGTCACGCCGTCCAGGACGAGCAACAGTGGCGCGCCCTCGGTGCGATCGAGCAGCTCTTCGAGCATCGCCTCGCCCCAGACCTGGCTCGGGCTGACCTCGGCTACCACGCCCTGGTGAACACCTTCGACCCAGGCGTCCATCTCGCGCCGCTCGGCCTGGCCGACCGCCACGCGGTTTTCGTTGGCCAGCTCGACCAGGGTCTGCACCCGGGGCTCGCTGCGGCTTTCCGCCAGCCAGATCTGCTTGACCCGCTTGGGGTGGTGACGCAACAGCGCTTCCACGGCATGCACGCCGTAGATCTTTTCCAACTGACTCATGACTTGGCCTTGGGTTTACGCGCCCCGCCGCTCTTGGCCGGGGCCGAGCCCGCTTTCGGCGGGCCTTTACGGTGCTTGCTCGGTTTGCTGGCGGCCTTGCCCGATGTCGCTTTACCGCCGCTCTTCGCTTCGGCCAGCAACGCCTGCTTCATTTCGCGACTTTTGCGCACCTCGGCATTCTTCGCCGCCGCATCGCTCGGACGATAGGCGTCGCTGGCTTTTTCCTTGGCCGAACCGCGCCCGGCCCTGGACGACGCCGGCTCGGCAGCCTTGGCGGCAGGCGCGGGCGTTTCGGCACCTCGCTTCTTGCGGCCGATCGGCGCGCTGATGGTTTTCTCGGCCATCTCGAAGTCGATCTTGCGCTCGTCGAGATCGACGCGCATGACCCGGACTTCGACCGTATCGCCCAGGCGGAAGCTGCGACCGGTGCGCTCGCCCGCCAGGCGGTGATGCACAGGGTCGAAGTGGTAGTAGTCGCCCGGCAGCGCGGTGACGTGCACCAGGCCCTCGACGTAGATATCGGTCAGCTCGACGAACAGGCCGAAACCGGTCACGGCAGTGATCACCCCCGGGAACGACTCGCCGACGCGATCCTTCATGTACTCGCACTTGAGCCAGTTCACCACGTCGCGGGTCGCTTCGTCGGCACGGCGCTCACTCATCGAGCATTGCTCGCCGAGCTGTTCGAGCGCCGCTTCGTCGTACGGATAGATGCGCGCCTTCGGAATCGTCATCGCACCGGCACGCTTGACGTGCGGGGTGTTCATCTTCGAATGGATCACGCTGCGGATGGCCCGGTGCGTAAGCAGGTCGGGGTAGCGGCGGATCGGCGAGGTGAAGTGGGTGTAGGCTTCGTAATTCAGGCCGAAGTGGCCCTGGTTATCGGCGCTGTACACCGCCTGGCTCAACGAACGCAGCATCACGGTCTGGATCAGGTGGAAATCCGGACGATCCTTGATGCTGGCCAGCAGGGCCTGGTAATCCTTCGGCGTCGGGCCTTCCTTGCCCTTGTGCAGGGACAGGCCGAGCTCACCGAGGAACGCCCGCAGCTTTTCCAGGCGCTCCGGCGGCGGGCCATCGTGGACCCGGTACAGCGCAGGAATCTCGTGCTTCTTCAGGAACTCGGCGGTGGCGACGTTGGCCGCCAGCATGCATTCCTCGATCAGCTTGTGCGCATCGTTGCGAACCGTCGGGCGGATTTCGGCGATCTTGCGCTCGGAACCGAAGATGATCCGGGTTTCCTGGGTCTCGAAATCGATCGCACCGCGCACGTGGCGCGCCGCCAGCAGCACCTTGTACAACGCATAGAGCTGCTTGAGGTCCGGCAGTACCTCGCTGTATTCGCCACGCAGCTTGCGCGATTCGGCCAGCTTCGGTGTCTCCAGCATCGCGCTGACCTTGTTGTAGGTCAGGCGCGCGTGAGAATGGATCACCGCTTCGTAGAAGCAGTAGTCGGTCATTTCGCCGGACTTGGAGATGGTCATCTCGCAGACCATGGCCAGGCGATCGACGTGCGGGTTGAGCGAGCACAGGCCGTTGGACAACTGCTCAGGCAACATCGGCACGACGCGTTCCGGGAAGTACACCGAGTTGCCGCGTACCTGGGCTTCGGCGTCCAGCGCCGAACCGAGCTTCACGTAGCTGGAAACGTCGGCGATCGCCACGTACAGCTTCCAGCCGCCGGAGAACAGGCGCAGCTTGCCGGGCCGGGCTTCGCAGTAGACCGCGTCGTCGAAGTCCCGGGCATCCTCGCCGTCGATGGTGACGAACGGCAGGTGGCGCAGGTCGATGCGCTTTTCCTTGTCCTTCTCCTCGACTTCCGGCTTGAGCTTGGCAGCTTCCTTCATGACCGCATCGGGCCAGACGTGCGGGATGTCATAGGTACGCAGGGCGACATCGATCTCCATGCCCGGCGCCATGTAGTTGCCGACCACTTCCACCACGTCCCCTTGGGGCTGGAAGCGCGGGGTTGGCCAGTGGGTGATCTTCACCTCGACGAACTGGCCGACCTTGGCGTCGGCATTGCGGCCCGGGGTGACCAGCACTTCCTGCTGGATTTTCGGGTTGTCCGCGACGACGAAACCGATGCCGCCTTCCTCGAAATAGCGGCCGACGATGCTTTCGTGGGCACGGGAGACCACCTCGACGATCACGCCTTCACGACGACCACGCCGATCCAGGCCGGACACCCGGGCCAGGGCCCGATCGCCGTCGAACACTAGGCGCATCTGCGCAGGGCTCATGAACAGGTCGTCGCTGCCGTCGTCCGGGATCAGGAAGCCGAAGCCATCGCGGTGACCGGCAATGCGCCCCAGGATCAGGTCGAGCTTGTCCACCGGCGCGTAAGTGCCGCGGCGGGTGTAGATCAGCTGGGCGTCGCGCTCCATGGCGCGCAAGCGACGGCGCAGGGCTTCGAGCTGGTCCTCGGTGGTCAGGCCGAATTCTTCGACCAATTGCTCGCGGCTGGCGGGCGAGCCCCGATCGGCGAGGTGCGCCAGGATCAGTTCGCGGCTAGGAATAGGGTTTTCATATTTTTCCGCTTCACGAGCGGCCTCGGGATCGAGGGACTGCCAATCGGCCATTAGAGAGTTTTCACCTTGTCTATATGCGGGTTAGTTTGGCATAGGCTTAATGAAACGGGAAATTTCAGGCAACTGAATCCTGTTTCCGAAGTCGTTAGACCCTCCACCGGAGCCCTGGATCGCGCCGCTCGTGAAATTTCCAGGTTTTTTTACCAAGAGGGGTTTACAGTTAAAAACACGCTCCGTATAGTGCGCGCCATCGACGACGCACACACGTTGCCGATACTGCCCAGATGGTGAAATTGGTAGACACGCCAGCTTCAGGTGCTGGTGACCGCAAGGTCGTGGAAGTTCGAGTCTTCTTCTGGGCACCAATTTCAAGCAGCCGATCAACGATCTGCCAGCTTTACAGAAACCCGCGAAAGCGGGTTTTTGCATTTCTGCGCCCCAGAAAATTCACCAGGCAATTACTAAAACAAAAACAGGGGTTTACAGATCAAAACGCGCTCCGTATAGTGCGCCACATCAACAGCGGCAACGCTGAAGATGCTGCCCAGATGGTGAAATTGGTAGACACGCCAGCTTCAGGTGCTGGTGACCGCAAGGTCGTGGAAGTTCGAGTCTTCTTCTGGGCACCAATTCAAGATTCAAGGTTGAAGACCTTGGACCTCACAAAAACCCGCGAAAGCGGGTTTTTGCGTTTCGGCCCTGGACATATCCGAGTCGCTGGAATCGCTATCGTGCGCAGGCTCGCCCCCACGGTGGAACGCTGTTCGATGCGATCCATGTGGGAGCGAGCCTGCTCGCGATCAGGTCAACCCAGCCGCCCGATCAGGCTCGGAACTGCCCCAGGCTGGCCTTCAACTGCGCCGCCAGGCTGTCCAACACCTTGCCACTGGCCGTCGTCTCGACCACCGCCTGGGCCGCTTTCTCAGCCTGGACGTGAATGGTCTCCACCCGCCCGCGCACCGCCTGCGCCCCCTGGGCCTGATGAGCCGCCGCCTGGGTCGCCAGGCCAATCGCCGCATGCACCTGCTCCACCGACGTCTGCACCGTCTGCTGCAAGCGCGCACTGTCACGCAGGACCAGCAAACCCTCGCTGGCCTGGCGCCCCGCCAGGCCAATCGCCGCCACGGCCTCGCGAGCGCCCTGCTGGAGGGCCACGATGTGCGCCTGGATGTCCCCCGTCGAACTCTGGGTCTTGCTCGCCAACGCCCGCACTTCATCCGCCACCACCGCAAACCCGCGCCCGGTCTCGCCGGCTCGCGCCGCTTCGATGGCGGCGTTCAAGGCCAGCAGGTTGGTCTGCTCGGCAATGCCATGGATCACGGTCAGCACCACTTCGATCTGCTCGCTCTGCTGCGCCAGCCGCTCGATCACTTTCGCGCCGGTGTCCACTTGCCCGGCCAGCGCCTCGATCAAGCCACTGACCTTGGCCGACGTGCGCGTGGTTTCGTCCGTGGCCTGGCGAATCTCCGCCACCTGCTGCAAGGCTGCCTGCATCGCCTGGCTTTCCGATTGGGCTTCGTCGGCCATTTGCGACAGCGCCCGCAGACTCTCGGCCACTTCATCACGCTGCATCCCGGCGGCCGCATCGGCGCCGGAGTTGCGCAAGGTCATCGCGCCGATTTCCACGCCGGTTCGCTGGGCAACATCTCCCGCCTCCCGCACGATGGGTTGCAACTTGTCCACGAAGCGATTGACCGCCGAGGCCATGTCGCCGATCTCGTCCTTGCTGTTGATTTGCACGCGCTTGGTCAGGTCGCCCTCGCCCGCCGCCAGGTCGTTCATCGCCGCGATCAGCAGCTTCAGGCGATTGACCACCCGACGCCCCAGCACCACGGCCAACAGCAACAGGACGCCAGCGCCCACCAGGGCCAGGCCGAGGCCGATGCGCCAGCGCAAGGTGCCCGCCGCCTCCTGCACGGCGCCGGACGTGTTGGTCTGCATTTGCGTGGCCGTGGCCTGCGCCGATTGCAGGCGACCGCGCATCGCGCTCGCACTGTCGGCGGCAGCCCCCTTGAGGCTGTCGCCCACCAACTGGTCGCTGCTGGCGATCAACGCCGAGAAGCGCTGGTCCAGGGCCTTGAGGTCGGTTTCAACCGAAGCGGTGGAAACCCCCATCAATACCTTGCCGATTTCCACGCCATTGGGGTTGATCGAAGCTTCGAGGTAATAAACCGATGGATCGTTCTTCGCCGCATCCAGGACCTTGTCCAGCGCCCGCTCACCCTTGCCTTTTTCCAGCAACGCCTTGTTGACCGGGTTTTCCCGGTTCAGATAGCGCGTCAGGTGCTCACCGGCGGCGTCGTCATAGATGACGAACAGCACATTGGGATTGCGCTGGGCCCGACGGGCGAATTCGGAAAGGGTCGGCACGTCACTGTCCCACATGGCGCGGGGCGCGACGGAAGCCAGCAGTTGCGCCATATCATTGGCGGAATCGCGCAAGTCTTTCTCCAGCGCCCCACGCAACTGGGCCTGCTCGTCCTTCAGCCGCGCGGACAAGCCGGCATTCAGCCGCTGCCGCGTGCTGGCGGACAGGCTATCCAGGCTCGACGTGACTTCACGCCCGGCCTGCTCCAGCTCTGCCGAAAGTTTCTGGCTGTCTGCACCCAAACGCGCACCGAGATCGGCTTCCAGCGCCGTGACAGTGCTTCGAGTCAGCGCGACGGCCACCAGCACCTGCACCAAAAGGGCGATACCGAGGGTAACGAACACGGGCCGTAATAAACGGCTTTGTAACAGTGAGAGAACGGCCGACACGTGAAATCCCTCTACCAAACGCCATTAAATTGATGGCACTCGTCAAGAGTTGCCTGTAATGGAGTTGCGTAGCAAGTGTCATGCCGCTCGGCAGCCGAAACGACAAAGGACCCAAATGAGGGTCCTTTGCTTTTTACATCAACGACTTATCAGCCGAACGGGTGACGCAGGACGATGGTTTCGTTGCGGTCAGGCCCTGTCGAAATAATGTCGATCGGGGCGCCGACCAGCTCTTCGACGCGCTTGATGTAGTTACGGGCCGCCGCTGGCAGCTCTTCCAAGGTCTTGGCGCCCACGGTCGATTCAGCCCAGCCTGGCATCTGCTCGTACACGGGCTCCAGGCCGATGTAGCTGTCGGCATCGGTCGGAGCGTCGATGACAGCGCCGTCCTGATTCTTGTAGCCCACGCAGATGTTGATGGTTTCCAGCCCGTCCAGCACGTCCAGCTTGGTCAGGCACAGGCCCGAGATGCTGTTGACGTCGATGGCGCGGCGCAGGATGACGGCATCGAACCAGCCACAGCGACGGGCACGACCGGTGGTCGCACCGAACTCATGGCCACGCTTGGCCAGGAAGGCGCCGACGTCGTCGAACAGTTCGGTCGGGAACGGACCCGAGCCGACACGGGTGGTGTAGGCCTTGGTGATACCCAGGATGTAGTCCACGTACATCGGGCCGAAACCCGAACCGGTGGCAATACCGCCGGCAGTGGTGTTGGAGCTGGTGACATACGGGTAGGTGCCGTGGTCGATGTCCAGCAGCGAACCCTGGGCCCCCTCGAACATGATGTCCTTGCCGGCGCGACGCAGCTCGTGCAGCTCGGCGGTGACATCGAGCATCATCGGCTTGAGCAGCTCGGCGTACTCCATGCACTCATCCAGGGTTTTCTGGAAGTCGATGGCCGGCTCTTTGTAGTAATTGACCAGGACAAAGTTGTGGTAGTCCAGCAACTCGCCCAGCTTGGCGGCGAAGCGCTCGCGATGGAACAGGTCACCGATGCGCAGGCCGCGACGAGCCACCTTGTCTTCGTAGGCCGGGCCGATACCGCGACCGGTGGTGCCGATCTTCAGTTCGCCACGGGCCTTTTCACGGGCCTGGTCCAACGCGACGTGATAGGACAGGATCAGCGGGCAGGACGGGCTGATACGCAGGCGCTCGCGCACCGGTACGCCTTTCTCTTCCAGCTTGATGATTTCCCGCAGCAAGGCGTCGGGCGCAACCACCACGCCGTTGCCGATCAGGCACTGGACGCCTTCGCGCAGCACGCCCGAGGGAATCAGGTGCAGGACGGTCTTCTCACCGTCGATCACCAAGGTGTGGCCTGCGTTGTGACCACCCTGGTAGCGCACTACGGCGGCAGCATGTTCGGTCAGCAGATCAACGATCTTGCCTTTGCCCTCATCACCCCACTGGGTGCCCAGGACTACGACATTCTTACCCATAACACTTGTCCTCATTCGCGCAAACTTGGTGCCGGCCGCGGCCGGCGGGAAAACTCAAGAAGCCAGCGGCAATACTTGCCAAAGCCCATTCTGCTGAATCAATTGCCGGTCGCAGTCCGCTTCACGGGCGGCGGCCACAGGTTGCCCAGGCAAGGCCTGGACGACACGCTGACCCTCGCCGCGCAACTGGCAGACCAACTGCCAGAGTGCCGCATCCGTACTGTCAGGCATCCAGATACCGCCAGACGGTAGCTCGACTTCAGCACGCCCCAGGGTCACCAGGGTTTTCAAATCGGTAGAGAAACCGGTCGCCGGACGGGCACGACCGAAGTCGGCACCGATGTCGTCGTAGCGACCGCCCTGGGCGATGGACTGGCCGACGCCCGGTACGAATACGGCGAACACGACGCCGGTGTGGTAGTGATAACCGCGCAACTCACCCAGGTCGAAATACAGGGGCAGGTCCGGGAAACGCACCGACAAGCGCTCGGCAATCGCCAGCAGGTCGTCCAGCGCCGCCAGTACCGGTGCCGGCGCATGGGCCAGGCGCTCGCGGGCAGCCGCCAATACTTCTCGCCCCCCGCACAAGTCCACCAGTGCCCGCAGCATGCCGGACAGGTCGGCAGGCAGGCCTTCGGTCAGGCTGATGACCTCGTCGATGGCCTTGCGTTGCAGCGCGTCGAACAGCTGCTGCTCCACTTCGCCGGACAAACCGGCCGCACGGGCCAGGCCGCGGTAGATGCCGACATGCCCCAGGTCCATGTGGACATCCGGTACGTCGGCCAGTTGCAGCATGGCCAACATCAGGCTGATGACTTCCACGTCGCTGCTCGGGCTGGCGTCGCCATACAACTCGGCGCCCAACTGGATCGGGCTGCGCGAGGATGACAGGGCCCGTGGCTGGGCGTGCAGTACGCTACCGGCGTAGCACAGGCGGCTCGGCCCTTCACGACGCAGGGTGTGGGCATCGATGCGCGCCACTTGCGGCGTGATGTCGGCGCGAAAGCCCATCTGCCGGCCCGATTGCGGGTCGATGACCTTGAAGGTGCGCAGGTCCAGGTCCTGGCCCGCGCCGGTCAGCAGGGATTCCAGGTACTCGATATGCGGGGTGACGACGAACTCGTAACCCCAGCTCTGGAACAGATCCAACACCTGCCGACGCGCTACTTCGATACGCGCAGCTTCCGGTGGCAGTACTTCTTCGATGCCATCTGGCAGCAGCCAGCGGTCTACCGTTGCCATTACGCCATTCCCCTATGGTCCGGGCGGCCAGCCCTCGGGCAAGCCTTGAGTGAAGCAGAAAATGCCAGGCCGCTGCACAAACAACGCGCAAGGGCGACGTGACGAATGACCCTTGAATCGGCCTCGTCCGGCACTTTCCTCGAAAAACCTGTCGGGTCGTTCAACCCGACGCCTGCACTGGAAACCGCAATCGAACGTGCAGACGCAAAAAAGCCGGGAATTTCCCGGCTGCCGCATCATACACACGTTTTCCCAAAGGATCACCCCGCCCGACGCTTTAGCCGCCGGGCGGAGCACTCCAGGTCAACGTCGTATCAAGGCTTGGCCCTTTCCAGGTAGTGGAAGAAGTCGCTGCTTGGGTCCAGGACCATGACGTCGGATTTGTTCGCGAAGCTTTCACGGTAGGCACGCAGGCTACGATAGAACCCGTAGAACTCCTGGTCCTGGCCGTAGGCCTTGGCGTAGATCGCCGCCGCCTGGGCGTCGCCATCACCGCGAACCTCTTCCGATTCACGATAGGCTTCGGCCAGCAGCACGCGGCGCTGGCGATCGGCGTCGGCACGGATACCTTCCGCCAACTCGTTACCCTTGGCACGGTGCTCACGGGCTTCGCGCTCACGCTCGGTGCTCATCCGCTCGAACACGCTGCGGTTCACTTCCTTCGGCAGGTCGATGGCCTTGACCCGGACATCGATCACCTCGATCCCCAGCTCCTTTTCCGCCATCGAGTTCAGCGAACGGGTGATGTCGGCCATGAGCGCATCACGCTCGCCGGACACCACTTCATGCAGCGTGCGCTTGCCGAACTGGTCACGCAGGCCCGATTCCAGGCGACGGGACAGGCGCTCGTCGGCGATCTGCTTCAGGCCCGAGGTCGCAGTGTAGAAGCGCTCGGCATCCTTCACCCGCCACTTGGCGTAGGCATCCACCATCACGGCTTTCTTTTCCAGCGTCAGGAAACGTTGCGTCGGCGCATCCAGCGTCATCAGGCGAGCGTCGAACTTGCGCACCTTGTTGACGTACGGCACTTTCACATGCAGCCCCGGCTGGACATCAGCCTGGACCACGCGGCCGAATTGCAGCAACACCGCACGCTCGGTCTGAGCCACGATGTAGAAGCAGTTCCAGGCAGCGATCGCCACGACGACACCGACAATAAGGGCGATCAGCGATTTATTGCTCATCAGCGACTCTCCCTGGTACGTGCTTGCTGTTGCTGCAGGTCCGCCGCCGCACGGGCGTTGGCTTCATTGCTGGCGGCCGACGTGCTGCCGACAGGCGGCGTGGCGGTGTTGCGACCGCCTTCGACCATCTTGTCCAGCGGCAGGTACAGCAGGTTGCTCTGGCCGTTCTTGTTGCCGGTCACGAGGACCTTGCTGGTGTTGCTGAAGACTTCCTGCATGGTGTCCAGGTACAGGCGCTGACGGGTCACCTCGGGAGCCTTGCGGTACTCGGCCACCAGCTTGGTGAAGCGATCGGCCTCACCCTTGGCGCGGGACACCACTTCGTCGCGGTAGCCGTTGGCATCCTCGATGATGCGCTGGGCCTGGCCGCGTGCCTCCGGCACGACGCCGTTGGCATAGGTCTCGGCCTGGTTGCGCGAACGCTGCTCGTCTTCACGGGCACGGATCACGTCATCGAAGGCTTCCTGCACTTCACGCGGTGCCGCCGCGCTCTGTACGTTCACCTGGGTCACGGTGATGCCGGTACGATAGGTGTCGAGGAACCGTTGCAGGCGTTCCTTGATCTCGCTGGCCATCAGCTCGCGGCCTTCGGTCAGCACCTGGTCCATGGCGGTGGAACCCACCACGTGGCGCAGGGCACTTTCGGTCGCGTGCTGCAGGCTCACTTCCGGCTGGTCGACGTTCAGCACGAAGTCCTGCAGGTTGGTGATCTTGTACTGCACGGTCAGCGGCACCTCGACGATGTTCTCGTCCTCGGTGAGCATCTGGCCCTGCTTGCTGTACGCCCGCTCGCGCGTGACGTTTTCGAGGTACTTCTGGTCGATCGGCGGGAAATAGATATTCAGGCCCGGGCCGACGGTCTCGTAGTACTTGCCGAAGCGCAGCACCACGGCCTGCTCCTGCTCGTCCACGACATAGACCGCGCTGTAAAGCCAGACAGCCGCCAACACGACGAGCCCGATGCCGAGCAGGCCGAAACCGCCGCCCTTGCCCGGACGGCCGCCGCCATCGTCACCGCGTTTCTTACCACCACCGAACAAACCGTTCAGGCTTTCCTGCAGCTTTCGGAAGGCCTCGTCGAGATCCGGCGGGCCCTTGCGGTCGCCGTTGTTACGACGCTTGCCACCCCAGGGATCCTGATTGTTCGAGTTGCCACCCGGCTCATTCCAAGCCATAGCGCTCTCCATCTGATAAAGCAAAGACGCACCCACGGCGCGCCGACCAATGCTACAGAATGCCTGACACCGCTTTCTCAGGCTTTTATTGCAAAGTGTGTTGCTCGATGAATTCCATCGGTTGCAGCCCTTCGCGACTGACCAGACGGTTCAGCTCCGATCGAGGCAGGCGCACTGCCAGCAGGCAGGTACCTTCTTCGTCGTGTTCTTCTTTCTGCACCGCACCCAGCTCGAAGAACTGGGCACGCAGCCGGGCAAAACGTTGCGGCAACTTCAGGGTCCCCACGAACAGGTCGTCCCCCAGCAGCTCGGCCACCGCCTGCTTGAGCAGGTCCAGGCCGGTGCCGTCGCGGGCCGACAGCCAGACCCGTTGCGGCTTGCCATCGGCATCGCGCTGGATCTGCGGTTCCACGCCTTCGAGCAAATCGAGTTTGTTGTATACCTCGAGGATCGGCAAGTCCTGGGCCCCGATCTCGCCCAGCACCACCATCACCTGCTCGATCTGCAGCATCCGGTCCGGTTCGGCGGCATCGATCACGTGCAGCAGCAGGTCGGAGTTGCTCGACTCTTCGAGCGTAGCCCGGAAAGCCTCGACCAGTTTGTGCGGCAGGTGACGGATGAAGCCCACGGTGTCGGCCAGCACGATCGGCCCGAGGTCGTCCAGGTCGAGCCGGCGCAGGGTCGGGTCGAGCGTGGCGAACAGCTGGTCGGCGGCGTAGACGTCGGATTGGGTGACGTTGTTGAACAGGGTCGATTTGCCGGCGTTGGTATAGCCCACCAGTGAAACCGTCGGGATCTCCGCGCGCTTGCGACCGCGGCGCGATTGCTCGCGCTGGCTGCGGACCTTCTCCAGGCGCCCCTTGATCTGGCGCAGGCGAACCCGCAGCAGGCGCCGGTCGGTCTCCAGCTGGGTTTCACCCGGGCCGCGCAGGCCGATACCACCCTTTTGCCGCTCAAGGTGAGTCCAGCCACGAACCAGCCGCGTACTCATGTGCTCAAGCTGGGCCAGTTCGACCTGGAGCTTGCCTTCATGGGTGCGGGCGCGTTGGGCGAATATATCGAGGATCAGCCCGGTCCGGTCGATCACGCGACACTCGAAGACACGTTCGAGGTTGCGCTCCTGACTGGGCGTGAGGATGTGATTGAAAATCACCAGGTCGACGTGCTCGGCCTTGACCAGGTCGCGCAACTCCTCGACCTTGCCACTGCCGATCAGGAACTTGGCGGTTGGCCGATGACGCGGCACGTTGAAGAACGCGACGGTCTCGGCGCCGGCCGAAAGTGCCAATTCCTGAAACTCCTGCGGATCTTCGCGCGCCTCAGGGTCCTGTCCATCCAGGTGAACGAGAACGGTCCGTTCACCACCACCGTGGCGCTCAAAGAACAAAGGAGGCTCCTATCAGGCGTTACCCGGTTCAGCGTCGCCGCCTTCGGATTCGGTTGCGCTAGGCAGGCGAATTGGACGGACTGGCACGACGGTGGAGATCGCGTGCTTGTAGACCATCTGGCTGACGGTGTTTTTCAGAAGGATGACGAACTGGTCGAACGACTCGATCGTGCCTTGCAGTTTGATCCCGTTGACGAGATAGATGGACACCCCAACTTTTTCTTTACGTAAAGTGTTCAAGTAAGGGTCTTGTAGCGAATGCCCTTTTGACATGTGCCGCACTCCTTTAAGGATCAATAATAAAAATCGGAATCAGATGGCTTGGGCCGTCACACCCCCAAGGATAGACGGCTATTGCAAGGACTCAGCTCAATATGGAGATGGTCCCGAGGTATTTCAAGGCGCGTGGCAGATTGTCGCAATCGAGACTGTCGAGCCAATGCAGGTCAGTCCAGCTGCGCAGCCAGGTGAACTGGCGTTTCGCCAATTGGCGCGTGGCAATGATCCCACGCTCCCGCATCTCGGCTGACGTCAGCTTGCCGTCAAGGTAATCCCAGACCTGGCGGTAACCCACAGCACGTATAGACGGCAACCCGGCGTGCAGGTCACTTCGCTTACGCAGGGCTACGACCTCGTCGATGAATCCCTGTTCCAACATTAATGTGAATCTTTGTTCAATTCGCTGGTGCAGCACTTGCCGGTTCGCCGGGGCGATGGCCAGATTCGCGACAGTATAGGGCAATTGTTGCAGTCCCGAAGCGGCTGCTTCAGTACTTTGCGCAGATTGTCGCTGGCGCAGGGCGGTCATGCTCTGGCCGCTGACCCGATAAACCTCCAGCGCCCGGCTGAGCCGCTGCGGATCGTTGGGATGAATGCGCGCGGCCGATTCCGGGTCGATGACCGCCAATTGCTCGTGCAGGGCCTGCCAGCCAAGGCGCGCGGCCTCTTCTTCGATCCCGGCGCGAACCTCGGGATCGGCCGCCGGCATGTCCGCCAGGCCATCGACCAGGGCCTTGTAATACAGCATGGTGCCGCCCACCAGCAGGGGAATCTTGCCGCGGGCGGTGATCTCGGCCATGGCCTGGAGGGCGTCGCGACGAAAATCCGCCGCCGAATAGGCCTCGGCCGGATCGAGGATATCGATCAAGCGGTGGGGAAATTCGGCCAGCAGCGCCTTGGACGGCTTGGCGGTGCCGATGTCCATGCCCCGGTAGACCAGCGCCGAATCGACGCTGATCAGCTCGCAGGGCAGGACCTTGGTCAGTTCGATGGCCAGGTCGGTCTTGCCGGCGGCCGTCGGCCCCATCAGGAAAATCGCGGGTGGCAACTGGCTCATCAACGACCGCGCAAGAACAGTTTGTCCAGGTCGTCCAGGCCCAATTGGGTCCAGGTCGGCCGGCCATGGTTGCACTGGCCGCTGCGCTCGGTGTTTTCCATGTCCCGCAGCAGGCCATTCATTTCCGGCAGGGCCAGGCGCCGGTTGGCGCGGATCGCGCCGTGGCAGGCCATGGTGCCGAGCAGTTCGTTCAGGTGCGCCTGGATGCGGTCGCTGGTGCCGTATTCCATCAGGTCGGCCAGTACGTCGCTGACCAGCCGATTGGCTTCGGCCTGTTTCAACAGGGCCGGGATCTGGCGGATCGCCAGGGTTTCCGGGCCCAGGCGTTGCAACTCGAAGCCCAGGCGCTGGAACCAGCCCACGTGTTCTTCGGCGCAATCGGCTTCACGCTGGCTGACCGCCAGGGATTCGGGCACCAGCAACGGCTGCCCGCTGAGGCCTTCGCTAGCCATGGCGATTTTCAGCCGCTCGTACATGATCCGTTCGTGGGCGGCATGCATGTCCACCAGGACCAGGCCCTGGGCATTTTCCGAGAGGATGTAGATACCCTTGAGCTGCGCCAGGGCATAACCCAACGGCGGAATGTCGCCCTGGCCGTCGGGCAGGGCCGTGGCGCCGGCTTCCGGCAGCGGCTTGAAAAACTCGCGGTAGGCCGCCTGGGCCTCGGCCGCCGGCACGTTCGATTGCGGGCGCGGCGTGTATTGATACTGATAGCCGCTGCCGGCACCGGTCCCGGCCGGGTTGTAGCTCGGCTGGGGCTGGGGTTGTTCCAGCAACGCGTTGGCCGCCAGGCGCATTTCGCCCTGGGGACCGAACTCGCCAGCCTCCAGCCCCGTGGGCCGGACCATCGCGCCCACCGCGGCTGGCGCCGCGAGCTGGTCTTCCGGACGCACATCGCCCAGGGCGCGGTGCAGGGTGCCGTAGAGGAAATCGTGGACCATGCGCCCATCGCGGAAACGCACTTCGTGCTTGGTCGGGTGCACGTTGACGTCCACCACCGCCGGGTCGACCTCGAAAAACAGCACGAACGTCGGATGCCGGCCGTTGAACAGCACATCGCGATACGCCTGGCGCACGGCGTGGGCCACCAGTTTGTCGCGTACCGCCCGGCCGTTCACGTAGAAATACTGCAAGTCGGCCTGGCTGCGGGAGAAGGTCGGCAACCCGACCCAACCCCATAGCCGCAGGCCATTGCGCTCCACCTCGATGGGCAATGCCTGTTCGAGGAAACCCGCGCCGCACACCGCCCCCACGCGCCGGGCACGGGCCGCCTCGTCATGGGCCTCGTGCAGGCTGAGGATGGTTTTGCCGTTGTGGCGCAAATGAAATGCCACGTCAAAACGCGCCAGGGCCAGGCGCTTGATGACTTCCTGCAGATGATCGAATTCGGTTTTCTCGGCCTTGAGGAACTTGCGCCGGGCCGGGGTGTTGAAGAACAGGTCGCGCACTTCCACCGAGGTGCCCACCGGGTGGGCGGCCGGCTGGACCCGGGAGGCCATGTCCCGGCCTTCGGTCTCGACCTGCCAGGCCTGGTCGGCATCGCGGGTGCGCGAGGTGAGAGTCAGGCGCGACACCGAACTGATGGACGCCAGCGCCTCGCCACGAAACCCCAGGCTCATGACCCGCTCCAGGTCTTCCAGGTCGCGGATCTTGCTGGTGGCATGACGCGCCAGGGCCAGCGGCAGGTCGTCGGAAGAAATGCCGCCGCCGTCATCGCGCACCCGCAACAGCTTGACCCCGCCCTGCTCGACGTCCACGTCGATCCGCTTGGCCCCCGAATCGAGGCTGTTCTCCAGCAATTCCTTGATCACCGATGCCGGGCGCTCGACCACCTCACCGGCGGCGATCTGGTTCGCCAGCCGCGGGCTGAGCAGTTCGATGCGGGCGCTGCCGCCGATCACTTCATCGCTCATTGCTTGGACGCCACTTCGTTGCCGGGAATGGTCAGGGTCTGGCCGATCTTCAGCTCGTCACTCTTGAGGTTGTTGGCACTGCGCAGCGTGGCCGGCGATACCTGGTAGCGCACCGCGATCATCGCCAGGGTCTCGCCCGGGCTGACTCGATGGTCCCGCGGGCCTTGGGCGATCTTGCCGGAGTCACGCAACCAGGCGATGTAGGTGCCCGGGGGCGGGTTCTGCTGGAAAAACTGCCGCACGCCGCTGCTGATGGAACGGGCCAGCGCCTGTTGGTGGCTGGACGACGACAGCTTGGACGCTTCGTTGGCATTGGAGATGAAGCCGGTTTCAACCAGGATCGACGGAATATCCGGGGACTTGAGCACCATGAAGCCGGCCTGTTCCACCCGCTGCTTGTGCAGTGGCGTGACGCGGCCGATGTTGCTCAGGACCTTCTGGCCGACGTTCAAGCTGGAGGTCAACGAAGCGGTCATCGAGAGGTCGAGCAACACGCCGGCAAGCATTCGGTCCTTGTCGTCGAGGCTGACGTTGCCGGCGCCACCGATCAGGTCGGAACGGTTTTCACTGTCGGCCAGCCAGCGGGCGGTCTCGGACGTCGCACCGCGGTCGGACAGGGCGAACACCGAGGCGCCGAAGGCCGCCGCGGAAGGCGCGGCGTCGGCGTGGATGGAGACGAACAGGTCGGCGCCTTTCTTGCGGGCGATCTCGGTACGCCCACGCAATGGGATGAAGTAGTCCCCGGTGCGCGTCAGTTCGGCGCGGAAGCCCTTCATGCCGTTGACCTGGCGTTGCAGCTCACGGGCGATGGACAGCACCACGTCTTTTTCACGCTGCCCGCGGGAGCCCGAGGCCCCCGGGTCTTCGCCGCCGTGACCGGCGTCGATCACGACGATGATGTCGCGCTTGCCGGCCGGCGCCGGTGGCAGCTTGATCGCAGGCTCGGCCGGGGTCACCGGCACTGCGGGTACCGTGGCGACATTGGTCGGTGGCGGGGGTGGCGGCGCGGCGTCGGCCGGGTTGTCGAACAGATCCACCACCAACCGGTTGCCGTACTGGGCGTTGGGGGCGAGCGTGAAGCTCTTCGGGGTCACGGCCTTTTTCAGGTCGATGACCACCCGCAGGTCGGTTGGCGTGCGCTGGGCCGAACGCATCGCGGTAATCGGCGTGTTGGCGGTGGCGACGTTCAGCGGCGCGCCCAGGGAGGCGCCGTTGATGTCGATCACCAGGCGGTCGGGGGCGGTCAGGGTGAACACGCTGTGCTGCACCGGGCCCGTCAGGTCGAACACCAGTCGAGTGTTATCCGGCGCCCGCCAGAGGCGAACGCTGTTGACCTTTGTCTCGGCCACAGCATCGACGGCCAGTGCCGTAAGCAACAGTCCTACGACAGCAACCACCGCGCGAAAGCGCATACCAAACCCCATCATCAATAGTTTTCCAATGCCAACGCGGCACACCACGACTCGCCACGCGAGCCTTGCGGCGTCAGTTTCAGCGAACGCCCGCCATTCTGCGCGCCAATGGTAATGGTCAGGTCAGGCTTTGGCAAAAAGCCTGCACCCTTGTCAGGCCATTCGATCAGGCACAAGGCGTCATCTTCGAAATAATCGCGGATACCGAGGAATTCCAGCTCTTCGGGATCCACCAAGCGGTACAGGTCGAAATGAAACGCGCGGATATCACCGATCTCGTAGGGCTCGACCAATGTGAACGTGGGGCTTTTTACCGAGCCTACGTGGCCGAGGCCACGAATGATGCCACGGGACAAGGTGGTTTTTCCGGCACCGAGGTCGCCTTCAAGAAAAATCAGGCCATGGCCGGCCGTGGTGCGGGCGATGCGCGCACCTAATTCCGTCATGGCGTGTTCATCCGCCACGTACAGGGTTACTTCAGACACGGTGAATGCTCCTCCAACAACTGACGAATGGCCGGGATCAGGTCGGTCGCCGCCAACCCCCGGCCCGACCGACCGGCTTGGGTACCGGCATTGGCATGCAGCCACACGGCCAGGCAGGCGGCCTCGAAGCCTTCCAGGCCCTGGGCCAGCAACGCGCCGACCACCCCGGCCAGGACATCCCCCAGGCCAGCGGTGGCCATGGCCGGATGCCCCTGGCTGCACACCGCCAGGCGACCATCCGGGCTGGCAACCAGGCTGCCGGCACCCTTGAGGATCACCGTGGCTGTATATTTCTTGCTCAATGCATGGGCTGCCGCCGGGCGGTCCGCCTGCACCTGGGCCGTGGAGATTCCCAGCAGCCGCGCCGCCTCCCCCGGGTGCGGCGTGAGGACACAAGCCTCGGGCAGACTGACAGCGCCGCTGCCCAGCAGGTTCAGCGCATCGGCGTCCCAGACCTGCGGCAGCGGCGCATTGGCCGCCGCCGACAGCAGGCTGCGACCCCATGCGGCCTGGCCCAGGCCCGGCCCGACCACCACGACGCTGGCCTGCTTGAGCAACCCCATCAACTGGTTGGCCGAATGACTGCCCTGCACCATGACTTCCGGCAAGCGCGTCAACGCTGCGGCGACGTGCTCGCTGCGGGTGGCCATCGACACCATGCCCGCGCCGCACCGCAGGGCACTTTCGGCGCTCATCTGGATCGCGCCGCCGAAACCCCGGTCGCCGCCGATCAACAGCACATGGCCGAACCTGCCCTTGTGGGCGGTGGCGGCGCGCGGCGCCAGGCGCGGCAGATTGCGCGCCGAGAGCAATCGGGCGCTGGTCGGCGCCGCCTCGACGAGGTCCGGGTCGGCCTGCAGGTCGTTGAACACCCGCTCACCGACCCGGTCCGCCGCCTCGCCCGTGAACAGCCCGAGCTTCAGGCCGATGAAGGTGACGGTCAGGTCAGCCGTCACCGCCGTGCCCAGCACCCGTCCGGTGTCGGCGCACAAGCCCGAGGGGATATCCACCGCCGCGACCGGCAGGCCGCTGACGTTGATGGTGTCGATGGCGCGAATATAAGGCTCGCGAACGTCGCCGCTCAGGCCGGTGCCGAGCAACGCGTCCAGCAACACGCCGCGCAATTCGGCGTCGTCCGACCAGGGCTCCACCGGCACGCCCACGGCAATGGCTTCGGCGTGGGCATTGGCGGCGTCGCCCTGCAAGCGCCGCGGCTCACCCACCGCCAGCACCCGCACCGACCAGCCCGCACGACGGGCCAGGGTCGCGACCAGGTAGCCGTCGCCAGCGTTGTTGCCGTGGCCGGCGAGCACGGTCAGTTCATTGGCATCGGGCCAGCGCCGGACAATCGCCCGCCAAGTGGCGCGGGCCGCACGCTGCATCAATTCGAAGCCGCTGGTGCCGGCCGCGATCAGTTGTGCGTCGAGGGCCCGGACTTGCGCAGCGCTGTACAGCGCGTCGGGAAAATCATCTTTAGTGTGCGGCATGCGTCTTCGGGCTCCGATGTCTGGCAGAATTATACGCATCTCAGCTCCGGTTTCTCTCGCCTCATGCCCGTCATTCCTACAGACCTGCCCGCCCTCGCCCAGTCCATCAAGGAGTGGGGCCGCCAGCTGGGTTTCCAGCAGGTCGGCATCAGCGGCCTGGACCTTGCCGAGCATGAGCAACACCTGCAACGCTGGCTCGACGCGGGCTACCACGGCGAAATGGACTACATGGGCGCCCACGGCAGCAAGCGCTCCCATCCGGAAGAACTGGTGCCCGGCACCCTACGGGTGGTGTCCCTGCGCATGGACTACCTGCCCGGCGACACCCAAATGGCGCATAGGCTCGGCCAACCGGAAAAAGCCTACGTCTCGCGCTATGCATTGGGCCGCGATTACCACAAATTGATCCGTAAGCGCGTGCAACAACTGGCCGAAAAAATCCAGGCGGTCATCGGCCCCTTCGGTTATCGCGCCTTCGTCGACAGCGCGCCGGTCCTGGAAAAGGCCATCGCCGAACAGGCCGGGCTTGGCTGGATCGGTAAAAACACCCTGGTGCTGAACCGCAAGGCCGGCAGCTATTTCTTCCTGAGCGAGCTGTTCGTCGACTTGCCACTGCCGACAGATCCACCCCACGCCAGTGAACATTGTGGAAAATGCACCGCCTGCCTGGACATTTGCCCGACGAACGCCTTCGTCGGGCCCTACGTGCTGGACGCCCGTCGCTGCATTTCCTACCTGACCATCGAGTTGAAGAACGCCATCCCGGAAGACCTGCGCCCGTTGATCGGCAACCGGGTGTTCGGGTGTGACGACTGCCAGATCGTCTGTCCCTGGAACCGCTTCGCCCGCCCCTCCGGGGAAAGCGACTTCAAACCGCGGCACAACCTCGACAACGCCGGGCTGGCCGAACTGTTCCTGTGGGACGAGGAAACGTTCCTGCGCAGCACCGAAGGCTCGCCCCTACGCCGGGCCGGCTACGAACGCTGGCTGCGCAACCTGGCGGTGGGCCTGGGCAATGCGCCTTCGACCATCCCGGTGCTGCAAGCATTGGAGGCGCGGCGCGACTATCCGTCGGAACTGGTGCGCGAGCATGTCGAATGGGCGCTGCGCCAGCACGCCGAGCGTCAGACCTCGTCGTTGTAGACGAACTTCGGCATTTCCCAGTGAAAGCGGATCGCCAGGAGCCGCAGCAGGAACCCGCCGAACAAGGTGATGAGGATCGCCTGTTCGCTGGGCAATTGCAGGTAGACGCAGAGCAGATAGCACCACGCCGCCGCAAACGAAACGCTGGCGTACAGCTCGCGGCGGAAGATCAGCGGGATGTCGTTGCAGAAGATGTCCCGCAGGATCCCGCCAAACACCCCGGTGATGACTCCGCTGACCGAGGCCACCAGCATGCCGTGGCCCATTTCCAGGGCCGTCATGCAGCCGATCAGGGTGAACGCCACCAGGCCCAGGGCATCGAGCACCAGGAACAGCGAGCGCAGGTGACGCATCCAGCGCGCCAGGAACACCGTCAGCATCGCCGCGGCGGTGGTCAGCACCAGGTATTCCGGGTGCTTGACCCAGGTGAGCGGGTAATGCCCGAGCAACACGTCGCGCACCGAACCGCCACCCAGCGCGGTGACGCAGGCGATCAGCACCACGCCGAACCAGTCCATGCCGCGACGCCCGGCAGAAAGGGCGCCGGTCATGGCTTCGGCGGTGATGGCGATCAGATAAAGCATCAACAACATGGTGGCGGTCCTTGCAGGAGGGCGCGCAGTCTAGCCATTTCGGGCAGGCACCAAAAGAGGGCGGCGCCAGCCTGTCCACCACAGAACCCGTGGCGAGGGGATCTGTGGGAGCAAGGCTTGCCCGCGATGAAGGCGATGCGGCCTTTCAGGGACCGAGTCGCCTGTTTCGCGAGCAAGCTCTTCTCCCACATGCCTTGCCCTCACAAGCCCCCTCGCCACAAGAGCGCTGTGCTGGATCAGAACTTGATGAAATGCTTGCGGTAATGCTGCAGCTCGGCGATGGATTCGCGGATGTCGTCCAGGGCCAGGTGGCTGCCGCCTTTCTGGAAGCTGTCACGCACCTCCGGCGCCCAGCGCGCGGCCAGTTCCTTGAGGGTGGAGACGTCCAGGTTGCGGTAATGGAAGTAGCTTTCCAGGGCCTTCATGTGGGTATAGAGGAAGCGACGGTCCTGGCAGATGCTGTTGCCACAGATCGGCGACTTGCCCTTCGGCACCCACTGTTCCAGGAAAGCGATGGTCTGGGCCTCGGCCTCGGCCATGCTGATCTTGCTCTCGCGCACGCGTTGGGTCAGGCCCGAGCCGCCATGCTGGCGGGTGTTCCATTCGTCCATGCCGGCGAGGATTTCGTCACTGTGATGGATCGCGATCACCGGGCCTTCGGCCAGGGTATTGAGGTCGCTGTCGGTGACGATGGTGGCCATTTCGATGATGACGTCGGTGTCAGGGTTCAGACCGGTCATTTCCAGGTCGATCCAGATCAGGTTCTGCGGATTTTGCATGGGGGGCTCCTCGGCGTAGCCAAGCAGTTTAGCCTAGGCCGGCCCTCGGGCGTGCTAAACTCGCGGCCGTTTTACCTAATCGCTGCATTTCTTCATACGGAACACCCATGGCCAAACGCCAACTCAATCGTCGTCAGAACTGGCGCATCGAAAAGATCCAGGGCGAGCGCGCTGCCCGCGCCGCCAAACGCGAATCCAGCGCTGTCGAGGCCCTGGAGGGTGGTGACCTGGGTCCTGAACAGACCGGCCTGGTGATCGCGCATTTCGGTGTGCAAGTGGAGGTCGAGGCCCGCGAAGGCGAGTTGGCCGGCCAGGTGTTCCGCTGCCACCTGCGGGCCAACCTGCCAGCGCTGGTCACCGGCGACCAGGTGGTCTGGCGCGCCGGCAACCAGGGCATCGGCGTGATCGTGGCGCAATTGCCGCGCCACACCGAACTGTGCCGGCCGGACAGTCGCGGCCAGCTCAAGCCCGTGGCGGCCAACGTCGACATGATCGTCATCGTGTTCGCGCCGCTGCCCGAGCCCCACGCCAACCTGATCGACCGCTACCTGGTGGCCGCCGAGCACGCCGGCATCCGGCCTTTGCTGCTGCTGAACAAATTCGACCTGATCGACGAACACAACGCCCCGGCACTGAACGCCCTGCTGTCGGTCTACCGGGACCTGGGTTATCCGGTGCTGGAAGTCTCGGCCCACCACGGCAACGGCATGGAGCAGTTGCAACGGCAACTGGACGGGCGCATCAGCGTGTTCGTCGGCCAGTCCGGCGTCGGCAAGTCGTCGCTGGTCAACAGCCTGTTGCCGGACGTCGAGACCCGTGTCGGGCCGCTGTCCGAACTGTCCGGCCAGGGTACCCACACCACCACCACCGCCCGCTTGTTCCACTTCCCGGGCGGCGGCGAACTGATCGACTCGCCGGGCATCCGCGAATTCGGCCTGGGCCATGTCAGCCGGGCCGACGTGGAGGCCGGCTTCATCGAGTTCAACGAACTGATCGGCACCTGCCGCTTCCGCGACTGCAAGCACGACCGCGAACCCGGCTGCGCCCTGCTCAAGGCCCTGGAAGAAGGCCGCGTGCACCAGCAACGGATGAACAGCTACCGCTCGATCATCGCCAGCTTGCCGGAAAGCAGCTACTAGCCACCTGTTGAAGAAGCTGTTGTGGCGAGGGGATTTATCCCCGCTGGGCTGCGAAGCAGCCCCCTGTATTTATCTGTTATCCAGGATACGAAGGGGTCGCTTCGCGCCCAGCGGGGATAAATCCCCTCGCCACAGGTCCGTCGACAAACCTCAGGTCACTGCCCAGGCGTCGCTGGCGGTTTCGGCGCAGCATCGTCGAACAGGTTCAACCGTTCGCGCAGCTCGTGGGCCTGCACCGGTTGCTGGTCCGCCGGCAATGCGTTCGGGTCCGCCGCCGCGCCGGGTGGCGTTGCCGGGACCTCGCCCGGGGCGCCCTGGCCCGGAGCGGGGTCTGGCGCCGGGTCGTTGGTTTGCGAACCTTCGATGGCTTTTTGAGCCTTGCGGGTCAGCACCACGATATCGATACGCCGGTTGACCGGGTTGAACGGGTCCTGGCGATCGAACAACGCCGAGGAGGCATAGCCGACCACCCGCGCCACCTGCTCGTCCGGATAGCTGCCGGCCACCAGGGCGCGACGCGCCGCGTTGGCACGGTTGGCGGAGAGCTCCCAGTTACCGAAGTCACCCTTGCCACTGTACGGCTTGGCGTCGGTGTGACCGCTGATGCTGATCTTGTTCGGCACCGCCTTGATGGTGTCGGCCATGGCCAGCAGGATGTCTTCGAAATACGGTTTCAGGCGCGCGCTGCCGGAATCGAACATCGGCCGGTTCTCGGCATCGGTGATCTGGATGCGCAGGCCGTTCGGCGTGATTTCGAACAGGATCTGGTCCTTGAATTTCTGCAGCTGCGGGTTCT
The DNA here is from genome assembly GCF_030580855.1 of Pseudomonas citrullilanati. Taxonomy (GTDB): domain Bacteria; phylum Pseudomonadota; class Gammaproteobacteria; order Pseudomonadales; family Pseudomonadaceae; genus Aquipseudomonas; species Aquipseudomonas citrulli. The sequence goes on along the minus strand of NZ_JAUQOP010000019.1, from coordinate 18,846 downwards.
CATCCACCTTGTTCTGCAATTCCTGCAACAGCAATTCCAGGCGTTCGCGCTCGACCTGCTCGGCCATGCCCTCGACCTGCTCGGAATCCACCGTCACCTTGTCGGGCTGCGGCTGGGACTTGACCTCAGGGTTGAGGGTGTTTTCCGGCGCCAGGGTCGGCGAACCGCCCAGGTCGATGATGTAGGGCGTGCCGCTTTCGGAGAAGCCGACCGGGTCCTTGAAATAACCGGCGATGGCGATCTTCTGTTCCGGCGTGGCCGTGGACAGCAGCCACAGCACCAGGAAGAACGCCATCATCGCCGTCGCGAAGTCGGCGAAGGCGATTTTCCAGGCGCCCCCGTGGTGTCCAGCGGCTATGCGCTTGACACGCTTGATGATGATCGGCTGGTTGTTCTCCATGGCTTAGCGACCGCGCACCGCTTGTTCCAGCTCGGCGAAGCTCGGACGGTGCGCCGGGTACAGGACCTTGCGGCCGAACTCCACCGCCAGCGACGGCGGCATGCCCGAGGCCGAGGCCACCAGGGAAGCCTTGATGGCCTCGTACACGTTCAGTTCTTCCTTGGCGTCATGGGACAGGGAAGTGGCCAGGGGGCCGAAGAAACCATACGCGGCCAGGATACCGAAGAAGGTCCCCACCAACGCCGCACCCACGTGCAGGCCGATGGACTTCTGGTCGCCGTCGCCCAGGGACGCCATGGTCACCACGATACCCAGTACCGCCGCGACGATACCGAAGCCCGGCATGGCGTCGGCGACGCCGGTGACCGCATGGGACGGATGCTCCAGGTCTTCCTTGAGGCTGTACAGTTCCATGTCGAACAGGCCTTCCAGCTCATGGGGGGCCATGTTGCCGGACGACATGATGCGCAGGTAATCACAGATGAACGCCGTCATGCGGGCGTCCTTGAGCACCGCCGGGTACTTGGCGAAAATCGGGCTGGCGGCGGCATCCTCGATGTCGCCTTCGATCGCCATCATGCCTTCGCGGCGGCTTTTGTTGAGGATCTCGTACACCAGCCCCAGCACCTCCAGGTAGAAGGTGTGGCTGAAGCGCGAGCTGAACATGCTCAGGGATTTCTTGACCACGTGCATGGTCATGTAGCCGGGGTTGGCCTGCAAGAATGCGCCAAGGGCCGCGCCACCGATGATCATCACCTCGAAAGGCTGGATCAGGGCGGCAATCTTGCCATGGGAAAGCACGTATCCGCCGAGCACGCTCGCGAACACGACAATGATGCCGATAATTTTAGCCATAGATAGAAAGTACTTATTTAAGTCGGGTTCAAGGTCATATTCGGAAGCTGGAAAATCTCTTCTTCTACTTATCGGCAAAACTGCGCCAGACTATAGCCAGTTCCGGCGAAAAGCCAATTTGCCCCGTTCCGGGCGTAGATAATTCATGTGAAGATCGCGTCCAACCATGGCTAATGTAACGAACGTCCCAACTCCAAGACCGACCACCCTCGAAGGCTGGGTCAAGCTGCTCCAGGGGGTCCACCTGCCGGTACCCCAGGCCAGCCACGACCTGGTGTGCAAGGCGCTGGGCGACAGCCGTCGCTCGCTGCGCGACATCGCCGAGCTGATGCAGGAAAGCCCTGCCCTGGCCCTGAGCGTCATCCGCGAAGCCAACCATCATGCCCATGGCAGCCTCGCCGAAGCGGCGGAAAACCTCGAAGTCGCCCTCAACCGCCTCGGCCTCAAGCGCACCGAGGAACTGCTCGCGCGCCTGCCCTCGCTGCCCGAGCAGCAGATCCCCGCGACCCTGCGCCAGTTGCAACTGATCAGCCAGCACGCCACGCAACAGGCCAACGGTTTTTTCTCCAGCCGCCTGGCGCGGTTGTGGCAGGACATACACTGGGGCAGCCTGTTGTTCCTGTCGCCGCTCTGGCCCCTGGCCCTGACGCACCCGCGCCTGCTCGGGGAGTGGGAGCTGCGGGTGATCCACAAAGGCCAGTCGGCCAGCAAGGTCGAGCGCGAACTGTTCGGCGTCGGCCTGCTGGAGATCTGCCTGGGCGTGGTGGAAGCCTGGCGCCTGCCCATCTGGGTGGCGCAAGGCTACCGCCTGCTGCTCAACGAGCGCCGCGAACTGGTAAAGGTGCTGCGCATCGCCCGGGACAGCGCGCACCCGTTGCGCCAGCAGAATCGCCTGGACGACGACCCGACCTTGCGGCGCTGGCTCAATCAGCCGGCCAACACCGTGCTGCTGGCCAACGGCCTGGCCCTTTCCGCGCACCAGGCCTGGGACTCGCCCCACCTGTTCCGTTGGCAGTACCTCACCAGTTTGTATCTGCAGATGTCGATGGATGAGGTCCAACAGCAACTGCACCAACAAGCCGCCAACAGCGCCCGCCAGCATGCCATGCCCGACCTCTGGCATCCGGCCGAGGCCCTGATCTGGCCCTGGGGCAGCCGCCGCGTGCAGCCCGGCCAGTCGTCGGCGAGCCCGTCCAGCGCCGTGGACCTGAGCCAGTGGCGCAAGCAATGCTCGGCGTTGCTGGTGGAGCCGAGCCCGTTCAGCAACGCCATGCACCTGACCACCTCGGCGCGCGACGTGCTGGTGGCCTGCGGCATGCGCCGGGTGATGATCCTGATGGCCGACCGCAGCCAGACCAGCGTACGCGTGCACCAGACCGCCGGCCTGCCGAAAGACGTCGCGGCGATGAGTTTTCCCATCGCCCAGAGCAAGGTCCTGCAACGATTGCTGGCCCAACAGGCCCAGGTTCGCCTCAACCCGGACAACAACGCGCAGTTTTCCGCATTGCTGCCGCCGGGCTTGCGCGCCCTGTTCAAGGGCGAGCACCTGCTGTTGCGCTCGCTGACCTGCAACGGCCGGGTGATCATGCTCGTCGTGGTGGACCAGGGTGGCGGCCCCTTCTCGGACGTCACCGTGCAAGCCTTCGGCAAAACCGTGCAATGCATCGAAAGGGCCCTGCATACCTTTACCAACCGGGGCCGTTGAACTTGCTACAATCCTTTCCCTTTGCGCCCCTGGAGACCTCACATGCCTGACTTCTCTGGCTTGCCGCTGGTGATCGAGCCGAGCGAGCTGCTGGCTCGCCTCGATGCCCGCGAACTGATCCTGGTGGACCTGACCAGCGCCGCCCGCTACAGCACCGGACACATTCCCGGCGCCCGCTTCGTCGACCCCAAGCGCACGCAGCTGGGCCAGCCACCGGCGCCGGGCCTGTTGCCGGCCAAGGCCGACCTGGAAGCCCTGTTCAGCGAACTCGGGCACAACCCGGACGCGGTGTACGTGGTCTACGACGACGAAGGCGGCGGCTGGGCCGGGCGGTTCATCTGGCTGCTGGACGTGATCGGCCACAACCGCTACCACTACCTCGACGGCGGCCTGCTGGCATGGCTGGACGAAGGCCTGCCGGTGTCCACTGAAACGCCCGCGCCCGTCGCCGACCGGGTGAGCCTGACGCTGCACGACGGCCCAACCGCCACCCGCGAGTACCTGCAAAGTCGCCTCGGGGCCGTCGACCTGGCCATCTGGGACGCCCGCGGCCCGCTGGAGTACTCCGGCGAGAAAGTCGTCGCGGCCAGGGGCGGGCATATTCCCGGCGCGGTCAATTTCGAATGGACGGCCGGCATGGACCCGGCGCGCAGCCTGCGCATCCGCAAGGACATGCCGCAGGTCCTCGAACGACTGGGCATCACGCCCGACAAGGAAATCATCACCCACTGCCAGACCCACCATCGTTCTGGCTTCACCTATCTGGTGGCCAAGGCGCTCGGTTATCCGCGGGTCAAAGGCTATGCCGGTTCCTGGGGCGAATGGGGCAACCACCCCAACACGCCCATCGAACGTTGAAGGTTCTTAAGGACAGTTAATGAAAAACCGTTTGTTCATCCTCTCTCAGTACCTGCTGCCCCACCACCTGCTGTCGCGGTTGGCCGGCTGCATCGCCGAATGCCGCGTGCGCTGGTTCAAGAATGCTTTCACCGCATGGTTCGCCAAGCGCTATCAAGTGGACATGTCCCAGGCCCTGGTGGAAGACCTGACCGCCTACGAACACTTCAACGCGTTCTTCACCCGCGCCCTGAAGGACGGCGCGCGGCCGCTGGACGACACCCCCGGCGCGATCCTCTGCCCGGCCGATGGCGCCGTCAGCCAGCTTGGCCCGATCGAGCATGGCCGGGTGTTCCAGGCCAAGGGCCACAGCTTCAGCGTGCTGGAACTGCTGGGCGGTGACGCGGCCAATGCCGCGCCGTTCATGGGCGGCGATTTCGCCACGATCTACCTGTCCCCGAAAGACTACCACCGCGTGCACATGCCACTGGCCGGCACCCTGCGGGAGATGGTGTACATTCCCGGGCGGATTTTCTCGGTGAACCAGACCACCGCCGAAAACGTCCCGGAACTGTTCGCCCGCAACGAGCGCGTGGCGTGCATCTTCGACACCGAACGCGGGCCGATGGCCGTGGTGCTGGTGGGTGCGATGATCGTCGCCTCGATCGAAACCGTCTGGGCCGGCCTGGTCACACCGCCCAAGCGTGAGCTGAAGACGTTCCGCTACGATGAAGCGGCCCGTGCCCCGATCCATCTGGAAAAAGGCGCCGAACTGGGGCGCTTCAAGCTGGGTTCCACCGCCATCGTGCTGTTCGGGCCGAACCAGGTGAAATGGGCCGAGTCACTCGTGGCCGGCTCGCCGGTACAGATGGGCCAGGGCCTGGCGCTGCCGAAAGCCTGATTCATCGCTTGCTCGTTGAAGCAGGCCTGTAGTGCAAGTCTTGTGGGAGCAAGGCTTGCTCGCGATGAACGATAACGCGATCTGAAAATCGCGGCGCCTGCATCGCGAGCACGCTTTGCTCCCACACCACATTCAGGGCAACACGCCTGCCTCTCAACTGCTAGAGTTGGACACATCCTTTTCATTTCCCGCCGGAGCCCGACCACGGCATGAATGAGACCAGCCCTCTCCAGCTGTTGCGCGTACTGACCCCGACGCAACCACGCCTGTCGTTCTGCGAGGCCACGCCGCGGGACCTCAAGCGCTGGATCGCCAACCTGCCCAAGGCCAACATCGGCGAAACCGCCCGCCTGCTCTACCAGGCCCTCGGCGAACTCAACCAGTTGCTCACCCCCAGCGACAATCGCCTGCAATTGCTCGAACTGTTGCGGCCCGAGGTGTATTACGTCTGCAAGCACCTGGAGCGACACTTCCTGCAACAGGCCATCGTGCTGGATGACCGCTCGCGCAAGATCGTCAACCTGTGCCAGGCCCTGCAAACCCACCTGGCGATGGGCTACAAGCAGATCGTGGCGCGCATTGCGTCGAAGTACACCAAGGACCGGGCCCGCCTGCTCAGCACCGCGTTGCAACGCGCCATGCATGCCCTCGACGGCCCGCTGATCCGCGCCAGCCAACTCTACAGCCCGGTGCCCGAAGGCTTGTGGCTCGATTTGCACCAGCTGTACCGGATCGCCTGCCAACACCGCTTGCAGCAGCAAAGCGTGAGCGACGAACTGGCCAGCCAGGTCCATCAATTGAGCCCTGAGCAAACCTACATCGTCGCCCTGTTGCTGGGCGCCTCGCGCAGCAATCAGCTGCGCCAGGGCCAGATCGCGCGCCTGGCCGAGGTCCTGGAAGCGTGGAGCCCGTGGGTCAGGCTCGACCCTGCCAGCACAGGCACCAGCCTGTTCGCCGTCGCGCCGGAACTGGATGTCGGGCCGCGCTACCGCTCCAAGTTCCGCGCCGAGCAGCAGCCGACGCTGCAGGGCTTCGATCCGCAACCGCTGGTGCGCATGATCGCCACCCACCTGGAGCAACCGGCCGACCAGGCCCTCCCGGTGCCGTCCGGCATGAACACCGACACCTTGAACCACCTGCAAGCCGCCTGGGGCGAAGCCGCCGAGCGCAGCTTCCAGCGCATGGAAGGCAACGGGACATTGACGCTGTGCGTGGGCATGAGCGCGCTGCACTACTACCTGGGCGGCGAGCGTTCGTTCAGCGAGATCCTGAAGAAGCCCACCACGCGCAAGGCTCGATTCGAAGCGTCGCCAACCAAAAGCAACGATACCTGGGGCCAGGCCTTCGATGCCGCGCCCACGGGCGACAACGACATGCTGCCCTACGAGGAAATCGAGTACCCGGCCAATCCGTCCGACGACGACGGCAACAGCTCCGACCGCCAGCAAGACTTCCCCACCTACGACCTGCCCATCATCAACCACAGCCCGGGTGGCTACTGCCTGGGGTGGCCGAAAGAGGTGCCGGAGCAGTTGCAAGCCGGGGAAATGATCGGCATCCGGGACGCCAGCGACCAATCCTGGAGCATCGCGGTCGTGCGCTGGATCCGCCAGGTGCGCAACGGCGCCATGCAGATGGGGATCGAACTGGTCGCACCTTATGCCCAGCCCTGCGGGTTGCAATTGGTGCGCGAAGAGAACGAGCACGGCCACTACCTGCGGGGGCTGCTGCTCCCGGAGATCAGCGCCATCGATCTGCCGCCGACCATGATCGCCCCGCGCCTGCCCTTCCAGGAGGGCCAGCGCGTGCTGATCAACACCAACGGCCAGGAACGCCGCGCCGGCCTGGACCGGCGCGTGACCAGCACCCACAGCTTCAATCAGTTTTCATATCACCCCGAAGACTCGGCCGAGGCCGGGGATGGCGGGGATCAGGAAGGGGATTTCGATTCGTTGTGGAAGTCGCTTTAAACAGCCAACGCGGAACCCTTTGTGAAGAGAGAACGCTCTGTGGGAGCAAATGTGAAGAGAGACTCTCTGTGGGGGCAAATGTGAAGAGAGACTCTCTGTGGGAGCAAATGTGAATAGAGACTCTCTGTGGGAGCAAAGCTTGCTCGCGATGCAGGCACCGCGTTTTCTATAGACCGCGTTATCGTTTATCGCGGGCAAGCCTTGCTCCCACAGCTAGCGCCACAAAGATTGCGACAGACTCAGAGCTGCCCGTCGCGATCCCTGAAGCCCAGCAGGTACAGCACCCCATCCAGCCCCAAGGTCGAGATGGCCTGGCGGGCCGACTGCTTGACCAGCGGCTTGGCGCGGAACGCCACGCCCAGGCCCGCGATCGCCAGCATCGGCAGGTCGTTGGCGCCGTCGCCCACGGCGATGGTCTGTTCCAGGCGCAAGCCTTCCTTGTGCGCCAGCTCACGCAGCAGGTCGGCCTTGCGCTGGGCGTCGACGATCGGCTCGACGGCCACGCCGGTCACCTTGCCGTCCACCACTTCCAGCTCGTTGGCGAACACGTAGTCGATGCCGAGCTTGGCCTGCAATTGCTTGGCGAAGTAAGTGAAGCCGCCGGACAGGATGGCGGTCTTGTAGCCCAGGCGCTTGAGTTCGGCGAACAGGGTCTCGGCGCCTTCGGTCAGGCGCAGGGAGGCCCCGATGGCGTCCAGCACGCTGACATCCAGGCCTTGCAGCAGCGCCAGGCGTTCCTTGAAGCTGGCGCGAAAATCCAGCTCGCCGGCCATCGCCCGTTCGGTGATGGCCGAGACCTTGTCGCCCACGCCAGCGGCCTTGGCCAGCTCATCGATGACCTCGGCCTCGATCAGCGTCGAGTCCATGTCGAACACCGCCAGGCGACGGTTGCGGCGGAACAGCGAATCTTCCTGGAAGGCGATGTCGACATTCAGCTCCTGGGCCACGCTGAGGAACTCGGCCCGCAGCGCCTGGGGATCGGCCGGTTCGCCGCGCACGGAAAACTCGATGCAGCCCTTGCCCTTGTCGGCCGGGGTGTCCAATGGCATGCGCCCGGACAGGCGGTCGATATGGTCGATGTTCAGCCCATATTGGGCGGTGATCGAGCTGACGCGTTGCAATTGCTCGGCGGTGACCTTGCGGGTCAGCAGGGTCACGATGTGGCGCTTCTTGCCCTGGCCGGCGACCCAATGCTGGTAGTCGGCCTCGGAAACCGGGGTGAAACGGACCTGCTGGTCAAGCTTGTGGGCGGTGAACAGGATGTCCTTGAGCACCGACTTGCTGTGTTCGGCGTCCGGGATTTCAACCAGGATGCCGAACGACAGGGTGTCGTGGATCACCGCCTGACCGATGTCGAGAATGTTCACACCACCTTGGGCCAGGACGCCGGTAATGGCCGCAGTCAGACCCGGACGGTCGCTGCCAGTGATGTTTATCAGGACGATTTCGCGCAAGGCGCACCCCCGCAGGTGGAAAAAAACCGCATTCTACCCACATTCAGTGACCATCGGGCACCGCCAGTGCTTTGCCGGTCATGGGCCTGTCGCTATACTGCGCGTCAATTTCACGGACAAAGAGCCGAGCTCAGTGAACCGGCCCACGCCAGTCAAAACCGACAACTTCTTCCTGCTGATCTTCCGTGCACTGCGCCACCGTCGCGTGCCGATCGCATTGCGCATCGCCAGCCATAACGTGATCCTGGTCGCACTGGCCCTGGTCATCTATGCCTGCGTGATGGGCCTGCAGTTCAAGCAGGCGATGCACGAGCAGGCCGATGCCCTGGGTGAAAGCCTGACCACCCAGACCGCCACGTCCGCCACCGAGCTGCTGGTGTCCAACGACATCCTCAGCCTCAACGTGCTGCTCAACAACCTGACCAAGAACAAGCTGGTGGCCCACGCGGCCATCTACAGCGTCGACAACCGCATCCTCGCCGAGGCCGGCCAGCGGCCCAAGCCGGGCCTGCTGGGCGAGTCCGGCGGCATGTACCAGAGCAAGATCACCTTCCAGGACGTGACGGCCGGGCAACTGCGCATCAGCCTGGACATGGACCAGTTCCAGCAGCCGATGACCATCAGCCTGCAAAGCATGGGCATCCTCAGCGCGATCCTGCTGGCGCTGGCGCTGGCCTTGAGCCTGCGCCTGGGCCGCCATATCTCCACGCCGCTGTTGCAATTGCGGGTGTGGCTGCGGGACATCGACGAACACACCCCGGCCACCCAGCGCCAGGACGAGATCGGCGACCTGGCCCGGCAACTGCACGCCAGCTTCGCCCCGGAACCGGCCCCCGTGCCCGAGCCCGAAGAGCTCGACTACATCGACGAAGACGAGGCCGAGCCGGGCTTCGAAGTGCGCAACCTGCGCGATCCCGGCTTCGACGAAAGCCCGCCGATGCCCGCCGCCAGGCCGACGCCCCGTCATGTGGTGCGCACGGTGGAAGACGACGAGGACGACGACGCCTTCGCCGACCTGCGCGACGAGTCGATCGGCAGCGAAGCAAAGCCGCTCGCCAGGCCTGTCGTTGCGAACCAGCCCCAGCACAGCGCCGTACTGGCCGTGCAATTGGGCGCCCAGGACCAACTGCGACGCCTGCCCCAGGCACGCCTGAAGGAATTGCTCGAACGCTACCGCGACTGCCTCGACCAGGCCGCGTCGCTCTACCAGGGCGAACTGCACACCTTGAACGATGGCAGCACGCTGATGCTGTTCCACACCGAGGACAGCGGCGACGACTACCTGACCAACGCCATTTGCTGTGGCGAGTTGCTGCGGGCGCTGGGCCACCAGTTGCAGATCGAGGTCGCCGACAGCGGCATCACCCTGCAACTGCAATTGGGCCTGACCCTGGGCGATGGCCTGTTCGGCCTTAGCCAGATCGACCTGCTGCTGACCGAAACCGCCCAGGACGCCCTGGCGTTGTCGCAACACAGCCGCAACCTGTTGCTGGTGGAGCGCAAGATCAACGACGACGCGCTGATCCGCCAACGCGCCCGCATCCGCCCCATCGCCAGCCCTGAAGGCGCATGCTGCGTGGAGCGTTTGATGGAGCCTTATCCGTCGATGCTGGAGCGGCAACTGGCGCGGATGCACGAGCGCCAGGCCTGAGTCCCGGCCACTGAAATGACGAAGCCCGCAGACGAGTGATTGTCTGCGGGCTTTTTTGTAGCCTTCAGCGCCGCTATCGCGAGCAAGCTCGCTCCCACATTGGGATCTGTGGCGTACAAATATTCTGTGGGAGCGAGCTTGATCGCGATAGGGGCGGCCCAGCCCCCGGAAATCCAACGGGTAGAAACAACAAAGCCCGCATCAACGCGGGCTTTGCTTCACATCGGTGCAGCCGTCAAAACCTGAACACTTCCATGTCCGTGCGGATCGGCAGGGCCATCGGGATCTTCGGCGATTTTTCCGGTGCGGCGGGCTTGGCCTGGGTCGGTGCGGTCTTGCGCGGCGACTCGACGATGGGAGGCTGGTTGGCCAACGGCTTGAGGGACGTCGACAATTGCTCGGCCAGGCGTTGCAGCAGCACGCCCTGGGCCTGGACCTGCGCCGCCGTTGTCCCGGCATGCTGCTCTTGCAGGTGCACGATGCGGTTCTCGCGAACCTTGCCCCGACGGTCGATCAAGCGCCACTGGGCATCGAGCACCGCCGGCTGGGTCTTGCCCGAGTCCAGGCGAGTGATCGACAGCAGCACCTGGACGTCCGGGGTGAAGCCCTGGGTGGCTGGCGCCAGCACGACGCGCTGGCTGTCCAGTTGCCCGGCGACCTGGCGCAGCAGCAACTGGTCGATGTCCGACGACAGGCTGCCGGCCCAGCGACCGTCCGTGGCAGCCTGCAGGCTGCCGTCCGGCTGGCGTTGCAACAGGGTTTCGCGTTGCAGGTAATCGGCAATCAAAACCGGCCCCAACAATACCGCCATGCCTGTGCTTTGCGCGGGCTGGGCGGGGGTCCCGCTGTCGAGTTGATACAGCGACACCGGCTGATGGACGCTGCAACCCGCCAGGCCAAGCAGGCCGGCGAGCCATAAAATAGGAAGGCGCAGAGCAGTCATCGTTCCATCCAGGTGGCAGCCACAAGGCTTGCCACAGTGAAAAAGTACTCGGTCATTATGAAGAACGCTCGGCCACGCCGGCGCTTGAAAGGGCCTATCATCCGTGAATATGCGTTCCGACTCCAGCGCGAAAGCATCGGCCTGCGGCTTTTAATCGCAGACCGAGCCCTCTAGCACGCCTAATTCAAGTTTTCGACGAGCAGTGCATCGACTCGCTGGAAACCCCTCGGAAGCTTGTTGCCCCGCCGACCGCGTTCACCCTTGTAATGCTCAAGATCGTCTGCTTTCAACGAGAGCGTACGCTTTCCAGCCTGCAGCACAAGCGTGGCGCCCTCCGGCAACACTGCAATATCCGTGACATATTCCTCACGGCTCGCCACCCGTTCGCCGGAAATCCCGATGATCTTATTACCTTTGCCTTTACCCAATTGTGGCAAGTCGCTGATCTTGAAGACCAACAACCGGCCTTCGGTGGTCACCGACGCCAACCAGTTGTTCTCGCGATCGGCCACCGGGCGCGGCGCAATCACCTTGGCGTTGTTCGGCAGGCTCAACAATGCCTTGCCCGCCTTGTTCTTGGCTTGCAGGTCCTCGCCCTTGACCACGAAGCCGTAGCCTGCGTCCGACGCAATCACGTACAGCCCATCATCATCAGGCATCAGCACGCATTCAAAAGTTGCACCCGGCGGTGGCGTTAATCGTCCGGTCAGCGGCTCGCCCTGGCCACGGGCCGAAGGCAGCGTGTGGGCGGGTACCGAATAACTGCGCCCGGTGGAATCGATAAACACCGCGAACTGGTTGGAACGCCCAGCGGCCAAGGCCTTGAAACCATCCCCGGCCTTGTAGGAAAGCCCCGTCGCATCGATATCATGGCCCTTGGCGGAGCGGACCCAACCTTTTTCCGACAGCACGACGGTCACTTTCTCGTTCGGCAGCAGATCGTGTTCGGTCAATGCCTTGGCTTCGGCACGCTCGACGATAGGCGAACGGCGGTCGTCGCCGTAGGTCTCGGCGTCCTTGAGCAATTCGGCGCGCACCAGCTTCTTGAGCTTGGCTTCGCTGCCCAGCAGGGCTTGCAGCTTGGCCTGCTCCTTGAGCAACTCGTCCTGCTCGGCCCGCAGCTTCATCTCTTCCAGCCGCGCCAACTGCCGCAGGCGGGTGTCGAGGATGTAGTCGGCCTGGATCTCGCTCAGGTCGAAGCGTGCGATCAGGCTGGCCTTCGGATGCTCCTCGGTGCGGATGATGTGGATCACCTCGTCCAGGTTGAGGTAAGCGATCAGCAAGCCATCCAACAGGTGCAGGCGCCGCTCGACCTTGTCCAGGCGAAATTGCAGGCGTCGGCGCACGGTCTTGACCCGGAACTCCAGCCATTCCACCAGCAGCGCCCGCAGGTTCTTCAACTGCGGCTTGCCATCCAGGCCAATGATGTTGATGTTGACCCGATAGCTGGTCTCCAGGTCGGTGCTGGCGAACAGGTGCTGCATCAACGCCTCATGGTCGACCCGGCTGTTGACCGGGATGATCACGATACGGCAAGGGTTTTCGTGGTCGGACTCGTCGCGCAGGTCGGCCACTTGCGGCGCTTTCGACGGTTTTGCCTGCATCATCGCGGCAATCTGCTCCAGCACCTTGGCGCCGGAGACCTGGTGCGGCAGTGCGGTGACGATGATGTCGCCGTCCTCGATGTGGTACACGGCGCGCATGCGCACCGAACCGCGACCGGTTTCGTAGATTTTCACCAGGTCGGCGCGCGGGGTGATGATCTCCGCTTCGGTCGGGTAGTCCGGGCCCTGGATATGTTCGCAGAGCTGCTCCACCGTGGCTTTCGGCTCGTCGAGCAGGCGCACGCAGGCCGTGGCGACTTCCCGCAGGTTGTGCGGCGGCACGTCCGTGGCCATGCCGACGGCGATGCCGGTGGTGCCATTGAGAAGGATGTTCGGCAAACGTGCCGGCAACACCAGGGGTTCGTCGAGGGTGCCGTCGAAGTTCGGGCCCCAGTCCGCGGTGCCCTGGCCCAGTTCGCTGAGCAGCACTTCGGAATAGCGCGACAACCGCGCCTCGGTGTAGCGCATCGCCGCGAACGACTTGGGATCGTCCGGCGCCCCCCAGTTGCCCTGCCCGTCCACCAATGTGTAGCGATAGCTGAACGGCTGGGCCATCAGCACCATGGCCTCGTAGCAGGCCGAGTCGCCGTGGGGGTGGAACTTGCCGAGCACGTCACCGACGGTGCGCGCCGACTTCTTGTGCTTGGAATCGGCGTCCAGCCCCAGCTCGCTCATGGCATAGACGATCCGCCGCTGGACTGGCTTCAGGCCGTCGCCGATGTGCGGCAAGGCACGGTCCATGATCACGTACATGGAGTAATTGAGGTAGGCATTTTCGGTGAAGTCAGCCAGCGACCGGCGTTCCACGCCGTCTAAGCTGTCTGCAAGAATGTCGCTCATGCGGGCCTCATCAGTTCGTTGTCTGGCGCAGCAGCATGGTGCCGTCGCGCTGGGTAAATTCAAGTTTGTTCAGGGCGCTCATGCCCAGCAGCACCTGCGTGCCACCCAGGCCTGGGGCCACCAGGGCACGGACATCGCGCAAGACGATGTCGCCCAATTGCAACCGGTCGAGGCGAGTGCGATAGCCCTCGCTCAAACCGTTGGCGGTACTCAACGTCACGCCGAATCCTTTTTCCAGCTTCAGGCGCTCGGCCAGCTCCACAGGAATCGCCACGTCCGTGGCGCCGGTGTCGAGCATGAAATCCACCGGTTGGCCATTGATATGGCCGCTGGCGACGAAATGCCCCTGGGCATTGCCCACCAGCTTCACCTCGATGAAGCCTTCGCCCCGTTGCGAATACACTTGCGTATTGGGGTTCTGCTGGCGCTGCTCCACCACGGCAAAGAAGCGTGTCGCCAGGAACAGGGCCGCGCACCAGGCCAGGATCATCAGCACCCGCCCGGCGCGCTTGCCCGGCGCCTGCTGGCTCATGGCGCGGCACTCCAGCCACCGTCCGGCGCGGCGAAGCGCCAGATGATCGGTCGTCGCTCGCCATCAACCCGTGCACCGTCGTTGTTGTCCAGACCGATCCACGCCCCCTCGGCGTCCACCACCAGGGCTTCGGCCAGCCCGTAGGCCTGGGCGTAGCGGCGCTTGTCCTGCAACGCTTCGGCGGCGAAGGACCAGCAGCGCTCGACCTTGGCGGTCTGGGCATCCCGCCGGCAGACCTGGAACGCATTGCGCTCCAGGGTGAACAGCTTGCCATTGAACAGCGACAGGTCGGCGAAATCCCGCGACACGGCCTTGGCATCGGGGAACTGCGGCGGCTGCATCTCTTGCCCCGCTTCGCTCAACAACACGCAATTGCCGTCGCAATCCCACACCGTTTGCTGACGCTTGATCAGCACCAGGCCACGCCGCTCACGCTCGGCCGCCAACCACAACTGGTCCCCCGCCGGGTTGATCGCCAGGCCTTCGAACAGCGCATTGAAATGCAACAACATGCCACTGGCCCGGGCCTGGCGAATCATCGTCGGGGCAATCTTCAACCAGGAGGGAGCGCCCGACACCGGCACCTGCAAGACGGCGGCATGGGACTCGCTGACCACGTAGCGATTGCCGGCGCTGTCGCAACTGATGCCTTCGAAATCCAGTTCGCCGCCGCGCAGGAACGACGCCGCCCAGGTGCGCGAGCTCAAGCCCCAGGGCAAGCCGCTGTCCGGTACCGGCGGCACCTCGATGTCGACCACCTCGGCCGGCCAGACGGCCGCCGCCGAAGGCGTAAGGCGATAGATCCGGTCATCGTCGCGGTCGGACACCGCCCACAGGTCGCCAGCGCACAACGCCAGCCCGGACAGATTGCCACCACGCATGCCGTCGACGACATGCTCGGAGAGCAATTTCAGCTCCGGTGCCGGCCCGGCGACAACCACCCCCGCCCACAGCCACAACGCCAGGGCGAACCCGTTGCGCATCAGGCCAGCACCTCGGCCAGGTCACCTTTGGATTCGAGCCAGGACTTGCGATCACCGGCGCGTTTCTTCGCCAGCAACATGTCCATGATTTCCGTCGTCGCGGCGAAATCGTCCAGGGTCAATTGCACCAGGCGACGAGTGTTCGGGTCCATGGTGGTTTCGCGCAGCTGCGGCGGGTTCATCTCGCCCAGGCCCTTGAATCGGGTGACCTGTGGCTTGCCGCGCTTCTTCTCGGCCACCAGGCGATCGAGGATGCCGTCGCGCTCGGCTTCGTCCAGGGCGTAATAGATGTCCTTGCCCAGGTCGATCCGGTACAGCGGCGGCATCGCGACGTAGACATGGCCGGCGTCCACCAGCGGGCGGAAATGCTGGACGAACAGCGCGCACAGCAAGGTGGCGATGTGCAGGCCGTCGGAGTCGGCGTCGGCGAGGATGCAGATCTTGCCGTAGCGCAGCTGGCTCATGTCCTCGGCGCCCGGATCGACGCCGATGGCCACGGAGATGTTGTGCACCTCCTGGCTGGCCAGCACTTCACTGCCGTCCACTTCCCAGGTGTTGAGGATCTTGCCCCGCAGCGGCAGGATCGCCTGGAATTCCTTGTCCCGCGCCTGCTTGGCCGAACCGCCGGCGGAATCACCTTCCACCAGGAACAGCTCGGAACGCATCGGGTCCTGCCCGGCGCAGTCGGCGAGCTTGCCCGGCAATGCCGGCCCCTGGGTGATGCGCTTGCGCTCGACCTTCTTGCTGGCCTTGAGGCGCCGACCGGCGTTGCTGATCGCCAGCTCCGCCAGCGCCAGGCCGGTTTCCGGGTTGGCGTTGAGCCACAGGCTGAACGCGTCCTTGACCACCCCGGAGACAAACGCCGCCGCTTCGCGGGACGACAGGCGCTCCTTGGTCTGGCCGGAGAACTGCGGTTCCTGCATCTTCATCGACAAGACGAACGCGATGCGCTCCCAGACGTCTTCCGGCGCCAGCTTCACGCCACGGGGCAGCAGGTTGCGGAACTCGCAGAACTCGCGCATCGCATCCAGCAGGCCCTGGCGCAGGCCGTTGACGTGGGTCCCGCCCTGGGCGGTGGGGATCAGGTTGACGTAGCTTTCCTGGACACTCTCGCCGCCCTCGGGCAACCACAGCAGCGCCCAGTCCACGGCTTCCTTGTTACCCGCCAGGCTGCCGCAGAACGGCTCGTCGGGCAGGCGTTCGAAACCGTTGACCGCGTCCACCAGGTAAGAGCGCAGGCCGTCTTCGTAATGCCACTCGACTTTCTCGCCGCTGCCCTTGTCCTCGAAGCTGACCAACAGCCCCGGGCACAACACGGCCTTGGCCTTGAGCACGTGCTTGAGGCGGCTGACGGAAAACTTCGGCGAATCGAAATACTTCGGGTCCGGGGCGAAATACACGCTGGTCCCGGTGTTGCGCTTGCCGACACTGCCGACCACTTCCAGCTCGGTGGCCTTGAAGCCATCGGCGAACGTCATCTGGTATTCGTTACCGTCACGCTTGACCCGTACCCGGACCTGGGTCGACAAGGCGTTGACCACGGAAATACCCACCCCGTGCAGGCCGCCGGAGAACTGGTAGTTCTTGTTGGAGAACTTGCCGCCGGCATGCAGCTTGGTGAGGATCAGCTCGACGCCCGAGACGCCCTCTTCCGGGTGGATGTCCACCGGCATGCCGCGTCCGTCGTCGGACACTTCCAGGGAATGGTCGGCGTGCAGGATCACCTGCACCGACTTGGCATGCCCGGCCAAGGCTTCGTCGACACTGTTGTCGATGACTTCCTGGGCGAGGTGGTTCGGCCGACTGGTGTCGGTGTACATGCCGGGGCGCTTGCGCACCGGGTCGAGGCCCGAGAGGACTTCGATGGCGTCTGCGTTATAAGAGCTAGCGCTGGGATTGGCCATGGGGTCTCGTCGTCAGTGTTCAAATGAAAAAGGGGCGATGGCTTACAGCGACGTGAAGTCGATCGCCTGGTACAAATCGGCGCCAATGCCGGCAAAACTCAACAACGCCGGCAACTGCCGGGCAAACCCTTGGAAACCGTGGTCGCCGCCGGCCTGGATGCGCAACGCACAGGCCCGGTAATACTGCTGGGCGTGGCGATAATCCAGCGTTTCATCACCGGTTTGCAACCACACCTGATACCGCTGCGGATCCTGCGGCGCCGGCACTTCCAGCTCGGCCAGGGCCGTGACGTGGTCGTGGGTCAGCTCCCAGGTCTCGTCGGTGTACAGATTCTTCTGCGTGCCCAGGTAGCCGTCGAACATCCGATGGGGGCTGACGGCCGGGTTGATCAACAGGGCCTTGAGGCCGTGGCGCTCGGCCAAGTGAGTCGCATAGTAGCCGCCGAGCGAGCTGCCGACCAGCAGCGGCCGCCCCAGTTGCACAATCGCCTGCTCCAACTGGGCCAGGGCTTCGCGGGGGTGATGATGCAGCGCTGGCACTTGCAACCGGTCGCCCAGGCCCAGGCGCGCCATGACGTCGATGAGTTGACGGGCCTTGGTCGAGGCGGGGGCGCTGTTGAAGCCGTGGATATATAGGATAGAACCCGACATTGCCGACTCCCTGGGTGCTGGGCAAAGGCCGGAGTTTACAGGGAGTTTGTGGGGGTTTGGGGGATTTGACGGTCTTGCTGTTGCTGATGATCAGTCGATCACGGTACCTGTGGTGCCAATGATCAGTCGATCACAGTACCTGTGGTGCCGATGATCAGTCGATCACAGTACCTGTGGGAGCAAAGCTTGCTCGCGAGGCGATCTGATAGCCGGCCGGGATCTTTTTACGGGGTACATATCCATTGCTGCGGTAACGGCGGCTTAGGGTTCCGCCCTTATGGCGGGTCACTTTTGGAAAAGGCCCGGAATGCCGGCCAGCCAAAAATAACCAAAAACGCCTTGCCCCACCACTGGGCACCTCGCCTGCGGCGCGGTGTTCCCGAACGCCGGCATTGCTCCGTGGGCCCGCCGCGAAGGGCCATCCATGGCCCAGCGCGGCTATCCCGGCATCCATGCCGGGATACCCACTGCGCAACACCGGCGTTCGGCCCTTGTGGTTAACGGGGCTTTCAAGATCAAAAGCAAAGCAAAGCAAAGCAGATCAACGGCAAAAGCGAGGTGGCCTTGCGGCCGACTTCTCTTTTCTGGCTGCCCCGCGATCCAATTGTAGGAAGGAGCCTGCTCGCGATAGCTCGCGAAGAGGCCGACACGTCCAACACCAGGCAAGCTGACCGACCGCTTTCGCGAGCAAGCCCGCTCCCACAGGGGGGCTGTGCCGAACATAAATTTTCTGCCCGCTGAAGATCCAGCGTGGGAGCTGAGCTTGCTCGCGATGGCGGTGGATAGGCTTGCATCAATGCTCAATGTGCCACCGCCTTCGCGAGCAGGCTCGCTCCCACAGTGGTTCTATGTGCGCATATGAATATGTGCCCGCCCTGGCTTTGGCTTTGGCTTTGGCTTTTGATCTTAAAGCCCCATTAACCACAAGGGCCGAACGCAGGCGTTGCGCAGTGGGCATCCCGGCATGGAGGCCGGGATAGCCGCGCTGGGCCATGGATGGCCCTTCGCGGCGGGCCCACGGAGCAATGCCGGAGTGAGGGAACACCGAGCCGCAGGCGAGGTGCCCGGTGGTGGGGCAAGCCTTTTTTGCTTACTTTTTTTGGCGTTTGAAAAAAAGTGAGCCGCCGTAAGGGCGGAACCCTAAGCAGCCGTTACCGCAGCAATGGATATGCACTCAATCCAAAACCGCCATCGCGAGCAAGCTCGCTCCCACAGTGGTTCTATGTGCGCATATGAATATGTGCCCGCCCTGGCTTTAGCTTTAGCTTTGGCTTTGGCTTTAGCTTTGGCTTTGGCTTTGGCTTTGGCTTTTGATCTTAAAGCCCCATTAACCACAAGGGCCGAACGCAGGCATTGCGCAGTGGGCATCCCGGCATGGAGGCCGGGATAGCCGCGCTGGGCCATGGATGGCCCTTCGCGGCGGGCCCACGGAGCAATGCCGGAGTGAGGGAACACCGAGCCGCAGGCGAGGTGCCCGGTGGTGGGGCAATGTACGGGACAACCACATGGGTTACAAAAAAGTGCATTCACATAGGTGACACTTTGATTGAAACATAGCCGTTTTTAGCGTCCCTGGCGTTGACGTGGCCTAGGATCACCGGACCAAAGATCACATT
>NZ_JAUQOP010000018.1 GCF_030580855.1 Pseudomonas citrullilanati | reverse complement strand
AAAAAGGAAGGAAAGTATTAATATCGCGCATAAGAACGCCGGTTTGTTAGATGTGTTTGCTCGCACGAACATCATCAACCAAATCGGCGTTCTTGTTTCTGTGTTTCCCGGGATTCCGTGAAGAACCAAAAAAAAACCCGGCACCTTCAAGGGCCGGGTTTTCCACTGACGCCGCCCTCAGCGGGCGGCGCCGAGCTGGCCCTTATCGTCGGAAAACACGATCTCGACGCGGCGGTTCTGGGCCCGGCCACGCTCGGTGGCATTGACGTCCACCGGGTAGTCGTCACCGTAGCCTTCGACCTCGATGCGCTTTTCGTCGATGCCCAGGTCCACCAGCACATCCGCCACTGCCTGCGCACGGTCGCGGGACAGTTTGAGGTTTTCCTGGCGGCCACCGGTGCTGTCGGTGTAGCCCTCGATGCGCACCACGCGCTTGGGGTTGAGCTGCAGGAACTGGACGATCTTGAGCACGACCCGATTGGCCGAATTCTTCAACTCCGCTTCGCCGGTGTCGAACAGCACATCGCCCAGCGTCATCACCAGGCCGCGATCGGTCTGGGTAGTGGCCATCGCCATGATCTGTTCTTCAAGCCACTTGCCCTGTTGCTGCACGCTGAGCAACTTGGATTCGCGCAGGGCCAATTGCAGGCGCTGGCGCTCCAGTTCGAGCTTCGCCGCACGCTCTTCATTGAGCACCTGGTTGCTGTGCTCCCGGGCGATCGCGCTGTAGCGCTGGCTCAGGTACGCGTAGTGCTGCACGTCTTCCCCGCTGCCCCAGTAGGTGGACAAGCGATCGGCACGGGCCAGGGATTCGCCGGCGCGAATCACATCCCTGGGCGCGGCACGCAGCACGTTGGCGTCTTCCTTGACCTTCTGGAAATCGGCGCTGGCCTGGTCGAGCGCGGCTTCGCTGCGCTGGCCGGCACAGCCATACAGGCTTGCCAGGCCGGCCAGGACCAGGCCGCCGAGGGCGTGGGAGGACTTCATTGGGCATCCTCCCGCAGCTGTTTGCGCAAGCGCTTGATGCGTGTGTCGAGCACGTTCAGTTGCTCCTGGCTCTTGAGGGTCAGCACCTTCGCTTCAGCCAGGCGCGCATCCAGTTCAGCCTGTTCGGCACGCATGCGCGCCTTCTTGTAGGATTCGTCGGCCATGTTGGATTTGGCCCGGGCGAACTTTTCTTCAGCCAGTTTCAACTCCGGCACTTCGTCGGCATTGGCACCCACGGCCCGGGCTTGCTCCAGGGCCTGTTCGGTCAGGCGGATCTGTTCATTCGGCGCCGGATCGGCTGCGCAGCCCGCCAGAGCCAGGACGGCCAGGGCAGCGAAAAGAGGTCGAATAGTCACTAATATTCCCTACTGTTTTGGAGCACTGGCAGGCGTCTGCAACTGTGTGTTCCAGCGCTCCAGATTGCGTTGCAACACAGCCTCCGCCAGGCCGGACGCGGACAATTCTGTCATCTTTTGCGCCAGCTGTCCGCGTAACCATGGATCATTGCAGGCGGAGTTATGGGAAACCGCGAGGAACAGGCCAGGCTGGTCCACCGGTTGCGGCGCGGCCTGCAGGTCCTTCGCCATCCCCAGCGTCTGCGCCATCGCCAGGCCCGAATAGCGTCCCGCGAGGACATATTCCACCTCCCCCAACAACAATTTCTGAAAGGCCTGGGTCAGGTTTGGCGTGCGGGTCAGGGACAATTTCTGCTCTGCGAAAACGCCAAATTCCGCGGTCATGCGAGACTTTTCAGACAAGGCCCCCGAATGCCCGTGAAGGTCCTCGGCGCCGTTGACCACCAGCGTCGAGTCCTTGCGGGTCCAAACCAGGTAATCGTTCTGCAGCAACGGCGGATGGACGTAGTCCAGGGCTTCGAGCCCCGCCGTGGTCAGTGGCGCATCCGTGAGCAAATCCATGCGCCCACTGCGCACTTCGTCCAGCGCCTGGGCGCGCTTGCCGGCGTAGAGCAACTCGATCTTGATCCCCAGCTCCGTCGCCACCTGTGCCAGCAGGTCGGCGCCGGCGCCAATCAGGTGCTTGGGATCCTGAGGGTCTTGCCACAGATAAGGCGGCGCATCCGGACTGCCGGTGGCGATCAGTCGTTCACATTTGCCGGCAGCGAGCGTCAGCCCCGGGCCAACCGCCAGCAGCCCCGACAACGACCAACCAGCCAAACGGCGAAGATCCATGGCGATGCGCTCCCCTTGAAAAAATGCAGACAATAAAAAGCCCGGCCAGGGCTAATATCAGTCGCTTGACCGACTGGCATTAGCCCAAAACCGGGCTCTTTATAAGTGAAGACGCCGGATTAGACCAGCTTCTCCAGCTCGGGGACGGCTTCGAACAGGTCTGCCACCAGGCCGTAATCGGCCACCTGGAAGATCGGTGCTTCTTCGTCCTTGTTGATCGCGACGATCACCTTGGAGTCCTTCATGCCCGCCAGGTGCTGGATCGCGCCGGAGATACCGACGGCGATGTACAGCTGTGGCGCGACGATCTTGCCGGTCTGGCCGACCTGCATGTCGTTAGGCACGAAGCCGGCGTCGACCGCGGCGCGGGAAGCACCGACGGCAGCGCCCAGCTTGTCGGCCAGGGCGTACAGGTGCTTGAAGTTGTCGCCGTTCTGCATGCCGCGGCCGCCGGAAACGACGATCTTGGCAGCGGTCAGCTCTGGACGATCGGACTTGGCCAGCTCTTCGTTGACGAAGCTGGAGATGCCGGCGTCGTGGGCAGCACCTACGGCTTCGACAGCGGCCGAGCCACCTTCGGCGGCAACCGGGTCGAAACCGGTGGCGCGAACGGTGATGACCTTGATCGCAGCGCTCGATTGCACGGTGGCAATGGCGTTACCGGCGTAGATCGGACGCTTGAAGGTATCAGCGCTTTCCACCGAGATGATCTCGGAGATCTGGTCGACATCCAGGGCGGCGGCCACGCGCGGCAGGATGTTCTTGCCGTTGGACGTGGCGGCGGCCAGGATGTGGCTGTAGCCCTTGCCCAGCTCGGCCACCAGCGGTGCGACGTTTTCCGGCAACTGGTGCGCGTAGGCGGCGTTGTCGGCCGACAGCACCTTTGCCACGCCCGCGATTTTCGCAGCGGCTTCGGCCACGGCGCCAGCGCCTTGACCCGCCACCAGGACGTGGACGTCGCCACCGATTTTGGCAGCGGCAGCAACGGTGTTCAGCGTGGCCGGGGCCAGCGCCTTGTTATCGTGTTCGGCGATTACCAAGATAGTCATGTTCAGATTACCTTCGCTTCGTTTTTCAGTTTCTCGACCAGTTCAGCCACCGACTTGACCTTGATGCCCGCGCTGCGTGCAGCCGGCGCTTCGACTTTCACGGTCTTGTTGGTGGAGGCGGTGGAAACGCCCAAAGCGTCAGGCGTCAGCACTTCAAGCGGCTTCTTCTTCGCTTTCATGATGTTTGGCAGGGACGCATAGCGCGGCTCGTTCAAACGCAGGTCGGTGGTGACGATGGCCGGCAGCTTCAAGGAAACGGTCTGCGCGCCGCCATCGATTTCACGGGTCACGGCAACGCTGTCGCCGCTGACTTCGACCTTGGACGCGAACGTGCCCTGGCCGTAGCCGCTCAATGCAGCGAGCATCTGGCCGGTCTGGTTGTTGTCGCTGTCGATGGCTTGTTTGCCGAGGATCACCAGCTGGGGCTGTTCCTTGTCGACAACGGCCTTGAGCAGCTTGGCCACGGCCAGGGAGGTCAGGTCTTCGGCGGATTCGACGAGGATGGCGCGATCGGCACCCAGTGCCAGCGCAGTGCGCAGTTGCTCCTGGGCGGTGGTCGGGCCGATGGAGACAACGACGATCTCAGTCGCCACGCCTTTTTCCTTCAGGCGCACGGCTTCTTCTACGGCGATTTCGCAGAAGGGGTTCATCGACATCTTGACGTTGGCGAGGTCGACGCCGGAGTTGTCCGCCTTGACGCGAACCTTGACGTTATAGTCGACCACTCGTTTGACAGCTACAAGAACCTTCATGGATTCCTCGTTACTCTCCGGTGAAAAGAAAGTCGCCTAGGCGAACCTGGCGGTTGATGCTCATGGGCGCAAGGGCACCTCTAAAAACGCCGGCATGAACCACACATGACCCTGCTCACGGGAGTGAAGACCACTGGTCGGCGAGACCGATGAGTCATTCAATATCGCGGCGTGTAAACTGCGCATCCGAGCCACGCAATACGTCACTTCGTGCTGCCTTCGCCCTGTCTTTAGAGGTGCTCTTGAAACCAACAGTCAGCCTACGGCGAGCGCAAAACCGCCCGTATCTTGACCGGAACGCCTATTCCGGTCAATACGGCAAAATGGCCAGTCATAAGCCGTACGTCAGTGATTTATCTGGGCTGCGGCAATTTCAAACAAACGTTTGTATTGGACCCTGAGAGTGGTGTAGATATAATGCGCCACCAAGAGAGACCCGCGTCTCATCCCTTGTCGCTTTCGTCGATTTCGCGAAGGAAACAACGGATGCAACGCCCAACCTCCAATTAGAAAACACCGTGAGCCTTGAGTAGGAGATAGCCTGTGGAACGCGAATACATGGAATTCGACGTGGTCATCGTCGGTGCCGGCCCCGCTGGCCTGTCTGCCGCTTGCCGACTGAAACAGAAGGCCGCCGAAGCCGGTAAGGAAATCAGCGTCTGCGTGGTCGAAAAAGGCTCCGAAGTCGGTGCGCACATTCTCTCCGGCGCGGTGTTCGAACCCCGTGCCCTGAACGAACTGTTCCCGGACTGGAAGGAATTGGGCGCGCCGCTCAATACCCCGGTCAAGGGCGATGACATTTATGTCCTGAAGAGCGCCGACAGTGCGAGCAAAGTCCCTGGCTTCTTCGTGCCCAAGACCATGCACAACGAAGGCAACTATATTATTTCCCTGGGCAACCTGTGCCGCTGGCTGGCCCAGCAGGCCGAGAACCTGGGCGTGGAAATCTACCCCGGCTTCGCCGCCCAGGAAGCGTTGTTCGACGAGAACGGCGTGGTCCGCGGGATCATCACCGGCGACCTGGGCGTCGACCGTGAAGGCCATCCGAAAGAGGGCCTCTACACCCCCGGCATGGAATTGCGCGGCAAGTACACGCTGTTCGCCGAAGGCTGCCGTGGCCACATCGGCAAGCAACTGATCAAGCGCTTCAACCTCGACAGCGAGGCCGATGCCCAGCATTACGGCATCGGCTTGAAGGAAATCTGGGAAATCGACCCGGCCAAGCACCAACCGGGCCTGGTCGTACACACCGCCGGCTGGCCGCTGGACATCATGGGCACCGAGAACACCGGCGGTTCCTTCCTCTACCATCTGGAAAACAACCAGGTGGTGGTCGGCCTGATCGTCGACTTGTCCTACAGCAACACCTACCTGTCGCCCTTCGACGAATTCCAGCGCCTCAAGCACCACCCGGTGCTCAAGCAATACCTGGAAGGTGGCAAGCGCGTCAGCTACGGCGCCCGCGCCATCTGCAAGGGCGGCCTGAACTCGCTGCCGAAAATGGTCTTCAAGGGCGGCGCCCTGATCGGCTGCGACCTCGGCACCTTGAACTTCGCCAAGATCAAGGGCAGCCACACGGCCATGAAGTCCGGCATGCTCGCCGCCGAGGCCGTGGCCGATCGCCTGTTCGCCGAATCCGAAGGCGGCGACGAACTGACCGCCTACGTCGACAACTTCAAGAACAGCTGGCTGTACGAAGAGCTGTTCGCCAGCCGCAACTTCGGCGCGGCGATCCACAAGTACGGCGCGATCATCGGCGGCGGCTTCAACTGGCTCGACCAGAACATCTTCGGCGGCAAGCTGCCGTTCACCCTGCATGACAACAAGCCTGACTACGCTTGCCTGAAGCTGGCGGCCGATTGCAAGAAGATCGACTACCCGAAACCGGACGGCAAGCTCAGCTTCGACAAACTCAGCTCGGTGTTCATCTCCGGTACCAACCATGAAGAAGAACAGCCTTGCCACCTGAAGCTGACCGACCCGAGCATCCCGCTGGGCAAGAACCTGCCGCTGTACGACGAACCGGCCCAGCGCTACTGCCCGGCCGGCGTCTATGAAGTGGTGACCAAGGAAGACGGCGAGAAACGCTTCCAGATCAACGCCCAGAACTGCGTTCACTGCAAGACGTGCGACATCAAGGACCCTGCCCAGAACATCACCTGGGTGACCCCGGAAGGCGCTGGCGGACCGACTTACCCGAACATGTAAGCCGACGCCCTGAACATCGAGGCTCCCGCAACGGGGGCCTTTTTGTTGCCTACATTTCAAGGCATGCCACAGTCCAAATGTGGGAGCGAGCTTGCTCGCGATAGCGGTTTTTCATTCAATACAGATGTCGACTGACACACCGCTATCGCGAGCAAGCTCGCTCCCACAGGGCGACATCAGTGAATCAAGCGACGCGCTCTTCCCCAGGGCTGCGATCGAAGTAGCGCTTGTACTCCCGGCTGAACTGCGACGGGCTCTGGTACCCCACCTCATGGGCGACCTGGGCCACCCCCATGCCTTCGATGAGCAGCAGCCGCTGGGCCTTGAGCAATCGCAGTCGCTTGAGGTACTGCACGGGCGACAGCAACGTGCTGCGCTTGAAATGTTCATGGAAAGTCGAGGCGCTCATGTTGGCGCAACTGGCCAGGGTCTCGACGTTCAGCGGCTCGGTGAAGTGCGCGTGCAGGTGGCTCAGGGACGCGGCGATCCGGGCAAACTGCCCCTGCTGCTCCACCAGCGCGCGCAGGACATCGGCCTGCGGCCCGCGCAGGGCGACGAACAGCAACTCCCGCAACCGCGCCTGGCCCATGACCTGGCATTCCAATGGGTCGTGCAAACAGCGCAACAGACGTTCGACGCACCCACGCATGGCGTCGTCGAGCACTGCGCAGGTCATGGATTCCGGCGTCTGCGGCGGCAGGTTGCGCCCCGGCACCAGCCCCATGGCCAGCACCAGTTCCCCGAGCATCACCCGATCGATCGCCACGGAAACCCCGAGCAACGGAGCATTGGGCAAAGCGTAGGTTTCGCATTCGAACGGCACCGGCAACGCCTGGATCAGGTAATTGCCGGCACCGTACTCCAGCGTGCGCGGCCCCAGGTACGCCAGTTTGCTGCCCTGGGCGATGATCACCAGGCTGGGCTCGTAGAGCTGCGGGCCCCGGGCGACGTCCTGGCTGGCTCGGAGCGCCGCTACGCCAGGCAGTCGCGTGGGCACGAAACCGTCGCGGGTCGCCAGGGGTTCTATCAGCGAGACCAGGGTGGCGTTGGCATCAACATGACGGGTCAGCAACATGGGAAAACTTCACGGAAAAAGGGATGGGAGCATCATCGCAGGTCTGGCAAAGCATAGGATCAAAGCGCGGCCAATGTCGGAGGATTAGGCATGAGACGCGTAGGAATCGCCATCGTCGCCTGTCGTCCAGACTCCCACAATGGTCCCCTCACCGTTCAATGCTCAGCGAGGTCCATCATGTACACAGCCATCGGCTACGCCGCCCAATCGCCTACCACCCCCCTCGCCCCAATGAAATTCGAACGCCGCAGCCCTCGGGCCGACGACGTGGCGATCGAGATTCTCTACTGTGGCGTCTGCCATTCCGACATCCACCAGGCTCGCAACGAATGGGGCATCGCCGTCTACCCGTTGATGCCCGGCCACGAAATCGTCGGCAAGGTGACGGCCGTCGGTGCGGAAGTGACCCGCTACAAGGTCGGCGACCTGGTCGGCGTCGGCTGCATGGTCGATTCCTGCCGCGAGTGCGAAGCGTGCCGTGCGGATCTGGAACAATACTGCTACGAAGGCATGACCCAGACCTACGCCAGCCCGGACCGTATCAGCGGCGGCCATACCATGGGCGGCTATTCCAACAGCATCGTGGTCAGCGAACACTTCGTGCTGCGCATTCCGGAAACCCTCGACCCGGCCAGCGCCGCGCCGCTCCTGTGCGCCGGCATTACCACCTACTCGCCCCTCAAGCACTACGGCGTGAAGGCCGGCGACAAGGTCGGCGTGCTGGGCATGGGTGGCCTCGGCCACATGGGTATCAAGTTCGCCAAGGCCATGGGCGCCGAAGTGACGGTGTTCACCCGCTCGGCCAGCAAGGCCGAAGAAGCCCGCCGCCAGGGCGCGGACCATGTGATCGTCTCCACCGACGCCGAACAGATGAGCGCCGCGGCCGGGCGCTTCCACTTCCTGCTGGACACCATCCCGGTGCAGCACGACCTCAACCCCTACCTCGCCACCCTGCGTTTCGACGGCGTGCATATCCTGGTGGGCCTGGTCGAGCCGATCGATCCGCCGGTCCATGCGGCCAACCTGATCATGGGCCGTCGCGTCCTGGCCGGCTCGCTGATCGGCGGCATTGCCGAAACCCAGGAAGTGCTGGAGTTCTGTGCCGAACACAACATCAGCTGCGACATTGAAATGCTCGACATCCGCCAGATCAACGAGGCCTACAGCCGCATGATCGCCGGGGATGTGAAATATCGCTTCGTCATCGACATGGCCACGCTCAAGGCCTGACGCCCGTCAGACCTTGGCGCCCAGCTCCGCCGACAGCCGGGCTGTGACCCCTTTGACCAGGGGAATCAGCTCGGCCATCTTTTCCAGGGGCATGTACGGCACGGTACTGGCGATGCTGATACCGGCGACAATCCGCTTGCCGGCATCGCGAATCGGCGCCGCCACGCAGCGAATCGACGGTTCGTTGTCTTCCAGGTCGAACGCATAGCCCCCCGCCACGTATTCCAGCATCCGTTGCTGGAACTGCTCCCAGGATTGCTCCTGATGCTGAGGCCAGAACTGATTCTTCCCACCCGCCGGCAGGCTGATTTCATACAAGCGCTGCCACGTTTCCGGGCTATCGTCGAGCATCAACGCCTTGCCGATCCCGGTGCGCGCCAAGGGCATGCGATGGCCCACGCGCGAACGCATTTCCGGGCCATTGCGCCCTGGGTTCTTCAACAGGTAAAGGACTTCGTCGCCTTCGCGAATCGCCAGGTGCACGGTGTCCCCGGTGAGCGCCGACAGTTCGTCCAGGTACGGCCCCGCCAGGTTCACCAGCGGCAATTCCTCCCGGGCCTGGAAACCCAGCTCGATCAACTTCGGCCCGAGCAGGTAACCCACTTGCGGGACCACCCGCAGGTAACGCTCATCCACCAGGCAACTGGCGAGGCGATGGGTGGTGCTGCGGGTGGTGCCGATCAGCCGGGCGATTTCCTTCAGGTCACGGGCGCCACTGGCGACCGCCTGGACCACGCCCAGGCCACGCAGCAGGGTCTGGGTGCCCGTAGGCGCCGCGTCCTTGGTGGTTTTTGGATCGTCTTGCTGCATAGCCGGCCTTCAACAGTGAGCGGGAACGGGCGGCATTATGGTCGCCCGCCCCGTCGGACTACAACTCGATGCGCTCGACCTTCCCGACCAGCAGGATGTAGGACAGCGCGCCAACCAACGCCAGCACGGCGATGTAGGTGATGGCCGGGGCGAACGAATCGCCACTGGCCAGGAAGCCGATGACGATCGGCGTGGCGATGGCCGCCAGGTTGCCGATGAAATTGAACACCCCGCCCGTCAGCCCGAGCAAGCGCGCCGGCGCCAGGGTGGACACCAGCGACCAGGTGATCGACGCCAGGCCATTGCCGAAGAACGCCAGCGCCAGGAAAGCGATCACCAGCGGCGTCGACTCGACGAAGTTGGCGCCGATGATCGCGGTGGAGATCAGCAACCCGCCAATGATCGGCAATTTGCGCGCGAACCCTACGGTGGCACCGCGCCGGATCAGCCAGTCGGAGAAGAACCCGGAACACAGCACGCCGACGAACGCGGCCAGGAACGGCAACGACGCCAACAGGCCGGACTTGATGAAGTCCATTCCGCGATATTTCACCAGGTAGGTCGGAAACCAGGTCAGGAAGAACCACAGCGTCGAGTTGAGGCAGAACTGCCCCAGGTAGATGCCCCACAGCTTGCGCTGGGTCAGGACGATGCCGAGATCGGTCCAGCTGAATGTCGCCTTCACTTTGGCGGCCTCGGCCTGGATGTCCACCAGCCCGCCGCCCTCGCGGATCAGTTCGATCTCGGCGGCATTGGCGCCCTTGAAATCCCGTGGTTCGCGATACACCGCGTACCAGATCGCCGCCCAGGCAATGCCCACCGCACCGGTCACCACGAACACCATGTGCCAACCGAAGGCGTGTTGCAGCCACGCCAGCACCGGCGTCAGGAACGCCAGCCCGACGAACTGCCCGGAGGTGTAGAAACCGATGGCCGTGGCGCGCTCCCGTTCAGGGAACCAGGTGGTGACCACGCGACTGTTGATCGGGTACGCCGGCGCTTCCAGGGCACCGACCGCCATGCGCAGCACGAACAAGGCGATGAAGCTGGCGGCGAAACCGAGCATCACCGTCGCCGCCGACCACAGCAGCAACGCCACGCTGTACAGGATGCGCGGCGGCACGCGGTCCACCAGCCAACCGCCGGGAATCTGCATGGCCGCGTAGGTCCAGCCGAACGCCGAGAAAATCAGCCCGACATGAATCGGGTCGATGCCCAGTTCACTGGTCAGCGCAGGCGCGGCGATCGACAGGTTGCTGCGGTCCAGGTAATTGATCACCACGGTGATGAACAGCAGGACCATGATGAAAAAACGCTTGCGAGTGGGCGTCACCAACGACGCCTGCGCGCTCAGGGTGTGCGCTTGCATGTGAGGTGCCTCTTTTTATATTTGTCGAATACGGCAAGGATTGAGCAAGACCCTGTGGGAGCAAGGCTTGCCCGCGATGCAGACGATGCGTATTCCAGTCGGACCGCGTTATCGTTCATCGCGGGCAAGCCTTGCTCCCACAAAACTCCTTTGCTCCTACGCAGTGACTAGGCGTGACTCACCACTCGGCAAAACTGCCATCGGCATGGCGCCAGATCGGGTTGCGCCAGCGGTGGCCGATGGCCGCGCGCTCGATGACGTACTCTTCGTTGATCTCGATGCCCAGGCCCGGGCCGTTGGGGATCTTCACGAAGCCCTGGTCGTAGTCGAACACCCGCGGGTCCTTGATGTAGTCCAGCAGGTCGTTGCTCTCGTTGTAGTGGATGCCCAGGCTCTGCTCCTGGATGAACGCGTTGTAGCAAGCGGCGTCCAGTTGCAGGCACGCCGCCAGGGCGATCGGCCCCAATGGGCAGTGCAGTGCCAGCGCCACGTCGTAGGCCTCGGCCATGTTGGCGATCTTGCGGGTCTCGGTGATGCCGCCGGCGTGGGACGCATCCGGCTGGATGATGTCGACGTAGCCCTCGCTGAGCACCCGCTTGAAATCCCAGCGGGAGAACAGCCGCTCGCCCAGGGCGATCGGGGTGCTGGTCAGCGGCGCCAGTTCCTTGAGCGCCTCGTAGTTTTCACTGAGCACGGGCTCTTCGATGAACATCAGCTTGTACGGATCCAGCTCCTTCATCAGCACCTTGGCCATCGGCTTGTGCACCCGGCCATGGAAGTCCACGCCGATGCCGACGTTCGGCCCGACCGCGTCGCGCACTGCGGCGACGTTGGCCAGGGCCAGGTCGACCTTCTCGAAGGTGTCGAGGAACTGCAGCTCTTCGGTGCCGTTCATCTTCACCGCGGTGAAGCCGCGTCCTACGGCTTCTTTCGCCGCCCGAGCGGTGTCCGCCGGACGGTCGCCGCCGATCCACGAATACACGCGGATCTTGTCGCGCACCTGGCCGCCCAGCAGGTCGCTGACCGACACCCCCAGGGCCTTGCCCTTGATGTCCCACAGCGCCTGGTCGATGCCGGCCAGGGCGCTCATGTGCACTGCGCCGCCGCGATAGAAGCCGCCGCGATAGAGCACGGTCCAGATGTCTTCGATATTGCGTGGGTCCTTGCCGATCAGGTAGTCGGACAATTCCTCGACGGCCGCCGCCACGGTGTGGGCACGGCCCTCGACCACGGGTTCGCCCCAACCGGTGACCCCCTCGTCGGTCTCGACCTTGAGGAAGCACCAGCGCGGCGGAACGATGTAAGTGGTCAACTGGGTGATTTTCATCTTGTTGTCTCTCTTGTCAGATGCAGCGCACGGGGCGCTGGAAAAGTCTTCAGTTCAAGGCATTCCACGCGGCCACGTAGGCCTTGGCGCGCACCGCCACTTCATCCGCGGTCAGGCCCGGTTTGAATAACCCGGAACCGAGGCCGAAGCCCTTGACGCCCGCCTCGACGAACGGCGTCATGTTGTCCGGCGTGATCCCGCCCACCGGCACCAGCACGGTCCCGGCCGGCAACACCGCGAGCCAGGCCTTGACCACCGCCGGGCCCATTTGCTCGGCGGGAAACATCTTCAGCACATGGGCGCCCTCGGCCAGCGCGGCGAAGGCTTCGGTCGGGGTGGCGACACCTGGCGACAGGTACAGCCCCGCCGCTTTCGCCGCCCGCAGGACCTTGGCATCGCTGTGGGGCATGACGATCACCTGGCCGCCGGCGGCTTTCACCTGCGTCACCTGTTCCGGCGTGAGCACGGTGCCGGCGCCGATCAGGCAATCGGCGGGCAAGGTCTCACGCAAGATGCGGATACTGTCGTACGGTTCGGGGGAATTGAGCGGCACCTCGATGACGCGAAATCCGGCGCTGTACAGGACTTCGCCGATGGCGGCCGCCTCCTCGGGACGCAGACCGCGCAGGATCGCGATCAGCCCGTTGTGCGCCAGTGCTTGTGTGAGCATGTCCAGACCTCCAGTCAGGGTTAACGCGATGCGGTGGAACCGAGCAGCCCGGCCGCCACGGCCAGTTGCCACAACCCACGTTCGGTGGCCTGTTCGGCCAGGGTCACCCGGGCAAAACCGCAGGCGTCGAGGGCCCGTTGATAACGGGCACAGAGTTGGGAATTGCCGATCAGCACCACCATTGGCAGATGGACGCTGTTGCGGCGCTGGCGCTGTACGGCGGCCAGGGCCGTCAGCTCATGACCGATCAACAGGCCCGAGAGATAGTCGGCCTGGGCACTGGCGCCGAGTTCACCGGTCAACCCCAGGCTGCGGGCGCTGAACACCGTGGACAACGGGCCGGCCTGGCCGTCCGCCGACAACGCCACCTGCACCCCGCGATCGAAGGCCACGCCATCGAACGCCGCGCCACGCTGCTGGGTGCGGCCGAGAATGCTGTGGTCGCTGAGCACGGCGAAGATCTCGCCAGTCATGAAGGTATCGAAATGCACGATGCAGCCCTCGGCCACTTCCACCCATTTCGAGTGGCTGCCCGGCAGGCCGATCAGCACGGCTTCGTCCGGCAGGCTGGGCAACGCGCCGAGCACCTGGGTTTCTTCGCCACGCATCACGTTCGGCAGCCGCGAACGCTGGATCACGCCCGGCACGATGTGCACATCGACACCACGAAGGCTGCGAATGACTTGTAGGGAATGTCCGAGATCGGCCACGTTGGCCGGCGTGTCGCAGTAAGGCGCTTCGCGCCAGCCCTGGGCGCTGCCCACCATGCCGCAGGCAATCACGGGCAGGCCTGGCTGGGCATCGAGCCAATCGCCACAGGCTTCGTCGAACGCCAGTTCGAAACCGTCGACACACACCTGGCCGGCAACGGTTCGCGGCCCAGCGGGCAATTGCATGATCCCCGACGACAGCGAGCGCTGGTCCAGCACTTCGCCTCCGGCGGCGAGTTTATAAGCCCGTAGTGAGGTGGTCCCCCAGTCGAGCGCGATCAATTGCGCCTGCATCCGCTTCACCTGTTCTGTTTTTTGGCAGTGAGTGAGGCGGACTATAAACCTGCGCGCAGAAGAATCTCAATATATAAATGACTCTCCCATATATTGGGACATATGCGATTCCCTACAAAGCTGATCGCCATTCATCCAAGACCCTGCTACGTTTTCTGCCGGACGCCAAACAACTCAGGGAAAAAGTGATGGGACAACTGCTGAAAATCCTCGGCCGCACTTCCTCGATCAACGTCAGAAAAGTGCTGTGGACTTGCCAGGAACTGGACATCGCCTACGAGCGGGAAGATTGGGGCATCGGCTTTGCCTCGACCCATGACCCGGCGTTCCTGGCCTTGAACCCCAATGCCCAGGTGCCCGTGATCATTGATGAGAATGGCGTGCTCTGGGAATCGAACACCATTTGCCGCTACTTGGTGGGCAAGCACGGGCGCCACGATCTGTTGCCCGTCGAACCTGCCGCGCGGGCACGTGTCGAGCAGTGGATGGACTGGCAAGCCACGGAGCTCAACCCATCCTGGGGCGATGCATTCTACGGACTGGTGCGCAAAGACCCGGATTGCCAGGATCCGCAACTCATTGCCGCTGGCGTCAAAGGCTGGAACGAGAAGATGGCTTTGCTGGAACAGCAGTTGAGCCGCACCGGGGCCTACGTGGCCGGTACGGCATTTTCCCTCGCGGACGTGCTCATCGGTCTGTCCGCTCACCGCTGGCGCCAGACGCCCATGGAGCGCCCGGATTATCCAGCGGTGGCCGCCTACTGCAAGCGCCTGGAACAGCGTCCCGGATTTGCCGAGTACGCATCCAGCGCGTACTCATGAGTTCAGTTGCCGTTGGCGAAATCCCGTAGCACCTTGCCGTCCATGCGGTAGCGCACCCATTCCTCCTGGGGCTGCGCGCCGAGGGACTTGTAGAACTCGATGGCCGGGGTGTTCCAGTCCAGGACACTCCATTCGAAACGACCGCAATCGTTGTCGCAGGCGATCTTCGCCAAGTGCCGCAACAGTGTCTTGCCCGCCCCGCCGCCGCGCTGGTCGGGGGTGATGTAGAGGTCTTCGAGGTACAGGCAATTGCTGCCCAGCCAAGTGGAGTAGCTGAAGAAAAACACCGCGAAACCGATCGGCACGCCATCGCGCAGGCAGATCAGCCCGTGGGCGGTCGCGCCTTCGCTGAACAGGCTGCGCTCGATGTCGGCCACACTGGCGATGACTTCGTGACGGGCCTTTTCGTAATCGGCCAGCTCGGTGATGAACGCAAGGATTTGAGGCGCATCGCTGGGTTGCGCGGGACGGATCTCGATCGACATGGACAGGCCTTGTAGCCAATTGAAAGCGCCATACTAAGCCGCTACGTCGCGCTCGTCACGGGTGGCATCCAGCTTCGCCGAGGCGGCCAGGCGGTTTTCCCGACACGCCATTCGTCGCCCCCCCGGCACCAACCTCGAACCGCCAAGGCCCAAGATCAGGCAAGCATTCAAAAAAATGGAGGCGACACCATGATCACTTCAAGGCTGACTGCATTGACCCTGGCCACGCTGCTGTCCTCGGCGGCATTCGCGGCGACCACTTCCGGCACCGGGCCGACCGACCCGGTGCAGGCGCCCAACTCTCCGGCCACCCAAGGCCTGCCCAAGTTGAACACCGACGGAACCGGCGGCGGCACCTTGAACAATGGTCAACCACCGGCGACCGGCACCGATCCGCGCGTACAGGGCAATGACACGGGTCGCCAGGGCGGGTTGAACACCCCGGACGCCACCGCCCCCGACAACGCCGGCACCGGCGTCGGCTCGAAAACCACCACCGGGGGCTCGGGGTCCGAAGGCGGCGGCGCCAGCCAGTAAGCGCTGTTCACACACTGGAGGAGGAAGGTCTCATGCCTCGAGGAAGCAAAGACAAGTACACCGCCGAGCAAAAGCGCAAGGCCGAGCACATCGAGGAAAGCTACGAGAAGAAAGGCGTGTCCGAAGATAAGGCCGAGGCCCGGGCCTGGGCGACGGTGAACAAGCAATCGGGTGGCGGCGAACGCGCCGGCGGTTCGGGCAAGGCCAAGCCGGCGGCGCAAAAGAAAACCGACCGCAAGGAATCCGCCCGCCGCGCCGCCCAGACCCGCGAAGGGCACCCCCGCACCAGCAAGGCCTCCCACCAGACGCAAACGGTGGACAGCCTGATGAAGGAAGCCCGGGCGAAAAACATCCCGGGCCGCTCGAAAATGCGCAAGCAGGAGCTGGTGGACGCATTGCGCAAGGCGGGATGACGCCATCGCGAGCAGGCTCGCTCCCACACTGGATGTGCGCTGCCCCCGAGGGGTGAGATCCAGCACAATCCTGTGGGAGCGAGCCTGCTCGCGAAAGCGGTGGGTCATCCAATGCAATGTTGAAGCTGACGACGCCTTCGCGGGCAAGCCCGCCCCCACCCTGGATGTGCGCTGCCCCCCGAAGGGTGAGATCCAGCACAGAACCTGTGGGAGCGAGCCTGCTCGCGAAAGCGGTGGGTCATCCAATGCAATGTTGAAGCTGACGACGCCTTCGCGGGCAAGCCCGCTCCCACACTGGATGTGCGCTGACCCCGAGGGGTGAGATCCAGCACAAAACCTGTGGGAGCGAGCCTGCTCGCGAAAGCGGTGGGTCATCCAATGCAATGTTGAAGCTGACGACGCCTTCGCGGGCAAGCCCGCTCCCACACTGGATGTGCGCTGCCCCCGAAGGGTGAGATCCAGCGCAGAACCTGTGGGAGCGGGCTTGCTCGCGAAAGCGGTGGATCAGTCGCCAGTGATCAGTGCTGCTTCAGGCGATCGATCACCACCGCCAGCAACAGGATCGAGCCACGGATGACGTACTGGTAGAACGTATCGATGTTCTTCAGGTTCATCGCGTTCTCGATGATCGCCAGGATAAGCACGCCGGCAATCACGTGGCGAATCATGCCGATGCCGCCGCTCAGCGACACCCCACCCAGCACGCAGGCCGAGATCACGGTCAGTTCGAAGCCCTGGCCGATCATCGGTTGGCCCGAGGTCATGCGCGACGCCAGGATCACACCGGCCAGCGCGCCGATCACGCCGTGCACGGCGAAGATGATGATCTTGGTGCGATCGACGTTCACCCCCGCCAGCAACGCCGCTTCCTGGTTACCGCCGATGGCCATGGTGTTGCGCCCGTAGGTGGTGTAGTTCAACAGCCAGCCGAAAAACAGGAAGCAGGCGATGGTGATCAGGATCGGCACCGGCACGCCGAACAACTGGCCGTTGCCATACACGAAGAATGCTTCCTGGGACACGCCCACCGCTTTACCGTTGGCGAAGATGTAGGCCAGGCCGCGCACGATCTGCATCGTCGCCAGCGTGGTGATCAACGCATTGACCCGCAGCTTGGCGATGACGATACCGTTGATCAGGCCGACGATCAGTCCCATCACCAGCGCCGCGCCGATGCCCAGGAACACGCTGTTGGTGTCGCGCATCACCACCGCCGCGACCACGCCGGCGCAGGCGATCACCGAGCCGACCGACAGGTCGAAATGCCCGGATGCCAGGCAATACAACATGGTGCAGGCGGCGATGCCGGTGGTGGAAATCGCCAGGCCCAGGCCGCGCATGTTCAACGGCGAGAGGAAGTTGTCGATCAACAGCGTGCAGAGCACGAAGATGCCGATGGCCGCCAGCAGCATGACCCAGTCGTCCAGGAAGCGGCGCAGGTCCAGGGGTTTGCGTGCCGTTGGCAGTGCATTGTTTTGAATGGTCATGATTACCTCTCAGTTCGCCGCGTCGGCAACGCGTTGGCGCGGCAGCGCCAGTTGCAGCAGGTTGGATTCATTGGCCTGGTCACGCGGCAGTTCGCCACGCATGGCCCCTTCGCAGAGCACCAGGATTCGGTCGGAAATGCCCATCACTTCCATCAGGTCGCTGGACACCACGATCACCGCGATGCCGTCGGCCGCCAGGTTGTGGATAATCTGGTAGATCTCGGCCTTGGCGCCGATGTCGATGCCACGGGTCGGCTCGTCCAGCAACAGGACCTTCATCGGCATCGACAGCCAGCGACCGAGAATGGCCTTCTGCTGGTTGCCGCCGGACAGGTACATGATTTTCTGGCTGGCCGCCGGGGTCTTCACCTTCAGGGACTTGATCTGCTTGTCGGCATTGCCCCGCTCCCAGTCGCCGCGCAGCAGGCACCCCAGCGCGGAATGAGCCGGGCGCGCACTGATGTTGATGTTCTCGCCGACGCTGCCCAACGGGATGATGCCTTCCTTCTTGCGATCTTCCGGGCAGAGCAGCACGCCGGCGGCGATGGCATCCCGGGGTGAACGCAGCTTCAGTTCCTGGCCGTGCAGGACCAGGCGCCCCTCGCCCTGGCGCTCCAGGCCGCTGAGCAAGCGCAACAGCTCGGTACGACCGGCGCCGACCAGCCCGAACAAACCGAGGATCTCACCCTTGTGCACCTGGAAGCTCACCGGCTCGCGCAAGCCCGGCCCCATCAGGCCCTCCACGTGCAGCGCCACGTCGCCGCGCTCCCGGGGACGGTAGTCGTAGATGTCCTGGATATCGCGACCGACCATGCAGGTAACCAACTGATCGTGGGTCAACTCGCTCATGTTCTCGAAGGTGCGCACGTAGCGACCGTCCTTGAACACCGTCACCGCGTTGCAGATGCGGAACACTTCTTCCATGCGGTGGCTGACGTACAGCACCACTTTGCCCTCGTCCCGCAGGCGCGCAATGATCGCCATCAAGCGGTCGATTTCCCGGGCCGACAGGCTGCTGGTGGGTTCGTCGAAGGCGATGACATGGGCGCCACGGGACAACGCCTTGGCGATTTCCACCAGTTGACGCTGGCCGAGGGACAAGCGGCCGACCTTTTCCTGGGGGTCGATTTCATCGGCCAGCCCCTTGAGCAGGTTCAGCGCCTGCTGGCGCAGCAACCCGCGATTGACCAGGCCGAAGCGCGCCGGCAGATGGCCGAGGAACAGGTTCTCGGCCACGGTCATTTCCGGCACCAGGTGCAATTCCTGGTGGATCACCGCCACACCGCTGGCAATGCTGTCGGCGGTGGATTTGAAGGCCATGGTCTGCTCGCCGATCTGCAACTCGCCGCTGCTCGGGATATAGGCCCCGCCAAGGATCTTCAGCAACGTGGACTTGCCCGCGCCGTTCTCGCCCATCAGGGCATGGACCTGCCCCGGATGCGCGACGAAACTGATGTTGGACAGCGCCTGCACGCCGGGAAAGGATTTGCCGATCCCGTTGAACCGCAAGCTGCCGCCGCTGTTGTGTTGTTGTGTCGCTGTTTGCGCTTGCATAACCACCTCGAACTCACAGAGATCGAGCGGCCCTTTGCCAGGGCCACTCTTGAATCAACCGGCCGTCAGTTCCACAGGCCGATTTTTTCCAGCTCCTGCTTGAAGTTCTCGCGGGTGATCAGCGTCACCTCGTCCATGGCGGTGTACTTCGGCGGCTCCTTGCCAGTGGTGATCCACTCGTACATCATCTCGGCGGTCTTGTAGCCTTCGATGTGCGGGCTAGGCAGCATCGAACCGAAGAAACCGCTGTTGGGTTTTTTCAGCTCGCCGATGGCGTCGGTACCGTTGATGCCGATGCCGATCACGTTATCCGCCTTGAACCCCGCCGCTTCGGTGGCGCGCACGCCGCCCAGCACGGTGTTGTCGTTCATGCCGCCGATGATCAGGTTCTTCGCAGCGCTGGGCAGTTTCACCAGCGCCGAGTTGGTGGAGTCCATGCTGCCGGGCACGTCGAGGGTCTTGAGCGCCGAAAACAGGATGTGGTCTTGCGGCATCCCGGCCTTCTTCAGGGCGTCGACCGAACCGTCGGTGCGCTTCTTGCCGGTGTCCAGTTCGTTGAAGGTGTTGATCACCGCGTAGGTGTCTTTCCAATCCCAGTTGCGCTTCTTGGCTTCAGCCGCCATGGCGGCGCCCTGCTTCTGGCCGACCTCGAACGCGGCCATGCCCAGGTACGGCACGTCCTCCATGAACTTGCCGTTGGCGTCGACGAAGCGGTCGTCCACGGCAATCACCTTGAGATCGTTGAGCTTGGCCTTGGCCATGATGGCCGGGCCGAGGGACACGTCCGGCGGGCAGATCACGAAGCCCTGGGCACCGTTGGCCGCCAGGCTGTCGATGGCCGAGAGGGTCTTCTCGCCGTCAGGCACGGCGATCTTGATCAATTCGAAGCCCTTGTCCTTGCTCGCCTTCTCGGCGAAGGCCCATTCGGTCTGGAACCAGGGTTCCTCGGCCTGCTTGACCAAAAAACCGATTTTCACAGGATCAGCCGCCAGCAAGCTGCTGCTGAGGCTGACCGCGGTAACCGCCAGGGCGGCGCGGCACAGGGAACGGATTCCACGACGATGATTCATAGTTGACTCCTTGTTTTTTTTATTGAAAGCCAAACGTCCAGGGGTCTGCTCCACCGTCGGTGACAGCGCAGGCTGGGCGGTTACAGCAAGTTGCTACACAGCATAGGCCTAAATAGTCATATCGTATGATGATTGAATGACAGGCGAAGTTTCACCTTGCCATCCAGATTCGTTCAGTCGTGATACAGGACCGAACGCCCACCATCGATGGTGATGCATGAGGCATTGATAAAAGGTGCTTCATCGCTGGCCAGGAACACCGCCGTCATGGCCACTTCGATTGGTTGCCCGATACGTCGCGGCGGGTGCAGGTCCAGCGCCCGCTGGCGTTCGGCATGGGGATCGGCAAAGCCGTTCCAGTAGTCGACGTTCAGTTGGGTTTCGATGTACCCCGGGGCGATGGCATTCACGCGTACGCCCTTGGGTGCGTATTCGATGCCCAGGGCACGGGTCAGGCCCAGCAGGCCATGCTTGGCCACCGGGTAGGGGAAACAGCCGGGAATGATGTGGGACGAATGGGTCGAGGCAATGTTGATGATGCTGCCCACGCCCTGCTCGATCATCTGCGGCAACACGGCCTTGCAGCCGTACCACGCACCATCCAAGTCGATGGCGAAGCAACGCCGCCAATCCTCTTCGGTCATTTCCAGCGGGTCACGGAAGACGTTGACGCCGGCGCAATTGACCAGCACGTCGATGCGCCCGTGCAGCTCGACGGCCCGGCGGGCCATGGCGTCCAGGTCCTGCGGGTTCGATACGTCGGCCTGCAGGGCCTGGACGTCCGCCCCGCGTTCGCGCCAGAGCGCGGCCACCTGTTCGACCTTGTGCGCCTGGATGTCGCTGATGACCAGGCGCGCCTGCTGCGAGGCGAACGCGGCGACGATCGCTTCGCCAATACCCTGGGCGGCCCCGGTCAACAGCACGACCTTGCCCTTGAGGCGCTCGCCCTGGGGCGGCTCCGGCACGGGTGGCAGGCGAAGCGCATCAGCCATGGGCCAGGTCTCCGGTATGCAGGCATGGCGAAAACCGGGCATCCACGGATGACCGGTCCAAAGGCGCCTGGAGAACCACTGTGTCGCGTACGCCAGCGAGGCGTACGGGGGAAGATCGTTGCATCACGTCACCTGTCTTGTTTTTTTAGTGAGTGCGTCTTGCTGATGGAACCGACTATAAACCCGGCCACCCAACAATCTCAATATATATATTTACATCCCATATTTTGGGATTTATCCAGCAAACCGCGTACACGCCACGCCCGGCACATCGACCCGCATCGACAGCACCGCGCCGTCCAGTGGATGGCCCAACGGGCTCGCCGCGCTGGTGATGTACAGCGTCTTGAGGTCTTCGCCGCCGAACACGCAACTGGTCGGGCGGCTGACGGGTAACTCGACCACCCGATCGACCTGGCCGTCCGGCGTCAGCCGCAGCAGGCAACTGCCGTCCCAGCGGGCGTTCCAGATATAGCCGCGGGCATCCATCGCCGAGCCATCGGGCCCGCCGCGCGGATGAGGGCCGAACCAGACCTCGGCCGGCGCCAGGTGACCTTCAGGGTAGATAAAGTGCCGATAAAGCGTGCCATTGAGGCTCTCGCCGAAATACACCGTGGTGCCGTCGGGGCTCCAGAGCAGCGTGTTGGGAATGCCCAGCCCACGCAACAACGGCATGACCCGGCCATCGCCGCCGACGCGAAACAAACCGCCGGAACGCCGTTCGATCGGCAAGTCCTCACCCGCCTCGCCGATGTTGTTCTGCATGGTGCCAAGCCAGAGCTGGCCTTGGGCATCGCACCTCGCCTCGTTGGGCCGATTGCCCGGCTGGGGATCGGCCATGCACAGCAGCGTGAGGCGCGGTTCGAGGCCCGGCGAATCCAGGTCGAGCCGATAGACACCGCTGCTCAGGGTCACCAGCGCGTCGCCCCCCTGGGTCGGGATGAATGCCGAGACATGCTCGGGCATCTGCCAGATCTGCACATTGGCGCCGATCAGCCGCAGCGCCTGCTTGCCGGCGATGTCGACCCAGTACAGGGCCTGGGTCGGTTCATCCCAGAACGGCCCTTCGCCCAATTGCGCACGGTGTTCTGTCACGGCCTTCCACTTCATTGAAATCTCCTGTTCCCGATGGGTCCGGCGGTCTCCGTGCGACCGGCCATGACGGTGGGGTAGAAACGCTTGATGGCCAGGTCGGCATTATCGATCAGGGTCATGCAGGCCCAGACGCCCCGCGCCGCGTCACGGGCGGCGATGGCGTCGGCGATGTCCTTGTGGATGGGCAAGGTGCGTCGCAGTTCATCCGGGTCGGCCGCCGACACCTCGAACGACACCGCCAGCAGCGCCCCGAGGGCCGGGACCATCTGTTCGATGAACTGATTATGGCTGGCGGCGAGGATGCATTCGTGGAAAAACTGGTCGGCGCGGTTGTAATCGGCGCCGCTGTCCACCGCCCGTTCCAGGGCGTGGTAGGCCAGGCGAATCGCCTGCACCTGATCACCCGTGGCCCGCTCACAGGCCCAGCGCACCGCCATCGGCTCGATGGTACGGCGCAAGTCGAGCAAGTCATCGACGAAGTTTTCCGGCAAGCCGCTGCGTGACAACCAGCCAACCACCTGGGGATCGAACAGGTTCCAGCGCCGCACCGGCAACACCCGGGTACCGACCTTCGGCCCGACTTCCAGCATGCCCTTGGCGACCAGGGTCTTGATCGCCTCGCGAATCACCGTGCGGCTGACGCCCAACTGCTCGCCCAAGTCCGCCTCGACCTTGATGGTCTGCCCGGGCTTGACCTGGCCGGCGGCGATCCAGCCGCCCAGCCAATCGACGGTCGACGCGTGAAAACTGCTGGACATGAACACCCCGCTGGCCACTCTTATAGGTGGCTCACGCTAATCATCATATGATTGGGTGTCAAT
This sequence comes from Pseudomonas citrullilanati, assembly GCF_030580855.1. Lineage (GTDB taxonomy): Bacteria > Pseudomonadota > Gammaproteobacteria > Pseudomonadales > Pseudomonadaceae > Aquipseudomonas > Aquipseudomonas citrulli. Next base: position 77,200 of record NZ_JAUQOP010000018.1, on the reverse strand, counting down.
TTGAATTTTACGGCATCTCATCTGTGGGAGCGGGCTTGCTCGCGAAGCGGTGGGTCAGCTGAAAATATTGGATGTACTGGCGCCTTCGCGAGCAAGCCCGCTCTCACAGGGGAATCAGGGTTCCAGACCTATCGGGAAGAATATCCCGCCGCTCCACACGCCCAGCCATCGCTGCCCGTCGATCTCGCGGCTGACCGCCAGCTCCACCAGTTGGTAGAACACATTGCGATGGATCAACGCTTCGAGATTGCTGCGCACATGCACGTAGGGCGCCGGCTCCTCCGTCCGAGGATCGATCACCACCCGCAGCGGATGCTCGGCGCCAGCCTCGGTGATCTCGTCGACATTCGTGGTAAAGCGCAACACCTGGCCCTCCCCCTGCCCTTTGACCTCCAGGGTCACGGCCACGAACGGCGCGTCGTCGACCTTGATACCGACTTTTTCCACAGGGGTGATCAGGAAATAATCATCGCCGTCGCGGCGGATGATGGTGGAGAACAGCTTGACCATCGGCTTTCGCCCGATCGGCGTGCCCAGGTAGTACCAGGTGCCGTCCCGGGCGATGCGCATGTCGATGTCGCCGCAGAAGTCGGGGTTCCACAAGTGGACTGGCGGCAGGCCTTTGGTCTTGGGGATCTGCCCCAGCAAGTCATTGGCTTTTTGCGGTCCGCTCATGGTGACTCCTCATGGTTACTCGTCGCTCATCCCCAGCAGGCTGCGGGCATATTCACGCAATGGCGCGGCGATGAGGTCTTGGGGTTGTTCGTCGTGGAACGTCAGTAAACCGCCACGACTCTTGATGCGTGCAGTATCGATCAAATACTGGGTGCTGGTCTCGATCAACATGATCTGGATGACGCTGGTGTCGACACCCAGGCGATCCACCGCTTCCTCATCTGCCCATTCGTCGCTGTTGCCGATGCGGTTATCCGCCTTGGCGAAACGGGTGTACAGCAGGTAATGGGCGCCGGCCGCACGGGCTTCGCCCATGGCCTGGTCGAGGCCTTCGGGGGCGCGGGCGCGACGGACCATGGGGAAGTATTCGATGAAGCCGTTGAAAGCTTCCTCGGCCACCACGTTGGGCCGCGGATAGGCGCCGCCTGGCGGGGCGAAGGCGCCCTGGGCGATGAAAATGAACGAATCCGGCTGGATGCGCAGGTTGTTCACCCGGCGACTGTCACTGTGGTCCAGCAGGCCGGCATCGCTCATGTGATAACGAACGCCCTCCCCCATGTCGCTGACATTCATGCAACCGCCAAGCGCCAAAACGGCCAGCAGCAAAACCAGGCTACGCATCCTACCCTCCAAGAACCGGTGTCGGAAAACCGGCGAATGGTCGTGGGATGCAGCTTTTGCGCCAGCTCGAAGAGGGGACGCTTCGTTATTCCTGTGGCGAGGGGATTTATCCCCGCTGGGTGCGTAGCGCCCCAAAGGATAGGAATATCCGACCTGACGCTCCGAGGCGATTGTTCTTGGGGTTGCTGCGCAACCCAGCGGGGATAAATCCCCTCGCCACGAAAAACCGGTCAGCCGCCAATGATTTTCATGATGGTCGCGCCGCCGGAGAACGCCACGTCCTGCTTGTCCCCCAAGGCCTTGACCAGCAAGCGCTGGAGCGCCGGCAAGGCCTGGTGGCGGGGCTTGTCCAGGAGGTCGCCGACGAAGTGACGGTTACTCGACGACAGGCAACCGTGCAGCCAACCCGTGGAAGACAACCGCAGCCGCGAGCAGGTACGGCAAAACGGCACGCTTTCGTTGGCAATCACGCCGAAATACCCCACCCCAGGGATTTCGTAGCGTACCGCCGTGGCGTCCACCGGCGCGTCGGCTTGCAGGTATTCGTATTGGTCGCCGATCAGGCTCAACAACTGCTGGAGGCTGACGAACTGTTGCAGGAATGCATTCGAGTCGCTGGCCAGGTGCCCCATGCGCATCAGCTCGATGAACCGCAGTTCATAGCCACGCGCCAGGCAGTAGTCGAGCAGCGGCATCACCTGGTCCAGGTTCTGCCCGCGCAGCGGCACCATGTTGACCTTGATCTTCATCCCGGCGGCCCGGGCCTGCCCCATGCCATCGAGCACGGTCGCCAGGTCGCCCCCCCGGGCGATGCTGCGAAACGCCGAAGGATCCAGGGTGTCGAGGGAGACGTTGATGCGACGGATCCCGGCGTCCACCAGCAACGGCAGCTTCTTGGCCAGCAATTGGCCGTTGGTGGTCAGACTGATGTCTTCCAGGCCCATCTGCCCCACTGCCGCCATGAATCGTTCGAGCTTGGGGCTGACCAACGGCTCGCCGCCAGTGATGCGCAACCGCTCGATACCGGCGGCCTCGATCAGGTAGGCCACGCCCCGCGCCATCGCGTCGGCCGACAGCTCATCCTGCGCAGCCACCAGCCGCTTGCCGTCAGGCACGCAGTAGGTACAGGCGTAATTGCAGGCTGAAGTCAGGCTGATCCGCAAATTGCGGAAACGCCTGCCTTGACGGTCAACGATCATGGATCACTCCGGCGGAAGGATAATCGGGCTGCTAAAACTTGACCTAGAAATCAAGTTTGCGCAAGACCCATGCCTGAGTATATTCCTGGGGCAATGCGCCATGTAAGCGGACATGGCGCAATCAGGCAGCTGAATGTCAGTTGTTCGGCACGTCCGTATCGCGCTTGCGCTTGTTGCCCATGCGCACGCCGATGTCCATCAGGAACTGGAAGAAGCCTTCCTGGTCTTCCAGCACATTGCTCCAGAACGGCGAGTGATACAGCGCCACCGCGCCGTGCACCAGCGCCCAGGCCGCGCAGTAGTGGAAATACGGCGGCACGTCTTCGAGCTTGCCTTCGGTGATCCGGCCCTTGATCAGCAGCGTCAGGCGTTCGAAGTTCGAGGCGCGGATCTTGTGCAGTTCCTCGACCATCTCCGGCACCTGGTTGCCCTTGACCACCTTTTCTTCCAGGCGATCGAACAGGCGATAGCGCTGCGGGTCGCGCATGCGGAACTCGAAGTAGGCCCGGGACAGCGCCTCCTTGTCCTTGTCGACGTCGGCCGAATGCAGCAGCTCGTTCAAATCACGCTCGTAGTCGAGCATCAGGCGCAGGTAGATCTCCGCCTTGGATTTGAAATGTTTATAGATCGTGCCTTTGCCGATACCCACGGCATCCGCAATCATCTCGACGGTGACGCTGTCTTCACCCTGGTCGAGGAACAACTTGAGCGCGGTGTCGAGAATTTCCTGCTCACGGCGGCGAAACTCACGGACCTTACGGGGTTCTTTGTGCATAAGAAAAAGGTCTGAAGGGTCAAAATTCGAAGCCGGGTATTATGCCTAACTTACGCAAAAATGCACGGATCATCCGTTCTCGATAGCAGTTCTTCAGAAAACCGTGCATTCGCGTATCCCGGGATCGGGCTCGATACGCTCTGCCTCCCGGGCCGCGGCCACAGTGAGAACCTATCCGAAGCGAGCGTATTCCAAATTTGTTTAAAAACCGTCCGGGCCAGACTGGACGGGTCGGCATACTGATCAATACTTGAACTGTCGGCACGACATCTCCCCCAAGTGACGCGCCGATAAAGGTACCAAGGGACCGAGTGCCTTTGTTTTACTCCTAATGGTCTTAACCCGGATTCACCCCCCAGAACCCGGGTTTTTTTTGCATGAAATTCAGGCCTGCGCCGACCGCACATGGGCCAGCGGAAACAATTGCTTAAAATTCTCCGTGGTCTGCTCGGCGAAACGCTCGTAGGGCTCCCCTCGCAGCATCGCCAGGAACTCCGCCACTTCCCTTACGTATTGCGGCAGGTTGGGCTTGCCGCGATAGGGAATGGGCGCCAGGTAGGGCGCATCGGTTTCCACCAGCAGGCGATCGGCCGGCACTTTGCTGGCCACGTCGCGCAAGGCGTCGGCATTGCGAAAGGTGACGATCCCGGACAAGGAAATGTAATAGCCCATGTCGAGGGCAGCCTTGGCCATGTCCCAATCTTCCGTGAAGCAGTGCAGCACCCCAGCCTGGGGCAACGCGGCTTCGCGCAGCAAGGCCAGGGTGTCGGCCCGGGCACCCCGGGTGTGGATGATCACCGGCTTGCCGGTCTGCCGCGCCGCCTCCAGGTGCAGGCGGAACGACGCTTGCTGGACGTCGGCGGCTTCCGGCTCGTAGTGATAGTCCAGGCCGGTCTCGCCAATGGCGACCACCCGAGGGTGATCGAGCTCGCGCAACAGCCAGTCGAGAGCCGGCTCGGCGCCAGGCTGGACATCCAGCGGGTGCACGCCGACCGAACAATCGACATCGGCATAGCGCTCGGCCAGCGCCTTGACGTCGGCAGCGTTGTCGGCGCTGACGCCGATGCACAGGAAATGCCCGACGCCTCGTTGACGGGCCGCGTCCAGTGCGGCATCCAGGGAGCCGTCATGGGCTGCGAGGTCGAGGCGATCGAGGTGACAATGGGAATCTACGAGCATAAAAGACGGGCTACATCGTATGAGTGGGACGGTCGGACTTCAGGGAGCCGGCCAAGTGGGTTTCGATCTGGTTGCGGGCTGAATTGTCGCCATCGCTGAATTGCACGCCGACACCGGCGGCGCGGTTGCCCTGGGCGCCCCTGGGCGTCATCCAGATCACCTTGCCGGCGACCGGGATCTTTTCCGCTTCGTCCATCAGGCTGAGCAACATGAACACCTCATCGCCCAAGCGATAATGCTTGTTCGTGGGGATGAACAGGCCGCCATTCTTGATGAAGGGCATGTAGGCAGCGTAGAGCACCGACTTGTCCTTGATGGTCAAGGACAGGATGCCGTTGCGTGGCCCGGGGCTGAGAGGTTCGTTCATGCTGATCTCCACTGCGGTTGAGCTCAGTCTAGGCGGTGCCTGTCAGTTGCGGCCAGGCAAACTCGCCCACTGCACCAACAGCGCTTCGAGCAACAGTACCCGATTGAGGTTCGCCTTGCTCAGCACCTTCTGACGTTGGGCAAGAATCCAGTCCTGAATGTTCAAGATTTTCTCCTGGCTGCTTTTCTGCGCCAGGTACTGGATCACCTTGCGCATGTCCGCCAGCCCCAGGCCGGCCTCGTCCTCGGTGAGCTGGTAGCGCAGGACCAGGCTCGACCAGTCGCAGAACCAGTCGAACAACAACAGCAACGGTATGGCGTTCCAGCCTTCGGCCAGTTGCGTGGGCGATTGCTGCTGCTTGAGCAATTTCTTGACCCCGTCCACCACCAGCGCCCGTTGCTCGCGCACGCCCTGGGCCTGGAGGCTGACCGCCGCCAGGGGCGAGCCGGCCGCGAGGGTCAACAGCTGCGCACGCTCCTCATCGGTACTGTCGGGCAACGCCCGGGCCAGCCATTGCAGGCTCATCGCCTCGCTAGGCAGCGGACAGGCCTGCTGCACGCAACGGCTCTTGATGGTGGGCAGCAAGCGGCTCGGCTGGTGGCTCACCAGCAACAGCACGGTGTCGCCGGAAGGCTCTTCAAGGCTCTTGAGCAAGGCGTTGGCGGCGTTGATGTTCATCGACTCCACCGGTTCGATCAACACCACCTTGCGTCCGCCCAACTGCGAGGTCTGGACCACGAAGCTGACCAGGTCGCGCACCTGGTCGACCTTGATCGCCTTGTCCGCCTCTTCCGGCTCCAGCACGTAATTGTCCGGATGGCTGCCGGCCTTGAGCAGCAGGCAGGACTTGCATTCGCCACAGGCGTTGGAATCCGCCGGGCGCTGGCACAACAGGCTCGCCATCAGGCGTTCGGCCAATGCCCGCTTGCCGATCCCGACCGGGCCGTGCAACAGGTAGGCGTGGGCATGCTGGGCACGACCGGCCAGTTGCTGCCAGAGCCCGTCTTGCCAGGGATAGGCTTCAGCCACGGGCGCGCTCCAGCAAACCAGGCAGCAAAGCGTCCAGGGCCTGTTGGACCTGGGCCAGGGATTGAGCGGCGTCGATCAACAGGTAGCGCGCCGGATCGGCCTTGGCGCGGTCCAGGAAAGCGCTGCGCACCGCGTTGAAGAAGGCCTGGCCTTCCAGTTCGAAACGATCCAGCCGGCCGCGGGCGCTGGCGCGGGCCAGGCCGATCTCCACCGGCAGGTCGAACACCAGGGTCAGGTCCGGCCGCAGATCGCCCTGGACGAAGGTTTCCAACGCAGCGATGCGCTCCAGGGACAAGCCCCGGCCGCCGCCCTGGTAGGCATAGGTCGAATCGGTGAAACGGTCGCAGAGCACCACCGCGCCACGGGCCAGCGCCGGGCGTATCACTTCGGCCAGGTGCTGCGCCCGGGCGGCGAAGACCAGCAGCAGCTCGGTGTCCGGGTCCATGAGTTCGTCGATGGGCGCCAACAGCACCTCGCGAATCCGCTCGGCCAGCGGCGTACCGCCCGGTTCACGGGTCAACACCACTTCGATGCCGGCGGCCCGCAGGCGCTCGGCCAGGTAATCGCGGTTGGTACTCTTACCGGCGCCTTCCGGGCCTTCGAGCGTAATAAACAAGCCTGTCACGGGCGGTCCTTAATCAGAGTCATGCGGGCTCGGCGGCTCGCTGGCATTCGGCTCCGGGGCCGGTTGCTGCGCCGGCACCTGGGGCACGGCTTCAGGTTGCGTATCGGGCGAGGCGGCAGGAATCGGAGCCTGCTCCTGCGGCGCGACCGGGGCCGGGCTGGAACGGTAATCAGCCCGGCGCTTGAGCTGGAACTCGCGCACGGCGTTATTGTGCGACTCCAGGTCATCGGAAAACACGTGGCTGCCATCGCCCCTGGCGACGAAGTAGAGGCTGTCGCCCGGTGCCGGGTTCAACGCCGCATGGATCGCCTCGCGGCCCACCATCGCGATCGGCGTCGGCGGCAGCCCTGGCACCAGATAGGTGTTGTACGGGTTTTCCTCCTTGAGGTGGGCGCGGGTGAGCTTGCCGGTGTAGCGCTCGCCCAGGCCATAGATCACCGTGGGATCGGTCTGCAGCAGCATGCCCAGGCGCATGCGCCGCACGAAGACGCCGGCGATCTGGGCGCGCTCCTGGGGCACCCCGGTTTCCTTCTCCACCAGGGACGCCATGATCAGGGCTTGATAAGGCTGGGTATAGGGCACATCGGCGGCGCGCTGGGCCCATTCCCTGGCAAGCACGTCCTCCAGCCGGTCGTAGGCCTTTGCCAGCAGGTCGACATCCGTTGTCCCGCGCACGAAGCGATAGGTGTCCGGGAAGAACCGCCCCTCGGGGAACACGCCGGGATGCCCGAGGCGTTCCATGACCTGGCTGTCGCTCAGCCCGGCCAGGGTCTGCTGCAGTTTCTCGGTCTTGGCCAGCGCGGCACGCACCTGGCGGAAATTCCAGCCTTCCACGAAGGTCACGCCGTACTGCACCACTTCGCCGCGCTTCCAGACACTGATCAGGCCGTCCATGGTCATGCCCGGCACCATCCGGTATTCACCGGAGTGCAACGGCTGGTCGGCAAGGTTGAAGCGCCAGTAGATGCGCAACCAGAAAGCGTCCCTGATCAGGCCATCGGCCTCCAGGCGCTTGAGGGTTCCGGTCGGGGTGGTCCCGTTGGGTACGTCCAGCATTTCTTCCTGGGTGATGTTCAGCGGCTGTTGCAGCGCCGAATGAATCTTCCAGGCAGAAACGCCCATCAGCAGCCCTGCCAGAACCAGACCGGTCTCCAGCAGCAGCAAGAATTTACGTCTCACGAATCAGGCATCCAATAATGCGCGGGCAAGGGTCTGCAGTTTACGGGTGAGCGGTCCAACCGACCAGCGCGCCGAACCACATGCGCGCACTGGCCAGACGCCATAGACGCTGTTGCAGACGAACACTTCGTCAGCCTGGTGCAATTGTTCGAGGGCAATATCGGTGATCCGCGTGGCAATACCCCGGGACTCGGCTTGAAACAATAATTCCGCGCGCATCACCCCAGCCACGCCGCAACGGCCCAGGTCCGCCGTGATCAATACGCCATCGCGCACCATGAACAAGTTGCTGAATACCCCTTCGATCACCCGCCCGGAGGTATCCAGCATCAAGCCCTCGGCGTACTGTGCATCGGTCCATTCGGCGCGGGCCAGCACCTGTTCCAGGCGATTGAGATGTTTGAGGCCGGCGAGCAAGGGCTGCTCGGACAGGCGCACGGTACAGGGAAACAATTGCACGCCCTGTTCGGCGTGAGTGGCAGGATAAGCCGGCGCAGGGTTGCCTTGCAGGATTCGCCGCGCCGGGGCCGCAGGGTCCGCGGCATAGCCGCGCAGACTGTCGCCCCGGGTCACGATCAGCTTCAGCACGCCGTCGCCCAGGCCACGGGCATAGGCCCCCAGCTCGGCCCCCAGCGCCACCGGATCGACCTTGAGCGCCAATCGCCGGCAGCCGGTCTCCAGGCGTTGCAGATGACGCTCCAGCAGCACCGGTTGGCCGCCACGCACGGCGAGGGTTTCGAACAACCCGTCGCCGTAAGCCAGGCCGCGATCTTTCAGCGACAGGACGTCGGCCGGCAGACCGTCGACCCAGCTCTCCATCAACCGGCGAATCGGCGGAACACCAGCGAGCCGTTGGTCCCGCCGAAGCCGAAGGAGTTGGACAACACCACATCGATGTCCATGCCGCGGGCCGTGTGGGGCACGAAGTCCAGGTCGCAGCCCTCGTCGGGCTCATCCAGGTTGATGGTTGGAGGCGCCACTTGGCTGTTGATCGCCAGCACGCTGAAGATCGCCTCCACCGCCCCTGCCGCGCCCAACAGGTGACCGGTCATGGACTTGGTCGAACTGACCGCCAGCTTGTAGGCGTGATCGCCGAACACCGTCTTGATCGCCTGCGCTTCGGCCAGGTCGCCGGCCGGGGTCGAGGTGCCGTGGGCGTTGATGTACTGCACCTGGTCACCGTTGATCCTGGCGTCACGCAGGGCGTTGGCGATGCAACGGGCGGCACCGGCGCCATCGGCCGGTGGCGAGGTCATGTGGTAGGCATCGCCGCTGGTGCCAAAGCCGATCAGCTCGGCGTATATGGTCGCGCCGCGCGCCTTGGCGTGCTCCAGCTCCTCGAGCACCAGCGCACCGGCGCCGTCGGACAGCACGAAGCCATCGCGACCCTTGTCCCACGGCCGGCTGGCGCGGGTCGGCTCGTCGTTGCGGGTCGACAAGGCACGGGACGCGCCGAAGCCGCCCATGCCCAGGCCACACGCGGCCATCTCGGCGCCACCGGCGATCATCACGTCGGCTTCGTCGTACATGATGTTGCGCGCGGCCATGCCGATGCAGTGGGTGCCGGTGGTGCATGCCGTGGCGATGGCGTAGTTGGGTCCCTGTGCGCCCAGGTGGATGGACAGGAAACCGGAAATCATGTTGATGATCGAGCCCGGCACGAAAAACGGAGAAATCCGCCGTGGTCCCGAATCGTGCAACGTGCGGCTGGTCTCTTCGATATTGGTCAAGCCGCCAATACCCGAGCCCATGGCGACGCCGATGCGCTCACGGTTGGCGTCGGTGACCTCCAGGCCCGCGTTGCGCACTGCCTGGAAACCGGCTGCCAGGCCGTATTGAATGAACAGGTCAAGCTTGCGGGCTTCCTTGACCGACAGGTATTCCTCGACATTGAAACCCTTTACCGAGCCGCCAAAACGGGTGGAATAGGCAGAAAGGTCGGTGTGTTCGATCAGACCAATGCCACTGCGGCCAGCCAGAATGCCCTGCCAGCTGCCCGGCACATCCGTGCCCAGTGGCGACAACATACCCATACCGGTGACTACGACGCGTCTACGCGACACAGCACTCTCCTTTTTCTAATGACGACTTTGCATCAGGCCTAAAGAAAAAACCGCACGCCGTTATGGCAGTGCGGTTTTTCCATGACAGCGAGCAACGACTAAAAACGATTAGCCCTGGTGGCTGGTAACGTAGTCGATAGCAGCTTGTACAGTAGTGATCTTCTCAGCTTCTTCGTCAGGAATCTCGGTCTCGAATTCCTCTTCCAGAGCCATCACCAGCTCAACGGTGTCAAGGGAGTCGGCACCCAGGTCTTCAACGAAGGAAGCGGTGTTCACAACTTCTTCTTCTTTAACGCCCAGTTGCTCGGCAACGATTTTCTTGACGCGCTCTTCGATGGTGCTCATACCTTGTTTTCACTCCTAATGGACAAATTCAGGCAGCTGGCCAGTGGGTAAGTGTATAGAAGAACTTTTCGATTTTTCAACCGAAAGCTTCACTCCTCAAACCCTGCGGCCCGCTGTCTATAAATTGGTTGCAGCTTTATAACGGATTTTAGACAGCTCGTATGACATTTTTTTGAAGCAATCCGTCACATTTAACTCATGTACATCCCGCCGTTCACCGGGATTGTAGCCCCGGTCACGTATGCCGCACCGTCCGACGCAAGAAAAGCGACCACGGACGCGATTTCTTGAGCTTGCCCCAGACGGCCCAGCGGAATCTGTGTCTGCAGGGCTTCGCGCTGTGCTTCCGGCAATTCACGGGTCATGTCGGTGTCGATGAAGCCCGGAGTCACCGAGTTCACCGTAATCGACCGCGAGCCCACTTCACGCGCCAGTGCACGACTGAAGCCTTCCAGGCCGGCTTTCGCCGCAGCATAGTTTACTTGGCCTGCGTTGCCCATGGCACCCACAACCGAACCGATACTGATAATTCGACCCCAACGGGCCTTCGTCATGCCGCGCAGGACGCCCTTGGACAGCCGGTAAAGGCTGTTCAGGTTGGTGTCGACGACGTCGAACCATTCGTCATCTTTCATGCGCATCATCAGGTTATCGCGGGTGATACCGGCATTATTGACCAGGATCGCCGGTGCGCCGAACTGCTCCTGGATGCTGGCCAGCACGGCCGCGACGGATTCGTCACGGGTGACGTTCAGCTCCAGGCCAGTGCCCTGGATGCCATGCTCCTTCAGGGTCGCGGCGATGCGCTCGGCACCTGCGGCGGAGGTCGCGGTACCCACGACAGTGGCGCCTTGGCGACCCAATTCCAGGGCGATGGCCTGGCCGATGCCACGGCTCGCACCGGTCACCAGTGCAACTTTACCTTGCAGACTCATGCAAGCTTCTCCTGTTCAGGCCTGCGCTGCACGGGCGGCAGCGAAGGCGTCTGGGGTGTTGAGGTTGGAAGTCGACACGCCTTCGGCGCAACGTTTGTTCAGGCCGGCAAGCACTTTGCCAGGGCCGCATTCCACCAGTTCGGTCGCGCCCTTGGCGGCCAGGGTCTGTACCGACTCGACCCAGCGAACCGGCTTGTAGAGTTGTTCCAGCAGGTCACGCTTGAGTGTCTCGAGATCCGCCGCCACGTTGGCGCTGACGTTCTGCACCACGGGGATCTGCGGCGCCTGCCAATCGATGGCGGCGATGGACTCGGCAAAACGCTCGGCAGCCGGACGCATCAGTTCGCAGTGCGACGGCACGCTGACCGGCAGCGGCATGGCGCGCTTGGCACCACGGGCCTTGCAACCTTCGATGGCGCGCTCGACGGCCGCCTTGGCACCGGCGATCACCACCTGGCCCGGCGAGTTGAAGTTCACCGCACTGACCACATCGCCTTGCGCGGCCTCGGCACAGGCCGCCAGCACATCGGCATCGTCCAGGCCCAGGATCGCGGCCATGCCGCCCTGCCCGGCCGGAACGGCCTCTTGCATCAGCTGGCCACGACGCTCCACCAGCTTGACGGCGTCGCCGAGGCTCAGGCTGCCAGCGGCCACCAGGGCACTGTATTCGCCCAGGCTGTGGCCGGCGACGAACGCCGGGCTCGCGCCACCTTCGGCCAGCCACAGGCGCCACAGCGCGATCGAGGCGGTTAGGATGGCCGGTTGGGTCTTGTCGGTTTGATTGAGCAACTCTTCCGGCCCCTGCTGGGTCAGCGCCCACAGGTCATAGCCAAGGGAATCGGAAGCTTCTTTGAAGGTTTCAAGGACCAGCGGGTATTGCGCGCCCAGCTCGGCCAGCATGCCGAGGGACTGCGAACCTTGTCCTGGAAAGACGAATGCGAGGGAAGCAGACATGAAAACAAAGCCCCTAATGATCTTGTCGTCAGAAAGTGACGCCCCTGGGGGCGCTAGGAAACTGACAATTGGATGGCCGGTTGAACCAGCCGGTCACATTTAAGCATTGTCGGAGCCAAACGCCTAAGTTAACAAATCTTCGAGGCGGCCATGCAGGCGCTCGGGGAGGTTCTCCTGGATCTCGATCACCGCTCGGTTGATCGCACTTTGAAACCCCTGTACACCCGCCGAACCATGGCTCTTGATCACAATGCCCTGTAGCCCGAGGAAACTCGCACCGTTGTGCCGCGCCGGGGCCAGGTCCGCCTGCAACCGGCGCATCAAGGGCAGCGCCAGGGCGCCCACCACTCGCGAGACCAGGCTTTGCCTGAACAGGGCCTCGATCCGTTCGCTGATCATCGTGGCCAGGCCTTCGCTGGACTTGAGCAGGATATTGCCGACAAAGCCATCGCAGACCACCACGTCGGCCTCGCCACGGTACACCCCGTCACCCTCGACGAAACCGATGTAGTTGATGCCCCGAGCGCTCTGCAGCAGGGTGGCCGCCAACTTGACCTGCTGATTGCCCTTGATGTCTTCGGTGCCGATATTCAGCAGCGCCACCCGGGGCCGCACGATGCCCAGGGTCTGCGCCGCGACCGAGCCCATCACGGCAAACTGCAATAGGTGCTCGGCGCTGCAATCGACATTCGCCCCCAGGTCGAGCAACTGGCAGAAACCTCGCTGGGTGGGAATCGCCGCCACCATGGCCGGCCGGTCGATACCGGGCAGGGTCTTGAGCACATAGCGCGACAGCGCCATCAGCGCCCCGGTGTTTCCCGCACTGACGCAGGCCTGCACCTTGCCGTCGCGCAGCAGCTCAAGGGCCACTCGCATCGAGGCATCGGGTTTGCCGCGCAAGGCTTGCGCCGGCTTCTCGTCCATGGTGATGACTTCGGACGCCGGCGTAATCGTCAGGCGCGCGCGATCGGCAGCCGATTGGCCGTTGAGCAGGTCTTCCAGGAGGGAGGGTTGACCGACGAGGGTCAGGTGCAGCGAGGGCGTAGCATTCAGGCAAGCGAGACTGGCCTGAACAATGCTGCGGGGACCGAAGTCCCCGCCCATTGCGTCAATCGCGATGACTTGAGCGGACAAGGATTACTCGTCAGCGCCCTTGTCGATCACTTTACGACCACGGTATACGCCTTCTGGCGATACGTGGTGACGCAGGTGAACTTCACCGGTGGTCTTTTCTACGGACAGGGTGCTAGCCTCGAGAGCGTCGTGCGAACGGCGCATGTCACGGGCAGAGCGGGATTTTTTGTTCTGCTGAACAGCCATAATTGATTAACTCCTAAACGTTTGGGTCACGCTTTAACTGCGCCAATACACTGAACGGGTTGGACCGCGTTACCTCGTCCTCGCTCGGTTCGGGCTCATCTGCTCCCGCCGGCTGCTGGCATTCTTCCGGATGATGAGCAGGCACAATGGGCAAGGCGAGCAGAAGCTCCTCCTCGATCAGTGACTGCAGATCCAATGGATCTTCGCCCAGTTCCAGCACGTCATAACCTTTCGGCAACGACTGGGTATTCGCACCCTCCTTCACCACGGCGTAACTGCATTCGCTGTGGATCGGCAGGGTGACCAGCTCAAGACAACGCTGGCAAACCATTTTGACTTCAGTGTCGATAAAGCTGTGGATCACCACAGATTTACGTTCATCTCGTTCAAAAACGAATTTAGCCTGGACCGTACCGACATCGTCGGAAAGCGGGTCGCAGAGTCTCTTCAAATCGGCCAGCAGCAGTTCACCCTGGAGGGTGGTGCCACGGTCAGCCAATTTGCGCGGGTCAACGTGAGGTGGAATCGGGTCATTCAACATAGGCGCAGCATTATAGGGATACACCCTGCCATGTCAAAGGAAATTCAGCCCTGTCCGTCACTTGCGCGGCTCGCTAGAATTCGCCCCTGCCTCTTGGAGATGCCCATGCTGCCTTTATTACTTGCCTCCAGCTCGATCTACCGCCGGGAATTGCTCGCCCGCCTGGGGCTGCCATTCGTCTGCGGCACCCCCGGCATCGACGAAAGCCATCGCGCCGGCGAGCCAGCCCTCGAACTGGTGAAGCGCCTGGCCCGGGAAAAAGCCCAGGCATTGGCGAGCAGCCACCCGGCACACCTGATCATCGGCTCGGACCAGGTGGCCGTGCTCGGCGAGCGCATCCTCGGCAAGCCGCACACCTTCGAAAAGGCCCGCGAACAACTGCTCGCGGCCAGCGGCAAGCAGGTGACGTTCCTGACGGGACTGGCACTGCTCAATAGCCAGACGGGAGCCTGCCAGGTCGATTGCGTTCCGTTTACCGTCAACATGCGCACACTGGATCCGGCGCGCGTGGAACGCTACCTGCGAATCGAACAGCCTTATGATTGCGCCGGCAGCTTCAAGGCCGAGGGGCTGGGCGTCAGCCTGTTCCAGAGCACTGAAGGCCCGGACGCCACCAGCCTGGTCGGCCTGCCACTGATCCGCTTGGTGGACATGCTGCTGGCCGAGGGCGTGCAGGTGCCCTGATCCAACATACAACGTGTGGCAAGGGGATTCATTTGTGGGAGCAAGGCTTGTGTGGGAGCAAGGCTTGCCCGCGATCCAGGCACCGCAATGGTACAGGCCAGCCGAGTCAGCGCTCATCGCGAGCAAGCTTTGCTCCCACAGCAATCTCCTCGCCACAGAAGATCGCGGGAAACGAGGAACTAGCGCAACGCTGGCCCCTGGAAGCCCATCCACATCGCCAGGTGCTCGGCGATGCTTGCGCCGAGCTTTTTCGAGAAGCGGTCGAACGGCGACTCTTCGATGGTGAAGTCCACCAGTTCCTTTTGCCCGATGACATCGCGCGCCACCGAACTGGCACTGCCCAGGCCGTCGATCAGGCCCAGCGGCAGCGCCTGCTCGCCCGACCAGACCAGCCCGGAGAACAGCTCGGGATGCTCCTTGTCCTTCAGGCGCTCGCCCCGGCCTTTCTTGACGCTGGCGATGAACTGCTTGTGGGTGGTGTCGAGCACGCCCTGCCAGAAGGCGGTTTCCTCGGGTTTCTGCGGCTGGAACGGGTCGAGGAAGGACTTATGTTCGCCAGAGGTGTACACCCGGCGCTCCACACCGAGCTTTTCCATGGTCCCGACGAACCCATAGCCGGCCGCCGTCACGCCGATGGAGCCCACCAGGCTGGCCTTGTCGGCATAGATCTGGTCTGCCGCACTGGCGATGTAGTAGGCACCGGAGGCACCGAGATCGGAAATGACCGCGTAGACCTTGATATCCGGGTGCAACCCACGCAACCGCACGATCTCGTCATAGACATAGCCCGACTGCACCGGACTGCCACCCGGGCTGTTGATGCGCAGCACCACGCCCTTGACCTTCGGATCCTCGAACGCAGCCCGCAGGCTACCGACGATGTTGTCCGCGCTGGCGGCCTCCTTGTCGGCGATCATGCCTTCGATGTCGATCAATGCGGTGTACGCCGAACCGCTGACGGCGCTTTTCTCCATGTTCATCAACGGCGTGAACAGCGCCAGCGCCAGAAAGATGTAAATAAAAGTCAGCGACTTGAAGAAAATACCCCAGCGACGGGCACGACGCTGCTCCTGCACACTGGCCAGCAGGGTCTTTTCCAACAGCTTCCAGCTTTTGTCATCCCCGCCCTCGGCGCTCGCCTTGGCAGGTGCCTTCCATTCATCGGTCATGCGTGGTTCCCCAGCAAACGTTAACGGGCGCGCCGGCTCAGCCAGGCGTGCAACTCAGGAAAATGATCAATGGCCAAGCACGGCTCGAACGCCCGCAGCGCCTCGATCGACTGGGCCCCGTAGCTGACCGCCACCGAACCCATGCCGGCATTGCGCGCCATCTGCAGGTCGAACGACGAGTCGCCCACCATCAGCGCCTGATCCGGACGCATGTTGCAGTGCGCCAGGATCTGCTCAAGCATCAGAGGGTGTGGCTTGCTGGCAGTTTCATCGGCGGCGCGGGTGATATCGAAATAATCGTCCCAGCCATGGGACCTGAGCACCCGGTCCAACCCGCGCCGGGCCTTGCCGGTCGCCACGGCCAGGCGATACCCCTCGGCGCGCAGGGCGTCCAGGGTGGCCGCCACGCCATCGAACAACGGCGAAGGCTCGGCTTCCAGGGCAATATAGTGGTCCGCATAGTGCTGGCGAAAAGCAGGCAGCGCCAGGTCATCGATCTCCGGGTAGAGACTGCGGATGGCTTCCGGCAACCCCAGGCCGATGATGCCCTTGACGGCCATGTCATCGCACCGGGCGAACCCCATGCGATCCGAGGCGGCATGCATCGCCTCCACGATCCGCTCGATGGAGTTCGCCAGCGTGCCGTCCCAATCGAAAATCAGCAGTTTGTAGTCAGGATGCACTCAACCGCTCCACGGTCTTGGCCCACATCTCATCCACCGGCGCCTGCAATTTCAGCTCGCCGCCATCAGGCAACGGCACGGTGAGCATGTAGGCATGGAGAAACAGGCGCTTGCCGCCCAGCTCGCGGATTTCCTTGGTGAAATCCTCATCGCCGTACTTGCTGTCGCCCGCGATGCTATGCCCGGCGTGCAGGGTATGGACGCGAATCTGGTGGGTACGACCGGTCACCGGCTTGGCCTCGACCATCGTGGCGAAGTCACCGAAGCGGCGCAGCACTTTGAACACCGTCAACGCCTCCTTGCCCTCCTCGTTGACCTCGACCATGCGCTCGCCAGACCGCAGGTTGCTCTTGAGCAGCGGCGCGCGCACCTGCTTGACGGAGGTTTCCCAGCGACCGCGCACCAGAGCCATGTAGCGCTTGTCGACGCCGTCGCCCCGCAATTGCTCATGCAAGTGGCGCAACATGCTGCGTTTCTTGGCGATCATCAGCAGGCCGGAGGTGTCGCGATCGAGGCGATGGACCAGCTCCAGCTCCTTGGCCTCGGGGCGCAGCTGACGAAAGGCCTCGATCACGCCGAAGTTCAGCCCGCTGCCGCCGTGAACGGCAATGCCCGCGGGCTTGTTGATCACGATCAGGCCTTTGTCTTCATGGACAATCGAGGCTTCCAGGCGCTGCAGCAGGCCCTGGGCCAGGGGCACCGGCTCATCGCGCTCGGGTACCCGCACGGGCGGGACGCGCACGATATCACCGGCCTGGAGCTTGTATTCGGGCTTGATCCGCCCCTTGTTCACCCGCACTTCGCCTTTGCGCAAGATGCGGTAGATCAAGGTCTTGGGCACGCCTTTGAGCCGGGCCAGCAGGAAGTTATCGATTCGTTGGCCGGCATATTCCGGCGAGACCTCGAGCAGTTGAACGCCAGGGGTCGAAGGGGCAGTAGTCGTCATGGCGGCGATCATAACAATTTTTTATGGAATTGAAGCACTTAATCATTGCTGCTATAGTCGCGAACGCCGCCAAAAGTGGCTGGACAGCGGACTAACGGTCAAAAACCGGCCCTGACCAACGCAATTCACGAGGACGAGAGGCCGTCCTACGGGGCTTTCGCTACGAACGGTAGAGTTTGCAGGTGTAACGAGCGCAGGTGACATGAGGCCTGAAATACGCCGCAAAGCAGAGTTCTGACTCGCCTTGCGCGCCACATTCACGGCCAGTTCACAAAGTGCAGTCAGCTACGAACGACCCCGAGCGAGAGCTTCGGAAACAACGCCTAAATGAGCCATGATGCGTGACCTCCCCTTCCGGAGCTCACGGTAAATGCCAACCCGCTGCGGATTCTGCGCGCGGCAGCACCCGAATTATCAGGGATACGTGTAGGGTGGAGATGTACAACCGTCGGACTGTGTAGCACTAGGCTTATATTTAGACGCTTCATCTCGTCCACAGGCGTCGGTTGATTCCTCCTCCTGACTGAGTGCTTGAGTACCAGCAAGCAGGACGCGTCCGTCGCGACTTCGCCATCATTGGGTCGAACTCGCTGGGCACTGGGGTGGCCCTGCCACTTCCAGGACGCACCTGACACCGACCGTGAGAAGTCGTGTGTGCCGAACGCCGTTTCCGGCAGCCCGGAAACCGACGGTACTACATGAAAAGAATGCTGATTAACGCAACTCAACCCGAAGAGTTGCGTGTTGCCCTGGTAGACGGCCAGCGCCTCTACGACCTGGATATCGAATCCGGTGCACGCGAGCAGAAGAAGGCCAACATCTACAAGGGCCGGATCACTCGCATCGAACCCAGCCTGGAGGCTGCCTTTGTCGATTTCGGCTCCGAGCGCCACGGCTTCCTGCCCCTCAAGGAAATCTCCCGCGAGTACTTCAAGAAAGCCCCTGAAGGTCGCGTCAACATCAAGGACGTCCTGAGCGAAGGCCAGGAAGTCATCGTCCAGGTCGAAAAAGAAGAGCGTGGCAACAAGGGCGCCGCCCTGACCACCTTCATCAGCCTGGCCGGCCGTTACCTGGTCCTGATGCCGAACAACCCGCGCGCCGGCGGCATCTCGCGCCGCATCGAAGGCGAAGAGCGCAACGAACTGCGTGAAGCCCTCAATGGCCTGGTCGCGCCAGCCGACATGGGCCTGATCGTTCGCACGGCCGGCCTCGGCCGCAGCAGCGAAGAGATGCAGTGGGACCTCGACTACCTGCTGCAACTGTGGACCGCCATCAAGGAAGCCTCGCTGGACCGCTCCGCGCCGTTCCTGATCTACCAGGAAAGCAACGTGATCATCCGGGCCATCCGCGATTACCTGCGCCAGGACATCGGCGAAGTGCTGATCGACAGCGTCGAAGCCCAGGACGAAGCCCTGACCTTCATCCGCCAGGTGATGCCGCAGTACGCCAGCAAGATCAAGCTGTACGAAGACAGCGTGCCGCTGTTCAACCGCTTCCAGATCGAAAGCCAGATCGAGACCGCCTTCCAGCGCGTCGTCGAGCTGCCGTCCGGTGGCTCCATCGTCATCGACCCGACCGAAGCCCTGGTGTCCATCGACATCAACTCGGCCCGCGCCACCAAAGGCAGCGACATCGAAGAAACCGCCCTGCAGACCAACCTTGAAGCGGCCGAGGAAATCGCCCGCCAGTTGCGCCTGCGCGATATCGGCGGCCTGATCGTCATCGACTTCATCGACATGACCCCGGCCAAGAACCAGCGCGCCGTGGAAGAAAAGGTCCGTGAATGCCTGGAAGCCGACCGTGCCCGCGTACAGGTCGGTCGCATCTCGCGCTTCGGCCTGCTGGAGATGTCCCGCCAGCGCCTGCGTCCCTCCCTGGGCGAGAGCAGCGGCATCGTCTGCCCACGCTGCAACGGCACCGGCATCATCCGTGACGTCGAGTCGCTGTCCCTGGCGATCCTGCGCCTGATCGAGGAAGAAGCCCTGAAGGACCGCACCGCCGAAGTGCGTGCCCAGGTGCCGATCCCGGTGGCCGCGTTCCTGCTCAACGAAAAACGCAACTCGATCACCAAGATCGAACTGCGCACCCGCGCCCGTATCGTCATCCTGCCGAACGACCACCTCGAGACGCCGCACTTCGAAGTGCAGCGCCTGCGCGATGACAGCCCGGAAGCCCACACCAACCAGTCCAGCTACGAGATCGCCGCTGCCGCTGCCGAAGCGGAAGACGTCCAGCCGGCCGCCGCCACCCGCACCCTGGTTCGCCAGGAAGCCGCGGTCAAGACCGCACCGGCCCGCGCCAACGCGCCAGTGCCGACCGAAGTCGCCGCCCCGGTTGCCGCACCGGCCGCCGCGCCCGAGCCAAGCCTGTTCAAGGGCCTGGTGAAGTCCCTGGTCAGCCTGTTCGCCACCAAGGAAGAGCCTGCCGCACCGGCCGTCGTTGCCAAGCCTGCCGCACCCGAGCGCCCTGCCCGTAACGAGGAACGCCGTAACGGTCGCCAGCAGACCCGCAACCGCAACGGTCGCCGTGACGAGGAGCGCAAGCCTCGCGAAGAACGTGCGCCACGTGAAGAACGCGCACCGCGCGAAGAGCGTGCACCGCGTGAAGAGCGCGCCCCACGCGAAGAGCGCCAGCCTCGCGAACTGCGTGAAGACGCCCCGGCCGTGGCCCGCGAAGAACGCGCACCGCGTCCGCCGCGTGAAGAGCGCCAGCCTCGCGCACCGCGTGAAGACCGCAAGCCGCGTGGCGAGCGTGAAGAACGTGTTCGCGAACTGCGTGAGCCCCTGGACGCCGCACCTGCTGCTGCCGCCACCGCTGAAGAGCGTCCGGCCCGCCAGCCTCGTGAAGAACGCGCACCGCGTCCGCCGCGTGAAGAGCGTCAACCACGCGCCGAGCAGGCCGCCGCTGCCAGTGAAGAAGAAGTGCTGAACGCCGAGGAACAACTGCAGGAAGACGGCCAGGACAACGCCGAAGGTGATCGTCCACGCCGCCGCTCCCGTGGCCAGCGTCGTCGCAGCAACCGTCGTGAGCGCCAGCGTGACGCCAACGGCAACGTGATCGAAGGTTCGGAAGAGTCCGAGTCCTCCGAGAACGCCCCGACCCCGAGCGCTGCCGACCTGGCTGCCGGCCTGGCCGTGACCGCCGCCGTGGCCAGCAGCGCCATCAGCGCCCCTGCCGAAGCCGAGGCTCACCAGCAGGCCGAACGTGCGACCGCTGCCGTGGAAAGCGCCCCGGTGGCTGAAGCGCCAGTGGTTGAAGCCACGACGCCGGTGCAAGCCACCGCTTCGCCGGAAGTTGAACGGGCCCCGGCGGCTGAACCCCAGGCGCAAACGCCAGTGGTTGCCGAGCCTGCACCGGTGGTCGAGCAGCCAGTGGTTGCCGCTGAACCGGTCGTTGAACCGGTCGTTGAAGCACCTGCCGCGCACCAGGCATCCGAGCCCGTGCGCGAAGAGCAGACCGCGTTCAACTGGAGCGCCGAGCCAGCCGCTCCGGCACCGGTTGCAGAGCCAGCGCCGACGCCAGAACCGGTGAAGGCGATCGAGCCTGCAGAGGTCGAGACTGCGCCCGTGGTCGAAGCCCCTGTCGTTGCCCCAGTGGCGGCGCCCGTGCAGGAGCCGGCACCTGCCAGCGCCCTGACCGAAAACGGCCGTGCACCGAACGATCCGCGTGAAGTGCGTCGTCGCAAGCGTGAAGCCGAGCGTCTGCAGAAGGAAGCCGAACAAGCTGCCGCTGCCCAGGCGCCTGCCGCCGAGCCTGCACCGGTCGTGGAAGTCGTCGAGGCGGCCCCTGCCCCGGCGGTTGAAACCATCGTCGAGCCAGCTCCGGCTGAATCGGCCCCGGTGATCGACGAGCCGCTTCACACCGCTGAAGAAGTCGCACCGCGTCACACTGAAGCCCTGGAAAAAGAGCACGAGCCTAAACCTCACGCCTGATTCCACCGCCCAGTAAAAAGCCCCGCCTGGTCATGCCAGGCGGGGCTTTTTTATGCCTGCGTACTTATCCACAGTGGGTTGATGCCCACTGGGGACCCACTGTGGGAGCGGGCCTGCCCGCGAAGGCGTCGGGCCAGGCGATACACCGCCTTCGCGAGCCACCCCGCTCCCACAAGGATCCGCGTCGCCTGTTATTTGAAGGCCAGGGCCTCGGGCCCATCGACGTCCCACGTCACACCCGGATCGTCCACCGGCACTTCGACCACGCGAGCCCCGGCAAACAACGCCTTGGCGCCGCGATCCCCGCTCAATGCCATCAGCTTCGCCGCAAATGCCCGGCCGAACCCGACCGGGTGACCATAATTACCCGCGAAAACCGGCACGCTGATGCCATCCTCATGAATCCCCTCCACCACCCGCTCGATACTCGACGGCAGGATGAACGGCATGTCGCCCAGCACAACCAGCCATCCCTCAAGGTCCGGGCAGGCCCGGACGCCCGCGGCAATGCTGTCGCCCAGCCCTGGGGAGTCCAGTTCCACGCAATCACACCCATAGGCCTGGGCCATGCGCACGGCTTGGGGACGGTCCTCACGGGTCACCAGCACGCGCCGCTCCAGATGGGCCGGCAGATTCACCAGCACCTGCTCGATCACCGATCGCACGCCGCCGTCACGCCCGGTGCAGTCGGCCAGCAGCTTGTCCTTGTCCGGGCCGGCCACCTGGCGGAAACGATTGCCCAAACCGGCTGCGAGAATGATCACGCCAATGGTTTCACTCATACGCCCTCCTTGCCTGCGACTTACAGCGATTTCTTCTGGCGCAGTTCAACGCCATTCTTGATCGCGACGATTTCGGCCAACAGCGACAAGGCGATCTCCGCCGGGGTGTGACTGCCGATGTGCAAGCCGATCGGCCCATGCAGCCGCTCGATGGCCTCATCGGACAAGCCTAGCTGAGCCAGGTTATCCCGGCGCTTCTGGCTGTTGACCCGCGAGCCCAGCGCACCGACATAAAAGGCCCTGGAGTCCAGCGCCGTCAGCAAGGCCATGTCATCCAGCCGCGGGTCGTGGGTCAAGGCGACGATGGCCGTGCGCTCGTCGGTCTGGATATTCAACACCGCCTCGTCGGGCATCCCCGTGACGAAGCGTCCGTGCTGTTCCTCCCAGCCATAGACGAACTCCTTGCGCGGATCGCAGATCAGCACCTCGAAGTCCAGCAAGCGGGCCATTTGCGCCACGTAGCGCGACAGTTGCCCGGCACCGATCAACAACAAACGCCAGCGCGGACCGTAGATGGCGCGCAGCGTGCGGCCATCGAACACCAGCCCATCGCCCTTGTCGGCCGGTGTCAATGTCACATGGCCGCCGGCGATATTCAGTTCGCGGGCGACAATCTCGTGGGCCTCGCAACGTCGCAACAGTTCAGCGACCCACTCAGGGTCGCCGATCCGTTCTTCAGTCAAGCGCAAGGTGCCGCCGCACGGCAGGCCGAAACGCGCCGCCTCTTCACGGGTGACACCATAGGTGATCATCTGCACCGGCGGGCCGTCCGCCGGGATGCGCCCGTCATGCAGCCGGGCGATCAGGTCATCCTCGACACAACCGCCCGACACCGAGCCGATCACCACGCCGTCTTCGCGCAGGGCCAGCATCGCCCCCGGCGGCCTGGGCGCGGTTCCCCAGGTCTGGACCACGGTGAACAACACCACCCGCTGCCCGGCGCGGCGCCACTGGAGCACGCTGCGCAGAACGTTCAGATCAACGCTGTCCATCAGGCGCTGGCCTGCTGCCAACCCTGCAACTGATAACGCACGGGCAAGCTACGAATGCGCTTGCCGGTGGCGGCGAACAGCGCATTGCACAGGGCCGGCGCAATCGGCGGCACACCCGGTTCGCCGACGCCGCCCAGCGGCACCTCGCCCGGCGGCGTCACCAGGTGCACCGCCACTTCCTTGGGCGCCAGGGACATGCGCGCCACTTCGTACATGTGGAAGTTGTCCTGCTGGACCTTGCCGTCCTTGAAGCTGATTTCCCCCACCATCGCGTTCCCCAGGCCCATGACACAGGCCCCTTCGAACTGCGAGCGAATACGCTCGGGGTTGATCTGCGGACCGCAATCCACGGCGATATCGGCCTTGTGCACGATCACCGTGCCATCGTCCTTGACCTCCACCTCGATGACCGCGGCGACATAGGTGACGAAGCTGTAGTGCACCGCCAGGCCGAGGCCGCGGCCCTTGGGCAGTGTCCGGCCCCAACCGGCGGCCTTGGCCGCTGTTTCCAGGACTGTCCTTATCCGCGCCGTGTCGATGGGATAACGTTCGGGCGACTCGCCGTAGTTCCACTCGTCGCTGACGGTGCGCGGATCGATCTTGCGGTCCGGACCGAGCAACTTGAGCTGGTACTTCAACGGATCCTGCCCAGCCTTGTGGGCCAGTTCATCGATGAAACTCTGGATCGCGAAGCCGTGGGGAATGTTCGACACCGAGCGGTACCAGCCCACCCGGGCATGTGCCGTCGCCTCGGGGTTCTCCATGCGCATGTTGGGAATAGCGTAGGCCATGTTGGTCACGCCCATGCCGATTTCGAACGGCGCTTCGTGGGTCATTCCCGGCGCGAACAGCGCGGTGATGCTCGGCGCCACGGTGCGGTGCAGCCAGCCGGACGGCATGCCGTCCTGGTTCAGGCCGGCCTTCAGGTATTCGGCCGATACGGTATGGAAGTACGAGTGGTGGATGTCGTCCTCGCGGGTCCATTGCACCCGGATCGCCTGGCCGGGGAATTCCTTGGCCAGCACCGCCGCCTCCACGACGAAATCCGGCTTGGACTTGCGCCCGAAACCACCGCCCAGCAACGTGATGTTCACCGTGACCTTGTCGAACCCGATGCCCAGGCGCTCGGCGATGCGCTCGCGCGTTACCTGCGGGGCCTGGCTCGGCGCCCAGGCTTCGCATTGGCCATCCTTGAAGCGAGCGACGGCGACCATCGGTTCCATCGGCGACTGGGACAGGTGCGGCAGGTAATACGCCGCCTCCAGCGTCGAGTCGGCCTTGGCCAGCGCGTCGTCGAGGTTACCGCTGCTGCGCACGACCTTGCCGGGCTTGAGGGCGGCCGCTTCCAGTTCCTTGCGATAGGCGATGGAGTCATAGCCGGCGTTCGGGCCGTCGTCCCATTCGATTTTCAGCGCTTCACGGCCCTTGATCGCCGCCCAGGTGTTCTTCGCCACCACCGCCACGCCGCCCAGGGGCTGGAATTCCGACGGCAGCGGGCGGCCTTCGATGGCCACCACCTTGACCACGCCGGGTACTTTCAGCGCGGCGCTGCTGTCCACGGCCCTGACCTTGCCACCATAGACCGGCGGGCGGGCCACGACGGCATAGAGCATGCCGTCGAAATGCACATCGGCGCCAAACACCGCGCGACCGTTGACGATGTCCGCGCCATCGATGGCGCGGCTCGCTTCCTTGCCGATGTAGCGAAATTCCGACGCCTGCTTCAGGCGCAAGCTGTCGCGGGCCGGCACGGGCAAGGCACTGGCAGCGGCCGCCAACGCGCCATACCCCAACTCCCGACCAGAGGGCTGGTGCAGCACTTTGTGCAACTGCGCCCGGCATTCCGTCACCGGGACGCCCCATTGCGCGGCAGCGGCCTGCTCCAGCATGGTCCGCGCGGCGGCCCCGCAGCGGCGCATCGGCTCGTACCAGTGACGCATGCTGCGCGAGCCGTCGGTGTCCTGGTTGCCGAAGCGCGCTTCATCGGCCGGTGCCTGTTGCACCTTCACCAGCGCCCAGTCGGCCTCCAGCTCGTCGGCCACGACCATGCTCAGGCTGGTGCGTACGCCCTGGCCCATTTCCGAACGGTTGCAGATCACCGTCACGCTGCCGTCGGCGGCAATGCTCACATACACCTTCGGATCATCGACCGCACCATGGGGCATGCCCTCGGCGCCGAATTTCTTGTCCTCGGCAAAGGCATCCGGCAGGCCCCAACTGGCGGCCAGCACCA
Source organism: Pseudomonas citrullilanati (assembly GCF_030580855.1). Lineage (GTDB taxonomy): Bacteria > Pseudomonadota > Gammaproteobacteria > Pseudomonadales > Pseudomonadaceae > Aquipseudomonas > Aquipseudomonas citrulli. The sequence continues at coordinate 51,972 of NZ_JAUQOP010000018.1, read as the reverse complement.
GGACGCCGGTGGCGCTCGCGCCCTTGAGGAAACCGCGACGGCTGAGGTTGCTCAACACAAAATCCGTGGGCAAGCGGCTCATGCCTTGGCCTCCTTCAGGTGGGTGGAGGCTTGGCGGATGGCGGTCTTGATCCGGTTGTAGGTGCCGCACCGGCAGATGTTGCCGACCATGGCTTCCTCGATCTGCTCATCGCTCGGGTTGGGGTTGGTCTTGAGCAAGGCCGTCGCGGACATGATCTGTCCGCCCTGGCAGAAACCGCACTGGGCCACGGCGGTATCGAGCCAGGCCTTCTGCACGACTTGCCCGATCGGGTCGGCGTGCAGTTCGTCGATGGTGCTGATGGCTTGCCCTTGCACCGAGCCGATGGGGGTGATGCAACTGCGCGCAGGGGCGCCGTCGATGTGGATGGTGCACGCGCCGCACAGGCCCATGCCGCAGCCGAACTTGGTGCCGTTGTAGCCGGCGACATCGCGGATCGCCCAGAGCAGCGGCATGTCCTCGGTCACATCCAGTTGATGGTCTTTTCCATTGAGTTTCAGGGTAATCATGGGCACGCCCGCATAGTGGTCGAGTTATGGGGTCGAGCAATCTGCCGCTTGGGTAACGGTTCGGGTATCGCAGACTGGCTCAGGCTGATCGGCTCTCTTATGCACACGCACACAGGCGTCTGCACCGGGCCTTGCGGATGCGATGGTCGCATCGTTTGGAGGCTAAATTAACCCAGGATCAAGCAAAACGCCCTGCACAATCCTGCACAAATGCTCTTTGCGCACGATTGGACAGGGCGTCGCCGGGTCGTCATGACCAAAGACCGGTTCAGTAGCGGTTGGGTTCCATTTCCAGCTCCACCTGGAAACGCTCGGCGATGTCTCTCTGGATGCGCTGGGCCAGTTCCAGCAATTGCAGGCCCGTGGCGCCGCCGTGGTTGACCAGCACCAGGGCCTGCAACGCATGCACCCCGGCGTCACCCTCGCGGAAACCTTTCCAGCCGGCCCGTTCGATCAGCCATCCGGCGGCGATTTTCATCTGCCCTCCAGGCTGTGGATAAGCCACCAGGTCCGGGTATTGCTGCTTGAGGTGCGCGACATGCTCGGCCGGCACCAGCGGGTTCTTGAAGAAACTGCCGGCATTGCCGAGCACCGCCGGGTCCGGGAGTTTCTCGCTACGGATGCTGCAAATGGCCCGGCTGACATCCGTCGGGGTCGCCTGGTCGATGCCCTGCTCGTTCAACCGCTGGCGGACCGGGCCGTAGTCCAGGTGCAGGTGGGCGGCGCGACTGAGGGCGAAGCGCACCCGCAGGATCAACCAGCGGCCCGCTTGCTGCTTGAACAGGCTGTCGCGATAAGCGAAGCGGCATTGCTCCAGGTTGAACTCGCGTAATTCGCCGGTCTGGCGATCGAGTGCCGTGAGGCCGGCGAAAACGTCCTTGACCTCCACGCCGTAGGCGCCGATGTTCTGCATCGGGGCCGCGCCGACGGTGCCAGGAATCAGGCTGAGATTCTCCAGCCCCGACCAGCCTTGCGCCAGCGTGTACTGGACAAAGGGGTGCCAGGGTTCGCCGGCTTCGGCCTCGACCACCACCCGTTCGCCGTCATCGCTGAGCAAGCGAATCCCCTGGCTGGCCATGCGCAACACCAGCGCGTCGATGTCCCCGGTCAGCAACAGGTTGCTGCCACCGCCAATCACCAGCAGCGGTACGTCGTGGTCGCGGGCATAGGCCAGCGCCTCGCGGACATCCCCGTCGCCGTGGGCCTCGGCGAACAAGCGTGCCGCCACGTCGACGCCGAAACTGTTGAACGGCTTGAGGCTGACGCCGGCCTGTAGCTGCAAGGTCATAACCGTCCCTTCAATTCGATCACCAGGCGATCCGTGGCCTGTTCAATCAGGTCCAGCACCTGCTCGAAACCTTGTTCGCCGTCGTAGTACGGGTCCGGCACCTCGTCGAGTTCGGCTTCGTAGCGGCGCAGGAACAGGTCCAGCTCGGCCCTGCCCTTGGCCGGCTGCAGGGCCTTGAGATTGCGCAGGTTGCTGTTGTCCATGGCCAGGATCAGGTCGTAGGCCGCGAAGTCGGCGCGGGTCACCTGCTGGGCACGCTGGGCCGACAGGTCGTAGCCACGGCGCAGGGCCGCGGCCTGGCTGCGTTTGTCCGGGGCCTTGCCGACATGCCAGTCACCGGTGCCGGCGGAGGCGACCTCGACCTGGTCGGCCAGGCCGGCCTCGCGCAGCTTGTGCCGCAGGATGCCTTCGGCGGTGGGTGAACGGCAGATGTTGCCGAGGCAGACGAACAGAACCCGCATCAGGCCTCCAGCAGGCGACGAACGCGCTCGAGGTCTTCCGGGGTGTCGACCCCTGTCGGCGGGGCGACCAGCGCATCGGCGACATGAATCCGCACGCCGTGCCACAAGGCGCGCAGTTGCTCCAGCGCCTCGGTGTCTTCCAGCCAGCAGGGCCCCCAGGCGACGAAATCCTGGAGAAAGCCTGCGCGGTAGGCATAGATGCCGATGTGGCGACGATACGGCACGCCTTCGGGCATCACGTCGCGGCCCTGGGCGAATGCTTCGCGGGCCCACGGCAATGTCGTGCGGCTGAAGGTCAGGGCCAGGCCGTTGAGGTCACTGACCACCTTGACCACGTTGGGATTGAACAGGGCCTGCACGTCGTCGATCGGTTCGGCCAGGGTGGCCATGCGCGCCTCGGTGTGGGCCGCGAGGTTGGCGGCGACCTGATCGATCACGCTGGGCGGGATCAGCGGCTCGTCGCCCTGGACGTTGACCACGATGGCCTCCGGTTCAAGGCCGAGCTTCACCGCGACTTCCGCCAGGCGATCGGTGCCGGAATTGTGGTCCTCGCGCGTCAGCACGACGTCGGCGCCGAAGCCCTTGCAGGCCTCGACGATGCGCGCATCGTCAGTCGCCACCACCACACGCTGGGCGCTGCTCTTGCAAGCCTGCTCCCACACATGCTGGATCATCGGCTTGCCGGCGATCGACAGCAGTGGCTTGCCTGGCAGGCGCGTCGAGGCGAAGCGCGACGGAATGACAACGGTAAAGGCGGTGGTCATTTATCCAGGCGCTCGTCGGTGCTCAGGGTCCGGGCTTCGCTTTCGAGCATCACCGGGATGCCGTCACGAATCGGGTAGGCCAGGCCGGCGCCCTTGCTGATCAGTTCGGTCTTGTCGGCGCTGAGCTTGAGCGGTCCCTTGCAGACCGGGCAGGCCAGGATATCGAGCAGTTTGGTGTCCATGGAAATTCCCTTGGATGAAAGGTGTTAAGGCAAAAGTCGATCCGGCAACAGGCGCATCAGTTGGGTGTCGAACCAGGTCGCGAAGGCCGGTGACGGCGCAGCATCCACCGCCAGGTACCACCAGTCGGGACCGGCGAAGGCACGGCACTTGACCGCGTCCTTTTCCGTCATGACCAATGGCAGCGAAGGCGTGAAATCCAGGGCCTGGGCGCTGTAGTGGGCATGGTCGGCAAACCCGTGCGGTATGGGTCGCCAGTGTAGCGTCTCGAGGGTCTTGAAGAAACGCTGGGGATTGCCGATGCCGGCCACGGCGTGCAAGGCCTGGCCGGGCGGGAAATGGTCGAGGTCGCGGCGTTCGCCGCTGGCCAGGTTCACCAGGGCAGTGGGCCGCAGTTCAAAGGCGAAGCCATCGTCGCGATCGGCGCGGGCGCCGTTGTACAGCACGGCATCGACCGCTTGCAGGCGCTCGACCGGCTCGCGCAACGGCCCGGCCGGCAGGCAGCGGCGATTGCCCAGGCCGCGGGCGCTGTCGATCAGCACCAGCTCCAGGTCCCGGGCCATACGGTAATGCTGCATGCCATCGTCGGACAGGATCAGGTCCAGCGCCTCGCGCTCCAACAGCGCCTGGACCGCGCGGCTGCGCTGCGGGTCGATCATCAGCGGCACGCCGGTGCGCTGGACGATCAACAGCGGTTCGTCGCCGGCCACGTCGGCGCCCTGCCCGGCCTCGACCCGCCATGGCAGCTGCGGCGGCTTGGCACCATAGCCGCGGCTGACCACGCCGACCCGCAGGCCGCTGCGCTGGCAATGCTCGATCAGCCACAGGATCATCGGCGTCTTGCCGGTCCCGCCGACCGTGATATTGCCGACCACCACCAACGGCACGGGCGGTTGGTAGATCGAGCCGTCACCGGCCAGGAAGCGCTCGCGCTTGCGCACGACTACGCGCCGGTACAACCACTCCAGCGGCCGCAGCAGCGCCAGGGCCGGATGCCCCTGGTACCACGCGGCAAGCAAACGATCGGACATGGCCATCAGGGTGCGGGCGCCGCCTCGACCGTGGTCATGCGCAAATGGCTGAAACCGAGCTTGCCGGCTGCATCCATGGCGGTGATCACCGATTGATGAGGGGTCTTGCCGTCGGCGCTGATGGACAACGGCAGGTTGGTGTCGCCGCCGGACTCTTTCTGCAGGGCCTCGATCAGGCTCGCCAGGTCACTCTTGGGCAGCAGTTGGTTGTTCACCGAGAACGCCCCTTCGGCGCTGATGGTGACTTCCAGGTTCTTGAGTTGCTGGTCCTCGGCCGGCGAGCCACTGACGGCCTGAGGTAACTCGACCTTGAGCTGGGTTTCCCGGGTGAAGGTGGTGGTCACGACGAAAAACAGCAGCAGGATGAACACCACGTCGATCAACGACGCCAGGTTGATCTCGATGTTTTCCCGGGGTTTGCGACGGAATTTCACTTCTTGTCCCCGGCCAGGTCCACATCACGATCGCCCTGCACCACCTCGACCAGCTTGATGGCTTCCTGCTCCATGCCCACCACGAGTTCGTCGACGCGGCGTTGCAGGAACCGGTGGAAAAACACCGAGGGGATACCCACCATCAGGCCGGCAGCGGTGGTGATCAGCGCCTTGGAGATCCCGCCCGCGAGCACGGCGGCGTTGGTGGACATGCCGGAACCGGTGAAGGCGCTGAAGATATCGATCATGCCCAGCACCGTACCCAGCAGGCCCAGCAACGGGGACATGGCGGCGATGGTGCCCAGGGCGTTGATGTAACGCTCCAGCTCATGGATGACCCGGGCGGCGGCTTCCTCGATGCATTCCTTCATGATCTCGCGACCATGCTTGGAGTTCGCCAGGCCGGCGGCGAGGATCTCCCCCAGGGGAGAGCTGGCGCGCAGCTCCTTGAGTTTGTCCTTGTTCAGCTGCTTGTCCTTGATCCACACCCAGACCTGCCCGAGCAGGTGCTCCGGGGTCACGCGGCTGGCCCGCAGGGTCCACAGGCGTTCGGCAACGATACCCAATGCCGCGATGGAACTCAGAATGATCGGCAACATCATCCAGCCGCCGGATTTGACCAATTCCCACACAGTGACTGCCCCCTCGAAAAAGTGCGCCACTTTATCACACAGACTCGCCTTGGAGACCCGGCTCGCCGATAGGCGCGCGCCCGCTTGAGCTGGATCAATGCTCGCCCGGGGCGCCGGAGGGCGGTGGGTCGCGCCAGTAGCGGCGCTGCCCGGCCTGGGTCCGCGGCGGGGCAAAGGCGCCCAGTTGCAGACGAATGGCACCTTGTTCGGCGCTGTCGTAGATCGCCATCCCCGCGCGCCGGTAGCGGGCCATCACCTGGGGATGAGGATGGCCAAAGGCATTGCCCTGGCCGCGCGAAATCAGCACCGAGTGAGGCTTGAGGCGTGCCAGCAGCGCCATTGATGACGAACTGCGGCTGCCATGATGGGGCGCGGCCAGCCAGTGGATCGGCAGCGCCAGGGGACCGTCGAGCAAGGCGCGCTCGGCCTGGCGATCGATGTCGCCGGTCAGCAACAAGCGTTCGCCACCCGCCTCCACCAACAAGACGCAAGATTTCTGGTTGCTGTCGACGGCAGAGGACCAGTGCCACAACTCGAAGCCGACGCCGTCCCACTCCCATCGCTGGCCGCTGTCGCAGGGGCCGGCCGACAGCGCCTCGGGCAGCGCGGCAGGATCGCCACTGATCAACCGCCGGGTGGGTAGCCCGTTGCGCACCGCCTGGGCACCGCCGGCATGGTCGGCATCGGCATGGCTGAGCAGCATCAGGTCCAACCCTCGCACGCCCAGCTTGCGCAAGGTGGGCAGCACGACACGCTCGCCCGCATCGGCGTCGCCGAAACGCGGCCCGGCGTCGTAGAGCAAGGCATGGCCCCGGGTGCGCACCAGCACTGCCAACCCCTGGCCCACGTCCAACTGCCAGATTTCGGCCTGGCCGGGCGGCAGGGTTTCCCGTGGCGCCAAGACCATCAAGGGCAACATCGGCCAGCCCAGCACGCGTAGCGGCACCCCCTTGGGCAACAACAGCAGGAACGCCCCCAGCGCGGCGATCCCCAGAGCCCACGGCGGAACCGCCGCTGAGTTCCAGGCAGGCACCTGCCCGGCCACCCGCGCCAGCCCCCGGAACCACAGGTCGAGCAGCCCTCCGGCGATCCACAACAGGCCCTCGCCCATGAACGGCACGGGCAGCAGCAACGTCCCGAGCAGCGCCGGCGGCAGCACCAGCAGGCTGATCCAGGGCACCGCCAGCAGGTTGACCAACGGTCCGCTGAGGCTGACCGGTAACCCCAGGATCAACAACAACGGACACAGTCCAAGGGCAACCAGCCACTGCGCCCGGGTCCAGGTTTGCCACCAGCGCCAGGGCCCCAGGCGGCCGCCGAAGGTGAACATCAGGATCGCCACGGCGGCGAATGACAGCCAGAACCCCGGCCGCAGGCAGGCGAGCGGATCGAACAAAAGCACCCCATCGAACGCCAGCAACCAGGCCCGCCAGGGCGCCGGGGGCTTGAAGCGCCAACGCCACAGCAACACCAGGCCGATCATCGCGCAGGCCCGCCGCACCGGCACCTCGAACCCGGCCAGCAAGCCGTAGCCCAGCGCCGCCATGAAAGCCAGCGCGCAGGCCCAGGGCAGCCACGGCAGGCTCACTGGCCACAAGCCAACACGCGCCGCCCCCGCCACCAGCAGGTACACCAGGCCGGCGAGCAGGCCAATGTGCTGCCCGGAGATCACCAGCAGGTGGACCGTGCCGGTGTCTTGCAGCACCCGCCAGTCTTCGCGGCTCAACCCGCCGCCATCCCCCAGCACCAACGCCATCAGCGCACCCGACCGGCCCTGGGCATCGACCCCCGCCAACGCCTGGCGCACTCCATCGCGCCAGGCGCCCTGGGCCGGCTGCAGCAGCTGGCCTTCCTTGATCGTACCGGTGGCGCCGACGCCCCGGCTCAACAACCAGGCCTCGTAGTCGAAACCATGAGGGTTCGACAGCCCGGCGGGCCGCTTGAGCTTGACCGCCAGTCGCCAACGCTCGCCACTGCTGACCGGCGGCCCTGCGAACCAGGCGAGTCGCATCAACGCCGGCAGCCGGTCGCGTCGTGAGCGGGCATCGGCCAGTTCGAAGCGCACCACGCCATCGCCCTGTTGCGGCAAACCGACGACGCGTCCTTCGACCCAACGGGTTTCCCCGTCCAGCGCGACCGGCAACCGGTCGTCCAGCGCGGACTGCGCCGACAGGCACGCCCAGGCCAATCCGCAGAGGAAGAACCCCAGCGGGTAGGTTCGAAACGGCAGCGTCATCAGTGCCAGTACCGGCAGCGCCACGATCAACCACGGCGGCGGCAACGCCGGGAAAAAAACCGGGGCCACCAGCCCCACTGCAAGCGCGACCAAACCCGTGCGCATGACCCATCCTTGAGAGTTGCCCTCTCCAGGCTTAGCCGCTGGATCGCACCCCGGGCGTTATCAATTGTCACAAAGTCTGAATCTGCCGACCGTAGAATCCGGACATACTTGCCGCCTTACTGCTTTGAACCGACCGAGAAGCCTTATGCCCCGGCGCCTATTCAAACGTTACATGCCTGACCCGCAGAGCATCCGGGAACACAAATCCTTACGCTTTCTCGGCACCTTGCTGCACGATCCCAACCTCTGGCACCTGAACCGTCATTCCGTCGCGCGCGCCATGGCGGTCGGCCTGTTTGCCGCGTTCCTGCCCATCCCGTTGCAGATGTTGCTGGCCGCCGCCCTGGCCGTCGCGGTACGCGGCAACCTGCCGATCGCCGTGAGTCTGGTCTGGCTGACCAATCCGATCACCATGCCGGCGGTGTTCTTCTGCACCTACCAGACCGGCGCCTGGCTGATGGACGTACCCGCCCGGACCCTGCCGGAAGCACTGACCTGGGAATGGATCAGTGGCCAGCTGTCGACCTTGTGGCAACCGTTCCTGCTTGGCTCGGTGGTCACCGGCCTGGTACTGGGCGCCCTGGCCTACTTCGTCACCATGAGCTACTGGCGTTGGTGGGTGACCCGGCAATGGAAACGGCGCAAGAAAAGCCGGATGTGAAATGCAAAAAAGGCCTCCTGGAATGGAGGCCTTTTTTGTGCTGCTCTATGGGTGCTATCGCGAGCAGGCTCGCTCCCACATTGAAATGCATTGCCTGGTGGGAGCGAGCCTGCTCGCGATAGGCGATGTATCAGTCAACACACAGGCCGGGTCAGGTGCGCATGCCGCGCCCGCTGACCAGCAACCGCGAACAACCGATGTAGAGCACCACGGTGGCCACCAGCATGAAGGTGATCGCGATGCTGATCTTGATATCGGAAACCCCGAGGATGCCGTAGCGGAAGGCGTTGACCATGTGCAGCACCGGGTTGGCCAGGGAGACGGCCTGCCAGAACGGTGGCAACAGGGAGATCGAGTAGAACACCCCGCCCAGGTAGGTCAACGGCGTGAGCACGAACGTCGGGATGATGGAGATGTCGTCGAAGTTGCGCGCGAACACCGCGTTGATGAACCCCAGCAGCGAAAAGATCGTTGCCGTGAGCACCACCACCAGGACCGTCACCCCCAGGTGATGCACCTGCAGATGAGTGAAGAACAGCGACAGCAACGTCACGATCAGTCCCACCGCCAGGCCACGCAACACGCCGCCCAGGGCATAGCCGATGAGGATCGTGTGGGGTGAAACCGGCGAGACCATCAGTTCCTCGATGGAACGCTGGAACTTGCTGCCGAAGAAACTCGACACCACGTTGCCGTAGGAGTTGGTGATCACCGACATCATGATCAGCCCCGGCACGATGTAGTCCATGTAGGTGAAGCCACCCATGTCGCCGATCTGCCGACCGATCAGGTTACCGAAGATCACGAAGTACAGGACCATGGTGATCGCCGGCGGCAGCAGGGTCTGCGGCCAGATCCGCATGAAGCGCCGCACTTCACGGTAGACAATGGTATTGAGGGCGATCAGGTTGGGGCGCAGTTCGGAACTCATACCGCCACCTTCGCCAGGTTTTTTTCCACCAGGGACACGAACAACTCCTCGAGGCGATTGGTCTTGTTGCGCAGGCTCTGCACTTCGATGTTCTGCAAGGCCAGTTGGCCGAACAGGCCGGTGATGCCGACGGCCTTGTCCACCTGGACCTCCAGGGTGTGGCTGTCCACCAGGCGGGCCGGGTAGCCGCTGAGTTGTGGCGCGGCCCTCAGGTCGTGCTTGAGGTCCAGCACGAAGGTTTCCACATGCAGTTGGCCGAGCAACTGCCGCATGCTGGTGTTCTCGACGATGGTGCCGTGGTCGATGATGCCGATGTTGCGGCACAACTGCTCGGCCTCCTCCAGGTAATGCGTGGTCAGGATGATGGTGATGCCTTTCTGGTTCAGTTCGGTCAGGAAGGTCCACATCGAACGACGCAGCTCGATGTCCACCCCCGCCGTCGGTTCGTCGAGAATCAGCAGGCGTGGCTCGTGCACCAGCGCACGGGCAATCATCAGGCGGCGCTTCATGCCACCGGACAATGAACGGGACGGCACGTCGCGCTTGTCCCACAACCCCAGCTGGGTCAGGTACTGCTCGGCACGCTCGTTGGCGATCTTCGGCGGGATGCCGTAGTAACCGGCCTGGGTCACGACGATGTCGAAGGTCTTTTCGAACTGGTTGAAGTTGAACTCCTGGGGCACCACGCCGATGCAGCGCTTGAGGGCGGCGGGCTCGCGGTCCAGGTCATGGCCGAAGACATTCACCGTGCCGCTGGTCTTGTTCACCAAGGTGGAAAGAATGCCGATGGTGGTGGATTTGCCGGCACCGTTGGGGCCGAGCAAGGCAAAGAAGTCACCTTCGGCGACGTCCAGATCGATACCACTCAGGGCCTGGAAACCGTTGCCGTAGGTTTTGGTTAGCTGCCGGATGGACAGAGCGGAACTCATATCGGATTACGCACCAAGAAGGGAGGAAAGAAGTACATGAGGGCGCGCGGCGAGCAAAACAACCACGGCGCACGAAGGCCATGGTGCGGGGCGTCGCCGCACAAGTACAGTCAAGCGTGTCGATAGTAAGTATTAAGTCAACGCGGTCATGACCGCCTTGCGGTACGCCGGACGCTGCTGCAACCGGTGGTACCAGGCTTCCAGGTGCGGCAAGTCGGCCCGCTCGATGGGCATCTCGAACCAGGCATAAATGAAACTGCCCAAGGGCATGTCGCCCATGCCGATCTGCGCGCCGCTCAGGTACGGTTGTTCGCCCAGCGCGCGGTCGGCCATCGCCAGCAAGCCGTCGCATTCCTTGATTGCGGCACGGATGGCCGGCCAGTCCTGCTGCTCGGCCGGGGTGCGCAGCACGCCCCAGAACACCGTCCGGAACGGTCCGGCAAAGGACGAGGTGGTCCAATCCATCCATTTCTCGGCGCTGGCCCGCGCCTGGGCATCGGCCGGGTACCAGGCCGAATCCGGCGCATGGCGAGCCAGCAGATAGCGCACGATGGTGTTGGATTCCCACAGCACGAAACCGTCATCCTCGATCATCGGGACGCGCCCGTTGGGGTTCTTCGCCCGGTACTCGGGCGTGTCCACCACCCCGAATGCGCCGCCCGCGTCGATGGACTCATAGGCCAGTCCCAGCTCCTCGGCACACCAGAGCGCCTTGCGCACGTTCGACGAGTTCTTGCGACCCCAGATCTTCAGCATCACGGTTTCCTTCAATGGATAAAGTGCCGCAGCAGCATACGCCGGATCAGCCGCGACTCAAATCGTCCTGCATGTCGCCGAGCAAGGGCGGCGCCTGATCACCGAACAGGTGTGGATAACATTTTTCCAGGTGCTCGAAAAAGAACGTTTCGGGGACGTCGACGAACTGGCCATGGTCGGTGATGTACTCCATCAGCTTCGCCCCTTGCCGATTGAACGGGTGGAAAACGCTGTCATGGCGGCCGTCGAATTCCAGCGGCGCGACATCGAACAACTCGCACAGGCTTTGGTTGAACGCCGGCGTGGCCTTGACCCAGCGCTCCCCCAGGTACAACTCGGTGTAACCGTGCATGGCGAACACGTCGCTCCTGAGCAGTGCCAGCAAGCGCGGCGTGGACAGGTGATTGCGCACATCCGCCAGGCCAATGCGCGCCGGGATACCGCAGTGCCGGGCGCAGCCGGCAAGCAAGGTGGCCTTGGGCACGCAATAGCTTTCGCCGTGGGCAAGCGCATGGCTGGCGCGCAGCGTCGCCGGATCGCGGCTGAAGGTGTAGGGGTTGTACCGCACCGCCTCGCGCACCGCGTAATACAGGCTGACCGCCTGCGCCAGCGGCGCGCGATCGGCACCGCGATGCGCCTCGGCGAAGGCGATGACCGCTGGATGATCACTGTCGATGAAGCGGCTGGGGCTCAGGTAGGGCTGCATGCTGGAAACGCCTCCGGGGAGTGCCGGCTGTCGTGGCTGGCATCGTTGGAACCGGAGTCTATCCATAGCCCCGCCGCCGCGATAACGGCGTTTCGGCCAAACAATGGCGTTTTCTCACCTGTTTGACGAACGATTTCCCACGGCTGTTGCCAACCAGACTGGCGCATCGCATCCAGGGTTTCCCACGAAATCAATCACATCGCGCCGACCGCCGGTTTTGCAGAGGCCGTCTAAGCTCTGTGGGTCGGTTTTGCCCTGGTTCACGGAGGATTACCTATGCTGTTGTTGTGGATACTGGTCCTGGTCATCGGGATCGCCTGGCTGGCCCATCGGCGCACCGACCCGTTGCCGGCGCTGGGCATCGTCGCGGTCTACCTGCTGGCCATGGGCATTTTCAGCCACGCCCCCGGATGGCTGATGCTGGTCCTCTGGGTGGTGCTCGCCGCCGTCGCGGCCCCGTTGCTGCTACCGGACCTGCGTCGCCGCTATTTCAGCGCGCCGATGTTCGACTGGTTCCAGAAAACCCTGCCGCCCATGTCCCAGACCGAACGCGACGCCATCGACGCCGGCACGGTGTGGTGGGACGGCGAACTGTTCAGCGGGCGCCCGGACTGGGACCTGCTGCTGTCCTACCCCAAGGTGCAACTGACCGAGGAAGAACAGGCGTTCCTCGACGGCCCGACGGAAGAACTCTGCGCGATGGTCAGCGACTGGCAGATCGGCCAGGCCATGGACCTGCCGCCCGAAGCCTGGGCCCATATCAAGGCCCACGGCTTCTTCGCCCTGATCATTCCTAAGGAATATGGCGGCAAGGGGTTCTCCGCCTACGCCCACTCCCAGGTGGCGATGAAGCTGGCGACCCGCAGCGGCGACCTGGCCTCCACGGTGATGGTCCCCAATTCCCTTGGCCCGGCGGAACTGCTGCTGCACTACGGCACCGATGAACAACGCGATCACTACCTGCCACGGTTGGCGCGGGGCGACGATATCCCCTGCTTCGCCCTGACCGGTCCGCTGGCCGGTTCGGACGCCGGGGCGATGCCCGACACCGGCATCATCTGCAAGGGCGAATGGGAAGGCCGGGAAACCCTGGGCCTGCGCCTGAACTGGGAAAAGCGCTACATCACCCTGGGCCCGGTGGCCACCCTCCTCGGCCTGGCCTTCAAGGCCTATGACCCCGATCACCTGCTGGGTGACGAAGAGGACCTGGGCATCAGCCTGGCGCTGATTCCCACCGACACCCCCGGCGTGCACATCGGCCGCCGTCACCTGCCGCTCGGCGCGGCGTTCATGAACGGGCCGAATTGGGGCAAGGACGTGTTCATCCCGCTGGACTTCCTCATTGGCGGCCAGCCAATGCTCGGCAAGGGTTGGATGATGCTGATGAACTGCCTGTCGGTCGGGCGCTCGATCTCCCTGCCCGCAGTGGGCACCGGCGCGGCGAAGTTCACCAGCCTGGTGACGGGCCAGTACACCCAGGTACGCGAGCAGTTCAACGTACCGCTGTCGGCGTTCGAAGGCATCCAGGAAGCCATGGCGCGCATCGGTGGCAATGCCTGGATGATGGACGCGGCTCGCATGCTGACCGCCAACGCCGTGGACCTGGGGGAGAAACCCTCGGTGCTGTCGGCGATCCTCAAGTACCACCTGACCGAGCGCGGTCGCGAGTGCATCAGCCACGCCATGGACGTGCACGGCGGCAAGGGCATCATCATGGGCCCGAACAACTACCTGGGGCGCAGTTGGCAAGGCGCGCCGATCTTCATCACCGTCGAAGGCGCGAACATCCTGTCGCGCAACCTGATGATCTTCGGCCAGGGCGCCATCCGCTGCCATCCGTTCGTGCTCAAGGAAATGGCCCTGGCCACCCGCGAGGACAAGGACCAGGCCCTGCTGGAATTCGACGGCCTGTTGCTCAAGCACATTGGCTTTGCCGTCAGCAACGCCGCCAGCACCCTGGTGCTGAACCTCGGCCTCGGTCGCTTCGAGCGCGCCCCGGGCAACGCCTTGAGCCAGGGTTATTTCCGCGCGCTCAACCGGCAGGCGGCGGCATTCGCCCTGCTGGCGGACCTGAGCATGATGCTGCTGGGGGGCGAGCTCAAACGTCGAGAACGTCTGTCGGCCCGCCTGGGAGACGTGCTAAGCAATCTTTACCTGGCATCCGCAGCCCTCAAGCGCTACCACGACCTGGATTCGCCCGACCATATGGCGCCGCTGTTCAGCTGGGCCATGGAGGAAAGTCTCGGTCAATCGGAGCGCGCGCTGGACGAATTGCTGGCCAACTTCCCGAACCGACTGCTGGGTTGCCTGTTACGTGTTGTGGTATTCCCGTTTGGTCGTCGCCACAAGGGCCCGAGCGACCGGCTGGATGCCGAGGTGGCCACGGTGATAGGCCGGGCCAAGGGCGACCCGACCCTCGAGGAATTGCTGCAAGGTTGCTATCGCCCTCAATCGGCGGAAGATCCAGTGGGCGCCCTGCAGCATGCCGCCGACCTGCTGGCCGCCGCCCATCCGGTGCAGAAAAAACTCCACGGCGCGCTCAAGCAAGGGCAGCTTAACCCAACGCCAGGCGAGTCCCTCATCGATGCAGCCCTCGAAGCCGGGGTGGTGCAGGCGGGTGAGGCCGAGGCCCTGCGCGTGGCCGAAGCAGCGCGGCGCAAGGTCATCGACGTGGATGACTTCGACAAGGAGGCGCTGACGCTGGCCGAGGCCAAGGTCCGCTGAAACCGTGGCGAGGGGCCTGGCTCCCTCGCCACGGCGTCATCCTGATCCACGGCCATGTAAAAGCCGGCGCAGGGGCTTTATACTCCTGCGCCCGTTTTGCTCTTGAGGACTTATCTCGTGTCCAATGTCGTTGCCGATCACCTTGTCCTGCTCGACCACCTGCGCAGCATCCTGGTCGCCGTAGGTGAGGCCGAACAGGTTCCCGAAGAAAGCCATGCCCTGTTCCTGGAGCGCTTCGACGAACTGCGCGCACAGCTGCCCGTCGACCCGATCGAAAGCCAGTACCTGGGCCAGGACCTCCTGTGCCAGGTGATCGTCCGTTATCCACAGATCGCCCACCTGGTGCCGCGCGACCTGCTCTGGTACTTCGGCGGCGACTGCCTGCACTACATGCCCGACGAGGAAATCGACCTGTACCAGGCTTTGGAGGAACGTCGTTTCGAAGCCGAACAAAACGACGAGCCCTTCGACTGGAACCAGGAGAAACAATTGCTGGCGATGTCGGACCAGGACAGCAAGCACTGATCGCACCCTGTTGCACGAAGGCCCGCATGGATCACCCTGCGGGCCTTTTTCATTGCGTGGGCGTGCCATCGACCTCATTCCCTTTGCAACTTGTATCGAAGTCATAATATCTGGCACTGCCAGCTCGAAGAAAACTCAAGTTCAACCACTATCTATCGCACTTGGGGCGCCAAGCCGAAACAACATGAATCATCATGTCGTTAACGGTAATTCTTTTTTGACTGAAATGTACGCTGCTCGCCTTGCATAATGCCGGCCGTTTCCGAATGGATGAAACGCGCCACACATCCTTGGTTCGCTCCAAATACTGCGGAGGCGGACACTCGTTGGCACGGTTCATTCACAATCAAATAGAGCAATGATGGTTATATGAAGGCGATCAGTTTAGTGAGCGGACGACAATTGAGCCTGGTGAATCACGACGAGCTCAAGACACTGCCTGTCGATGGTGTGGAGATAGATGTTGTACTTTCCGGTATTTGCGGAACCGACTTGGCGGTGTTATCCGGCCGAGAAGAAGGACAGCTGGGAATCGTTCGCGGCCATGAAGCAGTCGGCGTCGTCGTCAATGTCGGAACCGGCGTCACCCGCACGCATATAGGCATGCGTGTGGTCATAGATCCCAACGAATACTGCGGTCACTGTGAATATTGCACCTCAGCCAAAACCCACTTATGTAACGGTGGTATGGGTGCTGGCCTGGACATCGCCGGCGTCAACAAGCACGGTACGTTTGCCGAGCGCTTCGTCACACGCGAACGTTTCGTGCATGGCATCCCGGACGATATGAACTGGGAAACAGCCGTCCTGATCGAACCCGTCGCGTGTATCTTGAATAACATCGAGCAAGCGTCGATCAAAGCGGGCGAACGCGTACTGCTGCTTGGCTCAGGCCCAATGAGCCTAGTCGCGCAGATACTATTGCGGGCGATAGGAGTTCATACGCGTGCCACCGACCTGAACACCTTTCGAATTGAATTCGGACGCTCCCTGGGCTTGGACATCGTCCTCCCCGAGGCGCTGGAGCGCCATGGACAGGTCCCTGAAAAATTTGATGTGGTCATCGATACCGTCGGCAATCAACTGGAAATAGCCGCCAGCAGAATCAACCGGGGTGGCCGAATTGTTCTGTTCGGTTTCAACGGAAACTACCAGTACTCACTTGCTGTAAAGCACTTCTTGGTGAATGCCATCAGTATTATTGCAGCGGGAGAATACAACCAACACTTCCCCCTGGCGCTGCGTATGGCCCATAGACTTCCTGAATTAGGAAAGCTGGTCACCCATCGTTATCCCCTTGAGGCGCATCCAACAGCCTTCGATCGTTTGCTGAATGATCCGTGCGCGCCAATGATCAAAAGTGTTTTCACCCCCAACCTCAAGTACCTGTCACGTTAATTTTCCTCAGCACTCCAAGTGAAGCCCTATGAAAGTCACTGTATTTAGCCAGATCTCCATCGATGGCAAGCTTACGCTCGGCAACGAAGCATCCAGCAAACCGCTTTTCCAGCATTTCGACGAGGAGGACATGCGGTTCATTCACACATTCCGCAGCCAAGTAGATGCCATCATGGTCGGGCGTAATACGATTATCACCGACGACCCTCAGTTGACCAATCGGTACGGAACCGGCCGCAATCCTGTTCGTATCATTCCGACGGCCTCGCTGAACTTTCCTGCCTCAGCAAAAGTTCTAAGCTCCCCCGAAAGAACGATTATCGCGACCACGGAACAGGCCCGTCACCACGAAATGGTCGAGCAGATCCGCGCCCAAGGTAAGGAAGTGCTATTTGCGGGTGACGCGCGTGTCGACTTCAAACAACTCTTTCCCATGCTGGAAACACGCGGAATAAATCACATCATGGTTGAAGGTGGCGGTCATCTGAACTGGCAGGTATTCAACCTTGATCTGGTCGACGAAATAATGCTCATGCAATTACCTATCATCATTGGCGGATCTGACACCACCACGCTAATCGACGGTGAAGGGTTCCAGAATATTGAAATGACAAAAACCTTCAAGCTGCATGAGTTCGAGGCACGCTCACACTATAACTTCTTGCATTTCAAGCGAGATCCCAAACAACCGCGCGTGCACTGATGTCGACTATCCAAGGCTTCATTTTCGATATGGACGGTGTCCTGGTTGACAGTGAGCCGCTCTACATGGAACAGGAAAGAGACTCTTATGCACGCCATGGCGTGGTCCTTGACGAGATGTCCCTGTCGCGATTTGTAGGCACCACGCAGCGGCATATGTGGAGCGTCATCAAGGCTGAATACGGGCTTGTCGAATCCCTGGACTGCCTGATGGCTGAGCATCACCAGCAGTTGATGACCATGCTCGCTTCAGTGCCCCTGCCTCCGATGCCCGGGGTCACAACACTTCTCGGTGCACTTCAGGTGGCGGGAATCCCGTGCGCGGTAGCCTCTTCTTCACCTCGGGAACTGGTTGAGCTGGTGTTGCGTAATGCTGGGCTTCACCTTTTTTTCAATGAAACCGTTTGCGGCGATGATGTTGAGCGCAGCAAGCCGCATCCCGAGATTTTCCTCAAGGCCGCCATGCAACTGGACATCCCACCTTCGTCTTGCGTGGTGATCGAAGACTCCACCCATGGTGTAGCGGCGGCAAAAGCCGCCACCATGTTCTGCGTGGGCTTGCTCAACCCCAATTCAGGACAGCAGGACCTGAGTGCGGCGGACCTGTGTGTTCATCAGCACAGTGAAATAAATCATTGGTTTTTTCGGCGATGACAACATGAAAACACTGAGTCGTTCAGATTGGACGTGGATCAACATGCCCGAACGGTCGTCCATCGGTGACGACGAAATCATTATCCATACCACCCCGGATACTGATTTCTGGCGAGGTACCTATTACGGCTTGGAATATGACAATGCTCCGGCCATCGTGATTGCCAGCGAAGAACAGTACTGGACATTGAAGGCCAAGGTATCTTTTACCTCAAGCACCTACTTCGACCAATGTGGCCTGTTCATCTATCAAGATAAAAACACGTGGATGAAAAGTGGCATCGAGTATCAGAATAACGGCTTTCAACAACTGTTTTCCGTCGTGACCAACCATGGCTTTTCAGACTGGGCCATGACCAACTTTGACCGTGTTACCCAGACTATGTATTACCGGCTCAGCCGAAGGGGCAGTGATTTCCTTCTTGAAAATTCGGTGGATGGTCAACAGTTTTGCATGATGCGTATGTTCCATCTCTTTCACGCAGAAAAACTCGTTCAATTCGGCTTCTTTGCCAGCAGTCCAGGTGATTCCTCCTTCGCCGCGCGCTTCTCGGCGATTGAATGGACTGAATGCTGCTGGAAGGCACACGACGCCCCACGTTTCTAACTTCAAGAGTTCCATGCCTGATGCCTGCCGCCAAACCCGATCGCTACGCGCTTTACGCCTGTTATGCAGCCATGATGTGCTTGGCCATGGCCCTCAACTTTCTGCCGGTCTATCTGACAACGTTCAGTGATGCCTTCGGCTCCTCGTCAGGCTTGACGACGGAGCAGCTGGGGCGAATTCCCGCGGTCATGTTCCTCAGCTTTATAGTGGCCATCCTGATAACCGGCCCCCTGGCGGACAGAGGGGAGCCGAGGCTGATCATCCTATTCGGGCTGCTAACCACTTCGGCGGGCCTGGGCCTTGTAGCTGTCGCCCCTTCCTATGTCTTCCTGCTGGTGGCCGTCGCCATCATGGGATTTGGTGCAGGGGTGCTGGACATGATCCTCAGCCCCCTTGTTGCAGCGCTGCAACCCGAACGGCGAAGCGCCGCCATGAACTGGCTGCATTCGTATTTCTGCATCGGCGCGGTAACTGCCGTGCTGATGGCAAGTATTGCGCTGAAATGGGATATTTCCTGGCGCATTGTCGCCCTGGCCCTGGTCGTTGTCCCGCTTGTCACCTTCATGGCGTTCATGCGGTTACCCTTGCCGCCTCTGGTACAGGAGCACACGCAGCGTGAACCATTGCCAACCCTCATCAGGCAGCCCTATTTCATCGCCTGCATGATCGCGATCTTTCTAGGAGGGGCTACGGAAACGGGGTTGTCCCAATGGCTGCCCGCCTTTGCCGAACAAGGATTGGGGTATTCGAAAGAAGTGGGTGGTTTTTCTCTGGCCGGGTTTTCAGTCGGCATGGCCCTCGGGCGCATGGCTGCTGCCCTGCTGCAAGATCGAGTACCCGCCATTTCACTGATGCTGGGCTGTTGCGCCGTGACCGTCGGCCTGTTTTTCGTGATCAGCTTTTCGCCCAGCCCCGCCCTGGCGCTAACCGCTGCCATCACCGCTGGGTTCTCAGGCAGTTGCCTATGGCCCACGATGCTCGCCATTACTGCAGATGCCTTTCCGCAAGGGGGAGCCACCATGTTCTGCGTATTGACCGCCGCTGGCAATGCGGGGTGCAGCCTGATTCCCTGGCTTGTGGGGATTATTTCGGCGCACTCGGATCTGCACATAGGACTATTGGTGGTAACGCTCTGCCCCGCCAGCATGATGCTATTACTGGCATGGATGTCTCGGTGGCCGCATAAACAACCTCATCCGTGTCGCACCTAGTGTCCTGTCTCGCAAATAAGCTGTTCACTTTTGGCGGCGTCTTGAGCGCCCGGCCGGCGTTGCCACTCCTCGCCATAGCCCTGCTATGACTCGTCGCGGCGCCTTGGCCGAACACCCAAGCCACTCGCCAAAAGAGAACGTACTTGCGAGACAGGACGCTAGCGTCCCGTCATCCCCAGCCATGATCTAGAGAGCCGTGACGAAACCACCCCGCCATCCAGGCATGACGTCCTTGCCGGTTGGAGGGGATTTTTTCACAGGCATAAAAAAACGCCGCTCAATGAGCGGCGTTTTTTTGAATTTGGAGCGGGAAACGAGACTCGAACTCGCGACCCCGACCTTGGCAAGGTCGTGCTCTACCAACTGAGCTATTCCCGCAAATGGCGTCCCCTAGGGGACTCGAACCCCTGTTACCGCCGTGAAAGGGCGGTGTCCTAGGCCACTAGACGAAGGGGACACGCTGCCCGGAACACATGGTGTGTGTTCCAGTGCCCAGGCCCGCATCCGAAGATGACGTTCCTGGTTTCACTCAGCGTCGCCCGAGAGCAACGCTGTTTAAAATTGGAGCGGGAAACGAGACTCGAACTCGCGACCCCGACCTTGGCAAGGTCGTGCTCTACCAACTGAGCTATTCCCGCATTGGCGTCCCCTAGGGGACTCGAACCCCTGTTACCGCCGTGAAAGGGCGGTGTCCTAGGCCACTAGACGAAGGGGACACACGTACAACATTCACTGCTTATGGCGTTTCGCTGAGTGCTTTACGCTGTAAGTGGCGCGCATTCTATGGATGGATTCGAGGGTCGTCAACCCCCAGATATAAATTTATTTAAATCAATGACTTCCCAGGGTTTGAGGGCGATTCGGCGATTTGGCTCAGCCGATCTCTGACGCCTATATTCTGTCACTCGCCAAGGCGTTATAGTCGCACCCGACAAATAGTGGCAATGTGCACCCATTCGCTCGCGTTCCCGCGTAAACAGCGCGACGCCCGTCTAATCGCGTCGCCCGGGCCTATGCGCTTAAAAGCCAAGCCACTACACTCATGACATGCGTACCCCAATAAAGAGGTCTTACCGGTGACACCACTCATGATCACCCTGCTCGTCGTAGCCGGGATCGCACTGTTGATCGCCATTGGCTACATGAACCATGTGGTGGAAAACAACAAGCTGGAAAAGGTCCGCACCAAGGTTGAACTCAACGACCGGATGCGGCGCTGTGGCGAGCTCACCGAAACCTTCCCCGGGCAATTGATGACGCCGGCCTTGAAGCTGCTGCTGACGCGCCTGGAGATGAACGTCTGCCAGCGCTTGCTGAACCTGGACAAGACCAACACAGGGGTCAAGGCACGCCTGGACGAACTGACCGCGCTGGCCGCCCAGGGTGAATCGATACCGGTGGGCAATCCGCCGGCACCGATCCTGACCGAAGCCAAGGCCAAGGACGTCCGCTTCCTGCTCGAAGCCCTGCACGGCCAGATCACCCGCGCCGCCCAGGACGGTTTCCTGCCGCCCAACGAAGCCAAGCGCTGGATCCGCGAAGTCCGGCACATCCTGGTCCTGCTGCACATCGAGTTCTTCAACAACCTCGGTCAGCAAGCCTTGCAACAGGAACAACCGGGGCAAGCGCGCCTGGCGTTCGAACGTGGTGTGCAATACCTGCGCAAGCAGCAGGAGCCACAGGTCTACGCTGAACAGCTCGATTACCTGGAAAAGCTCCTGGCCCGCGCCAACGCGATGGTCCTGGCCAGCACCCAGCCCGTCGAAGGCGAGGTCAACCAGTTGACCGAAGGCTTGAAGGAAGACGAAATAAACGACGAGTGGAAGAAGAAGAAGGTCTACGACTGAGACGGCAGGGCCGGACCGAGTTCCTTCGTGACGAGGGAGCTTGCTCCCGCCGGGCCGGCCCGATACTTCGGGCGCAACGGCCCATCTTTAACCAGGGTGCCTGGCGCCCAGGCGAAACCAACGCCACAGGTTCAGATGTCGGGGCAGCACCGACTCACAGCTTGAAGTGCCCCACCATTCCCTTCAGCTCAACCCCCAACTGCGCCAACTCGATGCTGGAAGCGGCATTGCCCTGCATCGCCAGGGAGGATTGATCGGCACTGGCGCGAATGCTGGTGACGCTGCGGTTGATCTCTTCCGCCACCGAACTCTGCTGCTCGGCCGCCGCCGCGATCTGCTGGTTCATCTGCTGGATCAACGACACCGCCGCCGCGATACTGCCCAGGGCGCTTTCGGTTTGCAGCGCATCGCTGACCGCCATCTTGACCAGCTCGCCGCTGCTCTGGATCTGCTGCACGGAGGCCTGGGCGGCTGAACGCAACGCGCTCACCAACCGCTCGATCTCCTCGGTGGACTGCTGCGTGCGCCTGGCCAGGGCCCGCACCTCGTCCGCCACCACCGCAAACCCCCTGCCCTGTTCGCCGGCCCGGGCCGCCTCGATGGCGGCGTTGAGCGCCAGCAGGTTGGTTTGCTCAGCGACGCTCTTGATCACGCTCAACACCGTGCCGATGTTCTGGATCTCGGCACTGAGGCTTTCGATGCTGGAACTGGCCGACGTGGCCGAGTCAGCCAACTGTTCGATACGCACCATGCTCTGGCGCACCACCTGCTGGCCGCTTTCGACCTTGTCATCGGCGGTCTGCGCCGCCTGGGCCGCTTCTTCGGCATTGCGCGCCACGTCATGCACGGTGGCGGTCATCTGGTTCATGGCCGTGGCAACCTGTTCGGTCTCCTCTTTCTGGCTGCTGACTTCCAGGTTGGTCTGCTCGGTCACGGACGACAGCGATTGGGCGGAGTTGGCGAGTTGTTCGATCCCCGCCTGCAAGCCGCTGACGATGCCGCTCAGTCCCGCGCCCATCTGCTGCATGGCAAGCATCAGCTGGCCGATCTCATCCCGGCGTGTCACTTCGACCGTGGCGCTCAAGTCGCCCGCCGCGATCCGCTGGGCGACGCGAATGACGCTACGCAGCGGGGCGACAATCAGCCGGGTAATGACCCAGGCGGCAACCAGCCCCACCAGCAGGGCAAGGGCCGAGGAACCGATGATCAGCAGCGAGTTCTTCTTCAACTCGACCTGCATCGCATGGTCTTCGGCGGCGTAGGCCTGGTTGACCCGCTCCACCACCTGGCCGGCACGTTCGTGCAGTTGCTGGTAGACGCCTTTTTCCTTCGCCAACAGGCCGGTGTACTCGGCCAGTTGCGTATTGAACCCGGCGATGTGCCCGGCCACTTCGTTGAGCACGGTCTGGTAGCCCGGGTCCTTGACCTGGGTCTTGAGCTCTTCGGCCTGCTTCATGGCTTGCTCGGCCTGCTCGATCTGGCCTTGCCCGCCGTCCTCGCTGCCCTTGCGGCTCTGGTCCAGGCGCACGCGCGCCTCGTTCATGGCTTGCAGCATCAACCGCGACACTTCGCTGACCTGGTTGGCCTGCTCGATGAACTCGGCCCCTTCCTTGCCTTCGGAATCCTTCAGGGTGTAGGCGCCATCGTCCGCCAGCCCGGCCTGCAACACGTCCAAGTTGTTGGCGACACTGGACACCGACCAACTGGCCATTTCCAGCGCCAAGTCCTTGCTCTGGCTCAACCCGACGAACTCATCGAAGGCCTTGCGATAGTCCGCCAAGGCCTGCTGCACATCGTTCATCACCGGCACGTTTTCGGGTGACTGGGCCTTGAGCGCATCGGCCTGGGCCACCAACCCGTCGACACCCTGGCGCAGGGCGTCGGCCGTCTTGGGGTCGGAGCGCAACGCGTATTCCTGCTCGAGCAAACGCACTTTCAGCAGTTCGCCGTTGAGGGAAGACATCTGCTTCAGGCCGTCGAAACGCAGGCTGATGGTGCGTAGGGACCACACGCCGATGGCCGCGACCACGGCAGTGAGCAACAGTACCAGGACGAACCCGATACCCAGTTTCTTTGCCATACCGAGGTTGGCAAAACGTCCTTGCACGGCCGATTTCATTGCGCTCAGTCCTCTGCCAGTGTGTGTTGTTCGCAGATTCGCAACGAGACGCCCTGCAACACAAGATGCCGGCGTCGGAATAATGGCAAAAAGCTACAGCCGCGTCGTTTTCAGGATACTTGAGGTCGATCCAGGGCCGCTCCGCGGAAAAACGCCAACGCCCTCGGATCACAGGCGTAAGCCACGTTGATCCGTAGCCAGGGGCCGTCGGTGCCCGAAGGGCTGAATGCGCTGGGCGAGGACAGCTGTACGTCGAACCGCTTGGCCAGGCGCTGCAATCGAGCATAGTCGCACAAGGGCGGACGTGCCCAGATGAACAACCCGCCACTCGGCTTGCCGAAGACGTCCCAATCGGCATCCTCCAGTGCCTGCAACACCACCGCCATGTCGGCCCCCAAACGCTGCCGCTGGCGTTGCACCAGCTTGCGATAGGCACCGTTGGCCAGGAGATTGGCCAGCACCGATTCGCTGAATCGCGAAACGCCCAGGCTGGTGATTTCCTTGACCTCGCTCAGCCGAGCGATGACGGGGCGTGGCGCCACCACGAAGCCGACGCGCAACGAACTGCTCAGGGTCTTCGAGAAGCTGCCCACGTAGATCACCTCGGCGTCCAGCGCGGCCAACCGGGTGCGCGTCGAACCCTGGAAATCGGCGTAGACATCGTCTTCGATCACCAGCATCGCGTGTTCCCTGGCCAACGCCAGCAAGCGTTGCGCTACCACCGGGGCCAGGCTGCTGCCGGTCGGGTTATGGCAGGCGCTGTTGACGAACAGCGCACTGGGCCGGTGAATCGCCAACAGGTTCTGCAACGCCTCGACATCCGGGCCACGCGGGGTCCTGGGCAGTTCGAGCATGTCGATGCCGTGCAGCCTCAACAGGTCGAACAGTTTCGGATAGCCAGGGCTCTCCACCACCACGCAGCTGCCGGGCGCGAGCAGTGTGCGCACAATCAGGTCCAGGCCTTGGGTGGCGCCGTGGGTGGTCAGGATAAGGTCTTCATCGGCAGCGATATTGAGGTGCTTCAAGCGCCGGGACAGTTGCTCGCGCAGGGCAGGCAGGCCCAACGGTGTGCTGTAGCCGAACAGCCCCGCCATGTCGGTGCGGGTGACCTGGCGGATGGCATAGCCCAGGTCGTCGCTTTCACGCCAGCTTTCGGGCAGCCCGCCCTCACCCAGCTTCAACGCCGACGGTGGGCTGCCGGCGAGGCCGTCCCGAGGGAATGACGGGTGCTCCTGGCACGTCCTGTCGTTGGAGGCGGGTCCGAAGGAAGGAGGCGGCGCGACGAAGAAACTCGAGCCATGCCGGGACGCCAGCAAGCCTTGGGCGACCAGGCGTTCACACGCCTCATTGACACTCGACTGGCTGAGCAGGTTCTGCCGCGCCAATTGCCGGATGGACGGCAACCGTGTCCCCGGTTGTACGGCGTCCTGGCGGATCCAGCCGGTCAGCGCGTCGACTATTTGCTGCACGACAGGCACCAGGGCCTGTCGGTCGATTCTCAATTCCATGAGTAACCAGACTCCTAAGCGTTTGTTTTATTTCCGGAAACAGTTAAGCACAGGCCGCCCTTCGGCGATGTACGACAAACCCGCCAAAGCAGCGTTTTCACATCCCTTGAAATACATTGAGGGGCCGCCTCGGGACTTTTGCCATCACCCAAGAAAAAGCCCGCAACAGTGCGGGCTTTTTCCTACAAA
The DNA here is from genome assembly GCF_030580855.1 of Pseudomonas citrullilanati. Classification (GTDB taxonomy): domain Bacteria; phylum Pseudomonadota; class Gammaproteobacteria; order Pseudomonadales; family Pseudomonadaceae; genus Aquipseudomonas; species Aquipseudomonas citrulli. The sequence continues at coordinate 26,825 of NZ_JAUQOP010000018.1, read as the reverse complement.
CCTGGGTTCGCGTCCTCAGAACGCCGTGACACCGCCGTCCACCGCCAGGGAATGGCCGGTGGTAAAGGCCGCGCCATCGCTGCACAGGTAGAGCACGGCGCTGGCAATCTCTTCGACCTTGCCGATCCGTCCCACCGGGTGCATGGCGTTGGCGAAATCGGCTTTTTTCGGGTCCGCTTCATAGGCCCGCCGGAACATATCAGTGTCGATCACGGCCGGGCAGACCGCATTCACGCGGATTTTCTTCTTGGCGTACTCGATGGCCGCCGACTTGGTCAGGCCGATCACCGCATGCTTGGAGGCCGCATAGATGCTCATTTTCGGTGCCGCGCCGAGGCCGGCCACCGAGGCCGTGTTGACGATGGCGCCACCGCCCTGGGCCAGCAGCAACGGCAACTGGTACTTCATGCACAGCCAGACGCCCTTCACATTGACGCCCATGATCGCGTCGAATTCATCGAGGGTGCCATCGGCCAGCTTGCCCTTCTCGATCTCGATCCCGGCATTGTTGAAGGCGTAGTCGAGCCGACCGTAGTGCTGGATCACCGCGCTCATCAGGTCCTGCACGTCGCTTTCCGACGTTACGTCGCAACGCACGAATACCGCCTCGCCGCCGGCCTCGCGAATCGACTGCACCGTGCCCTCGCCGCCCGTCATGTCCAGGTCGGCCGCCACCACCTTCAAGCCTTGCGCGGCGAAGGCCTGGGCAGTCGCTCGGCCAATGCCAGCGGCAGCGCCGGTGACCACGGCGACCTGTCCGGAAAACGTCATGTTCATTTGTCAGTTCCTCGAAGATGGGCGGTCGCGCAGTGTAGCCACGGCCCGGTGCCGCACGGCAGCACTATCCAGGTGCCGGTTGGTGGCTCATGGGCGGCGGTGATAACGGGGTCGGTGGCACTATCACTGCGTTGGATCGAAGTGCATTCGCTTGGCCGGCAAACCTTGCGGCGGTCGCCTCGAAGGACTATCAACAAGGCTTCATTCATCTTGAGTGCCAGCCATGACTGCCCAGACCAATCGCCAATTCCTGCTCGCCAAGCGCCCGGTGGGCGCGGCGACCCGCGAGACGTTCACCTACCAGCAAGTGCCGGTCGGCGAGCCGGCCGCCGGCCAGATCCTGGTGAAGAACGAATACCTGTCCCTGGACCCGGCCATGCGCGGTTGGATGAACGAGGGCAAGTCCTACATCGCGCCGGTGGGCATCGGCGAAGTGATGCGAGCCCTGGGGGTCGGCCAGGTGATCGCCTCGAACAACCCCGGGTTTGCGGTCGGGGACTACGTCAACGGTGCACTGGGGGTGCAGGATTATTTCCTCGGGGAGCCCCGGGGCTTCTACAAGGTCGATCCGACACTCGCGCCGCTGCCCCGTTACCTGTCGGCGTTGGGCATGACCGGCATGACGGCCTATTTCGCCCTGCTGGACGTGGGCGCACCAAAGGCCGGCGAGACCGTCGTGCTGTCGGGCGCCGCCGGGGCGGTGGGGAGCATTGCCGGGCAGATCGCCAAGATCAAGGGCTGCCGCGTGGTGGGTATCGCCGGCGGGGCCGACAAATGCAAATTCCTGATCGATGAACTGGGCTTCGACGGCGCCATCGACTACAAGAGCGAAGACGTCCACGCCGGCCTCAAGCGCGAATGCCCCAAGGGCGTCGACGTGTATTTCGACAACGTCGGCGGCGACATCCTCGACGCGGTGCTCAGCCGCCTGAACTTCAAGGCCCGCGTGGTGATCTGTGGCGCCATCAGCCAGTACAACAACAAGGAGGCGGTGAAGGGCCCTGCCAACTACCTGTCGCTGCTGGTCAATCGGGCGCGCATGGAAGGCTTCGTGGTCATGGACCACGCCGCGCAATTCGCCGCCGCCGGGCAGGAAATGGCCGGCTGGATGGCGAAGGGGCAGCTCAAGAGCAAGGAAGACATCGTCGAAGGACTGGAGACATTCCCCGAGACCCTGACCAAATTGTTCAGCGGGGAGAACTTCGGGAAGCTGGTGCTGAAGGTCTGATACACATCAGTTGTGGAGGCTGGCCAAGGCCTGCACAAACAACTGTGGCAGCGAGCTTGCTCGCGATGGGACCCTGTCAGTCAACATGGATATTGACTGACATACCGCTATCGCGCGCAAGCTCGCTCCCACAGGTTCATTCCCACATCAAGGGATCTTCAGGGTTGGGTCAGGCCAGTTCGGCCACGACCGCCGCCAGCGCCTGGGCCGGATCGGCCGCCTGGCTGATCGGACGGCCGATCACCAGGTAGTCGGAACCGGCGTCCAGTGCCTGGCGCGGGGTCAGGATGCGGCGCTGGTCGTCCTGGGCGCTGCCCGCCGGACGAATCCCCGGGGTCACCAGTTGCAGCGACGGGTGTGCCGTCTTCAATGCATGGGCTTCCAGGGCCGAACAGACCAGGCCGTCGAGGCCGGCTTTCTGCGCCAGCGCGGCCAGGCGCAGCACTTGCTCCTGGGGCTCGATGTCCAGGCCGATCCCGGCCAGGTCCTCGCGCTCCATGCTGGTCAGCACGGTCACGCCGATCAGCAGCGGTTGCGGACCGCTGCGCTGGTCCAGCACCTCACGACAGGCCGCCATCATGCGCAGGCCACCGGAACAATGCACGTTGACCATCCAGACGCCCATCTCCGCCGCCGCCTTCACGGCCATGGCGGTGGTGTTGGGAATGTCGTGGAATTTCAGGTCCAGGAACACCTCGAAGCCCTTGTCGCGCAGGGTGCCGACGATTTCCGACGCGCAGCTGGTGAACAGTTCCTTGCCGACTTTGACCCGGCAGAGCTTGGGGTCCAACTGGTCGGCCAGCTTCAGGGCGGCGTCACGGGTAGGGAAATCCAGGGCGACGATGATGGGCGTCTGGCAGGCGGACATGAGCGGGCTCTCAGGCAAGTCGAAATCGGCGCGCATTGTAGCGGAACCAGCGCCGCTGGGGGACCCGATGATCGGTAAATCTCATCGCGCCCGCACCAGCATGGACGATCCCGACCTTTGTGTCGAAGTCGATACAGGGCTGACACGCGCCCAACACGCCGGCGCGCTACCGTCCGCCGCCGCAACCCATCCTTTCAGCGCTTCACGCCTCACGGTCCGAAGCCTATGCTGAAGCCTCAACCTCGCCGCCTCCTTTGCGATTGGCAGCCTACCTGGCAGATGATGCATCCATGCAGAACACCCCCGTAGCAAATGCCGATGACCAGAAAGTGCCCGACGATGACAAGCGCTGGAACACCCGGGCGCTGATCGTCGACGACGATGTGCCGATCCGCGAACTGCTGATCGATTACCTGGCCCGCTTCGGCATACGCGCCAGCGGCGTGACCGACGGCGCGGCCATGCGCCAGGCGCTGCAGGCCGAGCATTTCGACGTGGTCGTGCTCGACCTGATGCTGCCCGGCGAAGACGGCCTGCAACTGTGCCGCTGGCTGCGGGCCGAATCGGACATCCCGATCCTGATGCTCACCGCCCGGTGCGAACCCACCGACCGCATCATCGGCCTGGAACTGGGCGCCGATGACTACATGGCAAAGCCGTTCGAGCCGCGGGAGCTGGTGGCCCGCATCCAGACCATCCTGCGCAGGGTGCGCGACGACCGCAGCGAACAACGGGCCAACATCCGCTTCGATAACTGGCGGCTCAACAGCGTGCTGCGCCAATTGATTTCCCTCGACGGGCTGGTGGTGCCACTGTCCAACGCCGAGTTCCGCCTGCTGTGGGTGTTCATCGAACGACCGCGCCGGGTGCTCAGCCGCGAACAACTGCTGGACGCCGCGCGTGGACGCTCCATCGAGGCGTTCGACCGCAGCATCGACCTGCTGGTCTCGCGCCTGCGCCAGAAACTGGGTGACGACCCCAAGGCCCCGCAGTTGATCAAGACCGTACGCGGCGAAGGCTATCTGTTCGACGCCCGGGACATCGGCTGATGCGGCTGCGCCTCGACTCGCTGTTTGGCCGGCTGTTTGGCGTCCTGCTGCTGGCGATTGTCCTGGCGCACCTGTTGGCCTTTGCCTGGTTTTCCGTCTATGACAAGCCGCCGCCCGGGCCACCGCCCGGTTTTTCCCAGGCTGGCGACGGCCCGCCGCCCTTCGGTCCTGGGCCAGGGCACGCGCAACGCCCGTGGTTCGGCGGGCCGGTGGTGCCGCTGACGCTGCAGCTCGTGTTCCTGATCGTGGCCGCCTGGTTTGGCGCCAAGCTGCTGACCCGGCCGATCCAGCGCCTGAGCGACGCCGCCGAGCGCCTGAGCGAAAACCTCGACAGCCCGCCGCTGGTCGAAGACGGTCCACGGGAAGCGCGCCAGGCCGCCCATACGTTCAACCTGATGCAGCAACGGATTCGCGAGCAGGTGCAACAGCGCTCGCGCATGCTCGGCGCGGTGTCCCATGACCTGCGCACGCCGCTGTCACGGCTCAAGCTGCGCCTGGAGCAGATCGACGACGTCAGGTTGCAGGGCCAGATGCGCCAGGACCTGGACGACATGATCGGCATGCTCGATGCCACCCTCACCTACCTGCATGAACAGCGCACCAGCGAAGCCCTGCAATGGATGGACGTGCAGGCCCTGGTGGAGTCACTGAGCGAAAACGCCCAGGACCAGGGCGCGGATGCGCAAGCCAGGGGGGCGTGCGCGCCGTTGCACGTGCAGCCCATGGCGCTGCGCTCGTGCGTCAACAACCTCCTGGACAATGCCCTGCGCTATGCCGGGCACGCCTTGATCACGCTCGAAGACCAGGAGGATCGGGTGCTGATCCGGGTCATCGACCACGGCCCGGGCATTGCGGCAGACAAGCGCGAAGCGGTGTTCGAACCCTTCTATCGCCTGGAAGGCTCGCGCAACCGCAACTCCGGCGGCGTCGGCCTGGGCATGACCATCGCCCGGGAGGCCGCCGAACGCCTCGGTGGGCAATTGAACCTGGAAGAAACCCCTGGCGGCGGCTTGACCGCGGTGATCAGCCTGCCCCGCCACTGACCTGTGGCGAGGGATAAATCCCCTCGCCACGACCAGTGCCCGTGCCACAGGCACCCACCCTTTCAAGCTAGCCCTGGCTTTTGCTCCAGTCCGTCAACAGGCTGTACGCCACTGCCAACAAGGTCGGGCCGATGAACAGGCCAATGAAACCGAAGGCAATCAACCCGCCGAACACCCCCAGCAGCACGATGACCAGCGGCAGGTTCCCGCCGCGGCTGATCAGGTAGGGCTTGAGCACGTTGTCCACGCCGCTGATGATGAACGTGCCCCAGATGCCGAGGAACACCGCCATCCCGTACTCGCCTTTCCATGCCAGCCAGGCCGTGGCGGGAATCCAGACCAGGGGCGGGCCCATGGGGATCAGGCTCAGCAGGAAGGTGACGATCCCCAGCACCAGCGCGCCCGGTACGCCGGCGATCAGGAAGCCGATCAGGGCCAGCAAGGCCTGGGCCGCCGCAGTGCCGATCACGCCGTTGACCACCCGTTGCACCGTCCCGGCCACCAGCTCGATGTAGTAGCCGGCGCGGTCGCCGATCAGGCGCTCCAGCAAACCGTGGACGAACGCGGCGAGGCGCGGGCCGTCGCGATAGAAGAAGAACACGAACACGATGCTCAGGGTCAGTTCGAGCATGCCGCCGCCAATCTGCCGGCTGCGGGCAAGCAGCCAGTTGCCAACCTGCCCCAGGTACGGCTTGAGGGTGACCATCATCGCCGCGCCCTGCTGGTCGATGCTGTTCCAGATCGCCACCAGCCGCCCGCCCACCAGCGGCAAGCCACCCAGCCAGGCCGGGGCATCGGGCAGGCCATCGACCTGCACGTCCCGGATAAATGCCGTGGCATCGCGTACATGATCGGCCAGGTTGAACCCCAGCCACACCAGCGGCACTGCCACCAGCAGCATCCAGCCCACCGTCAGCAGCGCGGCTGCCAGGGATTCGCGACCATTGACCCAGCGGGTCAGCAGGCGCATCAACGGCCAACTGGCGAACGCCAGCACCGCGCCCCAGAACAGCGCCGACCAGAACGGCGCCATCACCCAGAGGCTTGCGCCGAACAACACCAGGAGCAAGATCTGCACCAACAGCCGATCGTTATTGAGCATGTAGGGTCTCGAAAAAATGTCCAGGGCGGGACAACGGCGTATCACCCGTCATCCCCAACAGCTTAACGCAGCAATTCCAAGTGCAGGCCCGGCGCATCGCCACTGGCGGTTTCCATGCGCGCGGCCCGGACACCCTGGTCCGCCAGCGCCTGCCGCCAGTCTTCGGCCCGGGAGCCGGCAATACTGACCCGCAGCCCCGTATCCAGGTTCAATGCCCGGGACAACAGCCGCAGCCAGGTATCGTCCGGCTCCCCGGCCAGGCGCGGCAGGTCCAGCACGCCGGTGTCCTTGAGCTGGCGCAAGAGGGTGGCCGAGGTCGGCAACAGGTCCCCCAGCGCAGCGTTCGCCGCGAACTGTTCGACATGCAGGTAGGCCTTGCGATTGCCCCGCGTGATGCCGTACAGCGCAATCAAGGTGTTGTCCGAAGGCGGCGCCAGGCGCAACAGCAGGTAGGCCTGGCCGTTGTCGGCACCGTAGAGCTTGGCGTTGCCGAATACCTCGTTGGCCCACAGGCTGCTTTCGCCGCAATCGCGGGCCTGGCACCAGAACAACAGTTCGGCGCCCTGCTTCTGCAACGCCTCCCGGGCCGCCGTGAAGGCCTGGGTCGAGGCATGTTCCGGCGGCAGTTCGTAGGTGACCGAGGTCACGTCGCCCCGGGCATCGACCTGGCCGTCGAAACGCAGCTGGCCGCTGATCCTGCGGATCGACCCCATGGGGTAGACGCGTTCCAGGTCATTGGTTTGCCGGTAATCGACGATCTGCGCATCGGGCATGCGTGGCAGCCCCTCCAGGTCGCGACTGCCCGGCACGTCGGCGGCGAACGATGCCGGGCTGAAACAGGCCAGCACCAGCAGGATGAGTGGACAGGCGGATGATTTCATCGGATCGACTTGGCCTGGAGCGCCCGGACGCGGCGGGCGTCGGCGGAACACCGCGAGGTGGGTAAGCAGCGGTCTGTCATGGTGGTCTCCCTTTCAACCCGCCCAGCCTCGACAGTTGCCCGGCGCAAGTCAAGAAACGCTGAAGAACCGATTGAAACAACCTGCTACAAGCGCCGCGCCCCCCTCGTCGTTCAGGTGCAGGTGATGGCCGCCCGGCAATTGCTCATGACTGAAGGGTAGACGCTCCAGCAGTTCCGGGTGCTGGGCCAGCATGCCGTCGGCCGCCACCACCAGGTGCGCCGGACAGGCGACCCGCGCCACGAACGCCATGGCCTGCTCGTCGGTCAGGCGCAGCGGCGAGGGCAAGGTCAGGCGATTGTCGGTGCGCCAGGTATAACCGCCGGGTACCGGCATCAGGCCGCGCTGGGCCAGCAGTTCGGCCGCCTCGCGGCTGACGGCTACCAGGCCCTTCATGCGGGCCTCGATGGCCCGGTCGAGGGTCTTGTAGACCGGCTTGCGTTTGTGCTGCAAATCCAATTGCGCCTGCAGGGCCATGCCCATGCGTTCGGCCGCGCCATCGCCCTTGCCGGTGGGTGGAATGACGCCGTCGATCAACCCCAGGTGGGTCACCCGCTCCGGCAAGGCGCCGGCCAGCACCAGCGAGACAATCGCGCCCATGGAATGCCCCAACAGGGCGAAACGCTTCAAGCCGAGCTGCTCGGCGACTTGCAGCACGTCGTGAGCATAGTCCCAGAGGGCGTAGCCGGCACCCGGCGGCCGATGCCCGGAGTGACCGTGACCGGCCATGTCCAGGGCAATGACCCGCAAGCCTTCCAGGCGCGGAGCCAGCCGGGCGAAACTGTTGGCGTTGTCCAGCCAGCCATGCAGGGCGATCACCGGCCGCCCGTTTTCCGGGCCGAACAGGTGGGCCGCCAGTTCGATGTGGGGCAGGCTCAGGCGGACCTCTTCAACCGTGCTCATGGGTGATGCCCTTCCCAGCGCTGGAACAGGTCCTTGAGCAGGTTGGCCGTGTCCTGCGGTCGCTCCAGGGGAAACATGTGGCCGCCGGGCATGCTCAGGGCTTCGCCATGGGGCATGCGCCGCACCGAACGGGTGTGATGACGCATCACCACGCGACTCTGCCGGCCCCGCACCACCGCCAGCGGCACCTGGAGCTTGCCGGCCCGTCCCGGGCTGGTGTGCGGCACACCGCGATAGATGCTGATTTCCGTGGCCGGGTCGAAGCGCAGCCGCAAGCGGTCGCCGACAGGTTGCAGGCCATGTTGCAGGTAGGCGTCGAAGCAGTCCGGGTCGAAGCCGCGGAACAGTGTCTTGCCGGCGAAATACTGCCGGGCCGAGGCCAGGTCGGCGAACTCCTCGCGCCGCCCCAGCGTCCGGCCGGCCGGAGTCAGGCGATCGATGAAGCCCAGGCGCTTGGCGGCCAGGATCATCCAGCGATCGGCGCGGGTCAGCACCGGCGAATCGAGCATGACCACGCCCCGGTACAGCTGCGGGCGGCGCATGGCCGCGTGCAGGTGCAGCACGCCGCCCAGCGAATGCCCGACGCCCCACACCGGCGCGGGTTGCCGCTCCAGGTGATGGATCAGTTCGTCCACCAGGTTCTGCCAGTTGTCGTCCACCGGAAAGCGCGGGTCATGGCCGTGCAACTCCAGGTGCGCGACCTCGTATTGCGGCGCCAGCGCGGCGAACAGCTTGCCGTAGGTGGCCGAGGGAAACCCATTGGCGTGGGCGAAAAATACCTGTTGCGACATGACAGCCGATCCATTGGGAGAACTGGTCCCGATTCTGCGCAGAACCGGCAGGCGCGGCAATGACCGTAACTGCCAGGAATGATGACAGTCGGGCCTGGGCTGTGGGGTGCACTGAACAATGTGGCGAGGGGATTTATCCCCGCTGGGGTGCGAAGCAGCCCTGAAACCCGGCAACTCGGTATGCCAGGTGGATCGAGTCGACCGGTTTGGGGGCGCTTCGCACCCCGACGGGGATAAATCCCCTCGCCACCAGGGACCGGCGCCAGGTCAGCCTCACCGCGCCGGCGGCTGCTCACCCAGCGGCACCACTGCCATGGTCAGGCGCGATACGCAGTTGACCTTGCCATCATCGTTGGTCAGGCGGATGTCCCAGACCTGGGTGGTGCGGCCCAGGTGGACCATCCGGGCCGTGGCCGTGACCCGGCCGCTGCGCACGCCGCGCAGGTGGTTGGCGTTGATCTCCAGCCCGACGCAATAGAACTTGCTGGTGTCCACGCACAGGTACGCCGCCATGGACCCGACCGTCTCGGCCAGCACCACCGAGGCGCCGCCATGCAGCAGGCCGAAGGGCTGGTGGGTGCGATGGTCGACCACCATGCTGGCGGTCAGGGATTCGTCGTCGAACGACTCGAAGCGAATATCGAGCACTTCGCTGATGGTGTTCTTGCCGGCGGCATTCAGTTGTTCGATGTCAGGGGTGGTGCGCCACAAACTCATCGTGTTCATTCCTTTATCGTTGTTATTGGCTCGAACCCCCGGCCTTCGCCCAGGCTCTGTCTGAAAGGTGTTTGCGCGAGTGCAGACATCTTTCAGACAGCGCCTAGGGGTGCCGAAGGCCCTTGAGGGTCATCGCCCCGGCCAGCGGCAGGTCGCCTTCCAGCTCGGCCAGGCCGGCGGTCTGCACCTGTTCGGGTTGTTGCAGGTGGCCGTGTTGCAACAGGCCCAGTAGGCTGCCCACCAATGGGTTGTGGCTGACCAGTAATACCGGGGCCTCGTCCCCCAGGTGCTCCAGGACTTTTTGCGGACGGGTCTCCGGCGTCAGCCAGTCGACCGTGATCAACTGCGCCTCGAACCCCAGCGCTTCGCGCACCAGTTGCGCGGTCTGCTGGGCGCGCCGGTAGGGGCTGGCATAGATGGCCGCCAACGGCTGGCCGATCAGGTGCGCGGCACTGCGCAGCACCTCTTCGCGACCGTGCTCGGTCAGGGCCCGCTCGGGGTCGGGGCGGCTGCCGTAGGGTTCGGCCTCGCCGTGACGCAATACCCAGAGCTTCATAGCTTGGGCTCTTCGTCCCGGACCGGATGCGCGGCCGGTGCCACCACGTGAGGGGCTTCACCTTCCGGCGTGCGGGGGGACGGCCAATCGGCGAACGGCCAGGGCTTCTGGTCGCTGTGGAAGGTGCCGAAACGGCCGATCTGCGCCAGGAACTGGCTCAGGCTGTCGCCGAAATTCATCAGGCTGGCGCTGGGCGCGCCGTAGATCAGCCGATAGATCAACTGCACCAGCACCACGGCGCCGAGGATGAACTGCGCCACTTGCCAGACCAGCAGGTAGATCACCATCCACAGCACGCGCAGCAGGATGGATTCGTATTGGGGTTGTCCTTTCGGATCGTTCATGGCTCGCTCCGGCTTGCGGTCAAAAGACTCAGTTGAAACCGCTGGTGGAAATGAAATCGACGTCGGTCTTCGGTTCGCCACGCATCAGCAACTCGATCACCTGCTCCAGCGTACGCCCCTCGAACAGGATGGCATGCAGCCCGGCCACCAGCGGCATGTACACCCCGGCCTCCTGGGACTTGGCCTTGAGCACCTTGAGGGTGTTGACCCCTTCGGCCACCTCGCCCAGGCGCGACACGGCCTCATCGAGGCTCAGGCCCTGGCCGAGGGCGAAGCCGACCTGATAGTTGCGGCTCTTGGGCGACGAACAGGTGACGATGAGATCGCCCACCCCGGCCAGGCCGAGGAACGTCATCGGGTTGGCCCCCTGGCTGACGGCAAAGCGGGTCATTTCCGCCAGCGCCCGGGTGATCAGCATGCTCTTGGTGTTCTCGCCCATGCCCAACGCCACCGCCATGCCGGCGATGATTGCATAGACGTTCTTCAGCGCCCCACCCAGCTCCACGCCGAAGCGGTCGGCACTGGCATAGACGCGGAAGGTGCGCCCATGGAGCGCCGCCTGGACCCGCTGGCACAGTTCCTCGTCTTCGCTGGCCACCACCGTTGCGGTCAAGGCGTGCTCGGCGATCTCGCGCGCCAGGTTCGGCCCGGAAATCACACCGATCCGGGCCTTGGGGGCGATGTCCTGGAGAATCTCGCTCATCAGCTTGAACGTCTGCGCCTCGATGCCCTTGGTCAGGCTCACCAGCAACTTGCCGCTCAGGCGTTCGGCATGGGGCGCCAGGACCGTGCGCAAGGCGCTGGAGGGCAAGGCGACGAAAAACAGTTCGCTGTCATCGAGGGTCGCCTGCAGGTCAGTGACCGGCTCCACTTCCGGGCGGATCTTGATGCCCTTGAGGTAACGCGGGTTCTCGCGGTTGACCCGGATGGCCTCGGCCTGCTCCGGGTCACGCATCCATTGGCGCACCGGATGGCCATTCTCGGCCAGCAGGTTGGCCACGGCGGTACCGAAACTCCCGCCTCCCAGGACCGCAATCGGGCGCTGATCAGTCATATGCAATCCGTTCATCCATACCAAGTGGCAATGCGGGGCATTATACGGAGCGGCCGCAGCGCGACCAGCCCCGGCAACAATTACCGACGGTTGTAGGAAGCTGACCACCGATTCCTAGGAAAATGCTGTCAACGCGAATGGAAAAGTCGTTCGGCTCGGTTAACATGCGCGCCATTCCCCTGTTATCAAAGGCTGCACCGTGCCCGCTGGCCCTTCCCGCTCCGGTTCGTCCCTGCTATTGGCGCTGCTCCTCAGCCCGCCAGTGCTGGGCGACGACCTGTTCGTGGACAGCCAGGCCCTGCCCCAGGTGCTGACGGCCACGCGGCTGAAACAATCGCCGGCGGCGGTGCCCGGCAGCATGACCGTGCTCGACAGCGAGTTGATCAAGGCCAGCGGCGCCCGCGACATCAGCGAGCTGCTGCGGCTGGTGCCGGGCATGATGGTCGGCAACATCAGCGGCAACCAGGCCGCCGTGAACTACCACGGCACCAACGCCAGCGAAGCCCGGCGCATGCAGGTGTTGATCGACGGCCGCTCGGTGTACCGCGCCGGCCTGGCCACCGTGGACTGGAGCGATATCCCGGTGGCCATGGAAGACATCGAGCGGATCGAAGTCTTTCGCGGCCCCAACACGGTCAGCTACGGCGCCAACGCGCTGATGGCCGTGGTCAACATCATCACCCGCGCCCCGGCCGACAGCCACGGCACCCGCCTGAAGTTCACCCGGGGCCAGCGCGGCATCAGCGACTGGTACGCCAGCCAGGGCAGCGGTTGGGAGGGCGGCGACCTGCGCCTGTCCTTGTCCGGCCAGGAAGACGACGGTTTCGACAGTGACCGCAATGGCGCCGACTACCGCGACAGCCGGCGCCTGGAGCGCTTCAACCTGTCGGTCAGCCAGACGCTGGACGAACGCCAGAGCCTGGACTGGCAATTGAACGCCAAGGACGGCACCAACCAGCGGCCCTACACCTACCGCCCGGTGTTTGCCGGGATTACCGCCGCCGGGGATAACTCCGACGTCATTGCCAAGGACTACGCCGGTTCGCTGCGCTGGAACCTGGACCTGGACCCCGACCACAGCCTTTATGTGCAGGGCTCTATCCAACACTGGGATCGCCAGCAGACCTGGCGCGCCTGCGACGCCGAAGTGTCCTTCAGCCCGCAACTGACCGACCTTTGGCAACTCAACCCCAACTACGCCGAGAAGCTGGCGCGCAACATGCCGTCGTTCACCGGCACCGGCGCGCCGCCCGGCGGCACGCCCCAGGAACAGGCACTGGCCAACCAGGTGATCGACCAGTGGCGCAACGGTGCCTCGCAAACCCTGTGCGGGGACATCGACCAGAGCACCCGGGAATCGCGCTACGACCTGGAAGTCCAGGACACCTTGAGCCTGTCCGACAGCCTGCGCCTGGTGAGCGGGGCGAATTACCGCTACGACCGGGCCGATTCCGAGACCTACTTCAACGGCACGCTGGACGACACCACCTGGCGCCTGTTCGGCCAGCTCGAATGGCGGGCCAGCGAGCACTGGCTGTTGCAGGGCGGCGCCATGTTCGAGGACACGCGCCTGACCGGCAGCTCGCTGACGCCCCGGGTGGCCGTCAACTACCTGATCACCCCGCGCCACGGCCTGCGTGCGGTGTACTCCGAAGCCGTGCGCTCGCCGGACATGTTCGAGAACAACGTCAACTGGAGCTACCAGGTCACCAACCTGCAGCCTTCCGCCTTCGGCCAGCGCAGCGCCCGCTACTTCGTCGTGACCCGCGGCCCGGGCAACCTGGAACAGGAACACATGCGCTCCCGGGAACTGGGCTACAACGGCTACTTCATGGACCTGGGCCTGACCGTCGACGTGAAACTGTTCCACGACGACATCACCGGCATGATCAGCGAACCGCTGCGCAACAACCAGTACATCGCCAGCAACAGCAACCAGGCGCAGTTCTCCGGGGCCGAAACCCAGTTCGACTGGCGCGCGACCAGCGCCGACCGCCTGCGCCTGACCTACGCCTACGTCGACGCCCAGGCGAGCAACCCCCTCGATGAGCAACTGACCGCCCGCAACAGCGGTTCGGCCGGCTGGCTGCGGGACTGGGGCCAGGGCTGGAACAGCGCGGTGTTCTATTACGCCGCCAACGCCCTGGACGGCTATCGTTTCGAACGGGTCGACACGCGGGTCGCCCGGCGCATTCCCCTGGGCAAGGCCAGCCTGGAATTGGCCGGGACCCTGCAACAGCGCCTGGACGACCAGCCCACCACCTTCGTCGACAACCGCTACGACTCCCGCCATGTGCTGTATTTCAGCGCAGAGTTGAGTTTCTAGATGTTCCGCCACCCACCCCGCTCGACGCCACTGCGTGGCTGCCGGAGGCTGGCGCTAGGGTTGTTGCTCATGCTCGGGTTGACGACCCAGGCCCGGGGCGCCGAGATCCTGCTGACCGGTGCCGAGGACAGCCCCGGCGTGCAATCCTTCACCCAGGCGCTCAAAGCCCTGCGCCCGGAAGACAGCGTGCGGTTCACGCCGCTGGCCAGCCTGCCGACGCCCGACAAGCTGCCCGGCAGCACCCGCCTGGTCCTGCTCGACCTGCCCAGCCTGGACTGGCGCCTGCAAGATACTCGCGGGCCGGCCACCCTGGTGCTGCGCATCAGTCGCCTGCAAGCCCGGGACCGCCTGGGCGAGGCGACGCCCAATCACCTGAGCCTGCTGTGGAGCGACCCGCCCGTGGCACGGCAGCTGCGCCTGATCCGCACGATCCTGCCGCAGCTGCGCCGGGTCGGTGTGCTGTACGACGGGCACAGTGAGTTTTTGCTCAACGACATCCGCCAGGCCGCCGCGCCGCTGGGCCTGGAAGTCGTCGCCGAGCGCTGGGACGACACCCGTGACAGCCGGCCCCTGCAAAACCTGCTGGGCCAGAGCGATGTGTTGCTGGGTCTCGACGACCCCGACCTGTACAACCCCAAGACCGTGAAGAACCTGCTGCTCAGCAGCTATGCCCGGCAGCGGCCGTTGATCGGCCCCAGCGCCGCCTTCGTCAAGGCCGGCAGCCTGGCGAGCACCTACAGCGACCAGGACGACTGGCTGGCGATCCTCGACGAACTGCTCGATCGCCCTGCCGCGACCTGGCCGCGCACGTTGTACCCGGCCCGTTTCAAAGTCCTGGGCAACCGCCAGGTCACCCGCTCGCTGGGGATCGAACCGATTGATGCCGAGTCCGTCGCTGCAACGTTGGCCGAAGGAGAACACCGCCCATGACCTTGCGTCGCCGTTGGGACATCAACACCCGCACCCAGCTCATCGCCCTCGGCCCGGCGTTGCTGCTGACCGTGCTGTTGATCAGCTTCTTTACCTTCGTGCGGATCCAGGACCTGCGCCAGGAACTCAATCACACCGGGCAACTGATCGCCAACCAATTGGCTCCCGCCACGGAGTACGGGGTCATTTCCGGCAACAACGATGTCCTGGAAAGCTTGCTCACGGCGACCCTGGCGACGCCCCACGTGCGCTTCCTCGAAGTGCAGGACAGCACCGGCAAGGTGCTGGTGTATGTCGAGCAACCCGAGCAGGCCCGCAGTCACTCCCAGCAGATCGAGGTCTTCCAGTCCCCGGTCCGCCTGCAGCGCATCGCCCTGAACAACGATTTCCTGCAAGGCAACGCCACCGCCGTCGAGACGCCGGTGGAGGATTACCTGGGCCGGGTGATCGTCGGCATGTCCAGCGACGCCTTCAGCCAGCGGCAACAGGAAATCCTGTTCAAGGCCGCGATCCTGGCGCTGTTCGCCCTGCTGTTCACCTTTCTCGTGGCACGCCGGCTGGCAGCCAACCTGTCGCAGCCCATCCGTGACATCGGCAACGCGGTCAAGGCCATCCAGCAAGGCGACTACAGCACGCCGCTGCCCATCGTCGACGACGCCGAACTGGGCGCCTTGTCGCGGCACATCAACAACCTCGCCGACGGGCTGGAGCAGGCCAGCCGGGAACAGCACCAGACCATTGCGCAACTGATCCAGACCCGCGAAGAAGCGGAAAAGGCCAACAGCGCCAAGTCCGAGTTCCTGGCGATGATGAGCCATGAACTGCGCACGCCCATGAACGGCGTGCTGGGCATGCTGCAACTGCTGGAAACCACCCGCTTGAGCGACGAGCAGCACGAGTACACGGCGCTGGCGTCGGAATCCACCGAACACCTGCTCAAGGTGATCAACGACATCCTCGACTTCTCGCGCATCGAGCGCTCGGCCCTGGAGCTGGAACACATTCCGTTCAACCTGGCGGAACTGGTGGGCAGTTGCGCGCAGTCGTTCCAGCACAGCGCCGCGCAACGCCAGTTGGGCCTGGACCTGCTGATCCCCGAGGACATGCAGGCCTTGCAGGTCCAGGGGGATCCGACGCGGATACGGCAGATCCTGGTGAACCTGATCGGCAACGCGTTGAAGTTCACCGAGCAGGGCCAGGTCACCGTGCAATGCCAGTGGCAAGCCCTCGACCACGAGTTGCTGTGGTTCACCTGCACGGTCCGCGACAGCGGCATCGGGATCGCCGGCGAGACCCTCGAGCGCATGTTCGACGCCTTCCAGCAGGCCGACAGCTCGATTTCCCGGCGCTACGGCGGCACCGGCCTGGGCCTGCCGATCGCCCGCACCCTGGCCGAACGCATGGGCGGGACGCTGCGCGCCCAGAGCGAGGAAGGCCAGGGCTCGGTGTTCACCCTGGAAATCCCGCTGGCGCTGTCGCGGCAGACACCGCCGGTGCTGGCGGCGCGCCAGCCGGACGCCGAAGGTGACGGCGCGGGCCGTACCATCCTGCTGGTGGAGGACAACCCGGTGAACCAGACCGTGACCCAGGCGATGCTGCGCAGCCTGGGCTTCACCGTCAGCGTCGCCACCGACGGCGCCCAGGCCGTGCGCAGCGCCGAGCGCCAGGCCTTCGAGGCGATCCTCATGGACTGCCGGCTGCCGGTCATCGATGGCTACGAGGCCACCCGCCGGATCCGCCGGCTGCCAGGGTGCGACGCGGTGCCGATCATCGCCCTGACGGCCAACGCCTTGCAGGGCGATCGCGAAGCGTGTCTCGACGCGGGGATGAACGATTACCTGGCCAAACCGTTCAAAAGGATTGACCTGCAGCAAATTCTGCAGCGATGGGTGGGCTAGAGGCCCGCGCGAAATAGCCACTGGAACCATCTGCGACTGGCGTGAAAGGCGAAAGTGCGGCAGTCTTAGGCACCCGAACACGCCTCGATTGGGGCTTGATTTAAAATTTCAGTGCACAGGTGTACATTCATTTCCCGTGTGCTGTGACTTTCACTACAACGCAATAGTCTATGAGTAGGCTGTCGATTCGAGGCATGACCGCTTCTATCGACCGGGAAGATTTGCCCCACCCTGCCGCAGGGGACTATTGAGGAGCTCGCATGACCAAACAAAACGCCTTTACCCGGGAAGACCTGCTGCGCTGCAGTCGCGGTGAGCTGTTCGGCCCAGGTAACGCGCAACTGCCCGCCCCGAACATGCTGATGGTGGATCGCATCACCCATATCAGCGAAGAGGGTGGCAAGTACGGCAAAGGTGAATTGGTCGCCGAGCTGGATATCACTCCGGACCTGTGGTTCTTCGCCTGCCATTTCGAAGGCGATCCGGTGATGCCGGGCTGCCTGGGCCTCGATGCCATGTGGCAACTGGTCGGTTTCTTCCTCGGCTGGCAAGGCCTGCCGGGCCGCGGCCGCGCCCTGGGTTCGGGCGAAGTGAAGTTCTTTGGTCAGGTCCTGCCGACCGCGAAGAAGATCACCTATAACATTCATATCAAACGCGTCCTCAAGGGCAAGCTGAACATGGCCATCGCCGATGGTTCGGTCGCCGTGGACGGGCGCGAGATCTACACCGCCGAAGGCCTCCGGGTTGGCGTTTTCACCTCCACTGACAACTTCTAAGGGTTATCCGCATGCGCCGCGTCGTTATCACTGGTCTGGGCATCGTTTCGTGCCTGGGCAATGACAAAGAGACCGTCACCGCTAACCTGCGTGCAAGTCGCCCTGGCATCCGGTTCAACCCGGAATACGCCGAAATGGGTCTGCGTAGCCAGGTTTCCGGCTCCATTGACCTCAATCTCGAAGAACTGATCGATCGCAAGATCTACCGTTTCGTCGGCCATGCGGCGGCCTACGCCTACCTGGCCATGAAGGATGCCATCGCTGACTCCGGCCTGACCGAAGAGCAGGTTTCCAACCCGCGTACCGGCCTGATCGCCGGCTCCGGCGGCGCCTCCACGCTGAACCAGATGGAAGCGCTGGACATCCTGCGCGAGAAAGGCGTCAAGCGCGTTGGCCCGTACCGCGTCACCCGGACCATGAGCAGCACCGTTTCCGCCTGCCTGGCCACGCCATTCAAGATCAAGGGCCTGAACTACTCCATCGCTTCTGCCTGCGCCACCAGTGCCCATTGCATCGGCACCGCCATGGAACAGATCCAGATGGGCAAGCAGGACATCGTCTTCGCCGGCGGCGGTGAAGAGGAACATTGGAGCCAGTCGTTCCTGTTCGACGCCATGGGCGCCCTGTCCAGCAAGCGCAACGACACGCCGGAGAAAGCCTCCCGCGCCTACGACGCCGACCGTGACGGCTTCGTCATCGCCGGCGGCGGCGGCATGGTCGTGGTCGAGGAGCTGGAACACGCCCTGGCCCGTGGAGCGAAGATCTACGCGGAAATCGTCGGCTACGGCGCGACTTCCGATGGCTACGACATGGTCGCGCCAAGCGGTGAAGGTGCCGTGCGTTGCATGCAGATGGCCATGTCCACGGTCGATGCGCCGATCGACTACCTGAACACCCACGGCACCTCGACCCCGGTCGGCGACGTCGCGGAAATGAAAGGTGTGCGCGAAGTGTTCGGCGACAAGGCCCCGGCCATCAGCTCCACCAAGAGCCTGTCGGGTCACTCCCTGGGCGCCGCCGGCGTCCACGAAGCGATCTACTGCATGCTGATGATGGAAGGCAACTTCATGGCTGGCTCGGCCAACATCGACGAGCTGGATCCGGAAGTGGCCGACCTGCCGATCCTGACCAAGACCCGCGAAGACGCCACCATCAATACGGTGATGAGCAACAGCTTCGGCTTCGGCGGCACCAACGCCACCCTGGTCCTGAAGCGCTGGCAGGGCCAGTAAGCCCCGCCGCTGTGCCGCACACAAAAACGCCCCGACTGGTTCGGGGCGTTTTTTTGCCTGTTCCATACACCACAAAGTCCCTGCGGAATTGCCCTTGTGGGAACGAGCTTGCTCGCGATAGCGATCGGTCAGGCAACAATGATATGGAATATCAGCTTGCTATCGCGAGCAAGCTCGCTCCCACAAGGGCCTGACTCAGCGCACCACGAACCGCTGCTGCGCCAGCAACCGATCCCCCTGGAACACCATGAACCGCCACTCCCCCGGCACCACTTCATGGCTTTCGGTGAATTCATAGGCCATGACATCCTGCGGCGCGCCGGGCACCAGTTTCTGCACGACTTCGAATTTATCGTGGCGCACGCCGTCGGGGGTACGGATGCCCGGAGTGAAGTACAGCAGGGTCAACGGCTGGTCATCCGCGACCTTGCCCGCCAACTGGTAGCGCATGCCGAACTTGGTGCCCAGCTTCGCCGGTACGCTCTCGGTCTGGCGAATCTGCTCGTTGCTGCGCCGCAGGACCCGCTCGCCCGATTGCAACTCGGCCTTGGGCCCTTCGAACACGCCATATTCCACCGGGCCTTCGACACGGACTTCGGCCTGCGCCAGGCCGCAGGTCAACAACAGCGCGACCAGTGCGCTTGAACGGGTGAGGTGCATAGTGCGCTCCTTGATTGAGATGAGCGCGAGGGTATGACGCGGGCGTGACAGGCTGATGACAAAGCCAATGCACCCTGATGCTCTTGTGGCGAGGGGATTTATCCCCGTTGGACTGCGCAGCAGGCCCCAAAACCTACTGGCATGATCGCTCTGGCACACCGAAGTGCCGGGTTTGGGGCCGCTTCGCGACCCAGCGGGGATAAATCCCCTCGCCACAGTTCTTAACGCGGGGCAGCCCCTGGCAATACCGAAAGGAAGTTATCCCGCGCCACCTTCCTGGCCACGTCCTCCGGCAAGGCATCCAGGAACGGG
Organism: Pseudomonas citrullilanati; assembly: GCF_030580855.1. GTDB lineage: Bacteria > Pseudomonadota > Gammaproteobacteria > Pseudomonadales > Pseudomonadaceae > Aquipseudomonas > Aquipseudomonas citrulli. The sequence continues at coordinate 7,300 of NZ_JAUQOP010000018.1, read as the reverse complement.
TCGAAGCGGTGCAGTGCCTTGCCCAGCTTGTTGAATCGCCCGACCACATCAGAACCCACCATGAAACGCTCAGGAAAGCGCTCCACCAGCTTTACCCACTCATCCCGGGGCTTGCCCGCCTCGTCCAGCAGGTACGGCGTGAGCAGGCTCCAGGACAGGTCAACGTACAGATTCGGGTAGGACTCCAGCAGCCGGGTCAGGGTCGGCAGGAGAAAGTCCAGCCGGGTCTGGTGCCGATGGATTTCCTTGCTGGTGCCGGCGTGGGCCCAGATGAACCGTGTGTGCGGGTGATTGCGCAACGGCTCCTCGATTTCGGCCAGGTACAGCGGATTTCTCTCGCGCTTGGAGGTGATGTTGGAATGCAACATCACCGGCAGGTCGTTCTCGGCCGCCAGATGATAGATCCGCGTCATCGCCTCGTTGTTGGCCCGCGGCGTATCGCCCGCGGTCAATGCGGTGAGGTCGTCATGGCGGGTGAACACTTCGCCGATGCCCTGCCAAAGGCCCGGGTACAGGTCGAGCATGCGCTGGATATGGGCGTCGGAGTTCTTGTCGTTGGGGTTGAAGCCCGACAGGAACGGATGAAAGTGCTGGCGTTGCTCGGCGGTCAACTTGCTCACCGCCGCGGCCACGATCACGTCGGTGGCGCTGTACCAGTAGGCGTCCGCATCGTCGCCGGCGTAATAGCGTGGACGCTTGGGCTCGTCCTCGTGCCATTTCTTGGCGACCGGGATGCCGGAAATCATCACATGCTCGATGCGATTGTCCGCCATCGCCTGGAGCAGCTTGGGCATCCCGGCGGTTTCCTGGAAGAAATCCACGTAATGCAGGTGTGCATCGCTGTAGGCGTATTCGCGTGCCATTGCGCTGCCGCTGGAAACGGCGAGCAGGCAAGCGAGGATCAGGCGGGTCGGGGACACGGGCACACTCCAGGGGTCGACAACAGCAGCATAGACCCTGACCGTCCCGCCTGCGTTCAAGCACACGTGCCGAGGCCAGCGACGGCGGGTTATGCTGCGCGCAACCGTTGCTCAACCTGGAAGACAACATGACCACGCTCCTGACCCTCCGCCCCCGTGCCGAAGATGTCGAAGGCCAGCCGATCCTGCGCCCGCTGCCGTCCGCCAAATGCCGCAGCGTCGGGCCTTTCGTGTTTTTCGATCACATGTTGCAGACCACCTACCCGGCCGGCCAAGGCATGAACATCCGCCAGCATCCCCATATCGGCCTGTCCACCCTCACCTACCTGTTCGAGGGCCAGTTGCAGCACAAGGACAGCCTCGGTTCCGACCAGGTGGTGAACGCCGGGGACGTCAGCTGGATGACCGCCGGCAGCGCCATCGCCCATGTCGAGCGCACGCCTGCGCCGTTGCTGGCCAGTGGCTTCAGCCTGCACGGCCTGCAAGTCTGGCTGGCCTCGCCCAAGGCCCACGAACAGGGCCCGGGGCACTACAGCCATCATCCGGCCCACAGCCTGCCGGTCAGCGATAACCTCGGCGTGCGCATCCGCATGATCGCCGGGACCGGCTTCTGCCTGGAATCACCGGTACCGGTGCTGTCGCCCACGCTGTACGCCGAATTGAACCTGCAAACGGCGACGACCCTGCTGATCCCCACTGAACACGAGGAACGGGCGCTGTATGTGCTGAGCGGTGAGGCGCTGCTGGACGCAGAGCCATTGGAACCCCATTCGCTGGTGATCCTGCCGGCCGGGCAGGAAATGGCCTTGTTTGCCGACAGCGACTGCCATGCCGTGCTGTTCGGCGGCGCGCCACTGGACGGGCCGCGACGGATGAATTGGAATTTCGTCTCCAGCGACCCGGCCCGGATCGACGAAGCCCGCCAGCGCTGGGCGGCCGGGGACTGGCCGACGGTGCCTGGGGAGAGCGAGCGGATCGAGTTGCCCTAGATTCAGGGTTGTCTGTCAGGCAGTCATCGCGAGCAAGCTCGCTCCCACACAGGACCGAGGTGCTCGCAACATTGTGAACGACCAAGATCCACTGTGGGAGCGAGCTTGCTCGCGATGGCGCTGTATCAGACCACTGAGATCCCGCACCAACCTCAACCCTTGAACACTTCATCCAGCAAGTTATGCATCGACCGGAACGCCCGCCCGGCGACCGTGGGGTTGTACATCATCTTGCCCGGCACATTGGCGTGGGGGTCGGTGAACGAATGCACCGCGCCGCCGTAGCTCAACAGTTGCCAATCGACCCCGGCGGCGTTCATTTCATCCTCGAACGCCGGCAGTTGCTCTTTCGGCACCAGCGGGTCGGAGGCACCGTGCATCACCAGCACCGCGCCCTGGATGTTCTGCGCATCCGCCGGGTTCGGCGTATCCAGGGTGCCGTGGAACGAGATCGCGGCCTTGAGCGGCGCTCCGCTGCGGGCCAGCTCCAGGGCGCAACAGCCACCGAAGCAGAAGCCGAACACCGCCAACCGAGACGTATCGACCTGCGCTTCGCCCTGGCTTTGCAACTGCTCGAATGCCGCCTGCATGCGCTTGCGCAGCAGGGCTCGATCATTCTTCAGGGGCATCATCGCCGCCCCGGCCTCGTCGGCATTGCCAGGGCGCACCGTTTGCCCGTACAGGTCGGCGATCAACACCACGTAGCCATTGGCTGCCACTGACTTGGCGATCTCCTCGGCACCCGCCCCGACACCCATCCAGTTCGGCGCCATCAGCAAACCCGGGCGCGGGCCCTGCTGGTTGACGTCGAAGGCCAGGCGGCCCTCATAACTTTGACCATCGATCTGATAGACCAGCGAACGCACCGTGACCTGACTCATGACGGATTCCTCTTGATAAACCTTTCAAGAAGCCCTTGTGGGAGCGAGCTTGCTCGCGATATCGGTCCACCCTTCAACAGATGCGTTGACTGGTTTACCGTCATCGCGAGCAAGCTCGCTCCCACAAGGGACTTTCCTGCGTCAGATTAAGCTGACAGTTCAACCAACAGCTTGTTCAGGCGACGCACATACGCCGCCGGATCTTTCAAGCTGTCGCCGGCCGCCAGGGCCGCCTGGTCGAACAGGATGTGGGACAGGTCGCCGAAACGCTCCTCGCTCTGCTCGTTGTCGAGCTTCTCAACCAGCGGGTGGGCCGGGTTGAATTCGAAGATCGGCTTGGAGTCCGGGACTTTCTGGCCGCTGGCTTCGAGGATCTGGCGCATTTGCAGGCCCAGGTCCTGTTCGCCGATGGCCAGGATCGCCGGGGAGTCGGTCAGGCGGTGCGAGACACGCACTTCGCTGACCGCATCGCCCAGGGCGGTCTTGATCCGCTCCACCAGGCCTTCCTTGCTCTTGGCGACTTCTTCGGCGGCTTTCTTGTCTTCTTCCGAATCCAGGTTGCCGAGGTCCAGGTCACCACGGGCCACGTCGACGAAGCTCTTGCCGTCGAATTCGCTGAGGTAGCTCATCAGCCACTCGTCGATGCGGTCGGTCAGCAGCAGCACTTCGATGCCTTTCTTGCGGAAGACTTCCAGGTGCGGGCTGTTCTTGACCTGTGCATACGTCTCACCGGTCAGGTAGTAGATCTTGTCCTGGCCTTCCTTGGCGCGGGCCAGGTAATCAGCCAGGCCAACGATCTGCTCGCCATCGTCACCCTGGGTCGACGCAAAGCGCAGCAGGCTGGCGATTTTCTCTTTGTTGGCGAAGTCCTCGGCGGGGCCTTCCTTCATCACCTGGCCGAAATTCTTCCAGAAGCTCTTGTACTGCTCGGGCTCGTTCTTCGCCAGCTTCTCCAGCATGTCCAGGACACGCTTGGTCAACGCCGACTTCATCGAGTCGATGATCGGGTCTTTCTGCAGGATTTCCCGCGACACGTTCAGGGACAGGTCGTTGGAGTCCACCACCCCCTTGATGAAGCGCAGGTACAACGGCAGGAACGACTCGGCCTGGTCCATCACGAACACGCGTTGCACGTACAGCTTCAAGCCACGCGGTGCCTCGCGCTGGTACAGGTCGAACGGCGCACGGGCCGGCACGTACAGCAGCGAGTTGTACTCCAGCTTGCCTTCGACCTTGTTATGGCTCCAGCTCAGCGGGTTCTCGTAGTCATGGGCGATGTGCTTGTAGAACTCCTGGTATTCCTCGTCCTTGACCTCGGTGCGCGGACGGGTCCACAGGGCACTGGCGCGGTTGACGGTTTCCCATTCCACTTCAGGCTTTTCTTCGCCTTCGGCAGCGGTGACTTCCTTCGGCAGCTCGATCGGCAGCGCGATATGGTCGGAGTATTTCTTGATGATGTTGCGCAGACGCCAGCCATCGGCGAATTCGTCCTCGCCAGACTTGAGGTGCAGCACGATGCGGGTACCGCGATCAGCCTTGTCGATGGTAGCGACTTCGAACTCGCCCTCGCCCTTGGAGGACCAGTGCACGCCTTCGCTCACGGCGAGGCCGGCGCGGCGGCTGAACACTTCGACCTGATCGGCCACGATGAACGCCGAGTAGAACCCGACGCCGAACTGGCCGATCAGGTGGGAATCCTTCTTCTGGTCACCGGACAGGTTCTTCATGAAGTCGGCGGTGCCGGACTTGGCGATGGTGCCCAGGTGCGTGATCACTTCTTCACGGCTCATGCCGATGCCGTTGTCTTCGAGGGTGACGGTCTTGGCGTCCTTGTCGAAGCTCACACGGATTTTCAGTTCGGCGCCACCTTCCAGCAGTTCAGGCTTGGACAGGGCTTCGAAACGTAATTTGTCGACGGCGTCAGAGGCGTTCGAAATCAGCTCGCGAAGGAAAATTTCCTTATTCGAATACAGCGAGTGAATCATCAGGTGCAGCAGTTGCTTCACCTCGGTCTGGAAGCCCAGGGTTTCCTTTTGAGTTTCCACGCTCATGGTCATCAAACTCCAAGTGGATGGTGGTGTCCGCCTCGCTGAGATTGGCGGCGGGATGTCCACAAGGTGGGGGCGTGCTGGATGATTTCAAGGGCGATCGGCTTTCGTGGGCTCCTGGATCTTGAAATGCGCCCGGGCCGTGGCGATCGGTTCGGCTTCGATGCCCTGCCAGGCCGTGATGGCGACGTTGGCGACGCGGCGCCCCTGGCGCCAGACCTGGCATTTGGCATAGGTGTCGCGAAACTGCCCGGTGCGCAGGTAATCCAGGGAAAAATCGATGATCTTCGGCACGCTCGGCACACCGGTGGCGATCAGCAGATGAACGGCCGCCGCCAGCTCCATGAAACCGGCGATGACCCCGCCATGGATCGCCGGCAGTAAAGGGTTACCAATGTTGTCCTTGTTCGCCGGTAGGCGGAACAGTAGTTCATCGCCCTGGCGCGAGCATTCCACCCCGATGAGCTGGGCATAGGGGATCGCCGCCAGTAGCAGCGCATAGTCGCCCTGCTCGCAGGCCTGGCGCAGTTGTTCGCGGCTGATCTCGCTCATGGCGTGCCCCCCGCGGTGGTCGGGCTGCGCAGGTTGATGCCCCGGGCGTGCTGGCCCAGGCGCATGAACGTGCCCACCACATGGGCGATGGGTTGCCCGGGGTCGTCCTGGTAGGCGAAGCCGCGGGTGAAGATCACGTCTGGCGTCACCCGGTAGCATTGGGCGAAACCGTAGACATCCTTGTGGGGCTCGGCGGCATGCATGTAGTCGATGCGCAGGTCCAGGGTCGGGCACACCTCGAACTGGGGAAGCACGCACAGGGTCGACATGCCGCACGCGGTGTCCATCAATGACGTCAACGCGCCACCATGAATGATGCCGGTCAGCGGGTTTCCGACGATCCGGGGGCTGAACGGCAGGATCACCGTCAACCCTTCGGCACCGGCGCTGTGCAGTTTCAAGCCCAGTACCTGGCAATGCCTGAGGGCCGATAGAAAACGTGTCGCGCGCTCAAAAACGGGGTCTTCGGCCATGTGCTCGGTGCTCGGGTAAGTGACGCGACCGGTTATCAGCCGCGTTCGGTAAAGTTCCATTGCAGATCAAGGTTATATATCTGTGACAACGCAGGAACTTAATCTCCGGGGCTGCGCTCAAAAGGCCAGTAGTTATTTCCATAAGGAGAAACACCCCATGCGTAAGACTTTAGCTATTGCCTTGATGTTGGCCGCCTCCCTCGGTCTCGCTGCCTGCGATAAGAAATCCGAGGACAAAGCTCAAGATGCCAACCAACACGCTGAGCAAGCTCAGCAAGACATGAACAAAGCACAGGATAAAGTGAACGACGCCGCGAAAGAAAACGCCGAAGCTGCCAAAGATCAGGCCGAAGCGAACAAAGCCGCCGAGCAAGAACAAGCCCCCGCTACAGCGCCTAAAACCAACTGATCCGGTTTTAGCGACAAAGGAAAACCCGCCTGGTGCGGGTTTTTCTTTGCCTGCCATTCGGCGACCGATGCCGTCACGTCCCATCCTGGAGAACTTCAGGGGCCGGTGCTTGTGTCGGGGTATAGACCATGACGTCCAGTACATCGGAATGAAACTCGCGCTGATAAAGCACAAACACCACGCCGGCACTCATCAACATGAATAACCAGGGACTGACGAACCAGGCCAACAGGGTCATGCCGAAATAATAAGCGCGCAGGCCGAAGTTGAACTGGTTGGCCGCCATCGAAATTACCCGCGCCGCGCGAAGGGCGAAGGCCTTGCGCTCCTGCTCCGACACATGGCGCTCGCCGATCATCGGCGCCGACCCCACCAGGACCGCCGCGAAGTTGTATTGGCGCATGCACCAGCTGAACGTGAAGAACGCATACACGAACACCAATGCCAGGCACAGCAACTTGACCTCCGCCATGCCTTGGGAGGCCTGCTGCACCATCGGCAGGTCCGCCAACAGCGACACTGCCCGATCAGACGCCCCGAGCACGGTCAGGATGCCGGCGAGGATGATCAGCGTGCTGGACGCGAAGAAGGAGGCATTGCGCTCCAGGTTGCCGATCACGCTGGCATCGGCGATGCGGTTCTCGCGCAACAGCATGCGGCGCATCCAGTCCTCGCGGTACAGGTGCATGACGCTGGCCAGGCACGCCGTGTCGCGGGCCTTCCAGGTGGCGTAGCGGGTATAGCCGGCCCAGCAGACGATGAACCAGGCGGCGGCCAGCAGATGGATCAGGTTGGCTTGGATGAATGACATTCGATTTCCTGTACTCCTAAAACATGATGTCTAAAGCCAGACTTGCCTGGAAAGACAGTCCTGTGGGGGGGGGGGGGGGGGGGGGGGGGGGGGGGGGGGGGGGGGGGGGGGGGGGGGGGGGGGGGGGGGGGGGGGGGGGGGGGGGGGGGGGTGGGGGGGGGGGGGGGGGGGGGGGGGGGGGGGGGGGGGGGGGGGGGGGGGGGGGGGGGGGGGGGGG
>NZ_JAUQOP010000017.1 GCF_030580855.1 Pseudomonas citrullilanati | reverse complement strand
CTGCCGCACCGGCCGCCAAAGCCGAAGCGGCACCTGCACCGGCGCCTGCCGCCGCGGCGCCCGCACCAAGCGGTGCCAAGGTGCACGCCGGCCCTGCCGTGCGTCAGCTGGCCCGTGAGTTCGGCGTCGAGCTGTCGGCCGTCGGCCCGAGCGGCCCGCACGGTCGCGTGCTGAAGGAAGACGTGCAGGCCTACGTCAAGGCCATGATGCAGAAAGCCAAGAATGCACCGGCCGAAGGCGCCACCGGCGGCGCGGGCATTCCGCCAATCCCGGCGGTGGACTTCAGCCGCTTCGGCGAAACCGAAGAAGTGGCGATGACCCGCCTGATGCAGATCGGTGCATCGAGCCTGCATCGCAGCTGGCTGAACATTCCCCACGTGACCCAGTTCGACCAGGCTGACATCACCGAGCTGGAAGCGTTCCGCGTTGCGCAGAAAGCCGTGGCGGAAAAGGCCGGCGTCAAGCTGACCGTGCTGCCGCTGCTGCTCAAGGCTTGCGCCCACTTGCTCAAGGAATTGCCGGACTTCAACAGTTCGCTGGCGCCAAGCGGCAAGGCCGTGATCCGCAAGAAGTACGTGCACATCGGCTTCGCCGTGGACACCCCGGAAGGCCTGCTGGTACCGGTCATCCGCAACGTCGACCAGAAGAGCCTGCTGCAATTGGCCGGTGAAGCCGCTGCCCTGGCCGAAAAGGCCCGGAACAAGAAGCTCACCGCGGACGACATGCAAGGCGCCTGCTTCACGATCTCCAGCCTCGGCCACATTGGCGGCACCGGCTTCACGCCGATCGTCAACGCGCCGGAAGTGGCGATCCTGGGTGTTTCCAAGGCCACCATCCAGCCAGTCTGGGACGGCAAGGCCTTCCAGCCGAAGCTGATGCTGCCATTGTCGCTGTCCTACGATCACCGTGTGATCAACGGCGCCGCCGCCGCGCGCTTCACCAAGCGCCTGAGCGACCTGCTGGGCGACATCCGCACCATCCTGCTGTAACACCGGCCGGCCCTCCCTGGGGAGGGCCTTCCGGCACGGTTTTCCGAGCGCCACGCTCGTACCTCAACCCCGTCCATCTGACGGGGCTTTTTTTTGCCTGGCATCCAGGGAGCGAACAGCGCCTGGCCTGCGGGAAAACTTTCCTACCCCTCCCTGCCTGAATGACTACATCGCCTATCAGTCATTGCCCACAACCTGCGCCCCCTCGCCGATCGATATTTCTTCCGCGCCGAGCCTTAGCATCGACACAGCACGCCACCTTGGCGCGCTCACCCACACTTTGAAAACGCTGCATTTCGAATGGATTCGAATATGTTCACACCTACCGTCGGCCCGATTGTTGGCCACACCACGACGGATCACGCGCGGATATTCCTGCGCGGTGATCACGACAACAGCCTGGTATTCGCCGGTGTTCGCTACCGACGCCAGGGTGACGAGGCTTGGTCCAAAGGTCATTTCGTCCAATTGAAGGCCTATCGCGACATGACCGATGTCATCGTGCTCAATGGCCTCGAAGCTGGCACCGCCTATGAATACCAGGCCGGCTGGTTCAGCCCGCTCAGCCCGACCCATACCGTGGAAAGCGTCCAGGAGCTGCCGCTGCAATGGCCCAGGACAACCTATCGCCTGCGCACGCCGGCCAGCGAGCCCGGCGTGCCGCGCGCCTATATCGTCGGCTCCTGCCGCTACCTGCGGATCACCGCCGGCGTACCTTCGCGGCCAGACCTCGGCGACCGCACCTTCGCCGGCATCAACCGCGTCATGGCCCGGGCGGACCCGCCGATCAATGCGGTCCTGATGACCGGCGACCAGGTCTACCTCGATGACTTGAACGTGGTCGCCCCGGACCGGGCCTACAAGGACGTTCTCTTCAAGTACCGCACGGCGTTCTCCCAGCCGCACATCCGGCAATTGATGGCGCACGCGCCCACCTACATGATCCTCGACGATCATGAAATCGAGGACAACTGGCCCGCCAACCGGTCCGGCAAGGATGACGTGCTCTACGCGAACGCCATGAGCGCCTATGCGCTTTACCAGGCCAGCCATGGCCCGGCCCATGAGCGCCTGGCCGACGGCACGCTGGATAGATCGCTGAAGCGCTATTGGTACCGGTTTGCCCACGGCGATGTCGGCTGGTTCGTCACCGACAGCCGTACCCAGCGCACCCTGTCGGCAGATGATCGGCGCCTGCTGGACGAGAAACAGGAACAGGCCCTGCTCGAATGGCTCGTCACCAGCCCCGCCCGGGTCAAGTTCGTGGTGACCAGCGTGATGTTCTACCCCGACAGCAAGCGCAATGACGGGGACGCCTGGCAGGCCTTCCCGGAACAGCGCCTGCGCCTGCTGGAAACCCTGCGCAAGCGGCGGATCAGGAACGTGATCTTCGTCTCGGGCGATGTCCATGGCTCCATGACCAGCCGCCTGCGCCACAGCGAGGACCCTGATTTTGAAGTCAACACCCTGGTGGCCTCGCCGTTCTGCAACAGCAAGTGGCTGCCCTACGCCAAGGCCGCGGATTTTATCTTCGACAGACCCATGGCCCGCACGGACGACGGCGCCTACCGTTACGAACTGACCAGCAATGTCGTCAGCCAGGATAACTTCGCGCACCTGGAGATCACGGCCCGGCACGTACAGGTCACGTTCCACGACCGTGACGGCAACCCCCTGCAGACCGTCGGGATCCCCTTGCGATGATGGACGGTGCCCTCTTGCATGGCCTCTGATCGGCCGTCGACTGGAGAAATCCCTCCGTCGGCCGATATAAGGTTTATAGCACTTGGCCTTCATGTCTCTTGTCAGCCAGTGCCGCAATGATGCAACCTTGCGGCAATCCGTAAGAACGAGGGCGTCAGCCCGGCGCGATCAGCATTTTCGAAGCGAGTTTCCCCATGAAAAGCCAACCCGATGCCGCCAGCCGTATGGCGGCCGAGGTAGTGACGCAGTTACCGGTGCCCTCGCGGCTCGGTATGCTGCGTTTCGAACGGCTGAATGAAGCAAGCTGGGCGCTGTTGTTCCTCGACCCCAATTGCGAACGCTACTTCGGCCTGCCGGCGGTGGAGCTTTGTTCCCTGGTCAGCGCGCCCTATGCCAGCCTGATGGAACCCGAAGCGCGCTACCAGTTGCACGACGCCATCCAGGCACAACTGGCCCAGGGCTCGCATTACCAGATCTGCTACACGCTGCACACCGCCAAGGGCCCGATGAACCTGCTGGAAACGGGCGAAGCCTACAAGCAGCACAACCGCCACCTGCTGCGCGGCTACCTGCTAGTGGTGGACAGCCGGCTGCAAAGCGAGCCTTCCCTGCCGGCGCTGGACCTGGAAACCCAGAACTCCCGCCTGCAGATCGCCCTGGAATTGAACCAGCGTGCCCAGCAAGAGCAACTCCAGCACCTGGACCGGGTGCGCGCCCAGCAGGACCTGATCCTGTTGCTGACCCGGCAACGCTACAGCGCCAACAACTCGCTGCTCGAAGCCGCCGAGCTCATCACCCGCAGCGCCTGCGACATCTACCAGATCGACTGCGCCAGCCTGTGGAACCTCGAAGACGGCAAACTGGTGCCGATCACCGCCTTCAACCGTGCTTCCCAGGCGCACTTCCTGCCGGCGGCCATCGACGCCAACGAGTACCCCAACTACATGGAGGCGTTGCAATCGTGCCGCGCCATCGACGCCCACAACGCCATGCGCGACCCGCGCACCCGAGAAATGGCCGAGAGCCTGCGCGCCCGCGACGTCAACGCGATCCTCGACGCCAGCGTGCGCATCGATGGCCAGGTGGTGGGCGTGCTGTGCCTGGAGCAGGTGGGCGTCACTCGCGCCTGGCAGTCCGACGAGATCGCCTTTGCCGGTGAGCTGGCGGACCAGTTCGCCCAGGTCATCAACAATCACAACCGACGCACCGCCACCAGCGCCCTGCACCTGTTCCAGCGGGCCGTGGAACAGAGCGCCAACGCGTTCCTGCTGGTCAATTGCGACGGTGTGGTGGAATACGTCAACCCGAGCTTCACGGCGATCACCCAGTACTCCACCGAGGAAGTCCATGGCCAGCGCCTGTCGGAACTGCCGGCCCTGGAGAACCTCAGCGAGTTGCTGTTCGACGCGCCCTCCGCCCTGGCCCAGAGCAACAGTTGGCAAGGCGAGTTCAAGAGCCGGCGCAAGAACCTGGAACCCTACTGGGGCCAGCTGTCGATTTCCAAGGTCTACGGCGACAACCGCGAACTGACCCATTACATCGGCATCTACGAAGACATTACCCAGACCAAGCTGGCCCAGCAGCGTATCGAGCGCCTGGCCTACACCGACAACCTGACCAACCTGGGCAACCGCCCGGCGTTCATCCGCAACCTCGATGAACGCTTCGCCCGGGACAGCGATACGCCCATCAGCCTGCTGTTGGTGGACATCGACAACTTCAAGCGCATCAACGACAGCCTCGGCCACCAGACTGGCGACAAGCTGCTGATCAGCCTGGCCCGGCGCCTGCGCAACAGCCTGAGCCCCAGCGGCAGCCTGGCGCGCTTCGCCAGCAACGAGTTCGCCGTGCTGCTGGACGACACCGACCTGGAAGCCGGGCAGCAAGTCGCCAGCCAGTTGCTGATGACCCTCGACAAGCCGATGTTCGTGGACAACCAGTTGATCAGCGTGACCGGCTCCGTGGGCCTGGCCTGCGCGCCGTTGCACGGGCGCGATCCCCAGACCCTGATGCGCAACGCCGGCCTCGCCCTGCACAAGGCCAAGGCCAACGGCAAGCACCAGGTGCAGATCTTCACCGAGGCCTTGAATGCCGAGGCCAGCTACAAGCTGTTCGTGGAAAACAACCTGCGCCGCGCCCTGACCCAGAACGAGCTGGACGTGTTCTACCAGCCCAAGCTGTGCCTGCGCAGCGGACGCCTCTTGGGCATGGAAGCGCTGCTGCGCTGGAACCATCCCGAAAAAGGCATGATCCGTCCCGACCAGTTCATCAGCGTGGCCGAGGAAACCGGCCTGATCATCCCCATCGGCAAGTGGATCGCCCGCCAGGCCTGCCGCATGAGCAAGCAATTGACCGCCGCCGGCCTGGGCAACCTGCAGGTGGCGATCAACCTGTCGCCCAAGCAGTTCTCCGACCCGGACCTGGTCGCCTCCATCGCCAGCATCCTCAAGGAAGAGCAACTGCCGGCCCGGCTGCTGGAACTGGAGCTGACCGAAGGCCTGCTGCTGGAAGCCACCGAAGACACCCACCTGCAACTCGACCAACTCAAGCGCCTGGGCCTGACCCTGGCGATGGATGACTTCGGCACCGGCTATTCATCCCTGAGCTACCTGAAGAAATTCCCGATCGACATCATCAAGATCGATCGCAGCTTCATCCATGAAATCCCGGACAACCAGGACGACATGGAAATCACCTCGGCGGTGATCGCCATGGCCCACAACCTGAAGCTCAAGGTCGTGGCCGAAGGCATCGAGACCGCCCAGCAACTGACCTTCCTGCGCCGTCACCGGTGCGACGTCGGCCAGGGCTACCTGTTCGACCGGCCGATCCCCGGCGCCGAGCTGATCGAAACGCTCAAGCGCTACCCACGCGGACCAATTGACTGACAGCGCTGTAACACTCGGGCACACTGACAGTCTTATTGCGTGAACTCGCTCAACTCAATCTGACTGAGAGGACTGATGATGGTCTTGCGCTCGGAAATCCTGGTGAACAAAAACGTGCTCCCTACTCAAGAACAAGCCCTGCCTGGCCGCGAAACCCCGATCAAGGTACCGGACGAACACTTCGTCAACGGCAACCCGCTGCTCGGCCCCTTCCCGGGCAACGTCGAATTCGCCATCTTCGGCCTGGGCTGCTTCTGGGGCGCGGAACGCCGCTTCTGGCAACGTGAAGGCGTCTACAGCACCTCGGTGGGCTACGCCGGCGGCTTTACCCCCAACCCGACCTACGAAGAAGTCTGCTCGGGCCTGACCGGCCACAGCGAAGTGGTGCTGGTGGTCTACGAGCCGGAGAAGGTCAGCTACGAAGCGCTGCTGGCGATGTTCTGGGAACTGCATAACCCGACCCAGGGCATGCGTCAGGGCAACGACATCGGCACCCAGTACCGCTCGGTGATCTACTGCACCACGCCTGAGCAACTGGAAGCGGCCAAGAAGAGCAAGGACGTGTTCCAGGCGGAACTGGGCAAGGCTGGCCTGGGTGCCATCACCACCGAGATCGCCGAAGCGCCGACGTTCTACTACGCCGAGGCGTACCACCAGCAATACCTGGCCAAGAATCCCGAGGGGTACTGCGGGATCGGTGGGACAGGCGTCTGCATGCCGCCGAGCCTCGCGGGCAACTGAGCCCGGCACCTCGCGCACAGGGAAGACGATGCCCGTTCATCGCCTTTCCCTGCCCGGCGCGCAAACTTGATCTATAGAATACATATTGATACTTTTGGCTCTACAGACCCAGAAGGTATTTGCTATGACCCCTGCTCTTTCAGCTTCAGCCCCAGCCTTGACCAAGGACCAGTGCGTCACCGGTCTTCGGGCCGTGCTGGGCATCCTCGAAAAATGGCAGGCATCCGGTGACCAGGCCTGTCGCATCCTGCGCATCTCCCGCAGCACCTACACACGGGCCAAGCAGCGCGAGACCGACTGGTCCGTCAGCCTGGACTCGGACCAAATGCAACGCATCAGCCTGGTGCTGAATATCCACGCCGCCCTGCGCCTTATCTTCGACAACCCGGACAACGTCTACGGCTTCGTGGCGATGCCGAACCAGAACGAGTTTTTCAATGGACACGCCCCGCTGGAGATCATGGCCCGGGGCGACATGATTTCCCTCTACGAGACGTTTCGCAGGATCGATGCGTTGCGAGGCGCGCAATGGTGACGGCAGATGAACTGCCCGTACTGCCCGGCGAGCACCTGACGGCTCACCGGCTGGTGAACTCCAAGTTCCCCCCCATTGCGTTGTTCGACGACGTGGCCGATGCGGATGAATTCGACGTCCTGTACCAGATCCAGGCCCTGACCAATCCGAGGTTGCAAAACGAAGTGGGCCGACTGGAATTGATCGCCCGCCGGGAAATTCCCTTCGGCATTCCGGGCTGCGCCTACGCAACGGCGCCGTTCACCCACGTCAACCCCGCCGGGTCCCGCTTCAGCGACGGCAGCTTTGGCGTGCTGTACCTGGCCGACACCGCGGAAACCGCGCTGGCCGAAGTGCAATACCATCAGAATCACTACTGGTCGAAGGTGCAAGGCCTCAACTATGAACGCTTTGTCTTCCGGGAGCTGTCCTGCCACTTCACGGAGGCGGCGATGAAAAACGCCCTGGTCGTCCCCCTGGCAGATCCCATCTATGACCCCGACGACTACAGCCAGGCCCACCGGCTGGGCAAGGCCATCAGGGCCGAGGGATGCCCGGGGCTGCGCTACCGATCCGTGCGCAATCCCGGCAGCCATTGCTGGGCACTGATGACCCCACGCCCGGTGTCATCGATCCTTCAAGCCGCGCATTACGAGATGATCTGGAACGGCAGGATCACCAGCGTCAACCAGATCACCGGGGCCTGAGAAAACTTCGCGAGCAGGCTCGCTCCCACACGGCCGCCTATCCTGTGGGAGCGAGCTTGCTCGCGAAAGCGCCCTGCCAGGCGCCTCCAGGGCACGACTCAACGCTCGGCGATCAACCAATCCATCTGCCAACCACCCTGGGTCTGCCCGAGCTTCTTCGACAGCCATGGCAGCAACTCGCGCAATTCTTCCTCCAGGCCCCACGGCGGATTGGCGATCGCCAGGCCGGAGCCGTTCAGGCTGTTGGGGGTGGCAAGCGGGTGTACCAGCAACTCCACGCGCAGCAGCTTTGGCGCACCGGTCCCGGCCAGGTCCTGGTAGAAACGGCGCAGCAGGCGCTGGTCCTTCACCGGGTACCAGATCGCCGCCACTGTCTGGCGCATCCGGCCAATGGCTTCCTTGAGGGAGGCGGCGCAGCGCTGCATCTCGTCAAGCTGTTCGAAGGGCGGGTCGATCAACATCAGGGCGCGCTTTTCCGCGACCGGCAGCAACGCCCGGGGCACGTGCCATCCTTCCCCCAGGTGCACCGCCACGCGACGGTCGCCCTTCATGTTGTCCTTGAGCAGCACGCCGTCTTCGGGGTGTTTCTCGTTGAGTAACACGCGGTCCTGCCCACGGGTCAGGCGCCGCGCCAGTTCCGGCGAGCCCGGGTAGTAGCGCAACTGCCCGTCCGGGTTCATGTCGCGCAGGACTTTCATGTAGTCGGCGGTCAGCGGTGGCAGGTCATCCTGGCCCCACAGACGCGCGATGCCTTCCAGGTATTCACCAGTGCGATTGGCCTGGTCGCCCTGCAAGTCGTACAGCCCGATGCCGGCGTGGGTGTCGAGGTAGGCGAAGGGTTGCTCCTTGCGCGACATCAGGGCGATGAGGCGGGTCAAGGTCAGGTGTTTGAACACGTCGGCGTGATTGCCGGCGTGGTAGGCATGGCGATAATTCATGGCGGCTCCTGCGAAGGGCGACGAGTTTACCTTGAAGTGCGTCGAACGTCAGGGTTCGCAGCCGAGTGGACGGGCTCCCACCTCCAGCGCCAGGTAGTCCAGCAATGCCACCTTCAGTGGCTGGCCGGGCGCCTTGAGGAAATGCGCCACCTTGCGCCGCAGGATGCGCTCGTCGACCTGCTCGACCAGGTGAGGATGCGTTTCGTCCAACCACCTGAGCAGGTTATCCAGCAGGCATTGCGTCGACTCGTCCGCCAGTGACTCCAGCACCTCCCCGGGTACTGTCCACCACGGAAACACCGGGGCTTCGCGCCGGGCATTGCCCTGGAGCGACAGCGACTGGCCATTGATCAGGCAGCGGCTGAATATCGGCAACAGCTGGCCCGCATCGACGTGGGCCGATTGCAGGATCGGCCGCACGAAGCGCCCATCCCAGAAGCGAAAAAATACCGCCTTGCCGCCGGGCAACAGCACTTGGGTCAGGCCCCGCAGGTGTTCGACAACGGTTTGCTGGCTGACGGAAGCCACCGCCAGCCAGCCCCAGTCGAGCGCTTCGGTGCTCGCAATCCAATCAAGAAACTCGCTGTCCGGGGTGACAAGCCCCACATAGGGCATGACCGATTCCCACTCGGCGTAAGGCGTCGTCGCCCAGATCGGACTCGCCGGTGCGCTCATCGAACGCTTCCAGGCGGACATCGGCGCCGCGCCACTGGCGTTGCTGACAATGGCGAAAAGCTGTTCGCAAGCCTGTAACGGATGGTCCTGGAGCCAGGCGCGAGGTGTCATGGGCGCACCGGAAAAGCCATGGGCGAATGGAGGCCCGGCGGGAGGCTGCAAACGCCCATCCGGCAACGCTCGCATTCCTCGCAGAACGGCGCCTGGCCTTGCAGGCTCAGGACCTGTGCGTGGGTCAGTCGAGAAGCCGCGATGGCGAGCGGATTCCCAGGGGCGTCGGGCGCACCCGCAGCCGCCATGACAGCCGCTGGCGCACCGCCCACCTCGATGGGCACGCTGCTGAAGATCCCGCCCGCGCCGAGGGTGATCCAGTGCCCACCGGCCTGGATCGTCGCACTGACGCCGGCGTCCAGCACCACCTGCTGGCCGGCGCCGACATGGTAGTGCTGGCTGGCGCCGAGGGCCTGGCTGGTGACCTGGATATGCCGTTCGCCGACCACCCGCAAGTGATCGTCCCGACCCACTTCAACCTGGCGCCGACCCTGGGTCATGCGCAGCTCATCAGCCTTGAGCTCGTGCCGCGCCGTGCCCGTGACCACGACGCTGCGCTCGTGATCGACTTGCACCCGCTGGTCATGCAACACGTGCTGGGTCCAATCGCGCTGGGCCCGCAGATAGATCTCCTCGGCGCCCTTGCGGTCTTCGATGCGCAACTCGTTATAGCCAGCGCCACCCGGGCTGCTTTGGCTGCGCAAGATGCTGCGGGTCTTGTCTGCTGGCAGGTCCAGTGGCGGCGGGTTGGCGCCATTGGGCAGGCACCCCGTCACCACCGGCTTGTCCACGTCGCCATCGATGAACCCCACCAGCACTTCCGTGCCAACCCGGGGAATCATCACCGCGCCATAGCGATCATGGGCCCAGCCGGAAGCCACCCGCAGCCAGCAACTGGCATGTTCATCATGCTGGCCGTCGCGGTCCCAGGCCAATTGCACCTTGACCCGACCGAACTCGTCGCAATGGATTTCGCTGTCCGCCGGCCCGGTCACCACCGCTGACTGGTAACCGTGGGCCCGCGGTTTTTCCTGCAACAGAGGCGGACGGTAGGGCACATCCCAGGGCGTGGCCTGGAACGTATTGCTGTAGCCCTGGAAATCATCCGCGCCGTCACCGGCCGTTTCCTCCAGCACCTGGGGCTGGCGGCCGTGGTGAGTAATGGCCGTGACCAGCCAGAGATCGTTCCACTGCGTACGAGGATGCCCCTGGATGTGCAGGAAATGTCCGCTGGCGAGGGCTCGCTGGTCGCTGCGCCCTTCGGCCAGCTGGTAGTCGGCGCCGTGGCGTTCGAGTGCGCACCGGGCCAGGTGTCGGCCGTGCTCGCGATCGGAGAACTGGCCGGGGTAGCGATAGTCTTCCAGCGCCGGCGGCCGCTGGGCGTCGAGGTCGACCTGCAACAGCAGCCCGGGCTTGCGAAAGTCATGGTCGCGCAGCGTGACGGCGGTGGTCCGGGCTTCGAGCCGCACCGCCAGGCGCGTGATCGCCGGCTCGCCGGCCGCCATGCCATCGCCCGGCAGATAAGCCGTCGACCCAGGTAAACGGGGAAACGCCGTCTGGTCGTCGCCAAACACCAGCAAATGGCCGCCGGGGCTGTGCCGGAAGTGGTAATGGATGCCCGCCTCGGCGCAGAGCCGCTCGATGAAGGCCAGGTCGCTCTCGGCATACTGCACGCAATACTCGCGCTCGGGGTATTGCCCACCGAGGCTGAACTGGAACGCGTCGCCCTGGATGCCATGGTCGCCAAGGATCCGGGCAATGATCGCGGGCACGCTCAGGTGCTGGAAAATCCGCTGGTTGAGGCGATGACGCAGGTAAGCGAGGCGCGGCACCAAGGTCATTCGGTAACGGGTAAGGCGCTGGCCCGAATCGCCCTGGGCCACGCTGTAGACCTGGCCATGGAGGCCCCGGCCGCGATCATCGAACGCCAGGTAGGCCTGGCGATGCAGGAGTTCTTCCAATGCCAGGTCAGGCCGCTCGCCGACCAGCTCCAG
The DNA here is from genome assembly GCF_030580855.1 of Pseudomonas citrullilanati. Lineage (GTDB taxonomy): Bacteria > Pseudomonadota > Gammaproteobacteria > Pseudomonadales > Pseudomonadaceae > Aquipseudomonas > Aquipseudomonas citrulli. The sequence goes on along the minus strand of NZ_JAUQOP010000017.1, from coordinate 97,237 downwards.
GTCAACGCGATAGGGCTGGCTAATGGCTTCCTTGCCCTTGAATTCGAGCACCTTGAGCTCATGGCGCGCGCCGTCGAGGGTCAGGGTGAAACGGGCTGAGTGGGCAGGCGGGAACATCCGATGTGCCTCTGTTGAAGGGAGGCTGGCGATTCTGCACGAGCCATCGGGGGAACAGCCGCCTCACCCGGAAAAACAGATTTGCCCTACGACCAGGACGCAAAAGAGGCCGCGAGACAAACAGGATTTTCCGACAGACATTCAACCCGACATAAAAAAAACGGCCCGCCTCCACAGGAGACGAGCCGTTCTCGCAAACCCTTGGCGAGCCATCAAGGCCTCGCCGGGCGGCTTACTGGTTCAGGCGGAAATCCTTCTCGGCCGCTTCGAAGCGCTGCAGCATACCGGTGGTAGGCGCGCCCATCTTGCTGACGAAATAGATGGCCAGGCTGGCGAAGATGAAGCCCGGGATGATTTCGTACAGGCCCAGCAGTTCGAAGTGTTTCCAGACGATCACGGTGATCGCGCCCACCAGGATGCCGGCCAACGCGCCGTTGCGGGTCATGTGCTTCCAAATTACCGAGATCAGCACGACAGGACCGAACGCGGCACCGAAACCGGCCCAGGCGTAGCTCACCAGGCCCAGTACACGGTTGTTCGGGTTGGCAGCCAGGGCAATGGCGACCAATGCCACTAACAGCACCATGGCGCGGCCGACCCAGACCAGTTCCCGCTGCGAGGCGCCTTTACGCAGGAACGTCTTGTAGAAGTCTTCGGTCAGGGCGCTGGAGCACACCAGCAACTGGCAGCTCAGGGTGCTCATGACCGCCGCCAGGATCGCCGACAACAGCACGCCGGCAATCCATGGGTTGAACAGCAGCTTGGCCAGTTCGATGAACACACGTTCATGGTTCTCGGTCACCGGGCCGGCCACTTCAGGGTGCGCCGAGAAATAGGCGATGCCGAAGAAACCGACGGCCACGGTGCCGCCCAGGCACAGGATCATCCAGGTCATGGAGATACGGCGGGCGTTGGCGATCGACTTGACCGAATCGGCGGCCATGAAGCGCGCCAGGATGTGCGGCTGGCCGAAGTAGCCCAGGCCCCAGCCCATCAGCGAGATGATGCCGATGAAGGTGGTGTTCTTGAGCATGTCGAAGGCCGCAGGATCTTTCGCCTCGATGGCCAGGAACGTGGTGTCCACGCCGCCGGTGGCCAGCAGCACGATGATCGGCGTCAGGATCAGCGCGAAGATCATCAGGGTGGCCTGGACGGTATCGGTCCAGCTCACGGCCAGGAAACCGCCGACGAAGGTGTAGGCAATGGTCGCGGCAGCGCCGGCCCACAGCGCAGTCTCGTAGGACATGCCGAAGGTGCTTTCGAACAGACGGGCGCCTGCCACGATGCCGGAGGCGCAGTAGATGGTGAAGAACACCAGGATGACCACGGCGGAAATGATCCGCAGCAGGCCGCTCTTGTCTTCGAAGCGACTGGCGAAGTAGTCCGGCAGCGTCAGTGCGTCACCGTTGTGCTCGGTCTGCACCCGCAGGCGACCGGCCACGAACAGCCAGTTCAGGTAGGCACCGACGATCAGGCCAATGGCGATCCAGCTTTCCGACAGGCCGGACATGTAGATGGCGCCCGGCAGGCCCATCAACAACCAACCGCTCATGTCGGAGGCACCGGCGGACAAGGCCGTGACCACGCTGCCCAGGCTGCGACCGCCCAGGATGTAGTCGGAAAGGTTGTTGGTGGAGCGGTAAGCCATCAGGCCGATCAGGACCATGGCTGCGATGTAGATCACGAAAGTGATCAGGGTAGGATTACTAACACTCATGAGTTACGCCCTGGCTTTGTTTTTATGGTGCGGTGGCAGATACCTGCGTCGACTACACAGACGGTGTGGTGACGACGGGCAGGCCCGCGAATGTATGACCGATGTTTCCCCAGGAAAGCCACCGGCCGATGCCCCCGGTTAAACCGGTTGCACCTTGGCCGCGAATGCTATTCAACAAACGAAATGAGGTGCAACCAGTTTCGTTCGAATAAGTTGCACCTGATCGGTTTTATCGGCAAAACCCGCGAATTTGCTCCGTTTTAGTGCATAAAAGTGTGTCGCACCTCAACTTCCGGCACCAATAAGGTGCAGCACCGACAGACCAACGATTGTTTCCTGATGAGCTGCCGAGTATTTCATCCAAAAAAGGGTTGCACCCGGTTGCACCTCATTCGGCGCACGGCTAATCTTGCCGCCAGCTGATGCCACGCCTACGTGGTAAACATGAGGATAAAAATATGGCTACCACCACCCTCGGGGTCAAACTCGACGACCCGACCCGCGAACGCCTCAAGGCCGCCGCAACCTCGATTGATCGCACACCTCACTGGCTGATCAAGCAGGCAATTTTCAATTACCTGGAAAAACTCGAGGGTGGTGCAACCCTGACCGAGCTGAACGGTTCGACCCGCGCCGACGGCGACGACGCCGGCGAAGTCCAGGCCGATCACGCCCACCAGTGCTTCCTGGAATTTGCCGAGAGCATCCTGCCGCAATCGGTGCTGCGCGCCTCCATCACCGCCGCCTACCGTCGCCCCGAGCCGGAAGTGGTGCCGATGCTGATCGAGCAGGCTCGCCTGCCTGCGCAAATGGCCGAGGCCACCAACAAGCTGGCTGCCTCGATCGCCGAGAAATTACGCAACCAGAAAAGCGCCGGCGGCCGTGCCGGGATCGTTCAGGGCTTGCTGCAGGAATTTTCCCTGTCGTCCCAGGAAGGCGTCGCGCTGATGTGCCTGGCCGAAGCCCTGTTGCGGATTCCGGACAAAGGCACCCGCGACGCGTTGATCCGCGACAAGATCAGCACCGGCAACTGGCAGCCGCACCTGGGTAACAGCCCATCGCTGTTCGTCAACGCGGCTACCTGGGGCCTGTTGCTGACCGGCAAGCTGGTGGCTACCCATAATGAAGCCGGCCTGACGTCATCCCTGAGCCGCATCATCGGCAAAAGCGGCGAGCCGATGATCCGCAAGGGCGTCGACATGGCCATGCGCCTGATGGGCGAGCAGTTCGTCACCGGCGAGACCATCGCCGAAGCCCTGGCCAATGCCAACAAATTCGAGACCAAGGGCTTCCGCTATTCCTACGACATGCTGGGTGAAGCCGCGCTCACCGAGCACGACGCCCAGAAGTACCTGGCCTCGTACGAACAAGCCATCCATTCGATCGGCAAGGCCTCCCACGGACGTGGGATCTATGAAGGCCCGGGCATCTCCATCAAGCTCTCCGCCCTGCACCCGCGCTACAGCCGCGCCCAGTACGAGCGCGTCATGGACGAGCTGTATCCGCGCCTGCTGTCGCTGACCCTGCTGGCCAAGCAATACGACATCGGCCTGAACATCGACGCCGAGGAAGCCGACCGCCTGGAGCTGTCCCTCGACCTGCTCGAACGCCTGTGCTTCGAGCCGCAACTGACCGGCTGGAACGGCATCGGTTTCGTGATCCAGGCGTACCAGAAGCGCTGCCCGTACGTGATCGACTACGTCATCGACCTGGCCCGCCGCAGCCGTCACCGCCTGATGATCCGCCTGGTGAAGGGCGCCTACTGGGACAGCGAGATCAAGCGCGCCCAGGTTGAAGGCCTGGAAGGCTACCCGGTGTATACCCGCAAGGTGTACACCGACGTTTCCTACATCGCCTGCGCCCGCAAGCTGCTGTCGGTACCGGAAGTCATCTACCCGCAATTCGCCACCCACAACGCCCATACGCTGTCGGCCATCTACCACATCGCCGGACAGAACTATTACCCGGGCCAGTATGAGTTCCAGTGCCTGCACGGTATGGGTGAACCGCTGTACGAACAGGTTGTAGGCAAGGTTTCCGAAGGCAAGCTGAACCGTCCGTGCCGCGTGTACGCACCAGTCGGCACCCACGAGACACTGCTGGCCTACCTGGTGCGTCGCCTGCTGGAAAACGGCGCCAACACCTCGTTCGTCAACCGCATCGCCGACCAGTCCATTTCGATCCAGGAACTGGTGGCGGACCCGGTCGCCAGTATCGAACAGATGGCGACCCTGGAAGGTGGTTTCGGCCTGCCGCACCCGCGCATTCCCCTGCCACGCGACCTGTACGGCAGCGAGCGCGCCAACTCCAGCGGCATCGACATGGCCAACGAGCATCGCCTGGCTTCGCTGTCCTGCGCGCTGCTGGCCACCGCGCATAACGATTGGAAGGCCGCGCCGATGCTCGGTTGCGCCGCCAGCGAGGAAACCCCGGCAGCGGTGCTGAACCCGTCCGATCATCGCGACGTGGTCGGCCATGTCCAGGAAGCCACCGTTGCCGATGTCGACAACGCCATCCAGTGCGCCCTCAATGCCGCGCCGATCTGGCAGGCCACGCCGCCGGCCGAACGCGCCGCGATCCTCGAACGTGCCGCCGATCTGATGGAAGGCGAGATCCAGCCGCTGATGGGCCTGCTGGCCCGCGAAGCCGGCAAGACCTTCGCCAACGCCATCGCCGAAGTGCGTGAAGCGGTGGACTTCCTGCGCTACTACGCGGTGCAGGCGCGCAACGACTTCACCAACGATGCCCACCGCCCATTGGGCCCGGTGGTCTGCATCAGCCCGTGGAACTTCCCCCTGGCCATTTTCAGTGGCCAAGTGGCGGCCGCGCTGGCCGCCGGCAACCCGGTCCTGGCCAAGCCTGCCGAACAGACTCCATTGGTAGCGGCACAGGCTGTGCGCCTGATGCTCGAAGCCGGCATCCCCGAAGGCGTCCTGCAACTGCTGCCGGGCCGCGGTGAAACCGTCGGTGCCCGCCTGGTGGGTGACGAGCGGGTCAAAGGCGTGATGTTCACTGGCTCCACCGAAGTCGCCCGCCTGCTGCAACGCAACATCGCCGGTCGCCTGGACAGCCAGGGTCGTCCGATTCCACTGATCGCCGAAACCGGTGGCCAGAACGCCATGATCGTCGATTCCTCGGCGCTGACCGAACAAGTGGTCATCGACGTGGTGTCCTCGGCCTTCGACAGCGCCGGCCAGCGTTGCTCGGCCCTGCGGGTCCTGTGCCTGCAGGAAGATTCCGCCGACCGCGTCATCGAAATGCTCAAGGGTGCCATGGCTGAATCGCGCCTCGGCAACCCCGAGCGCCTGTCGGTGGACATCGGCCCGGTGATCGATGCCGAAGCCAAGGCCGGCATCGAGAAACACATCCAGGCCATGCGCGACAAAGGCCGCACGGTGTACCAGATGGCGATCGCCGACAGCGAAGAATGCAAGCGCGGCACCTTTGTGATGCCAACCTTGATCGAGCTGGAAAGCTTCGACGAATTGCAGCGCGAGATCTTCGGTCCGGTTCTGCACGTGGTGCGCTACAAGCGCAAGGAACTGGATCAGTTGATCAACCAGATCAACGCCTCCGGCTATGGCCTGACCCTGGGCGTGCACACCCGCATCGACGAAACCATCGCCAAGGTGATCGACAACGTCCATGCCGGTAACGTCTACGTGAACCGCAACATCGTCGGTGCCGTGGTCGGCGTGCAGCCGTTCGGCGGCGAAGGCTTGTCGGGCACGGGGCCGAAGGCCGGTGGTCCGCTGTACCTGTACCGCCTGCTGTCGACCCGTCCTACCGACGCGATCCAACAGTCCTTCGCCCGCGGCGACGCCCTCAATGCGCCGGACCTGCGCCTGCGCGACGCCATGAGCAAACCGCTGACCGCCCTGCAAGCCTGGGCCGACAGCCACAAGCTCGCCGAGCTGAGCGCCCTGTGCGTGCAGTTCGCGGCCCAATCGCAAAGCGGCATCACCCGCCAGCTGACCGGCCCGACCGGCGAACGCAACAGCTACGCGATCCTGCCGCGCGAACACGTGCTGTGCCTGGCCGATGTGGAAGGCGACCTGCTGACTCAACTGGCGGCCGTGCTGGCCGTGGGCGGCTCGGCGGTGTGGCCGGAAACCGACACCAGCAAGGCCTTGTTCGCACGCTTGCCGAAGGATATCCAGTCGCGCATCCAGCGGGTTTCCGACTGGACCAAAGACGAGGTGGTATTCGACGCGGTCCTGCACCATGGCGATTCTGACCAACTGCGTGGCGTGTGCCAGCAAGTGGCCAAGCGTGCCGGCGCCATCGTCGGGGTCCATGGCCTGTCGCAAGGCGAAACCGGCATCGCGCTGGAACGCTTGGTGATCGAGCGGGCGTTGAGCGTCAACACCGCCGCAGCGGGCGGCAACGCCAGCCTGATGACCATCGGGTAAAGGCAGCTGCAAGCTGTTAGCTACAAGCTGCAAGTAAAAGCGGGTGCCCTGCTCCTGCTTGTAGCTTGTAGCTTGTAGCTTGTAGCTTGTAGCTTGTAGCTTGTAGCTTGTAGCTTGTAGCTTGTAGCTTGTAGCTTGTAGCTGACAACTTGTACCGCTCCATCATCCCCATCAATCATCCTGTTCAGCCTTTATCAGCGCGCCTAGACTCGGCCCATTCCAAACAAGGTAGGCCGCCATGTCCGAGACGCTGCTCAGTTCCCGTAATCTGGCTTTCGAGCTGTATGAAGTCCTTGATGCCGAAGGCCTGACCCAGCGCGAGCGGTTCGCCGAGCACAACCGCGAAACCTTCGACGCGGCCATCGGCACGGCCCGCAGCATCGCCGAGAAGTATTTCGCGCCGCACAACCGCAAGAACGACGAAAACGAACCCCGCTACGAGAACGGCCAGGCCATCCTGATCCCCGAGGTGAAACCGGCGGTGGACGCTTTCCTGGAAGCCGGCTTCCTGAACGCCGCCCGCAGCTTCGACGCTGGCGGCATGCAACTGCCGACCCTGCTGTCCCAGGCCTGCTTCGCGCATTTCCAGTCGGCCAACGCCGCCTCCACCTCCTACCCGTTCCTGACCATGGGCGCGGCGAACCTGATCGAAAGTTTCGGCAGCGAGGAACAGAAGCAACGCTTCCTGCAGCCGATGATCGACGGCCGCTTCTTCGGCACCATGGCCCTGACCGAACCCCATGCGGGCTCTTCGCTGTCGGATATTCGTACGCGCGCCGAGCCGGCAGCCGACGGCACCTATCGACTCAAGGGCAACAAGATCTTCATTTCCGGCGGCGATCACCCGTTGTCGGAAAACATCGTGCACATGGTCCTGGCCAAACTGCCGGACGCGCCCCCGGGGGTGAAGGGCATCTCGCTGTTCATCGTGCCCAAGTTCCTGGTCAACGACGACGGCAGCCTCGGTCGCCGCAATGACGTGCTGCTGGCCGGCCTGTTCCACAAGATGGGCTGGCGCGGCACCACCTCCACGGCATTGAATTTCGGCGACAACGGCGACTGCGTCGGCTACCTCGTCGGCAAACCGCACCATGGCCTGAGCTACATGTTCCAGATGATGAACGAGGCGCGGATCGGCGTCGGCATGGGCGCGGTGATGCTGGGGTACGCCGGCTACCTGTACTCCCTCGAATACGCCCGCGAACGCCCGCAGGGCCGCGTCCCCGACAGCAAGGACCCGACTACCGCCCCCGTGGCGATCATCCAGCACGCCGACGTGCGCCGCATGCTGCTGACCCAGAAGGCGTACGTCGAAGGCTCGTTCGACCTGGGCCTGTACGCGGCACGGCTGTTCGACGACACCACCACCCTCACGAACGAAATCGAGCGCCGGCATGCCCATGAACTGTTGGACCTGCTCACGCCCATCGTCAAATCCTGGCCCTCGGAGTTTTGCCTGAAGGCCAACGAACTGGCGATCCAGATCCTCGGCGGCCACGGCTACACCCGCGAATACCCGGTGGAACAGTACTACCGCGACAACCGCCTGAACCCGATCCACGAAGGCACCCACGGCATCCAGTCCCTGGACCTGCTGGGGCGCAAACTGGCGCAGAACGGTGGCGCCGGGCTCAAGCAACTGATCCGCCTGGTGGCCGACACCACCGAGCGCGCCCAGGCGAACCCCTCGCTGACGCCATTGCGCCAGCCATTGGAAGCCCTCGTGGCGCGCCTGCAAACCGTCACCCTCGGGCTACTGACCGACCTGGCCCAAGGCAAAGTGAACGGCAGCCTTGCCAACTCGGCGCTGTACCTCAAGGTGTTTGGCCACATGGTGATCGGCTGGCGCTGGCTGGAACAGGCGATCCGCGCCGAAGAAGGCCTGGCCAGGGGGAATGCCGCGGACAGCGACTTCTATAAAGGCAAGTTGCAGGCGGCGCGCTACTTCCTGACGTGGGAAGTCCCGGGGTGCCATCATGAACTGGCGTTGCTGGAAGCGCGGGATGATACGTGCCTGGGGATGCGGGACGAGTGGTTCTGAACCTGGGGCCGGCGGACGCCCGAGCCCATGTAGAGTGATCCGCTCGCGAAAGCGGTGGGTCAGTTGAACGGACTCCGGATGTGCCGCCGCCATCGCGAGCAAGCTCGCTCCCACAGGGGTCCGAGTACCACTGCGAAAATCCGGTCGGCTGTCAGGCCGCCTTCGCGAGCAGGCTCGCTCCCACAGGGGTTCGAGTACCACTGCGAAAATCCGGTCGGCGGTCAGGCCGCCTTCGCGAGCAGGCTCGCTCCCACAACTGGGACGGGTACACCCGCGAAAAGCAGTGCTGCTTTGGCTTTGCTTTGCTTTGCTTTGCTTTGCTTTTGATCTTCAGCGCCCCATCAACCACGCTGGCCGAACGCCGGCGTTGCGCAGTGGGCATCCCGGCATGGATGCCGGGATAGCCGCGCTGGGCCATGGATGGCCCTTCGCGGCGGGCCCATGGAGCAATGCCGGCGTTCGGGCACACCGAGCCGCAGGCGAGGTGCCGAGTGGTGGGGCGAAGACCTTTTGGTTACTTTTGGCTGGGCCGGCATTCCGGGCGTTTGCCAAAAGTGACCCGCTGTAAGAGCGGAACCATAAGCCGCCGTTACCGCAGCAATGGATATGCACCCAACCCAAAACCGCCATCGCGAGCAAGCTCGCTCCCACAGGGGACCAGGTACCACTGCAAGAGTGCGGTCGCCTGTCAGGCTCGCTCCACAATGGGCCAGAGCCCGAAAACCCGGTTCAAGCCCGCTGAATCGTCTTGGCAATCACATCGACCGTAGCACTCACCTGCTCCTGGTAACGCTCCAGCTCCGCCTGATGCTGCTTCTGCATTTCAATCTGCCGCGAACACAGGTTCATCGCCGCCAGGACCAACAGGCGATCACCGATCAGCGTCGGATACTTGCCCTTGGTATCGGCCAACGCAGCCTTGAGCATCGCAGCGGCGTCCAGCAACGCTTGCTCCTGCCCGGCCGGTGCCTTGATCGAATAATCCTCTCCCAGGATCGAGACGACGGTCACGCCCTCGGCGCCGTGCCTCATGCGCCGACAGGACCGGCGCTGGCGCGCTCGATCAAGGCCTGGATGCGGGCGGCGGCGGTGCCGTGCAGTTCTTCCTGCTCCAACAGGCTCAGTTGCAGGCTCTCGTTTTCATCCTTGGCCCTGGCGAGGTCCGCGCTCAGGGTTTCGTTCAGGCCAGTGAGGTGGCGGTTCTGTTGCACCAGGTCGTTGACCAGTTGCTCCAGCTGGCTGAGGGATGTTTCCAACATATTGATTTCCAGGGTTTTTCAGGGGGCGCGTACGATAAAGAAAAGTCATCGGCGACGCCACGGTTACAGGCAGCGGTGGTTCGCTGACGAGTTTTAGAGACTGCATTTGCGAAATCTGGTTCCTACCCTTCGTCGCGCCACCCCCTCCGAGCAGCGACAAAAGCGCGCGGCGAGCTCAAGACTTCAGCCCCATGACCGATAAGTCCGGTATACCCGTCACAGCCCGCACGGACGCGCTCCCACCCGGTACTTTCCATGTCTCTACGTAATATGAACATCGCGCCGCGGGCGTTCCTGGGGTTTGCCCTGATCGGCGCCCTGATGCTGGTCCTCGGGGTGTTTGCCCTGACCCAGATGAGCAAGATCCGCACGTCCGGCGAAAACATCGTCCAGAACAGCGTGCCCAGCATCAAGGCCCTGGATGAGTTCAGCCAGATCACCCTGCGCCTGCGAGTGCTGTCCTATCGCTTGCTGGTGAACCGCGAACCCGACATCCAGCAGAAAACCTACGATCTGTTCGAGCAACGCAACCAGCAGCTCCGTGCCGCCCAGACCGCCTATGAGAAGCTCATCAGCGCGCCGGAAGAACGGGCCGCCTACGATCAGTACGTGCAGTTGCTGGGGCAGTACCGCCAGCTCGAAGAGCGGATGAAGACCCTGTCGCGCAACAATCAGATCGATGAACTGCGCACCCTGCTCAACACCGAACTGCTGACCAATTCCGACGCCATCAACGTGGTGATCGATCGCCTGCTGGACATCAACAACCAGCAGGCCGAGGACCTCAACCAAGGGGCCGCGCAACAGTATTCGACGGCCTTCAACTGGGTCGTCACGCTGCTGGTCATCGCCACCGGCCTGACCCTGCTGTTCGCCTGGCTGCTGACCAACAGCATCACCCGGCCAATTGGCAGCGCGCTGGAAGCCGCCGAGGAAATCGCCAAGGGCAACCTGACCCGTCCCGTTACCGTCGACGGCAGCGACGAAGCCGGTCGCCTGCTGCGGGCGATGGCAACCATGCAGGACAAACTGCGGGACACCCTGCAGCGGATCTCCGGCTCGGCCACGCAACTGGCTTCCGCCGCGGAAGAGCTCAACAGCGTCACCGACGAGAGCGCCCGTGGCTTGACGATGCAGAACAACGAAATCGAACAGGCCGCGACCGCCGTCAACGAGATGACCAGCGCCGTGGAAGAAGTCGCCCGCAACGCGGTCAGCACTTCCGAAGCGTCGAAGAACGCCACCACCTCCGCCGGCGACGGTCGCGACCTGGTGCAGGAAACCGTGGGGGCCATCGAACGCATGAGCGCCGACGTGCAAAGCACCGCGACGCTGATCGGCAACCTGGCTGACGAATCCCGTGACATCGGCAAGGTGCTGGACGTGATCCGCGGCCTGGCCGACCAGACCAACCTGCTGGCCTTGAACGCCGCCATCGAAGCCGCCCGTGCCGGTGAAGCCGGTCGCGGTTTCGCCGTGGTGGCCGACGAAGTGCGTGCCCTGGCGCATCGCACCCAGCAGTCGACCAGCGAAATCGAACGCATGATCGGCAGCATCCAGAGCGGCACCGAACAGGCCGTGGATTCGATGCGCAACAGCACCGAACGCGCCGAGTCGACCCTGAACATCGCCCGCGGTGCCGGCCTTTCGCTGGACACGATCAACACCGCCATCGTCGAGATCAACGAACGCAACCTGGTGATCGCCAGCGCCGCCGAGGAACAGGCCCAGGTGGCCCGCGAAGTCGACCGCAACCTGGTGAACATCCGCGACCTGTCGGTGCAATCGGCCACCGGCGCCAACCAGACCAGCGCCGCCAGTGCCGAACTGTCGCGCCTGGCCGTGGACCTCAACAGCATGGTCGGGCGGTTCAGCCTCTGATTTATCTTTGTGGCGAGGGGATTTATCCCCGTTGGGCTGCAAAGCAGCCCCAATACCGTGCTGCCCCGCAGTCCAAGGGCGAGCGCTTCGCACTCGAGCGGGGATAAATCCCCTCGCCACAAGGGCTGCGTCCATGGCTCCGATCCCCAACCTTTTTTGACAGCATCGCATTTCAACAGGTTAGAATCGCTGGCACGCAGACTGCATGGTCAGTTTGCGCCCGTCCTTCAGCTTTTCCGGAGTATTGCCTTTGACTGCGACGACCATCAACAGCCTGTTCTTGATCGGCGCGTTGCTGGTGAGTGCGAGCATTCTGGTCAGTTCTCTTTCATCCCGCCTGGGCATCCCGATACTGGTGATCATCCTGGCCGTGGGCATGGCCGCCGGCATCGACGGCGCCGGTATTCTTTTCGACAACTACGCCACGGCCTACCTGGTCGGCAACCTCGCCTTGGCCGTCATCCTGCTGGACGGCGGCTTGCGCACGCGGGTGTCGAGCTTTCGCGTGGCGCTGTGGCCGGCGTTGTCGCTGGCCACGGTGGGGGTGTTGATCACCACCGGGCTGACCGGCCTGGCGGCGGCTTGGCTATTCAACCTGAACCTGATCCAGGGCTTGCTGATCGGCGCCATCGTCGGCTCGACCGACGCCGCGGCGGTGTTCTCGCTGCTGGGCGGCAAGGGCCTGAACGAGCGGGTCAGCGCCACCCTCGAAATCGAGTCCGGCAGCAACGACCCCATGGCGGTGTTCCTGACCGTCACCCTGATCGGCATGCTCGCCAGTGGCGAAACCGGCCTGCATTGGAGCCTGCTCGGGCACCTGGTGCGTGAGTTCGGCATCGGTGCGGTGCTCGGCCTGGGCGGTGGCTGGTTGATGTTGCAACTGGTCAACCGCATCCACCTGGCCAACGGCCTCTACCCGATCCTGGTGATCAGCGGCGGCCTGGCCGTGTTCGCCCTGACCAACGCCCTGCACGGCAGCGGTTTCCTCGCGGTGTACCTGTGCGGCCTGGTGCTGGGCAACCGCCCGGTGCGCAGCCGCCACGGGATCCTGCACATGCTCGACGGCATGGCCTGGCTGGCACAGATCGGCATGTTCCTGGTGCTGGGGCTGCTGGTCACGCCCCACGACCTGCTGCCGATCGCCCTGCCCGCCCTGGGCCTGGCCTTGTGGATGATCCTGTTTGCCCGCCCATTGTCGGTGATGGTCGGGCTGTTGCCGTTCAAGGCGTTCCACGGTCGCGAGAAAGCGTTCATTTCCTGGGTCGGCCTGCGCGGCGCGGTGCCGATCATCCTGGCCGTGTTCCCGTTGATGGCCGGCCTGCCCCACGCCCAGCTCTATTTCAACCTGGCGTTCTTCATCGTGCTGGTGTCGCTGCTGGTGCAAGGCACGAGCCTGCCGTGGGTCGCCAAGTTGCTGCACGTCACCGTCCCGCCCGAGCCGTTGCCGATCTCCCGCGCCGCGCTGGAGGTCCATGTCACCAGCGAGTGGGAGCTGTTCATCTATCGCCTGGGCGCTGAAAAATGGTGCATCGGCTCGCCCCTGCGGGACCTGAAGATGCCGGAAGGTACCCGCATCGCCGCCCTGTTTCGTGGCCAGCAATTGCTCCATCCGTCGGGTAGCACGGTGCTGGAAGTCGGCGATCTGCTCTGTGTCATCGGCCACGAACACGATCTGCCGGCCCTTGGAAAACTGTTCAGCCAGGCCCCGCAACGCGGCCTGGACCTGCGCTTTTTCGGCGACTTCGTACTGGAAGGAGACGCCCAGCTGGCGGCGGTTGCGGCGCTCTACGGGCTGAAGCTCGACGGCATCGATCCAGACATGTCCCTGGGCCGCTTCATTGCCCAGAAAGTGGGCGGCGCGCCGGTGGTCGGCGACCAGGTGGACTGGAACAATACCCTGTGGACCGTCGCGGCCATGGACGGGAACAAGATCGGCAAAGTGGGCGTCAGATTCCCCGAAGGAAGTCGCCCGGGTCCCGGCTTGTTCCTCTAAACTGCTCCCATTCTCACTTGCTCGACCGGTCTCTATGCCTACCCTGCGTTCCTTCTTCGCCATCGCCCTGCTGGGCCTGAGTCTCTCCGTCTGCACCCTGCAAGCGGCCGAAGTGCCCACCAGTGAGTCAGTGCAGGCCAGCCTGGACAAGATCGCCGACCGCAAGCTGCCGGAAGCTGACCAGAAGGCCTTGCAAGCCGTGCTGCAAGGTACGCTGACCCAGCTGAACAACAAGGCCGACTACGAGCAGAAGCTGCACGCCCTCAAGCAGCAGTTGGCCAACGCGCCGAAACAGAACATCGAGAACCAGCGCGAGCTGGCACGCCTCAAGGCCACCAACGTGGTGCCAGTGGCGCAGCGCTACGCCAACCTGCCGATTCCCCAGCTCGAACAGATGCTGGCGGAGCGCTCCACCCAACAAGGCGACCTGCAAAAGGCCCTGGCCGACGCCAACAGCCTGATCATCACCGCACAGACGCGCCCCGAACGTGCCCAGGCTGAAATTTCCAGCAGCCAGACCCGGATCCAGCAGATCAACGCCATCCTCAAGGCCGGCAGGGACTCCGGCAAACCCCTGAGCAGCGAGCAGCGCGACCAGCTCAATGCCGAACTGGCCGCCCTCAACGCCCTGATCCCATTGCGCCGCCAGGAACTGGCCGGCAACAGCCAGTTGCAGGACCTGGGCAACGGCCAGCACGATCTGCTCATGGAAAAGATCGACCGCATGGAGCGGGAGATCCAGGACCTGCAAAACCTGATCAACCAGAAGCGCCTGGCCCAATCCCAGGAGACCGTGACCCAGCAATCCATCGAGGCCCAGAAAGCCGGTAGCAGCAGCCTGTTGGCAACCGAAAGCGCGGCCAACCTGAAGCTGTCCGACTACCTGCTCAAGAGCACCGACCGCCTCAACGAAGTCACCCAGCAGAACCTGCAGACCAAGCAATTGCTCGACAGCGTCACCCAGACCGACGCCGCCCTGGACGAACAGATCAGCGTGCTCAAGGGCAGCCTGCTGCTCTCCAAGATCCTCTACAAGCAGCGCCAGACCCTGCCCCGGCTGAAGCTGGACCAGAACCTGGCCGACCAGATCGCCGACATCCGCCTGTACCAGTTCGAAGTCAGCCAGCAGCGCGAACTGCTGAACAACCCGAGCGCCTATGTCGACAACCTGCTGGCGTCGCAACCGGCGGAGCAGGTCACGCCGCAACTGCGCAAGACCCTGCTGGACCTGGCACTGACCCGCGTCGACCTGCTGGAACGCCTGAACCGTGAGTTGAGCGCGGTCCTCAACGAATCCATTACCTTGCAGCTCAACCAGAAGCAATTGCTCAGCACCGCCCAGAACCTGCGGGCCACCCTGGAAGAGCAGATGTTCTGGATTCCCAGCAACAAGCCGCTGGACCTGGAATGGTTGCGCGCGGTGCCCATGCGCCTGGAAAAGCAGGTCGACTCGCTGCCCTGGGCCTCAAGCCTCAGCGAACTGGCCGATGGCCTGACCCAGCGACCGCTGCTGTTCCTGCCCCTGGCGTTGCTGATCGGCGCCCTGCTGTGGCGGCGCAAGAGTCTGTATGCGCGCCTGAACAAGGTTCACCAGGACGTCGGCCACTTCAAGCGCGACAGCCAGTTGCACACCCCCCAGGCGATCCTGATCAATATCCTGCTGGCGATGCCGGTGGCCCTGGCGCTGGCCCTGTGCGGCTACGCCCTGCAGATCGACGCCCGTGGCCAGAATGCCAACCTTGGCGCCGCGCTGTTGCAGATCGGCCAGGCCTGGCTGGTGTTCTACACCGCCTATCGGGTCCTGGCGCCCGGCGGCGTGGCTGAATTGCATTTCCGCTGGGAAAAGCCCCAGGTCGAATTCCTGCAAGGCTGGATCCGCCGCCTCGGGCTGGTGGTGCTGGCGCTGGTGGCCGTGGTGGCGGTGGCCGAGCTGCAACCCGCGGCCCTGGCCGACGACGTGCTCGGCATGCCGGTGGTGCTGACCTGCTACGCGTTGATGGCGTGGTTGCTCAGTCGCCTGCTGCTGAGCAGCCCGACGCACCAGAACACCTCGCTGTTTCGCAAGGCCGTCGGGGTGATGTTCACCGCGTTGCCGATCGCGCTGTTCGTGGCGGTGTGCTTCGGCTACTACTACACCGCGCTGAAGCTCAGCGACCGCCTGATCAACACGTTGTACCTGCTGATGTTCTGGCTGGTGATCGAAGCCACGTTCGTGCGCGGGCTGTCGGTGGCGGCGCGGCGCCTGGCCTACCAGCGCGCCCTCGCCAAGCGCCAGGCCGCCAAGGAGGCCGGCGACGGCGAGGCGGTGGTCGAGGAGCCGACGCTGGATATCGAGAAGGTCAACGAACAGTCCCTGCGCCTGATCCGCCTGGCCCTGCTGGGCGGTTTCATCGCCGCGCTGTACTGGGTCTGGTCGGACCTGATCAGCGTGTTCTCGTACCTGGACAACATCACCCTCTACGAATACACCAGCGGCACCGGCGCGAACATGAGCATGGTGCCCATCAGCATCGGCGACATGCTCGGCGCGCTGATCATCATCGGCATCACGTTCGCCCTGGCCCGCAACCTGCCGGGCCTGCTGGAAGTCTTCGTGTTGTCGAAGCTTAACCTGGCCCAGGGCAGCGCCTATGCCACCACCACGCTGCTGTCCTATGTGATCGCCGGCGTCGGCTTCGTCACCACCCTGTCCACCCTCGGCGTGAGCTGGGACAAACTGCAATGGCTGGTGGCCGCGCTGTCGGTGGGCCTGGGCTTCGGCATGCAGGAGATCTTCGCCAACTTCATCTCCGGGATCATGATCCTGTTCGAGCGCCCGGTGCGCATCGGCGACACCATCACCATCGGCAACCTGTCGGGCACGGTCAGCAAGATCCGCATCCGTGCGACCACCATCACCGACTTCGACCGCAAGGACATCATCGTCCCGAACAAGACCTTCATCACCGGGCAACTGATCAACTGGTCGCTGACCGACACCGTCACCCGGGTGACGCTGAAACTGGGCGTCGACTACGGCTCGGACCTGGACCGGGTCCGCGAGCTGCTGCTCAAGGCCGCCCGCGAAAACCCACGGGTGCTGAAGGAGCCGGAACCGATCGTGTACTTCCTGAACTTCGGTGAAAGCACCCTGGACCACGAGCTGCGCATGCACGTGCGCGACCTCGGTGACCGCAACCCGGTGCTGGACGAAATCAACCGTTTCATCAACCGTGAATTCAAGAAAGAGCACATCAACATTTCGTTCCGGCAGATGGAGATCTACCTGAAGAACCTGCACGGCCAGGAGTACAAGCTGGTCCCCGCCGAGCCCGACAACAAGACCCTCGCGCCCGTGCCTTCGACCGTCGCCAGCATCAAGCCGGTACCAGAACCACCGCAGCAGACACTCGACTGATCGCGGGGTGCCTTGGGGCATCGCGCCGGAGACGGCCATGAAAACGCTGGAAACCTTGACCTTCGACAACCGCTTCGCCCGCCTGGGCGACGGTTTCTCGGCCCATGTACTGCCTGAGCCGATCGACAACCCACGGCTGGTGGTCGCCAGCCCGGCCGCCATGGCGTTGCTCGACCTGGACCCGGCCGAGGCCCAGTCGCCGTTGTTCGCCGAGCTGTTCGGCGGGCACAAGCTGTGGGCCGAAACCGAGCCTCGGGCGATGGTGTACTCGGGGCACCAGTTCGGCCATTACAACCCGCAACTGGGCGATGGTCGCGGATTGCTGCTGGGGGAGGTGTACAACGAAGCCGGCGAGCATTGGGACCTGCACCTCAAGGGCGCCGGCCAGACGCCTTTCTCGCGGATGGGCGATGGTCGCGCGGTATTACGCTCGTCGATCCGCGAATTCCTCGCCTCCGAAGCCCTGCACGCCCTGGGCATTCCCACCACCCGCGCGTTGTGCGTGATCGGCTCGGACACACCGGTCTGGCGCGAGAAGCAGGAGCGCGCCGCGATGGTGCTGCGCATGGCCCCCAGCCATGTGCGCTTCGGCCATTTCGAATACTTCTACTACACCAAGAAGCCCGAATTGCAGGCGGCCCTGGCCGAGCACGTGTTGAACCTGCACTTTGCCGAATGCCGGGAACAGCCCGAGCCGTACCTGGCGATGTTCCGCGAAATCGTCGAGCGCAACGCCGAGCTGATTGCCAAATGGCAGGCCTACGGTTTCTGTCACGGCGTGATGAACACCGACAACATGTCGATCCTGGGCATCACCTTCGACTTCGGGCCGTTCGCCTTCCTCGATGACTTCGACGCCCACTTCATCTGCAACCACTCCGATGACCAGGGCCGCTATTCCTTCAGCAACCAGGTGCCCATCGGCCAGTGGAACCTCAGCGCCCTGGCCCAGGCCCTGACGCCCTTCATCAGCGTCGAGGCCCTGCGCGAAACCCTCGGCCTGTTCCTGCCGCTGTACCAGGCCCATTACCTGGACCTCATGCGCCGCCGCCTCGGCCTGACCAGCGCCGAGGACGACGACCAGAAACTGGTGGAACGGCTGCTGCAATTGATGCAGAACAGCGGCGTCGACTACAGCCTGTTCTTCCGCCGGCTGGGCGACCAAGCACCGGCGCAGGCCATTGCGACCCTGCGGGACGACTTTGTCGACCTCAAGGGCTTCGATGCCTGGGGCGAGCTCTACATCGCCCGTACCCACCGCGAAGGCCCTGTCGATCAAGCGCAGCGCCAGACCCGCATGCACGCCGTCAACCCGCTGTACGTGCTGCGCAACTACCTGGCCCAGACCGCCATCGAAGCCGCCGAGTCAGGCGACTACGAAGAAGTCCGTCGCCTGCACGCAGTGCTGGGCAACCCGTTCGAGGAACAACCGGGCATGGACCGCTACGCCCAACGGCCGCCGGACTGGGGCAAGCATCTGGAGATCAGTTGCTCGTCGTGACCTTCCCGCCAAACACATAACCCTGTGGCGAGGGAGCTTTGCTCCCTCGCCAGCAAGCGTGACAAAAGCGCACGAAATTTTGTGGCGAGGGGATTTATCCCCGCTGGGCTGCGAAGCGGCCCCAAACAGCCGACGCGGTGCAGCAGATAAACCGCGTCAATCGGATTGCGACTGCTTCGCAGCCGAGCGGGGATAAATCCCCTCGCCACAATGTTCCTCACCAGCTTTGAGTGGTTAATCGCCAGCCCAAGTCGGGTCTCGGCTCACCCCACCTTATCGTTGCCCTGCTCCGGGGTTTCGATGCCTGGCTCCGCTTCGGCGTCTTTGTCCTTGCCGGCCGGTTTTACCGGCGGTTTTTCCTCGGGGTAGCCGGGCATGCCGCGGCTGTCTTCGGGGGTCAGTTCGTCGCGGTCGTGGCGGCGGTCGATCGCGTAGGACGGGGCGGCGTTGGGGTCTTCGTCGCGGCCGGCGGTGCCGAGGACGAAGCCGTCGTCATTGGGGTTTTCCCGGGGTTTGGACAGGCGTGGGTCTTGTGGATCGCTCATGGGACCTCCTGGGCTTGTGACAGGACCATCGTGGTTTTTGAGGGCCCGAGGGCCATTCCGTGCAGCGCACCTGACGAATGGACTAGGCCATGTCGCTGCGACTGAACTCCTCGGCCAGGAAATCGATCAGCGTGCGCACCGACGGCAGCAACCCGCGCCGCGAGGCGAAGATCGCATGGACGATCCCGCACTTGGGCGTCCAGCCCGGCACCAGTTCCACCAGGCGACCGGCCGCGATGTCTTCGCGCACCACTACGGTGGGCAAATGAGCGACGCCTACACCCGCCAGTACCGCGTGGCGCAGGGCCAGCAGGTCATCGGTGACCATGCGCGGCGCATGGCGGATCAGCGCGCTGGCACCGTCCGGGCCAAACAGCTCCCACTGGTATTCCCGCTGCGCCGAGCCCCAATGCACGCTGGGCAGGCCGTTGAGGTCCGCCGGGGATGCGGGCGATGACAGGCGCTCGCGGTAATCCGGGCTGCCCACCAGGCACTGGGTGCTGTTGCCCAGCACCTTCATGACCATGTCGGTGTTTTCCAGCGGCGGGAAGCGCACCCGCAAGGCAATGTCGAAGCCTTCGTGGATCAGGTCGACCCGGCGGTTGGTGCTCTCGATGAACAGCTCCACCCGCGGGTACTGGAGCATGTAGCGGGTCAGCATCGGCCCGACCCAGCTGTTGAGCAGCGCCGTCGGGCAACTGATGCGCACCAGGCCCTGGGGTTCGGAGCGGTTGCGCTCGATCACTTCGGCGGCGCTCTCGGCCTCGACCCGCATCGCCAGGCACCGCTGGTAATAGGCCTGGCCGATCTCCGTCAGCGTGCAATGGCGACTGGTGCGATGGATCAGCCGCACCCCCAGCCGCTCCTCCAATTGGGCAATGCGCCGGCTGAGTTTCGACTTCGGCATGTCCAGTGCCCGGCCAGCGGCGGCGAAACCACGGTGCTCCACCACTTGGGTGAAGTAGTACAGCGTGTTGAGGTCTTCGATGATCGTTCTCCAAATAGAACGCTAAGGCGGATTTTTGCAGTCTAGCGCATCAAAGGTGCCGCTTTTAATCTATATCCATCGCTTAGGAACACCTTCACAACCGTTAATCAGGCCGAATCGATCGGCACCCACACTCAAGAGGACTACGCCATGACCACTTCCTACAACCGCCTGGACAAAGACAACGCCGCCGTTCTGCTGGTGGACCACCAGGCCGGCCTGCTCTCGCTGGTGCGCGACATCGATCCGGACCGCTTCAAGAACAACGTGCTGGCCCTGGCCGACCTGGCGAAATACTTCCAGCTGCCCACCATCCTCACCACCAGTTTCGAAACCGGCCCCAACGGCCCGTTGATGCCAGAGCTCAAGACCTTGTTCCCGGACGCGCCGTACATCGCCCGTCCCGGCCAGATCAACGCCTGGGACAACGAAGATTTCGTCAAGGCGATCAAGGCCACCGGCAAGAAGCAACTGATCATCGCCGGCGTCGTCACCGAGGTCTGCGTGGCTTTCCCGGCACTGTCGGCCCTGGCCGAAGGGTTCGATGTGTTCGTCGTCACCGATGCGTCCGGCACGTTCAATGAACTGACCCGCCAATCGGCCTGGGACCGCATGTCGTCCTCCGGCGCCCAACTGATGACCTGGTTCGGCCTGGCCTGCGAACTGCACCGCGACTGGCGCAACGACGTGGAAGGCCTGGCGACATTGTTCTCCAACCACATCCCGGACTATCGCAACCTGATGACCAGCTACAACACGCTGACCAACGGCAAGTAATCAACACCATCCACCCTGTGGGAGCGAGCTTGCTCGCGATAGCGGTCTGACAGTCAATGCATTCTTGACTGATATTCCGACATCGCGAGCAAGCTCGCTCCCACAGGTTTTTGCGGTGGTTTCTATATAGTGTTCAATCTGTGCCAATGATTTTCTGGAGACTGACCCGATGCTGATCCCCTGCCCCCACTGCAACGGGCTCAACCGCATACCTGACGAACGCCTCGGCGACCAACCCAAGTGCGGGCGTTGCAAGGCGCCGGTGTTGTCGAGCAAGCCGTTCGAACTCCAGCAAGGCGATTACGCCAGCCAGATCAAGGGCGACCTGCCGTTGCTGGTGGATGTATGGGCCGACTGGTGTGGACCGTGCAAGGCGTTCGCGCCCGTGTTCGAGCAGGCCGCTGCGCAATTGACCGGCAAATGCCGGCTGGCCAAGCTCGACAGCGAGGCCAACCCGGGGTTATCGGCGCAATTGGGGATCCGCTCGATCCCCAGCCTGATCCTGTTCAAGGACGGTCGGGAAGTGGCGCGCCAGAGCGGCGCGCTGCCGTTGCCGCAGTTGATGGCCTGGCTGCGCAGCCAGGGGATTTGAATCAAAGCATTCATGTGGGAGCGAGCTTGCTCGCGATGGCGGTGTACCAGTCAGTACTGGATCGACTGTCAGACCGCTATCGCGAGCAAGCTCGCTCCCACAATGGATCGCTATCCGTCAGACGCCTTCCAGCATTCCGTGCAACTCCACGAACTGCTGGGTCAGCTTGTGCCGTGGGTCCAGGTGGATCAGCGGCAGGCTGGCCTGGTGGGACTCGCGCATGCGCACCGAACTGCTCAGGTACACCGGCAGCACCGGCAGGCCTTCGGCGATCAGTTCGTCGAGGATCTGCTGCGGCAGGCTGGCGCGGGCCTGGAATTGGTTCACCACGATGCCCTCGACCTCCAGGCCTTCGTTGTGGTCGTCCTTGAGCTCTTCGATTTCCGCCAGCAGGCCGTACAGGGCCTGACGGGAGAAACTGTCGCAGTCAAAGGGGATCAGTACCCGATCGGCGGCGATCAGTGCTGAAACGGCATAGAAGTTCAGGGCCGGCGGGGTATCGAGGTAAATCCGATCGTAGTCGTCTTCCAACTCTTCGAGCAGTTTGCGCAACTTGTTGATCTTGTGCTTCGCCTCGAGCTTGGGCTGCAGGTCCGTCAGCTCCGAGGTGGCGGTAATGACGTGCAGGTTGTCGAACGGGGTCTCATAGATATCCACCTTGTTCTTTTTCGAGAACGGCCCGGACGACAGGGTCTGCTTGAAGAAGTCGGCGATGCCCATGGGAATCTCGTCGCCCGTCAGGCCGGTCAGGTATTGGGTGGAGTTGGCCTGGGCGTCCAGGTCCACCAACAACGTGCGATAACCTTCGCTGGCGCTGACCGCTGCCAGGTTGCAAGCGATGCTGGACTTGCCCACGCCACCTTTCTGATTGAACACCACACGCCGCATGACAAGACCTCCGTGTATCAAAGATGCCCGAGTGTAGTTGGCCGTGGCACCGCTTCGCTACCTTCTACGTAGAAGGACTACAGCGCCAGTGGCTTTTTCCAACAAAGCGACGTCCATAAGCCCCGGAAACGAGGGAAAACGCCGGCAGACAGCCAGGCCCGGATGACGAGAATGAGCCGTCCCTCACATTAAGCGGACCAAGCGGTACATTTTGCTGGACAAAATGTAACCAGTATTTGCTACAAGCCAATCGCACCGGGATAATGCGCGCCACTCGGTCGCAGGACCATGCAGGGTTGGGCGCGGGTCAAACACTGGCCGTGACAATAAAAGCCCGCAGGGGTGGGGTGGATTTCTTTTGATCAAGTTCAACATCGCCCAATGGCGCGCGTGGGCCCCTGGGCTCGAAAGCGTGGACGATTGGCAGGCGTGGAGCCGACAGCCGGTCGTGCTCGCCGCCAGCGATACCGCCCCGGACGTGTCGTTCCTGCCCGCCATGCAACGCCGGCGCCTCAGCCGCCTGGCGCGGATGGCCTTCAGCGTCGGCTGGCCCCTGGCCGAGGGGTGGCCCGACCTGCCGTTGGTCTTTATTTCCCGGCATGGCGAAACCCCGCGCACTTTCGAGATTCTCAAGGACCTGGCGGCCGACCAACCCCTGTCGCCGACCCAGTTCAGCTTGTCGGTGCACAACGCCGTGATCGGCTTGTGGTCGATCATGCGCGGCGAAACCAGCGAGATGACCGCCCTGGCCGCCACCGGCGACGGGCTGGAGCATGGCATGCTGGAAGCGGCCGCCCTGCTGAACGAAGGGGCGCCGGCCGTGTTGCTGGTGATCACTGAAGAACAACCGCCGCAGGTCTATGCGCCGTGGGTCGACGATGTACCGTTTCCCTATGCGCTGGCGCTGCTGCTGACCCCCGGCGACGACTGGCAACTGACCCTGGCCGCCCAGGTCGGACAACCGCCGGGCAGCGACTGGCCCCATGCCCTGGATCTGCTGCGTACGCTGTTCAACCACGAAACCACTTGCCAACATGCCTGGAAGAATCGTCTATGGACCTGGCAACGCAACCGGTGACCGGTAAACCACGCGACGCCTACTATTGGCGCCTGCTCGCGACCGCCGCCAGCTTTGCCCTGTTCGGGCTGGGCGGGCTGTGCCTGCGCGTCCTGGTCTTCCCGTTGCTGGCCTGCCTGCCCGGCGATGCCCAGGCCCATCGGCAGAGAGCCCGTCGCACGGTCGGGCGCTTGTTCTGGTGCTTTATCCGGTTCATGGCCCGCACCGGGGTGCTCACCTACCAGATCGACGGCGCCGAACGACTCGGCCGGCCCGGGCAGATGATCATCGCCAATCACCCGTCGCTGATCGACGTGGTGTTCCTGATCGGGCTGGTGCGCGACACCAATTGCGTGGTCAAGCGCAGCCTGTGGGACAACCCCTTCACCCGCGGTCCGGTGCGCTCGACCCAGTACATCAGCAACGATGGCAGCATGGACATGCTCGATGCCGCCAGCCACGCCCTGCAAGAGGGCCAGACCCTGATCGTCTTTCCCGAAGGCACGCGCACCCAGCCCGGCCAGGCGCCGGCCTTCCATCGGGGGGCGGCGGCCATCGCGCTGCGGGGTGCGAGAATCCTCACGCCCGTGACCATCAAGGTCAGCCCCACCACCCTGACCAAGGCCGAACCCTGGTATCGCATTCCCGCGCGCCGCGTGCATTTCAGTTTCCGGGTCGGTGCCGATATAGACCCACAGGCATTCGCCGCGCTCGGCCCGCCCCCCCAGGCATCGCGCAGGCTCAACGATTTTCTGCATCACTATTTCATCAAGGAGCTCGCCGAAGATGAGCGATCTGCACCGTGACATCAAACAGCTGATCATCGACGCCCTCGGCCTGGAAGACATCGGCATCGACGACATCGGCGACCACCAGACCCTGTTCGGCGAAGGCCTGGGCCTGGACTCGGTGGATGCCCTGGAGCTTGGCCTGGCGATCCAGAAACAGTACGGCATCAAGATCGACGCCGACGCCAAGGACACCCGTAACCATTTCAGCAACGTGGCAAGCCTTGCGGCCTTCGTCACTGCAAAACGCCCCTGAGACCGGACCATGCAAACTCGTGACGACATTTTCAACACCCTTCGCGATGCTCTGGTGGAACTGTTCGAGCTGGACCCCGAACGCGTGACCCTGGAATCGAACCTGTACCAGGACCTGGAAATCGACAGCATCGACGCGGTCGACCTGATCGATCACATCAAGCGCCAGACCGGCAAGAAGATCGCCGCCGAGGAATTCAAGTCGGTGCGCACCGTCAACGACGTGGTCGAGGCGGTCTATCGCCTGGTCCAACCGGCCGCATGACCCGGCTGGTTGGCCTCGGCCTGCTGCTGGCGGGCCTGCTGTACCCCTTCGCGGTGTATTTCGGCATGGAGCATTTCGCCCCGTGGCAGTTCGGACTGCTGCTGGGTAGCCTGTGGCTGGCCCGGGCGTTGCTCGGCCAGGGCGGCCCCGGCAGCCACTGGATGGCGGCCACGGCGATCGGGTTTTGCGGATTGCTCGCCTGGTTCGACAGCCCGGCCCTGCTGCGTTGGTACCCGGTGCTGATCAGCGCGTTCATGCTGGGGCTGTTCGCCCTGAGCCTGGGATACGGCCCGCCGATGATCGAACGCCTGGCGCGGCTGCGCGAGCCGCAACTGCCGGCCAGGGCCGTGGTGTATACGCGCCAGGTCACGTGGGCCTGGTGCATGTTTTTCCTGTGTAACGGTTTGCTCGCCGCCGCCCTGACCCTCTGGGCGCCGCTGAGCTGGTGGATGTTGTACACCGGCCTGATTTCCTACGGATTGATGGGGCTGCTGTTTGCCATTGAATGGCTCATACGACAACGGGTAAGAGGCCGCCCATGAATTGGATAACGCTTGAGCAGATGTTGCTCGAAGCTCTACCGGAGCGGGCCGTCGCGGTCGCGCCGGCACTGGACCATGCGCAACTGCGCGACGCCGCGTTGCGCCTGGCCGCCGGCCTGCAAGCCCGGGGCGTACGGCACGTGGCCGTCCACCTGGAAGACGCCGCCGAACTGGCCATCGCCCTGCTCGGTGCCTGGCGCGCCGGGGTGCGCGTGCTGTTGCCCGCCGACCTGCAAGCGCAGACACGCCAGCGCTGGGCGGCGGACGTCGACCTGTGGCTGACCGACCAGCCCGGCGACACTCACCTCGACGACCTGCGGCAGGCGCCGCTGGAAGCCGCCGGACTGGACCTGGATCACTGCGGATTGAGCCTGTGCACTTCCGGTTCCAGCGGCGAGCCCAAGCGCATCGAGAAAACCCTGCGCCAGATGAGCAACGAGGTCCACGCCCTGGAGCAACTGTGGGGGCCCGACCTGGGCCCGGCCTGCATCATCGGCAGCGTCGCCGCCCAGCACATCTACGGCTTGCTGTTCCGGGTGTTGTGGCCGCTGTGCGCCGGACGGCCATTCGTGCGTCGACAGCTGGCGTTCCCGGAAGACCTGCAAAGGGCCAGCCGCGAGCACCCGGCTTTCGCCTGGGTCGCCAGCCCGGCGCTGCTCAAGCGCATGGGCGACAACCTCGACTGGACGGCCCTGAGCGCCGTGCGCCGGGTATTTTCTTCCGGCGGCGCCCTGCCATCCGACGCCGCGCAACGCTTGCAGCAACGCCTGGGGCAATGGCCGACGGAGATATTCGGCAGCTCCGAAACCGGCGGCATCGCCTGGCGCCAGGGCGGTGGCTTGTGGCAACCCTTCGCCGACGTCCAACTGAGCCAGGACCCTGACGGCGCCCTGTTGATCGCCTCGCCCTATCTGCCGGCCGGACACGTCGAACACAGCGCCGACGCGGCACGGATCGCCGAGGACGGACGCTTCGAGTTGCTCGGACGGTTGGACCGGATCGTCAAGCTCGAAGAAAAACGCATCTCCCTGCCGATGCTCGAACACGCCCTGGCGGCCCACGACTGGGTCAGCGAAGCCCGGCTGGGGGTGGTGCAGGAGAATCGCGCGTCCCTCGGCGCATTGGTGGTGCTGAGCGAAACCGGCCTGCACGCACTGCGCAACCAGGGGCGTCGCGCCGTGACCGAAGGCTTGCGTCGCCACCTGGCCGAGCATTGCGAAACCCTGGCCCTGCCACGGCGCTGGCGCTGGCTGCGGCAATTGCCACTCAACGCCCAGGGCAAGCTCCCCCAGGCCGAGGTCGAAGCCTTGCTACTGGCGCCCCGCCCCAAGGCCCCCGAGGTGCTGGGCCAGGTCGAAAGCGACGGCGAGTGGAACCTGCAACTGCTCGTGCCGCCAGACCTGGCCTATTTCAGCGGCCACTTCCCTAGCGCACCGGTATTGCCTGGGGTGGTGCAGGTCGACTGGGCCATGGGCCTGGGCCGACAACTGCTGGACCTGCCACCCCGGTTCGGCGGCATGGAAGTGCTCAAGTTCCAGCAACTGGTGCGTCCCGGCGATGAACTCCAACTGCACCTGCGCTTCGACCGCGAACGCGGCAAGCTGTACTTCGCCTACCGCAACGATACGGCGGCGTGTTCCAGTGGGCGAATTGTGCTGGGGATGGCGGATGACTGATCTGTGGCGAGGGGATTTATCCCCGCCGGGTTGCGCAGCAACCCCAAACTCTGTGCAGCAACACAGACTGATGGCGAGCGCTTCGCGCTCGAACGGGGATAAATCCCCTCGCCACAATGATAAATCCCCTCGCCACAATAGAGTGGGGCAGGAAGAAACTCATGCATAACCCCTGCGCCGTCATCCCGGTCTACAACCACGAAACCGCCCTCCCGGCGGTGGTCCAGGCGTTGCTCGCCAATGGCCTGCCGTGCGTGTTGGTGGATGACGCCAGCAGCCCGGCCTGCGCGGCGGTGCTGGAGCGACTGGCCGAGGATGAGCGGGTGCACCTGGTCAGG
Source organism: Pseudomonas citrullilanati (assembly GCF_030580855.1). Lineage (GTDB taxonomy): Bacteria > Pseudomonadota > Gammaproteobacteria > Pseudomonadales > Pseudomonadaceae > Aquipseudomonas > Aquipseudomonas citrulli. Next base: position 70,208 of record NZ_JAUQOP010000017.1, on the reverse strand, counting down.
CTGGCGGTCAACCAGGGCAAGGGCGGCGCCGTGATGACCGGGCTGCGGGAAGCATCGCGCCTGGGCTTCACCCACGCCTTGCAGGTGGATGCCGACGGGCAGCACGACCTCGGCGATGTGCAGACCTTCATCGAACAATCCCGCGCCCACCCCGACGCACTGATCTGCGGCTATCCGCGCTACGACGCCAGCGTGCCGAAAGGTCGCCTGTACGCCCGCTACCTGACCCACGTGATGGTCTGGATCAACAGCCTGTCGCTGCAAATCCGCGATTCCATGTGCGGCTTCCGGGTCTATCCGCTGCCGCCGACCCTGGCGGTGATCGGCTCGGCCAACATTGGCAAGCGCATGGATTTCGATTCGGACATCCTGGTGCGCCTGGCCTGGCGCAATCAACCGATGCGCTGGCTGCACACCCGGGTGCATTACCCCCAGGACGGGGTCTCGCACTTTCGCCTGTTCCACGACAACGTGCTGATCTCCAGCATGCACACCCGGCTGTTCTTCGGCATGCTGGTGCGCCTGCCGCTGATCCTCTGGCGACGGTGGCGGGCATGAGCCTCGACGCAGACAAGCAGCACTGGGCCGACCGCCAGGAGCGCGGCAGTTTCTGGCTGATGAAGCTCACCGCATTCGCCGCCAAGGTGCTGGGCCGACGCTTGCTGACCCCGGTGCTGTACGGGATCGTCCTGTACTTCTTCATCTTCGGCCGCAGTGCGCGCCAGGCCGCCTGGCAATACCAGCAACGCCTGGCCGACTGGAGCGCGCGCCCCGAACTGCGCCCGACCCGCTGGCGGGTGTTCGGACAGTTCATGGCCTTTGCCGACTCCCTGCTCGACAAGCTCGACGTCTGGAACGGCAAGCTGAGCATCGACCAGATCGAAATCGTCGACACCGCGCGGCTGCGCAATCACCTGCGCGACGCCCGCGGGCAAATGCTGGTGGGCGCGCACCTGGGCAACCTGGAAATGTGCCGGGCCCTCGCCGAGCTGGGCGAGAAAGTCACCATGAACGTGCTGGTGCACACCAAGCACGCCGAGCAATTCAACCGCCTGCTGGGCGAAGCCGGGGCCACGCACTTGCGCCTGATCCAGGTCAGCGAACTGGACCCGGCCGTCATGCTGCAACTGAGCGAACGCCTGGAGCGCGGCGAGTGGCTGGCGATTGCCGGCGACCGCGTGCCCCTGCACGGCGGACGCAGCGTCACCGTGGACTTCATGGGCCACCCGGCCGCCTTTCCCCAGGGCCCATGGCTGCTGGCCGGCCTGCTGAAATGCCCGGTCAACCTGCTGATGTGCCTCAAGCACGAGGGGCGCTATCGCGTCACCCTCGAGCCTTTTACCGATGCCGTGGTGTGGAAACGCAGCGAGCGCGAGCAAGTGATCGCCCACTGGGCCGGCCGCTACGCCGAGCGCCTGGCGCAATTCTGCCTCCAGGGCCCCCAACAGTGGTTCAACTTTTACCCTTTCTGGAAGACCGATGACGATGCCCACTCTTGAGCCGGTAATCTTTGGCGAACGCCCCTTGCGCATCGAAGACGTGCTGGCCCTAGCCAACCGTCAGGCGCCGACGCAGTTGCAGGACGACCCGGCGTTTCGCCAGCGCATCGCCAAGGGTGCGCAGTTCCTCGACTCGCTGCTGGACAAGGAAGGCGTGATCTATGGCGTGACCACCGGCTACGGCGATTCCTGCGTGGTGGCCGTGCCGTTGCACCACGTCGAGGCCCTGCCCCGTCACCTCTACACGTTCCACGGCTGCGGCCTGGGCAAGCTGCTGGATGCCCAGGCCACCCGCGCGGTGCTGGCGGCGCGCTTGCAGTCGCTGTGCCACGGCGTATCCGGGGTGCGGGTCGAATTGCTGGAACGGCTCCAGGCTTTCCTCGAACACGACATCCTGCCGCTGATCCCCGAAGAGGGTTCGGTGGGTGCCAGCGGCGACCTCACGCCGCTGTCCTATGTGGCCGCGACCCTCTCCGGTGAGCGCGAGGTGATGTACCGTGGCGAGCGCCGGCCGGCCGCCGAGGTGCACCGTGAGCTGGGTTGGACCCCACTGGTGCTGCGGCCCAAGGAAGCCCTGGCGCTGATGAACGGCACCGCCGTGATGACCGGGCTGGCGTGCCTGGCCTTCGCCCGTGCCGATTACCTGCTGCAACTGGCCACCCGCATCACCGCGTTGAACGTCGTCGCCCTGCAAGGCAACCCGGAGCATTTCGATGAGCGCCTGTTCGCCGCCAAGCCGCACCCGGGGCAGATGCAGGTGGCCGCGTGGCTGCGCAAGGACCTGGCGATCGACGCGCCGACCGCGCCGCTGCATCGCCTGCAAGACCGCTACTCCCTGCGTTGCGCGCCCCATGTGCTCGGCGTGCTGGCCGACAGCCTGAACTGGCTGCGCGCGTTCATCGAAACCGAGCTCAACAGCGCCAACGACAACCCGATCATCGACGCCGAAGCCGAGCGGGTGCTGCACGGTGGGCATTTCTACGGCGGCCACATTGCCTTCGCCATGGACAGCCTGAAGAACCTGGTGGCCAACGTCGCCGACCTGCTCGACCGGCAGCTCGCGCTGCTGGTGGACGAACGCTACAACCATGGCCTGCCGAGCAACCTGTCCGGCGCCAGTGCCGACCGGGCGATGCTCAACCATGGCTTCAAGGCGGTGCAGATCGGCACCAGCGCCTGGACCGCCGAGGCCTTGAAAAACACCCTGCCGGCCAGCGTGTTCTCGCGCTCCACCGAATGCCACAACCAGGACAAGGTGAGCATGGGCACCATTGCCGCCCGGGACGCGATCCGGGTGCTGGAACTGACCGAACAGGTCGCCGCCGCCACGCTGCTGGCGGCCCACCAGGGCGTGTGGCTGCGCAGCCGTGCCGAAGACGCGCGACCGCTGCCGCCGGCCCTGGCCGCCATGCACGCCCAGTTGGCCGAGGATTTTGCGCCGGTGATCGAAGACCGTGCCCTCGAAGGCGAACTGCGCCTGTGCCTGCAACGCATCGCCGAACAACACTGGAGGCTGCATGCGTAGCCAAGGCGTCTTGCACGTGGAAACGCAAATCGTCGTGCCGTTTTTCGACGTCGACTCGATGAACGTGGTCTGGCACGGCCACTACGTCAAATACCTGGAAGTGGCCCGTTGCGCCTTGCTCGATGCGATCGGCCACAACTACAACGACATGCTCGAATCCGGCCATGCGTGGCCGGTGATCGACCTGCAGTTGCGCTATGTGCGCAGCGCGGTGTTCGGCCAGACGCTGACCGTGCGCGCCAGCCTGGTGGAGTGGGAAAACCGCCTGAAGATCAACTACCTGATCAGCGACGCAAGCACTGGCGAACGCCTGACCCGGGCCAGTTCGGTGCAGGTGGCTGTGGAGATCGCCAGCCGCGAAATGCTGCTGGCCTCGCCGCGGGTCTTCGTCGAAGCCGTCGAAAGGAGGCTGCCATGAAACGCCTGTGCACCTGGTTGTTGCTGTGCTGCCTGGCGCCCCTGGCCCAGGCGTTCGACTTGCAACAGTTGAGCGAACAACTGGCCCGCCCGGAAGTGATCCACGGCCAGTTCATCCAGGAAAAACACCTGCGCGCCCTGCCCCAGCCCCTCGTCAGCAAGGGCCGTTTCGTCCTGGCGAAAAACCACGGCCTGCTCTGGCTGTTGCAAACCCCGCTGCAACAGGACTACCGCATCACCGCCCAGGGCATCGCCCGACGCGACGGCAATGCCTGGCAAATGCTGCCGAACAAGAGTGCCGGCGCCGAACAGAACCGGTTGTTCCTGGCGGTCTTGCAGGGCGACAGCAGTGGCCTGCTGCGGGATTTCGAATTGAGCCTGGCGGGCGAGCCGCAGCAATGGAAGCTGACGCTGACCCCGCGCTCGGTGCTGCTCAAGCAGGTGTTCAACCAGATCAACATCGACGGCGGCGAGCTGGTGCAACGCATCGAACTGCTGGAGACCCAGGGCGACCGCACGGTGCTGCGCATGCAGGACAGCGTTGCCACGCAACCCTTGAGCGAAGCGGAGCAGCATGACTTTGCCCAGTGAGCGCAGGCTTCCAAGGCTGTTCCTGATCCTGCTGCTGGCGGTGCTGGCGCTTGCCGGCTGGCAATGGCGCCACGGCGCGCCACTGTCGGCCAACCTGATGGAACTGGTGCCGGGCGTGTCCCCCGGCGCCTTGGAGCTGGTCGCCGAGCAGCGCATGCAAGAACCGCTGAACCGCGAGGTGCTGGTGCTGGTCGGTCACGCCGACCGCCAGCAAGCCATCGCCCTGGCGCAAACCCTCGGCCAGCAATGGCAGGCCAGCGGCCTGTTCGACAAGGTCCAGTGGACGTTGCAGGCCGACCTGCCGGCATTGCGCAGCCAACTACTCGACGGGCGCCTGGCGATGCTGTCGGCAACGGACCGGCAGCAATTGATCGAGCAACCCCAGGCATTCATCCAGCAGCGGGTGCAGGCGCTGTTCGATCCGTTCAGCGGTTTCAGCCTGGTGCCCAGCCAGGACGATTGGCTGGGCCTGACCGGGCGCATCCAGAACAGCCAGCCCCAGCGCGGCGCGATACAACTGGACGTGGGCAGCGGCGCGTTGATCGCCGACGCCGACGGCAAGCGCTGGGTGATGCTGCGGGCCCGCACCCAAGGCAACGCCTTCGACATGAACCTGCCGTTGCAAGTGGCCGAGCTGCTGCAACGCAGCCGCGACCAGGCCACCCAGGCCCAGGGCCAGTTGCTAGCGGCCAGCGGCCTGCTGTATGCCGCCGCCGGCCAGCAACAAGCCTCGCGGGAAATCACCTGGGTCGGCGGTGGCGCGACGGTGGGCATCCTGTTGCTGCTGTTGCTGGCCTTCCGACGCCTGCGGGTGTGGCTGGCGTTCGTTCCGGTGCTGGTCGGCATGCTGTTCGGCGCGGTGGCGTGCGTGGCGCTGTTCGGGCGCATGCACGTGATGACCCTGGTGCTGGGGTCCAGCCTGATCGGCGTGGCGGTCGACTACCCGCTGCACTACCTGTCCAAGAGCTGGAGCCTCAAGCCGTGGCGCAGTTGGCCGGCCCTGCGCCTGACCCTGCCGGGGCTGAGCCTGAGCCTGGCCACCACCTGCATCGGCTACCTGGCCCTGGCCTGGACACCGTTCCCGGCCCTGACCCAGATCGCGGTGTTTTCCGCCGCCGGACTGCTCGGCGCCTACCTGACCGCGGTCTGCCTGCTGCCGGCGCTGCTCAAGGGTGCGCAACTGCGCCCGGCCCAATGGCCGTTGCGCCTGTGCGAAGGCCTGCTCCAGGCCCGCGAAGCGTTGTTGGCACGGGTGCCCACGCCCATTCTGCTGGGGCTGCTGCTGGTCTTTTGCGCCGGTGGCCTCTGGCACCTGTCCACGAAAAACGATATCCGCCAGTGGATCGGCACCCCCCAGCACCTGACCGACGAAGCCCGCACCATCGCGCGCATCACCGGTTTCCAACCCACCAGCCAGTTCTTCTTGATTCGTGCCGATAACCAGGCCCAGTTGCTGGAGCGCCAGACCGCCCTCAACGAACGGCTGGACCAATTGGTCGGCCTGGAAAAGCTCCAGGGTTACCTGTCGCTCAACCAACTGGTCAGCCCGCCGGTCGAACAGCAGAAAGTCCGGGAGGCCCTGGCCCGGCTACCGGCGTTCTGGCAACCGTTGCTCGACCTCGGCGTGCCGGTCGCGGCCCTGCAAGCGGAGCTGGCGCGATTGCAGGCGCTGCCTGTGCAAGACATCGACGCGGCGCTGGCCGGGCCGCTGGCCGAGCCGTATCGCACGCTCTGGCTCGGCCCGACCGCGCAAGGCGTGGCCGCCACGATCAGCCTGCAAGGCTTGAACGACGCTGCGCTGCTGCGGGTGCAGGCGGTGGACCTGCCTGGCGTGCAATTGGTGGATCGCCTGGGGGACTTGAACCGGGTCTTCGCCGCCACGCAGATCAGCGCCGCCGAGTTGAAACTGGCTTCCTGCGTACTGATCGTGCTGGTGTTGATCTGGCCGTTCGGCCTCGGCGCTGCCTTGCGCATCGTCGCCCTGCCGTTGCTGGCGGCGATGTGCAGCCTGGCGAGCCTCGGCTGGCTGGGGCAGCCGCTGACCCTGTTCAGCCTGTTCGGGCTGTTGCTGGTGACGGCCATCGGCGTCGACTACGCGATCCTGATGCGCGAACAGATCGGCGGCGCCGCCGTGAGCCTGCTGGGGACCCTGCTGGCGGCGGTCACCACCTGGCTGTCGTTCGGCCTGCTGGCATTGTCCAGCACGCCGGCGGTGAGCAACTTCGGCCTGGCGGTGAGCCTGGGGCTGGCCTTCAGCTTCCTGCTCGCGCCTTGGGCCGGGCACCGGGCCCATGCGGCTGTGCTGGAGCCCGCCTCATGATGATCCTCGCGTTCTGGCTCATGACCCTGGCCTTGTTCGCCGCCGCGACGCTCATGGGCCGGCGCCTCGGGCTGATCCCGATCGTCAGCCAACTCCTGTTGGCGAGCCTTGGCCTGCCATTGCTGATGTATTGCTGGGTCGAGCCCGGCTGGCAGCTCAGTGGTGCACAACTGGTGTCGCCGCTGTGGCTGAAGAACCTCTACAGCATCGCGTTCGCCTTGCTGCTGGGGCACATCCTCAGCGACGTGATCGACCTGCGCCTGGACCGCCAGAGCGTGAAGATCGCCTTGCCGAGCTTCGGCGTGCCGTTTGCCTGCGGCCTGGCGACGGCATGCTGGTTGTTGCCGCCACAGCCCTGGATCAGCTCCCTGGCCGTGGGCCTGTTGTTTGCCATCACCGCGATCCCGGTGCTGTACCTGTACCTGCGCCACATCGACTACCCGCCGGCTGCCACCCGGCGACTGGTGCAAACGGCGATCCTGATCGACCTGGCCTGCTGGAGCCTGTTCGGCCTGGCCCAGGGCAGCCTGCACCTGGGTAGCCTGTTGCTGCCCCTGGCCGGCGCCTGCGTGCCACTGGGGTTGCGCCTGCTGCGCTTGCGCCAGCCGTTGCTGCACAGCGGCGTGTTCTTTGCGCTGCTGGTGGTGGCCGAGCACTACCGGCTCAATGCCCTGATCGTCGGCATCGGCTACCTGCTGTGCATGGCCGCGCTCAAGGTGCCGCTGGTGCTGCCGCTCAACGCCGCCTGGATGCAAGGCTTGCAGACCTACCTGGCGATCCCGCTGATCCTCACCTTCGGCATCGTCCAGATCGATGTCCACAGCGTCCTGGACAGCCTCGGCGCCGTGCAACTGGCGGCGTTGCTGCTGTTGCCGATTGCCAGCAAACTGTTGGGCAACTGGCTGGGCCTGGGCTGGGCCGGCGCGTCGTTCGCCGGTGCCAGCCGCTGGCGCGAAAGCGTCTTGCTGAACATCCGCGGCTTGAGCGAAATCGTCTTCCTCAACCTGCTCTTGCAACAACAACTCATCAGCCCGGCGTTGTACTTCACGCTGATGCTGATGGGACTGATCGCGACATTGCTGCCGGCCGTGGCCGGTTTCCACCGTATACCCTCGATTGCCGCCCCGGCCAGGAGCCCCCGTGCCAACAGTTGAAATGGAACGTCGACAGGTCGTCATCATCGGCGCAGGCCCTTCCGGCGCCATCGCCAGTGCCTTGCTCAAGCGCAAGGGGCACGATGTGCTGGTCATCGAGCGCCAGCATTTCCCACGGTTCTCCATCGGTGAGAGCCTGTTGTCCCATTGCCTGGACTTCGTCGAGGAAGCCGGCATGCTCGACGCGGTCAACGCCGCCGGGTTCCAGCGCAAGAATGGCGCGGCATTCGCCTGGAGCGAGCGCTACAGCGCCTTCGATTTCGGCGACACGTTCAGCGCCGGCAAGCCAACCACCTTCCAGGTGCAGCGCGCCGACTTCGACAAGCTGCTGGCCGACCAGGCCGCGCTGCAAGGCGTGGAGATCCGCTACGGCCAGGCCATCACCCACGCCGATTTCAGCCTCGACCGGCCGCAACTGGCGGTGCAGCGCGAGGACGGCAGCGAGTACCGCGTGCAGGCCGACTTCGTCCTCGACGCCAGTGGCTACGGCCGGGTGCTGCCACGCCTGCTGGACCTCGAGGCACCGTCGAACTTCCCGGTGCGCCAAGCGGTGTTCACCCACATCGAGGATCGCATCGACGCGCCGACGTTCGACCGCGAAAAGATCCTCATCACCACCCACCCGACGCACCGCGACGTGTGGTTCTGGACCATTCCGTTCAGCGGCGGGCGCTGCTCGGTGGGCGTGGTTGCCGCCGCGGAACATTTCGCCGGCCGCACCGAGGACCTCGATGCCTGCCTGCGCGGCTTCATCGACGAAACCCCGAGCCTGGCCGGCGTGCTGCATAACGCGGTGTGGGACACCCCGGCGCGGACCATCGGTGGCTATTCGGCCAATGTCAAAACCCTGCACGGCCCCGGCTTCGCGCTGCTGGGCAATGCGGCGGAATTCCTCGACCCGGTGTTCTCCTCCGGGGTGACCATCGCCATGCGCTCGGCGAGCATGGCCGCCGGCGTGCTGCACCGCCAGCTGCAAGGCGAAACCGTGGACTGGCAAGGCGAGTTCGCCGAGCCCCTCAAGCGCGGCGTCGACACCTTCCGCTGCTACGTCGAGGGCTGGTACGCCGGCACCTTCCAGGACGTGATCTTCTACACCGAGGGCTCGGCCGACATCCGCCGGATGATCAGCTCGATCCTGGCCGGCTACGCCTGGGATGAGCGCAACCCGTTCGTCAGCGAGCCCAAGCGCCGCCTGCGCATGCTCTCGGAAATCTGCGCGAGCCCGGCCCCATGAGCTACCTGAGCGACAACTACGTCGAAGAAACCCGCTTCGGGTTCTGGTTCCTGCGCAGCCACACCTGGCAGCACCATGTCCTGCGGGTGGCGATCAATGACCTGCGCCGCCTGTTCAGCGATCCGCTGCCGGTCGACCCGGTGTTGCTGGACGCCGGTTGCGGCCAGGGCAAGTCGTTCCAGTACCTGCGCCAGGCCTTCGCGCCGCAACGCCTGATTGGCGTCGATGCCGACCCCCACAGCCTGGCACTGAGTGCCGAGGAAGCCGCGCGCCAAGGCATGGCGGTGGAATTGATCGGCAGCGACTGCGCGCAACTGGCGGTGCCGGATGCCAGCGTCGACCTGCTGTTCTGCCACCAGACCTTCCACCACCTGGTGGAGCAGGACAAGGCCCTCGCCGAGTTCCATCGGGTGCTCAAGCCCGGCGGTTACCTGATGTTCGCCGAATCCACCGAAGCCTATATCGATACCTGGGTGATCCGCTGGCTGTTCCGGCATCCGATGCACGTGCAGAAAAGCGCCGCGCAATACCTGGAGATGATCCGCAACCAGGGCTTCCAGTTCGAGGCGCGTCACGTGTCCTACCCCTACTTGTGGTGGAGTCGCGCCAAGGACTTCGGCCTGCTGGAGCGCCTGGGCCTGCGCCGTCCCAAGCCGTTTGGCGAACGCGAGGAAACCCTGGTCAACGTGGTGGCCCGCAAGCCTTTCGAAGGGGCGGGCCAATGATGCGTAGCGCGCTGCGTCACGGCCTGCTGCTCGGCTGCCTGCTGCTCGGCGCCTGCGCCAGCCGTGTGCCGCTGCCTGCGCACACGCCGACCCTGGCCTTGCCGATGCAACTGCATGTCGAGCGGCAATTGGCCGGCCAGCGCCTGGATTGGTTGCTGGTGGTCCAGCGCGAAGGCGCCGGCATCCGCTGGTCGATGATGGACCCGCTGGGCATTCCCGTGGCCCGCCAGCGCCTGGTCGACGGCGAGTGGCAAGCCGATGGCCTGCTGCCGCCCAACGCCGAGGCCCGCGAGCTGTTCGCCGCGCTGTTGTTCGCCCTGACGCCGGCCGCCGAACTGGCGGGCAACTACCCGACTGCCCGGCAACAGGCTGGGCAACGGCGCCTCGATCCGCGCTGGCAAGTGCGCTACCAGCCACCGCAGGGTTTTGACCTGAGCCTGCCCGAAGGCCTGCACTACCGCATCACACCGTTGACCGAGAACGCGCCATGACCGCCTATTTGAATGCCCTCGGCGTGATCTGCGCCCTGGGCCGCGACAAGCACACCGTTGCCCGCAACCTGTTTGCAGGCGACTGCTCGGGCATGCGCGTCGAGGCCGGCTGGGTCGCCGAACGGGCATTGCCGGTGGCCTCGGTGACCGGCGAGTTGGCGGCCATTCCCCATGCCTTGGTTGCGCAAAACAGCCGCAACAACCAGTTGCTGCTGGAAGCCGGCCTGCAGATCCGCCCCGAGATCGACCGGGCCATCGAGGCCTACGGTCGCGCGCGCATCGGCATCGTGCTGGGCACCAGCACCTCGGGCATCGATGAAGCCAGCCAGGGCATCGCCCACTACCTGCGCGAGCAACGCTTCCCCGACGGCTACGACTACCAGCAGCAGGAGCTCAGCGCGCCGGCCAATTTCCTTTCCGACTGGCTCGGCCTGGGTGGCCCGTCCTACGTGATTTCCACCGCCTGCACCTCCAGTGCCCGCGCCTTGATGAGTGCCCGGCGCCTGCTGGACCTGGGCCTGTGCGATGCGGTGATCTGCGGCGGCGTGGACAGCTTGTGCAAGCTGACCCTCAACGGCTTTTCGGCGCTGGAAGCGGTGTCGAGCGAACGCTGCAATCCGTTTTCGGTGAACCGCAGCGGCATCAACATCGGCGAAGCGGCGGTGCTGTTCCTGATGAGCAGGACGCCCGCCGACGGCACTCCGATTGCCTTGCTGGGCGACGGCGCCAGTTCCGACGCCCACCATATTTCCGCCCCGGAACCCAGCGGCCGCGGCGCCCGCCAGGCGATGGAAAAAGCCTTGCGCAGCGCCGGCCTCGACGCCGGCCAGATCGACTACCTGAACCTGCACGGCACCGCCACCCAACACAATGACGCCATGGAAAGCCAGGCCGTGGCCGGGCTGTTCCCGGCGGGCGTGCCCTGCTCGTCGACCAAGCCCATGACCGGCCACACCCTTGGCGCCGCCGGGGCCCTGGAAGCGGCATTCTGCTGGCTGGCCCTGAGCGCCGAGAATGCCGCCCAGGCCTTGCCACCGCACCTGTGGGACGGCCAGGCCGATCCCGACCTGCCGGCGCTGGCCCTGACCCGGGCCGGCTGCCGCCTGAACCCGACTTTCCCGCGCCGCCTGATGAGCAATTCGTTCGCCTTCGGCGGCAACAACGTCAGCCTGATAATCGGAGACGCCCCATGATTGACTGGCCGCTCGCCGAACTGCTGCCCCACGCCGGCGACATGATCCTGATCGACCGGATCGTCGCCTTCGATGACGAGCAGATCCATACCCGTACCCTGGTCAAGCCCGGCGGCCTGTTCAGTCGCGAAGACGGCGCCTTGCCGGCCTGGGTCGGCATCGAGCTGATGGCCCAGAGCGTCGCCGCGTTCGCCGGTTGCCATGCGCGCCAACGGGGCGAGGCGGTGGCGCTGGGCTTCTTGCTCGGCACTCGCAAGTTCGAATGCAACGTCGAGCACTTTCCTGCCGGCACCGAACTGGCCATCCACGGCGTGCGCTCGCTGGAAGACGACAACGGCATGGGCGTGTTCGAATGCCACATCCATGCCCCCGGCATCCATGCCACCGCCCGCTTGAACGTGTTCCGCCCGCCCCAGGCCGCCCATTACCTCAACGAACCGCCCGCAACAGGAAACCTGTCATGACTGAATCCGTACTGGTCACCGGCTCCAGCCGTGGCATCGGCCGCGCCATCGCCCTGCGCCTGGCCCAGGCCGGGCATGACATCGTGCTGCATTGCCGCAGCGGCCGCGCCGAAGCCGACGCCGTCCAGGCCGACATCCAGGCGCTGGGCCGCCAGGCCCGGGTGCTGCAATTCGACGTCAGCGACCGCGCCGCCTGCAAAGCCATCCTCGACGCCGATGTCGAGGCCCATGGCGCCTACTACGGCGTGGTGCTCAACGCCGGGCTGACCCGCGACGGCGCCTTCCCGGCCTTGAGCGAAGACGACTGGGACACGGTGATGCGCACCAACCTCGACGGTTTCTACAACGTGCTGCACCCGGTGATGATGCCGATGATCCGCCGGCGCGCCGCCGGACGGATCGTCTGCATGACCTCGGTATCGGGGCTGATCGGCAATCGCGGCCAGGTCAACTACAGCGCCTCCAAGGCCGGCCTGATCGGCGCGGCCAAAGCGTTGGCAATCGAACTGGCCAAGCGCAAGATCACCGTCAATTGCGTCGCGCCCGGGCTGATCGACACGGCCATGCTCGATGAAAACGTACCCGTGGAAGAACTGATGAAGATGATCCCCGCCCAACGCATGGGCACCCCGGAAGAAGTCGCTGGCGCGGTGAATTTCCTGATGTCCGCCGAAGCCGGCTACATCACCCGGCAGGTCCTGGCCGTCAACGGAGGCTTGTGCTGATGAAGCGCGTCGTCGTCACCGGCATGGCCGGCATCACCTCCGTGGGCAGCGATTGGGACACCATCGCCGCCAACTTCGCCGCCAACCGCAGCGGCATCCGGCGCATGGACGAGTGGGACCGCTTCACCGAATTGAACACCCGCCTGGCCGGGCCGATCGATGACTTCCAGGTGCCAGCCCACTGGACGCGCAAGCAACTGCGCAGCATGGGCCGGGTCTCGCGCCTGGCCGTGGCCTCGGCGGAACAGGCCTTGGCCGATGCGGGCCTGTTGGGCGACGAGTCGATCAAGGACGGGCGCATGGGGGTGTCCTGCGGCTCGTCCACCGGCAGCACCGACGAGATCAAAGCGTTCGGCAACATGCTGCTCAACAGCGTGGCCGAAGGCCTGAATGCCAACTCCTATGTCCGGATGATGCCCCACACCACGGCGGCCAACCTGAGCATCTTCTTCGGCCTGACCGGCCGCCTGATTCCCACGTCCAGCGCCTGCACCAGCGGCAGCCACGGCATCGGCTACGCCTACGAGGCGATCAAGTTCGGGCGCCTGCCGCTGATGCTCGCCGGCGGCGCCGAAGAACTCTGCCCGACCGAGGCGATGGTCTTCGATGCGCTCTACGCCACCAGCCTGAAGAACGATGCGCCGCAAACCAGCCCGCGCCCCTACGACAAGGGCCGCGACGGCTTGGTGATCGGCGAAGGCGCCGGCATGCTGGTCCTCGAGGAACTGGAACATGCCCTGGCCCGGGGAGCGCGGATCCACGCCGAGATCGTCGGCTTCGGCAGCAACGCCGACGGCCAGCACGCCACCCGTCCGGAGCTGAGCACCATGCGCCGGGCCATGGAACTGGCCCTGGAAGACGCCGGCCTGGCCCCCGGCGCCATCGGCTACGTCAACGGCCACGGCACCGCCACCGAGCAAGGCGACGTGGCCGAAACCCTGGCCACCAGCAGCCTGTTTGGCGAACACATGCCCATCAGCTCGCAGAAAAGCTTCCTCGGCCACACCCTGGGCGCCTGCGGCGCGCTGGAGTCCTGGTTCAGCATCGAAATGCTCAACCGCGACCTCTACGTGCACACCTTCAACCTCGACGAGGTTGATCCCGCGTGCGGCAAGCTCGATTATCTGCGCAACGAGTTCCGGCCGATGAGCCATGAATACGTGATGAACAACAACTTCGCCTTTGGCGGGGTCAATACTTCGCTGATTTTCCGCCGCTGGCGCTGAATCGGATTCAAATACCCGTTCCCCCCGTCAAGGAGACCATGATGTCGTTGAAGAAAATCGCCGTGACCGCCGCCCTGTTGCTCGGCACCCTGCCGGCCATCAGCCAGGCCCGTGATACCGCGCTGTTCCTGCCGTTCGACAAGGTCGTCGCCGACGCCATCCGCACCGGCAAGATCGACGGCAGCGTGAAGTTCTACCTGGCGGGCAACCAGCCGGCCGGCAAGGTCACCGTGGTCAGCCCTGGTGCGGTGACCAACAAGAAGACCAACGCCTTCAACAAGTCCGACGAAGCGGCCTGCGAATGGGTCCTGCAATCGGCCCTGATCAGCCTGCACCAGGCGGCCAGGAACGCCGGCGCCAATGCGGTGACCAACATCGTCAGCTTCTACAAGAGCAATGAGCGCAAGGATCCTGCGACCTATGAATGCCATGCCGGCGCGATCATGGCGGGCGTGGCGTTGAAGGGGGATTTGGCGAAGGTGCAGTGAGTCAGGCCTGGTTTTCGATTCGCTGAATCATCATGGAGCGAGCCTCCTCGCCAAAGCGGTGTATCAGGTAGGTCGCTATCGCCTGTGCCATCGCCTTCGCGAGCAGGCTCGCTCCCACGCAGGGGATCCGCTGCGCAGGGATGCCCCGCTACCCGGCCCGATGCCGCCGCGTGCGGTACCTATCTACCGCCCGCGTTCCACCTCGCTTGAATAGGTTGTTCTTCCGTACACTTTCCCAGGAAGAACACATGCTGGATAACACTACCTCGCCGGCCGATGGCCCGGCAGACCCAAGCGCCGCGCTGACCAGCCTGTTGAAGGCCTCGCAGCAGCGGATGATCCGCCTGAACGAAGCCGTTCCACGCGCCTCGAAGGTGCTGGCCCGGTATCTGGATGACGGGCTGCATAGCGCCCTGCCCGCCCTGTCCGAGCGCCTCACCGCCCAGGACATAGTGGTCCGCAGGCAACAGGACGGGATCGAGACCCGGGTTCGCCTCGATACGCTGTTCAACCAGGCAATCGCCGGCCGGTTGAATGCCCGCGCGTTCTTCGACGAATCCGGCAGCATCGATCTGGTCATCGATCAATATCACACCCGCCCCACCCCCAAAGCCCTGGATGACCTGGAGCGCTTGATCAGCCTGCCGCTGGTGTCGTGCAAGCAACTGCTGAGCCAGGCGCTGGATGACTTCTGTACCGGGCCCGCCGACTTCAGCCAGGGCCTGGGCGTCGGTGCCTGGCTGCCCGGTGAGTTGGCCCTGCAACTCAAGGCCCAGGCGGACCTCCACAAGCTCGACGGGACGCTGGGCACATCGATGCACAAGGCGTTGACGGAGCGTGCCTTGTCGGCACCGGACGCCGCGGCCCGTGGACGGATGCCGGCCCATCAGCGGCCTGGCGTCCATAGCCTGAGCACGACCCCGGCAGGCTGGGCGGTCAGCGTGCCGGTCCCCATGGCGGTGGTGCTGACCCAACATGACAATGTCGACGAGTCGGGGGGTGCGTTGCTGTATCGCCCCGGCGAACCGTTGCACATCCACCAGGACCTGGCGGCGCTCAAGGCCAGCCTGAAGGAAGACGGCGAGCCTGGGGACGAGATCGAGACAGCCCCGATTGCCGGGGATTTCCTTGCCCGCCTGGTCAGCGAACTGCTAGTGGAACAAAGGAACGCCGTCGCCAGCATCTTCTTGAGCGGCCCGGCAGAAGCGGAAGAGATCGACACCTGGCTGGGCAGGCTGGACGCCGCCGCGCAGCTGGGCAATCGGCTGGACCTGGCCGCGGCCATGGACGAGCGCGAACTGCGGCTGGGCCTGAACAAGCTCGCCGACTGGCTGCACGCCAACCCCGATGTCACCGGCAGCGACCGCCTGGCGTGGTGGCAGGCGACCCAGGCCTTGCAGGCCAGCCTGGTGGAAACGGCACCGGTGCCAGACCCGGTGTCACTGGCCACCCCGGACGCCCTTTATGCCCGCACCCGCACCCTGCTGGCGGGGGCCATCCGCGAGAAATACCCACCAGTCGACCCTGACCAGGTGTGGCTGGGCATCAGGAAAGAAGTGATCGATCCCCACGCGCCCACCGGCGGCTCGCCGTTTGGTTCGGGGGTCTCGCAAGGCAGTGTCAGGGGGGTCATCGATGACCGTCGCTCACTGACGCAATGGGCGATGTCCAACCTGACGCTGGAGGAACGCAATGCCCCCTCCACCACTGTGGACGGGCCCTTGAGTTTTGCCCAGATTGTCGAAGTCATCGAGCGCGCCGATGTCGGCGCCCGCCTGCCGACCGAGCTGCAGGTGGCGGCCTGGCGGACCCAGTCACCATGGATGGCCCTCAAGGCGCAGCAGATGCGGGCGCAGGTGTGGGCGGCGCATATTTCCGGCGACCTGCGCCACGACCGTGACAATACCGGGCTGAAGCTGGTGCTGGCGGCGCTGGACAGCCCTGGGGCGACAGGCCGGGCCAAGGTCGGCGGGCATGAGGTGGTGGTGCGTCAGTTGCACTGGGGCGACAGTGTGTTGAAGGAAGTCCTGGCGTTTGGGGTCAAGGCGTTGGCAAGCCGTCCCTCGCTGACGCTCTACACACCGGGAGCTCCCGACGGCAAGGTGTTTCGCGATGTGGATGCGGCGAGCAGCCGGACGTTGGAAGCAACCGTGGCGCAGGCGCTGACCGCCACGGCGCAAATGACCCGCTGGCTGATTTCCCAGCTGCCGTTGCTGGAACAGGCCGAACAGCTTGCCAGCCTGATGCCGTTGTCGGAAAACCTGACCCTGGAGCAGAAGATCAAGCGCGTCACGCGCTCCGTCTTCGCCTGGACGAAAGACCGCGCACAGAATGACTTCGCCCGGAAAATCGCAGCGTCTGCGGTGGAAACCGACTTGTTCAAGGTGCTCCACGAAACGCAGATCGCCCACGCGATCAAGACCGCGCAGATGCTGACGGTGACCAATGCCGAGCGCGACAGTGCGTCCGCCCGGGAGGGACGCCGCAACGCCGTCATGCTGCTGACGGGCGCCATGTCGATGTTCCCGGTGGGCCGGCTCGGTGGCCTGTTGGGTCGGGCGATCCTGCCGACCATGGCGGGGGGTGCGGCGGTGTCGGCCATCGATGATCAGGGCGGCAGCGTCAGCCAGTGGACCGCTGATTTCATAAGCGGGCTGGGAGAGGTGGTCGCCGAAGCCGGGCAGGACCTGATCATGGCCCGCGCGGGACGCCGACGGCAGGCACGCCCGACCCTGTCGTCCCTGCCCCGCATGCCGGATCCTGAGCTGGAGCCCTATCGCCTCGACGGCTTCGACGGACACGGGTTGATCGCCGAGGGACGCCACCGCTACAGGGGCGCCGACGGCCAGGGCTATTTGCAACTGGGAGATGGCTATTACAAATCGGCGATCCAGGCCGGTGAACGAATCATTTATGCGCCGGACAACCGCACGAACCAGCGCACGGTGGTTTGGGAAAATGACCGCTGGCGCGTGATGGAACCCCTGCGCCTGCGAGGCGGCGGGCCGCTCCAGAGCCTGTTGAGCCGCGCACCGCAAACACCTCACCAACGCACCTGCGACGCGTTGGTGGAAGGCGTGCTGATCATGAACCGCTACCCCATCCGCGAAGCCGTCGACACCGCCAGGGCCATTTTCGAGTCCATGCCCGAAGCGCTGGCCGAACGCATTCTTCGCGAGAGCATGGCGGATATCGGTGCCGCCGACCTCGACGCTTATCGCACCAAAGTCAGCGAGTTGACCCGGGGCCAGGGTGACCCGGCCAGACGCCAGACCGCCTACGAACACCTGTTGGACAAGATGAACACCTGGAGCATCGTCGTCCTCAGCAGCGAGAACATCGAGCAAAACGTCTCCAACATCAACCTCGGCGAAAGCCAGAAAATAAAGATCTACGACACGATCCTCTCCCATAAGAATATTTTCTTCACCGAAGACCGGATCCGGGTCAACACCACGGTCATCACAGACAACATTACCGGCGCTGTCTTCATGGCATTCACCTCCCAGGGAGGGAGGAAGAAAATGGCCATGGACAAAATAGCCAAGGACACCCGGGACATGTTGAACACCGTGGAGGCCGAGATGGATGCGCGCACGCACGCCCTGTTCCCGGGAAATGACCCTGCCGCCCAGGCCGCCCGGAAAAACCACAAGGCCTCGGAGCAATACCACAACGCGTTCATCGCTGCCCTGCGGGAAGAGAAGCAGCGCAGGCACAAGCCCGGGTTGCTGACGGAAATCAGGAACAATCGAGTGCCCTATATCATCGCCAACAAAGGCCAGTCACACCCCAACGTCATGTTGCTCACCGGGGAAGACATCAGCCACTTCAGCCGCACGCTCGCCAACTACGAACCGTTCGACATCGAGCTGGTGACCCAGGCCCGAAGCCACAAAGTGGACGGTCCACCACCGGCCGTCACACCCCCGGCCTCGCCCACCCCGACGCCTGCACCCGCCAAGTTCACCGTCACCCCCAGCCCCTTGGCCGAGGCCCAGATGGCCTACGCCACCTTCACGGAGGCGGCGAAAACCCGAATCAAGGTGATCACCGAAGATATTCGCGCAGGAAGGATCACCACCAAGAAGATCAACCGCTATTACTGGTACACCATGGCCCAGTTGTCCCCGGGCGGTGGCAAAGGCGCCTGGCGCGCCGCGTTCGAACGCAAGGGCGATACCTGGACCCTCCAGGGCTTCTATGATTACCACGTCAACGGCCCTGCGACGGTTTGGGAGGGCTGACCCGCATGGCGGGGCGACTTCAATACTCACATCCCCAAAAGCCTCTCTGCAAAGAGCCCGACTGACCAGGGCTCTTTGCACGGGTGAAAGCTCATATCGAAGGCGAGCTGGCATTTTCAGAAAATTCCCACAGGAAAACGTTGAGCCTTAGGGCTAGTGTCCTATCTCGGAAATACGTTCTCTTCTGGCGAGTGGCTTGGGTGTTCGGCCAAGGCGCCGCGACGAGTCATGGCAGGGCTATGGCGAGGAGTGGCAATGCCGGTCGGGCACTCAGGACGCCGCCAAAAGTGAACAGCTTATTTGCGAGACAGGACACTAGGGTCACTCCCTCAACGCTACTGGGACAAGCCAATGAATGAACCCACCCAAAAAGCAGTCATCGTCTTCAGCGGCGGCCAAGACTCCACCACCTGCCTGATCCACGCGTTACCGCGATATGAAGAAATCCATTGCATTACGTTCGACTACGGCCAACGCCATCGTGCGGAAATCGAAGTGGCGCGGCAGCTTTGCGAGAAACTCGGCGTCACCGCGCACAAAGTCCTGGATACGTCGCTGCTCAATGAGTTGGCCATCAGCAGTCTGACCCGCGACGCGATCGCTGTCCCGCCTGCGAACAGCGCCGCTAACGGCCTACCTTCCACCTTTGTCCCCGGCCGAAATATCCTGTTTTTGACGCTGGCGTCTATTTACGCCTATCAAGTAGGCGCCCAGGCCGTCATTACCGGTGTTTGCGAAACAGACTTTTCCGGCTATCCGGACTGCCGTGACGGGTTCATCAAGGCCTTGAACGGTGCCATCGAGCTTGGCATGGACTATAAGCTGCGCATCGAGACGCCCCTGATGTGGTTGACCAAGGCGGAAACCTGGGCCCTGGCCTACTATCACAATCAATTGGAACTGATCCATCAAGAAACCTTGACCTGCTATAACGGGATCAAGGGACACGGGTGCGGCAATTGCGACGCCTGTCACCTTCGCGCCAATGGGCTCGAAGCGTTCCTGAAGAATGGAGAAAAGGTGCTGGACAGTTTGAAACGCAAGCTGGGGTTACCCACGGCCGACACTGCTCAAGGCTGTAGCTCGAATGATCAAGACTTGAAAATGCTGCCCCGCAAATGAAGGAGGGCGAAAGCCCAGCGCCACTCGGAATTCGTGGCGAGGGAGCTTGCTCCCGCTGGGGCGCGCAGCGGCCCATTCGAGTTTGCCGCACAACCCAACGGGAGCACGCGCCCTCGCCACGGAGGATCGCGCGGCTTATCGGCTGTCGCGGGCGGGGCTGTCTTGCGCATCGCCACACAATAACGCCACGAACGCCCGCGCCATCGGCGAGCGCTGGTCCTTGCGCTGCACCAGCCACACCGCCGACACCGCCGCCGGATCGAGCAACGGCCGGTAGACGACGCCGTCGATGCGCATGCGCTGGTAGGACGCGGGCAATACCGAGACGCCCAGGCCCGCAGCCACCAGGCCGATGATGGTCATGGCTTCGCCGGCTTCCTGGGCGAAGTGCGGGCTGAAACCGGCGTCCCGTGCCAGGCTCAGCAATTGCGCGTAGAGACCGCTGCCGTAACTGCGGGGAAAGAACACGAACGGCTCCTGGGCCAGCGCCGACAGGAACAGGCCGGCATCGCTGCCCTGGGCCAGCGGGTGCTTGGAGCTGAGCACGGCCACCAGTGGTTCGCGGCTGAGTTCGATCTCGCTCAGGGACTCGGGCAGTGGCAACGGCCGCATGATGCCCACCTCGATATCCCCTTCCATCAACCCGTCGGCCACCTGGGTGCTGCTCATTTCCCGCAGGTTCAGGTGCACGGCGGGGAAGCGCTGGCGAAAGGTGAAGAGCGCCTGGGGGATCGTCGAGTTGAACGGTGCCGAAGAGGTGAAACCGATCTTCAGTTCGCCCAACTCGCCCAGTTGCGCACGACGGGCCACGTCGGCGGCCTTGTCGACCTGCACCAACACCCGCCGCGCCTCGTCGAGGAACAGCCGCCCGGCTTCGCTCAGTTCGACCCGACGATTGGTGCGCTCGAACAAACGCGCGCCGACTTCCTGTTCCAGCGCCTGGATCTGCTGGCTCAAGGGTGGCTGGGAAATGCCCAGGGCCAAGGCGGCGCGGCCAAAATGCAGTTCTTCGGCGACGGCGATGAAGTAACGCAGATGACGCAATTCCATGGTCCACCCAACAAGTCGCGAAACGTCTTAAACAGGTCGAACAATATATTGGATAGAAACATTAGCCGGCTATATGCTTTTTTTACTGCCTGCCTGATCGTGCTCCCGCGAGGTCCACCGTGAAAACTGCTGTCGCGCCACTGGCCCATGAAATACCCCCCCGCGTACAGGATGACGTCGCCACCGAACTGAAGGACATCTACATCGAGAAAGGCACGCCGATGTTCATGCGCACGGTGCTGGCGCTGTTCTGCGGCGGCTTCGCGACGTTCGCCCTGTTGTACTGCGTGCAACCGATGATGCCGCTGCTGTCCAGGGAGTTTTCCGTCAACGCGGCGCAAAGCAGCCTGATCCTCTCGGTGGCGACCGGCCTGCTCGCCATCGGCCTGCTGATCACCGGGCCGATTTCCGACCGCATCGGCCGCAAGCCGGTGATGGTCGCCGCCCTGTTCGCCGCGGCGTTGTGCACGCTGGCCAGCGCCATGATGCCGACCTGGCACGGCGTGCTATTGCTGCGCGCCCTGGTGGGGTTGTCGTTGAGCGGGTTGGCGGCAGTGGCGATGACTTACCTCAGCGAAGAAATCCACCCCAAGCACATCGGCCTGGCGATGGGGCTGTACATCGCCGGCAACGCGATCGGCGGCATGTGCGGGCGCCTGATCACCGGCGTACTGATCGACTTCGTCAGCTGGCACACCGCGATGCTGGTGATCGGCGGCCTGGCCCTGGTCGCGGCGGCGGTGTTCTGGCGGATCCTGCCGGAGTCGCGCAATTTCCGGCCCCGCTCGCTGCACCCGCGCAGCCTGCTGGACGGCTTCACCCAGCACTTCCGGGACGCCGGTTTGCCGTTGTTGTTCCTTGAAGCCTTCGTCCTGATGGGCGCCTTCGTGACCCTGTTCAACTACATCGGCTACCGCCTGCTGGCCGAGCCTTACCACATGGATCAGGCGTTCGTCGGGTTGCTGTCGGTGGTGTACCTGTCGGGCATCTACAGCTCGGCGAAAGTCGGCGCGCTGGCGGACAAGCTCGGCCGGCGCAAGATGCTCTGGGCCACCATCGCCCTGATGCTGGCCGGCCTCGCACTGACCATGGCCACGCCGCTGGTGCTGGTGATCCCGGGCATGCTGGTGTTCACCTTCGGTTTCTTCGGTGCCCATTCGGTCGCCAGCAGCTGGATCGGCCGCCGCGCCCTGACCGCCAAGGGCCAGGCATCCTCGCTCTACCTGTTCAGCTATTACGCCGGATCGAGCGTGGCGGGCACTGCGGGCGGCGTGGCCTGGCACCTGGGCGGCTGGAACGGTGTCGGCCTGTTCATCGGCGCGTTGCTGCTGGTGGCGTTGACGGTGGCGGTGAAGCTGGCGAAGTTGCCGGTGTTGCCAGGTAACCTGCCGGCTTAGGCGGGCGCGGCCCCAGTTCAGGCCAGGCCTTGGTGGTAAGGGGATTTATTCCCGTCGCGATTGGCCTGCGTTGCGCCATAGCGCCTGAGGCGGCTTCGCAGCCTGGCTGGGATGAATCCCCTCGCCACAGGCTATTTTTTCAACCGATCATTGTGCCAACACCACCCGTGCCTCCAACACACCGTCCCGCACCTCCAGGGTCAGCGCCTGCAATGCCGCGCCATCGCGCTCGTGGCGGTCCAGCCAGAGAAGCAACGGGTTGGCGTCGCCGGTGACGGTGAGTCGCACCGCATCGCCATCGACGTCCATCTCGGCAATATCCAGCCCCGCAGCCGTGGCGCTGTCATTGAGCCGCACCGACAACGGCCGCGTCACCGTGGGAGTGTCCCGGGCCGGTTCGGCACGCTGGATGCGCACGTTCAGTTCGGCCTGCTGGCGATACTGCCGCTCGGCGACCTCCAGTCGTTGCCCGGTGGGGCGCCAGATCGCGCCATAACCCACGACCACCAGCAACAGCCCGGCAAGCCCCAGCAACAGCGCCTGCTCCCGGCGCGATATGCCGGCCCAGGCCTGTTTCAACCGTCGTGCTCCATTGATCTTCATCGACCGTTCTCCAGCGTCAGGACGGCTTGCACGCGATTGCCTTGTTTGCTCGCGCTACCCAGGACCAGGGGCAGACCATTCTGCTGGCCGCGTTCGCGCAGTTGTTCCAGCTCGACGAAGCTGTTGGCTGTCAGTTGGATCTTCCAGCCATCGCCTTCGCGAAAATCGATGCGCTGTACGTCGACATGACTGGCGCCGATGACCCGCTCCACCAGTTGGGCCAGGCGCCCGACCTGGGTGTCCTGGCGCTCGCCGCCGCGACTCTGCAGGGCCTGGAATTGCGCCGCCAGGTCGACGATGCGGCTTTGCTCGGGGTACAGCGCCCTGAAACGCTGCTCGCTCTGGCTGTACAGCCGCCGTGTCTCGCTTTCCAGGAAAGCCACGCGGGCTTCACTGAAGGCCCAGCTCAACACCAGGACGCCCAGCACCATGGCCGCCGCGCCGCGCCACGGCAGACGCGGCCGGCGGCGCCGGAAGTCACCTTGCAACAGGTCGATGGGATGCCCGCCCGTGTTCAGCAACCACTCATCGATGCCCGGACGGTCGCGGGCCTCGTCCAGCCAGTGAATGTCCTCGCCGAGGCCCGGCTTGAGCGCCGCCAGAGCCGCGCCCGACAACGCCACCCGCGCCGCCAGCGCGCCGCCCAGCAACCAGCGGCCAAACCAGCGCACGCCAAACGCTTGGTCACCGGCCAGCAAATCGGCATCGACATGCACCGCACGCACGTCGACGCCCTGTTCGTCGAGCAGGGTCAGCAGCGCCCGGAGCCGGCTGCGTTGCGTCACCAGCAGTGGGTAACGGTGCTGGCGGTCCCGTGGGCCGACGGCGATGTGCAGCGTCTCCAGGTTTTCACTCAGTTGTTCTTCGATGGCGAATGCCAGCGCCTGAGGGCGTGGCTGGCGCCGGGACGGCCATGGATCGCTGCGCACCCAACTGCACATTTCCATCGGCAACAGCACCACGACCGCACGCCCGGCCAGTTCGCGCGCCGCCTCGTGCAGGGGCAAGCCACGTCGCTCGCCTCCGGGCGACCAGACGCAGCAGGGCCAGTGGGCAGAGGGCGCATCCAGGCCTTCGGCTGTCAGGTAAAGCCAGTTTTTCATCGAGCAAGCTCATCAGGGCTGAAGGGTAGGAAACGACGCTGGCGTACAGTCCAGCGTCCGCTAGCGGCGTCTCGTTCGAGGTCGGAGGCCAGGCGCAGACGGTGGCCGGCACGCGTCACGCTCACGGTGATACGGAACCAGCGACTGGTCACGCCCAGACCATGGCTGCTGAGGCCCAAGCCGGACAACAGCGGATCATCGGTAAACGCCTGCACACTGGCGTAGGGGGCTTGCCGACGCTGCTCGGCCACCGCCCTTGCTGGCTCAGCCTCCATGCCCTCCAGGGTCATCAACAGCAGTGGCGGCGCGGTGTTGACATTCAGCCGGGCGTCCTTGGGCAGCAGCGCCACCCAGGGCTCCAGGCGCCGCAACGTAGGGCCATCGATGCCGGGCAACAGGCGCAGCTGGCTTAACTCATGCACCACGCCGACCTGGGGCAACGACATCGCCGGTAACTCCAGCAAGGCAAGCAGACGGGCCCATCGACCGAGGGTGACCTGATCGACCTGCCCCTGGGCCAGCAAGGGGGTGAGGTTCAGCCGCGCGGACAGGTCTTCGATCGCCACATGGACCTCGGCGTCTTCCAGCACCCAGGGCGGTTCGCGCCGGGCCCAGTCCTGGCTCAGGTCCACCGGTCCGGAGGGCGCGGCCAGGCTCTCTTCCAGCCGCGCTTGCGCCCAGGCCTCGCCGGCCAACCCCAATTGACGCAGCTGGACCTGCTGCAACGGCTGCGCGCTGCTGTGCAACAACAGCCGATGGCTGTGCAACATGCCGCCAATCACCAGCAACGCCAGGCTCAGCACCAGCAACACACTGATCAGCGCCACGCCCCGTTGTCGACTCATGGCCACGCCCCCGGCAACAGCAGCACGCGGCGGATCTGTTCGAAACGCCCGGCGGACACCACCAGTTCCAGCGCCAGCGGCGCACCGTCGCGGACGGTTTCGCCGTGCCAGCCGCGCTGCGCATCGAACACTCGCCAGCTCAGGGCGCGCACGTCATCGAGCAATTTCTGCTGCTGCACGACGGTGCTTCCCTCGGCGCGGCTGTCGCGCCAGAGCACCGAGCCTTCGAGTCGATAAGTCACCGCCTGGCGCTCGCTGCGCGGTTGGTCCTGGGGGTTGCGCCAATGGCTGCGCTGCAACTGGAGGCCGGTCGGCGCGAGCACGACCGAACCGAGGACGGCTTGCCAGGCATCGCGCTCGATCACCCCCACCGCACGTTGCAAGGTACGGATCTCCTGCTCGTGCCGGGCGCTGCCCTGCTGGACGCGCAAGACGCCGTCGAACAACCGCCAACTGGCCAGGCCGAGCAAGGCGAAAATGGCGATGGCGATGACCAGCTCCAACAAGGTGAAGCCCGACTGTCTATTCGTCACGCTGGCGGATCCATCCCAGGGTGCGGTGCACAAGCGACGCGTCGCCGGCACGGCTGACCTGGATCTCGACCTGGAGCAGGCGCGGGTCATGGGCCGGAACAATGCGCTGCTGCAGCGTCCAGTCGCGGCGGTCCAGGCGCAGGTCCAGGCGTTGCTGCCCGGGCACCGGGGCAGGTTGCAGGCGCAGCTCGCTCAACTGATTGTCCGCCAGCCACGCGCCGAACAGGCGCTCCTCCAGCCCGGCGCCCTGCTTGAGCACAAACTGGCTGGCCGAAAGCACCGCCGCCGCCACCGTCGCAAAAATCGCCAGGGCGATCATGACCTCCAGCAAGGTGAAGCCACGGCTGTCGGCGGCCAACCTGCGCGCATCACTCATCGGTCGTCGGCTCCGCCAGGCCATCGCTGGAGACCTGGGACAAGCGCTGGCCGGCGGCCTGGACAAACAACCGGAACGGGCTGATCTCATCGCTGCTGAGCATCAGCAACTGCGGCGCGCCGGGCGCGTCGTCGAGGGCCACGGCGTGGCCGTCCTGCTCAAGCCCCAGGGTCAGGGTGTCCGGCAGGCGCTGCAACGTCGCCACCGGGGTCCAGCCCTGGGCATCGAGCCGCAGCGCCTGGTACCCGTGCACGCGTATGCGCAGCCCGTATTCCTCGTTTTCCAGCACCGCCCGCTCGCGCAACTGTTGCACCATGCGGATGAATTGCCCGGCCTGCTGCCGGGCTTCCCGGGCCGGGTTCGGGCCCACGGCGAGGCTGACCATGCCGGCCGCGATGCCCATCAGGACAATGACCACCATCAGTTCCAGCAAGGTGAAGCCCCGGCAACGGGCGCCCCGGTTCATTCGGCCCAATTGCCGATGTCGGCTGCCAGCCCATCGCCACCCGGCGCCCCATCGGCGCCCAGCGAGTACAGGTCATAACTGCCGTCGAGCGACCTGAGCCCCGGGTGGAGGTACTGGTAGGGCGTGCCCCACGGATCGATCGGCAGGCTCTTGAGATACCCCTGGGGGTTCCAATTGCGCGGCGCGGGCGTGCCCCCCGGACGTTTGGTCAGCGCTTCGAGGCCCTGCTGCGTCGAGGGGTACTGGAAGTTGTCGAGCCGATACATTTCCAGGGCCGTGGCGATCGCCTGGATGTCGGTGCGGGCGGCCGTGGCCTTGGCCTGATCGGGCCGGCTCATGAACTGCGGCACCACGATGGCGCCGAGGATGCCGATGATGACCACCACCACCATGATTTCGATCAGGGTGAAGCCGCGTTGAAGGCGTACAGGTCGGTTGTGTCGAGGATGCATGGGTCAATTCACCAATTGGTTGAGGCTCAAGATAGGCAGGAGGATGGCCATGACGATCAGCAGCACGACGCCGCCCATCAGCACCAACATGGCCGGTTCGAAAAGGCTCACCACCAGGGCGATGCGCGCCGCGAGGCTGGCTTCCTGTTGCTCGGCGGCGCGGGCCAGCATGGCGTCGAGCTCGCCGGCCCGTTCGCCGCTGGCGATCATGTGCAGCATCAGCGGCGGGATGTCGCCGCCGCGCTCCAGGCCACGGGTCAGCGTCCCGCCCTCGCGGACCGAACGGGCGACATCGGCCATGCGTGCGCGAATCGTCAGGTTGCCGATCACTTGCGCGGCGATGTGCAGGGCTTCCACCAGGGGCACCGCGCTTTTGCTGAGGATCGCCAGGGTGCTGGCGAAGCGGGCCGCTTCCATCGCCCGCCATACTTCGCCCAACAGCGGCAGGCGCAATAACAGGCGATGCCAGCGCAGGCGCCACGCCGGTTGGCGCATGCTCCAGCGCCACAGCACGAGCAGCCCGGCCAGCGCCACGAGCAACCCCTGACCGTGGCGACGCAAGCCATCGCTCACGGCGATCAGCGCCTGGGTCAGCCAGGGCAACGGCTGGCCGCTGTCGATGAAGATCTTCACCACGTCCGGCACCACGTAGCCCAACAGGAACGCGACGATCGCGACACAGGCCAGCAGCAGGATCAACGGGTACACCAACGCCAATTGAATACGCTGGCGCGATGCCTGGCGCGCCTGGGTATAGCTCGCCAGTTGCTCCAGCACCTGGCCCAGGTGGCCGGATTGTTCGCCCGCCGCCACCGTGGCGCAGAACAGGTCGGGAAACGCCCGGGGAAACGCGCGCAGGGCGGTCGCCAGCGCATGCCCTTCCATCACCCGGCCGCGCACCGCCGACAACAGCTGGACGACGCGGCGTTTCTGGTTCTGCTGCGCCACGGCCGCCAGGGACTCTTCAAGGGGCAGGCCGGCCTGGATCAAGGTGGATAACTGCAACGTCAGCAAGGCCAGCTCGGCCGGGCTCAAGCGCGCCCCCGCCGGGCCGCTGCGCAAGGTTCGCTGTTCCGCGCCCTCGTGCAGTTCCCAAGGCAACAGGCCGCGCTCGCGCAGCAACTGGCGGGCCTGGCGTGCGCTGTCGGCTTCCACCCGGCCCTTGCAGCGCCGGCCCCGGGCATCTTCGGCCCGATAGTCGAAGGTCGGCATCGGGCTAATCCTCCTGAGTGACGCGCAGCAGTTCATCGACACTGGTCAAGCCTTCCAGGACCCGTTGGCAACCATCCTGGAACAAGCTGCGCGAGCGCTTGCGCGCCTCGCGGGCCAGCGCTTGCTCGGTGGCCCCCTGGTGGATCAGTTGCGACAGCGAGTTGCCCACGGGCACCAGTTCATAAATGCCGAAACGCCCGCGATAACCTTTCTGGCATTGTTCGCATCCCTGGGCCTTGAACAGCTCGGGCGCGGCAACGGCGTCCAGGCCCAGCCGCTGGCAAGTGGCGGCGTCGGCGACATAAGGCACCTTGCAGGCCGGGCACAACCTGCGCAGCAAGCGCTGGGCGACGATACCGGCCAGGGACGATGCCAGCAGGTAGGCGTCCACGCCCATGTCCACCAGCCGCGTGACCGCGCCGACGGCGGTGTTGGTGTGCAGCGTCGAAAGCACCAGGTGTCCGGTCAGGGACGCCTGGACGGCAATTTCGGCGGTCTCGCGATCGCGGATCTCACCGATCATCACCACGTCAGGGTCCTGGCGCAGGATCGCCCGCAGGCCACGGGCGAAGGTCATGTCGACCTTCGGGTTGACCGGCATCTGGCCGATGCCCGGCAGGTGATATTCGATCGGGTCTTCGACGGTGAGGATGTTGCGACTCTGGTCGTTGAGGCTGCTCAGCGCGGCGTACAAGCTGGTGGTTTTTCCCGAGCCCGTGGGGCCGGTGACCAGGACGATGCCATGGGGTTTGCCGAGCAATTGCCGCAGGCTCGCCAGGGTGTCGTCGGGCAGGCCCAGGCGCTGCAATTCCAGGCGCCCGGCCTGCTTGTCGAGCAGGCGCAACACCACCCGCTCGCCGTGGGCCGACGGCAGGGTCGAGACCCGCACATCGACTTCGTGCCCGGCCAGGCGCAAGGCGATTCGCCCGTCCTGGGGCACGCGTTTCTCGGCGATGTCCAGCCGGGCCATGACCTTGATCCGCGACACCAACAGGCTCGCCAACTCCCGGCGCGGCCGCAGCATTTCCTGCAACTGGCCGTCGATGCGCATGCGCACCGACAGGTATTGCTCGAACGTTTCCAGGTGCACGTCCGAGGCGTGTTCACGGACCGCCTCGCTGAGCAGGGCGTTGATCAAGCGGATGATCGGCGCATCGCCCTGCTGCTCCAGCAGGTCGGTGGTCTGCGGCACCTGGTCGGCCAGGCTGAGCAGGTCCAGTTCCTCGTCCAGGCCTTGGGCAACCTGCTCGGCGGCACTCTGGCCCTGGCGATAGACAGCGGCCAGGCGCGTCGCGAAGGGCGCCGGTTCCAGCACCTGGATCGGCAGTTCCCGCCCGCACAGGCGCCGCACCTCGGCGATCGCGGTCAGCGGCGCGTCGTTGCGCATCACCAGGCTCAAGGTCGGGCCCGCGCCTTCCAGCAGCACGCCGAAACGCCTGGCGAAGCCAAACGGCAAGACGGCCTGCGGGTCACTCACAAGTCACCCGATGGCGCTGGCGCCAGGTCCGCGTCCGACGCCTCGAACAACTGCCGAGCGTCCCGGGGCAGCAACAGCGAATTGTTCTGGCGCGAACCGGGCTTGCTCAGTTCCCGCAACGCGTCGTAGCGCTGCCGGCTGACGTCGGCCAGGTCTTCGTGGTTGCGCACGATGGTGGGCCGCAGGAACACCATCAGGTTGCTTTTGGTCTGGGTGTCGCGGGTCCAGCGAAACAGCGCGCCCAGGTAGGGAATGCTGCGTAGCAGCGGCACCCCGCTTTCCTGGGTGCGGACGCTGTCGCGGATCAGGCCGCCGATCACGATGATCTCGCCGTCGGCGGCCAGGATCGTGCTCTTCAAGGCCCGCTTGTTGGTGATCAGGTCGGAGGAGTCGACGCCGGAGACGGACGGCGCGATGTCCGAGACCTCCTGCTGGACCTCCAGGCGCAGGGTGGACCCTTCGTTGATGTACGGCTTGACCTTGAGACTGATGCCGACGTCCTTGCGCTCCACGGTGGTGAACGGATTGTCGGCGCCGTTGCCGCTGGTGGCGTAGGAGCCGGTCTTGAACGGGACGTTCTGGCCGACGATGATTTCCGCCTCCTGGTTATCCAGGGTCAGCAGGCTGGGGGTGGACAGCAGGTTGCTGCGGGTATTGCTCGCCAATGCCGAGACCAGCGCGCTGAAACGGTCGCCGCCCAACTGCAGGACCGCGCCTTCCGGGACCTTCTTCAGCACGTTGGGGTCAAGCCCGCCGAAGATCGGGACGTCGGTACCGGGAAAATTGATGAAGCCCGTGGCATTGCCGCGCTTGAGGTCCCATTGCACCCCCAGGGCTTCGGCGATGTCGCCGGTGACCTCGACGATGGCCGCGTGGATAAGCACCTGGGCGCGAGGTTGATCGAGCTCGCGGACAATGTTTTCCACCGTTCGCACCTGGGCCGGCTCGGCGAGCAACACCAGGGCGTTCTGGCTTTCGTCGGCCTTGATCATGAACGTACCGTGGGCGCTGCTTTCCCGCTGGCCGGCCAGGGCCGGGGTGGTTTTCCGGTCCTGGCCCACCGCTTCCAGGACCTCGGCCAGTTGCTTGGCGTCGCTGTGCCGCAGGCGGATGACCCGTGCGTTGCCCTGGGTGGCGGCGGCCGGTACGTCGAGGGTCCGGGCCAGGTCCGCCAGGCGCTGGCGCACCGCCGGTGCACCGATGATCACCAGGCGATTGCTGCGGGCGTCGGCGATCACCACGCCGCCGGTGTCGCCCTCGCGCTTGCCGGCGGCCGCCTCCATGACCGGCGCGATGTCCCCGGCCTGGGCATGGCGCAAGGGCAGTACCACATGATTGCGATTGCGCCCCGAGTCCAGTTGCTGCACGACCCCGGCGATGCGCTGGACGTTGGCGGCCGTGTCGGTGACCACCAGCGCGTTGGAAGAAACCGAAGGCCCGACGTAACCATTGGCCGAGACCAGCGGCCGAACCAGCCCGGCGACATCGGCGGCAATGCTCGAATGCAGGTCGAGCACCCGGGTGACGAATTGTGAAGGCGTCGCACCGCTGGCATCGCTGACGCCGGCGCGGGTCTTGGCGTCGGCGACCGGGGTGATCAGGATCCGCTCGCCTTCATCGATCACCGTGAAGTTGTGGGCATCGAGCACCGAATAGAACAACCGGCGCACGCCTTCGCGGTCCAGGGCCTGGCGCGACATCACCGTGATCCGCCCGGACACCCTGGGATCGAGCACCACGGTCTTGCCCAGGATCGTGGAGATTTCCTCGACCACGTCGCGCAACTCGGCATTGTTCATCGCCAGTTGCCAATGGGTCTCCTCGGCCCGCAGCGAACCGGCAAATGCCAGCAGGCAGAACAGGACGCGCGAGAAAGGGCCCCGGATAAAGCTGTTCATGAATTCGATCACTCTGTCTGCCCGGTTACAGGGCGTAGGTATTGCGAGGAAAACTGTTTGGCCTGGCGCGCGTGCCCGGCATTCACCGGGCGCAGCAAGGGCTGGGCCGTGGGTTGCAGGGCCAGGCGTTCTTCGCGGCCGTTGCGCCACAACATCACGTGGCCGGGCTCGACCCGACGCAGCACGCTGCCACCGGGCAGGCGTTCGCCCACCTGGTAGATACGCGGTCCCGTCGCATCAGCCAGCAGCGCCCGCGACAGGCCTTGGTCGACAACGAAGCTGGCCTGCAACGTCAGCGGTTCCGTGCTGGGTGCGTGAGCACCTTCAGGGGCGAGGCCGAGCACGGTCGCCACCGCCTGCACGTTGGGCAAATCCCGGGCGGCAGCGGGCGGCGGCGCCAGCGCTGGCACAGCCCGACCCAGGTCCTGGCGAAAACGCCATTCCCGCTCCACCAGCAAGCCTGCGTACAGCAGCGGTACCAGCACCAGCAGAGCGCTCGGCCAGCGGCTGCCGGCCCAGGATGGGAGATTCACCGCGGCCCCCGTGGCACAGGTGTGCCCGGCTGTCGCGGGAATGTCATGCGCCGCACCACCCGACGCCCGGAACACTCATGCCAGGCCACGGCGCAGAGATGCAGCGCGATGAGCACCGACAGCACCCCGCAAGACAGCACATGGGCCGCGTTCGCCCACTCGATCCAGGCCGGATCGTCCAGCGGCTGGGGGAGCTGGAGCAACCCGAAGACACTGATGGCGCTTTTCATCATCAGCACCCCCGTCACCAGCACGACGCCGATGACCAGGTAGATCGAAGCGTGCACGGCCAGGGCCAGCCGGTGGATCGGCGAGGGCGCCGGCGGCCGGGCTTCCAGGGCCTCGACAAACAACCAGAGACGCCAGGCGAACAACGGGATGAACAACGTGGTCAGCGACACATTGAGCGAACCGACCCACTGTTCGGTGGCGGCGGACACCGGGTAATAGGCCACATAGAAGCCCGACACCAAGGCCCACAGAATGACGACGGCGGACAGCCAGTGCAGCAGAACCCGCCGGCCGGAGTAATGAGTGCAATGCATCGTCGCGTTCTCGCTTGAAGGCCCCAGGCAGCCCGTTCGGATCGCCTGGGGCCATGCCTGTCAGGACTTACAGCTTGTCCCAGGCGCTCTGCCAGGAAGCACCGACACCCGGTTCGAAACCGTTGGACGTCGGGCTGTACTGCTTGCAGTAGCCGGAGGCAGGGAATGGCTTGCATTCGAAGACTTCATCGGTTTTCGGCTGCAGCACTTTCGTACCGGCGGCGTAGTCACTGATGCCTTCAGGGAAGACGAAGTCGTACTCGATACCTGCGCCTTCACCGCCCAGGGTGATTTCGCGGGTGTCCTGGCGCGTGGTGCGACCGTCTTCGGTAGTGCCTACCAGTGTCAGGGTGTGGGCGCCCGGGGCGCTGCGCACATCCATGTTCAAAGTGGTGGTGCCCTCGCCGGTGGCCGTCACCAGACCGACCTGCTTGTTCTTCTCATCCAGCAAGGTGGCTTCGAGGTTCATCCGGCGATTCGCCTGGGCGGCGAAGGTCATGGTGACCCGGCCTTTGTCCAGGGCGTATTCAGGCTGCAGGGACGAAATCGCCAGGCTGGCGCTGGCGTCTTCCTGCATTTGCAGTTGCACTTCGTAGCGGGTAACGCCGCTTTCTTTCTGCGCGTACAGCTTGTTGGTGCCCTGGACCGGCGTGATGTCGCCCGCGTCGTCACGAATGCCTGCACGGATCAGGGGCTGGGCCTGGTTGATGGCTTCGGCCAGTTTGAACGACCAGTTCTCGGGCTTGCCTTCTTCGGCGTTGTCGATGCTGATCTCGACGCTGTACTCGGTGCGCTCGCCGGTCGCGGAAAACGCCCGGGCCTTGACCTTGTCACCCACCAGCAATGGGGTCGACGGCGCGATGCTGCCCACCGGCAACCAACCGCCTGGCAGCGCGGCTTCGGCAAGGATGTTCACATCCGCCGGGTTGTAGAACGCATTGTCGGTGTCGCCCACCGTCCAGACGGCCAGGATGACGTGATGGCCGGACTTGCTGTCGGGGATGACGCAGTGATGCGGGGTGCCGCCCACCGGAGTCTGATGGCCGCCGTCCACCGTGCAGAACGGTGCGCTGTCGAACGAAGCGCGCTTGAGCGGCTCGTTCGGGTTCCAGCCGTCGCGGGTGATGAAGTACTCATGCTTGGTTGCCGGGTGCACGGCGGTGTACTGCCATTTGAAGGCGATGTTGCGATCGGTGATTTCAGTCAACTGCCAGCGCGTGGCGGACTGGGCATCCAGGGCCGAATACAGGGCGACCCCGCCACTGGCGATCTTGCCATCGACAGGTCCCTGCAAGGGCGCGCCGCCGGCGCCGTTGGGGAACCCCTTGAAGGTTTCGCCGGTACTCTGTGGCTCGTATTGCGCGCCGCCGCAGTTCTGGTTGACACCTTGCTGGCACAGCAATGCCCGCGAAGGCGGCACTTCCAGGTAACCGTGGGCCAATGCGCCCTGGGACGCGGCCAGGGCCGACAGTAGAACCAAAGACGAAGCACACCCCGTTAATGCACTGCGCTTGTTGAAGTTGTTTTTCATATAAGTTCCAGACTAGTCATCGAGATTGAGGACGTATAACCGTCATCTTGAAAGGCACGCCGGATCGTTTCGCGCCGCACCTTGCAAGCGCCGAAACCTTATAGAAATTCGAAACCTCGCTATGTAGGGCAAATCTCCCAAGGGGGAAGGAATGATCTCTGAATAGATTTCCCCCCACACAACAAAAGAAAACTCTTACTCATGGAAACAGTTATCCAACACCAACAAACAGATACATCCGTCATAGAGGCGTTTGATGTTGACCCCATAAACAACGGGCAATAAAAAACCTGTCCGGCGCGGGTCCGGACAGGCTGGGTCACGGTGCGAATTTACGAGTGATAGTGCGCCGACAACTCATGCACCGCCCGCAGGAAGGCGCCGGCGTGTTCCGGGTCGACTTCCGGCGTGATGCCGTGGCCAAGGTTGAACACGTGGCCACTGCCGCTGCCGTAGCTGGCGAGGATACGACCGACTTCGGCGCGAATGGCCTCGGGCTTGGCGTACAGCACGGTCGGGTCCATGTTGCCTTGCAAGGCGACTTTATGACCCACGCGCCCACGGGCGTTGCCGATGTCGCAGGTCCAGTCCAGGCCCAGGGCATCGGCGCCGGCATCGGCAATGCTTTCCAGCCACAGGCCGCCGTTCTTGGTGAACAGGATCACCGGGACCTTGCGCCCTTCGTGCTCGCGGATCAGGCCGCTGACGATCTTGCGCATGTAGGCCAGGGAAAATTCCTGGTAGGCCGCCGCCGACAGGTTGCCGCCCCAGGTGTCGAAGATCTGCACCGCTTGCGCGCCGGCCAGGATCTGGCCGTTGAGGTAGGACGTCACCGACTGCGCCAGTTTATCCAACAGCAGGTGCATGGCCTGCGGGTTGTCGTAGAGCATGGCCTTGGTCTTGCGGAAGTCTTTCGACGAGCCGCCTTCGACCATGTAGGTGGCGAGGGTCCATGGGCTGCCAGAGAAGCCGATCAGCGGCACGCGGCCGTTGAGTTCGCGGCGAATGGTGCTGACCGCGTCCATGACATAGCCCAGGTCCTTCTGCGGATCGGGGATCGGCAGCGCCTCGATATCCGCCAGGGTGCTGACGACTTTCTTGAAGCGCGGGCCTTCGCCGGTCTCGAAATACAGGCCCTGGCCCATGGCGTCGGGAATGGTCAGGATGTCCGAGAACAGGATCGCCGCGTCCAGCTGCGGATAGCGGTCCAGCGGCTGCAACGTGACTTCGCAGGCGAATTGCGGGTTCATGCACAGGCTCATGAAGTCGCCGGCCTTGGCGCGACTGGCGCGGTATTCCGGCAGGTAGCGACCCGCCTGGCGCATCATCCACACCGGGGTGACGTCTACGGGCTGCTTGAGCAGGGCGCGAAGGAAACGGTCGTTCTTCAGGGCAGTCATGTCGGCATCCGGAAAAAAAGTGCGGGCATTTTCTCAGAGCGCGACGCAAAAGGCACGGCAAGAGCCGTGCCTTTTATCTATCGGGGCAATTTGTCGCGGTGTACGCAATATTTACGTCACCACCCGACATCACTGTGGGAGCAGTTTTGTGGGAGCAAGGCTTGCCCGCGATGAAACCACCGCGCGCTCTTGGGTACCGAGGCGCCTGGATCGCGAGCAAGCTTTGCTCCCACAAAGCTCACTCCCACAGTTTTTTGTGTTGCCTGATCAGACTTGCAGGTAGTCCAGGATTCCTTCCGCCGCATTACGGCCTTCGAAAATCGCCGTCACCACCAAATCCGAACCGCGCACCATGTCGCCACCGGCGAAGATCTTCGGGTTGCTGGTCTGGTGTTTGTACTGGCCCTGCTCAGGTGCCACGACGCGGCCCTGGCTGTCGGTCTGGATCTCGAATTGTTCGAACCACGGCGCCGGGCTTGGACGGAAGCCGAAGGCGATGACCACGGCGTCGGCCGGGATGATCTCTTCGGAACCGGGGATCGGCTCGGGGCTGCGGCGGCCGCGGGCGTCGGGTTCGCCGAGACGGGTCTCGACCACCTTCACACCTTCGACCTTGTCTTCACCGACAATCGCGATCGGCTGGCGGTTGTAGAGGAACTTCACGCCCTCTTCCTTGGCGTTCTTCACCTCTTTGCGCGAGCCAGGCATGTTCGCCTCGTCACGACGGTAGGCGCAGGTCACCGACTTGGCGCCCTGGCGGATCGACGTGCGGTTGCAGTCCATCGCCGTGTCGCCGCCGCCCAGCACCACGACCTTCTTGCCCTTCATGTCGACGAAATCTTCCGGCGACTTTTCAAAGCCCAGGTTGCGATTGACGTTGGCGATGAGGAAATCCAGGGCGTCGTACACGCCCGGCAGGTCCTCGCCGGCAAAGCCGCCCTTCATGTAGGTGTAGGTGCCCATGCCCATGAACACCGCATCGTATTCGGCGAGCAGTTGCTCCATGGTCACGTCCTTGCCCACCTCGGTGTTCAGGCGGAACTCGATGCCCATGCCGGTGAAGACTTCGCGACGATTGCTCAGCACGGTCTTTTCCAGCTTGAACTCGGGGATACCGAAGGTCAGCAGGCCACCGATCTCCGGGTTCTTGTCGAACACCACCGGCGTCACCCCGCCGCGCACCAGCACGTCGGCACAGCCCAGGCCCGCCGGGCCGGCACCGATGATGGCCACGCGCTTGCCGGTCGGCTTGACCTTGGACATGTCCGGGCGCCAGCCCATGGCGAACGCGGTGTCGGTGATGTACTTCTCCACCGAACCGATGGTCACTGCGCCAAAGCCGTCGTTCAGGGTGCAGGCACCCTCGCACAGGCGGTCCTGCGGGCAGACCCGGCCGCAAACTTCCGGCAGGGTATTGGTCTGGTGCGACAGCTCGGCGGCCTGGAGGATGTTGCCCTCGGCCACCAGCTTCAGCCAGTTGGGAATGAAGTTGTGCACCGGGCACTTCCATTCGCAATACGGGTTACCGCAACCCAGGCAGCGGTGGGCCTGGTCGGCCGACTGCTGGGGTTTGAAAGGCTCGTAGATCTCGACGAACTCTTTCTTGCGTTGACGCAACAGTTTCTTCTTCGGATCCTTGCGCCCGACATCGATGAACTGGAAGTCGTTATTCAGACGTTCAGCCATTGTTAAAACCTCATCAAACTCTTCAGGCGCATATCACTGCGGGTTGGCACGGGTGCTGGAAAGCAACGACTTCAGGTTGGCCGCCTTGGGCTTGACCAGCCAGAAGCGACGCACGTAGTCATCGAG
The DNA here is from genome assembly GCF_030580855.1 of Pseudomonas citrullilanati. Lineage (GTDB taxonomy): Bacteria > Pseudomonadota > Gammaproteobacteria > Pseudomonadales > Pseudomonadaceae > Aquipseudomonas > Aquipseudomonas citrulli. Next base: position 33,554 of record NZ_JAUQOP010000017.1, on the reverse strand, counting down.
GTTTTCAGCGAGTTCACGACCCCATTCGCTGTCGGTTTCCTCGACGTACTCGTCCAGTACGCGTTGCAGGTGGCTGCGGTAGGCTTCCATCGCCTCGCCGCTGATCCGCTGGATTTCCACCAGTTCGTGGTTGACCCGGTCAACGAAGGTGTTGTCCTGGTCGAGCACGTAGGCGAAACCACCGGTCATGCCAGAGCCGAAGTTGTAGCCGGTCTTGCCCAATACGCAGACGAAACCACCGGTCATGTACTCGCAGCAGTGATCCCCGGTACCTTCCACCACGGTGTGGGCGCCGGAGTTACGCACGGCGAAGCGCTCGCCCGCGGTGCCGGCGGCGAACAGCTTGCCGCCGGTGGCGCCGTACAGGCAGGTGTTGCCGATGATGGCACTGTCCTGGGTCCTGTAGACGCTGCCCTTGGGTGGAACGATGACCAGCTTGCCGCCGGTCATGCCCTTGCCCACGTAGTCGTTGGCGTCGCCTTCCAGGTACATGTTCAGGCCACCGGCGTTCCAGACGCCGAAGCTCTGGCCGGCGGTGCCCTTGAAGCGGAAGGTCACCGGCGCCTTGGCCATGCCCTGGTTGCCATGCTTGCGGGCGATCTCGCCGGAGATCCGCGCGCCGATGGAACGGTCGCAGTTGCAGATATCCAGGGCGAACTCGGCCCCGCTCAGGTCGTTGATCGCCGAGGCGGCCATCTCGACCATTTTCTCGGCCAGTTCACCCTTGTCGAACGGCGGGTTGCGGTCGACCTGGCAGAACTGCGGCTTGTCCGCCGGGATCAGATCGCTGCCCAGCAACGGGCTCAGGTCCAGGTGATGCTGCTTGGCGGTCTGGCCTTCGATCATTTCCAGCAGGTCGGTGCGGCCGATCAGCTCTTCAAGCGAACGCACGCCCAGTTTCGCCAGCCACTCACGGGTCTCTTCGGCGACGTAGGTGAAGAAATTCACCACCATGTCGACGGTGCCTATGTAGTGGTCCTTGCGCAGCTTGTCGTTCTGGGTCGCCACGCCGGTGGCGCAGTTGTTCAGGTGGCAGATGCGCAGGTACTTGCAGCCCAGGGCGATCATCGGCGCGGTGCCGAAGCCGAAGCTCTCGGCGCCGAGGATCGCCGCCTTGATCACGTCCAGGCCGGTTTTCAGGCCGCCATCGGTCTGTACCCGGACCTTGCCGCGCAGGTCGTTGCCGCGCAGGGTCTGGTGGGTTTCAGCCAGGCCCAGTTCCCACGGGGCGCCGGCGTACTTGATCGAGGTCAGCGGCGATGCGCCGGTGCCGCCATCGTAGCCGGAGATGGTGATCAGGTCGGCATAGGCCTTGGCCACGCCGGCGGCGATGGTGCCGACGCCGGCTTCCGCCACCAGTTTCACCGAGACCAGCGCCTGCGGGTTCACCTGCTTGAGGTCGAAGATCAGTTGCGACAAATCTTCGATCGAATAGATGTCGTGATGGGGCGGAGGCGAGATCAGGGTCACGCCCGGCACCGCATAACGCAGCTTGGCGATCAGGCCGTTGACCTTGCCGCCAGGCAACTGGCCGCCTTCGCCGGGCTTGGCGCCCTGGGCCACCTTGATCTGCAGCACTTCGGCGTTGACCAGGTATTCCGGCGTCACACCGAAACGGCCGGTTGCCACCTGCTTGATCTTCGAACTCTTGAGGGTGCCGTAGCGGGCCGGGTCTTCGCCGCCTTCGCCGGAGTTGGAACGCGCGCCGAGGCGGTTCATGGCTTCGGCAAGGGCTTCGTGGGCTTCCGGGGACAAGGCGCCCAGGGAAATACCCGCCGAGTCGAAGCGCTTGAGCACCGACTCCAGCGGCTCCACTTCGCTGATATCCAGCGGCGCATCGAGCGTCTTGACCTTGAGCAGGTCGCGGATCATCGACACCGGACGGTTGTCCACCAGCGAGGTGTATTCCTTGAACTTGCTGTAGTCGCCCTGTTGCACGGCCGCTTGCAAGGTGTTGACCACATCCGGGTTGTAGGCGTGGTATTCGCCGCCGTGGACGAACTTCAGCAGACCGCCCTGCTGGATCGGCTTGCGCGGGCTCCAGGCTTCGGCCGCGAGGGCTTTCTGTTCGGCTTCGATGTCGACGAAACGCGCTCCCTTGATGCGGCTCGGCACGCCACGGAAGCTCAGCTCGCAGACTTCTTCGGACAGGCCGATGGCCTCGAACAATTGCGCGCCACGGTACGAGGCGATGGTCGAGATACCCATCTTCGAGAGGATCTTGAGCAGGCCCTTGGTGATGCCCCGGCGATAGTTCTTGAACACCTCGTAGAGGTCGCCCAGCACTTCCCCGGTGCGGATCAGGTCGCCGAGCACTTCGTAGGCCAGGAACGGATACACCGCCGAGGCGCCGAAACCGATCAGCACCGCGAAGTGGTGCGGGTCGCGGGCGGTGGCGGTTTCCACCAGGATGTTGGAGTCGCAGCGCAGGCCTTTCTCGGTCAGGCGATGGTGCACCGCACCGGTGGCCAGGGAGGCGTGGATCGGCAACTTGCCCGGGGCGATGTGACGGTCGCTTAGCACAATCTGGGTGCGACCGGCGCGCGCGGCTTCTTCGGCCTGGTCGGCCACATTGCGGATCGCCGCTTCGAGACCGACGCTTTCATCGTAGTTCAGGTCGATGACCTGGCGTTCGAAGCCCGGACGGTCGAGGTTGGTCAGCGAGCGCCATTTGGCCGGGGAAATGACCGGCGAGCTGAGGATCACCCGCGACGCATGCTCCGGCGACTCCTGGAAGATGTTGCGCTCGGCGCCCAGGCAGATTTCCAACGACATCACGATCGCTTCGCGCAGCGGGTCGATCGGCGGGTTGGTGACCTGGGCGAACTGCTGGCGGAAATAGTCGTACGGGGTGCGCACGCGCTGCGACAGCACGGCCATCGGCGTGTCGTCGCCCATGGAGCCGACCGCCTCGTAGCCCTGCTCGCCCAACGGACGCAGCACCTGGTCACGCTCCTCGAACGTCACCTGGTACATCTTCATGTACTGCTTGAGCTGGTCGACGTCGTAAAACGCCGAACCATGGTCGTTGTCTTCCATGGTCGCCTGGATGCGCAGGGCATTCTTGCGCAGCCATTGCTTGTACGGATGACGGGACTTGAGCCGGTTGTCGATGGCGTCGGTGTCGAGGATCTGGCCGGTTTCGGTGTCCACGGCGAAGATCTGGCCCGGGCCCACGCGGCCCTTGGCGATCACGTCCGCCGGCTGGTAGTTCCAGACGCCGATTTCCGATGCCAGGGTGATGAAACCGTTGGTGGTGGTGACCCAGCGCGCCGGGCGCAGGCCGTTGCGGTCCAACAGGCACACGGCATAGCGACCGTCGGTCATGACGATCCCGGCCGGACCGTCCCACGGCTCCATGTGCATGGAGTTGTATTCATAGAAGGCCCGCAGGTCCGGGTCCATGGTCTCGACGTTCTGCCACGCCGGCGGCACCAGCATGCGCACGCCACGGAACAGGTCGATGCCACCGGTCACCATCAGCTCCAGCATGTTGTCCATGCTGGAGGAGTCGGAACCGACGCGGTTGACCAATGGGCCGAGCTCTTCGAGGTCCGGCATCAGGTCGTTGGCGAACTTGGTGCGACGGGCCAGGGCCCAGTTGCGGTTACCGGTGATGGTGTTGATCTCGCCGTTGTGGGCGAGGAAGCGGAATGGCTGGGCCAGCGGCCATTTCGGCAAGGTGTTGGTGGAGAAGCGCTGGTGGAACACGCAGATCGCGGTTTTCAGGCGCTCATCGCTCAGGTCCGGATAGAAGGCGGTAAGGTCCGCCGGCATCATCAGGCCCTTGTAGATGATGGTCTTGTGGGAAAAGCTGCAGATGTAGTGGTCGGTGTCGGCGGCATTGGCCACGGACGAACGACGACGGGAGCTGAACAGCTTGATCGACATCTCCTGGTCGCTCAGGCCTTCGCCGGCGATGAACACCTGCTCGATCTGCGGCAAGCGCGCCAGGGCCAGGCTACCGAGGACACGGGTGTCGATCGGCACTTTGCGCCAGCCCACCAGTTGCAGGCCGGCAGCCAGGATCTCGCGGTTCATGTTCTCGCGAGCGGCCTCGGCCTTCACCGGGTCCTGGTTGAAGAACACCATGCCCACGGCGTATTGCTTGGGCAGGGTCACGCCGAACGTTTCCTGGGCAATGGCACGCAGGAACTCGTCAGGCTTTTGAATCAGCAAGCCGCAACCGTCACCGGTCTTGCCGTCGGCGTTGATCCCACCGCGGTGGGTCATGCAGGTCAGGGCCTCGATGGCCGTTTGCAAAAGGGTATGACTGGGCTCGCCCTGCATATGGGCTATCAGGCCGAAACCGCAGTTATCCTTGAATTCATCTGGTTGGTACAGACCTGCTTTCATAGACACTTTCTCACCAGGCTGCCTCTTGCCGAGGCAAATTTCTTTTCAATTCAACCAGTTGCATGCCGCGCCGAACGTACGCCAGCTTTGCGGGGGCAAAAGGGAGGTCATTGTACACACCGACACAGGGCCCCACAAATTTGACGACGAACTGTCGCAAATTCATGTCGCATTTGTGAAAGGTTTAAAGCTATATGCTGTGCTAGTCAAAACTTTTTTGGGTTCGACCGCTACGACTCAAACGCTACTGTGACGCAGACACCACAAGGCGCGCGGCCCGAAAGGTCGCTCGCCCTTGTGGAAATGTTGAGGTGCCGGGAGAGGCGGCCTGGGTAAGGCCGCCGAATCATCAGCGAGTTGCAGCCAGTTCCTGTTGGACGCTGGCGACAGTGCGAGGCCAAGGTTTACCAGCCTGGACCTTCGCTGGCAAGGCCTTGATGGCGGAAACGGCGGCATCACGGTTGGCGAAACTGCCATAGGTGATGACATACAGCGGCTTGCCGTTGAGCACTTTCTTGAAATAGCGGTACTCGCCGCCCTGTTCCTTGACGAAGTTCTGCGCGGTGGCTTCCGAGCTGGTGCCCAGGATCTGCACCACGTAGTTGCCCGGCGCCTGGCCGGCGTACCAGTTGCCACCGGCGGCCTTGGCCGGGGCCGGGGCGGCAGGCTTGGCCGCCGGAGCGGCGGGCTTGGCTGCAGGCGCCGGTACCGGCATTGGCGCGGGCTTGGCGGTGGCCAGCTGGGTCGGTGCCGGGGTCGGCTTGGCGGCCGGAGCCGGCACAGGTGTCGGGGCCGGGCCGGCCGGCACACCCGCAGGCGGCGCGGTGGTGGTCACGGTCGGCGGCGTGTCGCTGCTGTCGTCGATCGGCGGTGCGGCGCCATCGTCGCCTTCGGTAATCCCGCCGGCGGCTTCGGCCAGGGGGCCACGCATGACCGGTTGCGACTGGCCGACCAGCGGCAGCGGCATCGGCTGGGTATTGCCGGCGAATTCCACCGCCGGCGCCCCACCGTTGGGTTGTGGCGTGCCCTGGCCGAGGGGCAGTTGTGCCTGTTCGTTGGCAGGCGTGCCGGTGGCAGGTGCCTTGTTGCGACCCGGCATCAGCCAGGCGGCGGCGACCGCGACCACGACCACGGCGGAAATCGCCAATACGTGTTTCTTCGGCATGTTGAACCCCATACTTGGACGCTTCACCGCGGAGCGGCTGGCGATCATGACTTCGATCAGGGCATCGCGGGCAACCTGGTTGATGTTGCCAGGCCAGCCCTCGGCGCTTTGGTGAATCTCAGAGATCTGATCCGCGGTGAAAAGTTCGATACCCCGGCCAGCCCCCTCAAGACGCTGGGCCAGGTATTCGCGGGTCTCTTCCTCGGTGTAGGGCGCCAGTTCGATGACGTGGAAACGCTCTTCCTCGAGGCTCAACTGGTCCAGCTCGGCGATCAGCGACGACTCGCCGAACAGGAACACATGGGGACGCCCTTCCGGCGCGCCGGCCGCCAGGGCCAGCAAGGCTTCAAGGGCCGATTCGTCGAGCTGCTCGGCATCGTCCACCAGCAGGTAGACTTCCTGACCGGTCAGCGCCAGCTGCACGATCTGGTCGAGAATCGCACCGATTTCGGCCTGGGCCACATTCAGTGCCTCGGCCACCTGGCGCAGTACACCGGCGGCATCTCCGGCGCCGCGGGCCGACACCACCACGCTCTGCACCGACTGCTTGTTGGTGCTGGCCACCAGGGCCTGGCGCAGCAGGGTCTTGCCGCTGCCCTGGGGACCGGTCACCACCAGCAGCAACTGGCTGTAGCGCGCCAGGTGATGCAACTGGCCCAGTACGGGCTTGCGCTGGGCAGGAAAGAACTTGAAGCCCGGGACCCGAGGTGCAAAAGGGTCATGACTCAACTGGAAATGGCCGAGGAAAGCCTCGTCGGCATGCAAACTAGTCATCGGAATCTTATTAACCTTTAAGCTGAGCCAGGGCGCGGTAGTCCGCTCCCAGCGTGGCCTGTAGAACCTCTTTCGGATAATCGTCGGTCACCACCGCTTCGCCCATGCGGCGCAGCAGCACCAGACGCAGACGACCGTCGATCACTTTCTTGTCGATTGCCATGTGTTCGAGGAAATCCGCCTCGGTCATCTCCTCGGGCGGGACCACCGGCAGCCCGGCGCGCTGGAACAGGCGAATGCCGCGATCACGCTCCTGCTCGCTGATCCAGCCCAGCCGCGCGGACATCTCCAGGGCCATGACCGTGCCCGCCGCCACCGCCTCGCCATGCAGCCAGACCCCATAGCCCATATGGGTTTCGATGGCGTGGCCGAACGTGTGGCCGAGGTTGAGCGTGGCACGCACCCCCGACTCCCGTTCATCGGCACCGACCACGGCGGCCTTGGCGGCGCAGGAGCGTTCGATGGCATAGGTCAGCGCCGTTTGATCCAGGGCGCGCAGGCGGTCGACGTGCTCTTCCAGCCATCCCAGGAACGGCTCGTCGCAGATCAGCCCGTACTTGATGACTTCCGCCAGCCCGGCGGAGAGCTCGCGGGCCGGCAGGGTAGTGAGGGTAGCGGTATCGATCAGCACCACGTTGGGCTGGTAGAACGCACCCACCATGTTCTTGCCCAGCGGATGGTTGATGCCGGTCTTGCCACCCACCGAGGAGTCGACCTGGGAAAGCAGCGTGGTGGGGATCTGGATGAAATCCACGCCGCGCTGGTAGCAGGCGGCGGCAAAACCGGCCATGTCGCCGATCACGCCGCCGCCCAGGGCCACGACCGTGGTCCGTCGGTCGTGCCGCGCGGTCAACAGGCCATCGAAGATCAGCTGCAGGGTTTCCCAGTTCTTGAACGCTTCGCCGTCGGGCAACACCACGGAAATGACCGAGTAGGCCGACAAGGTGCGAGCCAGGCGCTCCAGGTACAGGGGCGCGACGGTTTCGTTGGAGATGATCGCCACTTGTCGGCCGGCGATATGCGGGGCCAGCAGTTCAGGCTGGTCCAGCAAACCTTCGCCAATGTGAATCGGGTAGCTGCGCTCGCCCAGGTCGACCTTAAGTGTCTGCATGTGTCCCCACAGTGAAGATGGAAGCAGGCGTCCTGCCTGCAATTAACGAAAGTCCACGGTGATCCGACGCCGTCCGATGGCCATCTGCCACGCCACAGGCAGGCCAGGACGGGACGTCGAGGATAGCGCATTTCGCCAGGCGCATTAACGAGGAGGTAGTTGTTGCAGGCGCTCGAGGATGTCCAGCACCACCATCCGCGGCGGCCGTTCATCGGTTTCCACCACCAGGTCGGCGATCTCCCGGTACAGCGGGTCACGCAATTCCAGCAGGTCCCGCAGGGTCTTGGCCGGATCGGCGGTGCGCAGCAACGGCCGGTTCCGGTCACGGGCCGTGCGGCCGACCTGCTGTTCCACCGATGCGTGCAGGTAGACCACCCGTCCGCCAGCGTGCAGCGCCCGACGATTGGCTTCGCGCATCACCGCGCCGCCACCGGTGGCCAGCACCACGCCTTCGAACGCGCACAGCTCGGCGATCATCGCCTGCTCACGGTCACGAAAGCCCGGCTCGCCTTCCTTGTCGAAGATCCATGGGATATTGGCGCCCGTGCGCAATTCAATTTCCTTGTCGGAATCTTTGAACGGCAGGCGCAGCTCTTTGGCCAGCAAACGGCCGATGGTGCTTTTTCCAGCCCCCATCGGCCCTACAAGAATCAAATTTCGCACAGAATCAACGACTCACAGCAATCGCCTGGTTGTTCATGATACGCGGAGTGAGGAACACCAGCAGCTCGGATTTTTTCTCCGAGACCACATCACGCCGGAAAAGGCGGCCAAGATACGGCACATCGCCAAGAAATGGCACCTTATCTACAACCTTGCTCTGAGTATTCGAGAAAACCCCGCCAATCACAATGGTCTCGCCGTCATTGACCAGCACCTTGGCGTTGACTTCATTTTTCTTGATCGGCGGCACCTCCTGGACCTTGTTCAGGTAGTCAGGCTCATCCTTGGTGACCTTGACCTCCATGATGATGCGGTTGTCCGGGGTGATCTGCGGGGTCACTTCCAGCGACAGCGAGGCCTCCTTGAACGACACCGAGGTGGCGCCGCTGGAGCTGGCTTCCTGGTAGGGGATCTCCGTGCCCTTGAGGATCTTCGCCGTCTCCTTGTCGGACGTCACGACCTTGGGTTGGGAGACGATTTCGCCGTTGCCGGTCTTCTCCATCGCCGTCAGCTCCAGGTCCAGCAGGACGTTGTCGGTGATGAACGCGATGCCGATCCCCGAGGTATTGCCCGACACCCCCATGTCGACGAACGGCTGGTTGGTGCCGGTGCTGCCCGGCGTGCCAATGGTCGTGGACGTCCCGGACGTGACCCCGGAGGAGTTCCAGTTGCCCTTGTTCTGAAGCGAGCCACCCCAGCGCACACCCAGGTTCTTGTCGTAGTCGACGTTGGCCTCGACGATCCGCGCCTCGATCATCACCTGGCGCACCGGGATATCCAGTTGCGCGACGATCCGACGCAGTTCGTCGAGCCGGTCCTGGGTCTGGTAGGCAATGATGTTGTTGGTACGCTCGTCAACCGTGATCGTGCCGCGCTCATCGGCCTTCGCTTCGGCACTGGTCACCGACTGGAACAGCTTGGCGATGTCAGCGGCCTTGGCGTAGTTGACCTGCAGCAGCTCCCGGCGCAGCGGCGCCAGGTCGGCGATCTGCTTCTGGGATTCGAGCTCCTGGCGCTCGCGCGCCGCGATCTCATCGGCCGGCGCCACCAGCAGCACGTTGCCGACCTTGCGCTTGTCCAGGCCCTTGGTCTTGAGCACCAGGTCCAGCGCCTGGTCCCATGGCACGTTCTGCAGCCGCAGGGTAATGCCGCCCTGCACCGTGTCGCTGGCCACCAGGTTCAGGTTGGTGAAGTCGGCAATCAGTTGCAGGACCGAGCGCACCTCGATGTCCTGGAAGTTGAGGGAGAGCTTCTCACCGCTGTAGGCGGCGCGATCGGCATTGCGCTTCTGCAGGTCCTCGACGCTCATGGGCCGGACGCTGACGGTGAGCTTGTTGTCGGTCTGGTAGGTCGAATAGTCGTAGGTGCCGCTGGGCTCGATGCTGATGGTCGCGCGGTCGGTGCCGGCGCTGGCGTTGACGAACTGCACCGGGGTGGCGAAATCCTTGACGTCCAGGCGCACCCGCAGGGGCTCGGGCAGTTGCGTGCGGGCGAAATTGAGGATGATCTTGCCTTCCCGCTCCTGGATATCCGGGGCGATGGCGGGGTCGGACAAGTCGATCACGACGTTGCCCTCGCCCTGGGTGCCGCGTTGGAAGTCCACCCCGCGAATCGCCTTGCCCACCGGGGCGCGGGCCTTCGCCGGCGCCGCGCTGGCCACCGCTGGGCGGGGCGCCGCCGCGGCAGTCGCGGGGGCCGCGCCCTTGCCCACCACCACGAACAGGTTGTTGCCCTCGACGCGGGTGTCATAGGGTGCCAACTGGGTCAGCCCGATGATCAGCCGGGTGCGGTCCCCCGCTTCGACCACGGTGGCGCTGCGGGCATTGCCACCGCCCAGGTCATGGTTCTTGCTCGCCAATTGGTTGGTGACGCCTGGCAGGTCCAGGGCAATGCGCGCCGGCTGTTCGGTGGTGTAGCCCCGCGGCGTTGGCGGCGGCCCGTCGAAGGTCAGCTTCAGCTCGATGCGGTCGCCCGGCAGCGCCGCCACATCCAGGGTCTTCAGGCCGGCCCCATGGACCATCGGTGACAACAGCGCTATCCCTAGCGAAAGACCGAAGGCTGAAAAAATCCTGTTCATTGTTGGGCTTCCACGATTGAGTGCTCTTTCAAGGGAATGGTCCGTGGCCGCTCCAGCCAGGCGCCCTCGCCATCGGGAACGATTTCGATCACATCGACCTCGGTGGCGCCAATGGCGATGATCCGGCCGTCGTTGCGTCCCAGGTAGTCACCGACCTTGAGCCGGTGCACCCCGCCAGCGCCCCGCAGGAGCGCGAAGGAGCCACTGGCGTTGGCGATCGTGCCGACCATTTCGAATTGCTCGATATTGAAGCCTTCCAGGTACTGCTTGACCCGGTTCGGATCAGGCCGCACGTTACGCGCCCCCTGCTGGCGTCCCGCCTGGTCGACCCGGACCTGCCGGGAAAATGGGCTGCGCAGGTTGGCAGCGCTGTAGGTGAAGGTCTGCGCCGGCTTGAATGTCGGCGTCGGCTCGATCTTTCCGGGCGGACGCAGGCGCACTTCGTTCATGTAGGCGTCCAGGTCACTGAAATCGTCGCCGCCGTTGCAACCCGCCAATGCCAGCAGGCCTGCCAGCAGGCAAACGCGAGACGCCGGGCTCATGGCTGCGCCTCCTGCTCATTGTAGCGATAGGTCTTGGCCTGGATGCTCATGCGCAGCTTGGCCCCCGCCTCGGGTTCCATGGGCGCGATCTCGAAATCGTGCAGGGTGACGATCCTGGGCAACCCGGCCACGCCACTGACGAATGTCGCCAGGTCATGGTAGCCGCCGGTCACGGTGATCTGGATCGGCAACTCGATGTAGAACGGCTGGGTGACCTCCGGCAGCAGCTTGATTTCCTCGAACTCCAGGCCGCTGCCCAGGCCGGTGCGCGTGATGTCTTCCAACAGGCCCGGCACCTCGGTGTCGCTGGGCAACTGCCGCAAGAGCACGCCGAACGACGTTTCCATCTGTTTCATCTGCTCGGTGTAGAGCTCCAGGTTCGCCGCCATGTGGGCCTTGCCGGCGAATTGCGCCTTGAGGGTGTTTTCTTCCTCGCGCACCTGTTGCAACTGGTTTTCCAGGTCGCTCAAGGCAAAGTTGTAGCCCAACCCCAGCACGAGGACCACCAGCAGTATGCCGGCCAGCCATTTGATCGGCGCCGGCCAGGAGCCGATGTTGTTGGTGTCGAGCTCGCGGAAGTCGACCTTGCGCAGGGCTTCCAGCCACTCCCCAGGCTTCATTGGACGTCCTCCGTGTCGACGGGACGGGTCTGGCGCACGGTCAGCTGGAACACGTTGGCCTGGTCAAGCTGCCCCGCCGTGGTGGCCTTGACCTCGGTCAGGCTGGGGGTGTCGAACAGGTCCGATGAATCGAGGTTGCGCATCAGGTCCGAGACCCGGTTGTTCGATTCGGCGGCCCCCTTGATGGAGAGCGTGCCGTCTTCCATCTTCACTTCGGTGAAATACACCCCGTCCGGCAGGGTGCGGGTCAACTGGTCGAAGATGCGCCCGCTGACGGGCCGGTTGCCTTGCAGGTCCTGGATGATGCGCATGCGCTCCAGCAGTTGCTGGCGGCGGGCCTTGAGGTCGCCGATCTGCTTGATTCGCTCGTCCAGCACGGCGATCTGTTCCGAGAGATGGTTGTTGCGGGCCACTTGCCGGTCGATGGCGCTGTTGATGTATTGCACGGCAATCAGCGTCACGCCGACCGCGCCGACCAGCGCGCCGACCAACGCCAGCAGGAAGCGCTTGCGCCGTTCTTCGCGCAGTTCCTCGCGCCAGGGGAGAAGGTTGATGCGCGCCATCAGTCGAAACTCCTGAGGGCCAGCCCGCAGGCGATCATGAGGGCCGGCGCGTCACTGGCCAGGGCTCCGGCGTTGACCTTGCTGCTCAGGGCCATGTTGGTGAACGGGTTGGCCACCTGGGTAGGGGTGCCCAGGCGCTGCTCGATCAGCCGGTCCAGGCCAGTGACCGAGGCCGTGCCGCCGGCGAGCAGGATGTGGTCCACCGTGTTGTACTGGCCCGATGCGAAGAAAAACTGCAGGGAACGCGACACCTGCTGCACCAGCGCCTCGCGAAACGGCTGCAACACCTCGCCGACATAGTCGTCGGGCAGCCCGCCCTGTTTCTTCGCCAGGCCGGCCTGCTCGGGGGTCAGGCCATAGCGGCGCTGGATTTCCTCGGTGAGCTGGCGGCCGCCGAACAGTTGTTCGCGGGTATAGATGATGCGCCCGTTGTGCAGCACGCTCAGGGTGGTCATGGTCGCGCCGATGTCGACGACCGCGACGGTCAGGCGCTCCTGGGAGGCGGCCAGTTGCGTGGCGAGCAGGCCGAACGACCGCTCCAGCGCGTAGGCTTCCACATCGACCACCCGGGCCGTCAGCCCGGCCAGCGCCAGCGCCGCCTCGCGGACCTCGACGTTTTCCTTGCGACAGGCCGCCAGCAGCACCTCGACCCGCTCGTCGCTGCGCGGCGACACGCCCTGGACCTCGAAGTCGATGGCCACTTCATCCAGCGGGTAGGGAATGTACTGGTCGGCCTCGATCTTGAGCTGGTTCTCCATGTCGTCGTCGGACAGGCCGGCATCCATCTCGATGGTCTTGGTGATCACCGCCGACCCCGCCACGGCCACCGCCACGCTGCGCAAGGGGGTCCTGGCCTTGACCAGCACCCGCGACAACGCCTGGCCCACCCCTTCGAGCTCGGCGATGTTCTTCTCGACCACGGCGTTGGCCGGCAACGGTTCCACCGCGTAGGACTCGACGCGGTAGCGGTCACCCTGGCGGCTCAACTCCAGCAGCTTCACCGACGTTGAACTGATGTCGATCCCCAGAAGCGCATGGGTTTTTTTATTGAAGAGTCGTAGCACTACCAATTCCCTATGACTATCCGTGAGTTACGGACTCTCTAATATGCGTTGCGTTCAATCGCTCCGGTCCGACGGACGTCCGGATGGCATTCCTGGCGAAAAAAAATGCTTATAATGCCCAGCGTTTTTTTCGCTTTGTTGCAAGCACGGGGCCTTCCCTGCACCTGGCGCCTTTTTCATTCCTTGCCTGGATATCCAAAAGCCTTGATTCGTCTGCTGAAATTTTTCGGATGGTCCATCATCGCCGTTTTCTGCGGACTGCTCCTGGGTCTGAGCGGTGCGTTTCTTTACCTTAGTCCGGGTTTGCCGTCCGTGGAGGCTCTGAGAAGTATTCAGTTGCAGATTCCCCTGCGGGTGTACAGCAGCGACAACAAATTGATCGCCGAATTTGGCGAAATGCGCCGCACACCGATCCGTTTCGCCGATATTCCCCCCAATTTCATCAATGCGTTACTAAGTGCTGAAGATGACAACTTCGCCAACCACTACGGCGTCGATCCCGGCAGCCTGATGCGCGCCGCCAGCCAACTGGTCAAGAGCGGGCACATCCAGTCCGGCGGCAGCACCATCACCATGCAGGTGGCCAAGAACTTCTTCCTGACCAGCGAGCGCAGCTTCTCGCGCAAGACCACCGAGATCCTCCTGGCCCTGCAGATCGAGCGACAGCTGACCAAGGACGAGATCCTCGAGCTGTACGTGAACAAGATCTACCTGGGCAACCGCGCCTACGGTATCGAGGCGGCGGCACAGGTGTACTACGGCAAGTCGATCCGCGATGTGAGCCTGGCTCAGATGGCGATGATCGCCGGCCTGCCCAAGGCGCCGTCGCGCTTCAACCCGCTGGCCAACCCGGCCCGCAGCAAGGAGCGGCGCGACTGGATCCTGGGGCGCATGTACAAGCTCGGCAAGATCAGCGAGAGCGACTACACCGCCGCGATCAACGAGCCGCTGAACGCCAGCTATCACGTACCGACCCCCGAGGTGAACGCGCCCTACATCGCCGAGATGGCCCGCGCCGAAATGGTCGGCCGCTATGGCAGCGACGCCTATACCGAAGGTTTCCGCGTCACCACCACGGTACCCAGCAACCTACAGGAAATGGCCAACACCGCCCTGCACGAAGGCCTGATGACCTACGACCAGCGCCACGGCTACCGCGGCCCTGAATCGCGCCTGCCCGGCAAGACCCGCGAGGCCTGGGCCCTGGAGCTGACCAAGCAGCGCACCATCAGCGGCCTGGAACCGGCGATCGTCACCTCGGTGGACAAGGACGGCCTCAAGGTGCTGACGCGCAACGGCGAGCAGGAAGAGCATGTCGCCTGGGACAGCATGAAATGGGCTCGCCCGTTCCTCAATACCAACAGCATGGGTGCCAACCCTCGCCAGCCGGCGGACGTGGCCCAGGTCGGCGACCTGATCCGGGTGCAACGCCAGGCGGACAATGCCCTCAAGTTCAGCCAGATCCCGGCCGCCCAGGGCGCGCTGGTGTCCCTCGATCCGCAGGACGGCGCCATCCGCTCGCTGGTCGGGGGCTTCGCGTTCGAGCAGAGCAACTACAACCGTGCGTTGCAGGCCAAGCGCCAGCCGGGTTCGAGCTTCAAGCCGTTCGTCTACAGCGCCGCCCTGGACAATGGCTACACCGCCGCCAGCCTGGTGAACGATGCGCCGATCGTGTTCGTCGATGAGTACCTGGACAAGGTCTGGCGGCCAAAGAACGACACCAACACCTTCCTCGGCCCGATCCGCCTGCGCGAAGCGCTGTACAAGTCGCGCAACCTGGTGTCGATCCGCCTGCTGCAGGCGCTCGGCGTGGACCGCACCATCGACTACATCAGCAAGTTCGGCTTCAACAAGCAGGACCTGCCGCGCAACCTGTCCCTGGCCCTGGGCACCGCGACCCTGACCCCGATGGAAATCGCCACCGGCTGGAGCACCTTCGCCAACGGCGGGTACAAGATCACGCCGTACATCATCGACAAGATCGAGAGCCGCAACGGCGAGACGCTGTTCGTCGCCAACCCGCCGCGGGTGCCCACCGGCGAGCAGGCCAGCGACGGCCTCGCCGCGCCATCCTCCGGGACGTTCACGGTCAACCCGTTGCCGGGCGAAGCCACGACCGCCCCGGGCGTGCCACAAGCACCGGCCATCGCCGAGCGCATTGTCGACGGCCGCACCACCTACATCCTCAACAGCATGCTGCAGGACGTGATCAAGCTGGGCACCGGTCGTCGCGCCCTGGCCCTGGGCCGCACCGACCTGGCGGGCAAGACAGGCACCACCAACGAATCCAAGGACGCCTGGTTCTCCGGCTATAACGCCGACTACGTGACCACCGTCTGGACCGGTTTCGACCAACCGGAAAGCCTCGGGCGCCGCGAGTTCGGCGGCACCGTGGCCCTGCCGATCTGGATGAGCTACATGGGCGCCGCCCTCAAGGACAAGCCACCACACACCCAACCGGAACCCGAAGGCATCCTCAGCCTGCGCGTCGACCCGGTCAGCGGCCGCGCAGCCACTCCAGGGACACCTGGCGCCTACTTCGAACTGTTCAAGAGCGAAGACACGCCGCCGTCGGTCAACGAGCTGGGCAACGGCGTCGCACCAGGCAGCCCGCTGCCGGCGGACGAAGCGGCGCCGATCGACCTGTTCTGACCAGCCCCATCCAAAAGCCCCGCCTTCGCGAGAAGCGCGGGGCTTTTTTTATATCGCGCAAGGACCCTGTGGCGAGGGGATTTATCCCCGCTGGGCTGCGCAGCAGCCCCTCATCCAGGCAGCGCGGATAAATGAACCGCGCCAGCCGGATGACGACTGCTGCGCAGCCGAGCGGGGATAAATCCCCTCGCCACAGGTTTTCGGCCTGTTCAGGAAAGAGTTTCCCCTATACCAATTCAGGCACAAAAAAGCCCCGACTCGCAGGAGCCGGGGCTTTTTGTTGAAGCGCTACAACGGCTTAGCCGTTGAACACGTCATCCACGCTCTTGAGCGGGTAGTTCTTCGGATATGGCAGGGTCGCCACGCCGGTCTCGATCGCAGCCTTGGCCACGGCGTCGGAGATCAGGGTGATCAGGCGGGCATCCATTGGCTTCGGAATGATGTATTCACGGCCGAATTCCAGCTTGATGCCGCCGTAGGCGTCGCACACTTCCTGGGGCACCGGCAGCTTGGCCAGTTCGCGCAGGGCGTTGGCCGCCGCGACTTTCATTTCTTCGTTGATGCGCTTGGCGCGAACGTCCAGGGCACCACGGAAGATGAACGGGAAGCCCAGTACGTTGTTGACCTGGTTCGGGTAGTCCGAACGGCCGGTGGCCATGATCACGTCGCTACGGGTCGCGTGGGCCAGTTCCGGGGAGATTTCCGGATCCGGGTTCGAGCAGGCGAACACGATCGGGTTCGGCGCCATGCGCAGCAGGTTTTCCGGGCTCAGCAGGTTCGGACCCGACAGGCCGACGAATACGTCGGCACCGTCCAGCGCCTCGGCCAGGGTGCGCTTGTCGGTGGCGTGGGCGAACACGGCCTTGTACTGGTTCAGGTCGTCACGGCCGGAGTGGATCACACCGGTACGGTCGACCATGAAGATGTTCTCGATCTTCGCGCCCATGCTCACCAGCAACTTCATGCAGGAGATGGCCGCGGCGCCGGCGCCCAGGCAGACGATCTTGGCTTCCGGCAGGGTCTTGCCGGCGATTTCCAGGGCGTTGATCATGCCGGCCGCGGTGACGATGGCGGTGCCATGCTGGTCATCGTGGAACACCGGGATGTCGCACTGTTCGATCAGGGTGCGCTCGATCTCGAAGCACTCGGGTGCCTTGATGTCTTCCAGGTTGATGCCACCGAAGGTGATGGAGATGCGCTTGACGGTGTCGATGAAGGCTTGCGGGCTCTCGGAGTCGACTTCGATGTCGAAGACGTCGATACCGGCGAAGCGCTTGAACAGCACGCCCTTGCCTTCCATGACCGGCTTGGAGGCCAGTGGGCCCAGGTCACCCAGGCCGAGAATCGCGGTGCCATCGGAAATGACTGCAACCAGGTTGCCCTTGCCGGTGTACTTGTAGGCCAATTCAGGGTCGCGGGCGATTTCGCGCACTGGTTCGGCTACGCCGGGGCTGTAGGCCAGCGACAGGTCGCGGGCAGTAGCGGTGGCCTTGGTGAGCTCGACACTCAGCTTCCCTGGACGAGGATTGGCGTGATATTCGAGAGCGGCAGTTTTCAGATCAGACATGTGGGCATTCCGCTTTTTACTGTGTTGGACAGACGGACCGCCGAGGATACGCGCCTCGCAAAGTCCCCACAAGACTGACCGGTCACCCCTGTCAAGCGCCCTGCCCTACGACTTTGGGCCAAGAGCCGCGAAACACAAGGGCTAGATGCATACAATCGGCAGTAAAAATGTCTACAATTTTTTATTCAGCCGTCACGCTCAACATCGCGGGATCGGTCAGCGGCAGCATCCAGCGAGCCTGACCCGGTTCGCGTGCGCCGCGCCGCGTCCGATCGACGACCCAGCCCCGCGCCTCGACCTGCCTGCCCTTGAGACGTTCAAGCCGAACCCCGTCGAATTGCCCCAGCAGATGAGGTGCAACGCGCAACACGACCGAGTCCTGCAATTCGATCCAGGCACCGCCGCGATTGCGCCTGACCTCGCTCACCCGCCCGCTCAGCACGGCGAACCCGGGCGCCTGGATTTGCCGAGCCTTGAGCACCGGCGAGCGCTTCCACAGGCCAAGTCCCGCCTCACGCGCCTGGCGCTCGGCCGCTCGCTGGCACGCCACGAGATCGACATTCGGCGCCACCGCCACGTAGAAACCCAGGCCTTCGGCGAGTAATTGCGCTTCGAGATTCTGGCCATCGGCACCGTAGGCATGGGCCAGGGTGCGGCCATAGCGGTCCTTGCCTTCCTTGCCGGGCAGCAAGCCCACGCGCCCATCGCTGGCAGCCACCAGCGCTTCGAGCCGGCGCCTGGCCGCAACCGCGAAGGGTTCGTCGGAACGCCCCTGGCGTCCCAGTTCAGGGCTGTTGAGGCCGATCAGGCGCACATTGCGGCCATCGACCAGGCGCAGGGTGTCGCCGTCGACCACGCGCTGGACCGTCGCCTGGGCCAGGCCCACCGGTGCCGGGCACGACGCCTGGGCTGGCCCCAGCCAAATCGCGGACACAAAAAAGGCGCCCGCGAGGGACGCCTTTTTCATCAGTTTGGAGCCGCCGAGACGAGCCTCCAAAATGATCAGCCTCAGGCCTTTTTGGTAGCGCCGAAAGCGCCGAAACGATCGGCGAACTTCTGAACGCGGCCGCCGGTATCCAGAGTCTTTTGCTTACCGGTGTAGAACGGGTGGCATTCGTTGCAAACGTCGATCGACAGGGCTTTGCCGTAGGTCGAACGGGTTTCGAACTTGTTGCCGCAGCTGCAGGTCACGGCAATTTCTGGGTATTCCGGATGGATATCGGTTTTCATGGTGTTTCCTCAGGCTAGCGTGCCGCCACCCAACACGATTGTTGAATACCGCACGTAATTAGGCCGCGGATTCTACCAGACATCGCCAATCGCGCAAGCTATGCCTTGTACCAACCGTCTGCTAGGCTCCCGGCCACATGCGCAATCCCTTGTGGGAGCGGGCTTGTTCGCGAAAGCGGTGGAGCAGTCGGTATTGATGCCGCCTGACACGCCCACTTCGCGAGCAGGCTCGCTCCCACATTGAATCGTGCTCAGCCTTGCGAACTTGTCCGCCTATCGAGATCCTCCCGCGTGCCCAACGCCATTCTGCGCCTCGCCCTGCCTTCGCCCCTGCGCCGCCTGTTCGACTACCGCGCCCCGGCCGGGGTCCCGCGTGCCCAGTTGCAGCCGGGCATGCGCCTGCGGGTGCCGTTCGGCCGGCGGGAGATGATCGGGATCCTGGTGGAGGTCACCGACCACAGCGAGGTACCGGCCGACAAGCTCAAGCCGGCCCTGGCGCTGCTCGACGCCACGCCGCCGCTGCCGGCGGCGCTGTTCAAGCTGTGCCTGTGGACCGCCCAGTATTACCAGCACAGCCTCGGCGACACCTTGAGCTGGGCATTGCCGGTGCTGTTGCGCCAGGGCGAGCCGGCCGAGGCGCGCCAGGAGCGGTTCTGGTCGGTGGCACCCGGGGCTTCCTTGGACGACCCGCGCATCGCCCGCGCCCCGCGCCAGCGCGAGGCCTTGGCGACCCTGGCCCAGCATCCCCACGGCGTGGCGCATCAATTACTGAGCAAACTGATGCTCAGCAAGGACAGCCTCGACCTGTTGCTGGCCAAGGGCCTGGTCCAGGTGGAGGTTCGCCGGCACGCCCCGGGGCTGCGCCATGAACACTGGCTGGCCCAGCCGGAACTGCCGCTCAACGCCGAGCAACGGGCCGCTTGCGAGGCGATCCGGGCCGGCTTCGACAGCTATCACGCGTTCCTGCTGGCGGGCGTCACCGGCAGTGGCAAGACCGAGGTCTACCTGCAACTGATCCGCCAGACCCTGGAAGCCGGCAAGCAGGCCCTGGTGCTGATTCCGGAAATCAACCTCGGCCCACAGACCCTGGCCCGCTTCGAACAACGCTTCAACGCCCGGATCGCCCTGGTGCACTCGGCGGTCAACGACCGCGAGCGCCTGGAGGCCTGGCTCGCGGCCCGGGATGGCGAGGCCGACATCATCATCGGCACCCGTTCGGCCCTGTTCACGCCGATGAAACATCCCGGCCTGATCATCATCGACGAAGAACACGACGGTTCCTATAAACAGCAGGAAGGCCTGCGCTACCACGCCCGCGACCTGGCACTGGTGCGCGCCCGCCAGGAAAACATCCCGATCGTCCTCGGCTCCGCGACGCCATCCCTGGAAAGCCTCCACAACGCCTACACCGGCCGCTACGGCCTGCTGCGCCTGAACGAACGGGCCGGCGGCGCGAAGCAGCCGCGCTTCCTGCGCCTGGACGTGAAGAGTCGTCCGCTGGACAGCGGCATTTCCGGGCCCATGCAGCAAGCCATCGGCCAGACCCTGGCCGCCGGCCAGCAGGTCCTGGTGTTCCTCAATCGCCGTGGGTTCGCCCCGACGCTGCTGTGCCACGACTGCGGCTGGATGTCCGGCTGTGAACGCTGCGACGCGCGCATGACCGTGCATCAGCGCTCCGGCGAGCTGCGCTGCCACCATTGCGGCCACTGCGAACGGGTGCCCAGGCACTGTCCGCAGTGCGGCCGGGTGGACTTGCGTCCGGTTGGCGCCGGCACCGAGCGCGCCGAGGAACGGCTGGGGATCCTGTTTCCCGATTACCCGGTGCTGCGGGTGGATCGCGACAGTACGTCGCGCAAGGACGCGATGAACCAGCTGTTCGCCACGATCCAGAAGGGCCAGCCGTGCATCCTGGTGGGCACGCAGATGCTTGCCAAGGGCCACCACTTCCCAAGGGTCACGCTGGTGTCGATCCTCGACGCCGACGGCGGGCTGTTTTCCGGGGACTTTCGCGCCAGCGAGCGCATGGCGCAGCTGATTGTCCAAGTTGCCGGCCGCGCCGGACGTGCCGAAGAACCGGGCAAGGTCATCATCCAGACGCACCTGGCGGACCATCCGCTGCTGATACAACTGACCGAGCAAGGCTACTTCGCTTTCGCCGAACAGGCCTTGAGCGAACGGCGCAGCGCCGGCCTGCCGCCGTTCGCCCACCTCGCGCTGCTGCGGGCCGAAGCCCACAAGCCGGGGCAGGCCGAAGGTTTTCTCGACGAGGCGTGCAGCGAGGCGGAACGCTTGCTGGCGCAACAGAATCTCAGCGGGATCGAACTATTGGGCCCGGTGCCCGCTCCGATGGAACGGCGGGCCGGGCGCTATCGGGCCCAACTGTTATTGCAGGCCAACGCCCGGGCGCCACTGCACCGCCTGTTGAGCGCCTGGTTGCTGGTGCTGGAGCAGATGCCCAGCGGGCGGGCGGTGCGTTGGTCGCTGGACGTGGACCCGGTGGATTTGTACTGAGACCGTCCCTGTGGGAGCGAGCTTGCTCGCGATGCGGTTCGGCCCGCTGCATTGATGTCGGCTGATACGCCGTCATCGCGAGCAAGCTCGCTCCCACAGTGATTTGCGACCCGCGATAGTTGGCAAGCTCGCCTGGGCCACGGATAATACCCAGTTTTTCCACCTGCGCCTCGAGCGCCGCCGCGCCTGCGGTTGAAAGAGAAGACCATGAAAGACACCATTCGCCAGCTCATCCAGCAAGCCATCGCCCAACTCGTCATCGAAGGTGTGCTGCCAGAAGGCCTGTCGCCGGCGATTCAGGTCGAGAACACCCGCGACAAGACCCACGGCGACTTCGCCAGCAACATCGCGATGATGCTGGCCAAGCCGGCCGGCATGAAGCCACGGGACCTGGCGGAGAAAATCATCGCCGCGCTGCCGGCCGATGAAAACGTCAGCAAGGCCGACATCGCCGGCCCCGGCTTCATCAACTTCTTCCAGAACACCCAGGCGCTGGCATCGCGCCTGGACGCGGCCCTGGCCGACGAACGCCTCGGCGTGCGCAAGGCCGGCCCGCTGCAACGCACCGTGGTCGACCTGTCGGCCCCCAACCTCGCCAAGGAAATGCACGTCGGCCACCTGCGCTCGACCATCATTGGCGACGGCGTGGCCCGGGTCCTGGAATTCCTCGGGGACACGGTGATCCGCCAGAACCACGTCGGCGACTGGGGCACCCAGTTCGGCATGCTGATGGCCTACCTGCAGGAAAACCCGATCACCAGCGACGAGTTGTCGGACCTGGAGAACTTCTACCGCGCCGCCAAGCAACGCTTCGACGAGTCACCGGAGTTCGCCGACCGCGCCCGCGGCCTGGTGGTCAAGTTGCAGGCCGGCGACGCCGAGTGCCTGGCGCTGTGGACCCGGTTCAAGGACATTTCCTTGTCCCACTGCCAGAAAATCTACGAGCTGCTGAACGTCAAGCTGACCATGGCCGACGTGATGGGCGAGAGCGCCTACAACGACGACCTGATCAACGTGGTGAACGACCTCAAGGCCAAGGGCATGCTGGTGGAGAGCAACGGCGCCCAGTGCGTGTTCCTCGACCAGTTCAAGACCGCCGACGGCGAGCCGCTGCCGGTGATCATCGTCAAGGCCGATGGCGGCTACCTCTACGCCACCACCGACTTGGCCGCCGTGCGTTATCGCAACGGCGTGCTGAAGGCGGATCGGGTCCTGTACTTCGTCGACCAGCGCCAGGCCCTGCACTTCCAGCAGGTGTTCGAAGTGGCACGCCAGGCCGGCTTCGTGAGCCATCCGATGGACATGGAGCACATGGGCTTCGGCACCATGAACGGCGCCGATGGCCGTCCGTTCAAGACCCGCGATGGCGGCACGGTGAAGCTGATCGACCTGCTGACCGAAGCCCAGGACCGCGCCTATAACCTGGTCAAGGGCAAGAACCCGGAGCTGGCCGAGGACGAGCTGCGCAAGATCGCCAAGGTCGTGGGCATCGACGCGGTGAAATACGCCGACCTGTCCAAGCACCGCACCAGCGACTACAGCTTCAACTTCGACCTGATGCTCAACTTCGAAGGCAACACCGCGCCATACCTGCTGTATGCCTACACCCGCGTGGCCGGTGTGTTCCGCAAGCTGGGTAAAAACTTCGATGAAGTGGACGGTCGCATCGTGCTCCAAGCCCCCCACGAACAGGAGCTGGCGGCGAAGCTGGCGCAGTTCGGCGAAGTGCTGAACAACGTCGCTGACAAGGGCACGCCCCATACGCTGTGCGCCTACCTGTACGATGTCGCCGGCCTGTTCTCCAGCTTCTACGAGAACTGCCCGATCCTGAGCGCCGAAACCCCGGAGCAAATGCAGAGCCGCCTGCGCCTTGCCGCGCTGACCGGGCGTACGCTCAAGCAAGGCCTGGAATTGCTCGGCCTGGAAACCCTGGAGCGCATGTAAGTTGGCCGCCAAGAAAAAACCTGCACCCAAACGCGGCGCCAGTCGTTACCAGCCCCCCGCCAAGAAGCCGATTCCGGGCTGGTTGTGGATGGCGATCGGCCTGAGCGTCGGCGCGTTCATCGTGTTCCTGATGAAGCTGGAGCCGGGCCAGGGCGATGACGTCAAGCGCGTCCGGCAGGAACAGCAGAAGGCCACGCGCATCGCCGAGGCGAACAAGACCCCGCCGAGCCCGACGCAACCGGTGAAGCCGAAATACGACTTCTACACCTTGCTGCCGGAATCGGAAGTCATCGTGCCGCCTGACGCCGTGCCGGAGAAAACCCTGCCGACGCCACAGGTACCGACCACGCCGGTGACCCCGGCCGAAGCGGCGAAGATCGACACCGCCCGCGCCCAGGCGGCCCTGGCCGGCATCACGCCGCCACCGGCCCCGCCCGTGCAGAAAGCCGCGCCAGTGACGAAGTTCTTCCTGCAAGCCGGCTCGTTCCGCAAGGAAGCCGACGCCGACAAGGTCCGGGCGCAGATCATCCTGCTGGGCCAGTCCGTATCGGTGGAATCGGGGACCGTGAAGGACGAAACCTGGTACCGGGTATTGGTCGGCCCGTACAGCAACCGGGAAGAACTGACCAAGGCGCAGAAGCAGTTGGCCGGCAGCGGGTTCAGCAATTTGTTGTTACAACAACGCCAGAGCCGCTGACCCAGGCGACACGCCCCCCTTGTGGCGAGGGGATTTATCCCCGCTGGGGCGCGAAGCGGCCCTAAAAACCTGCCGCCTCGGTGCACCAGGGACGAATGCATCAAGCTTTTTGGGCTGCTGCGCGGCCCAGCGGGGATAAATCCCCTCACCACAAGGGCCGCGCAACAATCACCACCCACGCACCACTCATCCCCTCCCCCACCCCGCAGTTGAAAAACCCCGCGCCACCCCCATATGAGTTCCATCCGGGCATTTTCGCCCCGCTGCGTGGAGACTCTTCCCTTGACCACCATCGTTTCAGTCCGCCGTCATGGCAAAGTCGTCATGGGCGGCGACGGCCAGGTTTCACTGGGCAACACAGTGATGAAAGGCAACGCGAAGAAAGTCCGCCGCCTGTATCACGGCCAGGTCATCGCCGGCTTCGCCGGGGCCACCGCCGACGCCTTCACCTTGTTCGAGCGTTTCGAAGGCCAGCTGGAAAAACACCAGGGCCACCTGATTCGTGCCGCCGTGGAACTGGCCAAGGAATGGCGCACCGACCGTTCCCTGAGCCGTCTCGAAGCCATGCTCGCGGTCGCCAACAAGGACGCCTCGCTGATCATCACCGGCAACGGCGACGTCGTCGAGCCCGAGGACGGCCTGATCGCCATGGGTTCCGGTGGCGCCTACGCCCAGGCGGCCGCCAGCGCCCTGTTGAAAAAAACCGACCTGTCGGCCCGGGAAATCGTCGAGACTGCCCTGGGCATTGCCGGCGACATCTGTGTCTTCACCAACCACACCCAAACCATTGAGGAGCAGGATCTCGCGGAATAAGCCTGTCCCGGCCCAGCGCCACGGCTCGTTTCTGCTTGAGGACCGCCAATTATTATGTCCATGACTCCCCGCGAAATCGTCCACGAACTCAACCGCCATATCATCGGCCAGGACGATGCCAAGCGCGCCGTCGCCATCGCCCTGCGCAACCGCTGGCGCCGCATGCAATTGCCTGAAGAGCTGCGTGTCGAGGTGACGCCCAAGAACATCCTGATGATCGGCCCGACCGGCGTCGGCAAGACCGAGATCGCCCGGCGCCTGGCCAAGCTCGCCAACGCACCGTTCATCAAGGTCGAGGCGACCAAGTTCACCGAAGTCGGCTATGTCGGTCGCGATGTCGAATCGATCATCCGTGACCTGGCCGACGCGGCGATCAAGCTGCTGCGCGAGCAGGAAATCACCAAGGTCCGCCACCGCGCCGAAGACGCCGCCGAAGAGCGCATCCTCGACGCGCTGCTGCCACCGGCGCGCATGGGTTTCAACGCCGATTCCGCCGCGACCCAGGACTCCAACACCCGCCAGCTGTTCCGCAAGCGCCTGCGCGAGGGCCAGTTGGACGACAAGGAAATCGAGATCGAAGTGGCCGAGATGGTCGGCGTCGACATTTCCGCGCCGCCGGGCATGGAAGAGATGACCAACCAGTTGCAGAGCCTGTTCGCCAACATGGGCAAGGGCAAGAAGAAAAGCCGCAAGCTCAAGGTCAAGGAAGCGCTGAAGCTGGTGCGCGAAGAAGAGGCCAGCCGCCTGGTCAATGAAGAAGAGTTGAAGGCCAAGGCCCTGGAGGCCGTCGAGCAGCACGGTATCGTGTTCATCGACGAGATCGACAAGGTCGCCAAGCGCGGCAATGTCGGCGGCGCCGATGTATCGCGCGAAGGCGTGCAACGCGACCTGCTGCCGCTGATCGAGGGCTGCACGGTCAACACCAAGCTGGGCATGGTCAAGACCGACCACATCCTGTTCATCGCCTCCGGTGCGTTCCACCTGAGCAAGCCAAGCGACCTGGTGCCGGAACTGCAAGGCCGCCTGCCGATTCGTGTCGAACTCAAGGCGCTGTCGCCGGAAGACTTCGAACGCATCCTCAGCGAGCCCCACGCGTCCCTGACCGAACAGTATTGCGCGCTGCTCAAGACCGAAGGCCTGAACATCGAGTTCACGCCCGAAGGCATCAAGCGCCTGGCGCAGATCGCCTGGCAGGTCAACGAGAAGACCGAGAATATCGGTGCCCGGCGCCTGCACACCCTGCTCGAGCGCTTGCTCGAGGAAGTGTCGTTCAGCGCTGGCGACCTGGCCAGCACCCACGACGAAGCGCCGATCCTCATCGACGCCGAGTACGTCAACAGCCACCTGGGCGAGCTGGCGCAGAACGAAGACCTGTCGCGGTATATCCTGTAACCAACTGACAGGTTTCCCGGGACCTGTGGGAGCGAGCTGTGTGGGAGCAAAGCTTGCTCGCGATCCAGGCGCTGCGGCCCTCAAGAGACCGCGGCGTTTCCATCGCGGGCAAGCCTTGCTCCCACACAGCCCGCTCCCACATTAGTCTGTGTCGTTTACAGATCAAGGCTTCCTTCAAAGACGGATCACAGGCCATGACCAAACTCCCCATCGCCATCAACCTGCACAAAGCCTCCAGGACCCTCACGCTCAAATACGCGCCGGACGAGCAATACCACCTGCCCGCCGAATTCCTGCGGGTGCATTCGCCTTCCGCCGAGGTCCAGGGCCACGGCAAGCCCATCCTGCAACATGGCAAGCTCAACGTCGGCCTGTCCAAGGTCGAGCCCGCCGGCCAGTACGCACTGAAACTGACCTTCGACGACGGCCATGACAGCGGACTGTTCACCTGGGACTACCTCTACCAGTTGGCCGTGCGCCAGGAAGACCTGTGGAACGATTATCTTGCCGAGCTCCAGGCCGCTGGAAAAACCCGCGACCCGAGCGCTTCCGTCGTCAAGCTGATGCTCTAGCCCAAGGGCTGGCGCTTTAGGGGGAATTTTCTAGACTCATCTGCTTGAATGTCCGCCCGGCGAGGTCAATGACTGGCCTGCTTGCGAAAAAAATTAAACTCGGGTAACCAATGGAACTGGCAAGTTCCCTGCAAAGGAACGGGCGAGTTCCTTGCACATGTTTCCTCATTGGTCACGATGCGGAATTAACGGTCACCCGAGCAGCGTACTGGTATTGGCTGTGTGGCTTGCGGCACGGCGCCAGTACTCGTCTGACAATGGAGCGTCGTAGATGAGCAACAAGAACAACGATGACCTGAAGTACCAGGCCTCGGAAAACACCCTGGGGTTGAATCCTGTCGTCGGCCTGCGCAGGAAAGACCTGCTGGCCTCTGCTCGAATGGTGCTGGCCCAGACCCTCAGGCAACCGTTGCACAGTGCCAAGCACGTGGCCCATTTCGGGGCCGAGCTCAAGAACGTCCTGTTCGGCAAATCCGAGCTGCAACCGGCCAGCGACGACCGTCGCTTCAACGACCCGGCGTGGAGCCAGAACCCTCTCTACAAACGCTACATGCAAACCTACCTGGCCTGGCGCAAGGAATTGCACGCCTGGATCGACGACAGCAACCTGCCTCCCCAGGACATCAGCCGCGGGCATTTCGTGATCAACCTGATGACCGAAGCCATGTCGCCGACCAATTCGGCGGCCAACCCGGCGGCGGTCAAGCGCTTCTTCGAAACCGGCGGCAAGAGCCTGCTGGACGGCTTGTCCCACCTGGCCAAGGACCTGGTGCACAACGGCGGGATGCCGAGCCAGGTCAACATGGGCGCGTTCGAAGTCGGCAAGAGCCTGGGCGTGACCGAAGGCGCCGTGGTGTTTCGCAACGACGTGCTGGAGCTGATCCAGTACCGCCCCATCACCGAGCAGGTCCACGAGCGACCGCTGCTGGTGGTGCCACCGCAGATCAACAAGTTCTACGTATTCGACCTGAGCCCGGACAAGAGCCTGGCGCGCTTCTGCCTGCGCAGCAATGTGCAGACGTTCATCATCAGCTGGCGCAACCCCACCAAGGAACAGCGCGAATGGGGCCTGTCGACCTACATCGAGGCGCTCAAGGAAGCGGTGGACGTGGTCACGGCCATCACCGGCAGCAAGGACGTGAACATGCTCGGCGCCTGCTCGGGCGGCATCACCTGCACGGCGCTGCTGGGCCACTATGCGGCCCTCGGCGAGAAAAAGGTCAACGCCATGACCCTGTTGGTGAGCGTGCTCGACACCACCCTGGACACCGACGTGGCGCTGTTCGTCGACGAGCAGACCCTGGAAGCGGCCAAGCGCCACTCCTACCAGGCCGGTGTGCTCGAGGGGCGCGACATGGCCAAGGTGTTCGCCTGGATGCGCCCCAACGACCTGATCTGGAACTACTGGGTCAACAACTACCTCCTGGGCAACGAACCGCCGGTGTTCGACATCCTGTTCTGGAACAACGACACCACGAGGCTGCCGGCGGCGTTCCACGGCGACCTGATCGAGATGTTCAAGAGCAACCCCCTGACCCGGCCCAACGCACTGGAAGTGTGCGGCACACCCATCGACCTCAAGCAGGTCAGCGCCGACATCTTCGCCCTGGCCGGCACCAACGACCACATCACCCCCTGGAAGTCCTGCTACAAGTCGGCGCAGTTGTTTGGCGGCAAGGTGGAATTCGTGCTGTCGAGCAGCGGCCACATCCAGAGCATCCTCAACCCGCCGGGCAACCCGAAGGCCCGCTACATGACCGGCGAAGACCTGCCAGCCAAGGCCGAGGACTGGCAGGAAAACTCCACCAAGCACACCGATTCCTGGTGGCTGCACTGGCAAGCCTGGCAGGCCGAACGCTCGGGCAAGCTGAAAAAGGCGCCCACGGTGCTGGGCAACAAGACGTACGTGGCCGGCGAGGCGGCGCCCGGCACGTATGTGCATGAGCGGTAAGAGATGCAACTCGTCTGGCGCAGGAGTGGGCTTGCTCACGAATACATCCAGCCAGCCGACACTGAATGCAAGGCCCACAGCGCTGGGGAACATAAAACTCATGTTCACAGCAGATCCCTTGTGGGAGCGAGCTTGCTCGCGATGACGGCGGCACATTCAACACCTGTATGTGCTGACACATCGCAATCGCGAGCAAGCTCGCTCCCACCCGGGAGCGGGATACATCGAAAGATCGCGACATAACCCACAGGGCTTGAAGCATGCCGCAACCGTACATCTTCCGTACCGTCGACCTGGATGGCCAGACCTTGCGCACCGCGGTACGTCCCGGCAAGCCTCACCTGACGCCCCTGTTGATCTTCAATGGCATCGGCGCCAACCTCGAACTGGTGTTCCCGTTCATCCAGGCCCTGGACCCGGACCTGGAAGTCATCGCCTTCGACGTGCCCGGTGTCGGCGGGTCATCGACGCCCAGCCGGCCGTATCGCTTTCCGGGCCTGGCCAAGCTCACCGCGCGGATGCTCGACTACCTCGACTATGGCCAGGTCAACGCGATCGGCGTGTCCTGGGGCGGCGCGCTGGCCCAGCAATTCGCCTACGACTACCCCGAGCGCTGCAAGAAGCTGGTGTTGGCGGCCACGGCGGCCGGCGCGGTGATGGTGCCGGGCAAGCCGAAGGTGCTGTGGATGATGGCCAGCCCCCGGCGCTACGTCCAGCCCTCCCATGTGATGCGCATTGCGCCGCTGATCTACGGCGGCTCGTTCCGTCGCGACCCGGGCCTGGCGGCCAGCCACGCGGCCAAGGTCCGCTCGGCCGGCAAGCTGGGTTATTACTGGCAACTGTTCGCCGGCCTCGGCTGGACCAGCATCCACTGGTTGCACAAAATCCACCAGCCAACCCTGGTGCTGGCCGGCGACGACGACCCGCTGATCCCGCTGATCAACATGCGCATGCTGGCCTGGCGCATCCCCAATGCCCAGTTGCACATCATCGACGACGGCCACCTGTTCCTGATCACCCGGGCCGAGGCCGTGGCGCCGATCATCATGAAATTCCTCCAGGAGGAACGTCAGCGCGCGGTGATGCACCCGCATCCGTCGCCGCTGGGTGGCGGCTGACGCCGCCCATTCGCGCCTGGCAGGACGCCGGATCGCGCAGCTACCCGCAACAGCGACTATGGTGTCTGGTTCGGTGCGTTAGTTTTTAGCCTGATGACGAAGGAGTTGACTCATGCGCGACAAGCCGGCAAAGGATTCCATGCCCGCCCCTGCCAGCTTCATCAACGCCCAAAGCGCGGTCACCGGCTTGCGGGGCAGGGACCTGCTGTCCACCTTGCGCAGCGTGGCCACACACGGCCTGCGCAACCCGGTCCACAGCGCCCGGCATGCGCTGAGGCTCGGTGGCCAGCTGGGACGCGTGTTGCTGGGGGAAACCCTGCACCCCGCCAACCCCAACGACCCGCGCTTCGCCGACCCCACCTGGCAACTCAACCCGTTCTACCGGCGCAGCCTGCAGGCGTACCTGAGCTGGCAAAAACAGGTCAAGAGCTGGATCGACGAAAGCACCATGGCCCCGGATGACCAGGCCCGCGCCCACTTCGCCTTCGCCCTGCTCAACGACGCCGTATCGCCCTCCAACACCTTGCTCAACCCGCTGGCGATCAAGGAGCTGTTCAACTCCGGCGGCAGCAGCCTGGTCCGCGGGATCGGCCACCTGGTGGACGACCTGCTGCACAACGATGGCTTGCCACGGCAAAGCACGCCCCACGCCTTCGAAGTCGGCAAGACCCTGGCCACCACGCCCGGCTCGGTGGTGTTTCGCAACGAACTGCTGGAACTGATCCAGTACCGGCCCATGAGCGAAAAGCAGTACGCCAAGCCGTTGCTGATCGTGCCGCCGCAGATCAACAAGTTCTACATCTTCGACCTGAGCCCCTCCAACAGCTTCGTCCAGTACGCCCTCAAGAACGGCTTGCAGGTGTTCATCATCAGTTGGCGCAACCCTGATGTCCGCCACCGGGAATGGGGCCTGTCCAGCTACGTCGAGGCCACGGAAGAAGCAATGAACGTCTGCCGCGCAATCACCGGCGCCCGCGAGGTCAACCTGATGGGCGCCTGTGCCGGTGGCATGACCATCGCCGCCCTGCAAGGCCACCTGCAAGCCAAGCGCCAGCTGCGCCGGGTCGCCAGTGCCACGTACCTGGTGAGCTTGCTGGATAGCCAGATGGACAGCCCGGCCGCGCTGTTCATCGACGAACAGACCCTCGAAGCCGCGAAGCGCCGCTCCTATCAGCGCGGCATCCTCGACGGTCGCGACATGGCCCGGGTGTTCGCCTGGATGCGCCCCAACGACCTGATCTGGAGCTACTTCATCAACAACTACCTGCTGGGCAAGGAGCCGCCGGCGTTCGACATCCTCTACTGGAACAACGACCACACCCGGTTGCCGGCGGCCTACCACGGCGACCTGCTGGACTTCTTCAAGCACAACCCGCTGACCCGTCCCGGTGGACTGGAAGTATGCGGCACGCCCGTCGACCTGCAGAAGGTGACCGTGGACAGCTTCAGTGTCGGCGGGATCAACGACCACATCACGCCGTGGGATGCGGTGTACCGCTCGACCTTGCTGCTGGGGGGCGACCGACGCTTCGTGCTGTCCAACAGCGGCCATGTCCAGAGCATCCTCAACCCACCGGGCAACCCCAAGGCCAACTACATCGAGAGCCCGAAACTGAGCAGCGATCCCCGGGCCTGGTACTACGACGCCCAGCACGTCGAAGGCAGCTGGTGGACGCAATGGCTCGGCTGGATCCAGGAACGCTCCGGCGCCCAGCGCGAAACCCTGATGACCCTGGGCAACGCGAACTATCCGCCCCTGGAAGCGGCCCCCGGCACCTATGTTCGCGTGCGCTGAGGACCTGACGCCACGGCCGGCCGTTGGCCGTGGCACGACTTGATCATTAAGAAGACCGGATGAAAACCCGCGACCGCATCCTTGAATGCGCCCTGCAATTGTTCAACGAAAAGGGCGAGCCAAACGTTTCCACCCTGGAGGTTGCCAATGAAATGGGCATCAGCCCCGGCAACCTCTACTACCATTTCCACGGCAAGGAGCCGCTGGTGCTCGGGCTGTTCGAGCGCTTCCAGGGTGAACTGGCCCCCCTGCTGGACCCACCGGCGGAGGTGCAACTGGCGCCGGAGGACTATTGGCTGTTCCTGCACCTGATCGTCGAGCGCCTGGCTCAATACCGGTTTCTGTTCCAGGACCTGTCGAACCTGGCCGGGCGCCTGCCGAAGCTGGCCAAGGGCATTCGCCAGTTGCTCAACGCCCTCAAGCGCACCCTCGCCTCGTTGCTGGCGCAGCTCAAGGCCCAGGGCCTGTTGGTCAGCGACACCCAGGCCCTGGGGCAACTGGTGGAGCAGATCACCATGACGCTGCTGTTCTCGCTGGACTACCAACGCATCCTGGGCCGCGAGGGCGAGGTCCGGCTGGTGGTCTACCAGGTCATGATGCTGGTGGCCCCGCACTTGCCGCCAGCGATCCAGGTGGCGACCGAGCAACTGGCGTTGCGCTACCTGGAAGAGCACGACTGACCACCAGCAGTGGGGGAGATCCATTATGAAATGCCCACTCCCACACCCGAGCCAGGGGCATAAAAAAACGCCCGACCTTCACAGGCCGGGCGTTTTCATTGCCCTGGCAATCAGGACTGACTGGTAGGCGTCGTTGGAGCCGGCGCTGGAGTCGGGGTGGCCACCGGTGTCGGAGCCGAGGCAGAGTTCGCCGTGCTCGCCACCGGGGCTGGCTTGGCGGCCGCGGCCGGAGCCTTGGGTGCAGCGGTTTTGGCTGCGGCCGGTTTTTTCACGGCAGGTTTCTTCGCCGCGGCGGGCTTGGTTGCCGCCTTGGTCGCAGGCTTGGCCGCGGGCTTGGCCGTTGCCTTGGCGGCAGCAGGCTTGGCCGCCGCAGTTTTAGCCGCTGGCTTGGCGGGTGCCTTGGCCGCCGTGGTCTTTGCCGCTACCGGTTTCGCCGCAGCCTTGGCAGCAGGCTTGGCCGCCGCGGTTTTCGCCGCAGCCTTGGCCGCCGGCTTGGCGACGGTCTTGGCCGCGGCCTTGACCAGTGGCTTGGCCGCCGTCTTGCTGGCTGGCTTGGCCGCAGCCGTCTTGCTCGCCGCAGGCTTGGCCGCTGGGGTGACCTTGGCCCCGGTGAGTTTTTCGATCTGCTTGGTCAGGGTGTCGACCTTGCTGTGCAAGGCTTTCACTTCATTGCGGCTCGGCACGCCCAGACGGGAGATCGCGCTGTTCAGGCGCTTGTCGAAAGCCCCTTCCAGTTCGTCCCACTTGCCCAGCGCACGATCCTTCACGCCGCCGATTCGCGACTTGGCGGACTCGGCAGAGCCCTTGGCGGCATCGACTTGCTTGCCAACCGCCGTCTTGGTGAGTTTTTCGGCCTTCTCGCCGTCCTTTACCAGGGACTCGAAGAGTTTGCTGCCGTCAGAGTCGATCTTCGAGTACACGCCTAAACCAGCCAGCCAGATTTTGCGGGAATACTTTTCAATCGTCCCGGCCCACGAGCTGCCTTCTTTTTCTGTGCTTTTTTTACCAGCCATCCCGTTCTCCTTAATGTTTACGCGCAACACGCTCGAGCAATGCCGTCAGCTCGTCGAGCTTGACAGAGAGTGCCTCAACGTCATGTTTAGACGGAATGCCGATACGATTCAAGGCACTTGCAACACGAGCATCGAATACCTTTTCTACTTTATCGAGCTGAACTTCAACCCTGGCCTTGAACGTATTAACGTCGGACTTGACTTCCATCAACTCGCTGTTGGCGGCTTCAAGTTTTCCGGCCACGTTCTTTTTGCCTTTTGTTTCAATAACTTCGCCGGCCTTTATTAACTCCTGGAAGTACTCGCTGCCTTCCTGGCCCACCTTCGCGTAGGCACCCAGGCCAGCCAGCCAGATCTTGCGGGCATAGGTTTTCACCTCGCCCAGCGTGGAAGATTCAATGTCGGTTTTTTTCTTCAGGATAACTTTGGCCATGGTGCACCTCACTCGGAAACGGATTTGAGGAACTGCCCGCACACGGACGGGCTCAGGCACAAAGTAGTGACAATAATTAGAAACGGCACCCTAACAAACGACCAAGATCAAGGCAGTGATCACCTGTGGGAGCGGGGGGGGGGGGGGGGGGGGGGGGGGGGGGGGGGCCCCCCCCCCCCCCCCCCCCCCCCCCCCGCCCCCCCCCCCCCCGCCCCCCCCCCGGCGGTGGGGCGGGCTGTGTTTCGGCGCCC
>NZ_JAUQOP010000016.1 GCF_030580855.1 Pseudomonas citrullilanati | reverse complement strand
ATTTCGGCCAGCCGAACGCCGATGCAACGATGATCGAAGTGGCCTTCAGCTACACCGGCCACAACTTCCTCGGTGCCGGTGAAACCGTCAGTTGGGAAGACGGAATGGACCCGCTGTACAAACTGCAAGCCAGCTATGAATACGGCAGCACCGCCAGCCTGATGGTCGGCGGTCAGGCGGTGCGCACGGTCGAACGCAGTTACAACCGGTTCCACTTGCTGGTCGAGGAAAAAACCACGCAAGCGCATTGCGTCAAGCGCGTCAGGACCCAGTATTACGCCGAGGACGTGCCGTTCGAGCGCCAGGTGCCGCAGTTCCAGTTCCCCAAGGAAGTCACCACCAGTTGGGAGCTGGACAATGACGCGACCCAATACCGCGCCGAAGTCGCCCGCAGCGCTTACAACGACCAGGGCAACCAGACCGAACAGGTCGAACCCAACGGCATCAGGACCGTCTACAGCTACTACTCCAAGGACGGTGAAGATGGCTGTCCGGCGGACCGTTTCGAACGCAACCTGAAAGACACCACGGTATTCCCCTCGCCCCAGGGCGAGCCGGGGGCACCGATACTGCGCACCCGCCTGCGCTATAGCGCGCACAAGCCGCTGAACGGCAGCGGGGTGGACGACTGGCTGGCGGTGGACAGCGAAACCCTGCTGCAGGTGGAAGGCGACAACGAAACCACCTTGCAGCAAACCTTGAACAGTTACCACGAACTGGTGGGGAACGCCTTGCTGCACGGCCGCCTGGCCAGCCAGCAAACCCTGCTCAACGGCACGACCAGTACGACCTCGTACGAGTACAAACGGCTGACCAGCGTGCTGGCCGGTGAAACCGTGCTGGAGACACGCGAGCTGTTCACCGGTTTTGACGGCATCGAAAAAACCATGACCCAGCAAAAGTCACTGATCACCGGCGAAGCCGTGCTGAGCACCGACGTCGATGGGGTGCAACTGCTTCGCCAGTTCGATGCGCTGGGTCGGATAACCAAGGAAATCATCTCCCCCTCATCGACCGAGGTTCAAGCCGAACGCGTGTATACCTATACGCTGGTCGGTACAGACGGGCAAAGAGCGTCGGAAAGCATGACGGATGTCAACGGCGTAACGACCCAGACCCGCTTCGATGGGATGGGGCGAACGGTTTATCAGGAGCGAGTGGAGAAAGCGAAAGCACCGCGCCAGATCTATGCCGCCCGCTACGACACGCTGGATAACCTGGTCGAAGAAACCCGCTACGACTGGCTGGAAGACCAGCCCAAGCCCTTGCGCCAGCATTTCGAATACGACGCCTGGGGCATCGCTCATCGCGTGACAATGCCGGATGGCGTTGTCAGCCGCGACCTGTGGTCGCCCTTCGGCAGCAAGGGTCCGATCGAACACCAATGGCTGGAAACCCCCGAGTCTGCAACGACGCCCCTTGTCAGCAGTTTGACGGTGGGCCAATACAATGCCTTCGGTAAGCTTGACCGCTTCGAACGATTGGACGCGCAGCCGTTGATCGACCTGTGCCAGCAACAACCCGAACGCCCGGTCGCGGAACATCTGCGCTATCTGCTCGAAACCACGGGGCTGCCGACCGTAGGTGCGGTTGAATACACCTACGACGGCAAGAACAACTGTGTACAACAAATAGAGCTACACGACGGGCAGGAGAGCAAGACCCGCTTCGCCTATGACCCGTGGGATCGCGTGGAAGCCACCACCCTGCCCGATAACACGGTCATCAGTCGGGCGTTTGCCGAGCACAGTCTGGGCGAACAGACCACCAGCATGAGCGTGAAACCCAGCGCCAAGCCGTCGGTCACAGTCGGCCAACAGACATTCGATAGCCTCCAGCGCATGACCGAACGTCGTCTCGGCTCGATGATCAATCCGCGCATCGAGGAGTACAAATACACCGGCACCCAGATGCAACCCAGCCAGCGGATCACCCCGGCCAAAGAAGTTTTCGACTACGAATACAAGCCAGAACTGACCCTGCAGCCTTTGGCGATCACCTCTTCCAAAGACGAATCGACAACTTACGTCTATGACCTCAAGACCGGAGCGATAACCGGTGCGCAGAATAATCAAGGCCAGCGTGAGTATCGTTATGCCGACACCGGCGAGCTGGAATACGAGAGCTGGACCGACATCGACGGAAAACGGATGGAGACCACTTACCAGACCTCCCTGCTGGGGAGACAAATCCGTCGGAGCCATACCGGCGGCCTGGATACCCTTTATACCTATGACGACTGCGGGCGGGCCAAGACGGTCACCCAAGGCGCACTGAGTGCCGAGTTCGATTACGACGCACTCGGCCAACTGTGCCGCACCACGACGCGCAGCCCCACCGCGACATTGACCGCCGACGTCAAATACGACCCACAGGGCCGGGAAATCGAGCGGACACTGACGCTCAATGATCAAGCCCCCCGGGTCATCACCCAGGTCTGGCAAGACGACAATCAACTCAAAAGCCGGCACGTGTCCCTGGATGGCGAGGACTTGCTCGATGAAACATTCGTGTATGACTCGCGCAACCGCCTGGTCCACCACACGTGCACGGGCAGCGCCCTGCCCAAGGACGCCTACGGCAATGGCATCCTCAGCCAGATTTTCCGCTTCGATGAGCTGGATAATATCCTACGGGTGACCACGCAATTCGACGGCGGCCTCAGCGACATTGCCCTGTTTACCTATGACCCCGACGACCCTTTTCTACTGAAGCAAATCACCCACACCTATACCGCCGGCGGTTATCCTGGGCTGCTTGAGTTCGAGTACGACGCCAATGGCCATATGCTCAATGACGAACTCAACCGACGCCTGGTCTACGACGATCATGGCCGCCTGGTTGCGGTCAAGGATGCGCAGGACCAGCTCGTGGTGAGTTATCGCTATGACGGGCACGACCATCTGGTCGGCGTGCGTCAAGGCAACGAACCGGAAACACTACGCTTTTACCAGGGCTACAACCTGAGCCACACGCTGCACAACGGCATCGGCACGCAGTATTTGTTCCATGAGGAACGCCCCTTGGGGCAGCAGCAAATCGATGACCATGACCAAGCCCTGCTGCTGATGACAGACGCCAGCCCCAACGTCATCGGGGAATGCGTGCAATCGGATGTGCACTCGGTGGCCTACAGCGCCTACGGTATTCGCAGCAGCGAGGAGGCCTTGCACAGCTTGCTGGCGTTCAATAGCGAGATCTGCGAGAACGCCAGCCAATGGTACCTGCTGGGCCGTGGCTACCGGGTGTACAACCCCAACCTGATGCGTTTCCACACCCCGGATTCGTACAGCCCGTTCGGCTCGGGCGGGATCAACCCCTATGCCTATTGCCTGGGTAACCCGATTACATTCCGTGACCCGACCGGGCATCGGGCTAATGATCGACGTCCGGAAAACCCAGGGTATATCGACCCCGTGCCCCAACAGAAAGCTTCTCCATGGGAAAAAATACTGCATTACGTCGCAGCAGCGGCTGCATTGGTTAGCGCAATCGGTGTAGCCATTGCAACTGGAGGCTCGACGATAGCCCTTGTGGGTTTAGCGATAGTCGCTGTAGGTGCAGGACTGACCGTGTATGGAGCTGCCACAGAAAGCACGCCACTCCTGGCAATTGGCTACATATTAGTAGCTGTCGGTAGTATCATAAGCGGGGCAGCCTATTTCGGTCGCAATTCAGGAGCTAAAGCGCCGGCGGCTTCCGGTACACCCAGGGGTAGTACAGCTGGAGTAGCGGCTGGGGCTGGGGCTGGGGCTGGGGCTGGAGTTGGAGCTGGAGCTGGGGCTGGAGTTGGGGCGGGATCAAGGTCTGGGTCTTTGGCTGTTCCTAATAGCCCTGAGCTTAATCGTGGCGGGTTGCCGATGATTCCTGAAGCTCCAGAGATACCCCCATCCAATCATATCGTGCGCGGACTTGAGTCTGAACCTCCAATTGACTATTCACTCTCGTCTTCATCTTCATCTTCACCTTCGTCTACCCCCCCATCCACGCCTAAACTTCCACCGGCACGTCAAGCCGGGAGCAGCGCTCCTCCCGCCCCCACCATTAGCTTGGCAGCACAACAATCTAATGCACTGGCTGGAACACTAACTGAGAGACAAAAAAAGAATAAAGGTTTAGCTATTCTCTTATCCACTGGAGCTCGTCACTAATGCAAACCATGGATCTCTAGATAATAAATCTCTACGCACCCTCCAAGTATGCAATCACCCGGCAGATTGCATACTTGGTTTCCCTTCAACTTATCAACCCATACAAATCACTTCCCTCGATATCTCACAACACCTGAACGTTGAGTCATTATCCGAACAAACATCTCTCCTGTGACAACCAACAGATATTGGCTGCTACGGACTACGTACCTCAATCAAAGTCAATCAACCAACGTCAATTGCAACAGCGGAAAATTCGGTGCTGCCAGAGGCGGCCAGGTTTTCCCGCCGTCAAAACTGACATAAGCCTTGCCCGTTAAGGGCGCATTGCGTCGCAGCGTATTCAAAAACGTCTTGAGCACCCTGACATCCGTGCTAAAACCAATGCCGGCGATGGTTTCCTGCTCAGTGACCGCACGCCTTCTCACGGCCTCGAATACCGAGTCCTGGCCGGATGAGTTGACGCCGGTCATGGTGATCATGATCCAGTGGTCGGTGGTGATGAGCGGCCATTTTTTCAGCGTCAACCGTGCGCCCTGCGGGGCAACCGCGTTGTAGCTCAAATGACCGCCGGAAAGGCCGTCACACTGGACGGCTTCGAGTCGGTTGCTGGGAATCGTTCGAACCTGGAGTCTGCGCGGGATGGAGGGGTGCTCCTGACCCGATGCCTCGACAACACCATAGGACACCGGCAATACCCTGCCGATATGAGCCGCCAGGTACTGCATCTCCACCCGATAACGACGCGAACCTGAACTGATGGGCTGTTCAACCCGAGTAGCGCCCAGGGTGCCAGGCTCCCCCCACTGCACCCAGACCTTCTCCCCCGGGTAGATGACGGCGGTTTCCGGCACTTGCACAATAGCCACGCCGTCGGTAGGCACCCACGGGTCCAACGTCTGTTGCTCCCCCGTCCCAAGCGCGCCTTCCACAGAGGGCCAAGGCAAATCACGGGGAATCGGCGTGGCGGCTACATCGAGTTCAACCGGCTCGGAACGCAAGCTCTGGTTACCCGCCCGATCCTCCACCTGATACCACACATAGCGCCAGCCATCGCCCCTGCTCTGTACCAACGCTGCCGGGATTGTCACGACGATGGGGTCAGCGAAGTTCCGGTCATCCAGCTCGATGACACCCCCCGGGTCCAAGGTTCCTGGCGTCGCTCCCCAGTACCAGGTGATTCGATCCCAGGGGCGGGGGTCCGTATACGGAGGGAGATTGGCCTTTACCTCATCACCGTTCTGTTCGAGGTAGTGGGCAGTGAGTTTATTGGGAGGCAGGACTTCGGAAGGGAAGATCAGTTTGCTGCTGGCAGCAAGAACCGGAGGCGTCGTATCGAGCGTCATCACCAATTCGGCGGATTCATCAGACTCATTGTTATAAGCCGTCGCAATGTAGCGCAACCGATGGCGTCCGTCGTTGCCTCGCAGTAGCCTTTGGGGCAGCGTCACATACCGGTCTGATTCTTCGATAGGTGCATTCCAGGTACGGAAGTCTACCGGGTCTGGGTCTGCGTCAAAGAACAGCTTCACCGACTCTTCAGCCAACGTCGGATCAGACCATGTCCACAACTCAAACCAAACCTTCAGGTCGCCGTGTGTCGCAGCTTCTGGGAGCAAATTGGGTTCACCGCCCGGAATGTCGTCGAGCAGTTCATCCACGCTGGGTGCGGGCAACTCTCTGGGGCTATCGGAAGACGGCGTATCTGCTGGCTCGTTCATGAACAAGACTCCTCAAAGAAGCGCGAGGACAATGGCCGTGGCCGTTATCCTCGCAGCGTGTGAAGAACAATGAACGCGTCGTGCAGCGTCAGCCCCTTGAATTACCAGAGATAACGCACGCCCACGTTAGCCCCCCACGGTTGCTCGATCTTATTGCCGTTGCTGTAATCAAAATCGGCGTGTACCGATACCTTGTCGGTCAACGTCATGGCCACACCCGCACCCAATTCGCCACGAGAGCCGGAAAGATCGTTGTTGAACGAGTAGTCGTTGACCTTCACCTTGCTGTTGTTGGCAAACTCATGCACATAGGCCGCGCGAAGATACGGCTGAATCACCTTGCCTTCACCCAGGTTGAAGTTGCGTCCTGTGGTTGCGCCGACCTTGCCCAACAGCGAGTGGGTCCGATCGCCTTCGGCCGACAAGCCGTTATCCAAGCGGTAATCCTTGCCTTCGACGATCAAGCCCGATAGTTGGGTATAGGGTTCGACGAAATAATCATCGGCCAGCTTGATATGGCGACCGAATTCCAGGGAAGCACCGACGCCGTGGCTGTCATAGCGACCCTTGGTCTTGTCGCCATCGCTGAGCTGGACCTTGGACTCGTTCTGGAACCGGTTGAACTTGAGCACGCCGTCGAAGTAATAGCCGGTGTCGTCATCCAGCCAGGTGGTGTAGGCACCCAGGTAGTAACTGTCGACTTCACCCGTGGTACCGCGACTCAGGTCGAGGTCGGACTTGCTGTAGCCGGCCAGCACACCCACCAGCCATTGGCCGTCGCCCACCGGCAGCGGCGCGTCGGCACCCAATGACAGGCCATGCTGGGTTTGCTGGTAAGCCACGCCGGAAC
Organism: Pseudomonas citrullilanati; assembly: GCF_030580855.1. Taxonomy (GTDB): domain Bacteria; phylum Pseudomonadota; class Gammaproteobacteria; order Pseudomonadales; family Pseudomonadaceae; genus Aquipseudomonas; species Aquipseudomonas citrulli. Next base: position 105,268 of record NZ_JAUQOP010000016.1, on the reverse strand, counting down.
TGGCGTTGACATCGAACTTGTTGCCATAGGCCCGCATCCAGCCACCGGCCTTGCCCGAGTCCCTGCGCACTTCGCCCATACGGCTGCGCAACGTGCTGAGTTCGCCGTACCAGATAGTTGGCGCGGCGTTGAACAGCGCAATGACCGATTGAGTGCCCGGGCTGATGACCCGGGCCGCCGTGTTCAGGTACCAGGCATTGTCGCCTTGCTTGATCAGGTCGTAGGAGAAAGCCCCCAGGTCGACCTGGCCACCCTGCAAGGAGAACTCGGCATCGCCACCGCCGATGGTCACCACCGGAATGGCCCCGGCAGCCCCGGGCTCCGTGCCGCTGCTGTCCATCGCCACCACATGATTGCCGGTGGCCGTGCCGGTGACCGTCAGCGTATCGACCTGGCCGGTGGTGAAGTTGGTGTGCATGAAGAAGGTGCCGTTGCCGGACAGCTCACCCACCGTCAATTTGTAGAACTCGCCCGGGTTGCCGAACTGGATGGCGCCACCGTTCATCGCCAGCGTCTCGACCTCGCCGTCGCCGACCATCACCCAGCGGGCCTCGTTGTTGATGGTCAGGCCCTGGACGTTTTCAAGGCGGCCGGTGAGTGTGGCGGAATGGTCGAGCAGCACATCGGCGCTGCTGCCGGCCTCCACGATGATGTCGCCGACCAGTTGGCTGTTATCGGCCTGGAAACTCAGCGAAGAACCATTGACGACCTCCACCAGCTTGCCGTTGCCACCCACCAGGGTCGAACCGTTGTCGACTTGGATATTGACGCGTTCGGCGTTGGTCTGGGTCTGTCCGTCGACAACGATCGCCGAGCCGGTCAGCCCTTCGACGTGGGTGTTGTTGAGAACCAAGCTGTTGTCGGGGGAAAGGTTCAGGTCAGCGAACAGGTACACGCCGTTGAGCCCCCCCACAATGGTGCTGTCGGTGGCGGAAATCTTTCCACCGAAACTTTGCACGCCGATGCCGTTGGTGTTGCTGCCAGTCACGGAGGAACCGGCCTCGAGTATCAATTGGCTGCCTGCACTGAGGACTGCCCCCACTCGCCCACCGATAATTTCGCTGTCGCTGACCACCGCGGTAGATCCACCGGTGGCCGAGTTTGCCAGACGCAGCCCGACGTTGCTGCTGACCACTTTGCTGCCGTTGGCGATGTTCGCTTCGCTGCCGGATAAGTCGACGCCGTTGGCATTGCCTTGAGCGGTAACCTGGGTATCGCTCAGATTGATCGTCGACCCGCCGGACGCCCGGATCTGGTAAGTCGTGGCGCCATTGGCCGTCAACCTGCTTTCGGTCTCCACCAGGTAATCGTCGGGCGTCGTGGTGGCATCGATGGTCTTGGACCCACCGTTTTCAATGAGCGTCTGCGCCAGGCCGGTCGGGCTCAGTAGCAGCAACGGCGCGAGGGTCGCGAGCTTGAGGAAACGCGCGAGCGGCGTGATGGAGAATGAGTGGCTGACGGGCATGGATAACTCCTGGATAAAACAAGCTGTCTGGCAACCGTCGAGCCTGGCGTTTTACTGCGCGGGTCTGGACGATCAAAAGGCGGCAATCCTAAGCACTCCCTCCCCGGATATATGTAGGATTTATCCCAGTATCCGTGAGACTTTTCTTATTACATCCGTATGAAATATCAATGTAGGCACCTCTCTCATGACTCGCGTCAGCGTACACACCCGGGCGAAAAAACGCCCGGGTGCCGCTTGGAAGTCAAGGCCTTGGGATCTCACACGGCGAGCTAGGCATGTGGAAGGCCGTGATGGTGGTGTGCGGTGTCGATTCAAGTATTTCCGAGCCGTCATTGTGGAAATACTGGATCTTCGCCCGGCCCCTGTGATCCGTTGCCGCGGTCTCGTCATAAAGCGGCAGGATATGGTCCACATAAGGTGCCACTCGAATGATGAAGCCGGTGAGAGGTGTGCCGGCAGCGCCCAACACGTAGTCTCGCCTGAATATCGCCGCGTTGATCGGATCTTCAGGGTCGCTCAGATACTCCCCCCTCATGGGAGTGAAGACGAAATTGATTTGGTCACCATTCTTGAGCACTCCGGAGAGGTCAGGAATGGCGACCTGGAGCGCGCCATCGTCATCAAGCACCTGACAACCCGGATAATCGGTACTGATGGTGGGAAAACTCGGTGCTGGCAGTTCAACGGCGATGGCATTGACGTTGACTTCAGTTGGGGCGGACTTCAGGTCATTCTCAACGTCGGTCACGCTCAATTGATAGTGCACCGGTACCGTGAGGCCATTGCCGCCGTCCTTGATGTAAGTCCAAGGGATTTCGACGGTTTCATCGTCGCCAGGGGTATGCTGCGAAGCCTCGAAGGTTATCTGGGCCTCAACGACACGCGTGCCATTCCAGAAGAAATCGATGACATGGCCGTCAACCGCCTCGGCGTACCAGGTAAAAGTGAAATACGCTTGCTTGTCCTTGTCGGCCCGCGTCAGCTGGTTCGTACGGCTATTATCCCAGTTCTTGACGACACCTACCGTCAGGCTTGGATGCACCGTATCCGGCCAGTCGGGAGCCGGCCAGGGGATCCAGGGGATCGGCACCTCGAAGTTGACGTGGATATCGATGTCTTCAGGTCCGAATAGCCGGCCTTTACGCACGACCTGATAACTGATGTTGGTCTCCTTGTCGCCGGTGGTATTTTCGCCGTACTCCCGGAGCATGAGGAGCTTTGGTTCCACCGGGATCTCGATCCTGGCCGGCGGGTTAGGCCCGACAGAAACGTCCTCCAGTGTCGTACTCCCCCACTTCAATCGAATGAAGTCATAGCTCTTGTGATTGTCATACAGGGGAACCCAGACACTCACCCCCGACAAAGCATGTTCGACCACCAACGGCCCCGGATCCGCTTGGGGGACCTCCGGTGCTTGCAGGTTGCTCGGTAGCCGCCCGAAGGTGAGGCTTATTTTCTGCCAAAGCGACAGAACACTGGGATTGGTCGCCTGGTCGATCAAGACATAGATGAACACGCATTCGGCATCGCCAAACTCACGAACACGGTCACCATCGATTTCGATCTCGGTTTCCGTGACACCCGGGGCGGGGACATAGTCGAAGAAGATCGGGGTGAGCCCAGTCGGCTCCTCAGGGATATGGGCAGCGTCCACCAGATAAACAGCGATTTTATCAGTCGCTTGCCAATCAGCGTATCCAGGAATCTTGGCCTTCAGCTTGCTGCCGGGGGCCAGATTGGCGTCATCGAGGTAGGTGGTTGCAAATATCAATGCTTGCGGCGAGTCACGATCATAGGGTGGCAGCCGGTCGCAAATGAGCGGAGTTATCGGAGACTCGTCTGGCACTTCTGCGTTATAGGGGTAATGGTCGAATCTCACGCGGCAGGGAGAGTTTTGCGGAAGATTGTCGATCTCGATGAGCATTGGGTAGGGAAAGGTCTCTGGAAAGTCGGTGCCACCATCAGGTACCACAAACTCATGTTCTGCCACGACCTCAAAACGACCATTGCCACTGCGATCGAACATGACTTGGACTGTCTCCGGTACGTTCGGAGGTGGCAGGAAAGTCCACTTGGGAATTTTCACCTTCAATCCGTCCTTGAGACTGGGGCCATTGAGCAGACCTGTGGCAATGTCCACTATAGGATGATCAATGATTATGTAGGCGTCGCCCAACCTTGACTGGTGCTCGGTGCGCTCCCTGAGATAAGCACTGTTTGCTTCACGTCGCGCCAGTTTTTTATCCGCACTTGCCATGTTATCGCTCTCCCATTGACAACGCTCTGCCGTTGCAACAGCAACAGCCATCCAGTTTTCTGGCAGATCGATAACACCGGGCACTACATAACGCTTCCCATCGCTCTGCGTGGCAGCTAAGGCCTTGAGCAAATTAAGCACCGGTTTTCAACGAGGCGATACTGTCAGAGTTGACAGGTCACCAGGGCACAATCAGATCGCCACCACCCCCACCAACACCGCCATCTCCAGCAATTCCAGCAAGGCCCCGGCGGTATCCCCGGTGCAGCCCCCGAGCCGGCGCAGCATCATCTGTCGCAAGCCCACAAACACCACCGAGGCAACCAGCAGTGCAAAAAGGCCGGTCCAGCCTCCCACCACCGCACAACCCAGCGCACACACCCACAACACCTGCCACCCCGCACGCCGTGGCAGATGGTCGGCCAGCGCCTGGCCCAAGCCACCGGCACGCACATAAGGCGTGGTCAGGAACAACCCAAGCAACGCGGCGCGCCCCAATACCGGCACGATGATCAACATCAAGCCCTGCCCCTGCTCGACCAACGCCAGCAGCGCGGTGAACTTGAGCAGCAGCACCAGCACCAGGGTGATGACGGCGATGGGCCCGCTGCGAGGGTCTTTCATGATCAATAGCGTGCGCTCGCGATCGCCAAAGCCGCCCAACCAGGCATCGGCGCTGTCGGCCAGGCCATCCAGGTGCAGGCCGCCACTGAGCAACACCCAGGCGGCCAGCAACAGCGCGGCGTGCAGCAGCGACGGCACACCCAGCAACACGGCATTGAGCAGCCACAGCAAAACACCGAACAACAGCCCCACCAGCGGATAGAACAGCAGCGAACGGCCCAGTTGCCCGGGCTCGGGCATGCCCGGCAGGCGCACCGGCAGGCTGCTGAGAAATTGCAGGGCGATCCAGAACGGCCGCATGTTCAGCTCACCTCTGCCAACAGGGAGTCGGACGATACCTGGAGAGAAAACAGCGCGCCGTGGGCGACTTCGACGTTGAGCAACTGTTCCCGAGGCAAGCCGCGAGCTCGGGCCAGCAGCAAGCGCATCACCCCGCCATGGCTGACCAGCAGGACCCGCTGCCCGGCATAGGCGACATGCAGGCGTTCGATCGCCGCCAGCACCCGCGTCGAGAACGCCAGCACCGGCTCGCCATCGGGCGGGGTGAAGGCATAGGGATTGGCCCAGAAGCGCCCCAGCGCCTCGGCGTCGGTGTCCATCAGCGCCGCCGCGCTGCGGCCTTCCCAGGCGCCGAAATGCAGCTCTTGCAGGTCCTTGTCCAAGTGCACCGGTACGCCGAGCCGGGCGCCGAGTTGCTCGGCGAAACGGGCGCAGCGCTGCAAGGGCGAACTCACCAGGCGATCCCAAGGGCCGCCTTGGGCGACAGCCGCGTGCATCTGCTCCCAGCCCTTGGCCGTCAGGGCGTCGTCGAGGCTGCCGCGCAAGCCGCCGCCCAGTTCGGTCTCGCCGTGACGCAGCAGGTCCAGGCGCAGGGTCATGCCGGGCGATCCGCCACGGCGGCTTCGGCGAATGTCGCCATCTGTCCGTGCAGGTCGCAGGCCAGGCGCAGCAGCGGCACCGCCAACGCCGCACCGCTGCCCTCACCCAGGCGCAGGCCCAGTTCCAGCAATGGCTCGGCGCCAAGGGTTTCCAGCACATGGCGATGGCCCGGCTCGGCGCCGCGATGGCCGAACAACAACCACGGGCGACACGCCGGATTGAGGCGCACCGCCACCAGGGCGGCGACGCTGCAAATGAACCCGTCCACCAGCACGACCACGCCTTGTTGGGCGCAGGCCAGGTAGGCACCGACCAGTGCGGCGATTTCAAAACCGCCGAGATTGAACAGGGTCTGCAACGGGTCGTCGGCCTGGGCCCGATGCAGGGCCAAGGCCCGTTGGATCACCTCGGCCTTGCGGCTGACACCCGCCGCATCCAACCCGGTGCCCGGCCCGGCGAGATGCGCCACCGGGCAGTCGAGCAAGGTGCAGGCCACGGCGCTGGCCGCCGTGGTGTTGCCGATGCCCATCTCGCCGCCAATGAACAGCTGGGTGCCGGCTGCCACGGCGCGCAGCACGCTGTCGCGCCCGGCTTGCAGGGCCTGCTCGCCCTGGGCCACGGTCATCGCCGGGCCCTGGGTGAAGTTCGCCGTGCCCGGCCCGACATTCAGGTGCCGCACCCCGGGCAGGTCCAACGACGGGGTCACGGTGCCCAGGTCCACCACTTCCAGCGACGCGCCCAGTTGCCGTGCCAGGACGCTGATGGCTGCGCCACCGCTGACGAAGTTGTGCAGCATCTGCCCAGTGACCTCCTGGGGATAGGCCGAGACGCCCTCCGCCACCACGCCATGGTCGCCAGCGAAAATGGCGATCCACAGCCGCTCCAGGCTGGGCTTGACCTGCCCTTGCAGGCTGGCCAGTTGCACCGCCACCGACTCCAGCCGGCCGAGGGCGCCGGCCGGCTTGGTCAGTTGCTGCTGACGGGCGGTGGCCTGGTCCAGGGCCTGGGTGTCGATGGGCTTGCATGGGTCCAGCCACCAGCGGTGAGTCATAACGCAGTACCTTTGAGAGTCAGGGGCAGGCCGGCAACGGTCAGCACGACGCGCTGGCAATGTTCGGCCAAGGCTTGATGCAGCCAACCGGCTTCATCGACATAACGGCGCGTCAGCTCGCCCAGCGGCACGACGCCCAGGCCGGTTTCGTTGCTGACGAAAATGATTTCGCCGGGCAGCGCGGCCAGGCTGTCCAGCAGCGCTTCACGCTCGACATTCAGTTGCGCGTGATCGTCGAGCATCAGCAGGTTGGTCAGCCACAGGGTCAGGCAATCGACCAACAGGCATCGGTCGGCGGCGGCGTTGTCCCGCAGTACCCGGACCAGGGCCAGGGGTTCTTCCACCAGCGCCCATTGCGCCGGACGCCGGGCGCGATGCTGGGCGACCCGCGCGTTCATCTCGCCATCCAGGGGTTGGCTGGTGGCGATGTAGGTCACGGCCAAGCCGGTGTCCGCCGCGAGCTTTTCAGCCAGGCGACTCTTGCCGGAGCGGGCGCCGCCGAGGATCAGTTGGAGCATGGGTCATTACCTTGTATTCGCGGTGATTTACTGGCCTCTTTCGCGGGCAAGCCCGCTCCCACAGGTTCTTCAGTGCACACAAATTTCCTGTGCGTCTCAGACCCAATGTGGGAGCGGGCTTGCCCGCGAAGGGGCCAGCATAGCCACCCTAGATGCCACAGAGCTCACGCAACAAACGCGTATCCAGATGCTTCTCCACCAGATCCGCCAGCCGCTCGATATCGCGCTCGCGCAACCCGTGGTAATCCACCGCCTGCACGTCCGCCAGCCCGGCCCAACGCAGCAAGGCGCTGCTGGCCTGTGGGGACTCGAACAGCCCGTGCAGGTAAGTACCGAAAACCTGCCCGTCGGCGCTCTGGGCGCCGTCGCAACGACCGTCGTCCAGTTGCACGGCGGGGTTTTCCAGGGCCGGGCCGCAGGTCACGCCGGCATGAATCTCGTAGCCGCAGACCTCGGCGTCTTCCAGGGCCAGGCGCCCGCGAACGTTGCGCAGTTGTTTCTCCTGCTCCAGGGTCGTCTCGAACGCCAGCAGGCCCAGCCCGGCACTGGAACCGGCGACGCCTTCCAGCCCCAGCGGGTCGTGGACCTGCTCGCCGAGCATCTGCAAGCCGCCGCAGACGCCCAGCAGCTTGCCGCCATAGCGCAGGTGACGCTGCACGGCAGTGTCCCAACCGTTGGCGCGCAGGTAGGCCAGGTCGCTGCGCACGCTTTTCGAGCCAGGCAGGATGATCAGGTCGGCGGGCGGGATCGCCTGGCCGGGGCCGATGAATCGCAGGTCGACCTGGGGGTGCAGGCGCAGCGGATCGAAGTCGGTGTGGTTGCTGATGCGCGGCAACACCGGCACCACCACCTTGAGCACTTGCTCGGCCTTGTCGGCCTGGCGCTGGTCGAGGCCGTCCTCGGCCTCCAGGTGCAGGTCCATCACGTAGGGCAACACGCCCACCACCGGCTTGCCGGTGCGCGCCTCCAGCCAGTCCAGGCCGGGTTGCAGCAAGGCGATGTCGCCGCGAAAACGGTTGATGATGAAACCCTTGACCCGCGCCTGTTCGCTGGGCGACAGCAATTCCAGGGTGCCCACCAGGTGAGCGAATACGCCACCGCGATTGATGTCGGCGATCAGCAGCACCGGGCAGTCCACGGCCTCGGCGAAGCCCATGTTGGCGATGTCGCCGGCGCGCAGGTTGATCTCCGCCGGCGAGCCCGCACCTTCCACCATCACCACCGGGTAGGCCGCGCTCAAGCGCGCGTGGGAAGCCAGCACCGCTTGCATCGCGATGGCCTTGTAGTCGTGATAGGCGACGGCGTTCATGGTGGTGACGGCGCGGCCATGGATGATCACCTGGGCGCCGGTGTCGCTGTTGGGTTTGAGCAACACCGGGTTCATGTCGGTGTGGGGCTCCAGGCCGGCGGCCTGGGCCTGCACCGCCTGGGCGCGACCGATCTCGCCACCGTCGGCCGTCACCGCGCTGTTGAGGGCCATGTTCTGCGGCTTGAACGGCACCACGCTGACGCCCTGGCGGCGGATCCAGCGGCACAACGCCGTGACCAGGGTACTTTTGCCGGCATCGGACGTGGTGCCTTGCACCATCAACGTGGTCATGGGGTGTCCTTGGCGTACGCCTCGAAGGCTTGTTCGAGGCGCAGGAATTCGTGGTCATCGGCCGGGAGGCCGAAGCGCAGGCTGCTGGTGTTCAAGAACAATCGCAGGAGAATGCCGCGACGGGCCATGAATTCGTGAAGCGCCTGGGCGTGTTCGGTCACCCGCCATTGGAACAATCCGCAGCCGCCCTGGGGAGGGAAGCCATGGTGCTCCAGCGTGGCGGCCAGGCGCTGGCTGGCCTGCTCGCAACGTCGGCGCTGGCGCAGGTGGGCGGCGCTGTCCAGCAGGCAGGCCTGGCCCAGCACCCGGGTCGGCCCGCTGACGGCCCACGGCCCGACTTGTTCGGCGAGCAGCCTGAGCAAGTGCCGCTCGGCCAGGACGAACCCCAGGCGCACCCCGGCCAGGCCAAAGAACTTGCCGAAGGAACGCAGCACGATCAGGCCGACCTGATGGCTGTACGCCGCCAGGCTGTGCTGCGGGGTGACGTCCATGAAGGCTTCATCCACCACCAGCCAGCCACCGCGCTGGGCGAGCCGCGCGTGCCAGTCCAGCAAGCGCTCGGGCGCCAGGCGCTGGCCGGTGGGGTTGTTCGGATTGACCACCACCAGCACGTCGAGGCTGTCGAGGAAGAAGTCCACTTCGGCTTCGAGCACTTCGCGCACGATGTAGCCACTGCGACGCCAGGCTTCGGCGTGTTCGGCGTAGCAGGGCGACAACACGCCGACCTTGCCGGCCCGGCGCAAGCGCGGCAACAACTGGATCGCCATCTGCGAACCGGCCACCGGCAACACCTGCGCCGCGCTGTAGTAGTCGCAGGCCGCCTGCTCCAGGCCGTCCTCGCTCTCCGGCAGGCGGGCCCAGGCGCGCAGCGGGATCGCCGGGACATCGAATGGCCACGGCGCGAGGCCGCTGGACAAGTCGAGCCAGTCGGCCTCGGCGATGCCATAGTGCAGGGCCGCGTTGCGCAGGCGCCCACCGTGCTCAAGCATAGAACTCAGCTCCCAGGCAAAGGATCAGCAACCACAACCATACCCCGCGCTGGACCAATTGCCAGCCGCGGTCGATGGAATCGGCACTCGCCGGCACGCCCTCGCCCAACGGCGGACGCTGGTGCAGTTCGCCGTGATACACCGCCGCCCCGCCCAGCTCGACCCCCAGGGCACCGGCACCGGCGGCCATCACCGGCCCGGCATTCGGGCTGTCCCAGGTCGGGCCCTGGCGGCGCCAGCACTGCAGCGCCAGGCGGGTCTTGCCCAGCAGCGCGTAGGTCAACGCCACCAGGCGCGCCGGAATGTAATTGAGCAAATCATCGATTTTCGCCGCGGCCCAGCCGAAGCGCTCGAAACGTTCGTTGCGATAGCCCCACATGGCGTCGAGGGTGTTGCTCAACCGGTACAACACCACCCCGGGCGCACCGGCCACGGCAAACCAGAACAGTGCGGCAAACACCGCGTCGCTGCCGTTTTCCAGCACCGATTCGGTGGCGGCGCGGGCCACGGCGGTTTCGTCCAGCTCGCGGGTTTCGCGGCTGACCAGGTAGCCGACACGCTGGCGCGCCTGATCGAGATCGCCGCTGCGCAACGCCTGGGCCACCGGCTCGACGTGCTCGCCGAGGCTGCGCAGGCCGAGGGCGCAGTACAGCGCCAGGATCTCCACCAGCCAACCCACCATCGGCGCCCAGGACAACGCCGTGGCCAGCAGCGTCAGCGGCAACACGGTAATGATCCACGCCGTCACCCCATGGCTGCGCCAGCCACGCCCACCGGCGTTGAAACGTCGCTCGATACGCTCGGCGAAAGCACCGAAGGCCACCAGCGGATGCCCGCGCCGGGGCTCGCCCAGCAGTGCATCCAGCGCCACCGCGGCGGCACTGAGCAACGCTACGCTCATGGACTCACCCCCCAACGGTTTTCATACAGCAATTCATGCAACGGACGCGGCTGCGCCCAGCCTTCGAGGGCGAGCATCGGCGCCGGGTAAAAGCCCTCCACCGGTCCCAGGCAGAGGATCGCCAGTGGCTTGGCGCCTGCGGGCAAGCCCAGCAAATCAGCCAGGGCCTGGGGTTCGAACAGCGACACCCAGCCCATCCCCAGCCCTTCGGCGCGGGAGGCCAGCCACAGGTTCTGGATTGCGCAGGACAGCGAGGCCAGGTCCATCTCCGGCAGGGTCCGACGACCGAAGATGTGCCGTTCGCGATCCTCCATCAACGCCGCCACCAGCACTTCGGCGCAATCATTGATGCCCTCGACCTTGAGCGCCATGAATTCATCGCTGCGTTCACCTAGGGCCTCGGCGGTACGGATGCGTTCTTGCTCCACCACCTCGCGGATCTGGCCACGCAAGGCGCGGTCGCTGATGCGGATGAAGCGCCACGGTTGCATGAGGCCAACGCTGGGCGCCTGGTGCGCGGCTTCCAGCAGGCGGCGCAGCAATTCCGGCTCGACCGTGCCGCCGCTGAAATGGCGCATGTCGCGACGCTCGGCGATGGCGCGGTAGATGGCGTCGCGTTCGGCCTGGGTGAAAGCGTTGTCGGTCATGGCCTCTTCGCGGGCAAGCCCGCTCCCACATTTGAATCGCAGTCCCCTGTGGGAGCGGGCTTGCCCGCGAAGGCGGCCTCAAGATCGGGCGCAAACAACGCGGCAATCGCCTTCGGGTTCGATGGAAAATAAAAGTGCACATAAGACGCCGTCATCCGTCCCTGCCGGAACACCGCTTCCGCCCCGCGCCCGCCGTTGGGGCTATGGCCACGGGCAATCGGTTCGAGTTCGGTATTGGTCAGCGAATGATGGTAGGTGTGCCCACGCAGGTGGCCTTCCGGCAAATCCACCGATTGCAGCGCCAGGGCCGCCAGGCGCTTTTGCATCTGTGCCTCGCCGGCCAGTAAACCCAGCAGGTCGGCGCGCACGCCTTCGACATCGGTCAATGAGTCCAGCAGGTACAACATGCCGCCGCATTCGGCGAGCAACGGTTTGTCGGCGGCATGATGGGCACGGATCGCCGCGAGCATCGGCGCGTTCCCGGCCAACGCAACATGGTGCAGCTCCGGATAGCCACCCGGCAGGTAAAGGCTGTCCGCCTCGGGCAGTTCGGTGTCATGGATCGGCGAAAAGAAGCTCAACTGCGCGCCCATGGCCCGCAGCAGGTCAAGGCTTGCGCCATAGGTGAAGGCGAACGCTTCATCACGGGCCACCGCGATGCGCACACCGTCGAGCCATGGCTGCGCCGCGCTCACCTGGGGCGCGGCGAACGCCACGGCGGGCGGCAGCGCCACTTCGCAACTGCAGGCCAAGGCCTCGGCCGCCGCGTCGAGACGCAGGTCGAGGTCGTTCAATTCACTGGCCTGGACCAGCCCGAGGTGACGACTGGGTAATTCGATACCGGTTTCCCGCGACAGCGCGCCGTACCAGCGCAGGCCTTCGGTCAGGCTGCCTTCGAGCAACTGCGCATGGCGCAGGGTGCCGACGCGGTTGGCCAGTACCCCGGCAAACGGCAGGTCCGGTTGGTAGCGCGCCAGGCCCAGGGCCAGGGCGCCGAATGTCTGGGCCATGGCGGTGCCGTCGATGACCGCCAGCACCGGCACGCCGAAATGCCGCGCCAGGTCGGCGCTGGACGGAGTGCCGTCGAACAACCCCATGACCCCTTCGATCAGGATCAGGTCCGCCTCGCCCGCGGCTTCCCACAACAGCCGGCGGCTTTCCTGCTCGCCGACCATCCACATGTCCAACTGATAGACCGGCGCGCCGCTGGCACGCTCGAGGATCATCGGGTCGAGGAAATCCGGGCCGCACTTGAAGACGCGCACCTTGCGCCCCCGATTGCGATGCAGCCGGGCCAGGGCCGCGGTGACGGTGGTCTTGCCCTGGCCCGAAGCAGGGGCCGCGATCAGCACCGCCGGACACTGGCGGCTCAGGGACGCATCACTCACAGCTCGACGCCCTTCTGCGCCTTGATCCCGGCCTGGAACGCGTGCTTGACCATGCCCATCTCGGTCACGGTGTCGGCCAGCTCGATCAGCTCGGGCTTGGCGCCGCGACCGGTCACCACCACGTGCTGCATCGGCGGACGCGCCTGCAGGTCGCCCAGCACCTGGTCGAGGTCGAGGTAGCCGTGCTTGAGGGCGATATTCAGTTCATCGAGCACCACCAGGCCGATGCCCGGGTCGCTCAGCAATTGCCGCGATACCGCCCAGGCGGCTTCGGCGGCAGCGATATCGCGCTGGCGATCCTGGGTTTCCCAGGTGAAGCCTTCGCCCATGACGTGAAAGCGCACCTGCTCGGGAAAACGCCGGAAGAACAGTTCTTCGCCGGTGCTGTTGCGCCCCTTGATGAACTGCACCACGCCGCACTGCATGCCGTGGCCCATGGCCCGGGCCAGCATGCCGAACGCCGAGCTGCTCTTGCCCTTGCCGTTGCCGCTCAGCACCAGCAGCAGGCCGCATTCATTCGGCGAGTTGGCGATGCGCTCGTCGATCACGGCCTTCTTGCGCAGCATGCGCGCCAAATGGCGTTCGTCGCGATCAGGCGCGTCGCTGTTGGGTGAACCGGACATGGGGGAAGCCTCCGTTGGAATGGAATAACGGCGGGCAGGCACGAAAAAGGACGGCAACAAAGCCTGGCGTCGCCCACCGTGACGCCGTTGGATGGATCAGGCCGGTCTCCGGGCTCATGAGCGGCGTGGTGCCGGGCTGCGCGCCTTCCCATGTCGATGACACAGTGGCGTGGTGGCAGCCTTGACTCATTTACCGTTGCGGGGGCAGCGCCGGGTTCGTGTGCACTCACCGGCTTCCCTGTTTCACTTTGTCGGCCACGGCCACAAAGCACCTGAAACAAGCGGCGAAGGTTAGAGGGTTGGGGGTGGAGCGTCAATTAAAGCCGGTTCACCGGTCATTGGCCCGGATCAATAAAGTGACGCCAATCTTGTGTCAGGCTGCGGCAAGTGATATCAAATGGACATTACCCCGATATCACAAGAATAAGAGGGCAAAAAGCATGCAAGGCATGATCATCAGCAATCCCAAGCTGGAATTCCTGCGCCCGATGCTGGAGCGCTGGTTCGACTGCATCGATCGCTACAACGCCCTGCGCGGCGATAACGACACACCTTACTGGCACGATGAAAAGGCCAACCTCGGATTGCTGTCGGCCGCGGCGTGGATGGCCGAGATGGTCACGCTGCAACACACCCCCACCCGCAAGCAGAATGAAGAAGGCGAACGCAACGTCTGCGCCGACCTGTTCATTGCCAGCAGCGATGAACGCGCCTTCATCCAGGCCACCCAGCGCTGGCCCAGGGTCAGCCAGCTGAACCTGACCCAGCCGCTGGCGGAGGCCACCAGCGATGCCAAGCGCATCAGCTATGCCAGCGACTTGAAGCTCGGCTGCCTGTTCGTGGCGCCGCAAAAGGCCCAGCAGAGCGCCACGCCGGAAGAATTGCAGGACATGCTCGACGACCTGCAAAAGGAAAACACCTGCGCCGTGGCCTGGTATTTCCCCTACGCCTATCGCAAGTTGCGCAATGAGAGCGGCCATTACCACCCCGGCATTGCCGTGCTGTTCAAGCAGGCCCACGGCTGATCGGTTGAACCATACGGGCATCCACGCTTCTCTATGAATAACCACGTGCATTCATAGGGAAGCCCGCATGCTCAAGCCACCTCATTTGTTGATCCTCGCCCTTGCCGTCGGGCTCGCCGCTTGCGGCGAGTCTTCCACCTTGCAAGTGTCCGACGGTACCGGCCCGGCGCCGAAACTGCCCGAGCCGAACAAGACCCTGATCCCCACCGTGAACATCGCCGAAGCCATCGGTTGGCCGGAAGGCGCCAAGCCGACCGCGGCCCCGGGCCTGCAGGTGGGCGCCTTCGCCGAGGGGCTGGACCACCCGCGCTGGCTCTACGTGCTGCCCAATGGCGACGTGCTGGTGGCTGAAACCAACGCCCCGCCCAAGCCGGACGATGCCAAGGGCGTGCGTGGCTGGGTGATGAAAAAGGTCATGGGCCGCGCCGGCGCCGGGGTGCCGAGCCCCAATCGCATCACCTTGCTGCGAGATGCCAACCATGACGGCGTCGCCGAAACCCGTAGCGTCTTCCTGGAAAACCTCAACTCGCCGTTCGGCATGACCCTGGTGGGCAATGACCTCTACGTGGCCGACACCGACCGGCTGATCCGCTTCCCGTACAAGGAGGGCGACACGAAAATCACCGCACAGCCGACCAAGGTCGTCGATCTGCCCGGCGGGACCATCAACCATCACTGGACCAAGAATGTCATCGCCAGCCGCGATGGCAGCAAGCTGTACGTCACCACCGGTTCGAACAGCAACGTCGCCGAAAACGGCATGGAGGCGGAAGAAGGCCGGGCAGCGATCTGGGAAGTCGATCGGGCCAGCGGCAGCCACCGTATTTTCGCCTCGGGCCTGCGCAACCCCAACGGCCTGGCCTGGGAGCCCGGCAGCGGCGCACTGTGGACGGCGGTGAACGAGCGGGATGAGATCGGCAGCGACCTGGTGCCGGACTACATCACCTCGGTCAAGGACGGCGCATTCTATGGCTGGCCCTACAGCTACTACGGGCAGAACGTCGACACCCGCGTCGAACCGCAGAACCCGGCGCTGGTGGCCAAGGCTATCGCCCCGGACTACGCCGTCGGCCCGCACACCGCCTCATTGGGCCTGACCTTCGCCGAGGGCAGCCGCTTGCCAGCCCCCTTCACCGAGGGCGCCTTCATCGGCCAGCACGGTTCCTGGAACCGCAAGCCCCACAGTGGCTACAAAGTGATTTTCGTACCGTTCAGCGGCGGCAAGCCGACAGGGCAACCCGTGGATGTACTGACCGGGTTCCTCAACGGTGACGAAAAGGCCCAGGGCCGGCCAGTGGGCGTGGTGATCGATAAACAGGGCGGGCTGTTGGTGGCCGATGACGTGGGGAACAAGATCTGGCGGGTGTCGGCTAAATAATACCTAGACACCTTAGTGGCGAGGGAAATCTGTGGGAGCAACGCTTGCCCGCGATGAAGGCGATGCGGTCTTTCAGGGATCGAGGCGCCTGTTTCGCGAGCAAGCTTTGCTCCCACAATCAGCGCAGCACCTCAGGGATTGCGCGCCAGGTGCTCCGGCTGCAATACCCGCTTGGCACCCAGGTAGGCTTTCTGCCAATAAGCCTTGGACAGGCTGTCGAGCTTGACCGTGCCACCCGTGGCCGGTGCGTGCACGAAGCGCCCCTCCCCCACGTAGATCCCCGCATGGCTGACCTGGGATCCACCATTGGTGGCGAAGAACACCAGGTCGCCGGTCTGCAATGCTTCCTTGCCGACATCCGGCGCGCGCATGCCGATCATTTCGCGCGTGGAACGCGGCAGGGAAATACCGGCGGCGTCGCGGTAGACGTAACCGATCAGGCCACTGCAATCAAACCCCGAATCCGGTGTATTGCCACCCCATCGATACGGCGTCCCCACCAGGCCCAGCGCCCGGAAAAGCACATCTTCAGCGGCGGGAGAAAAGGTCTGGGAAGGCGCGAAGACCACCGGCGCCCGCACTGGGGCAGGCGGCGGGGTACGGCTGGCGCAAGCACTGAGCAGCGCAGCGAGACACACGAGAGCAAGGCGGGCCGACGTCGACATATGCAGAACAATCCTGATCTGGATGCGGCTTTTCTGCCGTGAACATGAAAACAAATCCGCCTGCGGGATACGCAGGCGGATTGCCATCAATCAATGATCTAGGATTCTAGCGGCTATAGGGCAAACTTCAAGTAAGACTTTAAGTTTGCCCTACAAACTGTGCGCTTACTTGCGAGCGGTGACCACGGTCGGTGCCATCGCGAGGGCACGCTTGGCCTCGATGAAGGTCTTGCTCCAGTAGCTGTCGCCCAGGCTGTCGATTCGCACGCCACCGCTGCGGCGGCTGCTGGAATGGATGAACTGGTTGTCGCCCAGGTAGATACCGGCATGGCTGACGCGACCGCGACGGCCGCTGGTGCTGAAGAACAGCAGGTCACCGGGCTCCAGTTGATTGCGCGCAACCAGCGGGGCGTTCACGTTGATCATTTCGCGCGTCGAACGTGGCAGGCTCATGCCGGCCTCTTCGCGGAACAGGTAGCCAATGAAACCGCTGCAATCGAAGCCGGCTTCGGAGGTGCCGCCAAAGCGGTAGCGGGTGCCGATCAACGACATGCCACGTTCCAGGATACTGTCAGCCAGCACCGGAAGCTGGTAGGGCTTGTTGCCGGCGAACGCTGCCAGCTCTTTGTCGTTGGCCATTTCTTCCTGGAAGGAAACCGGGGAAGACTGGGCGGTAACGGTGTTCTGGACCTGTGGTTGTTGTACTTGCTGGGACACTGGGGAGTGCGCAGCGCAACCGAACAACAGGGTAACGAGTGCGAGAGGCACGAGGGGTGCGAAGCGATTTAGCATGGGCACGACCGTGGCTGTAGTAGTAAAGATGGCGAGACTATGCCCTCTATCAACCTCATTTGCAAATTCAATCGATGAAAATGTGACTTCCCGGTTTTGCGTTTACATCTAAGCGCTTAAGCCCATTTTGAATGTCACGTGGCCTGCAGCCCAGCAGGACCGCGGGTTTCGCCGTGTGCAGAAGAGGCCAGGAGCCACTACAGACAACGGTTCTACCAGCCCAAGGTTTCTTTCAAAAAAGGAATAGTCAGCTTGCGCTGGGCCTGGAGGGAGGCCTGGTCGAGGCGTTCGAGCAATTCGAACAGCGCGCTCATGCTGCGGGTGCCGCGGGTGAGGATGAAATGGCCTACTTCGTCGGTCAGGTGAAGGCCACGGCGGGACGCGCGCAGTTGCAAGGCACGGAGCTTGTCTTCGTCCGACAGGGCTCGCATCTGGAAAATCAGCGCCAGGGTGAGGCGGGACTTGAGGTCCGCCAGTTTCACCGGCAGCTCCCGTGGCGACGTCGAGGCGGCGATCAGTAAGCGCCGACCGCTGTCGCGCAACCGATTGAACAGATGGAACAGCGCTTCTTCCCAGTCGGCCTTGCCGGCGACGGCCTGGAGGTCGTCCAGGCAGACCAGCTCATACTGTTCGAGGTTGTCGAGGATTTCCACCCCGCGATCCAGCAACTCGGCCAGCGGCAGGTACACCGCCGGCTCCCCCAACTGCTCGAACCGCAGGCAAGCGGCCTGCAACAGGTGCGTCCGCCCTACCCCGTCCTTGCCCCACAGATAGATCAGACTTTCGGTCCAGCCGGCGTCGGCTTCGCAAAGCCGCTCGACATAGCCGAGTGCAGCGGCATTGGCGCCTGGGTAGTAGTTGATAAAGGTGGCGTCATCACGCAGACGCACACCTAGGGGCAGCTGAATCGGTTTCATGCTGACTGAACGGCTGCGGGGAACCGTTAGTGGCCTCTGTGTAAAGTTGGCAAAGTTTATACCCGTGGCGCAGGCCGCACAATGCGCCGGACCACGAGCAAAATCAACGGTTTGCAGCGGCAACACCCGGGAGCGACGGTTTTCCCGTCATGGCCCCTACAGCTCGGGGTCTTCGGCGCCGCTGTAGATATCCGAATCCTTGTACAGGTCGTGCATGTGTCGCACCAGCACCATGATCACCGCCGCCACCGGCAGCGCCAGCAGGATTCCGGTGAAGCCGAACAACTCGCCACCCGCCAGGATCGCGAAGATCACCGCCACCGGGTGCAGGCCGATCCGGTCGCCGACCAGCAACGGCGTCAGCACCATGCCTTCCAGCGCCTGGCCCACCATGAACACCGCGACGATGCCCACCATCGGGTACAGGTCGCCGCCGAACTGGAACAACCCGGCGATCAACGCCGCGCCGATACCGATCACGAACCCCATGTACGGCACGATGGCCGCCAGCCCGGCGATCATGCCGATCAACAGGCCCAGTTCCAGCCCTACCAGCATCAGCCCGGCCGCGTAGATGAAGCCCAGGGCGACCATCACCAGCAGTTGCCCCCGCACGAACGCCCCGAGCACCTCGTGGCATTCACCGGTCAAGGCCATGATGTGCGCCTCGCGATGGCGGGGCAGCAGGCTGCGGATCTTCGCCATCATCAGGTCCCAGTCGCGCAGCAGATAGAAAGCCACCACCGGGATCAGCACCAGGTTCGCCAGCCAGCCGATCAGCGCCAGGCTCGAAGCCGTGGCCTGGCTCAACACCACGCCGACGATGTCGGTGGTCTGGCCCATGTGCTCGCTGATGGCCGCCTTGACCTTGTCGAACTTCCAGAAACCGTCCGCCAGCCCCAGCTTCGACTGCACCCACGGCACCGCGCTGTGCTGCAGCCAGTCGAGCATCTGCGGCGCCAGTTCGTACAAGCGCACCAACTGCTTGGCGAGCATGGGGATCAACACCAGCAACAAGGCACTGACGATCAGGGTGAACAGCGCAAACACCGCCACCACGCCCCAAGTCCGCGACAGGCCGAATTTTTCCAGGCGATCCACCACCGGGTCGAACAGGTAGGCCAGCAGCAACGCAACCAGGAACGGCGTCAGGATCGGATGCAACAGATAGATGAACGCAAACAGCAGGGCGACCCCACCCAACCAGAACCAACGCCGCGTATCGCCCATGAAGCACTCCTAGCTATATAAGGAAAGAAAACCTACCAGCGGAAACGCAGGTTGGCGGTCGGCGCCGGCGCGGGTGTCGCCACCGGGGCTGCGCCATCCACGGCAGCTGGCACCTGCGGCGCGGGCGCAGCGGCTTCACCGGCCGGGATTTCCTGCAGTTTCGCCAGGGCCAATTGGGCCTTCAACTGGTCGGCACTGCCATTGACCCGGTAGAGCACCCGGTCACCCTCGACCCGTTGCAGCTGCCCGCCAAACGGTTCGAGCAAGCGCCCCAGGGCCGCGTAACGCTCCAAGTTCATGCCCTGCACTTCCAGCCACTGCTCGCTGGCCAGGCCCGGCTTGGCGACGAAACGCGGCGCCAGGCGTTGGCTCACCGCCAGCATGACCGCGTCGGCCAGGGCCGCCGGATCGGCGCCCTGGGCGCTGCCCTGCTCGCGCTGGTCGCCCAGCCACAAACGCCAGGTACCGTGCCATTGCCCGCCTTCTTCCTTGGCATGGACCGCCAGCAATGCATCCGCCGCGTAACGCTCGGAGGCCGCGTGCAACGGCGCAGGGTCGGTGCCTTCCAGGTTCGGCGCGGTGGCGACGATCTGCTCGCTCAGGTCCGCCAGTGGCAGGTGCAGGGCCAGGCCGCGATGCTGCGCGGCACGACGCAATGGCGCGGCGCTGGCCTGGCCATCGCCCACCAGGCTGGAGCCCTCCGTCGAATCGTTCAGCCACCAGCCCAGGATTGACGGCCGGTTCGCGCTCCACAGCGACAACCCCGCCGAGCGCAGCGCCCGGTCGGTGCTCGCCGGGTCGAAGTCGACCTTCAGGCTTTCCGGCGGACCGGCGTCGTAGCCGTATTGCAGGATGATCTGCTGCGGGTCCTTGCGGATCGCCGCCAGACCGGGACTCTGCGCGGCCTTGGCGTCGCCGGTCAGGCGCAGCACCAGGGTATCCAGGGCACGCAGCGTCGCCTGGTTGCGCTCCTCCGGTGTCTGGTTGCCCACCGGTTCGAACACTTGGTAGAGGCCGTTGACGGTTTCGGCATGGCTCGCCAGGCTGATCAGCGACAGGCAACCCACGGACAAGAATTTGAACAAACGCATGGAAGATTCCCGGGCATAACGGCTGGAACAGGCCGTGTGGAGAAGATTGAGCATGGCTGTGACCACGGCATCGGGCAAAACATTCACAGGCCCGATGGAAGTTTCGCACTGTCATCACCATAGCCGGTTACCGCTACACCTTATACAGCCGCGCCGCACAGTACCAATATAAGAAATATCGGTTTTTTTCCGCGGATATGTCCCTGCCCGTCGGCGCGAGGATGGCCGCTGCCCCTCAAGCCTGATAAAATCGCGCGCCTTCGCAGACCGGCAACAGTCGGGCATCCGGAATAATCCGTACAACGGTTATTCAATGGCCCCGGCAGTCGGTCGTTACCCAGAAATCCCCCCTAAAGGCCTGGATCATGAGCAAGCAACCCTCCCTGAGCTACAAGGACGCCGGTGTAGACATCGACGCCGGTGAAGCATTGGTCGAACGCATCAAGAGCGTCGCCAAGCGCACTGCGCGCCCGGAAGTCATGGGCGGCCTGGGCGGTTTCGGCGCCCTCTGCGAGATCCCGGCCGGCTACAAGCAACCCGTGCTGGTCTCCGGCACCGACGGCGTCGGCACCAAGCTGCGCCTGGCCTTGAACCTGAACAAGCACGACAGCATCGGCATCGACCTGGTCGCCATGTGCGTGAACGACCTGGTGGTCTGCGGCGCCGAGCCACTGTTCTTCCTCGACTACTACGCCACCGGCAAGCTGAACGTCGACACCGCCGCCCAGGTCGTGACCGGCATCGGTGCCGGCTGCGAACTGTCCGGCTGTTCCCTGGTCGGCGGCGAAACCGCTGAAATGCCCGGCATGTACGAAGGCGAAGACTACGACCTGGCCGGCTTCTGCGTTGGCGTGGTCGAGAAAGCCGAGATCATCGACGGCTCGAAAGTCGCCGCCGGCGATGCCCTGCTCGCCCTGCCATCCTCCGGCCCGCACTCCAACGGCTACTCGCTGATCCGCAAGATCATCGAAGTCTCGGGTGCCGACATCGAGAACACCCAGCTCGACGGCAAGCCGCTGACCGACCTGCTGATGGCCCCGACCCGGATCTACGTCAAGCCGCTGCTCAAGCTGATCAAGGACACCGGCGCCGTCAAGGCCATGGCCCACATCACCGGTGGCGGCCTGCTGGACAACATCCCGCGCGTGCTGCCAAAAGGCGCCCAGGCGGTGGTCGACGTGGCGAGCTGGAACCGCCCGGCGGTGTTCGACTGGCTGCAGGAAAAAGGCAACGTCGACGAAACCGAGATGCACCGGGTGCTGAACTGCGGCGTGGGCATGGTCATCTGCGTGGCCCAGGAACACGTCGAGACCGCCCTGAACGTGTTGCGTGAAGCTGGCGAACAACCTTGGGTGATCGGCCAGATCGCCACCGCCGCCGAAGGCGCTGCCCAGGTCGAGCTGCAAAACCTCAAGGCGCACTGATGCACCGACGGATGCCTGCAACCTGTAACGTCGTGGTGCTGCTGTCCGGCACCGGCAGTAACCTGCAGGCCCTGATCGACAGCACGCGGACCGGCGACAGCCCGGTCCGTATCCGCGCGGTGATTTCCAACCGCGCCGATGCCTACGGCCTGCAACGCGCCCGGGACGCGGGCATCGACACCCGCGTCCTCGACCACAAGGCCTTCGAAGGCCGCGAAGCCTTCGACGCCGCGCTGATCGAACAGATCGACACCTTCAATCCGCAACTGGTGGTGCTGGCCGGCTTCATGCGCATCCTCAGCGCCGGCTTCGTGCGTCACTACCAGGGCCGCCTGTTCAATATCCATCCCTCGCTGCTGCCCAAATACAAAGGGTTACACACTCACCAGCGTGCGCTGGAGGCCGGAGACACGGAGCACGGCTGCTCCGTGCACTTTGTCACCGAGGAACTCGATGGCGGACCACTGGTCGTACAGGCAGTAATACCGGTAGAGTTGCACGACACGCCGCAAAGCCTGGCGGAACGGGTTCACGCCCGTGAGCACCAGATCTACCCGATGGCCGTGCGTTGGTTTGCCGAAGGACGGCTTACCCTCGACGATCGTGGAGCCTCCCTGGACGGCCAGTTGCTCGCCGCCAGCGGCCATTTGATTCGACACTAGGAGATTTTATGCGTCGCGCCCTGCTCTTCGCTTGCGCCCTGCTTGCCCTGCCCCTGGCACAGGCTTCGGACCTTCAACCGTTCTCCGCCAGCTACACCGCCGACTGGAAACAGCTGCCCATGAGCGGCACCGCCGAGCGCAGCCTGACCAAGGAAGCCAACGGCACCTGGAAGCTGAGTTTCAAGGCTTCGATGATGATCGCCAGCCTGACCGAAGAAAGTACCCTGACGCTGGACAAGGACACCCTGCTGCCGCAGTCCTACCACTTCGAACGCGGCGGCCTGGGCAAGGCCAAGAAGGCCGACCTGGACTTCGACTGGAACACCAAGATGGTCACCGGCACCGATCGCGGCGACGCGGTCAAGCTGCCGCTCAACCGTGGCATGGTGGACAAGTCCACCTACCAACTGGCCCTGCAGCACGATGTCGCCGCCGGCAAGAAAAGCATGAGCTACCAGGTCGTGGACGACGGCGAAGTCGATACCTATGACTTCCGCGTGCTGGGCGCCGAGAAGGTCGACACCAAGGCCGGCCAGATCGACGCGATCAAGGTCGAGCGCGTGCGCGACCCGACGCAGAGCAAGCGCATCACCGTGCTCTGGTTCGCCAAGGACTGGGACTACCTGCTGGTACGCCTGCAACAGGTCGAGACCGACGGCAAGGAGTACAACATCATGCTCCAGGACGGTACGGTCAATGGCAAGGCTGTGAAAGGCAGCTGAGCCAAGTTGATAAAAAGAAGCCCCGCAGATGCGGGGCTTTTTATTGCCTGGATTTCATGATCACCCAATACCCCTGTGGGAGCGGGCTTGCTCGCGAAAGCAGTGTGTCAAACAACATTGATATCGACTGACACTGCGCCTTCGCGAGCAAGCCCGCTCCCACAGGGGTTGCGCTTTCACTTAGGCTTGTCGCTGCAATATGAAAACTTCTTCATGAAAACCGTCTGCGACCAAACGCCGCGCCCTGCCTGGCCTCCAGGATTCTTGCGATTTTCATGAAAACTTCTTAACGCTTCCAGACGTTTACTTAGCAGGCTATCCAAATCTATAACAAAGCCCTGCACACGCCTTGCTGCAGATAACAGAGATTGGAGCTTGCAAGATGACTGTGAAAGTAAATGAACGCGACGATGCCCACATGTCCCATGAAGCCATTGCGGCGGGTATCCGGATCTGGGATGTGCGGCAACAGGATCTGCTGGTGGGGATGTTCCACTCGGAGACCGATGCCCAGAACTACAAGGCTGAGCTGGAGCGCGAGGAAAGGCAGCGCTCGCATGAAAACGCAAACTCTTGAGCACTAAAAGAACCTGTGGGAGCGAGCTCGCTCGCGATAGCGGCGCATCAGTCAACATCTCTGTCACCGATAGACCGCCATCGCGAGCAAGCTCGCTCCCACAGGTTTTGTGCTTCAGCTCAATAGCATTGAGCCCGGCTTACCACATCAAGTCATCAGGAATCTGATACGCCGCGTACGGATCATCCGCATCCACTTCTTCGGTCTGGGTGTTGAGCTGGACGATGCGCTTGGGGTCACGTTCCTGGATCTTCAGGGCCGCTTCGCGCGGGATCACTTCATAGCCGCCGGCATGATGGACGATCGCCAGGGAGCCGCTGCTCAGCTTGTTGCGCATCAGGGTGTTGACCGAAATACGCTTGACCTTCTTGTCGTCGACGAAATTGTAGTAGTCCTCGGTGGTCAGCTTCGGCAGGCGCGAGACTTCGATCAATTGCTTGATCTGCGCGGCCCGAGCCTTCTGCTCGGCCTTTTCCTGCTGCTGGCGATTGAGCTCCTGGTCGCGCTTGACCTTCTCGGCCAACGCTTGCTGGGCGGCACGCTGCTGGGAATCATCCAGTTCGATCTGGCCCTTGTGCGCCAGGCGCTGCTGCTTCTGCTTCTCTTTGCCGACCTGCTTGGCCTGCTTTTGGTTGACCAGCCCTGCTTTGAGCAACTGGTCGCGAAGGGAAAGGCTCATGGTGCTTACTCACTTAGGCAACGGCCTCAGCCACAGCTGGGCAAATTCTTTTCCTGACGTTTGGCTTCGCCCCACAAGGCGTCCAACTCTTCGAGGGTGCAATCTTCCATGGGTCGATGGGTGTCGCGCAATGCCTGTTCGATAAATCGGAAGCGTCGTTCGAACTTGGCGTTGGCGCCGCGCAAGGCGTTTTCCGGATCGACCTTGAGGTGGCGAGCCAGGTTGACGACGGAGAACAGCAGGTCGCCGATTTCGTCCGTCACTGCCACTTGGTCGTTTTCCGACATCGCCTCCAGCACTTCATCCAGCTCTTCGCGAACCTTGTCGAGGACCGGCAAGGCGTCCGGCCAGTCGAAGCCGACCTGGCCCGCGCGCTTTTGCAGCTTCGCCGAGCGGGACAACGCCGGCAGTGCCGCCGGCACATCATCGAGCAACGACAACTGCTCGGGTGCCGAGGCCTTCTCGGCGCGCTCCTGTGCCTTGATTTCCTCCCACCGCTGCTTGACCTGTTCCTCGCTCAAGCGCGGCGTGTCGGGGGGCGCGTACAGGTCACCGCTGGGGAACACATGGGGATGGCGGCGGATCAGCTTGCGGGTGATGCCGTCGACCACGCCGGCGAATTCGAAGCGGTTCTCTTCCCGGGCCAGCTGGCTGTAATACACCACCTGGAACAACAAGTCGCCCAACTCTCCCTGCAGATGCTCGAAGTCACCGCGCTCGATGGCGTCGGCCACTTCGTAGGCTTCTTCCAGGGTATGGGGGACGATGGTCCGGTAGGTTTGCTTGATGTCCCACGGGCACCCGTATTGCGGGTCGCGCAGGCGGTTCATCAAGTGGAGCAGGTCTTCGAGGCTATACATTTAGTCCTTCTCATCACACAAAACACTGTGGGAAATAACCCAATGAGAGTAAGCCTGTGAGAGCAAGCCTGTGGGAGCAAGCTTTGCTCCCACAGGCTTGCTCCTACATTCGGACTGCGCTTAACCCGGCGTCCGGTTACGCCGCGTCTCGATGATGTTCGGCAACTGGGAAATCCGCCCCAGCAACCGCCCCAGGGCGTCCAGCCCCGGGATCTCGATGGTCAGGGACATCAGCGCGGTGTTGTCTTCCTTGTTCGAGCGGGTGTTGACCGCCAGCACGTTGATCCGCTCGTTCAGCAACACCTGGGACACGTCCCGCAGCAGGCCGGAGCGGTCGTAGGCGCGAATGACGATGTCCACCGGGTAGGTGAGCACCGGCACCGGCCCCCAGCTGACCTGGATGATCCGCTCCGGCTCGCGACCGGCCAGTTGCAGCACCGAGGCGCAATCCTGGCGGTGGATGCTGACGCCCCGGCCCTGGGTGATGTAGCCGACGATCGCGTCTCCCGGCAATGGCTGGCAGCAACCGGCCATCTGGGTCATCAGGTTGCCGACGCCCTGGATCTGGATGTCGCCGCGCTTGCCAGGCTTGTAGCCCGTGGCCTTGCGCGGGATCAGTTCCAACTGCTCGTTGCCGCGCTCCGGCTCCACCAGTTGCTGGGCCAGGTTGACCAGTTGCGCCAGGCGCAGGTCGCCGGCCCCGAGGGCGGCGAACATGTCCTCGGCGGTTTTCATGTTGGCCTTTTCGGCCAGCTTGTCGAAATCCACCTGGGGCAGGCCCAGGCGACTGAGCTCGCGCTCGATCAGGGTCTTGCCGGCGGCAACGTTCTGATCGCGGGCCTGCAACTTGAACCAGTGGACGATTTTCGCCCGCGCCCGCGACGTGGTGATGTAGCCCAGGTTCGGGTTCAGCCAGTCGCGGCTCGGCGTGCCGTGCTTGCTGGTGATGATCTCGACCTGCTCGCCGGTCTGCAGGCTGTAGTTGAGCGGCACGATCCGCCCGTTGATCTTGGCGCCACGGCAGTTGTGGCCGATCTCGGTGTGCACCCGGTAGGCGAAATCCAGCGGCGTCGCGCCCTTGGGCAGGTCGATGGCGTGGCCGTCGGGGGTGAAGATGTAGACCCGGTCCGGCTCGATGTCCACCCGCAGCTGTTCCGCCAGGCCACCGATGTCACCCAGTTCCTCATGCCATTCGAGGACCTGGCGCAGCCAGGAGATCTTCTCTTCGTAGTGGTTGGACCCGGACTTGACGTCGGTGCCCTTGTATTTCCAGTGCGCGCAAACCCCCAGCTCGGCTTCCTCGTGCATGGCGTGGGTACGGATCTGCACTTCCAGCACCTTGCCCTCGGGGCCGATCACCGCCGTGTGCAGCGAGCGATAGCCGTTTTCCTTGGGGTTGGCGATGTAGTCGTCGAATTCCTTCGGGATGTGCCGCCACAAGGTGTGGACGATCCCCAGCGCGGTGTAGCAGTCGCGCATTTCCGGGACCAGCACGCGGACGGCGCGAACGTCGTAGATCTGGCTGAATTCCAGGCCCTTGCGCTGCATTTTGCGCCAGATCGAATAGATGTGCTTGGCCCGGCCACTGATGTCGGCTTCCACGCCCGTGGCCTGCAATTCCTCGCGCAACTGGCTCATCACGTCGTTGATGAAGCGCTCGCGGTCCAGGCGTCGCTCATGCAACAGCTTGGCGATCTGCTTGTACTGGTCCGGCTCCAGGTAGCGGAAGGACAGGTCCTCCAGCTCCCACTTGATATGGCCGATGCCGAGGCGGTGGGCAAGGGGTGCGTAGATGTCGAACACCTCGCGGGCGACGCGGTTGCGCTTTTCATCGTCCGCCGCCTTGACGGCGCGGATGGCGCACGTCCGCTCGGCCAGCTTGATCAGCGCGACACGCACGTCATCGACCATCGCCACCAGCATCTTGCGCAGGTTTTCCACCTGGCCCTGGGTGCCCAGGACCATGGAGTGGCGCGGGCTGAGGCTGGCACTGATGGCGGCCATGCGCAGCACGCCGTCGATCAGCTTGGCGACCACCGGGCCGAAGCGCTGGCTGACCACCGCGAGCTGGATCTGGCCTTCGCGTACGCCGCGGTACAGCACCGCCGCCACCAGCGAATCCTGGTCGAGCTTGAGGTCGGCCAGGATTTCGGCGATCTCCAGGCCCGTCTGGAAACTCGAGGTGCCCTCGGACCAGAGGTTCTTCGCCGCATTGTGTTGCTGCTCGGCCTCGCGAGCGAACTCGCAGGCCTCCTTCAAGGCTTCACGATCCAGCACCATGTCGATACTGACCGTGTGATCGAGCCAAGCCTCGAGATTGATACTGCCGTCGGTGTTGATCGGCTGGTGTGCTCTCACCTGTACCATCGTTGCGTACCTTCCCTACGACGCAGATTCAATGCGTCAACATCGCTGACCTTCAGTGTCCGTGTGTCCGCCCAGGACCGTGGCGGGTTGGCACGAACGGGTCAGTCGGACAAGCCATCCTGGCTCGCTTCAAATAACGCCATGGCCTCGACATGCGCCGTCTGAGGAAACATATCGAGAATCCCGGCACGTTTTAACCGGTAGCCCTGCTTGATCAATTCGACCGTGTCCCGGGCCAAAGTTGCCGGGTTGCACGATACATACACCAACCGTTTGGCGCCCAGGGACGCCAGCGTGCGCACCACCTCGAAAGCACCGTCACGGGGTGGGTCCAAGAGTACCGCAGAAAAGCCTTCGCCGATCCACTGCGCAGTCGCCAGGGGCTGGGATAAATCGGCCTGAAAAAAGGCAGTGTTATTCAAATTGTTGCTGACGGCGTTGGCCGCCGCGCGATCCACCATGGCCTGCACGCCTTCCACGGCCACCACCTCGCGCACCGTCCTGGCCAACGGCAAGGCGAAATTGCCCAGGCCGCAGAACAGGTCCAGCACGCGTTCATCGGGTTGCGGCGCCAGCCATTGCAAGGCCTGGGCGACCATCGCCTCATTGACCCCGGCGTTCACCTGGATGAAATCCCCTGGCCGGTAGGCCAGTTCCAGCCCCCAGGTGTCCAGGCGATAACCCAGGGCCTGGCCCGGCTCGACTGGCTGCGGCTCGCCCTCGCCGTGCAACCACAACTGGGCCTGGTGAATGGCGCAGAAGTCCTTGAGGATCGTCAAGTCGGCTTCCGACAGCGGCGCCATGTGCCGCAACAGCACCGCCAGGGACGAACCGGCGAACAACTCCACATGGCCCAGGGCCTGGGGTTTGCTCAAGCGCCCGAGCATGTCCGGCAGCTGCTTCATGATCGGCTGCAGGGGCGCAACCAACACCGGACAATCGCCGATGGCGACGATGTCCTGGCTGCCGACGGCTCGCAAACCCACCTCGAGTTTCTTCGCCTTGTGGTCCCAGCGCACCGCCACGCGGGCACGGCGCCGATAAGCGAACTCCGCCCCGCTCAGCGGCGCGGCCCATTCCTCGGGTTCCACCCCGGCCACCCGCGACAATTGCTCGGCGAGCAGGCGCTGCTTCAGGACGAGTTGTTCGGCGTGGGGCAAGTGCTGGACGCTGCAACCGCCACAGCGACCGGCGTGGACACAAGGCGCCGGACGCCGCAGTTCGTTGGCCAGGAACACGCGCTCGGTTCGGGCCTCGACCACTTTGCCGTGGGCACCCAGCACCCGCGCCTCGACGTCTTCGCCGGCCAGGGCACCGATGACGAACCAGGTACGCCCGTCGACGAAGCCGATGCCGCGGCCATCGTTGGCCAGGCGCTCGATGGTCAGGCGCTGCTTTTTACCGGTGGGCACTTGCGGGGCCCGGCTTCCGCCGCTGGGCTGGAAGCGCAAGCCTCTTTCTTGCTTGGCCATCAGTTGGGCGCGTCGAAAATGCCGGTCGACAGGTAGCGGTCGCCGCGGTCGCAAATGATCGCGACGATCACCGCGTTTTCAACCTCCTTCGACAAACGCAGCATTCCCGCCACGGCACCGCCCGAAGAGACGCCGCAGAAGATGCCTTCCTCGCGCGCCAGGCGCCGGGTCACGTCCTCGGCTTCGGCCTGGGCCATGTCGATGATGCGGTCCACGCGGTCGGCCTGGTAGATCTTCGGCAGGTATTCCTCGGGCCAGCGACGGATGCCGGGGATGGCCGCGCCTTCCATCGGTTGCAGGCCGATGATCTGCACGTTGGGGTTCTGTTCCTTCAAGTAGCGCGAGTTGCCCATGATGGTGCCGGTGGTGCCCATCGAGCTGACGAAATGGGTGATGGTGCCGCCGGTCTGGCGCCAGATCTCGGGACCGGTGGTGGTGTAGTGGGCCTCGGGGTTGTCGCCGTTAGCGAACTGGTCGAGCACCTTGCCACGGCCTTCGGCCTGCATGCGCTCGGCCAGGTCCCGGGCGCCTTCCATGCCCTGCTCCTGGGTCACCAGGATCAGTTCCGCGCCGTAGGCCGTCATGGCCGCCTTGCGCTCGGCGCTGGAGTTGTCGGGCATGATCAGCACCATCTTGTAGCCCTTGATCGCCGCCGCCATGGCCAGGGCGATGCCGGTGTTGCCGGACGTCGCCTCGATCAGCGTGTCGCCCGGCCTGATGTGCCCGCGCAATTCGCCACGGGTGATCATCGACAGCGCCGGCCGGTCCTTGACCGAACCCGCCGGGTTGTTGCCTTCGAGCTTGAGCAAGAGCGTGTTGCTGGTGGCGCCGGGCAAGCGCTGCAAGCGGACCAGCGGGGTGTTGCCGACGCAATCGGCGATCGTGGGGTACTGCAAAGTCATGGCGTATTCGCAATCCGGGCTGCGGGGGCGCCTATCATACCGGCAAACCCGGCGAGGCCATATCACGCAAAGTGAGGTGGTTATGGCTTATGGGAATAAGCGAGGCGGCAGCCATCGGTTGAACACCTTCATTTGTGGCGAGGGGATTTATCCCCGCTGGGCTGCGAAGCAGTCCTATTTCCTGGGTTCATGGTGCGCCAAACAGGCTGTAGGGGGGCCGCTTCGCAGCCCAGCGGGGATAAATCCCCTCGCCACAAAGGCGCGGCGGACCTGAATTTTACGAAGATCCCCCGCCCTCAAATCGCTACACTGCGCAGGTATTGCGCGCCGGATGCGCGCACCGCTTAATCAGACCGCTGGATGCAGGAGACAAGTGTGCTCAAGAAACTGGGAATCAAAGGCCGCGTGCTGTTGCTGACCCTGTTGCCGACCAGCCTGATGGCGCTGGTCCTGGGCGGTTACTTCACCTGGATGCAGCAATCGGACCTGCACGCCCAGTTGCTGCAACGGGGCGAGATGATCGCCGAACAACTGGCGCCGCTGGTCGCCCCCGCCATGAGCCGGCAGGACACCGAACTGCTGGAGCGCATCGCCACCCAGTCGCTGGAACAGACCGACGTGCGCGCCGTGACCTTCCTCGCCCCCGACCGCACGCCGCTGGCCCACGCCGGTCCGACCATGCTCAACCGGGCGCCGGAGGGCAACAGCACGCAACTGCTGCAGCGCACCGGCAACGACGCCACGCGCTACCTGCTGCCGGTCTTCGGCAAGCACCGCAACCTGGCGGGCGAACTGATTCCCGAAGAAGCCGACCGCCTGTTGGGCTGGGTCGAGCTGGAACTGTCCCACAGCGGCATGTTGTTGCGCGGTTACCGCAGCCTTTTCGCCAGCCTGTTGCTGATCGCTGCCGGCCTGGGCCTGACCGCGCTGCTGGCCCTGCGCATGGGCCGCACGATCAACCGCCCGCTGAGCCAGATCAAGCAAGCCGTGGCCCAGCTCAAGGACGGCCACCTGGAAACCCGCCTGCCGCCCTTGGGCAGCCAGGAACTGGATGAACTGGCGTCGGGCATCAACCGCATGGCCGGCACCTTGCAGAACGCCCAGGAAGAGCTGCAACACAGCATCGACCAGGCCACCGAGGACGTGCGCCAGAACCTGGAAACCATCGAGATCCAGAACATCGAGCTGGACCTGGCGCGCAAGGAAGCCCTGGAAGCGAGCCGGATCAAATCCGAGTTCCTGGCGAACATGAGCCATGAGATCCGCACCCCGCTCAACGGCATCCTCGGCTTCACCCATCTCTTGCAGAAAAGCGAGCTGACCCCGCGCCAGCTCGACTACCTGGGCACCATCGAAAAATCCGCCGACAGCCTGCTGGGCATCATCAACGAGATCCTCGACTTCTCGAAGATCGAGGCTGGCAAGCTGGTGCTCGACAGCATCCCGTTCAACCTGCGCGACCTGTTGCAGGACACCCTGACCATCCTCGCCCCCGCCGCCCATGCCAAGCAGTTGGAACTGGTGAGCCTGGTCTACCGCGACACGCCGTTGTCGCTGGTGGGCGATCCGCTGCGCCTCAAGCAGATCCTCACCAACCTGGTGAGCAACGCCATCAAGTTCACCCGCGAAGGCACCATCGTCGCCCGGGCGATGCTCGAAGACGAACACGAAGACAGCGTGCAACTGCGCATCAGCGTCCAGGACACCGGCATCGGCCTGTCCGCCCAGGACGTGCGGGCGCTGTTCCAGGCCTTTAGCCAGGCCGACAACTCGCTGTCGCGCCAGCCGGGCGGCACCGGACTGGGGCTGGTGATTTCCAAGCGCCTGGTGGAACAGATGGGCGGCGAGATCGGCGTGGACAGCACCCCGGGCGAAGGCTCGGAGTTCTGGATCAGCCTGCGCCTGCCCAAGACCCGCGACGACGCCGAGGACCTGCCCGGTCCACCGTTGCTGGGCCGGCGCGTGGCGCTGCTGGAAAACCACGAACTGGCGCGCCAGGCGTTGCAACACCAGCTCGAGGACTGCGGCCTGCACGTCACGCCGTTCAACACCCTGGAAGGCCTGACCAACGGCGTCACCGTCGCCCATCCGACCGACCAGGCGTTTGACCTGGCCGTGCTGGGCATCACCAGCAACGACATGCCGCCGGAACGCCTCAACCAGCACATCTGGGACCTCGAACACCTGGGTTGCAAGGTGCTGGTGCTGTGCCCCACCACCGAACAGACGCTCTACCATCTCTCGGTGCCCAACCCCCACAGCCAGTTGCAGGCCAAGCCCGCCTGCACCCGCAAGTTGCGCCGCTCGCTGTCCGACCTGGTGAACCCACGGCCGACCCGCAGCGAGCCGAACGAGCCGGTCGCCAGCCGCGCGCCAAAAGTGTTGTGCGTGGATGACAACCCGGCCAACCTGCTGCTGGTGCAGACCCTGCTCGAAGACATGGGGGCCAAGGTCCTGGCGGTGGAAAGCGGCTATGCCGCGGTCAAGGCCGTGCAAAAGGAAACCTACGACCTGGTGCTGATGGACGTGCAGATGCCGGGCATGGACGGGCGCCAGAGCACCGAGGCGATCCGTCAGTGGGAAAGCGAGCGCCACTGCACGCCGCTGCCGATCGTCGCCCTCACCGCCCACGCCATGGCCAACGAAAAGCGCGCCCTGCTGCAAAGCGGCATGGACGACTACCTGACCAAGCCCATCAGCGAACGGCAACTGGCCCAGGTGGTGCTCAAATGGACCGGCCTGGCCCTGCGCAACCAGTCGCCGGAACGCCACGGCGACGCCCAGGCCGGCGGCGAACTGCTGGTGCTCGACCACGAGGAAGGCCTGCGCCTGGCCGCCGGCAAGGCCGACCTGGCCGCGGACATGCTGGCGATGCTGCTGGCGTCCCTGGAAGCCGACCGCGAAGCGATCCGCCAGGCCAGCGAAGCCAACGATCACAACGCCCTGATCGAACGGGTCCATCGCCTGCACGGTGCGACGCGCTACTGCGGCGTTCCGCAACTGCGCGCCGCCTGCCAGCGCAGCGAAACCTTGCTCAAGCAAAACGACCCCAAGGCCGCCGCTGCCCTCGAGGAACTGGAGCGCGCCATCAACCGCCTGGCGAGCGAGGCCCGTATCAGCGCCTGACCCAGGGCAATAATCGTCGGCCCAATCGCGGCTAAGCTGACGCCATCCCAGCCTCAGGAGGCCGCCATGCGCGTGATTGTTTTCAGCAGCCAGACCTACGACCGCGACAGTTTCAGCCACGCTTCGGTCCCCGCCGGCCTTGAACTGCAGTTCCAGCCGGCGCGCCTGAACCTGGACACCGTGGCCCTGGCCGAACGGCATGAAGTGGTTTGTGCCTTCATCAACGATGACCTGGGCGCACCGGTGCTGGAGCGACTGGCGAACGGCGGCACCCGGTTGATCGCCTTGCGCTCGGCCGGCTACAACCATGTCGACCTGCCCGCCGCCAAGCGCCTGGGACTGGCCATCGTCCGGGTGCCGGCCTATTCGCCCCATGCCGTGGCCGAACATGCGGTGGCGCTGATCATGGCGCTCAACCGCTGCCTGCACCGCGCCTATAACCGGACCCGTGACGGCAACTTCAGCCTGCACGGTCTCACCGGCTTCGACCTGGTGGGCAAGACCGTCGGCGTGATCGGCACCGGGCAGATCGGCGCGACGTTCGCGCGGATCATGGCCGGCTTCGGTTGCCGGTTGCTGGCGCATGACCCCTACCCCAACCCCCAGCTCGAAGCCCTGGGGGCACGCTACCTGCCGCTGCCCGCGCTGCTGGAGCAGGCGCAGATCATCAGCCTGCACTGCCCGCTCAACGCACAGAGCCACCACCTGATCAACGCCCGATCCCTGGCGACGATGCAACGCGGCGCCATGCTGATCAACACCGGGCGCGGCGGCCTGGTGGACACACCGGCGCTGATCGAAGCGCTGAAAAGCGGCCAACTGGGCTACCTGGGCCTGGACGTCTATGAGGAAGAGGCCCAACTGTTCTTCAAGGACCGCTCCGACCAGCCCCTGCAAGACGACGTCCTGGCCCGGCTGCTGACGTTTCCCAACGTGATCGTCACCGCCCACCAGGCCTTCCTGACCCATGAAGCACTGGCGGCGATCGCCACGACCACCCTGGACAACATCGCCGCCTGGGCGAACGGCACGCCGCAGAATCTGGTCGACGGCTAACCCGTTTTACCAGCCAATAAATAACCCCTGTGGGAGCGAGCTTGCTCGCGATGGCGGTGCATCAGCCGCCCTCGAGGTTGACTGACACACTGCCATCGCGAGCAAGCTCGCTCCCACAGGGGATGGAGTTTCGTCGGCCTGATCTCCAGATGCCCGCCATCGAGACCATCCCAAGCCATGCCGCGTGCTAGCATGTCGCGCCTATTTGGAGGACCCATGGCCGAACATGATTTCCGCTACACCCTGATGAACCCGCAACACACCTTGACCGAAGTCCGCGCCCTGGCGCCGGGCCGCTACCAGGTGACCGGCAATGGCGGGTCGATCCAGGCCAATGATGTATTGCTCGTGACCCTCAAGGGCAGCAAGGACTTGTCCATGCGCCTGACGGTGGACACCGTTCGGCACCTGCTCAAGCCCATGGGCCAATGGACCGCCATGACCACCGGCCCGGTGTTCGGCGAGCTGGCGATCCACACCTGGCAGGTCAATTGCGACAACTGCGCCAAGGCACTGAGTTTCGAATTCGCCGTCGATGCCAAGCTCGGCACCAA
The DNA here is from genome assembly GCF_030580855.1 of Pseudomonas citrullilanati. Taxonomy (GTDB): domain Bacteria; phylum Pseudomonadota; class Gammaproteobacteria; order Pseudomonadales; family Pseudomonadaceae; genus Aquipseudomonas; species Aquipseudomonas citrulli. The sequence goes on along the minus strand of NZ_JAUQOP010000016.1, from coordinate 70,824 downwards.
AGCCGAGAAGCCGGCCGCCCGTGCGCGCATTGCCGAGTTGGGCTGGACCACGGTCGGTGAAAAGCACCTGTGCCCGCAATGCCAGGAAGCGGCCTGATGAAACGCACGGCGCTGTCCGCGCTGATCGGCATGAGCCTGCTGGGCTGTGCCGCTGAGCCGGTGCAACTGCAACACAACCGCAGCTACATCCTGGAGTGGATCGGCGAACGCCCGTTGATGGACTACAGCCACCTGACCATCACCCTCGGCGATGACGGTCGCGCCTATGGCAACGGCGGCTGCAACCACTGGTTCGCCCCCTATACCCTGGAAGGCCACCGCTTGAGCTTCGGCAAGATCGGCAGCACCCGCAAGCTCTGCGCCCCGGCCGTGATGGAGCAGGAAGGACGGTTCTTGCAAGCGCTGGAAAAAGTCGAGCGCTGGGACATTGCGCCCAACGAGCAGATGCGCTTCTGGCCTGCCCAGGGCAAGCCGTTGCGTTGGTGGCTGGAAGAAGGCTGAGGCTATTCCTGAGCCTGGCCAAAACCCTGTGGCGAGGGGATTTATCCCCGCTGGGCTGCGTAGCAGCCCCATTGTGCTGCGTCTGACACACCGCAGTGGCAAGTAAATCTTGGGGCCGCTTCGCGGCCCAGCAGGGATAAATCCCCTCGCCACAAACGCGTGCTACTCAAGCTCACTGTACGTTATTTAACCGCCTGCAACGCCTCGAGCTTCGCCATCACCCCCGCCGCCGTCTGCTCCCCGAGCAATTGCTCGCGCACTTTGCCCCGGTTGTCGATGATGTAGGTCACCGGCAGCCCTTCGCTGCGGGGAAGGTCGAAGATCTCGGCCGGGTCGCGGGCCAATACGGTGAAGCGGATGCCCATCTTGTCGCTGGCGCTCTTGAGTTCTTCGCCCTGGACCTGGTCGAAATTGACCCCGAAGACACCGACATTGCGGCCCTTGAGCTGGTCGGCCAGGGCATTGAACTCGGGGATTTCAGTGCGGCACGGCGCGCACCACTCCGCCCAGTAGTTGAGCACCAGCCATTGCTTGTCCAGCCGTTGCGAGGCGATGGCCTGGCCGTTCTGGTCCACCCCGTAGTCGTTGCCACAGCCGCTGAGCGACAAAATGCCCATGAATGCCAGTGCCGCCGTCAGTCGCCTTGCCATGTGCCGATCCTTGTCTGAATGTGAGCCGCCGCGACCCGTTGCCTCTGTTGGGTGCTTGGGGCCTCGCGGCACAGTAGAATAGCCGCCACCTTACGCAAGATGCGACCCGCTCATGACCGATCTGACGCTTTATCACAACCCGCGCTGCTCGAAATCCCGCGGTGCGCTGGAACTGTTGGAGGCCCAAGGCCTGGCGCCCACCGTGGTCCGCTACCTGGAAACCCCACTGGACGCCGCGCAACTGGAACGCCTGCTGGGCAAGCTCGGCATCACCGCCCGGCAATTGCTGCGCACTGGCGAGGATGAATACAAGGACTTGAACCTGGCCGACGAAAGCCTGAGCCAGGCGCAGTTGATCGCCGCCATCGCCGCCCACCCGAAACTCATGGAACGGCCGATCCTGGAAACCGCTGACAAGGCCGTGATCGGTCGTCCGCCGGAGAAGATCCTGGAGATCCTGCCGTGAGCACGCCGTACATCCTGGTGTTGTATTACAGCCGCAGCGGCGCCACCAACGAGATGGCCCGGCAGATCGCCCGCGGCGTCGAGCAGGCCGGCCTGGAAGCCCGGCTGCGCACGGTGCCGGCGATTTCCACCGAGTGCGAAGCGGTGGCGCCGGACATCCCCGAACAAGGCCCGCTGTACGCCACCCTCGACGACCTGAAGCACTGCGCCGGCCTGGCCTTGGGCAGCCCGACCCGTTTCGGCAACATGGCCGCGCCGTTGAAGTATTTCCTCGACGGCACCAGCAACCTGTGGCTGACCGGTGCCCTGGTGGGCAAGCCGGCCGGGGTGTTCACCTCCACGGCCAGCCTGCATGGCGGCCAGGAAACCACCCTGCTGTCGATGATGCTGCCGTTGCTGCACCACGGCATGCTGATCACCGGCCTGCCCTACAGCGAGTCGGCGCTGATCGACACCGCAGGCGGCGGCACGCCCTACGGGCCGAGTCATCACGCCGGCAGCGACGGCAAGCGCGGCTTGAACGAACACGAGGTCGCGCTGTGCCGGGCCCTGGGTTCGCGCCTGGCGAAGACCGCGCAACTGCTGGAGAACGGCCGTGGCTAAGAAGCCGAAGATCCTGCCGCCCATCCCCTGGCTGGAACCGCGCGTGCGCATCGCCCGGGTCCTCAGCCTGCTGTGCTTTTTCGCCCTGGTGGGGTTGCTCAGCGCCTATTACCTGCTGATCGCCGACCTGCATGGCGCACGGCCGTGGGTCATCCTGCTGATCGAGCTGGTGCCGCTGCTGATCCTCGCCCCCGGCATGCTCAGCGGCAGCGCCCGCGGGCACTCGTGGATGTGCTTCGTGGTGAACCTGTATTTCATCAAGGGCGCGTTGGCGGCCTATGACCCGAACCGTCAGTGGTTCGGCGTGCTGGAAATGGTGGCGAGCCTGGCGCTGTTCTGCTCGGCCTTGCTGTATGTGCGTTGGCGGTTTCAGTTGAACCGGCGGTTAGCGGGGGAAGGCGAACCGTCCGTCGCCTGATAGGCCGCTATCGCGAGCAAGCTCGCTCCCACATTGAATTTTCGGCGTTCACAAATCCCCTGTGGGAGCGAGCTTGCTCGCGATAGGTGCGACGCGGTCTCAATGATTGACGGTATACGCCAGCATCATCGAAATCTGCGACATCGGCCGCCCACCACTTTCTTCATGCCACTGGTTGAAGGCAGCCTGCACCGTCGCCAGGTCCCGCAGGCTCGTGGGGACCTTGTCGATGATGTCCTGGGCATTGAGCGCGGCCACCACGTCATAACTCGGCACGAACGTGTCCTTGCCCATCATCCGCAGGAAACGCGGTGCCGACAGGCCGCCCAATTGATGGCCGTGCTTTTTCAGGTAGGTCCACAGGCCGACGATGTCGGTCACCGGCCAGTCGGCGATCAGCGCGCCGAAGCTGCCCTTTTCGTGGGCCACGTCCAGGATCAGCTGGGCGTTGCGCGGCACGCTCTTGAGCTTGCCCAGGTGGCGGATGATCCGCGCGTCCTGCATCAGCCGCTCCAGGTGCTCGGCACTCATGAGCACGACTTTTTCCGGGTCGAACTTGAAGAACACTTCCTCGAACGCCGGCCACTTGGCATCCACCAGGCTGTGCTTGAGGCCTGCGCGAAAGACCCGTAGCGCCAGGGTCGAGAGGTAGCGGTCATCACTGATCTTGCGTAGTTGCGCCGGGGTCTTGGGAACCGGCAGGTGGGCTTCCAGTTCAGCCGCCGAACCGAAGCGGTTCAGACAATACTCGTGCAGCCACTTGTAATCGCGCATGCCCTCTCCTGGGGTCGGAAATGAAAACGGCGCTCGCGAGCGCCGTGCAATTGAGGCGTTGACAGCGTCAGAGGTTCACCACGTTGACGAAGCGCGGGGTCGCGTTTTCGTCGATGCGCAGGCTGGTGAAGTCGAACAGGTTGCGGTCCGCCAGCTGCGAAGGGACGACGTTCTGCAAGCCGCGGAAAATGCTCTCGGTACGGCCCGGGGTCTTGCGTTCCCACTCCTGGAGCATTTCCTTGACCACCTGGCGCTGCAGGTTCTCCTGGGAACCGCAAAGATTGCAGGGGATGATCGGGAATTGCTTGAAGTCCGAATAAGCCTGGATGTCTTTCTCGTTGCAGTAGGCCAAGGGCCGTATTACCACGTTGCGCCCGTCATCGGCCCGCAGCTTGGGCGGCATGGCCTTGAGGGTGCCGTTGTAGAACATGTTCAGGAAGAACGTCTCGACGATGTCGTCGCGGTGGTGACCCAGGGCCATCTTGGTCGCGCCGATCTCGTCGGCGAAGGTGTAGAGCGTCCCGCGCCGCAGGCGTGAACACAGCGAGCAGGTGGTCTTGCCTTCGGGAATCAGCTCCTTGACCACCGAATAGGTGTCCTTCTCGACGATGTGGTATTCCACGCCCAGCGATTCGAGGTAGGCCGGCAGCACGTGCTCGGGGAACCCCGGCTGCTTCTGGTCCATGTTCACCGCGACGATGTCGAACTTGATCGGGGCAACCTTCTGCAGGTGCATCAGCACATCGAGCAGGGTGTAGCTGTCCTTGCCGCCGGACAGGCAGACCATGACCTTGTCGCCGTCCTCGATCATGTTGAAATCGGCGACCGCCTCACCGGCCAGGCGGCGCAGGCGCTTTTGCAGTTTGTTCTGGTTGACCGTGAGAGTGCCCATGACGCGAAATCCGTGAGGTGTGACGAAGGGCCGGCATTTTACGCAAAAAACTTGCTGTCGGCGAAGGCTGATGACATGCGCTTTTGTGGCGAGGGGATTTATCCCCGTTGGGGTGCGAAGCGCCCCCAAATTCGCAGCTTCACCGTGGTGCCAGACCTGACGAAGGGGGCCGCTGCGCAGCCCAGCGGGGATAAATCCCCTCGCCACAAGTGTGAGTGTTCGCCGAAAGCGATGTACAGATCCATCGGCGATTACCCCGTCAGTCGACAGCGCGATTTGCTCTAAGCCTGCCATCCCACAGGGCATGAGTCCTTTCTATACTGCGGCATAAGGTCGCACACACATACAGACCTTTACTTACTTGGCCACTTGGCCCGTAGGCGCTCCGTTGGGGGGCGATGGCAATAACAAAGGAGTGACTGACTATGATCCATCATGTCGTGGGGCTCTTTACCCACCCTGATCAAGAATGGAAGGAGATCCGTGGCGATCAGGAGGAAAGCATCAGCCACATGTACCTGACCCACACGCTGATCCTGGCGGCCATTCCCGCGGTGTCGGCGTTCATCGGCACCACGCAGGTGGGCTGGGTCATCGGCAATCGCCCGCCGGTGATGCTGACGCAGGAAAGCGCGCTGTGGATGACCGTCATGTCGTACCTGGCGATGCTCGGCGGCGTGGCGGTGATGGGCGCCTTCATCCACTGGATGGCGCGTACCTACGATGCCAATCCGAGCCTGGCCCGTTGCGTCGCGTTTGCCACCTACACGGCGACCCCCTTGTTCATCGGCGGCCTGGCGGCGCTCTACCCGCACATGTGGCTGGGGATGATCGTCGGCACGGCGGCCATCTGCTACACGGTCTACCTGTTGTACGTGGGCCTGCCGACCTTCATGAACATTCCCCAGGACGAAGGCTTCCTGTTCTCCAGCTCGGTGCTTGCCGTCGGCCTGGTGGTGCTGGTCGCCATCATGGCGTTCACCGTGATCGTCTGGGGGTTGGGCGTCGGCCCGGTGTACACCAATTGAACCGCAAGCCCCTCCAATAACAAGCAAACCTGCCAACACAGGCCGCCGCAAGGCGGCCTTCCTGTCTGCGGACGGAGGAAAACGACCGCCGGGCAGCCAGGCGATTCGCAACGGTCGGCGCTTGCGGCATACTCGGGTTTCTGGAGACCCGTACAGCATGCTCGAGCAACTCAATACCCGCGTCGAAGAGTGTTACCAACAAGCCGAATCCTTTTTCAAACGTCCCTTCAAACGCCCGGTGGTCAGCTTCAAATTGCGTGGCCAGAAAGCCGGGGTCGCCCATCTGCATGAGAACCTGCTGCGCTTCAACCCGCAGTTGTACCGGGAAAACGCCGATGACTTCCTCAAGCAGACCGTCGCCCACGAAGTCGCGCACCTGATCGCCCACCAGCTGTTTGGCGAGCGCATCCAACCCCATGGCGAAGAGTGGCAATTGATCATGCGCGGCGTGTACGAACTGCCGCCCAATCGCTGCCACACCTACGAGATCAAGCGCCGCAGCGTGACCCGCTACATCTACAAATGCCCCTGCGATGGCAGCGACTTCCCGTTCTCGGCCCAGCGCCACCGCCTGGTGCGCCAGGGGCGGCGATATTTGTGCCGTAGCTGCCGCAATACCCTGGTGTTCAGCGGGGAGACGCGGGTGGAGTAAGTTTTTGTGGTGTGTGGGCTGGCCCCATCGCGAGCAAGCTCGCTCCCACAGGGGTTTTGTGAACACCATAGATCCAGTGTGGGAGCGAGCTTGCTCGCGATGACTGCCTGACAGACGCTACAAAACCACCCCGCGCTTACGCAACGCTTCGATCCGCTGCGCACTGAACCCCAACGCCTCCAACACCTGATCGGTATGCGCCCCGAGCCTTGCGCCAATATGCCGGGGCTCGGGCAGCCCTTGGGAAAACTTCAATGGGCAGGCCATCTGCGCCTGGCTCGAACCATCGCCCCGGGGCACCTGGGTCACCACGCCACGGGCCTGCAATTGCGGGTGCCGGACCGCCTCTTCCAGGTCCAGCACCGGCTCGACACAGGCGTCGATGCCCGCGAACAACCGGCACAGCTCGGCGAAATCGTGCTTTTCGAACTCCACTTGCAACGCCTGCTTGAGCGCCCGTTGTTGCACGGGGTCGGGCGAAAGGCCCTGGGCCGCCAGTTCCGGGCGTCCCAGGGCCGCGCACAGGGCCTGCATGAAGGCCGGTTCCAGGCTGCCCACCGACATCCAGCGACCGTCCCGCGTGCGGTAATAGTCGTAGAAGCTGCCGCCGTTGAGCAGCTGGTCCTCGAACCCGGGGGTTTTCCCGCAAGCCAGGTAACCGGCCCCGGCCAGGGCGTTGAGGCTGAAGGCACAGTCGGTCATGCTGACGTCCAGGTGCTGGCCCTGCCCGGTCTGCTGCCGGGCGATCACCGCAGCCAACAGCCCGATCACCCCATGCAGCGAACCGCCGGCAATGTCGGCCGCCTGGATCCCCAGTGGCAACGGCCCGCTGTCGGCGCGACCGGTATGGCTGGCCAGGCCCGCCACGGCGAGGTAGTTGATGTCGTGGCCGGCGCGGTCCTTGTATGGCCCGGTCTGGCCATAGCCGGTGATCGACACGTAGATCAGCCGCGGATTGATGGCCTTCAGCGCGTCGTACCCCAGGCCCAGCCGCTCCATGACTCCGGGGCGGAACTGTTCCAGCAGGATGTCGTGGTCGGCGAGCAAGGCCTCGATCACCGCCCGCGCCTGCGGCTGCTTGAGGTCCAGGGCAAGGCTGCGCTTGTTGCGGTTGAGGTAGGCGTGGCTGGCCGAAACCCCTTGGTCATGGGGCGGCAATATCCGCAACAGGTCCGGCCGGGTCGGCGACTCGATGCGCAGCACCTCGGCGCCCATGTCGGCCAGCAGCAACGAGGCGAACGGGCCGGGCAGCAGGGTCGAGAAGTCCAGAACCTTGAGCGATGCCAGTGGGCCTTGCATGGGCGATCTCCGACGGGGGTGATGGCTGAAGACTAGGCAGGGGTTGGCGGTGGGGCAATCACCGCAGGTGTCACAAGAGATGACCATTGCGCTCAGTGCTGCCACGGATCCCTTGTGGTGCCACGGATCCTTTGTGGCGAGGGGATTTATCCCCGTTGGGGCGCGCAGCGCCCCCAGGATTTCATCTGCCACCCGGCGTGTCGGATCAGACGCAGGGGGCTACTGCGTAGCCCAGCGGGGATAAATCCCCTCGCCACAAAAGCGCTCTCACCACAAAACACTCTAGGCTGAAAACGAGGCGCAATAAAAAAACCCGCCGAAGCGGGTTTTTCATTGCAACGTGCAGATTACTTCACGACGCCAGGGGCAGACGATTCAGCCGCCACGATCTGCTCGTCGTCTTCACGGACGTCGGAGATGCCGCGACCACCGGAAGCCAGCTCGGCATGCAGTTGGTCTTCATCCAGCTCCTTGACCCACTTGGCAACCACGATCGTGGCAACGGCGTTGCCCACCAGGTTGGTCAGGGCACGGGCTTCGGACATGAAGCGGTCGATACCCAGGATCAGCGCCAGGCCGGCCACCGGCAGGTGACCCACGGCCGACAGGGTGGCGGCCAGTACGATGAAGCCACTACCGGTCACGCCGGCAGCGCCCTTGGACGACAGCAGCAACACCAGCAGCAGGGTGATCTGGTGGGTAATGTCCATGTGGGTGTCGGTGGCCTGGGCGATGAACACCGCGGCCATGGTCAGGTAGATCGACGTACCGTCGAGGTTGAACGAGTAGCCTGTCGGGATGACCAGGCCGACCACGGATTTCTTGGCACCCAGGCGTTCCATCTTGATCAGCATGCGTGGCAGGGCCGATTCCGACGAGGAAGTGCCCAGCACGATCAGCAGCTCTTCACGGATGTAGCGAACCAGCTTGATCACGCTAAAGCCGTGGGCACGGCAGATGGCACCCAGCACGACCAGCACGAACACCACGCAGGTGATGTAGAAGCAGATCATCAGCTGGCCCAGTTGCACCAGCGAACCGACACCGTAGGCGCCGATGGTGAAGGCCATGGCACCGAACGCACCCAGGGGAGCCAGTTTCATGATCATGTTGATGATGATGAACATGACGTGGGCGAAACGGTCGATGAAGTCCAGTACCGGCTTGCCGTAGGCACCCAGGCGATGCAGGGCGAAACCGAAGAGCACCGAGAACATCAGCACTTGCAGGATATCGCCGTTGGCGAACGCGCCGACGATGGTGTTGGGGATCACGTTGAGGATGAAGGCGATGATGCTCTGGTCTTTACCGGCGGAGATGAAGCCGGCGATCTTGCTGGTGTCCAGGGTCGTCACGTCGATGTGCATGCCGTTACCCGGTTGCACGACGTTGACCACGACCAGGCCGATCAACAGGGCGATGGTGGAGACGATCTCGAAGTACAGCAGCGCATAGCCGCCCGTCTTGCCGACCGACTTCATGTTCTGCATGCCGGCGATACCGCTGACGACGGTACAGAAGATGATCGGGGCAATGACCATTTTGATCAGTTTGATGAACCCGTCACCGAACGGCTTGAGGGCAACACCGGTCTGCGGGTAGAAGTGGCCGAGCAAAATACCGATGGCAATGGCTACGATCACCTGGAAATACAGGGATTTGTACAGGGGCTGACGAGTCGTCATGGCAAACCTTCCTCAAGCGTCCCGTGCGACAACATCCACCTGTCGTCGACGAAACCTCAATTGCGAACCCTCCTGCACTGGAGGGATTTGTTTTGTCGGCTGCACGCGGCAGACCTACCTAACACATCGCAAAGCGCGTGCCATTTTTGCGAAATCGCCTACATCCGGTATAGCAGACGGGCCGGCGGATTCCACAGGGGTTTAAACAGGGCGTTCGGGGTGGCGGTTTTCCGCCCACTGGCCGCTTCCCGCTCCGGAATTTGGCGGATATCCGCCTTGTCCAAGTCCTTCGCGCTGCTACCATCGCCCGCTTAACGGACGGATTTTCTTGCCATGCGCCAACGCACGATCGCCAGCCATTTCGCCCGCGCAGCCCTGGGCGGCGCGCGGCGACAAGGGTTCGATTACCTGCCCCTGCTGCAACAACTGGGCATCAGCCCCGAGCTGTTGGAAGAGTCACGGGCGCGCATCGCGCCGGAACAGTTCGCGCGCTTGTTGCAGGCGCTGTGGCAACAACTGGATGACGAATACCTCGGGTTCGGCCGGGCGCCGAGTAAACCCGGGACGTTTGCGATGATGTGCCACGCGTTGATCCACTGCCGCACCCTGGGCAAGGCGCTCCAGCGCGGCCTGTTGTTCTACGGCCTGTTCCCCGACGCCCCGCGGCTGACGCTGGAAACCGAAGGCGAGCGGGTCCGGCTGGTACTGGACGACTCGACATTGTGGGACCCGGATCATTTCCTGAGCGAAAGCCTGCTGGTGATCTGGCATCGCCTCGGCAGTTGGCTGATCGGCCAGCGGATCGGCCTGGAGCAGGCGACCTTCAGCTATGCCAAGCCCGCCCACGCCGCCGAGTACGACTTGCTGTTCCCCTGCGCGCAGGTGTTCGAGGCGCCCGCCAGCAGCCTGTTGTTCCACAGCCGCTACCTGGACATGCCCTTGTTGCAGGACGAACGCACCCTCAAGCACTTCCTCGAACGCTCCCCCGCCGACCTGCTGTCGCGCCCGGACGATGGCCACAGCCTGAGCAGCCAGCTGCGCCGCCTGCTCAGCCGCGACACGGCCCGCTGGCCCGACCTGGACAGCGTGGCGGCCCACCTGCACATCAGCCCCCAGACGTTGCGCCGGCACCTGCGCGAGGAAGGCACCAGTTTCCAGGCGCTCAAGGATCAGTTGCGGCGGGATATCGCCATCTATCACCTGGGCCAGGCACAGTTGTCGTTGCAGCAGATTGCCGAGCAACTGGGATTCTCGGAACCGTCGGCGTTCCATCGGGCGTTCAAGAAGTGGACGGGGGTGACGCCGGGGGCTTATCGAGAGCAGGAGATTTGAGTGGTGACTTCCAGTTCCTGCGGGGTGCTGCCCCGTGTGGCGAGGGGATTTATCCCCGTTGGGCTGCGCAGCGGCCCTAAAGCAGTGACTCCAGCTACCTGGCACACCGAGTTGTCTGTTTGGGGGCTGCTACGCAGCCCAACGATAAATCCCCTCGCCACAGAGGCCCGCACACAACGAAATGTTCAAGTCAAACCACCGGAAAATGAATCCGGAACGCCGCCCCGCCCAGTTCCGAATCCCCTAGGGTCAGCCGGGCGCCATAGCTTTCGATGATGTCCTTGACCACCGCCAGGCCAATCCCCTGCCCCGGGTGCTGGCGGTCCAGCCGTTCACCGCGCTGGAGAATCCTCGCCCGCTGATCCGGCGGCACGCCCGGCCCATCGTCCTCCACGCACAGCTCCGTGCCGCCGTGGGTCTGGTGGACGCTGACGCGCACGGCCCCCAGGCAGAGGCGATAGGCGTTTTCCAGCAGGTTGCCGAGCATTTCCAACAAGGCGCCCTGCTCGATCGGCACCTGGCAGTGCTCCGGCAGGTCGAACCCGACATCGACCCGTTTATCGCGGTAGACCTTGTCCAGGGTGTCGCACAGGCTTTGCAACACCGGGCGCAAGGGCACCTGATGGCGCACCAGCCCGCTCTTGCGCAGGCTGGCGCGCTGCAACTGATAGCCTATCTGCTGGCTCATGCGCTCGATCTGGGCTTGCAGCACCCAGGCCTGCTCCCGGTCCGCGGGGCGCCGGGCCATGTCTTCGCTGACGCCCTGCAACACCGCCAGCGGGGTTTTCAGGCTGTGGGCCAGGTCATCGAGGGAGTCACGGTAGCGGCTGCGCTGCTCGCGCTCGCTGTACAGCAAGCGGTTGAGGGAACCGGTCAGGCGCAACAGCTCCCGGGGGTGCTCGGTGCTGAGGCTGTCCCGGGCCCCGCTTTCGATTTCGTCCAGCTCCTGGCTCAGGCGCCGCAGGGCCCGCAGGCCCCAGGTCAGGCCGATCCACAACAGCGCCAGCAACACCAGCAGGGCCGCGCCGAAGCCCAGGTAGAGATTGTCCCGCAGCTCTTGCAGGGTCACCTCGTAGTCGCGCACCGGTTGCAGGGTGACGATACTGAACGCCGCGCTCTGGCCACCGAGCAGTTGGATCTCGACGTCATAGACGAAAAATTCCTGGCCGTCGTTCTCGCGGATCCGCGCGAACTGGTTGCCCTGGCCGTCGTAGCGCGGGGTGTAGTTGATGTTTTCTTCCCGGGTCGCCTTCGACCGCCACACCAGCCGCCCATCGCGGTCATAGATGTAGCCCAGCAGCCGGGCATCGGCGAGGTTGAAGCGCTCGTCGGGCAGTTGCGCCGGCATCTTCAAGTGGTTGTTCTCCACCCGGGCGGCGGAAATCAGCGTGGTCACGTCCGACGCCAGGCGCTGCTCGATGGATTCCTGCAACGCCAGGCTGAACGCGCCCTGCATGGCCGGCAACAACGCCAGCATGAACAACACCGCCAGGGTCATGGCGGCCAGCATCAACCGCACTCGTAGCGAACGAATCACTGGCAGCGCTCGTTGAACAGGTAGCCCAGCCCCCGCACGGTGTCGATCGGCTTGAAGCTATTGGGGGCCTCCAGCTTGCGGCGCAGGCGCCCGACCAACACTTCGATGACATTCGGATCGCGCTCGTCGTCATCGGGATACAACTGTTCCATCAAGCGGTCCTTGGCGACCACCTGCTGGTGATGACGCATCAGGTATTCGAGGATGCGGTACTCGTAGGCGGTCAGCGCCAGCGGCTCCTGGTCCAGGGTCGCCTGCTTGCGGTTGAGGTCCAGCAGCAACGGCCCGGCGACAATGGTCGACTGGGTGAAGCCACTGGAACGACGCAACAGCGCATTCAGGCGCGCCTCCAGCTCCTCGAACTGGAACGGCTTGACCACGTAGTCGTCGGCCCCGGCGGCCAGGCCCTCGACCTTGTCCTGCCAGTTGCCGCGGGCGGTCAGGATGAGGATCGGGAACGTCTTGTCCTGGGAGCGCAGCCGGCGGATCAGTTCCAGGCCGCTGATACCCGGCAGGCCCAGGTCGATGACAGCCAGGTCGTGGTTGAATTCCGCGACCTGGTACAAGGCCTCTTCGGCGTTGGCGACGGCCTGCACCACGTGGCCGCTGTCGGTAAGACGGGTTTGCAGGTGATGACGCAACAGCGCCTCGTCTTCGACGACCAGTAGTTTCATGAAGCCCCTCCCAAGGCGAATCGAACGATCAGGCACTGTATGCCGCAACGAAAGGCGCCGGATCGTCCTGGCCGATCCGGCGGGCCACCCTCAGCCTAGAACGTGTAGTTGGCGGACAGGTAGGTCTGGGCGCTGCTGGTCAGGTCCAGCGAACCGACCTTGTCGCCACCGTGGGGGCTCATTTCGGTGCTGGCGTTGCTGCGCAGGTAACGGTAACCCAGTTCTACCGAGGTGTTCTGCGAAATTTGCTGCAAGACGCCGCCCTGCAAGCCCACCGCGTAGCCGATGTCGCTGTCGCGGCTGTAGCCGGGGGAATCCTGGGTCAACTTGGTCAGGCCTGCCGTGCCGCCGCCGAACAGCTTGGTGGTGCTGGTGACCGGGTAGAACACATCGTAGCTGCCCAGCAGGTTCTCCTGGCGCAGCTTGATGCCGTTGTGGGTGCCCGAGACATTGTCGTAGGTGGCGTAGTAGCGCCCCTGGTCGTTCTGCTTGCCGAGGCGAATGCCGTAGGTGGTGTCCTTGCCGATGATGCCGTCGGCGTTCGGATGGCCCAGGTTGTCGTTCAGGGCGTCGGATTTCTTGACCTTGTCGCTGGTCTGGCCCAGGGTCAGGCTGGCGAAATTGTCATCGGCGTGGGCCATGGCGCTGGCGCCCAGCACCGTGAAAGCCAGTAGCAGTTTCTTCATCGCGGTCATGATCAAAGTCCTTTCAAGCGTGGGTGGTGGGTGAAGTCGCCGTCACGTTAACCAGCGGTCCCTGAACACCCCTTGAACGTTCTCTGAACCTGGGCTGAATGAATCGGCTAGAGTGTCTTGTCTCGCACGACCCCCATTTCAAGGAGAACCACCATGCGCAGGTTGCTTGCCGTTGTACTGCTGGCCCTTGGCGGCGTGAGCCACGCCGCCATCCAGACCCAGGAGATCCCCTACACCAGTGCCGACGGCACCCAGCTGATCGGCTATTACGCCTACGACGATGCCGTCAAGGGGCCGCGCCCGGGCGTGGTGGTGGTGCACGAATGGTGGGGGTTGAATGACTACGCCAAGCGCCGGGCCCGCGACCTCGCCGGCCTGGGCTACAGCGCCCTGGCCATCGACATGTACGGCGACGGCAAGAACACCGAGCACCCGAAGGACGCCATGGCCTTCATGCAGGCGGCCCTCAAGGATGGCAAGGCCGCCAGTGCGCGCTTCCAGGCCGGGCTCGACCTGCTGACGAAACAGCCCCAGACCGACCCGGACAAACTGGCCGCCATCGGCTACTGCTTCGGCGGCAAGGTGGTGCTGGACGCCGCACGCCAGGGCGTGCCGCTGGCCGGCGTGGTGAGTTTCCACGGTGCGCTGGTGACCAACACCCCGGCCACGCCCGGTAGCGTCAAGGCCAAGCTGCTGGTCGAGCATGGCGCCCTGGACAGCATGGTCACCGAAGACAACGTCACCGCGTTCAAGAGCGAGATGGACAAGGCCGGCGCCGACTATAAATTCGTCAGCCTCGAAGGCGCCAAGCACGGCTTCAGCAACCCTGACGCCGACCGCCTGAGCCACGGCGAGCATGGCGGGCCGGACATCGGCTACAACAAGGCCGCCGATGAAAAATCGTGGGCGGACATGCAGGCGTTCTTCAAGAAGATATTCTGATTACATCCTGTGGCGAGGGGATTTATCCCCGCTGGGGTGCGAAGCGCCCCTCAGTCCGGCCGCCATCGCAGCGTGTCAGGCCTTACAGAAGGGGGCTGCTACGCAGCCCAACCGGGATAAATACCCTCGCCACAAAGGCCGAGTTGTCCCCCGCCCCCCAGACTGGCCCCTACCCAGCCTGCACCTAACCCGGCAAAATGCCCGACATGAACGCACTCCCCACCCTGCCCGCCTGTTGCTCGCCCCTGGATGATCGCTGGCTGTTGCCCGACGCCCTGCCCGATACGGTGCTGCTGAGCACCCGCTTCGACCCGTTGCTGTTGGTGGGCACCGACTTCCCCAACAGCGGTATCGAACCGCCGGTAAGCATCCAGCGCTCGGTGGCCAAGCGCCAGGCCGAATTCCTCGCCGGGCGAATCTGCGCCCGGGCGGCATTGCAGCGGCTCGATGGCCAGGCCTGTGTGCCGGCCATCGGCGAGGACCGCGCCCCGGTGTGGCCGGCTCATGTCAGCGGTTCGATCACCCACGGCACCGGCCGTGCGGCCGCCATCGTCGCCCGCAAGCGCGACTGGCGCGGCCTGGGCCTGGACCTGGAAAACCTGCTCGAACCCGAGCGCGCCGAACGCCTGTGCGGGGAAATCCTCACGCCGCCAGAGTTGCAGCGCCTGGCCGCGCTCCAGGGCAATGACCGGGCGCTGCTGGTGACCCTGACCTTTTCCGTGAAGGAAAGCCTGTTCAAGGCGTTGTACCCGATCGTCGGGCAGCGCTTTTATTTCGAGCATGCCGAGGTGCTCGACTGGTCCCGCGACGGCCAGGTACGGCTGCGGTTGCTGACCGACCTGTCGTCCGAATGGCACCATGGCCGTGAACTGCAGGCCCAGTTCGCGGTGAAGGATGGGCAGTTGTTGAGCCTGGTGGGGATAAGCGCCTGAGATTTTTGGTGTTTGGGAGGGCCTCATCGCGGGCAAGCCTTGCTCCCACAGCAAGCCACACTTAAATGAGGGAAAACTGATCTGTGGGAGCAAGGCTTGCCCGCGATGGCGGCTTACCATTCACCCGCGTCCTCAAGACCTGTCCTGATGCCTCGGCCAACTCAAGCTGAAGCACGCCCCGCCCAGGTTCTTGCTCTTGCCGATCAACGCCCGGCCGTCGTGCCAGTGGATGATCCGCCGCACGATCGACAGGCCCAGTCCATGCCCGCCCGAGGCCCGGGCGCGGCTGTCGTCCAGGCGCAGGAAAGGCTTGAAGATCCGCTCCCAGGCCGCCTCCGGCACGCCCGGCCCGTCATCCTCCACGTCCACCCGACAGCGCAACTGGCCCACCTGGTAGCTGACGGTCACCCGCGAACTGGCGTGACGCATGGCATTGCCCACCAGGTTCTGCAAGGCCCGATGCAGGAACCGGGGCTCGGCCTCGACCCAGGCACCGTCGCAATCGGCGGCCGACAGGCACAGGCCGCGCTCGACGGTGACCCCGGCCCGCAACGGGCCCAGTTCCTCGATCACCTGGTTGACCAGCGCATCCAGGTCCACTCGCTGGAAATTCAACGCCGGTGAGCCCTGTTCCAGACGCGCATAGGTCAGCATCTCGTCCACCAGACGATCCAGGTCCTCGATGTCGTGGTCCATGCCCGCCAGGTATTTGTCCCGGGCCTGGGGCGTGGTCGCCGTGCCGAGCATTTCCAGACCGAAGCGCAGGCGCGCCACCGGCGTGCGCAATTCGTGGGAGACCGCCCGCACCAGCTCACGCTGGATCGCCAGCAACTGCTGCAAGTGTTCGGCCATGCCGTTGAACGCCGCGGCCAGGCGCCCGACCGAGTCGGCCCCGCGGGCCGGCACCCGGGTTTCCAGGCTGCCCTGGGCGATTTGCGTGGCCGCCGACTCCAGGCCGCGCAAGCGCCGCTCCAACTGGCGCACCAAGAGGTAGACGATCAGGCCGATCAGGCTCAACCCCAACGCCGCGATCAGCACCAGCCATTGCGGCGGATAGGGGTTCATCTGGTACAGCGGGCCGATCTCCAGCACCCACGGCGTACCGACCATGCCGGCGAACACGCGGATCGAGTCGCCGCCCTTGCCCAATGCCATCACCGTATCGCCCTCGGACACCCGACGGCGCTGGTCTTCGTCCATGTCCGCCTGTTCGGCGGTCATGAGGCGCAAGTCGAAACCGAAGCCTTTTTCCTCCTTGAGCTGGGCCAGTCGCCGGGGCTGCTCGCCCACCGGGTAGCGCACCAGTTCGTCGGCCAGCAGGTAAATGGTCGCCCGGGCCAATTGCTCGCTGATTTGCTGGACTTCCCCCACCAGCATCAACTGCTCGCCATCGCTGACCAGCCGGTAGACCTTCGCCGCGTGGGGCCCGGTCTGCTCGACCAGCGCCTGGCCACGCAGCACGCGGGTGCGCTGGCTGAGGTCCAGGTGAGTCTGGGTGAACGTCTGCAAGGCCAGGGGGATGCCCAGCAAGCGCCCCCAGACCACCAGGGCCCGGTGCCGTTCGGTGTCGTTCATCGGTCGCAGGTTGTCGGCCATCAACGAGAACGTGCCATGGGCCAGGCGCTCGCGGTATTGCTCGCTGCGAGCCTGGTTGAGCAGGTGCAGGGCCAGCACGCCCAGCACTGCCACCAGCACCAGCGCCGCGCACATGCCGCCATAGATACGCAGGAAGATCGAGTTCACGGCGCCGCGTCTACACAGGCTTCGGGCACGAACAGGTAGCCCTTGCTACGCACGGTCTTGATCAGCCGTGGATGGTCCGGGTCGTCGCCGATCTTGGGGCGGATGCGCGAAATGCGCACGTCGATGGAGCGGTCCTGGCCGTCATAGCCGATACCGCGCAGGGCGGTGAAGATTTCTTCCCGGGACAGGATGCGCCCGGCATTCGACACCAGCAACCACAGCAGGTCGAACTCGGCGCTGGTCAATTCGATGCCGTTGTCCTGCAACCAGGCCTCGCGCAGGGCGTTGTCCACCACCAGCGGGCCGAATCGCAGGCGTCGCGGTTTTTGCGCGGGGGACGTCTCCGGTTCACTGCGTCGCAGCAGGGCCTGGATCCGGGCCAGCAGCAGGCGTGGGCGCACCGGCTTGCAGACGTAATCGTCGGCGCCCAGGTCCAGGCCCTGGATCTGATCGGTGTCGTCGGTGCGGGCCGTGAGCATCAGGATCGGCCCATCGTACCGCTCGCGCACCTTGCGGCAGATGCTCAGGCCGTCCTCGCCAGGCAGCATCAGGTCAAGGACCACCAGGTCCGGCTGCTCGGCAATGATCCGCCCCGCCGCCACCGCCCCGTCGCCCTCGATGGCGACGCGCAGGCCGTGGCTTTCGAGGTACTCGCGGGTCAGCTCGGCCAGACGCTGGTCATCCTCGACGATCAATACCTGCCAGGCTTCTTGTTCCACTGAGGGCCTCGTCTTGCTGCGAATATAAAAGGAAGGATCAGCACAAAACCCTGTGGCGAGGGGATTTATCCCCGCTGGGCTGCGCAGCAGCCCCGAATTGCCAACAGGTGCATCGGACAGAACGCAGGGGGCCGCTTCGCGACCCAACGGGGATAAATCCCCTCGCCACAAAGAGCGCCAAGTACAGCGCCTCCCCTCTTTTTGTCATGTTAAAGGAGGAGAACATGTCCGACGCACGGGCCGATTGTATAAACGTGGCCTGCGCAGAAAACAAGCGAACAAATGCGTTTCGATCGGCTGGGTTTTATGTGGTAACGTCCGCGCCCGCAAAAACCATCGGGCTGTTTTCGGGTGGTTGAAAACGATGAAAAAAGCCTCGCTCCAGCTAGGTCGCGGCCTACAGCGCCGTTCCACGTTTCTCACACAAATTACGCACAGGCTTATCCACAGGTAGTACGTTGCATTCCCCCCCCAAAACGCATTATCTTGTAGCCCGCCGCGTAAAAAACCCTACATGTAGGGGTTTTGGCCAAAACCCAAACACTAGTTGGACAGAGATTTCAAGCGCTTTTCCTGCTTCTGTCCAACTGAAACAACCGCGTTTCCCCAAGCCCAGACCGCCCCTGCGGATGGCGACTGTTTCGAGGTCGAAAACGACCGAAACGGTACGGGTGTTGCAGTTCATCGCTGCCCCCTGCAAATCCGGTTTCGAGCCACGCTCGCGACCCGAGAACTTCGGATGGAAACAGCGCCAGACGCCTGTTTCCTACTGTCCCGAAGTTGTTATGCCCGGCGCCAGCCGGTTGTAGTGCTTCAGGACGGAACGGTGGGCACCGTGATGGTGCCCAAACAAACATAGAGACTGTGGAGACACCCATGCACACCGACACAACTCGCGAGAACCCGCAGGGCACCGCGCCGCTGGCCGCCGATTCGAGCCCGGATCTGTCCGCCACCGCACCGGGCCAGCTGCGTGTGATCAAGCGTAACGGCACTGTCGTTGCTTACACCGATGACAAGATCACCGTCGCCATCACCAAAGCGTTCCTTGCAGTTGAGGGTGGCACCGCCGCCGCCTCGTCGCGCATCCACGACACCGTGGCCCGCCTGACCGAACAGGTCACCGCGACCTTCAAGCGTCGCATGCCTTCGGGCGGCACCATCCACATCGAAGAAATCCAGGACCAGGTCGAACTGGCCCTGATGCGTGCCGGCGAGCAGAAAGTGGCCCGCGACTACGTGATCTACCGTGACTCCCGCGCCAAGGAACGCGCCACCCGCGCCCCGGCCGACGCCCCGGTACAAGCCCACCCATCGATCCGCATCGCCCGCGCCGACGGCAGCCTGGCGCCGCTGGACATGGGCCGCCTGAACACCATCGTCAGCGAAGCCTGCGAAGGCCTGGAAGAAGTCGACGGCGACCTGATCCAGCGCGAAACCCTGAAGAACCTCTACGATGGCGTCGCCCTCAAGGACGTCAACACCGCCCTGGTCATGACCGCGCGGACCCTGGTGGAGCGCGAGCCGAACTACTCCTTCGTCACCGCCCGCCTGCTGATGGACACCCTGCGCGCCGAAGGCCTGAGCTTCCTGGAAGTCGCCGAGAGCGCCACCCACCACGAGATGGCCGACCTGTACGCCAAGGCGCTGCCCGCCTACGTGGCCAAGGGTATCGAATTCGAATTGCTGAACCCGGTCCTGGCGTCCTTCGACCTGGAAAAACTCGGCAAGGCGATCAACCACGAGCGTGACCAGCAGTTCACCTACCTGGGCCTGCAAACCCTGTACGACCGTTACTTCATCCACAAGGACGGTATCCGTTTCGAACTGCCGCAGATCTTCTTCATGCGCGTGGCCATGGGCCTGGCCATCGAAGAGAAGCAGAAAGAAGACCGCGCCATCGAGTTCTACAACCTGCTGTCGTCATTCGACTACATGGCGTCGACCCCGACCCTGTTCAACGCCGGCACCCTGCGTCCACAGCTGTCCAGCTGCTACCTGACCACCGTTCCGGACGACCTGTCGGGCATCTACGGCGCGATCCACGACAACGCCATGCTGTCCAAATTCGCCGGTGGCCTGGGCAACGACTGGACCCCGGTGCGCGCCCTGGGCTCGTACATCAAGGGCACCAACGGCAAGTCCCAGGGCGTCGTGCCGTTCCTCAAGGTGGTCAACGACACCGCCGTGGCGGTCAACCAGGGCGGCAAGCGCAAAGGCGCGGTCTGTGCGTACCTGGAAACCTGGCACATGGACATCGAAGAGTTCATCGAGCTGCGCAAGAACACCGGTGACGACCGTCGTCGTACCCACGACATGAACACCGCCAACTGGATCCCGGACCTGTTCATGAAGCGCGTCTTCGACGACGGCAAGTGGACCCTGTTCTCGCCATCCGAAGTGCCGGACCTGCACGACCTGACCGGCAAGGCCTTCGAAGAGCGCTACGAGTACTACGAAGCCCTGACCGAGTACAACAAGATCAAGCTGTTCAAGGTCGTCCAGGCCAAGGACCTGTGGCGCAAGATGCTCTCGATGCTGTTCGAGACCGGCCACCCATGGCTGACCTTCAAGGACCCGTGCAACCTGCGCAGCCCGCAGCAGCACGTGGGCGTGGTCCACAGCTCGAACCTGTGCACCGAGATCACCCTGAACACCAACAAGGACGAGATCGCGGTCTGCAACCTGGGCTCGATCAACCTGCCGAACCACATCGTCGACGGCAAGCTGGACACCGCCAAGCTGCAACGCACCGTGAACACCGCCGTGCGCATGCTCGACAACGTGATCGACATCAACTACTACTCGGTGCCGCAAGCGAAGAACTCCAACTTCAAGCACCGTCCGGTCGGCCTGGGCATCATGGGCTTCCAGGACGCGCTGTACCTGCAGCACATCCCGTACGGTTCCGATGCGGCGGTGGAATTCGCCGACAAGTCCATGGAAGCGGTCAGCTACTACGCGATCCAGGCTTCCTGCGACCTGGCCGACGAGCGCGGTGCCTACGAGACGTTCCAGGGCTCGCTGTGGTCCAAGGGCATCCTGCCGCTGGATTCGCAACAGATCCTGATCGCCTCCCGTGGCGAGAAGTACATCGATGTCGACCTGAACGAATCCCTGGACTGGGCACCGGTTCGCGCCCGTGTGCAGAAAGGCATTCGTAACTCCAACATCATGGCCATCGCACCGACCGCCACCATCGCCAACATCACCGGCGTGTCGCAGTCGATCGAACCGACCTACCAGAACCTGTACGTGAAATCGAACCTGTCGGGCGAATTCACCGTGATCAACCCGTACCTGGTCCGCGACCTCAAGGCCCGCGGCCTGTGGGACTCGGTCATGATCAACGACCTGAAGTACTACGACGGTTCGGTGCAGCAGATCGAGCGCATCCCGCAGGAACTCAAGGCGCTCTACGCCACCGCGTTCGAAGTGGACACCAAGTGGATCGTCGACGCCGCCAGCCGTCGCCAGAAGTGGATCGACCAGGCCCAGTCGCTGAACCTGTACATCGCCGGCGCCTCGGGCAAGAAGCTGGACGTGACCTACCGCATGGCCTGGTACCGTGGCCTGAAGACCACCTACTACCTCCGTGCCCTGGCGGCCACCAGCACCGAGAAGTCGACCATCAACACCGGCAAGCTGAACGCTGTTTCCAGCGGCGGCAACCACGGTGACGATTCGGTCCTGGCGGCTCCCGCAGGACCTGCGCCAGTGCCAAAGGCCTGCGCGATCGACGAGCCGGATTGCGAAGCTTGCCAATAAGCTGAGCCAGTGGGCACCGAGAGGCGCCTGCTGAAAGAAAAAACCCCCGATAGACTGCTGGTCTATCGGGGGTTTCTTTTGCCTGGAGAAAAGTGGCGCCTGGACTGGCGCCATCGCGAGCAGGCTCGCTCCCACAGCAATGATGTGTACTGTCTAGTCTTTGTGGGAGCGAGCCTGCTCGCGATAAGGCCGGCACAGGCAATACAAATACCCACTCAAAAGAAAGCCCCTCTTGCGAGGGGCTCCTTGTGCAGCTTCAAGCCATCCGCGACATCAGGTCATCTGGATGATGGTCTGCATGATGGTGCTCTGGGTGGAGATGGTCTTGGCGTTTGCCTGGTAGTTGCTCTGCGCCTTGATCAGCTCGACCAATTCGTTGGTCAGGTTGACGTTGGACTCTTCCAGGGAGTTGGAGACGATCGAACCCAGGGTGCCGGTGGTTGGCGCGTCGTAGCCCGGGATGCCCGAAGCGAAGGTTTCCTTCCAGCTGGTGCCACCTACCGGTTGCAGGCCCTGCTCGTTGGTGAAGCTGGCGAGGGCGAGCTGGCCGATCGGCTTGGTCTGGTTGTTGCTGAAGTTGGCCAACAGCACGCCGCTGCCGTCGATGGTCAGGTTGGTGATCTGGCCGGTGGCGTAGCCGTTCTGGGTTGGAATCGAGCGCGCGGTGTCGGCGTTGAACTGGGTGGTGTTGGTCATGGAGATCGTGATGCTTGGCGCACTCGCGGCCCCGTTGGCAGCCCACACGCCGTTGGTCACGGTGCCCGGCACCCAGCCGGTCAACACCAGGTCGTTGTTGATGGTGGCAGGCGGAGTGCTGACCTGGGTCAGCTTGCCGCTCGAATCGAAGGTCATGGTCGAAGGCACCGGTGCGGTCGCGCCGGTCGTGGTCGGCAAGCTGCCATTGAGGTTGCGGCCGTCGATCAGGGTGTAGACGTTCCAGGTGTTGCCGGCCGTCTTGACCATGTACTGGTCCATGGAGTGCTGGTTGCCCTGGGTGTCATAGACCGGGGTGGTGAACTGCTTGGTGAACGTGGCCGTGTCGCTCGGGTTGAACGCCGCGGTGATCGCCGGAGCGGTGGAGTTCAGGTTGATCGTCGACGACACCAGGCTGGTCGCTTGTGGCGGCAGGTTGGAGGTGTCGATGCGCAGGTCGGTCAGGATGCCGTTCTGGATCTTGCCGTTGGCGTCCACACCGTAGCCCTGCAGGCGCGAGGTGCCGTCGGTGTTGGTGATGAAGCCTTCCTTGTCGGTCTTGAAGGTACCGGCGCGGGTGTAGCTCAGCGAGCCGTCGTTGCTCAGGACGAAGAAGCCCTGGCCCTGGATACCCATGTCCAGCACGTTGCCGGTGTTGTTGACGTCACCCTGGCCGAACTGTTGGGAAACGTTGGCCAGGCGCACGCCGTTGCCGACGGTCTTGCTGCCCGAACCCAGCTTGGTGGCCGAGTAGACATCCTCGAATTCCGCGCGGGACGATTTGAAACCGGTGGTCGCGACGTTGGCGATGTTGTTGCCGGTAACGTCCAGCTGCTTGTTGGCTGCATAGAGACCGCTAAGGCCGATGTTGAAAGACATTTTCCACTCCTTTGCCGGGTTAGTCGGCTCTTACATACCAATAGTTTGTACTTTGGACAGGGCGATGCTGCCCAGCCCGGCGAGGTTGAGCATCAGTTCACCGCCCGTCTGGCTGATCGTCACGCTGCTGACCGTCGCCGGCAGGTTGGTGATCAGCGACGTGGCCTTGCCGTCGATGGTGGTCGAGGCGGCGAAGGTATAGGTGCCCGATTCGACCGTCGCGCCCGCATCGTTCTTGCCATCCCAGATGAAGGCGGAGTTGCCGGCCTTCTGGCTGCCCAGGTCGATGGTGCGGACGGTCTTGCCATCCTTGTCGACGATCTTGACCGCCACGGAGGAAACCGAGGCCGGGACCACCACCGTGCCGTTGAGGCTCTTGGAGGTATCGACCACGGCCTTGTCGCCCGGGGCGATCACCGAGCGCCCGACCAGCGACGACGCCTGCAAGGCCTGGGACGAGTTGTAGTTGCCGGCGATGCCGCTCACCGTCTGGTTGAGGGTGGTGATGCCTTCCAGGCTGCTGAACTGCGCCAGCTGGGCGACGAACTCACCGTTGTCCTGAGGCTCCAACGGGTTCTGGTTCTTCAGCTGGGTCACCAGCAATTGCAGGAACGCATCCTTGCCCAGTTCTTTCTTGCCGGTCGCCGCCCCCGTCACCGAAGCCAGGCTATCGGTGGGGGTGTTGGTCTTGACCGAAGAGTTCGCCAGGATCTCGTTGAGGCTCAAGCCGCCGGTGGTGTTGGTAACGCTCATGTGGCTCGCCCCTTATCACTGACCGAGGGTCAGGACCTTCTGCATCATGGTTTTGGCGGTGTTCATCATTTCGGCGTTGGTCTGGAACGAACGACTGGCGGAAATCATGTCGGCCATTTCCTCGACCACGTTGACGTTCGGGTAATAGACGTAGCCCTTGGCGTCGGCCGCCGGATGGTTGGGCTCGTAGCGCGCCTCGAGGTTGCTCTGGTCTTCGACCACGCCCAACACCTGCACGCCCTGCCCGGCCGCGCCCTGCTCCTGGAACAGCGAATCGCTGCCGCCGCTCTGGCCGCCCTGGAACATGGTGGCGAACACCGGGTGCCGGGCACGGTAGGTCTGGTCGATGCTCGACGAGACGGTCTCGGCGTTGGCGATGTTACTGGCGACGGTGTTCAGACGAGTGGTCTGGGCACTCATGGCACTGCCGGCGATGTTGAATACGCTCGCGATCGACATGGATTACTCTCCGCGCAGGGCCGATACCAGCCCTTTGAATTTGCTGTTGAGCAGCGTGAAGCTGGCCTGGAAGTTCACGGAGTTCTCCGCGTAGTTGGACTGTTCCAGCTGGGCATCCACGGTGTTCTGGTCAATGGACGGTTGCATCGGCGTGCGATACATCAGCGACTCGTCGCCATTGCCCAAGCCTTCGGCCTCGATATGACGACTGTTGGTCATGTTCAGGGCGAAGCTGCCGTTCTTGGTCTTCTCGTTCTGCTCGGCGAGCACTTTGGAGAAGTCCAGGTCCCGAGCCTTGTAGTTCGGGGTGTCGGCGTTGGCGATGTTGTTGGCCAGGACTTCGGCACGCTGGGCGCGGAAGCTCAGGGCCTTCTCGTGGATACCGAGCGCTTTATCGAAGCTGATGCTCATGACGGAAACCTTTGGGTGACCAATGTACGTACGAGGACTATAGCAAGCGTCGTGCCACTTTCCAAAAGCCCGTAAACCGGGGCTTTGCGGGCAGCGGCAAGGCGGCAATGCCAGAAAAGCGGCAATGGGTTTCCGCTTGGCTGCCGCTTTTCTGCCGCTTCCTGCAGAACGATGCATTTCATTGTGGGAGCGAGCCTGCTCGCGATAGCGGTGTGTCAATCGACATTGATGTCGCCCGCAATACCGCTATCGCGAGCAGGCTCGCTCCCACAGGAAGAGGGTGATGGGGACATTAGTGGGCAAAAAAAACGGGAGCCCTGAGGACTCCCGATTTTTGACACGCCAAGCCCATCACTTCGCCTGGTAGATGATCCCCGGGCTGCACTGGACCATCTGGTAGTGGTCCGGCAAGCCGTTCAACGCTTCGGAGGCGCCGAGGAACAGGTAGCCACCCGGCTTCAGGGTGCCGTGGATGCGCATCAGGATGTCCTTCTTCACTTCGGCCGAGAAGTAGATCAGCACGTTGCGGCAGAACACGATGTCGAACTTGCCCAGGCTGGCGTAGCTGTCCAGCAGGTTGAACGAGCGGAACTCCACCCGGTTCTTGATCGGCGCCTTGACCACCCAGCGCCCCGGCCCTTTCGGGTCGAAGTAGCGTTGCAGGCGATCGGGCGACAGGCCGCGACCGATGGCCAGGCTGTCGTACTCGCCGGTCTTGCAGTTGTTGAGCATGGTCCCGGACAGGTCGGTGGCGACGATCTGCACGCCGCCCTTCAACTGGCCGATGTTGGTTCGCTCGAACTCGTCGATGGACATCGACAGCGAATAGGGTTCCTGCCCCGACGAGCAGGCCGCCGACCAGATCCGCAGGCGCTGGCCCGGGCTGGCCTTGATGGCCGCCGGCAGGACCTTGTTCTTCAACACCTCGAACGGATAGGTGTCGCGAAACCACAAGGTTTCGTTGGTGGTCATGGCGTCCACCACCATTTCACGCAAGCCACTGCGCGGCTGGGTCTGGATGCGCTGCACCAGCTCGCCCAACGTCTTGAGGCCCTGTTGCTCCATCAATTTGTTGAGACGGCTCGACACCAGGTATTGCTTGTTTTCACCAAGCAATATGCCACAGGCTTTTTCCAGGAAGACCCGGAACTGTTCGAAATCCAAATTACCCGTAGACAAGATACCGCCTCTTTCATTTGTATTGATGTGCCGGGCGCACAACGCGCCCGACCTTTATTCTACTGACTTGATCCGATCGACCACCCGGGACGCCAGGTCATCGGGGCGGAACTTCGCCAGGAAATCGTCGGCCCCGACCTTCTTGACCATCGCCTGGTTGAACACCCCGGACAATGACGTGTGCAAGATGATATGCAACTTCTGCATGCGCGGGTCGCTGCGAATCTCCGAGGTCAGGGTGTACCCGTCCATCTCCGGCATCTCGATGTCGGAGATCATCATCAGGAACTCCTCTTCCGGCTTCTTGCCTTCGTCGACCAGTGTGCGCAGGTAGTCCAGCGCCTGGCGCCCGTCGTTCAACGCGATCACCTCGACGCCGATCGTCTGCAGGCAACGCGTTACCTGCTTGCGGGCCACCGACGAATCATCGACGGTCAGCACCCGCAGCGAAATCGCCTTGTGCTGCGTCTCGGCATCCACCACGCCGTGGGAAATCGTTTCCGTGGTCGGCGCCACTTCGGCGAGGATCTTCTCCACGTCGATGATTTCCACCAGCTGGTTATCGACCCGGGTCACCGCCGTCAGGTAGTGATCGCGGCCGGTGCCCTTGGGCGGCGGATGGATCTCCTCCCAGTTCATGTTGACGATGCGTTCCACCGAGCGCACCAGGAAACCCTGGGTCTTGGTGTTGTACTCGGTGATGATCACGAACGGATTGCTCTGGTCCAGCAGCCGTCCCGAACCGGTCGCCATCGCCAGGTCGAGGATGGGGATGGTCGCTCCCCGAATGTTCGCCACACCGCACACCACGGGACTGGACTTGGGCATCAGGGTCAGCTTGGGGCATTGCAGCACCTCGCGTACCTTGAACACGTTGATCCCGTACAACTGCTGGCCGTCGAGACGGAACAGCAACAGCTCCAGGCGATTCTGACCGACCAGCTGTGTCCGCTGGTTTACCGAGTCCATTACTCCCGCCATGCCCTGACTCCTACCTAACGCTAATGGGTCCGACGCGCATTCATCACTAAACGGCACGGGGCTTGCTATTCAACCGGCATGAACGCACAAACGACATTTTCTCGACGCCTGACCACTCACTGCCGCCACTGGCTCGGTGCACTGTTGGCTGTCTGCCTGTTCACCTCGGGCAACCCGGCTCTCGCGGATGCTCCGGTTACCTTGCCTGATCTCCTTATCGGCGTCACTCAGGGCTTTCTTGAATTCACCGTAGAAGACTACCTGGCAACCAGTCAAACCGAAGGTCGTTATGAAATCGAAGTGAACCAGCTCGACCCGCGCTTGCGCATGCCGATGTGCGACAAGGAATTGACTGCTTCGCTGGAAAGCCCGGCCCGCCCGCTCGGCCGCGTCACGGTGAAGGTCCGTTGCGACAGCGCCGCGCCCTGGACGGTGTTCGTGCCCGCCCAGGTGCGCCTGTACCGTGAAATCGTCACGACCACCCGCCCGCTCAAGCGCGCCGGGATCGTCGAGCCCCAGGACGTGGTGCTGCGCGAGCGCGACGTCAGCCAGATCAGCCAGGGCTTCCTGACCTCGGTGGACGAGGCCATCGGGCAGAAACTTGTCCGACCAATGGTCGCCGACCAGGTCGTGACCCAGGTACACCTGGAACAGGCCGAAGTGGTCCGCAAGGGCGACCAGGTGGTCATTACCGCCCGCAGCGGCACCCTGGCCGTGCGGATGCCCGGCGAGGCCCTGTCCAACGGCGGCATGCGCGAGCAGATCCGGGTGAAGAACCTCAATTCCCAACGGGTGATCAAGGCACAGGTCATCGCCCCCGGCCAGGTGGAAGTGGCCATGTAGTACTTTATGCAGACAGGTAGAAAGCTGGCGCTTGACCTCGCGGTTCCCTAGACTGTGCCTTTACGCAAAGGCGAGCGCAGACGTGCGCACGTTCATTGGATAAATGAGCCTAAAGTTTTTTCAGGGATGGCCGAAAACATGGCAAGCGTCCAAATATCCAGAGGTTTTCTACCATGGTCATCGACTTCAATCGTTTAAACAGCTCTTCACCGTTGACAGGCACCACGCGTACCACCGCCAGCAAGGAAGCCGACAAATCCGCGCCGGTGGCTACTGCGGCCGAAGTCAGCACTGGAGAGTCGGTTCACCTCAGCAGTGAGGCCCAGCAGTTGCAGAAGGTCACTGACAAGCTGCGCGATCAACCTGTCGTCGACAACGCCCGCGTGGCCGAGTTGAAAGCAGCCATCGCCGATGGCAGCTACAAAGTCGACAGCAACCGCGTAGCCAGCAAACTGCTCAACTTCGAAGCCCAGCGCTAGGCCGCCGCCTGCGCCAGGCTTTTGGACGCAAAGACCCAAGGCCAGCCATGCACGATACGACTTTATTGCAACTGATCATCGACGACTTCGTTCCAGCGCAACAATTGCTGGAACTGCTGCAGACCGAAGCACTGGCGCTGCACGGTCGTGACATGCCCTTGCTGGAAAACATCCTGGCACAGAAGCAGGCACTGATCATTTTGCTCGACCAGCATGGCCGCAAGCGCAGCGAGATCCTCGCCAGCCTCAACCTGCCCGCCAGCCCAGACGGCCTCGAGCAACTGGCCAGCCAGTCGTCGGTCGGCGAACAGCTGTTGGCCCAAAGCGCCGTCCTGAGCGACCTGCTCGCCCAATGCCAGGCCGCCAACGCCCGCAACGGCCAGTCGATCCAGGTCCAGCAGGCCGCTACCGCCAACCAGTTGCGCATCCTCAATGGCGGTGAAATCCCCACGCTGTACGACGCTCGCGGTTCGACCGCCAAGATGGTCAAGCACCGCCCGCTCAGCCAGGCATGAAACGAACCATGCTGGCGCTCTATCAACGCGCGATACATGCTGGCAAAATGCTGGCTCTTTGTAGTCGTATTTTGCCTGGAGATTGACCTACCGTGTTCAATGCCTCAAACGCGGATGATGCTCCGCAACCGCCCAAGGTCCTTACCACGCCCCTGGAGATCTCCGGCAACCTGCGGATGCTGCAAGAGAGCCATGACCCGCTGATCATCACTTTCCACGAGCGCACCCAACGCTTCCAGAGCTACCTGGTGGACGTGGACCGCGAGAGCAATGCCATCGCCCTCGACGAAATGATCCCCCGGGACGGCGAGCGATTCCTGTTGGCGGGCGAGCCGTTTCGTGTCGAAGGTTTCCACGACGGCGTACGCATCGCCTGGGAAAGCAACGGCCCATTGACCATCACCGAAACCCGCGACGGTCGCTGCTACCGCGGCGCCTTGCCCGACGAGGTGGTCTATCACCAGCGTCGCAATGCGTTTCGCGCGGCCCTGAAGCTGGCTCAACTGGTGGACGTCGAACTGGGCGGTGAGAAGCTCAAGGCCGCGGTCAAGGGCAAGCTGCTGGACATCTCGGCCACCGGCTGCAAGCTGCGCTTCGACGGCGACATCACCGAACGCCTGCAACTGGGCCAGGTCTATGAGCGCTTCATCGCCGCCCTGCCCTTCGGCAACATGACCGCGCCGGTCGAGTTGCGCTACCTGCATTTCGAAGAGCGCATCAACACCACCTTCGCCGGCGTGCGCTTCCACAACATCAGCGGCCTGGTGCAGCGCCAGGTCGAGCGATTCGTCTACCAACTGCAGCGCGAAGCCCGTCGTTTCGACAAAGACGATCTCTGAGGTCCAACGCCTCTCCAGCGCTGCGGCATTCCCCCTTCGCAAACAGGCTCGCTCCCACACAAGTCCAGGTGGGAGCGAGCCTGCTCGCGAAGGGAACACCGCACCCTACTTGACCAATGACGCCTCGTCATCCGCCGTCTCGGCAACCGGCTCCGGCTCTGGCTCGACCTCGGGCGTGGGCGGCGCCTGCATCTGGTCTTGCACCACCTGTTCATCCACCCGTGGGTCAAGGCACGCCACCAGCGGCGAGCTCGACATGCTGTCGGGCATGGCCACGTGGTGCAACGGGGCGTCGTCGACCTGGTGCAGGTTGGTGACCGCTTTCGGCCGGATCCGCCACACCAGGATCAAAGCGAAGAAAGCCGAAAACGCGTAGAGCATGTGGCTGCCGAACAGTTTCATCAGCACCCCGGCCACCAGTGGCCCGATACTGGCGCCAACGCCATAAGTCACCAGCAGCATCGCCGTCAGCGACACTCGCCGATCCGCTTCGACGTGGTCGTTGGAAAACGCCACCGCCAGCGGGTACAGGCAGAACTGCACCAGCGAGCAGAAGAACCCGGCGACGAACAGCACTTCCAGCGGCACGTTCGACAGGATCGCCAACGGCATCGCACAGATCGCCAGGGCCAAGGCAAAGCAGCGGATCAGCAACGCCCGGTCATAGCGATCGGACAGCCAACCCAGGGGCCACTGCACCAGCAGGCCGGCGAAGATGCAGCTCCCCATGAACAAACCGACCTGCTCGGTCGACAGGCCTTGCTGGGAGGCATACAGCGGCGCCAAGCCATAGAAGGAACCGACGATCAGCCCGGAGCCCAGCACCGTGCTGAGCGATTGCGGGACCCGCTTGATGAAGAATCGCGGCTCCATCGGCGCCGGCCGCAGCGGCGCCGGGTGAATCCGTCGGGTCAGAGCCACCGGCACCAGGCACAGGGTGAAGCACAGCGCCACCAGCATCAGCAATTCCAGGCCCAGGGCCGGGTGGATCACCAGGATCAACTGGCCCAGCACCATCCCCAGGTAGGAGGCGATCATGTAGCCGCTGAACACCACCCCGCGCTGCTTGGCGTCGGCCTGTTCGTTGAGCCAACTCTCGATGACCATGTACTGGCACATCATGCCGAGGCCAACAATCGTCCGCAGCACGATCCAGGCCGGCAGCCAGTTCACCAGCCCATGGCCCAGGACCGCCGCACCGACGATCCCGGCGCAGGCCGAATAGGCCCGGATATGCCCGACGCGGGCAATCAGCCGGTGACCGATCTTGCCGCCCAGCACCAGGCCGAAATAGTTGGCCGCCATCAGCGCACCGACCCACAGGCTGTCCACATGGTCGGCGGCCAGGCGCAAGGCCAGGTAGGTACTCAAGAGGCCCGAGCCGATCAACATCATCAGCGAGGCGAAATACAGCGCTCGAAAAGGTTTCCAGATTTGGCGCATCGGCGTTCCGAGCGGCTCCTTGAGGTGGGGTAAGGGCTACCTTTGAAGATAGCCCGGATGCAACGATTGGTTATGCCTGGGCCGCCAGAACGCGCCGTTCCCAGGGCGTGATCTCATCGAAGAAGCTGGCCAGCTCAAGGGTCTTCGAAGCAATGTAGCCTTCGATGAACTCCTCGCTGAACAGTTCCTTCGCCAGATGACTACGCTTCAGACGTTCCAGCGCGGCATGCAAGGTACATGGCAGCGAGAGATTATCCGGCACCTCGAATTCGCCCTGGATGGCCTCGCTGGGCTCCAGGCGATGCTCGATGCCATGCAGCCCGGCGGCCAGGCTGGCGGCGATCGCCAGGTAGGGGTTGGCATCAGCGCCCGGCAAGCGGTTCTCGACCCGACGGGCGGCCGGCGAACTGGCGGGAATCCGTAACCCCGCCGAGCGGTTGTCGTGGGACCAGCAGGCATTGTTCGGCGACGCGCACGGCTGGTAGAGGCGCTGGTAAGAGTTCACGTTCGGTGCGAACAACGCGGTGAAGTCGGCCATGCCGGCCTGTTGCCCGCCGATGAAATGCCTGAAGGTGTCCGTCGGCTCGCCCGCGTCGTCGCTGAACACGTTGCGGCCGCTGCCCAGCTCGACGACGCTTTGATGGATGTGCATCGAACTGCCCGGTGTATTGGCCAGGGGCTTGGCCATGCAGACCACGATCAGGCCGTGCTTGAGGGCCACTTCCTTGAGCAGGTGCTTGAACAGGAAGGTCTGGTCGGCCAGCAGCAGCGGGTCGCCATGGAGCAGGTTGATCTCGAACTGGCTCACGCCCATTTCGTGCATGAACGTATCGCGGGGCAAGCCCAGCGCCGCCATGCAGGCATAGACTTCAGTGAAGAAAGGACGCAAACCATTGTTGGAACTGATGCTGAACGCCGAATGGCCGTCCTCGCGACGTCCATCCAGGCCCAGTGGCGGCTGGAATGGCTGGGCCGGGTCCGCGTTGGGCGCGAATACGAAAAACTCCAGCTCGGTCGCCACCACGGGTGCCAGGCCACGGGCGGCATAGCGCGCGATCACGGCCTTGAGTTGGCCGCGGGTAGACAACCGGGAGCTTTCCCCAGTCAGTTCGTCGGCATCGCAAATCGCCAGGGCACGGGGCTGTTGGCTCCAGGGCAGGCGGTGGATCTGCTGCGGGTCGGCCACCAGGGCCAGGTCGCCGTCGTCGCTGCCATAGAAACGGGCCGCCGGGTAGCCGCCCATGATGCATTGCAACAGCACCCCCCGCGCCAGTTGCAACCGCCGACCTTCCAGAAACCCTTCGGCGGTCATCACCTTGCCCCGCGGCACACCGTTCAAATCCGGCGTAACGCATTCAATCTCATCAATGCCCGTCAATCGCTGCGCGAGTGAACGCTGGCCATCGGTCGTCATGACGCAATCCTTGTTATATGGGAGCCGCGAACGGCAACCCGTACAAAATAGGCTTCGGCTGTTCGGAATATCAAGCACCCACAGACAATTAAAATCCTGGGCAATACGCGTGTGGGAGCGAGCTTGCTCGCCATAGCGGAGGCTCAGTCAATATCGGGCTGACTGCTACACCGCTATCGCGAGCAAGCTCGCTCCCACAGGGGATTTGTGCTGTTTTTCAATAAAGCGCCTGTTCAGGGCAGATAGATCCGGAACACCGCCCCGCCCAACACGCCGCCATTGGCGATTTCGGTCCGCCCGCACACGCCGCCCCGCTGGTGCAACCCGGCGATCCGCGCCGCGAAGTACAGGCCCAGCCCGGTGCTACCGCTGCTGTGGTTGATGCCTTGCACGTACTCGGCCTGGCGCTCGATCATCTCCGCCGGATAGCCCTCGCCGTCGTCGTTGATGGTCAACACCAACTGCCCGGCTTCGTCGCTCGCACTGATCAGCAAGGCCTGGCGCCCATGGCGAATCGCATTGGTGATGCAGTTGTCGAGCACCGACGCAATGAGCTCCCGGTCGAAAAAGCCCAGGGGGCTGAGGGGGTCGACTTCATAGGTGGCCATGATCCCGCGGCTGCGGAACACGTCCTGGTGGCTGGCCAGTTGCGCCTCGATGAAGTCGTCCAGTTCATGGTAGGCCGGGTGCAGCGGCAACTGGTTGACGCCCAGCTTGTAGAGCCCCAGCAGTTGCACCAGCAGTCCGTTGAGGTGGGCGAACTCGAAGTCCATGACACCCTGCTCCGAGGCCTGGCGCTCGGCATCGGGCAAGCGCTCGAGCCATTGCGCATGCGCCTGCATGAGCAAGGTCAGGGAGTTCTTCATGTCGTGTACGGTCGACGCGATCACCGTGGAAAAATCGAGGGCCTGTTCGCTGTCATTCATCGCCAAATGCCTTGCTTCGCAGTTTCTGATAACGCGCAAAACGCGCATCGGTGTCGGGCATCATGCCCACCAGCTTCAGACAGGCGCGGCACTCCTGCAACAGCTCCGATTCCACGCTGGTATCGGTGCCGTGCAGCAGGGACTGCGCCATGTTCAGGGCAATACTGATGTTCTTCGGTTGCATCTTCAGGGCCCGGCGGAACAGCTCCCGCGCCTCCGGCAACGCGCCGGTCTTGTAGACGCGCACGCCTTCGCGGTTCAGCTCGGCCGCCGCATTGCCCTGGTTGAGGATGTTCGGGTCGTCGGTGAGCTTGGCGATGCCTTGCATCACCGCCGGGTCGTCGCCGTAGATTTCCGCGCAGTTCTTGAGCATCGACTCGCCGGCGCTGGCCTGGCCGAGCATTTGCAGTTGCTTGGCCACCAGCAACGCCGCGTCGGCACTCATGAACTGCTCCATGCCATCGAGGCGCTGCAAGGCCTGTTCGGTGAGCTTTTCGGCGGTTTCGGCATCGTTGAGCAGCAGGCTCGTGGCCTTCATCAATCGCGCCCGGACCTGTAGCCCCGGGTCGTTGAGGTTTTCCTTCGCCACGGCGCTGAGGGTCGTGTTGATCTCCAGCCGCGTGCGCGTATCGAGGCCTTTTTCACTGCCCTTGCTGATCAGCGCGTGGGCCAGGCCCAGGTTGGTCTCCGGGTCCTTGAAGCGCGATTGCGCGCCCTGCCCAACCGCCTGGCGATAGGCCCGGGACGCGGTGTCGTAGTCTTCGTTGGTCATCGCCAGCTTGCCCAGCAGCGCTTGCCGGCGCACCGCCAGCGGCGACAGCCGAACGGCCTCTTCCAGCACCCGCTGCGCCTGTTGGGTATCGCCCTCGGCCACCAGCACATCGGCCATGCCGTCGTACAACGCCGGCATCATCGGGAAGGTTTTCAACGCCTTCTCGTAGACGTCCTTGGCCTGCGCCACCTGGCCGCGCTTGAACAGCAACTTGCCCAGGCCCGCATAGGCCCAGGGCAGCGGACGATCGGCCAGGATGGTGTTGTACAGGCGCTCCAGGGCTTCGTTCTGATTCAGGTCACGCAACGCATCGGCCCGATAGCGCAGGCACAACGGCCCGTAGCGCGGGTCCTGCTTGCACAGGGCGATGCAGGCATTGAGCACTTCCAGCGGCTTTTCCCGATCCAGCGCCTGGAGGATCGGCTTGAGCAAGGTCTTGCGCTGCTCCAGCCGTTCCAGCCGCTGGGCCAGGCCGGAGCGGTTGAACGGCTTGGTCAGGTACGCGTCGGGCTCGTGCTCCAGGGCACTGAGCACCATCGCCTGGCTGGTCTCGGCGGTCACCATGAGGAACACGCTCTCATGGCTGATCAGCTTCTCGACCATCAGGTCTTCGAGCACCTGCTGGCCGTTCTTGCGCCCGTCCCCGAGGTGATAGTCCTGCAAAATGAAGTCGTAGCGCTTCTGCGAGCACATGCGCAACGCCACTTCACCGGTGTCGGCGGTGTCCACGTCCTTGACGCCCAGCTCCCGCAACATGGAGCGGATCGAACTGCGGAAATCCGAGAAATCATCGACGATCAGAAAACTTTTTTGGTGGTACGCCAGCATCGAGGATGTCCAGGCAAGTAAGAAGATAACCCAATGGCATAACAACGAAACGCCGTGTCACAGCCCCCGAGGCGCGCAGATGATAGCCACCCGCCAGCAACCTTCAAGGGATTTCAGCAACCGCTTGGCCTGGCTGTGTCGTGACGCACATTGCGCGCCGAAACGCGGGAGACAACCGGGCTCATCGGGTTATCGGCAGGCGATGGCGTTCCGTTAAGGGAACGTGTGGAAGATTGGCTGCGAACGACCTGCCTGGTACAGCGCCGCAGCAACAAAGGACGATCTCAGGCCTCATGCCAAGGGCAAGGCTTGCTCACCCACGACGTCCCAACAACTTCGCCCAAAAACCACCCTTTTTCTCCGCTGCCAATGCCGAAGGCCGTTCGGCGTCGTGTCGCACCGGGTGCGTACTCGGGCCGCCAGGCCTCAATAAGTCCCCTGGATAATGCTCAAGTCCAAGACACTGCGAATCATCCAGGCCAAACGCCTTGGCCGCTGCCACGGCCTCCACGCACCAGCGACCGAAATACGCACCACCTTCGAAGTTTTCGTCGCCGTAGGTGTACCAATAAGGATGGCGATAATTGACGGCTTGGGGATCGGAACCGGATTTCGCGCCTGTGCGCACTTCCTCATACCAGCGCTGAACGAACGTACAGAGCATCGACGCTTGCGCATCCGCGGGAGCATCCACTGCCGCCAACAATCGGCCGTAAGGCTTTGGGTAAAGCAGGGCAGAACCTATTTTGCGCTCGGGGCTGCGACTTGCGATGACCCGATCAAGCAGCAGGTCCTCGCCCTGGTTACCGATCAGTGCCAGCAACCGTTGCCATGGATCATCCGGAATCTCCAACGCCAAGGCCAAGCCGACCAACCAGAAACAAGTGATGTAATGGTCATAGTTGACCCGCCAACTGTGACGCGTGAATTGCTGCTCTTGAGTCCAGACCGACACACCGAGACGCTCGGACTCTTCCCAGGCATCAAGCAAACCTGGGAAGTAGCGCGACAAATCAGCTATAGGATGGCCAGCGCTATAGAGCCGCAGGATCTGGTGCCAGTGTTTCTTTGCAAGGTTAAAAGCGTATTGCGGCGCGTAATCAGGGTTACCCGCAGGTTGCCCCAGGATTCGTTGAGATTCCAGAATATAGCCGTCGTTGTCATCGACCACCTTATTCCAATAGCTGGCATCGCCAAGAGGAGCACGGATCATTCAGTTTTTTCCTAGCACGACACAAGCGGCCTCAATACATTCAGGACTAGGCTCTGTCTGAAAGGTGTCTGCGCGAAGGCCAGACAAGGCGAAACGGGGCGAGGAAGCGCAGTGTACTGGAGTACATGAGCATTCCGAGCCCCGTTTCAACGCAGTATGGGCGAATGCAGACACATTTCAGACAGAGCCTACTGATCACCTTTAATCGGCCGCTCAAACCCTCTAACGACGTCCCAACAACTTCGCCCAAAAACCGACCTTGTTCTCCACGGCCGACTCCGCTGGTGACTCAACGTCGTGTCGCACCGGGTGCGTACTCGGGCCGCCAGGCCTCAACAAGTCCCCTGGATAATGCTCAAGTCCAAGGCACTGCGAATCATCCAGGCCAAACGCCTTGACCGCCGCCACGGCCTCCACGCACCAGCGACCGAAATACGCGCCGCCTTCGAAGTTTTCGTCGCCGTAGGTGTACCAATAAGGATGGCGATAATTGACGGCTTGGGGATCGGAGCCGGATTTTGCGCCTGTGCGCACTTCCGGGTACCACTGGTTCACGAAGGTAGCCAACATTGAGGCCTGCGCATCCGCAGGGGCATCCACTGCCGCCAGCAGCCGGCCGTAAGGCTTGGGGTAAAGCAACACGGAACCGATTTTACGCTCTTGGCTGCGGCTGGCGATGATTCGATCCAGCAGGACGTCCTCGCCTTCATTGCCGATCAATACCAGCAAGCGCTTCCATTGATCATCCGCAATGTCCAACGCCAGTCCCAGACCGATCATCCAGAAGCAGACGATGTAGTGGTCGTAGTTGACCCGCCAGGCGTGGCGGGTGAATTGCTGTGCCTGGGTCCAGATTGACGCACCCAGGCGCTCGACCTCCTCCCAGGCATCGAGCAATCCGGGGAAATAACGCGATAAGTCGGCGACGGGGCAGCCGGCCGAATAACGACACAGCATCTGATGCAGGTGCTTCTGCGCAATGGTGAAGACGTATTGCGGTGCGTAGTCAGGATCCCCTCCGGGCTGCGCGGCGGTCTCGAGTGCATCGGCGATGCTCTCGTCACCGTAGTCGACCCATTCCGCCCAGTAGCGGGAATCTCCCAGTGGTGCCCGGATCACTTCTGTTTCCCTCGACATTCAACACCTGGAATTTGCTTGTATTCAAGCAGGAAGCCACCGCAAAAAAAATTCAATCATCATAATTGTAGTCAATACTAATCTTCATCCTCTCTACATCCAAAGTTACTGCACATGAGGACCAAGGTTTTCCATTTTGGCACAATCCATTTTCAACATAGTAGCGCCGGAGTTCAACCAGTAACTCTGTCAAATCTCCCACAGCCCTGCTGTCTGGATCAAACCAGCTTGAGCGGTTCTTTTTATCGAAATAATCAAACTCATAGCTTCCTCCATCGCCCTCGGCAAAAAGCCTAGCTCTAACAACTATTTTCTGAGCCTCCGAGGGACCAGCATCCAATAAAAGCTGGCCGATTTTTTGATACAGCCCTTGCTCGCTCATCAGTTCCCACCTTTAGGTGCATTTTTAAAATCAACAATCACAGGACGTCCACCATCAATCGAATATCTAACATTGAATCTATCCGGCCTGAGGCCAGCATCCGTATAGACAGGCTCGATTTTCACACTGACGCTCCTACCCTCCTTGAGTGCGGAAGCCCATGTATTCTCCATCGCCTTCCACTCACCTTTATTTAAATTCCCATTCATGGGAAGTAAATTTAACTTCTCACCAGGGCCATTAAAGATACTTGCAATTAGATGCCCTCCCTCATCACCTGCAACTCCACACTTACCAGCGATACACTGCTGATATGTATTCCTGTCATTTTTCACAAGCAAAAGTTCAGACTCAACCTTTTCAACGCGACCCAAGCTATCTGTTTGATAAATCTTATTCCCATCCACTTTATAAATTGTATTGGGCTCAGGTTTATTGAGCTCTTTAGACCATGCGCCCTTACCACCAGAGTTAATTTCTACCTCGCGTAGCACTTTACTAGGTTTTTTTAACCCTGCACTATAATCCCCAGGGTTCTCGACAACCTTCCCATTAACCGTCGTCGTGCCAGGGCCATACCCCCCTTCAAGCTTTCCGCTATATGCCCCCTCCACGCTGCTCCACTGCAGCGGCTTACCAGCCGACACTTCAGCTTTCGCAATTTTGGCCATACCGGCCATCTTTTCAAGCCCTTCCGCCCCCACCTTGATCCCAGCTTTCGCCAATGCCACGCCGCCCTTGGCCGCTGTGCCAACCCCCGTGGCAATACTGCCAACCTGCCAGACCAGTTCGCCAATGTCCTGCCCCAACTGCACGGCGCGATCATCCCCACCGTTTTCCAAAGCGTCTTTGACCCGATCGAGTTTGGCGTTGAGTTCGTTGACCACGCCGTCGCCGAATTGCCGGCGGGCCTCGGGGTCGTTGATCAGGGCTTTCAGGCCGTTGATCCCGTCGATCGGGTGGCGGAGGAATTGCGCCAGGCCTTCGACGTCGCCCCAACCCGCTTGCACCAGGCCCTTGCCCACGCCGAAGCGGGTCAGTACGTCTTGCTTCTGATTGATGTACGCCCATTTGGCGATCACTTGCGCCTTTGCCGCCAGGCCATCAGCCTCGGCGTATTCCTTCTCGGCCTGGACCAGTTGCTGGGTCGCCAGCCAGTTGTTGTCCACGGCGGCGCCTGCCGCGCTGTTGGCGGTGGCCGGATCCAGTGAGGAACTGGTGGCGGCCAGGCCGGTGACGAGGCTGACGATCAGGTTACGCTTGGCTTCGCGCTGGGATTCGCTTTCGTCGGGGCTGGCTTCGGAGAACAGGCCGGTGAGCAGGCTCGACGCCGCCGCGCCGGCGGCACCGCTGCCGCAACTCTGGCTGCTGGCGGCAGCGCCCGCGCAGGCGACGATGCCGTGCAGGGCGGCGTGCAGCGGCGAGCCTTCGGTGAGCTTGCCGTCCGCCACCAGGTCGCCGATGTAGCCGGCGCCCTGCTGCTGCACGTAATTGACCACCAGACTTTGGACGAAGGCACTGTTGCTGCCACTGATGTTGCCGCTGGCCGCGCCCACCAGGGCGGTGGTGATCTGCCGGTAGGTGCCGCCCGCGCCCCACTTGTCGGCGATGCCACGGGCCTCCGCGTTCAAGCGCTGGGCGTTGCCCAGCAACGCCAGGCGCTCGGTGTCGGTGAGCTGGGCGTTGGGGTCCAGGGCCTTGGCCTGGGCCTCCTCGGCCTGTTTGCGCTTGACGTCGACTTCCTTGGCCTTGTTGGCGAGCAAGGTGCTGGCTTCGTTGGAAAATGCCCCGACAATCTCGAACCCGGCACGGATTTCATCTTCATCGAAGATCGGCTTGAGCGCGTTGCTGGTGTCACGGTCGCTGGAGACATCGCGGTTGAGGCTGGCAACGGTCTGTTCGCCATTCTTGCCGGTGCGCTTCTGTTGCTCGGCGTCGTCGGTGATGACGACGGTGCCGCCGCTGATGCCGCTGCGGGTGACACTGCTGGCATCGTCGCTGGCACCGATGGCGATCGGCATGGTGGCGCTGAGGTCGTTTTCGGTCCTTGGCAACTCGGTGCCAGGGGTCTGCGTGCCGCCGCTGGTGGCGTTGCCCTCCCGGTCCTTGCCGACTTCGCGATAGCCGCCACCGATGCTGACGGTGCTGGCGTCGTACTCGGCCTTGTTCTTGATGTCGCGACTGGTGAGGCTGGCGGTGACCAGGCGATTCTTGCCGTCCTGCACAGCCTTGTCGCTGCTGGCGATCACGCCGCCGATCAAGTCGGTGTTGCCGCCGACGCGAATGTCGAAACCTTCGTCGCCGGCCTTGATGCCCGATTGCTCGATCACGCTGGCGTAGTTGGAGTCGATGTCGGTGGCGCCGAAGCTGCCGCTGGCACCGTTGATCGTGCTCATCCCGTAGCAGAAAGGCGGGACGCACAGGCTGAGGCCGACGCCGATGCTCTTCTCGTCCACCTCGTAGGTGTTGACGTCTTGCAGGCTCTCGATGCTCAGGTCGCCACCGACATCGGCCAGGACCTGCTTGCCGCTCGCCACCGCGCCTTTGAGGCGGGTGTCGCCGCCCGAAGCCAGCAGCAACCGATTGCCCGCCTGGACGTGGGTGTTTGTGTGGGTGAGCCCGTCGCCATCGGACTGGCCGCGGCTGCCGGACGCCCCCAGGTCCAGGGTGAAACCATTGCGCGCGCCCAGGGAGAAACCGATGCCGATATTGGCGCTACTGCCTTTGCTGTCGGTTTCCTGCTTGTCGATGTTGCGGGCCGCAAGCAGGTTGATGTCGCCGTCGGCCAGCAGGCTGGCGTTGTGTCCGGCCTTGATCTCGCTGCCTTGCACGGTGATGTTGCTGGCGGCGCCGGCACCCGTGGCACGCAAGCGGATGTCGTTGCCGGCGGTCAGGGTCGAGCCGGCGGCGTTGTCGCTGGTGTAGGTGCTGGTGCTTTCGTTCTTCTTGGTGCCCAGCGACAGGCTGATGTTGATCCCGCCCGCCGCGCCCGGGTCCATCGCCACGGCGGTGGCGGCGTTGTTGGTCGCCAGCACGGCCGTCGCGGCCGCCAGGGCTTTCATGCGGCCGTCGTCGGTTTTCTCCGAGGCCCGTTTCATCTGCTGGTTGGTCTGGATCGCGCTGATCACCGGGTTGGTCACGGTGAGGGTGAACCCGGTCTGCTTGAATAGGGTTTCGCGTTCGCGCTTGCTGGTATTGCGTGCTTCGACGATGTCGACGGTTTGCGCCGTGACGTCGATGTTGCCTTGCGGGGCCGAGACCTGGCTGCCCACCTGGCGATAACCCTTGCCCGCTTCGATCAGCACGTCCCCGGCGGTGGAGCCGACGGTGCTCGCCGCGGCAGTGTATTGGGTATTGAGGTCCTTGACGCTCTGCTTCTGCGTGCCCAGGGTGACCGCGATGCCGCCGCCGCTGAACAGGCCGCTTTTCTTGACGGACTTGTCGTGGCGTTCGCTGCTGCTGTCGGTGGCCGCCTCGATGTTGACGTTGTTGTCCGCCACCAACACGGTCTGGGCGGTGGACACCACGTTGCTGCCGCTCAAGTTGATATCGCGCCCGGCCTGCACGTAGGTCTGCTCGCCACTGAGGGTCGAGCCCTGGGACTGGGTCTGGCTGACGGTGTCGCGGGTGGTGGTGGTCTTGCTGGAGAACCAGCCGCTGCTGCCCTTGACCTTGTGGGCTTCGTCGGCGAACTGGTGGTCCTGGCCGGCAGTCAGGTTGACGTCGCGCCTGGCCTCGGCAAACACGGCGCCCTGTTCGCTGGTGACCTGCGCGGCGCGGGCGTTGATGTCCTGACCGGCTTTCAGGCGGACATCGCCCTGGCCCTGGACCAATGAGCCGACTTCCGTCTGGCTGGCGTCCTGGCGCCAGTTGCTGCTGTTCCAGCTCAGCGATTGCTGGTGCGCCTCGCCCACAGTGTTCAGGTTGAGGTTGCGCCCCGCCTCCAGCGAGGTATTGCCGTCCTGGCCCGCGTTGACCACCTGGGCGCCGGTCAGGTTGAGGTCGTTGCCGGCGCTGACGCCCAGCGTGCCCTCGGCGCCGGTGACGAATAACCCGGCCACCCGCGACAGTTGCGTGCGGGTGCCCTGGGTACCCTGGGTGTCGCGGCTGCTGGAGATCACGTTGATGTCTTGCCCGGCCTTGACCGCCAGGCTGTCCACGGCGCCGATCAGGCCACCGAGGTTATTGAGGTTGTCCCGGGCGTTGATCGACACGTTGTCGGCCTGCATGCGCCCGCCGAGGTTGTCGATGTTTTGCGCGGTGATCGCCATGACGCTGCGCCCGGCCAGGCTGCCGCTGTTGACCAGGTCGCCGGCGATGTTCAAATTCAGCCGCTGCCCGGCGATCAGCGCGCCGGAGCCGTTGAGGTCGCCTTCCTGGACCCGCACGTACACCTGGGGCACCAGCACGTTGCGGGTGTCGCCGTTAGGCAGGGTCACCTGCTTCTGCACCAGCCAGACGATGTCGCTGGTCAACTGGGCCATCTGCGCAGGCGTCAGGGCCACGCCGGGCACCAGTTGCCATTGGCTGGCGACGGTGACGGCGTTGTCGATCAGGGCGCGGTATTGCAGTTCGTCATTGGCGTAGCCATCGAGGAACCGCCGGCCGGTGAGTTGCGCCACCTGCTCGCGAATCAGCTTCTGTTCATAGAAACCGTCGCCCAGGCGCTGCTGGGTCAGGGCCGGGTCGACTTGCAGGCGCTGCAACATATAGTCCGAGGACAACCAGGTGCGGTAGCTGGCAAAGCGCGGATCGGTTTCGACCAGGTAGCCGCTGGTGTTTTGCGGATTGGTGTTGAACAGGCTGTTGTTCGGCAACTCGAGGGACGGCCCGCCGCTGCGGATCTGCTCGGCCACGCCCTTGCTGTTCAGCGTGGTTTGTGCGGCGACCTGGACGATGGGCGCCACTTGATGGGTCCGGCTGCCGGTGGCGTTGACCGGACCGGTGCTGGCGATCTGCTCGTTGACGCCCTGGGCGGCGCGCGCACCGATCTGGGTGCCGGTGCCGTTGCCCGCGCTGTTCTGGGCGAACACGGTCGGTTGCAGGGTGATGTCCTGGATCGACGGGGCGGGCGTGTAGCCTGTGACGGACGTGCCCTGGCGGTCGCGCCCCTTGCGCTGGATCCGATAGAAGTGGGTGGCGGTGCCGCTGTCGGTGGTGGTGCGCTGGCCCGTCAGTTCGGTGTTGGTCAGGCTGCCGATGTCGGCCAGCAGCAACCCGCCGGCAATGATCCGGCTCTTGTCGTTGAGCACATCGCCGGCGCTGATCTGCATCGTCCCGCCGGACAGGATTTGCGCCGGCGCCGAGGTGGCGATCTGGGTTTCCTCGACCACGCGGGTGTAGTCGTAGCGGTTCCAGTTGTCTTGCCGGCCCTCGGGCGTGGCCAGGTAGAGCACCTCGTCGTTGTCCAACGAAACCTGGTTGCCCTGGTAGCGATTCGTCGAGCCGGTGAGCTGGAACTCCTGCAAGGCAGTGCGGCTGACTTCCACCTGCCGGGTGCTGAAATGTTCGTTGGTGTTGCGCACGCTTTGCACGTTCAGCGACAGGTTGCCGAGGGCCTCGATGGTGGCACTGGCGTTGGTCAGCAATTGGGCACGGTCCTGGGCCTTGTCCGCCGCGCTCAATGCACCGCCGATGGCGAGATCGCCGGCACTGAAGATCAGGGCCTGTTCGCGGTTGTCCAGGCTGCCGGCGCCGATGTCCAGGGATTCGCGGGCGGCGATGGTCGCGCCGATGCCGTTTTCATCCCGGTTGCTCAGCGCCGACGTGCTGATCGCCAGTCGGTCGCCGTAGAGCCGGCCAGTGCCCAGGTTGTTGAGCGACAGGGCCTGCACCCGCACTTGCTGGCCGTCGATCAGGCCACGGTTGGTCAGGCTGTCGTTGACGGTCAGGCGAACCTGGCCGGCGCTGATCTCACCGCTGCCGGCGTTGTCCAGCGTCTGCGAGCGGACCGACAGCAGGTTGCCGGCCAGCAGTTGCCCGCTGTTGTTGAAAGCGCCCTCGGTGCTCAGGTCGACCTGGCGATTGGCCTGGATCTGGCCGCTCAGGTCCAGGCCGCCTTGCAGCCGGAACGTCAGGTCGCCCAGGCTCAGGGCCCGACCGGTGCCACCGTAATAGGCCGCATTGAGCGACAGCAGGCTGCCCGCGAGCAGGGTGCCGCCCTGGTTATGCACGGCCTGGCGACGTTGCGCCGGGTCGCGGTCGCTGATGCTCAAGCCGGCGCCCGAGGAAATCAGCCCGCCTTCGTTATTCAACGCCTGGCTGACGCCCAAGCTCAACCCCTGGTCGGCGCGGACCGCACCGGCCTGGTTGCCGAACGTATTGACCGCCACGTTCATGGCGCGGCCTTCGAGGCCTTGCTGGCTGCCTTGGGTGGCGCTGTTGTCGAGCACGTCGGCGCTCACGTCCAACGTCCCCGCGCTGCGGATCAGCCCGCCCTGGTTGTCGAGCGTCTGCCCCAGCACCAACTGGACATCGCCAAGGCCTTGCAACTGCCCACCGCGATTGTCCACCCGGGCGCTTTCGACCCGCACGGTTTTCTCGCCAATGATCTGGCCGCCGTTGCCATTGCCCAGGTCGGTGGCCTTGAGCACCAGGGCGCCCTTGGCCCCCAGGAAACCGGCATTGTTGTCGAGGCTGGCGGTGTGGAT
Source organism: Pseudomonas citrullilanati (assembly GCF_030580855.1). Taxonomy (GTDB): domain Bacteria; phylum Pseudomonadota; class Gammaproteobacteria; order Pseudomonadales; family Pseudomonadaceae; genus Aquipseudomonas; species Aquipseudomonas citrulli. Next base: position 26,719 of record NZ_JAUQOP010000016.1, on the reverse strand, counting down.
CTCCACGCTGTCCTGGCCGCTGATCCCTTGGGTGGTGCCGGATTGCAGGTTGTTCAGGGCGTTGCTGCCGGTGTCGATGAACAGCTTGCCCTTGGCCTGGATCAAGCCGGCGGCGTTGTGCAGTTCGCCGCTGCGCAGGTCCAGGGTCGCCGTGGCATTCAGCGTGCCCTGGCTGTTGTCTACCCGGTTGCCGTGGCTGTCCAGGTCCAGGGCCTGGCCGCTGATCACGCCGCCCTGGTTGTTCAAGCCCTGGGCCGAAAGCGTGATGTCGCCCAGTGCTTCGAGGCGTCCGCCGCTGTTGTTCAACGCATCGCCCGACACACTGACCCGCAGCCCGGACTGCACCGACCCCAGCACGCCGCGAGTGTTATCGAATTGCCCGGCGATGATCTCCATGCGCTGGGTGGCGGCAATCGTGCCGCCGATGTTGTCGAGCTGATCGAATGTCGCCCGCAACTCGCCGCCGGCGCTCACGGTACCTTGGCCGTTGTCCAGGCGCGCGCCGCTGACTTGGACGTTGCCGCTGGCGGCCAGGGTGCCCGCCGTGTTGTCGATGCCCTGGCTGGCGGTCACCGTCAGTGCCCCGCCGTCAGTGGCGACGACCTTGCCGCCCTGGTTGTTCAGCGTGCCGACCTCGAGCCCCACCGCGCCAGCGCTGTTGACGCGTCCATCCTGATTGTCGAAACGCTCGCGCGCGATTATCTGCAACGGCTGCGCGCCGGTTTGCAGAATCTGCCCGCGCTGGTTGGACAGGGTCTGGGTGTCGAGGGATATCTGCTGGCCCTGGATCAGGCCGTCGTCCACCACGGCGTCGCTGGCCTTGATCGTCACCTTGCCGTTGCTGGCGGCGCTGCCCTTGCCGCCGGCCAACTGGTCGGCCTGGATCTGCAGGGTACCTTTGCCGGCGTGTTCGACCTTGCCCTGGCCATTGTCCAGGCGACTGGCCTTAAGTGTCAGGTTGCCGGCATTGGAGGCGATGCGCCCGTCGCGGTTGTCGAGGGTGGCGCTGGCCGTGATCGATGTATCGGCGGTGCCGGTCTGGATCAGCTCGCCGCCGGCGTTGGCAATGTCCCGGGCGCTCGCCTGCAGGTTGCCGGCGTTGACCTTGGCCGCGTCGGTGCGCAAGGTCCTGGCCGCCGTGGCGGTCAGCGCCTGGCTGGCATCGACCTGGCTGCCGGCGAGATTCGCGTCGCCCGTGCGGGCGGTCAGGGTGACATTGCGCCCCTGGGTCTGGCTGCCGCTCAGGTCCAGGTCAGCGGCTTCGACGCTCACGTCCCCGGCGGCCAGGTTCTGCCCTTGCGCCTTGACCGTGCCGGCCCGCAGCGCGAGGTTGCCAGCGCCGGCCAGCTTGCCATCGGCGCCGACGCCCGCCGCCACGCTGGAGGCCTGGGTGCTGCGGATGTTCCTGGCGGTCAGCGTCGTGTGGTTCTGGCTGGCCACGGTGCCGCTGTTGTCGATGTCGCCGGCGCTGTCGAGGGCCAGGTCGCCCTTGGCGTAGAGCGTGCCGCTGTTGTCCACCTCGGTGGCCGCGATCCGGGTTGCGGTGGCGCTGCTGATGGCGCCCAGGTTCTGCAGCTTGCCGTCGGCACTGACCACCACTTCACCGGCCATGGCGCCAATCTGCCCGGCGTTGCGCACCCCCACGCCGGACTCGGTGCCCACCAGCATGATTTTCCCGGCGTACATGCCGCCCAGCTTGGCGACGTCGATGGCCACGCTGGGCTTTTCCCCGTCGACCGCCGGCAGCGGCGTGGCCTGGGTGTTGTCGGCATTGACCTGGTTGCGTCCGGCCGTGACTTTCAAATCGTTGGCCCAGACCCCGGCGTTGACCTGCACGCTCCGGGCGATCAGGTCCGTGTAGTCGGTCTCGCGGGCGTCCAGGCCCTTGCCTTCGATGTTGATCGTCCCGCCCTGCACGGTGTAGCCGCTGATGCGTCCGTTCTCCATCTGTGCCCGACCGGTGCTGAGGGTCGCCCGGTCGGCGTTGATGAAGCCGCAACCGTTACACGTGATGCCGGACGGGTTGGCGATCACCACCTCGGCGCGCTGGCCCGCGACTTCGACATAACCGCGCAATTGGCTGGGGTTGGCGGAATTGACTTCGTTGAGGATGACCCGCGCGCTGCCATTGCCCAGCATCGGGTTGCCTTCGATCCAACCGCCCAGTTTGGTCTGGCTGTTGGTCGCGGCGTTGTTGAGGATCACGCCACGGTTGTCGACGTCGAACTGGTTGTAGGTGTTGCGTGAAACACCCCCGGCGCTGGGGGCCTGGATATTCACCTGGGGCGTGCCGTTGGCACTCTCGATCACCATGGGCCGCTGGCCGGCCGGCGCGCCGGGATCTGCCACGAGGGTCCCGGCCCAGGCCGGCGCCACGCCCAAGGACACCAGCCCGATCGCCACCATCAGCGCAAAGCGCAGTGGCCCGAGGGTCGCCGTACAGGCGCCTGCACCCACCGTCGGGCCGCAACGGGTTCCCGGCGCCTTGGCCTGGCTGGTGACCGTCTCGGCCACCACCATCAGCAGTCCGCGGGCCTTGTTGAAAACGATTCGGTACAGGTGCTTGTTCATGGCAATTCCATTTGCGGTTCCAGCCCGCAATTACTCGGGTTAGCGTTAAGGTGCGACGGCCAGCGGATGAGCGGCAAACCAGGCCTTGGCCTGTTCAGGAATGACGCCGATCCCCTGGAATGTCTTGACCCGCAGGCCGCGCTCCTCGCCTCGGTGATAGAGCGCGCGCCCGCACCGATTGGCGAACAACTGCCGATGCAGCAAGCGGGTCACTGCGCCGGTGTGGCCGAACGGCGCGATCCAGTCGTTGAGCCAGAGGCGCTCGCCGCTGTTCCAGTCGGCGTCTGTCAGGGTCAGCGGCGATTGCCGCAGATAGCGTTGCTCGGCCGCCGCGTCGAGATTGAGCCAGGACAGGTAGAACACCGGTTTTCCCCGTTCACTGGCGAGCACGAACTGGCGATGCTTGAGGGCCGGCAACAACAGCGTCGGCAAACTGTGCAACGGCGCATCGCGATGCGCCTTGGAATGCATCCACAACCAGGTGGCCGAGCCGAATACCGCGGCTTCGTTCCAGGGCTCGTCGATCAGGCCGGGGGCAATGATGTCTAGCGTCTCGAACTGCATGGGATCACCTCAGAATGACCAGATGACGGTGAACGCGCTGGTCACGTTGGCCGTCTCGAAACCATCGGGCTTCTTCAACGGCGTCCCCAGCGACCAGTCGTAGGACAGGCCCTTGTAGCCACCGCGTATCCCCACCACGGCGCCCGCCAGGCGCTTGCCGATCAGGAACTCACTGGCCGGGCCGCTGACTTCGCCGTAGTCGATACCGGTGTAGAGCTCCTGGCCGGTCTGGCCCAGGAACAGGCCGACCTCGTTGCGCAGGGTCCAGCCACGGTCGGCGGACAGGATGTTTTCCCCGTCGAAGCCCCGCACGCTGTAGCGCCCGCCAATCGAGAAACGGTCCTGGGGCACCAGCGGCGTCCGGTTCCATTGCGCACGCCAGCCACCGATGTAGCGCAAGCGCTGGTCGCTGACCTGGAACGGCACCTGCAATTGGGCGTCGGCGGTGATGATCTGCGAGCGTGACGTGCCCGCGTCGAAATCTTCTTCAGGGGCCCGGAGCGCGTCGTGGGCCCCGGTGCCGCGGCGATAGGCGGCGCCCAGGTCGAGAATCGAGGCGCCGATGAATTCGCGATGGTTCAACCCGAGCTGCCAGCCGGCCATGCGCCGTTTCTGGTTGCCGATCTGGGTGTCGTCGATGAAATTCTCCGACGAACGCGTCCACAGGCTGCCCCAGGCGGTGGTCTTGCGAACGGCGTCGCGGTACAGCAGGCGCGACAGGCGCAACTCGTTGTTACGGCTCTCGCCTCGGTACTGGTAGGTCTGGTTGGCGCCGGCGACGGACTGCTCGTAGTTGTATTCACTGGTGGTGAAACCCAACTGCCAATAACCGAACGGCAGCGAGTAATGCAGGGTGTTGCCATCGGAACCGCGATGACCGGACTCGCCGCCCCCCAGGTCATGGTTGACGCTGGCATAGAACAGATCATTGAGCGACAGCAGGTTATCCAGGGACAGCGACACGTTGCCCTGGTACTTGCCGGTGGTCTTGCTGCCCGAGTTGTCCACCGACAGGCTCACGCGCGCGGGAAACCGCTGGGTCCAGGCGATCACCACATCGCTTTCACCGGGCTTGGCGTCGGCGGCACGGGCCGGGGCGATCTGGATGTCGGCTTCGGCGGTGGGCACGCGCTTGAAGTTCTCCAGCGCCTGCTCGATGTCGCGCAGGTTGAGCAGGTCGCCCGGATTGGCCGGCATCGCATTCCAGGCATTGGCCCGGCCGCTGGTGCCCTCCTGGAAGCGAATCTCGCGAATGCGCCCCGGCACCAGGGTCAAGACCAGGACGCCGCTGTTCAGGTCCTGGGCTTCGGCGAGCACGCGAGTGGTGACGTAGCCAGCCTCGATGATCGCATTCTGCATGCGTTTCATCGTCAGGTTGATCCCGGCACCCCCCAGGCAACGGCCGATGGCCGGATCCTGCTTGGGGTTGGCGGCGCGCAAGGCCCACTGGAATTTGTCCGACGCCTCGCCAATCAGGCGGATGTCATTGATGGTGAAGCAAGGGCTTTCCTTGGCGGGCAGGCGATCGGCCTCCTCGGTAACAGGCGCCGCTTGCAAGCGCACATCCGGCCGCGACTCCAATTGATCGCGCAACACCCGTTCACGCTCACGCTGGCGCAGCAACTCCTCTTCAGGCCCGGCCGCCTGGGCGACGCTCCCCGCTCCCACCGTCCAGGCGGCCAGCAACAGCAACGCCAGGCGCCGTGAAGGTTGTGCAGGGGAACGAATACCGTCGACAAGGCGACGAGCAGTGCGTGATTGACGCGTTCGGCAAGGTGCGGCTGCGCGCATGACACATCCTTGTGGCTTGAATCCAGAAATACGGTGGGCATCGACACTGATGCCCATTAAAAAGGCACGTAATTAGGAAGTTTCCTACAACGTACCGAGACGGTCAGATTGCCATCAGGGGAGAAAGTTTCGCGTCACGCCAACCAGACGCGCGCGGGTGGGTAAAAATGGGCAATGGGTCACATCGCTGCCCTGAGGGCACTTCCCCAAGTCGTTGCGCGGTGTTTGTCCAGCCAGCGACTCAAGGGCTAGACTGGCGCTGCCCAGCCACCAGGCCCGCCAGCCCATGCCCCTCATCCCGCCAGACACCGCGGACCAGACGCCGCACACCCTCGAAGTGGTCATGCGCTATCACATGGCCTGGAAGCGTCGCGACCTGGAGGCGATCCTGGCGATCTACCACCCGCAGGTGCAGTACAACGATTTTTTCCAGAACCGCAGCATGGGCCTGGCCGAACTGCGCGCCTACATCAGCGGAACGTTGCCCCGTCATCCCGACGAGTACCTTGAACACAACGACCGTATTCGCGCCGACGGCAGCACAGCCTTCATCCAGTACCAGACAGCACTCAAGGGCAGCGGCGAGCGGGTGGTCTTTCGCACCAGCGAAGCGATCACGGTGTGTGACGGCCAGATCCTGCGCATCAACGAATATGCGTCGTTGGTGCGCGACGGCGAGCCGCAGGCCGGACGCCAGGCCCCCGCCATCAGCAAGCTGGGGCTTTCGGCACGCCAATTGACCTTCATGGCCCGGGACCTGGCCGATTACTTCACCCATCAACAGCCGTTCCTGGACCCGGACCTGGACCTGGCGCGGATCGCCAGCGCCACGGGGTACAGCCGCAACCAGCTGTCCTACCTGTTGAATCAGGTACTGGGGCAGAGCTTCTATCGCTACGTCACCCAGGCACGCTTGGCCTACCTGCTTGAACGCCTGGCCAGCCACGGCGAAAACGCGCCCATCGATGCCCTGGCGGTGAGCGCCGGATTCAATTCCACGTCGGCGTTCTACAAGGCCTTCCGCAACCACACCGGTTGCACCCCTAAGGCGTGGTTGAACGCCCATTGCGCGCGTGCCCGCAGATAACACAGCCCCTGTTGCGGCGCATTAATCTCTGTCGGCAATCAACCGATGGAGCATGTGATGGCTGGCTGGCGTGGTGTGAGCTTGTGGATGGAGCAACTCGGCGAGGCCCTGGCGCCTCGCCCGGCCTTGCAGCAGGACCTGCACGCGGATGTCGTGATTATCGGCGCCGGCTACAGCGGCCTGTGGGCAGCCTACTACCTTAAACAGCAGGCCCCGCACCTGAACATCGTCATCGTGGAAGCCCAGACCGCCGGCTTCGGCGCCTCCGGTCGCAATGGCGGCTGGTTGATGGGCAACCTGCTGGGCGAAGACCGGTTGCTGGGCCCTCTACCTGCCGCGCAACGCCACGCGAGCTACCAACTGCTGCATGGGATCCCCGACGAAGTGGCGCGGGTGTGCCAGCTCGAAGGCATCGATTGCGAGCTGCGCAAAGGCGGCGTGCTGTACTGCGCGGCGCGCTACCCCGAACAAGCACGACGCCTGCGCGAACAACTCGATGCCGCCCGTGCGCAAGGCCTGGGGGAAGACGACTACCGCTGGCTAAGCCCCCAGGCCTTGCGCCAGCAATTGAATGTGGCCCAGGCCTACGGCGCCCTGTATTCACCCCACTGCGCGACGATCCAGCCGGCACGGTTGGTACGCGGCCTGGCCGACGTCGTCGAACGGATGGGCGTGCGCATTTTCGAACAAAGCGCGGTACTCGACTGGAGGCCAGGCCAGGTTCGCACCGAGCACGGGCGGGTGCATGCCGACTGGGTGGTGCCGGCGGTCGAAGGTTATGCCAGCGCCCTGCCCCCGCTGGGCAAGCATCAGTTGGCCGCGCAAAGCCTGATCGTCGCCACGGAACCGCTCCCGGCCAGTACCTGGGCGGAAATTGGCCTGGACCGTGGCCAGGCCTTCAGCGAAAACAGCCGACAAGTCACCTACGGCCAGCGCAGCCGAGACGACCGCCTGGTGTTTGGCGCCCGCGGGGGCTATCGCTTCGGCGGTCGCCTGCGCAGCGACTTCAACCTGAGCCAGGCCGAACGGGCGTTGCGGCAACACCTGTTCAGCGAGCTGTTTCCGGTCTTGCGCCATGTACGCCTGACCCACGCCTGGGGCGGGAATCTCGGGGTCGCCCGACGCTTTCACCCGCACATGCTCGCCGACCGTCGCCAGCACATCGTACTGGCGGGCGGCTACGGAGGCGAAGGCGTAGGCGCCAGCAACCTGGGCGGCCGGACCGTGGCGGCGCTGATTCTTGGCCAAGACAACGAACTGACTCGCCAACCCTGGGTGCTCGGTGATCGCCCGCTCGACTCGCTGCCCCGCTGGGAGCCAGAGCCCCTGCGGTGGCTGGGTTACAACGCCATTATCCAGAGCTTTGTCCACGAAGATCGGGTATTGGCCAATCCCCATGCGCCACGCTGGCGCCGCCAGATCGCTGAAGGCCTGGCGGGGTGCATGGAACGCCTGATGAAGTCCAAGGAGCCGTTTGCATGAAGATCGATCATTTTCGCGACACCGCCCGCTTGCCCCTCGGTGAACCGGGCGCCGTGGGTGTACCGCTGGGCGAGCCGCTTTCACAGGTCGCCACGGCGAGCGTCGAGCGCGGCGACGGCGTCGAGGCCGGCGTATGGGAATGCACCCCCGGTCGCTGGCGGCGCCAGATCGTGCAGCAGGAGTTCTGCCACTTCATCCAGGGCCGTTGCACCTTCACCCCCGATGGCGGTGAAGCCCTTCATATCCAGGCCGGCGACGCGTTGATGTTCCCCGCGAACACCACGGGAGTCTGGGATGTACAAGAAACCGTTCGCAAAAGCTACGTGCTGATTTTCTGAACTGCCTTCATCCATAACGCCTAGAACAAAGGTTGAGGTCTCCCATGTTGAAGTCGATCGTTCCGTTACTGTTGATCGCGTCCACCGCCCAGGCGGCAGACACCGTCAGGATCTACAACTGGAGCAGCTACATCGCCCCGGACACCCTGCAGAACTTTACCGCCCATACCGGCCACCCGACTCAATATGACCTGTATGACAGCAACGAAGTGCTCGACGCCAAACTCATGGCCGGCCGCTCAGGGTATGACGTGGTGTTTCCCTCCAACCATTTCATGGCCCGGCAGATCACGGCCGGCGCGCTCAAGCCGCTGGACCGCAGCAAACTCCCCAACTTGAAGAACCTCAACCCGACGCTGATGAAAGTGCTGGAAGCCAACGATCCCGGCAATCGCTACGGCTTCCCCTACCTGTGGGGCAGCACCGGCATCGGCTACAACGTGGACAAGGTCAAGGCGGTCCTGGGCGATGTCCCCATCGACTCGTGGGACATCGTGTTCAAGCCGGAGAACATGAAGAAGCTCGCCCAATGCGGCGTGGCCATGCTCGACAACGGTCCCGAGATCCTTCCGATCGCCCTGAACTACCTGGGCCTGCCCCACCACAGCAAGGCCAAGGCCGACTACGAGAAGGCGCAAGCCCTGCTGCTCGGCGTGCGCCCCTATGTGAGCTACTTCCACAACTCCAAGTACACCAGCGACCTGGCCACCGGTGACGTGTGCCTGGTCGTGGGCTTTTCCGGCGACGTGATGCAGGCCGCCGCGCGAGCCACCGAAGCCGGGAACGGCCAGCACATTGCCTACGCCATTCCCAAGGAAGGTTCGCCAATGTGGTTCGACATGGTCGCCATGCCCGCCGATGCGCCGAATGAAGCCGCCGGCTACGCATTCCTCAATTATCTATTGGACCCCGCCGTGATGGCTGGCATCAGCAATTACGTGCACTACGCCAACGGCAACGCCGCCGCCGAGGGCCTGGTCGACAAGGCTATCCTGAACGACCCGATGGTCTACCCACCTGAAAACGTGATGAAGAAACTCTTCGTGCTCGAAGCGATGCCGCTGGAAAGCGACCGGTTGCGCACGCGCATCTGGAGCCGGATCAAGAACGGGCAATGAAACCCATGGCCGCTGATGCCGGGGATTCGGATCATCGGCGGCGCCCATGAAAAAGCCCCACCCGCCTTGGCCGGAGTGGGGCTTTCATTGCCTGCGGTGAATACGCTCAGTCCCCTGCCGTCTCCATGAGAATCGAGCCAGGGTGATGAGGGTTCTGAAGGCTTGAAGAATATGGTGTCCCAGGGCAGGTTCGAACTGCCAACCTTCCCCTTAGGAGGGGGATGCTCTATCCAATTGAGCTACTGAGACACGAGTCGACCACGAGAAACGCGGTGCGCGGGACGGCGTGCATGTTAGCGACCTGCCCTGCGTTTGTCATGTCGTCGCTGTTTTTTAACTGTAGGCAAATGGTGCGGTGGTACCGCTTCGGTGTTGATGAGCGTTGAATGCCGGGCGCCATTCATCTGTCCCTGAGCGTCCAACCTAGTAAATCGGCCATTTGCCACTATCCTATACAAGGCAAGGACGGCGGGTGTTTTTGTTGCAGGCGGGTTATCCGCCGGACGGTATGGCACAACGACACGATACGACGGTCACAGATGCGGACCTGTTGATTTTTTCAAACCAGTCCGCATTTTTTGATCAAGGGTACTGGCATAACGCCTTTACGCGGATCAGAATTTGTCACAGAATTGGCGCCAATGATCTGGCAATTTTGAGGCATGATGCGGGCCTCTTAACGATTCAGGTTGAACATTTGGCTTTGGAGCTTGTCCTATCGACATCCTGCGGCCAATCCCGAGAACCGCTCCCCTGAACTAACCGGTTAAATATATGCGCCCATTGAAACAGGCAATTTATTCCAGCCGTACGGCTGACAAGTTTGTCGTACGTCTGCCAGACGGAATGCGGGAACGCATTGCCGAGGTGGCTCGCAATCATCACCGCAGCATGAACTCTGAAATCATCGCGCGCCTTGAGCAAAGCCTGATCCAGGAAGGCGCGTTGGGTGAAGAATTGAGCATGCGCCTGGACAGCCCGGAGCTGTCACTGCATGAGCGCGAGTTGCTTCAACGCTTCCGACAACTCTCTCACCGCCAGCAGAACGCCCTCGTTTCGCTGATCGCCCATGACGCAGAGATGGCCGCAGACGCGTCCTGATCGCACGCATGAATTGAAGCCAGCCTCGTGCTGGCTTTTTTTTGCCCCGGATTTGCCCTCGGCGCGCAGGGTATGAATGCAATTGAGGCGAGGGCGCAAGCGCCCTCGCCTCAATTGATCAGGCCAGCATCAGAGCAGGAAGATCGTCGCCAGCCCCAGGAAAATGAAGAACCCGCCACTGTCGGTCATGGCGGTAATCATGACACTGGCCCCCATGGCCGGGTCGCGCCCCATGCGCGCCAGGGTCATGGGAATCAGCACGCCCATCAAGGCCGCCAGCAACAGGTTGAGTGTCATCGCGGCGGTCATCACCACCCCCAGCGACCAACTGCCATAAAGCAGATAAGCCACCACGCCGATCACCCCGCCCCAGATCACGCCATTGATCAAGGCCACGGCCAATTCCTTGCGCATCAAACGCGAGGTATTGCCAGTGCTGACCTGGTCGAGCGCCATGGCCCGGACAATCATGGTGATGGTCTGATTACCGGAATTGCCCCCAATGCCGGCGACGATGGGCATCAGCGCCGCAAGCGCCACCAGTTTTTCGATGGAACCCTCGAACAGGCCGATGACCCGGGAAGCGACAAACGCCGTGATCAGGTTGATTGCCAGCCAGGCCCAACGGTTGCGCAGGGATTTCCAGACCGAGGCGAAGATGTCTTCTTCTTCGCGCAGACCGGCCATGCTGAGGACTTCGCTTTCGCTTTCCTCACGAATCAGGTCGACCATTTCGTCGATGGTGAGACGGCCGATCAGCTTGCCGTTCTTGTCGACCACCGGCGCAGAAATCAAGTCATAACGTTCGAACGCCTGGGCCGCGTCATAGGCGTCTTCGTCCGGATGAAAACTCACCGGGTCGCTGGCCATGACTTCGGCCACCTGCTTCTCCGGGTCGTTGACCAGCAGGCGCTTGATGGGCAGCACGCCCTTCAGCACGCCGTCGTAATCGACCACGAAGAGCTTGTCAGTGTGCCCCGGCAGCTCCTTGAGACGACGCAAGTAACGCAATACCACTTCAAGGCTGACATCCTCGCGGATCGTCACCATCTCGAAGTCCATCAGCGCACCGACCTGCTCCTCGTCATAGGACAGCGCCGAACGCACGCGCTCACGTTGCTGGCCGTCGAGGGTCTCCATCAGTTCATGGATAACGTCCCGTGGCAGTTCGGGCGCCAGGTCGGCGAGTTCGTCGGCGTCCATTTCCTTGGCCGCCGCGAGCAACTCGTGATCGTCCATGTCGGCGATCAGGGTTTCCCGGACCGAGTCGGACACTTCGAGCAGGATGTCGCCGTCGCGATCGGCCTTGACCAGTTGCCAGACCGTCAGGCGCTCTTCCAGCGGCAAGGCTTCAAGGATGTAGGCGACGTCGGCGGAGTGCAGGTCATCGAGCTTGCGTTGCAGCTCGACGAGATTCTGCCGATGGACCAGGTTCTCGACCCGGTCGTGGTGCGGACCTTCCTGGCGGTGCGTCAGGTCTTCGACGACCCGCTGGCGCTGCAGCAGCTCGACGACTTGAGCGAGACGGTCCTGAAGGCTTTCTTGCGTTTTCTTTACTTCTACTTGGGTCATAGGCGAACTCCACTCCCAGCAGTGGAGCACGCCGGAAGGATCAATCAGTCAATTCATGATTGGCAAAACGGGGTCTTGAGTAACTACTGGGTAAGTCCATGGAGATATTCCAAAGCCCCGGCGGGGCTGACGGGCGCAATCATACACCGCTTGACGCTTTAAAACGTTAAAAAATCATGGCAAGAACAAGCGCTTGCGACACAAACCTGAACACAGGCTGAACCTGTCTGGTTACGACGACTTATCCTGAAAAGAAAACACACGCGCTGCTGTAAATGTAGCGGCTACCCTTGGTTTTTTCAGCGCCAAGGAGGACGCCGGATGCCTGTCGGCCATTACCTGTTTCTGCTCGCCAGCCTGCCCTGCCTGCCCCTGTGGGCAGCCGGGCAAACGGTGCACCGCTGCGAAGACAGCGTCGGGCACGTGACTTTTACAGCCCTGGACTGCAAGCCAGGAGAAGACCGCTCGCTGCAGCGGATCGATCCGTATCACCCGGGCACGATCGCGCCGATGACCGAATCGATGCTGCCGGAAGCCGAGCATCGGCAAATATCCGGCAATAAAAAACCGCGCAAGGAGCTGACAGTGGTCGGCCAGTTCGAAGACCGCTGCGCCAATCTCATCAGCGCCAAGCAACGCCGCGAAGCCATCATAGGCCGAAGGGTACTCGTCGGCATGAGCCAGCAGGATGTAGAGAGTGCCCTGGGCAAACCACAGTCGATCAAGGTGAGGAATTCGAGCACGCGCTACACCTACGCGACGAAGAGAGGTCGCAGTGCCGAGATCGTGTTCGATGAGAAAGGCTGCGTGAAAGGCAAACCGTAGACAGCAAAAAGCCCGCGTTAAACGCGGGCTTCTTGGTATATGGTGCACTCGACAGGATTCGAACCTGTGACCGCTCGGTTCGTAGCCGAGTACTCTATCCAGCTGAGCTACGAGTGCAAGTTGTGGTTTTATACCAGATCACAACTGGTTGAAGCCAAGTTATTTTGCATCACTGCAAACAACTCTTAAATGGTGCACTCGACAGGATTCGAACCTGTGACCGCTCGGTTCGTAGCCGAGTACTCTATCCAGCTGAGCTACGAGTGCATTTGTTGCCGCGCATTATAGGTCGTCAAATCTTTTTGTAAAGCGCTTTTTTCAGTAATTTCAATCACTTACCGATCAAGCCAGGTTTGACGCACTAAACGAATAATGGCGGAGAACGGGGGATTCGAACCCCCGACACCCTTTTGAGGTGTACTCCCTTAGCAGGGGAGCGCCTTCGGCCACTCGGCCAGCTCTCCGCAACACGGGGCGTATATTAACCACCTTCCTCCCCGTTTGCAAACATAAAAATCGATAAAAATTAATGGCTTGGTTCGTCGTCCTTCTCTTTCTTGATACGCAGGTAAATTTCCTCCCGGTGTACAGCAACCTCTTTCGGGGCGTTGACGCCGATACGCACTTGGTTTCCTTTGACGCCGAGCACGGTCACGGTGATTTCGCCATCGCCAATAATCAGGCTTTCTGCACACCGACGAGTCAGAATCAGCATACCTTTCTCCTCACGCAATTCAGTTCAGGGACAACAGTCGGCAAAAAAGGCGTTGGACCTACAACCGCAACGGTCGCAGCCTCCACGCCTAGTATTGACCAGCGCGGGCAAAAGAACAGTTTTGGGACGCGCCATTCAAAAAAACAAAGGGCGCGGTCCAGCCGCGCCCCAAAGGCAACGCTTACTCGCCCTGTCGGGCAGCGGCGTCAAGCTCGAAAGCCGTGTGCAGGGCGCGCACGGCCAGTTCCAGGTACTTCTCTTCGATCACTACGGAAACCTTGATTTCCGAGGTGGAGATCATCTGGATGTTGATGGTTTCCTTGGCCAGGGCTTCGAACATCCGGCTGGCCACGCCCGCGTGGGAGCGCATGCCGACACCGACGATCGAGACCTTGGCGATCCTGGTATCGCCCACCACTTCACGGGCACCGATCTCGCCTGCGGTTTTCTTCAGGACCGCTTCGGCAGCCGGGTAGTCGTTGCGGTGCACGGTGAAGGTGAAGTCGGTGGTGTTATCGTGCGAGACGTTCTGCACGATCATGTCGACCTCGATGTTCGCGGCGCTGATAGGGCCGAGAATCTTGAACGCCACGCCGGGGGTGTCTGGCACGCCACGGATGGTCAGCTTGGCTTCATCGCGGTTGAAAGCGATGCCGGAAATGATCGGCTGTTCCATGGATTCCTCTTCATCGATAGTAATGAGGGTGCCCGGACCCTCTTTGAAGCTGTGCAGGACGCGCAGCGGAACGTTGTACTTGCCAGCGAATTCCACCGCCCGGATCTGCAGCACCTTCGAGCCGAGGCTGGCCATTTCCAGCATTTCTTCAAAGGTGATCTTGTCCAGGCGCTGGGCCACGGGCACTACCCGTGGGTCGGTCGTGTAGACGCCATCCACGTCGGTGTAGATCTGGCATTCGTCAGCCTTGAGGGCCGCCGCCAGCGCTACGCCGGTCGTGTCCGAACCGCCACGGCCGAGGGTGGTGATGTTGCCGTGCTCGTCCACGCCCTGGAACCCGGCGACCACCACCACGCGACCCGCCTTCAGGTCGCCGCGAATCTTCTGGTCGTCGATCTGCAGGATACGCGCCTTGTTGTGCGCACTGTCCGTCAGGATGCGAACCTGGTTGCCGGTGTAGGACACCGCCGGCACGCCACGCTTGATCAGCGCCATGGCCAGCAAGGCGATGGTCACCTGCTCACCGGTGGAAACGATCACGTCCAGCTCACGGGGAACCGGTTGCTGGTCGCCGCTGATTTGCTTGGCCAGATCGATCAGACGGTTGGTCTCGCCGCTCATTGCCGACAGCACAACCACCAGGTCATCGCCCGCATCACGGAATTTCTTAACCTTGTCGGCGACCTGTTCGATTCGTTCGACAGTGCCGACCGAGGTGCCGCCAAATTTCTGTACGATCAAAGCCATTTCAAAGCCGCCTCTGCCCATGAAGGGCGCCCAATAATCACAACAACGACCGGGCCCGCCACTAGACTGCGAACCCGGGACGCTGCCTTAAATACCCTGCTCTACAAATGCAACGGTCTGGGCCAGTGCCGCGTCCAGTGCGCCGACGTCGGTACCGCCGCCTTGCGCCATGTCCGGACGACCACCGCCCTTACCGCCCACTGCCGCAGCGGCCTGCTTCATCAAATCACCGGCCTTGAGTTGGCCAGTCAGGTCCTTGGTCACGCCTGCGACGAGAACGACCTTTTCCTCATGGACACTGCCGAGCAGGATCACTGCGCGGCCGAGTTTGTTTTTCAGTTGATCGACCAGCGCCAGCAGCCCCTTGCCGTCCTGGCCGTCGAGACGCACGGCCAGCACTTTCACGCCCTTGACGTCCACGGCCTGGGCCGACAGATCGTCGCCCGCAGCGCTGGCGGCCTTGGCCTGCAACTGTTCCAGCTGCTTTTCCAGCAGGCGGTTGCGTTCCAGCACCGCCGACAGCTTGTCGATCAGGTTGTCGCGGCTGCCCTTGATCAGGCTTGCCGCTTCCTTGAGTTGTTCTTCGGCCGCATTGAGGTACGCCAGGGCCGCAGCACCGGTGACCGCCTCGATACGGCGCACGCCGGACGCCACGCCGCCTTCGCTGATGATCTTCAGCAGGCCGATGTCGCCGGTCCGGTTGGCGTGGATGCCGCCGCACAATTCGACAGAGAAATCGCCCATGCTCAGCACGCGCACGCTGTCGCCGTACTTCTCGCCGAACAGCGCCATCGCGCCCTTCTGCTTGGCGGTCTCGATGTCGGTTTCCTCGGTCTCCACCGGGGAGTTCTTGCGGATCTCGGCATTGACGATGTCTTCCAGCGCCTTGAGCTGCTCCGGCTTGATGGCTTCGAAGTGGCTGAAGTCGAAGCGCAGGCGCTGGCTGTCCACCAACGAGCCTTTCTGCTGGACGTGTTCGCCCAATACCTGGCGCAACGCCGCGTGCAGCAAGTGCGTGGCGGAGTGGTTCAGCGACGTGGCATGGCGCACCTCGGCGTCGACATGGGCCGCCACCGGGGCGGCGACCATCAGGCTGCCCGAGGCCAGCACGCCGTGGTGCAGGAACGCGCCGCCGGTCTTGGTGGTGTCGCGCACGTCGAAGCGCGAGCTGCCGGCCTGCAAGTAGCCGCTGTCGCCGATCTGGCCGCCGGATTCGGCGTAGAACGGCGTCTTGTCCAGCACGATCACGCCTTCCTGGCCTTCGCTCAGGATGTCGACCGATTGGCCGTCCTTATAGATCGCCACGATCTTGGCCGAACCGGTGGTGCCGGCATAGCCGGTGAACTCGGTCGCCACGTCGACCTTGACCAGGTTGTTGTAGTCCATGCCGAAGGCACTGGCGGAGCGCGCACGCACCCGCTGGGCTTCCATCTCGCGCTCGAAACCTTCCTCGTCGAGGGTCAGGTTGCGCTCGCGGGCGATGTCGCCCGTCAGGTCCATCGGGAAGCCGTAGGTGTCGTACAGCTTGAACACCACGTCGCCCGGTACCACGTTGCCCTTGAGCTCGGCCAGGTCCTGCTCGAGGATCTTCAAGCCCTGCTCCAGGGTCTTGGCGAACTGCTCTTCCTCGGCCTTGAGCACGCGCTCGATGTGCGCCTGCTGGGACTTGAGCTCCGGGAAGGCATCGCCCATCTCGGCCGCCAGCGCCGCGACGATCTGGTAGAAGAAGCTGCCCTTGGCGCCCAGCTTGTTGCCGTGACGGCAGGCGCGGCGAATGATCCGGCGCAGCACGTAGCCACGACCTTCGTTGGAAGGCAATACGCCGTCGGCGATCAGGAAGCCGCAGGAACGGATGTGGTCGGCGACCACTTTCAGCGAAGCCTGGTTGTCGTTGGTGCAACCGATGGCCTTGGCCGAAGCCTCCAGCAGGCTCTGGAACAGGTCGATCTCGTAGTTGGAGTGAACGTGCTGCAACACCGCACTGATCCGCTCCAGGCCCATGCCGGTGTCGACCGACGGTGCTGGCAGCGGATGCAACACGCCGTCGGCGGTGCGGTTGAACTGCATGAACACGTTGTTCCAGATCTCGATGTAGCGGTCGCCGTCCTCTTCTGGCGAGCCAGGTGGGCCACCCCAGATGTCGGCGCCGTGATCGTAGAAGATCTCGGTGCAAGGGCCGCACGGGCCGGTGTCGCCCATGGTCCAGAAGTTGTCGGAGGCGTAGGGCGCGCCTTTGTTGTCGCCGATGCGCACCATGCGCTCGGCCGGGACACCGACCTCTTTGGTCCAGATGTCGTAGGCTTCGTCATCGGTGGCGTAGACCGTTACCCAGAGCTTCTCCTTGGGCAGGTTCAGCCACTTGTCGGAGGTCAGGAAGGTCCAGGCGAACGTGATGGCGTCGCGCTTGAAATAGTCACCGAAGCTGAAGTTGCCCAGCATTTCGAAGAAGGTGTGGTGGCGGGCGGTGTAGCCGACGTTTTCCAGGTCATTGTGCTTGCCGCCGGCACGCACGCATTTCTGGCTGCTTACCGCACGGGTGTAGGCACGTTTTTCCTGGCCCAGGAAGCAGTCCTTGAACTGGTTCATCCCCGCGTTGGTGAACAGCAGGGTCGGGTCGTTGCCCGGGATCAAAGAGCTGGAGGCTACTCGGGTATGGCCTTGCTCTTCGAAGAAGCGAAGGAAGGCTTCACGGATTTCTGCGCTTTTCATTAGGTTCTTCCACGGAGGCTGCGGCCAAAGGCCTGTGCAAAACGTCAACAGACGAAGCAACGGCAAAGGGCCGCATTATATCGGCCCTTCGCCCGGGGTACAGCGTGTTATGCGATAGAAACTGTCAATTGGCTCGCTTGGGCGATCAGTTGCCGGAAAATTCGATGAACGTGGCGATCACCTGGTCGATTTGCGCACGGCTGACGTCCAGGTGGGTCACCATCCGCAAGCGGGACGCCGCGCTGAGCTTGATGCCCCGCTCGGCGGCGAATGCCTTGATCGCCTCGGCGCGTTCGCCCATCTGCACGTAGACCATGTTGGTCTGCACCGGCTCGACCTCGTAGCCCGCCGCGCGCAAGCCGTCGGCCAGGCGCTGGGCATTGGCATGGTCGTCGGCCAGGCGCTGGACCTGATGGTCCAGGGCGTAGAGCCCCGCCGCCGCCAGGATCCCGGCCTGGCGCATGGCGCCGCCGACCATCTTGCGCAAGCGGCGCGCCTTGCCGATCAACTCGACGCTGCCGCACAGGACCGAGCCGACAGGCGCACCCAGGCCCTTGGAGAGGCACACCGAGACCGAATCGAAATGCTGGGTGATGTCGCGGGCATCGATATTGAGCTTGACCGCCGCGTTGTACAACCGCGCGCCATCCAGGTGCAGCGCCAGGCCGTGTTCCCGGGTGAAACGCCGGGCCTGGGCCAGGTAGTCCAGCGGCAGCACCTTGCCCTGCATGGTGTTTTCCAGGGCGAGCAGGCGGGTCCGGGCGAAGTGGAAGTCATCGGGCTTGATGGCGGCAGCCACCTGGGCCAGGTCGAGGGAGCCATCGACTTGTGCCTCGAGCGGCTGCGGCTGGATCGAGCCGAGCACCGCCGCCCCGCCGCCCTCGTATTTATAGGTGTGGGCCTGCTGGCCAACGATGTACTCATCGCCGCGTTCGCAATGAGCCATCAGCCCCAGCAGGTTGCTCATGGTGCCACTGGGCACGAACAACGCCGCCGCGAAGCCCAGGCGCCTGGCGAGTTCGGCTTCGAGGCGATTGACGGTCGGGTCTTCGCCATACACGTCGTCGCCGGTTGGCGCGCTGGCCATGGCATCGAGCATGCCGGCGGAGGGTTGGGTGACCGTGTCGCTGCGAAGATCGATAACACTCATGAATCTGGCCTCGGGTTCTGGTGGGGGAATGCCCTTTCGAAGGGCAATTACTGCGGGCATTGCGCAGAATAATCAAGCCGGTCGACGTAAAGAGTCCCCTCGCGCGCACGCCGTGGGAGCAAAGCTTGCTCGCGATAGCGGTGGGTCAGTCAACATCGATACAGCCTGACCCGCCGCCATCGCGAGCAAGCTTTGCTCCCACGGCTCGCTCCCACAAGGGATATGTGTTAAAAATCCTCCGCCGCCACAAACGTGGCGGCTAAAACGTTCTCAGGGCGGGGTGCAATTCCCCACCGGCGGTAATTGCACGCAAGGTGCATAGCCCGCGAGCGCTTGGTGACGCACGGCTTCGGCGGTGTGGCGGCAAGGTCAGCAGACCCGGTGTGATTCCGGGGCCGACGGTCATAGTCCGGATGAAGAGAGAACGGGATTGACACCCAAGGGCCGCCTGCGATCGTCTGTTCGCCGCGTACCCTCGAATCCCCTTCGATTCATGACGCCCTGTTTTTCACACAAACAGGAACCAGAACATGCAACCCACCGCAATCGATAGCAAAACCAAACACTCGGGCGAGCGCGTCGCGTTCATCCAGGCTTGCTGGCACAAGGAAATCGTCGACCAGAGCCGCAAAGGCTTCGTCGCCGAGATGATCAACCAGGGTTACCAGGAAAGTGATATCGACTTCTTCGAAGTCGGTGGCGCCTTCGAAATCCCGCTGCACGCCAAGCTGCTGGCCAAGTCGGGCCGCTACGCCGGCATCGTCGCCGCCGGCCTGGTGGTGGACGGTGGTATCTATCGCCACGAATTCGTCGCCCAATCGGTGATCAGCGGCCTGATGCAGGTCCAGCTGGAAACCGAAGTGCCAGTGTTCTCGGTGGTGCTGACGCCGCATCACTTCCACGCCGGGGAAGAACACCAGAAGTTCTTCTTCGAACACTTCGTGCACAAGGGCCAGGAAGCTGCGAAGACCTGCGCCGATACCTTGCACAAGACCCGTGCATTGCGTCGTACCGAGCCGCGGGCGGTAGCGGTCTGACAAACACCCAGGAACCTGTGGGAGCGAGCTTGCTCGCGATGACGGGGTGTCAGTCGCCATCAGTGTCGACTGATATACCGCTATCGCGAGCAAGGGTTCGGCATTGGCTTTAGATCAGGTTTTCATCCGTTGCCGGCACGATCAGGATCCCGGCCCGCAAGCCATTCTTCACCTTGGGGTTGGGGAAGATGATCCGGGCGCCCTCCTCCTCGATCACCCAGCGGGTCTGGGCGATGTCTTCCGCCAGCACATAGCCTTTTTCCAGTTCCGAGAAGTTCTCGATGTCCGCCGGCAGGTTCAGGCGGAAGCTGTCGCTGTGCTTGATGATTTCCCGCGCCACGCTGAACAGCTGCAAGCCGTCGAGCTCGAGCCCGTCATCCAACGCTGGCTCGTTGCCTTCGATGATCTGTTGCAGGCGGGTTTCCAGCAGGCTGACGTTGACCCCTTCGTTCTGCCCGAACGGCCGGGCCTTGCCCAGTTCCAGGGTGAAGGACTCGGCGCCGAGCTGGTCGTAGGTGTAGGCACTGAACACGATCGACGGCTTGTTCTGCAACAACACCGCTTCCATGCCCGCCGCCCGCAGCCGCGCCAGTTCTCGGCGCGAGTGCGCGCGACCTTCCTTCCACGGGTACAGGGCGAACTGCTCGATCTTCGAGCCGCGGATGGCGGTGTGCAGGTCATAGTGCAAGCGACTGCGTTCCGGGCGATTGAAGAAACTGGCGGCCAACCGCTCCAGCTCGCAGGCGCGCAGCGCCTCGGGGCCGCCGCTCAACTCGTGGCGGCCATTGAACAACCGGTTCACGTCCTGCTCGACGAAACGCTCGCCGCGCCGAATGGCCTCGGGGTTGCCGAACAGGAACAGGATGCGTGCCCGTGGCTTCAGGTCGCCACGGGCGATGTCGTGCAGCAGGCGATCGAGCAATTCGATCGGCGCGGTCTCGTTGCCGTGGATACCGGCTGACAGCAGCAGGTCCAGGCCGTTATCCCGGGCTTCGGGCGGCTTGACCTCCAGCGCGCCCTCGCTCAACCAGCGCATCCGCACGCCTTCGACTGTCAGTTGAGTCTTCTCCGCCGGTTCACGGCCGGCGAGGGTCAGTTCAAGCAGTTTGCCGAGGGCGAGCATAGCGCGGTTTCCTTAATGATCGTGGCCGCAATCCGGGCCATGGACATGGTCATCGTCGCCGACGTCCGCCGGTTCCATTTCCAGTTGCAGGCTGACCAGGTTGGTCGCCAATGGACGCAGCAACAGGTTGGCGTATTCCTCGTCCCCTTCCTCGACGTCCACGCCGATCAGCAACTGGCCGCGGCCGTCCTGCTGGATCCAGAGCTCCTTGCCTTGCCACATGACCGCGACGCGGGTGCAGGAGGTTTCCAGCTGGGTGCCATCGGTGTCTTCAAGAATCAGTTGCAGGCCATCGCTCATGTTTTTACGTTCTCGTCTGGGGATAAGGCAACGCGCCCTGCCTTGACTGTAGTCAGGTCGCGCGCGCTTTCAATTGATCTGGAAAGGATAGACCGCGCCAAGTTTAAGGATTTGCGTCAGTTCATCCAGTGCCGCACGGCATTCGAGCAACAACTGCGGGTCTGCCAGGTCGTTTTCGGTCATGCGGTCGCGGTAGTGCCGCTCGACCCATTGGGTCAGCGACTCGTACAACGGCGCGGTCATGATAACCCCTGGGTTGACGGCCGCCAGCTCGGTTTCATTGAGTGCCACGCGCAACCTCAGGCACGCCGGGCCGCCCCCGTTCTGCATGCTTTGCTTGAGGTCGAAGACCTTCACTTCGCGAATCACCCCGCCCGAGGCCATCAGGCCCTGCAGGTATTGCCAGACACGCTCATTGCTACGGCACTCTTCCGGCACGATCAACAGCATCGAGCCGTCGGCGCGCGACAGCAGTTGGCTATTGAACAGGTAGGAACGGACCGCATCATCGACCGTCACCGCCGAACGTGGCACGCACACCGCCTGGAACTTCCCGCCGACCTTGGCAAGCTTGCTGCCCAGCTCGGCCAGCAGCTTGTCGGTCTCCAGGAAAGCGTCCTCGTGATAGAACAGCACTTCGCCGTTGCCGACCGCGATCACGTCGTTATGGAAGACGCCCTGGTCGATCACCGACGGATTCTGCTGGGCGTAGACCACGCCGTCCTCGCTCAGGCCGTGCAAGCGGGCGACCGCCCGGGACGCTTCGAGGGTCTGGCGCGCCGGGTACTTCTGCGGTGCCGGGTAGCGCGTGTCGAAGGCGCTGCGGCCAAACACGAAGAACTCCACGCCGGCTTCGCCGTAGGCACGGCAGAAACGCGTGTGGTTGGCGGCGCCTTCATCGCCGAACTGTGCCACCGCCGGCAAGGCGGCGTGATGGGCGAAGTGCTGCGGGTCGGCGAACATCGCACCTAGCACGCGGCTGGTGGTCGGGTGCTCGATGCTGCGGTGGTATTTGCAGTTCAGGTTGGCGGCGGTGAAATGCACGCGCCCGTCGGCGGTGTCGGCGCTCGGGCTGACGGTGGCCGCGTTGGCCACCCACATGCTGGAGGCCGAGCAACTGGCGACCAGCAGTGGCATCGCTTCCTTCGCCGCCTGCTGGATCACCTGGGCATCGCTACCGGCAAAGCCCAGCCGGCGCAGGGCCGCCACGTCGGGCCGCTCCTGCGGCGCCAGCACACCCTGCTGGAAGCCCATGTCCATCAGCGCCTTCATTTTCGCCAGGCCCTGCAACGCCGCTTCCTTGGGGTTGGACGATTGCTGGCTGTTGCTCTGGGACGCGACGTTGCCGTACGAGAGCCCGCCGTAGTTATGGGTCGGCCCCACTAGACCGTCAAAGTTGACTTCATAGGATTTCATCAGCGAGGCTCCACGAGAATCTGTTTTTTATAGGCATCAATAACAACCGTGTCGCGGCTATCGCGGGCAAGCCTTGCTCCCACAGGTTTTGCATAGGCCCCGTGGGAACAAGGTTTGCTCCCAGGTTTTGCAAAGGCCCTGTGGGAACAAGGTTTGCTCCCAGGTTTTGCATAACGCCTGTGGGAACAAGGTTTGCTCCCAGGTTTTGCATAGGCCCCGTGGGAACAAGGTTTGCTCCCAGGTTTTGCATAGGCCCTGTGGGAACAAGGTTTGCTCCCAGGTTTTGCATAGGCCCTGTGGGAACAAAGTTTGCTCCCAGGTCTTGCATAGGCCCTGTGGGAACAAGGTTTGCTCCCAGGTTTTGCATAGGCCCTGTGGGAACAAAGTTTGCTCCCAGGTTTTGCATAACGCCTGTGGGAGCAAGGCTTGCTCCCAGGTTTTGCATAGGCCCTGTGGGAACAAGGTTTTCTCCCAGGTTTTGCATAGGCCCTGTGGGAACAAGGTTTGCTCCCAGGTTTTGCATAGGCCCTGTGGGAACAAGGTTTTCTCCCAGGTTTTGCATAACGCCTGTGGGAGCAAGGCTTGCCCGCGATAGCGATCTCAAGACATGCGCACGCCGGGGGTCAGGGCAGCCGGCATCACAAGGCTTGGTGTCTCCAGGGACGCCACCGGATACGCGCAATAATCGGCCGCGTAATAGGCACTGGCGCGGTGGTTGCCCGAGGCGCCGACACCGCCGAACGGCGCGCTGCTGGCGGCGCCGGTCAGTTGCTTGTTCCAATTGACGATGCCGGCCCGGCTCTGGAGCCAGAACTGCTGGTAACGCGCCTCGGAATCCGACAGCAACCCGGCGGCCAAACCATATTGCGTGTTGTTGGCCTCGGCGATCGCCGCGGGGAAATCCGCATAGCGAATCACTTGCAGCAACGGTCCGAACAGTTCCTCGTCAGGACGCTCGGCCACCGCCGTCACGTCGAGAATGCCAGGGGTCAGCAAGGCTGCCTGGGCCTGGGGCTGGGTCATCGCCAGCAGCGGCACCGCGCCTTTGCCCAGCAGGTGGTTTTGCGCATCCATCAACGCCTTCGCGGCGCCGAGGGAAATCACCGACCCCATGAACGGCGCCGGCTGTTGATCGAAGGCACCGACTTCCAGGGTCGAGCTGACCGCCACCAGGCGCGCCAGCAACGCATCGCCCCAGGCGCCTTCGGGCACCAGCAGGCGGCGCGCGCAGGTGCAGCGCTGCCCGGCGGAAATGAAGGCGGATTGAATGATGGTGTAGACCGCCGCCTCGACGTCCGCCACCTCGTCCACCACCAGCGGGTTGTTACCGCCCATTTCCAGCGCCAGGATCTTGTCCGGGCTGCCGGCGAACTGTTGATGCAACAGGTTGCCGGTACGGCTGGAGCCGGTGAAGAACAGCCCGTCGATGCCCGGGTTCGCCGCCAGGGCGATACCGGTTTCCCGCGCGCCTTGCAGCAGGTTCAGCACACCCGCCGGCAGGCCGGCCTCGACCCAGCACTTGACGGTCAGCTCGGCGACTTTCGGCGTCAGCTCGCTGGGCTTGAACAGCACGCTGTTGCCCGCCAGCAACGCCGGCACGATGTGCCCGTTGGGCAAGTGGCCGGGAAAGTTGTACGGACCGAACACCGCCACCACGCCGTGGGGCTTGTGTCGCAGCACGGCCGTGGCGTCGCCCAGGGGGCCGCTCTTTTCGCCGGTGCGCTCACGGTAGCTCTGGATCGAGATCGCCACTTTGTTGACCATGCTGGTGACTTCGGTGGCCGCTTCCCACAGCGGTTTGCCCGTTTCCTCACCGATGCAACGGGCCAGTTCGTCGGCGCGATGCTTCAGCGCTGCGGCAAAGGCCTCCAGCACCTGGATACGCTCATCCAGCGAACGCCGGGCCCACTCCGGGAACGCCTGACGCGCCGCCTGCACGGCCGACTCCACTTGCGCCGCCGTGGCGCCCTTGCCGGCCCACAACACCTGCTGGGTGACCGGGTTCAACGACTCGAACACGTCACCCTGGCCTTCCAGCCAACTGCCTGCGATGTACAGCGAATTCATTATTTCGACTCCCGAGCAGCGGACAACGCCACGGCGCGCACCTGATCGCCGACGTTGAGTTGAAGACGTTTGGCGGTCAGCGGATCGACCACCAGGGTGCCTGCGGCGAAGCGCGCCGGAGCCGCCGTGATGCGGCAGTCTTCGCGCTTGCGGTTGTGGATGAGGAACGGCGTGGCGTCATCGCCCGGCGTGCCGATGGCGAGGACCAGCGCCTGGCTGTCGCGAATCGCGCGGATCTTGCCGGTTTCGCACTCCACGGCCGGGCCGGCGTCGAAGATATCGACGTAGCCCTGGTAGCTGAAGCCTTCGCTCTTGAGCATCGACAGCGCCGGCTCCGTGTCCGGGTGCACCTGGCCGATCACGGCCCGCGCGTCTTCGGACAGAAAGCAGGTGTAGAGCGGGAACTTGGGCATCAGTTCGGCGATGAACGCCTTGTTGCCCACCCCTGTCAGGTAGTCGGCCTGGCTGAATTCCATCTTGAAGAAGTGCCGGCCCAGGCTTTCCCAGAACGGCGACCGGCCGTTCTCATCGGACATGCCGCGCATCTCGGCGATGATCTTGTTGCCGAACAGCGTCGGGAATTCGGCGATGAACAACAAACGGGCCTTGGCCAACATGCGGCCGTTGAGGCCATTGCGGTAATCGGCATGGAGGAACAGCGAGCACAGCTCGGAGTTGCCGGTCAGGTCGTTGGCCAGGAACAGCGTCGGGATTTCCCGGTAGATGTTCAGTTCCTGGGAAGCGCTGACCGTCAGGCCGACCCGGAAGTTGTACCAGGGCTCGCGCAGCCCCACGGCACCGGCGATGGCGGAAATCCCCACCACCCGACCGTCGTCGTCTTCGAGCACGAACAGGTAATCCGCATCGCCGCGCCCGGCTTCGCCGCGAAAGGTCTTCTCGGCCCAGCCGACCCGATGGGCCAGGCGCTCTTCATTGGCCGGCAAGGTGGTCAGGCCGGTGCCGGTACTGCGGGCCAGGGCGATCAGAGCGGGTAAATCGCTGCTGCGTACGGGACGAACGATCATGCTATCTCCTCAGACGGGTCGCTCACGCCACCCGCGAAACTCGTTAAACCGCCACCAGGCGCACGCTGGCGCCTTCGCCAACGCCCAGGGCCTCGGCCGCTTCCATGTCCAGCGTCACCGGCTTGCCCGGTGCGTAATCCAGCTCCAGCAACACGGCGCGGTAATCCTGCAGTTGGGCATTGGCCACCAGGTATTGCCGGCCGGCGCCCTTGACCGGCTCGCCGATCTTGACCGGTACCACGCGGCTCTGGGCGATCGAGCGGATCCCCGAGACGCGGGCATGCAGGGTCGGGCCGCCGTCGAAGATGTCGATGTAGTGATCGGTCTCGAAACCTTCGCGCATCAGGATGTCGAAGGTGATCTGCGCGCGCGGGTGGACCTGGCCCATGGCTTCCTGGGCAGCGTCCGGCAACAGCGGCACGTAGATCGGGTAATGGGGCATCAGCTCGGCGAGGAAGGTTCGGCTTTTCAGCCCGCACAGGCGCTCGGCGGCGGCGTAGTTGAGGTCGAAGAAATTGCGCCCGATGGCGTCCCAGAACGGCGAATCACCGTTCTCGTCGCTGTAGCCGACGATCTCGGTCACCACCGAATCGGCGAACCGCTCCGGATGGCTGGCGACGAACAGCAACCGCCCACGGGAGTTGAGTTCCGACCACGGCGAGCCGACCAGCTCCGGGACCACATAGAAACTGGTCAGCAGGCTATTGCCGGTCAGGTCGTGGCACTGGGAGAGCACGTGGATCTTGTTGTGGATCTTCAGCTCACGGGAGGCGTGGACGAAGGTCTCGTTGCGAAAGCTGTAGAACGGCTCGGAATAGCCCGCCGACGCGACGATCGCCGAACAGCCCGCCAACTTGCCGGTGGCGGTGTCTTCGAGGACGAAGAAATAGCTTTCCTCGCCATTGAAACTGACTTCGGCGGCAAACGAGGCTTCGCTCGCGGCGATCTTGTCGCTCAGGCGTTCCACGTCATCCGGCAAGGAAGTGACACCGATCGGACTGTCCGCAGCCAGGCGCTGTACCTCGCCCAGATCAGCCATTTGCGCGGGGCGCATCACCAGCATGGTGTCACTCCTTAACTTGAAATAAAGGGTTCGACCGTGGGGTCGACACACAGAAAAAATACCGGACCCGCCTCCCTACTGACTCAAATGGGGAGCAGGTTTGTGGGGGGGGGGGGGGGGGGGGGGGGGGGGGGGGGGGGGGGGTGTGCGGGGGGGGGGGGGGGGCTTGCAATTCTCCGTGTACCCAGGCCGGCTCGGGCTTGGGTTCGGGCACGCGCTGGAACAGGCGATCGAGCTGTGCG
>NZ_JAUQOP010000015.1 GCF_030580855.1 Pseudomonas citrullilanati | reverse complement strand
TATTCGTAGCCCGCAGGTGCATGTTCCTTCCTCGCCGACAACCGAATTCCAGCGAACATCAGTATGGAAGAGCAAGGAACGGACTACCTATATCGCAGCCCAGCGGGGATAAATCCCCTCGCCACAAAAGCTGGTTGACCACAAAAGTCCGATACAAAAAAAGGCGACACCCGCAAGGGTGTCGCCTTTTTCACTTACGCCGTCCTGGATCAGTCCGGCAGTTTGTAGGCAATCACATAGTCACCCTGCTTGGTGCCCAGCGAGCCATGGCCGCCGGCGACGACCAGTACGTATTGCTTGCCGTCCTTGCCGGTGTAGGTCATCGGCGTGGTCTGGGCGCCAGCTGGCAGGCGGCCTTCCCACAGTTGCTTGCCGTTCTTCACGTCATAGGCGCGCAGGTACTGGTCGAGGGTACCGCTCAGGAACGCCAGGCCGCTGGCGGTGGTGAACGTGCCGCCCAGGCTCGGGACACCCATGCTCAGCGGGATCGGTACCGGCGAGCTGTCACGCACGGTGCCGTTCTTGTGCTTCCACAGGGTCTTGTGGTTGGTCAGGTCCACGGCCGCCACGTAGCCCCAGGCAGGCGCCTGGCAAGGCAGGCCCATGGGCGAGAGCAGCGCTTCGAGGATCACACCGTAGGGCGCGCCCTTGTTCGGTTGCACGCCCTCGGTTTCGCTCTTGCGACCCGGGCCGCCGGCCACTTCCGCCGCCGGCACCAGCTTGGACTTGAACGCCATGTAGCTCGGGTTGACGAAGGCGATCTGGCGCACCGGATCCACCGAAATACCGCCCCAGTCGAATACCCCGAAGTTGCCCGGGTAGACGATCGAACCCTGCAGCGACGGCGGGGTGAACATGCCGTCATAGCGCAGCGACTTGAAGTCGATCCGGCACAACATCTGGTCGAATGGGGTCACGCCCCACATGTCCTTTTCCTTGAGCACGGGCGGCACGAAGTTCAGGTCGGACATCGGCTGGGTCGGCGAAGTGTGGTCGCCTTCCACCGCGCCCTGGGGCACCGGGATCTCCTTGATCGGGATGATCGGCTGGCCGGTGCTGCGATCGAGCACATAGATACTGCCCTGCTTGGTCGAAGCCAGCACGGCCGGCTTGACCCCGTCGGCGGTCTTCATGTCCATCAGGGTCGGTTGACCGCCAACGTCCATGTCCCACAGGTCGTGGTGGGTGAACTGGAAGTACCAGCGCACCTCGCCGGTGGCGATGTCCAGCGCCGTCAGGCCCGCGGAATATTTTTCCGATTCCGGTGTGCGATGGCCACCGAACTGGTCAGGGGTCTGGTTGCCCATCGGCAGGTAGAGCATGCCGAGTTTTTCATCGACGCTGAACATGGACCACATGTTCGGCGAGTTGCGGGTGTAGGTCTGGCCTTCGGCAATCGGCGTGGTGTCGTCCGGGTTGCCGCTGTCCCAGTTCCATACCAGCTTGCCGGTGTGCACGTCGTAGGCGCGAATCACACCGCTCGGTTCGTCGGTGGAAACGTTATCGGTGACGTGGCCGCCGATCACCACCAGGTTCTGGGTGACCGCCGGTGGCGAGGTGGAGTAGTAGCCGCCCGCCGTGAAGCCGCCGATGTTGGCGCTCAGGTCGACCTGGCCCTTGTCGCCGAAGTCTTCGCACATCTTGCCGGTGTCGGCGTTGAGGGCGATCAGGCGGGTGTCGGCGGTCGGCAGGAAGATCCGGCGCGGGCACACGGTGCTGGCCGGCGTGGTGCTGGCGGTGCCGGTGGGACTCTGCTCGGCCGAGGCGTACACCGCGTCATCGTGGTAGCTCACGCCACGACAGGTCATGTGGGCCCAGCCCTTGAAGTTCTCGGCTTTTTGCGTGGAGAGCTTCGGATCGAAACGCCAGATTTCCTTGCCGGTTTCCGGTTCGAGGGCGATCACCTGGCTGTGGGGCGTGCACACGTAGAGCATGCCGTTGACTTTCAGCGGGGTATTTTCGGCGGTGGTCTCGCCCGGGTCGTTCGGCCCTGGCAGGTCGCCGGTGCGATAGGTCCAGGCCTCCTTCAGCTTGCCGACGTTCCCGGGGGTGATCTGCGCCAGCGGCGAATAGCGGTCGCCGTGGGCGCTGCGCCCATAGGAGTTCCAGTCGCCCTCCGGCATGGCCGGCGCGGTGTTGCTCATGCCCGGTACGGCGTCACGGTCCAGTTGGCCCTTGATTTCACCGGGGTTGGTGAACTGGCTGGCGATGGCCGCGACGCCAGCGATGACCACGGCGGCGCCCAAGGCGCGAGTCCCGGTGGCCGAGGCATCGGCGGTCAACAACGGACGACGGAACCACGGCAGCAACATGACGATGCCCAGAGCGAACAGCATGGCCAGGCGCGGCACCAGTTGCCACCAGTCCAGGCCAACTTCCCACAACGCCCACACGGTGCTGGCGAACAGCACCAGCGCGTACAGGCCCAGGGCCGCACGCCGGGCCATGATCAGCAGCACGCCGGTCAGCGCCAGGCCAATGCCCGCCAGCAGGTAATACCAAGAGCCGCCAAGCGTGCCCAGCTTGATCCCCCCGGCCAACAGGGCCAGGCCCATCAATAGAAGCAGAATGCCGAGCAGGCTCGGTAGCAGACGGCTTCGACTCAAAGCACCCTCAGTGCTCATAGTGTGATTCTCCGTGACGTTTTAAGAAGGCCCGCGCCAGTTGTCACTTTAGATGACGATCTGGCGGGGGCATGGTTCAGTTGGAAAGGCAAATTCGGTTGGCGCTCTCGCAGCCCCGCCGAACAGACAGCGCTGTCTTTGGAAGGCGGAGGCGGCGCGAGAAACGTTTCAGCAGATGGGCGCAAGGATAATGATCCGTTCTCGTTTGAGAAAGGGCTTTAATTGACATGGATCATTTCGGTTTTAGTAACAGTGTGCCAGCCGCCGGGTCGTCCCGACGCCAGCGGGCTTCCACCCCGAGGGCTGCTCGGCTAAGGTGCGCGGCTTTACCTCTCTTTGCGCAGGGCCTCCGATGACCGAACCCAATAACAATCCGCTGCACGGCGTGACGCTGGAGCAGATCCTCAATGCCCTGGTGCAGCACTACGAATGGTCGGGCCTGGCCGAGCGCATCGACATCCGCTGCTTCAAGAGCGACCCGAGCATCAAGTCGAGCCTGACGTTCCTGCGCAAGACGCCGTGGGCACGGGAGAAAGTCGAGCGCCTGTACATCAAGCTCATGCGCACCAAGCGGCCGCAGTGAGCCATGGGCTTCAATAGCGGTCGGCGCCTCACGCTGCGCCAGCGCTTCGTGTCGGTGGTGGCACTGCTGGCTTGGGTGGGCCTTGGCATCCAGCTGTACCTGATCCTGCTCGGTCGCTGGGAGCTGGGCGCCAGCCTGTTGGGCGGGTTGGTCAACTGCTTCAGTTTCTTCACCGTATTGACCAACACCCTGGTGGCGGTGGTGCTGGCCTGGGAGCTGACCCCTCGCCCGTCCCCGGTTCGCCGCTGGTTCCTGGGCCCCGGCGTCAGCAGCGGCATCGCCGTGAGCATCGCCCTGGTCAGCCTGGCCTACAACCTGCTGCTGCGCCACCTGTGGCAACCGGAAGGCTGGCAGTTCGTGGCCGATGAATTGCTGCACGACGTGGTGCCGGTGCTGTACCTCGTCTATTGGTGGCGGTGGGTGCCCAAGGGCAGCTTGCGCCCGGGCCATATCGGGCTCTGGGTGCTCTACCCCCTGGTCTATTTCGCCTATGTGCTGTTCCGGGGCCATGTACTGGCGGCCTACCCCTACCCCTTCATCGATGTGGCGAAGCTGGGTTATCCACAGGTGTTCATCAATGCCGGGGGGATATTGGCGGGGTTCGTCGCGATTGCGTCAGGAGTGGTGGGAGTGGATCGGTGGTTGGGGCGGCACCCGCGCTGACGGCGGCAATATTTTTTGGAATATTCTGTCTTTCCGAATAAATAATGACAGTGCAATAACAGCTGCAATTCTAACTAAAAAATATCCGCCGAGAACTACCCTGCCGCCAAGAGCAAGCTGCGACCTTAGACCCAAAAAGCCACCATGAAATTGCTGTATATATGGAACCTCCCTTATTGCAGCAACTGATAAAAAAATTCAAACCTATTAGAAATCAGCCTATCGAACTGTTATTCCCTACAGTAGATCAAACTTATTTCCGTCCTTATCCTATTAATCATCGCGAACTGACTTGACGCGAGAGGCTGTCCAAAATCATCGGAAACATGAGGTGAGACATGTCATACCCAAAGGATTATAGGGGTTACAAAATATTCGAGGGCCCGACCGGCGGTCGATGGTCTAATGGAGTCTTAGTTGATCAGAAAATTGCGTACAGTTTTGAGGACTCGGATGGAATAAAGAGCACTCTAACTTATGAAACCGAAGAAAGGGCGCGAAAGGATATCGATTATATGCTAGATGGACCCCCTGAACAGAAGGGCTACTAATTTACAACTTTAAGATCTAAACATTGTACGCAGCGACCAACACAATGGTTCGCTGCGTGCAGTTTTACCCTTCCTATAGAACCAACTTATCTGCGTCAATGAGACTTGGTTTTTGGCGCGGTTACCGGATTGGGCAAGAAGTTGAGATTAAGGGAGCGGTTTTGGTATCTGAGTGAGACAATTTTGCTCCACTGTGGTCCTTCGAACTATAAGTCCTTTTGTATCACAGTGCTGATATCAACGCCTCGCCGGCAACATCCACACCAACCCACTGGCCTTGGCCCGTTCATGACACAACGCCAGGACACCCCGGCGCTCGTCATTGTCCATCCGGCTCCAACGGGTGATTTCCGCCACGGTGCGCTGGCAACCGGTGCAGATGTCGTCATCGTCCAGCGCGCAGATGTTCACGCAGGGCGAAGGCACCGGCCGTTCAGGGACGCTCATGGTTCCTGCTCGGCCAGGTCGCGGGCGTAGCGCTGGGAGTTGTGCACATAGTGGGCCGCGCTGGCCACGAGCATGTTCTTCTGCGCCTCGGTCAACTCGCGCACCACCTTGCCGGGCGAGCCCATCACCAGCGAGCCGTCGGGAATCTCCTTGCCCTCGCCGATCAGTGAGTTGGCGCCGATGATGCAGTGCTTGCCGATCCTGGCGCCGTTGAGGATGACCGCATTGATGCCGATGAGGCTGTAGTCGCCCACGGTGCAGCCATGGAGCATGGCGTTGTGGCCGATGGTGACACCGGTGCCGATGGTCAGCGGGTAGCCCATGTCGGTGTGCATCACCGTGCCGTCCTGCACGTTGCTGTTCTTGCCGATCAGGATCAGTTCGTTGTCGCCGCGCAGCACGGCGTTGAACCAGACACTGGCGCCCTCTTCCAGGCGGACCTTGCCCACCAGCGTGGCGTTGGGTGCGACCCAACTCTGCGGGTGGGTTTCGACACGGGCATCGCCCAGGCGGTATTTCATGGGAATCCTCGGGGCGTCAGGTGTTGATGAAGCTCTGGGGTGGGGTGTGCAGGTCGATGCCGGCGTCGTACAGCAGGTTGACCAGCTCGACGATCATGATCGCCGTCAGGCCCCAGATCTTGTACTCGCCGAAACGGTAGCTCGGCACGTACCAGCTACGGCCCTGGTAATCGATGCGATGGGTGTGTTCGCGGGGATCCTTGCGGAAAAACTCCAGGGGCACGCTGAACACCGCGGCGATCTCGGCATCGTTGGCCCGGTACTCGACGAAATCGGGGATCACCCCGACGTACGGCGTGACCTTGATCCCATGCAGCGAGATCAGCGGGCTCAAGGGGCCGATCACTTCCACCAGGCCAGGCGGCAGGCCGATTTCTTCCTCGGCTTCGCGCAGGGCGGTGAAGACCAGGTCGGGGTCCTCCGGGTCGCGACGTCCCCCCGGGAACGCCACTTCGCCGCCGTGGGTCGAGAGCCCGCTGGCACGCAAGGTCAATACCAGCTCCGGCTCGTCACCACGCGTGATCGGCACCAGCACGGCGGCTTCGGGAAAACGACGGTCGGCCTGCAGGTCACGCGGGGTATGGTTGCTTACTCGATGCAGTAGCTCGTCCAGCATGAGACTTCTCGATTCATTCGCTGCCTTGCATCATGCACCAATCGTTCAAGCGGCCCAACCCCCGTGCCGCGTCGTGTCGCGAAACGACAACTTGCCGACCCTGGCCGTGCACGCCAAGATAGGCGCAGCATTCAGGAATCCAAGCATGAAATTCTGCAGCCAGTGCGGTAACCCGGTCACCCAGCGCATACCCGAAGGCGACTCACGCCTGCGTTTCGTTTGCGACACCTGCCACACCATCCATTACCAGAACCCCAACATCGTCGCCGGTTGCGTGCCGACCTGGGGCAGCAAGGTGTTGTTGTGCCGGCGCGCCATCGAACCCCGGCGCGGCTACTGGACGCTGCCGGCAGGCTTCATGGAGAACGGCGAGACGGTCGAGCAGGCCGCCGTGCGCGAAACCGCCGAGGAAGCCTGCGCCCGGGTGCGCAACCTGAGCATCTATACGCTGATAGACGTACCGCATATCAGCCAGGTGCATGTATTCTTCCGCGCGGAGCTGGTCGACGAGGATTTCGCCGCCGGTCCTGAAAGCCTGGAAGTGCAATTGTTCGAAGAAGCCGACATTCCCTGGGATGAGCTGGCGTTCCGCACCGTGGGGCGCACCCTGGAATATTTCTACGCGGACCGTCGCGCCGAGGCCTATCGGGTGCGCTGCGAATCGATTCCGCCGCTGGCTCAACCTGCCAAAACCTGAACCCCAAAGGAATACCCTTTCAATGCGCTGGTTGCTTGTGCTGTTCTGCTTGTCGTTCACCGCTGTGTCCCAGGCCTCCGCTCTGGGCACCTACGACGGCAAGCCCATCGAGAAAGTGCTGGTGCTCAAGTCCGCCCATCAATTGCAGTTGATCAACGACGGCAAGCCGCTCAAGACCTACCGTATTTCCCTGGGCAAGGGCGCCAAGAAAGGCCCCAAGCTGATCGAGGGCGACAAACGCACCCCCGAGGGTTTCTACTGGATCGACTGGCGCAAGACCAGCGACCGCTTCTACCTGTCGATGCACATCTCCTACCCCAACATCAGCGACGCCGCCCGCGCCCGCCGCGAAGGCGTGGAACCGGGGAGCATGATCATGATCCATGGCACCCCGGACACCGAGGAAAACCCCGAGGAACTGTTCCACACCCTGGACTGGACCGACGGCTGCATCGCCATGCGCAACGTCGACATGCGCGAAGTCTGGAACCTGGTGCCGGATGGCACGATGATCGAGATCCGGCCGTAACCCCTGGACGCGGCATGGGGCGCCGGCACACCTGGCGTCCCGAACGGCCAGGTTCGACGAGTGCCGTATCTCCGTGAAAACCCTTGATTAAAAACTGTCGGGCAAACCTTCGCTACTGTCAGAAACAACAGGTATGGGTTTTTTCCGACCCATTGCACCCCCGCTGCTTCACCTGACCCTTCTCGGGCCGCCCCCCTCACAGCAGCTTGTTACAATATCGACCCATCACCCCCGCCTCCGTCATCTATTCTCAGTTCCACGCGGAACCGAGGCGCACCCGAGCGGTGCCTTCGCACTGCGCAATCTGCCTTAACACTGTCAATTCGAAGAATAGGTCGTAATGAAGTATGTGATTCGATTGGCGTCCTCGTCACAGGTGAGGTGTCCATCATGAGTAGACATAACGGTTTCATTCGGGCGGCGGCGGTCGCCTTGGTCCTGGCAGGCGCCTGGCAAGCGGCGCCCCATGCGTGGGCGGCGACCCCGGGCGCCGCCTCGAAGGAAGAACCTTGGTACGAAGCCTGGCGCCAGGTCGCGGCCGATTCGAGTGTGGACATCCGCGCCACCAATCCCTCGCTGCGCTGGCGAACCGACATGGATACGCTCTATCGGGGCGACACCACCAACCAGGGGCTGGAAGCCTTCCAGGAGGGACTGTTGCCCAAATCCGTCGCCTTTCCCGAAGATACCTGGATGTACGACTGGTTCGGTCATGGGGCTGGCGCCCAACGATCCGTCTATAGCAGCACGACCCGTAGCCAGCGTATCGCCCAGAGCTTCGCCAACGAATGGGTGTTCGAGTTCAAGGCGCCCCATGGCGTCGACCAGGCGCAATCGGGCGGGCCCATTCCTGTAGAGGAAGAAATCAGCTACCCCGGTGGGGTCAAGGGTGTCTTCATCAAGCAGGCCTGCAAGAAAACCGACCCGCACGACTGCGTCGCGAACCCGAACTACCGCGAACCCACCGGCCATGAAACGATGCAAGAGGTGGCCGCGACCCCCATCGATTGGACCAGGCTCGTGCCTGTCGAAGGATTGGCCTGGACCACGAGCAAGCAATCGCTGTGGGCGGTGAGCTCTGCGAAGATCAATGCGGTGCAAGGTGCGGATGCAATGGCCCAGGGACTGCGGGGCAAGAACGCCTTGCCGCCGGATCTGCGCCTTTCAACCACGCCTGAATCGCCCTTTGCACGATCGCTCATCATGGCGTTCCGCGACTATAGCGACGCCAAGATCTGGGCCGTCACGGAAGCCGAAAACGGCGGCTGGGTGTATGAAGTCAGGCCCAACAGCGTGGCGGTGGATCTGTCCGGGCGCTACACCGGCAACCGCGAGGGCGCGTTCGCGTTCATCGGCGGTATCAAGGGTGGTCTGTTGATGAACGCCCGGCGTTTTGAAAAAGGCGTGGGTGAACCGGTGGAATGCATTGGCATCGAGCGGGAAGCCTGCCGACTGGAATATCGGCATCAATAGGGCCGACAGGCCGGTGCCGGGGCTGACGGACCGCCCATAAAAAAACCCGCTGAATCAATCAGCGGGTTTCCCATACCAGCGGGTGACGGATCAGAAATCCTCCAACCGCCACACTTCATACGCCGGTGTCTCGTACGGATGGCTCTGCTTCAGCGCGGCCACCACCGGACGAACCCGCTCATCGGCCACGACCAGCTCCACCTTCCATTCCTCGACCTGCTCGACCTGGCCCGCTTCGCCAATGAACGGCTGGCTGCCCTCCAACGGTCGAAACTGGCCCAGGCCCGGCACTTGCCAGGCGCAGCGGTCATAGTCGCCGATCCGGCCGCCACCGGCGGCGAATACGGCGTCCTTGACCTCGTCCAGGTGGCTGGCCGGGACGAAGAAGCAGAGCTTGTACACCGACTCAGTTCACCCAGACGCGAGCGTTGCGGAACATGCGCATCCAGGGCGCGTCTTCGTTCCAGTCGTCCGAACGCCACGAGTTCTGCACCGCGCGGAACACACGCTCCGGGTGCGGCATCATGATCGTGACGCGGCCGTCGCGGCTGGTCAGGCCGGTGATCCCGCGCGGCGAGCCGTTCGGGTTGGCCGGGTAGGTCTCGGTGACCTTGCCATGGTTGTCGACGAAACGCAGCGACACACAACCGGACAGGTCGGCTTCGAGCAGCGCTTCTTCGCTTTCAAATTCCGCGTGGCCTTCGCCGTGGGCGATGGCGATCGGCATGCGCGAACCGGCCATGCCCTGCAGGAAGATCGAGTTCGACTCCTGCACCTGGACCATCGCCACGCGGGCTTCGAACTGCTCGGAACGGTTACGCACGAAGTGCGGCCAGAACTCGCTGCCCGGGATCAGCTCGTGCAGGTTGGACATCATCTGGCAACCGTTGCACACGCCGAGGGTGAAGCTGTCGTTGCGCTCGAAGAAGCCCTGGAACGCGTCACGGGCGCGGCTGTTGAACAGCGCGGACTTGGCCCAACCTTCACCGGCCCCCAGCACGTCACCGTAGGAGAAGCCGCCGCAAGCCACCATGCCCTTGAAGTCGTTCAGGTCGACACGCCCGGCGAGGATGTCGCTCATGTGCACGTCGATCGCGTTGAAGCCGGCGCGGTCGAAGGCCGCCGCCATTTCCACCTGGCCGTTGACGCCCTGCTCGCGCAGGACCGCCACTTGCGGGCGAATGCCTTTCTTGATGTAAGGCGCGGCCACGTCCTGGTTGACGTCGTAGCTGAGCTTGGCGCTCAGGCCCGGGTTGTCTTCTTCCAGCAGGGCGTCGAACTCCTGCTCGGCGCACTCGGCGTTGTCCCGCAGGCGCTGGATCTGGTAGCTGGTTTCAGCCCACTGGCGCTGCAACAGGCGGCGCTGGCCTTCGAAGACGGTGTCGCCGTTGAAGGTGATGTCGATGTGCGCGTTGTTGATCGGCTGGCCGATCACCGAGACGCACTCGGCCAGGCCGGCGGCGCTGAACTGGGCGAGGATGTCCGGAGTGGCGTCCTGGCGGACCTGGATCACCGCGCCGAGCTCTTCGTTGAACAGGATGGCCGGGATTTCATCGGCGGACTCGGCCACGCTGTCGAGGGTCAGGTTCAGGCCACAGTGGCCGGCGAAGGCCATTTCCATCACGGTGGTCAGCAGGCCACCGTCGGAGCGGTCGTGGTAGGCCAGCAGGTGACCGTCGGCATTGAGGCCCTGGATCACGGCGAAGAACGCCTTCAGGTCCTCGGCATCGTCCACGTCCGGCGCTTGCTTGCCGAGCTTGCCGTGCACCTGGGCCAGGATCGAGGCGCCCATGCGGTTCTGGCCACGGCCCAGGTCGATCAGGATCAGGTCGGTGGTGCCCTTGTCCATGCGCAGTTGCGGGGTCAGGGTCTGGCGAACATCGGTCACCGGGGCGAAACCGGTCACGATCAGCGATAGCGGCGAGGTCACGCTCTTGTCCACGCCTTCGTCGTTCCAGCGCGTGGCCATGGACATGGAGTCCTTGCCCACCGGAATGGTGATGCCCAGCTCCGGGCACAGCTCCATGCCAACGGCCTTGACGGTGTCGTACAGGCGGGCGTCTTCACCCGGATGGCCGGCGGCGGACATCCAGTTGGCCGACAGCTTGATGTCGGAGATCTTGCCGATGCGCGCGGCCGCGAGGTTGGTCAGGGCCTCGCCGATGGCCATGCGGCCCGATGCCGGGGCGTCCAGCAGCGCCAGCGGCGTGCGCTCGCCCATGGCCATGGCTTCACCGGTGTAGACGTCGAAGCTGGTGGCGGTTACGGCGACGTCGGCCACCGGCACTTGCCATGGGCCGACCATCTGGTCACGGGCCACGAGGCCGGTGATGGTACGGTCGCCGATGGTGATCAGGAAGCTCTTGCTCGCCACGGCCGGGTGGTGCAGGACCCGCTCGATGGCGTCGGCGAGGTCGAGGGTGGACGGGTCGAAATCATCCCCCAGCTCGGTTTCGCGAACGGCCGAACGGTGCATGCGCGGGGCCTTACCCAGCAGCACTTCCAGCGGCATGTCCACCGGGCTGTTGCCGAAGTGGCTGTCGGTGACGGTCAGTTGCGGCTCGGCGGTGGCTTCGCCGACCACCGCGAACGGGCAGCGCTCGCGCTCGCAGATGGCCTGGAACCGCTCGAAGTCGGCCGGGCCGACCGCCAGGACATAACGCTCCTGGGATTCGTTGCTCCAGATTTCATGCGGGGCCATGCCCGGCTCGTCGTTTGGAATGTTGCGCAATTCGAAGCGGCCACCGCGGCCACCGTCGTTCACCAGTTCCGGGAAGGCGTTGGACAGGCCGCCCGCGCCGACGTCGTGGATGAAGCTGATGGGGTTCTTGTCACCCAACTGCCAGCACCGGTCGATGACTTCCTGGCAACGGCGTTCCATTTCCGGGTTTTCCCGCTGGACCGAGGCGAAGTCCAGGTCCGCCGAGCTGGTGCCGGTGGCCATCGAGGACGCGGCGCCGCCGCCCAGGCCGATGAGCATGGCCGGGCCACCGAGGACGATCAGCTTGGAGCCGACCACGATCTCGCCCTTCTGCACGTGTTCGGCGCGGATGTTGCCCATGCCGCCGGCGAGCATGATCGGCTTGTGGTAGCCGCGCACTTCTTCACCGCGCGGGGTGGCGATGGACTGTTCGAAGGTACGGAAGTAACCGGTCAGTGCCGGACGGCCGAATTCGTTGTTGAACGCCGCGCCACCCAGTGGGCCTTCGATCATGATGTCGAGGGCGTTGACGATGCGCTCAGGCTTGCCATAGGGCTTTTCCCATGGCTGTTCGAAGCCTGGGATCTGCAGGTTCGACACGGTGAAACCGGTCAGGCCCGCCTTGGGCTTGGCACCGCGACCGGTCGCGCCCTCGTCGCGGATCTCACCGCCGGAACCGGTGGAAGCGCCCGGAAACGGGGCGATCGCGGTCGGGTGGTTGTGGGTCTCGACCTTCATCAGGATGTGCACCGGCTCCTGGACCGCACCGTACTGGCGGGTCTCGGGGTCCGGGAAGAAACGACCGGCGACGCTGCCGACGATGACCGAGGCGTTGTCCTTATAAGCAGAAAGAACGCCTTCGCTGTGCATCTGGTAGGTGTTCTTGATCATGCCGAACAGGCTTTTTTCCTGGCTCTGGCCGTCAATGTCCCAACTGGCGTTGAAGATCTTGTGGCGGCAGTGCTCGGAGTTGGCCTGGGCGAACATCATCAGTTCGATGTCGTGGGGGTTGCGCTTGAGGCCCTGGAAGGCGTTGACCAGGTAGTCGATCTCGTCCTCGGCCAGGGCCAGGCCCAGTTCGGCGTTGGCTTTTTCCAGCGCGGCGCGACCGCCGCCCAGCACGTCGATGGCGGTCAGCGGCTTGGGTTCGGCGTGGCTGAACAAGCCCGCGGCGTCTTCCAGGTTGCCCAGCACGATCTGGGTCATGCGGTCATGCAGGCCTTCGGCGATCAGTTGGGCCTCGGCCTCGCTGAATTCACCGGTGACATAGAAGGCAATGCCGCGCTCCAGGCGCTGGACTTTCGCCAGGCCGCAGTTGCGGGCGATGTCGCTGGCCTTGCTCGACCACGGCGAAATGGTGCCGAAACGCGGCAGGACCAGGAACAGGCGACCGGTCGGCTCCTGGACAGGAACACTAGGACCGTACTTCAGAAGGCGCGCGAGCACCTGCTGTTCGTCGCCGGTCAAACCGCCGGTGACTTCGGCGAAGTGAGCGAATTCAGCGTACAAGCCGCTGACAGCCGGTACTTTCTGGCTCAGTTGCTCAAGAAGTTTGCTGTGGCGAAAGGCAGAAAGGGCAGGAGCGCCGCGCAGGATCAACATCTTCGGGACAGCCTCGGGAAGGGGGTGTGCTTTGAGGCCGTGCATTCTAGCCTAAACCGCCGCCGACGGCACCCGAAACGGTACTGCGGATGCGGCCCGAATGTCGGTCTTTGCGCAAAAAACCGGCTTGGACGCCCGTTCCAATGTCTGCCCGCAGATTTTTTTCAACGGTGCAAAACCCGCCGCGCGCCAGCCGGCCTGAGTTGCGGACATGTTTTGCAATCGCTAGCAGACTGGCCATTTGCTGTCGAGATATGGCGGTAAGGGCCGTTTGCGTATACTGCGCAGATGTTTTCCCCAACGGCTTTGCGTCCGCGATATGCCAAGTGGCTGATCGCAACCGGACTCTTCCTGGTGCTCAGTGGTTGTGTTGAGAAACCCAACACACTGGAGCGCGTGAAGGAGGATGGCGTGCTGCGGGTGATTACCCGGAACAGCCCCGCCACCTACTTCGAGGATCGCAACGGTGAAACCGGCTTCGAATACGAGCTGGTGAAGCGCTTCGCCGACGATTTGGGGGTGGAGCTGAAGATCGAGACCGCCGACAACCTCGACGACCTGTTCAGCCAGGTCGGCAAGCCCAACGGCCCGGTACTGGCCGCTGCCGGCCTGGTCAGCAGCGAGCCGCGCAAGAAGCAGGTGCGGTTTTCCCATTCCTACCTCGAAGTCACGCCCCAGGTCATCTACCGCAACGGCCAGTCGCGCCCCACCGACGCGGCGGCGTTGGCGGGCAAGAAGATCATGGTGCTCAAGGGCAGCACCCACGCCGAACAACTGGCGCAGCTGAAACAGCAGTATCCCGGTATCGAGTACGAAGAGTCCGACGCGGTGGAGGTGGTCGACCTGCTGCGCATGGTCGACGAGGGCCAGATCGACCTGACCCTGGTGGACTCCAACGAAGTGGCGATGAACCAGGTGTACTTCCCCAACGTGCGCGTGGCCTTCGACCTGGGTGACGCCCGCAGCCAGAGCTGGGCGGTGGCCCCGGGCGAAGACAATAGCCTGCTCAACGAGATCAACAGCTACCTCGACAAGGTGCAGAAGAACGGCACCCTGCAACGCCTCAAGGACCGTTACTACGGGCACGTCGATGTCCTCGGCTACATGGGCGCCACCACCTTCGCCCAGCACCTGCAGCAACGACTGCCCAAGTACGAGCAACACTTCAAGACCTACGCCAAGCAGGAAAAGGTCGACTGGCGCCTGCTGGCCGCGATCGGCTACCAGGAGTCGCTCTGGCAACCGGCGGTCACCTCCAAGACCGGCGTGCGCGGCCTGATGATGCTGACCCAGAACACCGCCCAGGCCATGGGCGTGTCCAACCGCCTGGACCCCAAGCAGAGCATCATGGGCGGCGCCAAGTACCTGGCCTACATGAAGGACCAACTGGACGAGAGCATCGAGGAGCCG
Source organism: Pseudomonas citrullilanati (assembly GCF_030580855.1). Lineage (GTDB taxonomy): Bacteria > Pseudomonadota > Gammaproteobacteria > Pseudomonadales > Pseudomonadaceae > Aquipseudomonas > Aquipseudomonas citrulli. The sequence continues at coordinate 101,043 of NZ_JAUQOP010000015.1, read as the reverse complement.
GACCGCACCTGGTTCGCCCTCGCCGCCTACAACGTCGGCAGCGGTCACCTGGACGACGCCCGCAAGCTGGCGGCCAAGGAAGGGCTGAATCCGAACAAGTGGCTGGACGTGAAGAAGATCCTGCCGCGCCTGTCGCAGAAACAGTGGTACAGCAAGACCCGCTACGGCTACGCCCGGGGCGGCGAGCCGGTGCATTTCGTGGCGAACATCCGTCGCTACTACGACATCCTGACCTGGGTCACGCAGCCACAACTCGAAGGCAACCAGGTGGCCGAGGGCAACCTGCATGTGCCGGGTGTCGACAAGAGCAAGCCGAGTACGGAAACCCCGCAGCTCTGATGGCCATACACAACCCTTAATGTGGAAGCAGGTCTGTGGGAGCAAAGCTTGCTCGCGATAGCTGACTGACAGTCACACCATTATCGCGAGCAAGCTTTGCTCCCACAGGCTCGCTCCCACAGGAAGTTGATGGTCGGCTCAGGCCTTGGCAGCCGCCAGGATCAACGCCTTCATCTCCTCCACTGCCGACTTGAACCCGACGAACAACGCATGGGCCACCAGCGCATGGCCGATGTTCAGTTCGTTGATGCCCTTGATCGCCGCGACGGCCTCGACGTTGTGATAATGCAGGCCATGGCCGGCATTGACGATCAGGCCCTGGGCCAGGCCGAAACTGACGCCATCGGCCACCCGCCGCAATTCATCGGCCACGGCCGTGGGGGTCTCGGCATCGGCATAACGACCGGTGTGCAGTTCGATGGCTGGCGCACCCACCCGCTTGGAGGCTGCGATCTGCCGCTCGTCGGCATCGATGAACAGCGACACTTCGGCGCCGGTCTTCGCCAGCCGCTCCACCGCCGCCTTGATCCGCGCTTCCTGCCCCGCCACGTCCAGGCCGCCTTCGGTGGTCAGTTCCTGGCGGGTTTCCGGCACCAGGCAGATGTGCGCCGGGCGGATGCGTTCGGCGAACGCCATCATTTCCTCGGTCACGCCCATTTCGAAATTCATCCGGGTCTGCAGCACATCCTTGAGCAACAGCACGTCGCGCTCCTGGATGTGGCGACGGTCTTCACGCAGGTGCACGGTGATGCCGTCGGCGCCCGCCTCTTCGGCGTCCAGCGCGGCCTTGACCGGGTCCGGGTAGCGCGTCCCCCGGGCCTGGCGGAGGGTGGCGACATGGTCGATGTTCACGCCGAGAAGAATGCGTTGGCTGGTGCTCACGAAAAACGCTCCTGAATGGGCAAAGGTCGGCCCACAGCATACGGGTTGATCAGGGCTTGCGAAACAACTCGCGACTGACCAACGGCTTGCCGCCCAGGTGAACCGCCAGGGCCTGGCGCATCAGGCGCTTGGCCGCCGACAAGGCACCGGGCGCCGTCCAATCGGCCTCGGCCATGGCCAACAGCTCGGCGCCATTGAACAAGCCCGGTTGCAACAGGTAGACCTGTTCGAGGCCGGCATCCACCTGCAAGCGGTACAGGCCATCGGCCGCGATGGGCGCGCCATGCAGGTCGGTGTCCAGGGCGAAGCCATAGCCGAGGTCATCCAGCAGCCGCCATTCGAACGAGCGCAGCAGCGGTTCCAGCGGCCTGCCTTCGGCGAGGGCCAGCAGGGTGGCGGCGTAGTGGTCGAAAACGCCGGGGTGGGGGTCTTCGGCGGGCAGCAGGCGGATCAGCAGTTCATTGAGGTACAGGCCGCTGAACAGCGCCTCGCCGTTGAGCCAGGCGGCAACGCCCTGGCTTTCCATGCGCCCGACATTCTTCAGCTCGCCCCGGCCGCGAAACTCGACCTCCAGCGGCACGAACGGCCGCGCCAGCGTCCCGGCCTTGCCCCGCGCCCCACGCAACACCGCCCGCAACCGCCCTTGCGGCGTGAGGAAGTCCACCAGGGCGCTGCTTTCGCGATAGGCGCGTGAATGCAGCACGTAGGCAGGTTGGGCGATGGGTTGGGTTGGGGGCATGGAAGAGCAGTCTCAATGAGCAAGCACAGTTTAATGAACTACCCACTATCAATGTGGGAGCGGGCTTGCCCGCGAATGCGGTGCGTCAGTTAAAGCAATCGCCAACTGATACACCGCATTCGCGGGCAAGCCCGCTCCCACAAGGTTCATAGCGTGTGCCGTCTGGCGAGTTACAAGTCGCCGTAACCCAGCGACCGCAACGCCCGCTCATCATCGGACCAGCCGCCCTTCACCTTGACCCACAGGTTGAGCATGATCTTGGAGTCGAACAGCAGCTCCATGTCCTTGCGCGCCTCGGTGCCGATGCGCTTGATCCGCTCGCCCTTGTCGCCAATGATGATTTTCTTCTGGCCGTCACGTTCGACGAGGATCAAGGCGTGGATGTGCAAGGTCTTGCCCTGCTGCTTGAACTCCTCGATCTCGACCGTGATCTGGTACGGCAGCTCGGCCCCCATCTGGCGCATGATTTTCTCGCGTACCAGCTCGGCGGCGAGGAAACGGCTGCTGCGGTCGGTGATCTGGTCTTCGGGGAAGAAGTGATCGTTTTCCGGCAAGTGCTCGGCGATCACGCGCTCCAGCGCGTCGAGGTTGTGGCCGTGCTGGGCAGAGATCGGGATGATCTGGGCGTTGGGCAGCTGTTCCTGCAACCAGGTCAGGTGCGGCATCAGCTCGGCCTTGTCTTCGATGCGGTCGGTCTTGTTCAGCGCCACGATAAGCGGGCCGGTCACGTACTGGACGCGCTCGAGGACCATCTGGTCTTCTTCGGTCCACTTGGTGCGGTCGACCACGAAGATCACCACGTCGACGTCCTTCAACGCCGCCGAGGCGGTCTTGTTCATGTAGCGGTTCAGGGCCTTCTCGCCGCCCTTGTGCATGCCCGGGGTGTCGACGTAGATCGCCTGCACGGCGCCCTCGGTCTTGATGCCCAGCATGTTGTGGCGGGTGGTCTGGGGCTTGCGCGAGGTGATCGCCAGCTTCTGCCCGAGGATGTGGTTGAGCAATGTCGACTTGCCCACGTTCGGCCGGCCAACAATGGCGACATAGCCGCAGCGGGTCAGGTTTGTATCAGTCATTGCCATTCTCCACGCCCAGGGCGATCAGTGCTGCGGCGGCCGCTACCTGTTCGGCAATACGACGACTCACACCCTGGCCTCGGCTTTTTTCGTTCAGTAGGACAACTTCGCATTCGACGAAGAAGGTTCGGCAATGCGGTTCGCCCTGGATATCCACGACTTCGTAGCGCGGCAGCTCGCAACTGCGCGATTGCAAGAATTCCTGCAGGCGCGTCTTTGGGTCCTTGTTGGTGTCCACCAGCGTCAGGCTGTCGATCTCGGAGGTCAGCCAGGCCAGCACGCGCTCGCGGGCCTTTTCCATGCCCGAATCCAGGTAGATCGCGCCGATCAACGCTTCCAGGGCATCGGCCAGGATCGATTCGCGGCGAAAACCACCGCTTTTCAACTCGCCGGAGCCCAGGCGCAGATAGTCGCCCAGGTCGAAACCACGGGCCAGCACGGCCAGGGTCTCACCTTTTACCAAGCGCGCGCGCAAACGCGACAACTGGCCTTCGCGGGCCAGGGGAAAGCGCTCGAACAGCGCCTCGCCGGCGACGAAATTGAGGATTGCATCACCGAGGAATTCCAGGCGTTCGTTGTTGCGCCCGGCAAAGCTGCGGTGAGTGAGGGCCAGGAGCATCAGGTCCGGGTCCTTGAAGGTATAGCCGAGCTGGCGCTCGAGACGGCTTAGAGAAACGCTCACGGTTTACCCACGTTGAGTTCGTGGCTGGATTCCACTGCCAGGGCGGCAAGGCGCCATGGGCTTGGGACAATTAACGCTGTGTTCAAGAATAACGTCCTGACTATCATTGGCTTCAGGCTTTCGGGTCGCCTTGTGCAGGCTCCAGAAATGCATTCGGCGCTGTGTTCAACAGCGCCGTGTGGGATTACTTGATCAGGCCAACCCGCGAGAAGTTCGGCAGGTGGCTGAGCTTGGGTTCCGGCCAGCTCATCCAGACTGCGAAGGCCTTGCCGACGATATTGCGGTCGGGAACCATGCCCAGCAGGTCCTTGGGGATGTTCGGGTCATCCCAGTACCGGCTGTCGTTGGAGTTGTCGCGGTTGTCGCCCATCATGAAATAGTGCCCCGCCGGCACGGTCCACGTATGGTCCGGCGTGGCGCGGTAGCGGCTCATTTCCTTGCGGATCAGGTGCTCGACCGCGCCGAGTTTTTCCTTGTACAGCTCGGCGCTGCCCAGGGTGCCCGGCTCGGAACCGAGCAACTGCTCGGCCACCGATTCGCCGTTGACGAACAGGCGCTTGTCGGCGGTGTAGCGGATCGTGTCGCCCGGCAGGCCGACGACCCGCTTGATGTAGTTGACGTTCGGGTCGCTCGGGAAACGGAACACCATGACATCGCCGCGTTGCGGGTCACCCACCTCGATGACCTTCTTGTCGATCACCGGCAGGCGGATCCCGTAGGAAAACTTGTTCACCAGGATGAAGTCGCCCACGTCCAGGGTCGGCTTCATGGAGCCGGACGGGATCTGGAACGGCTCCACCAGGAACGAACGCAGCACCAGCACGATGAACAGCACCGGGAAGAACGACTTGCCGTACTCGACCAGCAGCGGTTCCTTGTTGAGTTTCTCGACCACCAAGCCGTCAGGCTGGCTGACGCTGCCCTGGTAGGAGGCAATGGCCGCCCGGCGCCGGGGCGCCAGGAACAACAGATCAAGCAACGCCAACAGGCCGCAGACAAACACGGCGATGACCAGCAACAGCGGGAAATTTAGCGACATAGGACCTAACTATCCAACCTGAGCACCGCAAGGAAGGCTTCCTGTGGAATTTCCACGTTACCGACCTGCTTCATGCGTTTTTTACCGGCCTTCTGCTTTTCCAGCAGCTTGCGCTTACGGCTGACGTCGCCACCGTAGCACTTGGCCAATACGTTCTTTCTGAGCGCCTTGACGGTTGTACGCGCCACAATCTGCCCGCCAATGGCGGCCTGGATTGCCACGTCGAACATCTGCCGCGGAATCAGTTCCTTCATCTTCTCGGTCAATGCGCGACCTTTGTAGTGCGCGTTGTCACGGTGCACGATCAATGCCAGGGCATCGACCTTCTCACCGTTGATCAGCACATCCAGCTTCACCAGATTAGCCGATTGGTAACGATCGAAATGATAGTCCAGCGAAGCATAGCCGCGACTGGTGGATTTCAGGCGATCGAAGAAGTCCAGCACCACTTCGTTCATCGGCAGGTCGTAGGTCACCTGGACCTGCGAGCCGAGGAACAGCATGTCGTGCTGCACGCCACGCTTTTCAATGCACAGGGTAATGACGTTACCCAGGTGCTCCTGAGGCACAAGGATATTGGCCCGCACGATCGGCTCGCGCATGTCCTCGATCGCCGACAGGTCCGGAAGCTTGGACGGGTTGTCGACGTAGATGGTTTCACCGTTCTTGAGCAACAGCTCGAAAATCACCGTCGGGGCCGTGGTGATCAGGTCCAGGTCGTACTCGCGCTCCAGGCGCTCCTGGATGATTTCCATGTGCAGCATGCCCAGGAACCCGCAACGGAAGCCGAAGCCCAGGGCGTCGGAGCTTTCCGGGGTGTATTGCAGCGACGAGTCGTTCAGGGTCAGTTTCTGGAGGGCTTCGCGGAAGTCCTCGAAGTCGTCGGAGCTGACCGGGAACAGGCCGGCATAGACCTGGGGCTGGATGCGCTTGAAGCCGGGCAGTACATCGACATCGGGGGTGGAGCTCAAGGTCAGGGTGTCGCCGACTGGCGCCCCGTGGATGTCCTTGATACCGGCGATGATGAAGCCCACTTCACCGGCCTTGAGGTCGGTGGTGGCGGTGTGTTTGGGGTTGAACACGCCGACGCTGTCCACCAGGTGGATCTTGCCGGTGGACTTGACCAGGATCTTGTCGCCCTTCTTCACACGGCCCTGGCGCACGCGAACCAGGGAAACCACGCCCAGGTAGTTGTCGAACCAGGAGTCGATGATCAACGCTTGCAGCGGATCCTCGATGTTGCCGGTCGGCGCGGGGATGGTGGCGACCAGGCGTTCGAGCACTTCGTCCACGCCCAGGCCGGTCTTGGCACTGCAGGTCACGGCGTCGGTGGCGTCGATGCCGATGACTTTCTCGATTTCTTCCTTCACCCGGTCCGGATCGGCCTGGGGCAGGTCGATCTTGTTCAGCACCGGCATGACCTCGAGGCCCTGCTCGATGGCCGTGTAGCAGTTGGCAACCGACTGCGCCTCGACGCCCTGGCCGGCATCGACCACCAGCAACGCCCCTTCACAGGCCGCCAGCGACCGGCTGACTTCATAGGTGAAGTCAACGTGGCCGGGGGTATCGATGAAGTTCAGTTGGTAGGTGATGCCGTCGCGGGCCTTGTAGTAAAGGGTGACGCTGTGGGCCTTGATGGTGATCCCGCGCTCACGCTCGAGGTCCATGGAATCCAGCACCTGGGCTTCCATTTCGCGCTCGGCCAGGCCGCCGCACATCTGGATGAAGCGATCGGCCAGCGTCGACTTGCCATGGTCAATGTGGGCGATGATGGAGAAATTGCGGATATGACTCAAATCACTCACGGATCAACACTCAAAAAGGCTGCAGGCATAGCCCGCCGAAAAATAGCCGGCAATTGTACCTGATAGACCGCGCGAGTGGGAGCAAAGCTTGCTCGCGAAACGGCCACCTCGGTTTCTGAAAGACCGCGGTGCCTGTGTCGCGAGCAAGCTTTGCTCCCACATAGCCTTGCGCCCGCAGCCCTTCGCTACGCGACGCGCGCGATCAACCCGCCCGGCGCAGCAGCCAGAGCCCGGCCAAGGCACACACGCCCGCCGGCACCAGTACCGCGAACAGCGGCGAGAAGCCGAACACCAGGCTCGACGGCCCGAGCAGGTCCTGGGCGATGCGGAAAGTGAAGCCCACCAGCACGCCGGTGAACACCCGCTGACCGAGGGTCACCGAGCGCAGCGGGCCGAAGATGAAGGAAATCGCCATCAGGACCAACGCGGCGGTCACCAGCGGCTGCAACACCTTGACCCAGAAAGCCAGCCAGTAGCGACCATTGTTCAGGCCCTGGTCGGCCAGGTAGTGGATATAGCCCCACAAACCGGTGATCGACAGGGACTCGGGCGCCATCACCACCGTGCTGAGCAGTTGCGGGCTGATGGACACATCCCAGTTTTCCTGGGCGGCGGCGACCACCTCGGTGCCCTTGTCGTGGAACAGGGTGGTGGTGACGTCGCTCAGTTGCCAATGGTCCTCGGCAAACGTGGCCCGCTTGGCGAAGCTCGACGAAAGCATGTGCCGCTGATCGTCGAAGCGGTAGCGGGTCACGCCGTAGAGAATGCCGTTGGGCTGGACCGAGTTGATATGGATGAACTCGTCGCCCTGGCGGTGCCACAGCCCATGCTTGGCGCTTTGCGCATCGCCGCCGCCCTGGGCCAGGGAACGGTTGGCCTGGGCCGTGTTTTCGGTGGCCGGGGCGACGTATTCGCCGATCAGCACGCCCACCAGCATCAGCACCAGCATCGGCTTCATCACCGCCCACACGATCCGACCAATGGACACGCCGGCGGCGCGCATGATGGTCAGCTCGCTGTTGCTGGCCAGGCTGCCCAGGCCGATCAGGCAGCCGATCAGCGCGGCCATCGGCAGCATGTCGTAGAGCCGGCGCGGCGCGGTCAGCAGCACGTAGCTCGCCACGTCCGCCAGGGTATAGGTGTCGCTGACGTCGCTCATTTCGTCGATGAAGGCGAACAGGGTCGCCAGGCCAAGGATGATCCCCAGTACCGCGAGGATCGCCATGAACACGCTGCTGCCGATGTAGCGGTCGAGCTTAACCACGGGCCACCTCCGGCGCGCTGCGACGACTGGCCAGCTTCAGGCGCAGGGGCTCCCAGTAGAGCAGCCCCAGGCCGATGGCCAGGAAGATCCCGTGCACCCACCACAGGCCCAGCGTGGGCGGGATCTTGCCTTTTTCCAGGGCACTGCGGGCGGAAATCAGGATAGTCAGGTAGGCCATGTACAGGAGAATCGCCGGCAGCAACTTGAGGAAACGGCCCTGGCGTGGGTTGACCCGCGCCAGCGGGACCGCCATGAGGGTCACGATGAACACCAGCAGCGGCAGCGACAGGCGCCATTGCAGCTCGGTGCGGGCACGCAGGTCATTGCTGCCCAGCAGGCTGGCGGTGGGCATGGCGTCGCGGTCGGTGACTTCCTCGCTGACTTCCGGCTTGGGCAGCAATACGCCATAGGTGTCGTACTTGACGGCCCGGTAATCGGCCTGCCCCGGCTTGCCGTCGTAGCGGTAGCCGTTTTCCAGGATCAGGTAGCGGTTGCCCTCGGGACTGATCTGCTGCTTGCCCTTCTCGGCCACCAGCACGGAAATGCCACGGTCCTTGCCACCGTCGGAAGACAGGTTCTTCTGCGTGATGAAGACACCGCCCAGGTTGATCCGGTCGTCCGACAGCTGTTCGGTGTAGGTGACCCGCGTGCCGTCGCGCAGCGCCTGGAAGCGCCCCGGCACCAACGTGTCGAATTCGGTCATTGCGTCCTGCTGGTTGATCAGCAGCTGGAACTGGTTGGCGCCCTGGGGCGACAGGCTCAGGCTCAGCCACGCCACCAGCAGCGCAACCAGTGCGGCCGGGAAAAGGGTAATGCGCAACAGGCGTTGCTGGCTCATGCCGGTGGCCGACAGCACGGTCATCTCGCTGTCCAGGTACAAGCGGCCATAGGCCAGCAGGATACCGAGGAACAACCCCAGCGGCAGGATCAATTGCAGGAAGCCCGGCAGGCGGAAGCCCATGATCAGGAACAGGGAGCCCGGATCCAGGGCACCGGAAGCCGCCTGGGCCAGGTATTTGATGAAGCGCCCGCTCATGATGATGACCAGCAGCACGGCACTGACCGCGCTCAGGGTCAGCAGGACTTCGCGGGATAGATAACGGAAGACGATCAAACCAGACACTCCAGGGTTGTCAGGCTAGGCCCTGCACGAAAGTGCCTGCGCAACGTTCCATGCAGGCCTAAGGCGGCCAAACAAGCAAACAGATCGAGCCGGCCCACCACAGCGCGCCGCCGAAAAAAGAGCCGCATTATCCTGTGATTGGAGGCGCCTGTCACTTCGCACGCTTTAAGCCGCTGCTCAAAGCCACGAAGTTGGCACCGCCGAGGGTTGTCAGGCTCGGGCGCCGGGGTTCAAACTGCGGCCTTTGTCGCCGGCGCGACACCGTGACGTTGCTTCGCTCAAGACGTGTGGCGCCTGGCATCTTGACCAATCACTCAGGGATCCGGACATGGAACTGGTTGTAAAAAGCGTCAGCCCAGAAACGTTGAAAACCGCCACGCTGGTGGTTGCCGTCGGTGAGAACCGCAAGCTCGGCGTCGTCGCCACCCAGCTCGACGCCCTGAGCGGCGGGGCCATCACCGCGGTGCTCAAGCGCGGCGACCTGGCCGGCAAGGTCGGCCAGAGCCTGTTGCTGCACAGCCTGCCCAACCTCAAGGCCGAGCGCGTGCTGCTGGTGGGCGTGGGCAAGGATGCCGAACTGGGCGACCGTCCGTTCCGCAAGATCATCGCCGGCGCGCTGGGCACCCTCAAGGGCCTGGGCGGTGGCGAAGCCACGCTGGCCCTGGATGAACTGGTGGTCAAGGGCCGCGACAGCTATGGCAAGAACCGCCTGCTGGCCGAGACCCTGGTGGACGGCGACTACCAGTTCGACCGTTTCAAGAGCCAGAAGGCCGAACCCCGCGCCCTGAAGAAAATCACCCTGCTGACCATCAAGGCCGCCCAGGCCGAGGTCCAGCGCGCCGTGACCCACGCCACCGCGATCGCCAACGGCATGGCCTTCACCCGCGACCTGGGCAACCTGCCACCGAACATCTGCCACCCGACGTTCATGGGTGAACAGGCCAAGGCCCTCGGCAAGGAATTCAAGGGCCTGAAGGTCGAAGTCTTCGACGAGAAGAAGATCAAGGACCTGGGCATGGGCTCGTTCTACGCCGTCGGCCAGGGCAGCGCCCAGCCGCCGCGCCTGATCGTCATGCAGTACAACGGCGGTAAGAAATCCGAGAAGCCGTACGCGCTGGTCGGCAAGGGCATCACCTTCGACACCGGCGGCATCAGCCTCAAGCCGGGCGCCGGCATGGATGAGATGAAGTACGACATGGGCGGCGCCGCCAGCGTGTTCGGCACCCTGCGCGCCGTGCTCGAACTGCAGTTGCCGATCAACCTGGTGTGCATCCTGGCCTGCGCCGAGAACATGCCGAGCGGCACCGCCTCGCGCCCTGGCGACATCGTCACGACGATGAGCGGCCAGACCGTGGAAATCCTCAACACCGACGCCGAAGGCCGCCTGGTGCTGTGCGACGCCCTCACCTACTCCGAGCGCTTCAAGCCACAGGCCGTGATCGACATCGCGACCCTGACCGGCGCCTGCGTCGTTGCCCTCGGCGCCCACACCTCCGGGCTGCTGGGCAACAACGACGAACTGATCGGCCAGTTGCTCAATGCCGGCCAGCTCGCCGACGACCGCGCCTGGCAACTGCCGTTGTTCGACGAGTACCAGGAACAACTGGACAGCCCGTTCGCCGACATCGCCAACATCGGTGGCCCGAAAGCCGGGACCATCACGGCGGCGTGCTTCCTGTCGCGCTTCACCAAGAACCTGAACTGGGCGCACCTGGACATCGCCGGCACGGCCTGGACCAGCGGTGGCAAGGACAAGGGCGCCACCGGTCGCCCAGTGCCGCTGCTGACCCAATACCTGCTGGACCGCGCCAAGGCCTGACACCAATGACCGCCGTCGGCGTCGCCCGCGGGTGACGCCGACGGCGGCTCAGGAACCGCAATGACCAAAGTCGATTTCTATATCCTGCCCAGCGCCGATCCGTCGGCGCGGCTGGATTTTGCCTGCAAGCTCACGGAAAAGGCCTGGCGCATGGGGCACCGCATCTACCTGCATTGCAGCGATGCCGCCCAGCGCGAGGACCTCGATGCGCGCCTGTGGGCGTTCAAGGGCGAGAGCTTCGTGCCCCACGGCGCGGCCGAGAGCGAACCCGACGGGCTGATCGTCCTGGGGTTGGGGACCGATTGCGGCCAGCACCAGGACCTGCTGGTCAACCTCGACCTGAAGGTCCCGGCCTTCGCCCAGCGCTTCGCCCGGGTGGCGGAAGTGGTGGTGGAAGACCCGGTCATCCGGCAAGCCGCGCGGGAGAGTTTCCGTTTCTACCGCGAACAGGGCTATCCTCTGCAAGACCACCGTTTACAGCGACTCTGAGCCTACGATGGACACTCCAAAACCGCCGCAAAAACCCGCGCACTTGCTGGACGACCTCGAGTCGATCCGCCAACTGCTCGGCGACGACAACCTGCAACCGCCGCTGCTGACCGACACGGTCGTGCATGAACCCGTGCACGAGGAACAGATCCCGCTGCTGTTCGACCCGATCGCCGGCCAGCCCGAGCCCAAGCCCGCCGCCAAGGCCGAGCCCAAGGGCCCCGACGCCCTGCTGCACCTGGACAGCGAACTGCGCGCCGCCGCACAGCTGATCCTGCAAGACGTCATCGACGACTTCGCCCCGCACATCGAGACCGAGATCAAGCGCCGGCTGGATGCACGGATGGAACGGCTGCTGAGCCAGTACGAATAACCCAGTGATCGGCTGATCACCGGCCCCCTGTGGGAGCGAGCTTGCTCGCGATGGGGCCGGCACATCCAGTATCAATGCAGGCTGAACCACCGCTATCGCGAGCAAGCTCGCTCCCACAGGGTTCCCAATACCCACACATAGGCCCGACTTGCTGCTCGCAGCCTGTGGCCTGCACCCGCCCCGCCCGCTATACTTCCCGGCTTTTCCTGAATAAATGCCAATAGGGTCCCGCCGCGCATGGATAAGACCTACCAGCCGCACGCCATTGAAACTTCCTGGTACAACACCTGGGAGTCCGAGAATTATTTCGCTCCGCAAGGCGCGGGCGATTCCTACACCATCATGATCCCGCCGCCGAACGTCACCGGCAGCCTGCACATGGGCCACGGTTTCAACAACGCGATCATGGACGCCCTGATCCGTTTCCGCCGCATGCAAGGCCGCAACACCTTGTGGCAGCCGGGCACCGACCACGCCGGTATCGCCACGCAGATGCTGGTGGAGCGTCGCCTCGAGGCCCAGGGCCAGAACCGCCATGACCTGGGTCGCGAAAAATTCCTCGAGAAGATCTGGGAATGGAAGGCTGAGTCCGGCGGCAACATCAGCCGCCAGATCCGTCGCCTCGGCTCGTCCGTGGACTGGAGCCGCGAGCGCTTCACCATGGACGACGGCCTCTCCGAAGCGGTGAAGGAAGCCTTCGTGCGCCTGCACGAGGACGGGCTGATCTATCGCGGCAAGCGCCTGGTCAACTGGGACACCAAGCTGCACACCGCCATTTCCGACCTCGAAGTGGAAAACCATGACGAGAAAGGTTTCCTCTGGAACCTGAAGTACCCATTGGCCGATGGCGCCAAGACCGCCGAGGGCAAGGACTACCTGATCGTCGCCACCACCCGTCCGGAAACCATGCTCGGCGACTCGGCCGTGGCGGTGAACCCGAACGACGAGCGCTACAAGGCGCTGATCGGCCAGTTCGTGGAGCTGCCGCTGGTGGGCCGGCGCATCCCGATCATCGGCGATGATTACTGCGACCCCGAGTTCGGCACCGGCTGCGTGAAGATCACCCCGGCCCACGACTTCAACGACTACGAAGTCGGCAAGCGTCACAACCTGCCGCTGCTCAATATCTTCGACAAGAACGCCAACGTCCTGCCGGCAGCCCAGGTGTTCAACCTGGACGGTACGCTGAACGAACAGGTCGACGGCCAGATCCCGGCCGAATACGCCGGCCTCGACCGCTTCGAAGCGCGCAAGCAGATCGTCGCCGCGTTCGATGCCGCCGGCCTGCTGGTCAGCGTCGACGACCACGCCCTGAAAGTCCCGAAAGGCGACCGCTCCGGCACCGTCATCGAGCCGTGGCTGACCGACCAGTGGTACGTGTCCACCAAGCCGCTGGCCGAACCGGCGATTGCCGCGGTGGAAGACGGCCGTATCCAGTTCGTGCCCAAGCAGTACGAAAACATGTATTTCTCCTGGATGCGCGACATCCAGGATTGGTGCATCAGCCGCCAACTGTGGTGGGGCCATCGCATCCCGGCCTGGTACGACGAGTCGGGCAAGGTCTATGTCGGCCGCGACGAAGCCGAAGTCCGCGCCAAGCACAACCTCGGTCCGGACGTAGCGCTGCAACAGGATAACGACGTCCTCGATACCTGGTTCAGCTCCGGCCTGTGGACGTTCTCGACCCTGGGCTGGCCGCAGCAGACCGAGTTCCTGAAGAACTTCCACTCCACCGACGTGCTGGTCACCGGTTTCGACATCATTTTCTTCTGGGTCGCCCGGATGATCATGCTGACCATGCACCTGATCAAGAACCCCGACGGCACGCCACAGGTCCCGTTCAAGACGGTCTACGTCCACGGCCTGGTGCGCGACGGCCAGGGCCAGAAGATGTCCAAGTCCAAGGGCAACGTCCTTGACCCGCTGGACATCATCGACGGCATCGATCTGGAAGCGCTGGTGGAGAAACGCACCACCGGCCTGATGCAGCCGACCCCCAAGCTGCTGAAGAAAATCGAGAAGCAGACCCGCGAGGAATTCCCGGACGGCATCGCCAGCTTCGGCACCGACGCGATGCGCTTCACGTTCTGCTCCCTGGCGTCCACCGGACGCGACATCAAGTTCGACATGGGCCGCGTCGAAGGCTATCGCAATTTCTGCAACAAGATCTGGAACGCCGCGCGCTACGTGCTGGACAAAGGCGAAGACTGCGGCCAGAACGGCGAAGCCTACGAGCTGACCCTGGCCGATCGCTGGATCATCTCGCAGTTGCAACGCACCGAAGCCGAAGTGACCCGCCAGTTGGAGCAGTTCCGCTTCGACCTGGCCGCCCAGGCCTTGTACGAGTTCATCTGGAACCAGTATTGCGACTGGTACCTGGAACTGTCCAAGCCGGTGCTGTGGGACGAGAACGCCCCGGCCGAACGCCAGCGCGGCACCCGCCGCACCCTGGTGCGCGTGCTGGAAGTGGCGTTGCGCCTGGCGCATCCGTTCATGCCGTTCATCACCGAGGAAATCTGGCAGCGCATCGCGCCGCTGGCCGGTGCCGAAGGCAAGACGATCATGCTGCAGCCGTGGCCGGTGGCCAATGAAAGCCGCATCGATCCAGCGGCCGAAGATGACATCGAGTGGCTCAAGACCTTCATGCTCGGCCTGCGCAACATCCGCGCCGAAATGAACATCGGCCCGGGCAAGCCGCTGACCCTGTTCCTGAACAACGCCAACGCCGAAGACCTGCGCCGTCTCAACGAGAACGAGGCGCTGCTCAAGAAGCTGGCGAAGCTCGAATCGGTGACGGTCCTGGCAGCCGGTGAAGAAGCGCCTCTTTCGGCCACCGCCCTGGTTGGCGAGATGGAAGTGCTGGTGCCGATGGCCGGCCTGATCGACAAGGCCGCCGAACTGGCGCGCCTGGACAAGGAAATCGCCCGCCTCAAGGGCGAAGTCCAGCGGGTCGGCGGCAAGCTGTCCAACGCCGGCTTCGTCGACAAGGCTCCGGCCGACGTCATCGAGAAGGAACGAGCCAAACTGGCCGAGGCTGAACAGGCCCTGGGCAAGCTGGCCGAGCAGCATGCGCGGATTGCCAGCCTGTAACGGCACGCCGCAATGAAGAAGGAGGCCCCGGTGGCCTCCTTTTTTCTACCTGATACTTTCTTCTGTGGGGGCGAGCCTGCTCGCGAAGGCGGTGGGTCAGCCAATGGCCAGGGGCTGATGCGCGCCCTTCGCGAGCAGGCTCGCTCCCACATTGAACGACGCAGGCCTCAAGGCACAGCCAGATGTGGGACAATGCCCGCCACTTTTTGAACCCTCCCCGAATCGACTCGACCATGACCGCCCCCCGCCCCCCCAAGCCTGCACGCCCGAAGCCCAAGCCCGCTCCCGACCTAAAAGCGCCGCGGGAAAAGGCCAGCCTGCATCCACGCAATCGGCACCAGGGCCGCTATGACTTTCCAGCGCTGATCAAATCCACGCCCGAATTGGCCAGGTTCGTCATCATCAACCCTTACGGCAAGGAGAGCATCGACTTCGCCAGCCCCGAAGCCGTGCGGGTGTTCAACCGCGCGCTGCTCAAGTCGTTCTACGGCATCGCCCATTGGGATATCCCGGCCGACTACCTGTGCCCGCCGGTACCGGGGCGGGCGGACTACGTGCACTTCCTCGCCGACCTGCTGGCCCGCCACAACGACGGCGAAATCCCCCGCGGGGCGGCGGTGAAGGTGCTGGACATCGGCACCGGCGCCAACTGCATCTACCCGCTGGTCGGCTACAGCGACTATCGCTGGCATTTCCTCGGTTCGGAGATCGATCCCACGGCCATCGCCTCGGCCAAGGCCATCGTGCAATCCAATGGACTGAACAAAGTCATCCAGCTGCGCCAGCAAACCAACCGCAAGCAAATTCTGCTCGGCCTGCTGGACGACGCCGAGCGCTTCGACCTGACCCTGTGCAATCCGCCCTTCCACGCCTCCCTGGAGGAAGCCACCAAGGGCAGCCAGCGCAAGTGGCGGGCACTGGGCAAGGCTGACCCGAAACGCAAGTTGCCCGTGCTGAACTTCGGCGGCCAGGCCGCCGAGCTGTGGTGCGAAGGTGGGGAAGCGCGGTTCGTGACGCAACTGATCAGCGAAAGCGCCCAGGTGGCCGGGCAGGTGCTGTGGTTCAGCACGCTGGTGTCGAAGGCGTCGAACCTGCCGGCGATCCAGGCCGCGCTGAAAAAGGCCGGCGCACTGCACAGCGAGGTGGTGGAAATGTCCCAGGGGCAGAAACAGAGCCGCTTCGTGGCCTGGACGTTCCAGGACGAGGCCCGGCAACAGGCCTGGCGCCGGGCTCGCTGGGTACGCAAGGACTGAGTGGGAGCAAGCCTTGCCCCCACAAAATCCCCTCGCCACAGCCCCCTTTTTTCAAGGCAATAAAAAACCGTGCCCGGATCGCTCCGTGGCACGGCTTCACGTGCAGCGGTCTTACTTGTTGACCGCGTCGGTCAGGCCTTTGGCCACAACCAGCTTGATCACTTTCTTGGCAGCGATTTCGATGGCGGCGCCAGTCGAAGGGTTGCGGCCGGTACGGGCAGGACGCTCGGTGACCTTCAGCTTGCCAACGCCCGGCAGAGTGATCTCGCCGCCGTTTTCCAGCTGATCGGCAACGATTTGGCCCAGTTGGTCCAGCAGTGCACGCACGGTGGTTTTCGGCGCGTCTACAGCTTCAGCCAAATCAGCGATCAGTTGGTCTTTAGTAAGAGCCATGTAGTGTTCCTTCCCTATCAAATTCATATGGATTGCAGAGTGCAGTGTCAGCCATCGAGCCCGATCCATCTTGATCAGGCACCCTCGGCAATCACCACGACGGATCGGGGTAATAGATGCCAAAAACCGGGTTTGGTTCGACCTGACAAATGCTGAATGCACGCTTAACGCAGTGACTTCGCGTAAGACCGGGCAAAACTAGCACAACGCCTGTGAAATATCCGCCTCTAGCTACCCATTTGGTCAGCTTTCTTGCGCTAAAACGGTAAAAAAATACATATGGGCTGTCGGACGGCTCTGAAAGAGGCTTTCCGGGGTTTCAAAACCAGTGATTGCGGTACACTGGGCCCTTTTTCGGGGAGCGCGCCCTCCTCTCTTTCACCAGCCGAGATACCCATGCCGATCCGTCACTGCATCGTCCACCTGATCGACAAGAAACCCGACGGCAGCCCCGCCGTGCTCCATGCCCGCGACTCCGAATTGAAAGAGTCCACGGCCATCGAGAACATGCTCGCCGACCTCAACGAGAGCTACAACGCCAAGCAAGGCAAGGCCTGGGGTTTCTTCCATGCCGAGTCCGGGGCGCACCCGTTCAGCGGCTGGCTGAAGGAGTACCTGGAGGGTGGCAAGGATTTCACCGCCTTCAGTCGCGTGGCGGTGGAACACCTGCAAAAGCTGATGGAGGAATCCAACCTGTCGGTGGGCGGCCATGTGTTGTTCGCCCATTACCAACAGGGCATGACCGATTACCTGGCGATCGCCCTGCTGCACCACAGCGAGGGCGTGGCGGTGACCGAGGAACTGGACGTGACGCCGTCGCGCCACCTGGACCTTGGCCAGTTGCACCTGGCGGCCCGGATCAACGTCTCGGAATGGCAGAACAACAAGCAGTCCAAGCAATACATTTCCTTCATCAAGGGCAAGAACGGCAAGAAAGTCTCGGAGTATTTCCGCGATTTCATCGGTTGCCAGGAAGGCGTCGACGGCCCCGGCGAGACCCGCACGCTGCTCAAGGCCTTCAGCGATTTCGTCGAGAGCGAGGACCTGCCCGAAGACGATGCCCGGGAAAAAACCAAGACCCTGGTGGACTATGCCAGCAGCCAGGCCAAGCTCGGCGAGCCCATGGGCCTGGAAGAGCTGTCCGAACTGATCGACGAAGACCGCCCCAAGGCCTTCTACGATCACATCCGCAACAAGGACTACGGTCTGTCGCCGGAGATCCCGGCGGACAAGCGCACCCTCAACCAGTTCCGTCGTTTCACCGGCCGCGCCGAAGGGCTGTCCATCAGTTTCGAAGCGCACCTGCTGGGCTCGAAGATCGAATATGACGAGGAAGCCGGTACGTTGATCATCAAAGGGCTGCCGACTTCGCTGACTGATCAGCTCAAGCGCCGTAACTGATGCTCGGCGGGGGCTGAAGATGTTGATTCGAGGGCCTCATCGCGAGCGAGCTCGCTCCCACACGGATTGTGGCGACTACACATCCGATGTTCGTCGCAGATCCAATGTGGGAGCGAGCTTGCTCGCGATGGCGGTGGTCCAGTCAGAGCACAAGCCCTAGGTAGACGGTAAGCGCCCATTGATCGGGACTAGAAGCCGGTACGTTGGTCATCAAGGGGTTGCCGACTTCGCGGACTGATCAGCTCAAGCCCCCTACTTGAAGCCTTGACCTGTTAAGATGAGCAGACGTTATTTTATCAAAACGCGCAAAAACCCCAAGGTGCGCGCATGATATACGCACACCTTGGAGCACCTCTAAAAGGTTCCAACCTTATTTCATTGCTCCACTTAGCCTAATTAGGCTGCAAAGAAAGCGGCGCGGACCAAGGCGACCACCCGACGCCATCGGTATAAGTTCGAGCGACTATTACCATGAGGCGAGAAAGCGGCACCGTAAGATTCCAAGTTCCACTTCCATCGATCACCCCTCTAGTTAGCTCACCACCGTTGTGCTCATTAATTACAATTGTGGAGCCAGCGGGCGCATCACTCGTACCACTGACCGTAGGGGTCGGACCAAGTCCTGTAGTGTTCTGTTCCGGGCGTGTAAATACTGGTGCGGTAGCCATGTTTTTCTCCTGACCGATTTTTAGGTGAGCGCCAGATACATCCGTAACTACACCTTCAGCTCACAGAAAATATATTTTTGTTTCACACGACTAACCACTGTCACTGTTGACAGTATTTTATATGTTATAGCAATAAGACTTATTCCAAAACATCAACACTGAAAAATTAGATTTACTCGCCGAGCAAATAACAACTTGAAAGTCATTCAAGCCGCCACTTCAATTGCAAAGTCTTCATTCAACTCGAACATCAGTTTGACAACCTAAAACTCAGCCGTGGAAAGTGCACATGCACCACCCCGCCACGCTCGTCTTCGCGACGCAGAATCAATTCTTCGCTGCCGGCAAACAACAACTTCCCGGCCACCGGATCGACGCCATAGTCCGTCGCGGCAATGGTCACCTGCTGCCCTGCCGCGAATCCGTTCGGCTCATCGAATACCTCATCCGGCAGCGCTGCCGGTGTCGCGTTGCGGGCAACGTCCAAGGCTTCTTCGGCACTCATCTGGCTCGACGCGCCATGGCCGAAACCCAGCACCCTTGCCAACCATGCCGAAACAGCCGGATACGCGTCCACCAGCGGCGAGGTCACCGGGGTGCCCTTGAGGAACCACAGCGGATGGGCCATGGCGAAGTCGGCGATCGAGGGCTCGCCCAGCAGGAAGTCCCCTGCCTCGCGCTGCAACTGCTGTTCCAGACGTGCCATGATCGTGGGCCATTGATGCTTGGCCTGCTCGGCCGCCAAACGCGTGGCGCTACCGCCGCTGAAAAGACCGGCACGGTCGGTGATGAACGCCTTGATGGCCTCGGGCGGCAGTTTGGCGAAGCGCACAGCGATGGATTCTGGCTGGAATACCAGGCTCACCGCATGCTGGAACACCACCGAATCGGCCCACGTCGCAAAGGACGCCGCGATCATTTCCCGGCCTTCGGGGAATAACGCCGGCGAGGCCTTTTCCTGCTCCAGGCGGCGGGCGATCAGGGACGTGTCGCAATAGACATCGGCGCCGACCTGCAACACCGGCGTCTTGCGATAACCCCCCGTCAATGCCGTAAGGTCGGGCTTGGGCATCATCGGCGGAATGTGCACCGAGCGCCAGGACAGGCCCTTGAACCCCAGCAGCAGCCGGGCTTTTTCCGCGAAAGGAGACGTCGGGTAATGATGAAGGATCAGCTCTGACATGGAATTGGCCACTGCAGGAATGAGGCTAGCAGCTTAGCGCGCCACGTCGAGGCAGCCTACTGGCCTGATGAAGGTGTATCAGTGCCGTTGATGAGCGGCGCGACACTGGCCACCAGGCACTCCTTGGCGCTTTTCCTGAGCTTCTTGATCAAGCGTTCCTGGCGCAGGGCCTCGCCCTTGTCGCGGCACGCTTCGGTGTACACCAGCGCCACGGCCGGGCTGGACAGGAAGAAACGCGCGCCCTTGCCACTCCGGTGCTTGGCAAAACGCCTTACCGGGTCATCGCTGATGCCACAGTACAGCGAGCCATTGGCGGCGCGCACCAGGTAGACGAACCAGGGCTTGCCCGGTTCGGCGGGGTTCTCGACAGGCAGGTCGGACAGTTCGTTGGCGGTCGTCACGGGATGTTCAACAGGGACGCAGAAACAAGCCGCGATCTTATCAGCGACTGGCCTGGAACGCCCGCAGCCCCTTGAGCGCCTGGGCCCGGACCGCGTTGCGCACCAGTGGCGTCCAGCCCAGCAACAGGCCCTTGGTGCCCAGTGCCTGGCGGGACCAGCGCCACAAATCGAAACTGTCGTGGTGCTCGCAGATCTTGCCATCGCGGAAAACGAAGCGCGCCTGGATGTCGTTGATCACGACGTTACCGGTCTGGCTGAACAGGTAGGTGGCCACCCAATGGGCGCCGCCGGTGCGTTCATCGCTGCGCACGCCGTCGAAGGTCAGGGAAAAGTCCTTGGCCCGGGTGGTGAGCATGCGCCACATGTCGCCCGCGTCACGGCCGCGCAGCACGCCGAACGCCGGGTCGCTGAACACCACGTCGTCGGTGTAGCAGGCGCTCATGGCTTCGGCGTCCAGCCGCTGGAAGGCCTGGTAAAAACGGGTGATCAGGGCGTTGTGGGCATCACTCATGGACAGACTCCGGCATTCGTTTCAGTAGACCTGCACGATAATCTGCCTTGGCGATGAAGACTATCGTCATTCGCCATGAAAATGACATCAACGAAGCCCGGTGACCCGCTCGCTGCTGACGCCGACGTACCGCGCCCTGCCAGCCCCGACGCCGGCGATGATCGCACCCAGGCCGACCAGGCCGAAGATCCAGCCCAGGGCGTCCCAACCGCCGGTCAAGTCATGGACCACACCCACCGCGAACGGCCCCAGCGATGCCAGGGTGTAGCCAAAGCCCTGGGCCATGCTGGACAGGTTCGCCGCCACGTGGGCATCCCGCGAGCGCAGGACGATCAGCGTCAGCGCCAGGCTGAACGTGGCGCCCTGGCCCAGGCCCAGCAGGATCGCCCAGCCCCACAGGCCGTCGATCGGCGCATAAAGGCAACCGAACAGCCCGCCGAGGGTCATGAGCATGACGAGCACGATGGCCAGCCGTTGGTCCTTGCCGCGCGTCGCCAACCAGGGCGCGGCCAGGGAGCTGACCAGCTGGACGATGACCGAGCCGGACAGCACCAGCCCGGCCTGGGTCGGGCTCAGGCCGCGCCCGATGAGGATCGATGGCAGCCAGCCGAACACGATGTAGGCCAGGGACGACTGCAGCCCCATGTACAGCGTGACTTGCCAGGCCAGCGGATCGCGCAGCAAGCCGCGGACCCGATACGCCACCTGGTGGGCCCCGTGCTTCTGCCCCACTTGCGGCAGCCAGCACAGCGCAGCCAGCAACGCCGGCACCGCCCAGAAGCCCAGGCCGAGGGTCCAGCGATGGTCCAGGTGTTCGCTCAAGGGCACGGTGGCCCCGGCGGCCATCGCCGCTCCCAGGCACAGGGCCATGGTGTAGACGCCGGTCATGGTGCCGGCCTGCCTGGCGAAGTCGCGCTTGACGATGCCCGGCAGCAGCACGCCGATCACCCCGATGCTGGCGCCCGCCAGGAGACTGCCGACGAACAATCCGACCTGGCCGAACGAACTGCGCAGGATGATCCCCCCGGCCAGTGTCAGCAGGATGCCCAGCACCACACGCTCGGCGCCGAACCGTCGCGCCAGTACCGGCGCCAACGGCGCGAACAGGCCCAGGCACAACACCGGCAGCGTCGTCAGCAAACCGGCCTGGGCCGCCGAAAGCCCGAGGCTCCTGGACACTTCACTGAGCAGCGGCGCCATGCTCGACAATGCCGGGCGCAAGTTCAGCGCTACCAGAATCAGGCCAACCAGCAGCAACCAGGGCCGGCGCACGAGCGGAGGGCTCGCCTGCGCCTGCTCGTCGTCAGCTTCGGCGTCGATCAACAATTCTTCGAGTTCGGCGGCGCGCCGGGGCGTTGTCGAGGGGCTGCGGTGTAGCGGGTCACGGGACATGGAAAACTCGGTTTCAGGGTTCATTGATCAACTGCCGGCACAGGGACTTGGCCCGTTGCGGATCCTGTTGCTCGACGGCATCGAGGATGTCGACGTGCAGGTCGAACACGTGTTGATGACGGGGGGCGATGTTGAGGGTCTGGCGCAACTGTGCGCCGATCACGCTGGAAAAATAGCCATACAGCTCGCTGAGCGCCGGGTTGTGCGCGGCATCCACCAAGCGCCGGTGGAACACCAGGTCGCAGGCGATGTAGTGCTCCAGGTCGCCATGGTAGTGCTCACCGCTGGCAGCCAGGGCCTGGCGCAACCCAAGCAGGTCGTCGTCGGTGCGGCGCAATGCGGCCAGGCCGATGGCTTCGACTTCAAGGATATGGCGGGTCTCGCGGGCCTGATCCAGTGAGCAGCGCGACAACACCTTGACGGTGTCCAGCGGATCGACCGTCGCCCGGACATAACTCCCGTCCCCCTGGCGGATCTCGATCAACCCGGAAAACGCCAGCACCCGCATGGCCTCGCGCACGGTATTGCGACTGATCCCCAGCTCGGCCACCAACTCCGGCTCGGTAGGCAAGCGCTGGCCGACGGCCCAGACACCCTCACGGATGCGCTGGCGTAACTGTTCCAGGGCTTGGTCGACCAGGGAGCGCTTTATGAGTGGAGAAATATCTGACATTGGACTCGCCTTTTCATCCAATCATAGGATGAATTTCCTGACATGTTAGTCAGCTTCGCGTAGGACGGCAACCGCCTAGGGTCATGGAACGGCAAACGAGCGAAATTTTCGATTAGTCAGCATTACCCTTTAAGGGTAATTTAAGGACAAGGCATACCGTTCCATGGAAAAGAACACACCCCATTACGCCTTGGTGGCGATACAGGCGGATGTCAGGCGGCTTAAAGGGAAAGCTTTCACCAGCACTGCGAAGAACACTGCTCGGACGCTCGGTTTGAACGTCTCGGACATGCAGCAGGTCATCCATGGGCTTGGGCGAAAACAGTTCTATAAATCGATGACCACCTATGACGACCATCGAGTCTGGCATGACGTCTACCACGCCAATTCACACGGCCTGCAGATTTACCTGAAGGTGACGTACCGTCCCAGCGGAGGCCCACCGGTAATTTCCTTCAAGGAGAAAAACTCATGAAACACCAGCAATGCTTCAGCTGTGGTGCCCCGGAGGGCATGTTGCATTTCGAAGGTCGCGGCGAAACCATGAGCGTCAAGGGACTGGAACGCCGGGTCGATGACTTGTCTGGCTGGGAATGTCAGATGTGCGGCGAAGTCGAGCTCGATTCAAGCTGCTCGGATCGCTACGACCACGCAGGTGATGAGCTGGTCAACGCGGCCAGGCGAATGATCGGCGAAGAGATCAAACGTGTCCGGCGCAAACTGCATCTATCGCAAAAGGAAGCGGTACTGCTGCTATCGGGCGGAGGACACAATGCGTTTTCCCGCTACGAGCGCGGCGAGGTAGTGCCACCCAAGGCGTTGATCTTGCTGATGCGCCTGCTTGATCGCTATCCGCATTTGCTTGCCGATGCCCATGCCTTCGCTGAAGACGCAGACTTGCGGCAATTCAAAACGACGGTGCACAAGGAACACGAGACCCTCACGGCTTGCTGAGCGGTCCATTAAAAATAAACCCGGACAAGTCCGGGTTCATTTCACTGCCTAAGGTCGGATCAATGCAGGATCTGGCTCAGGAACAGCTTGGTGCGGTCGTTCTGCGGGTTGTCGAAGAAGTCGTTCGGCGCGGCCTGCTCGACGATTTCACCCTTGTCCATGAAGATCACGCGGTTGGCCACGGTGCGGGCGAAGCCCATTTCGTGGGTCACGCATAGCATGGTCATGCCGTCCTCGGCCAGGCCGATCATGGTGTCGAGTACTTCCTTGACCATTTCCGGGTCGAGGGCCGAGGTCGGTTCGTCGAACAGCATGATCTTCGGCTTCATGCACAGGGCACGGGCGATGGCCACACGCTGCTGCTGGCCGCCGGAGAGCTGGCCCGGGTATTTGTGCGCCTGCTCTGGAATGCGCACGCGCTCCAGGTAATGCATGGCGATTTCCTCGGCCTTGCGCTTGGGCATCTTGCGTACCCACATCGGCGCCAGGGTGCAGTTCTGCAGGATGGTCAGGTGCGGGAACAGGTTGAAGTGCTGGAACACCATGCCGACTTCACGGCGGATCGCTTCGATCTGCTTGAGGTCGTTGGTCAATTCAACGCCGTCCACCACGATGCGGCCCTGCTGGTGTTCTTCCAGGCGATTGAGGCAGCGGATGGTGGTGGATTTGCCGGAGCCCGACGGACCGCACAGCACGATACGCTCGCCCTGCTTGACGTTCAGGTTGATGTCCTTCAACACGTGGAACTGGCCGTACCATTTGTTGACGCCCTGCATCTGAATAATGCCTTCAGGGCTCACAGGCTGTTTGATCGCTTCACTCATGAGTCAACTCCTAACGCTTGTGGCCAGTGTCCAGCTTGCGTTCCAAATGCATGGAATAGCGGGACATACCAAAACAGAAAATCCAGAACACCAGGGCGGCGAACACGTAGCCTTCAGTCGCCATGCCCAGCCATTTCGGGTCGGCGGCGGCTTGTTTCACGCTGTTGAGCAGGTCGAACAGGCCGATGATGATCACCAGGCTCGTGTCCTTGAACAGGGCGATGAAGGTGTTGACGATACCCGGGATCACCAGCTTCAGGGCTTGCGGCAGGATCACCAGGCCCATGCTGCGCCAGTAACCGAGGCCCATCGCCGCGGCCGCTTCGTACTGCCCCTTGGGAATGGCTTGCAGGCCGCCCCGCACCACTTCGGCCACGTAGGCCGACTGGAACAGGATCACCCCGATCAGTGCCCGCAGCAGCTTGTCGAAGTTCATGCCCTCGGGCAGGAACAGCGGCAGCATCACCGACGACATGAACAGCACCGTGATCAATGGCACGCCGCGCCAGAACTCGATGAAGGTAACGCAGACCACCCGGATCGCCGGCAGGTTCGAACGCCGGCCCAGGGCCAGGACGATGCCCAGCGGCAGGGCGCCGGCGATGCCGACGGTGGCGATCACCAGGGTCAGCATCAGGCCGCCCCATTGGCTGGTCGCCACGGTATCGAGGCCGAACACGCCACCGTGCAGCAGGCACCAGGCGACAATCGGGTACACCACCAGGAAGCTCAGGCCGTAGATCGCCTTGCGCGGGAAGCGCGAGATGAACAACGGCGCCGCGCCGATCACGGCCAGCCACACCGTGAGGTCCACGCGCCAGCGCAGCTCCGTCGGGTAATAGCCATACATGAATTGGCCGAAACGCTGCTGGATGAACACCCAGCAGGCGCCTTCCTTGGTGCAGTCGGCGCGCGTGGTGCCGACCCAGTTGGCATCCAGGATCGCCCAGTGCAGCAGCGGCGGGATGATCAGGTAGATCAGGTAGAACGCGAACAGGGTCAGCAGCGTGTTGATCCAGCTGGAGAACATGTTGGCGCGCACCCACGCCACCACACCGATGCTGTTGCTCGGTGGCGGCATGTCAGGCTTGAAAGTATGGGATGTCATGCGCGTTTCCTCACCGCTCGATCAGCGCAATGCGCTTGTTGTACCAGTTCATCAGCAAGGAAATGCTGATACTGATCGCCAGGTACACACTCATGGTGATCGCGATCACCTCGATGGCCTGGCCGGTCTGGTTCAACACCGTGCCGGCGAACAGCGAGACCATTTCCGGGTAGCCGATGCCGGCGGCCAGGGAGGAGTTCTTCGCCAGGTTCAGGTATTGGCTGGTCAGCGGCGGAATGATCACGCGCAGGGCTTGCGGGATGATCACCTTGCGCAGGGTCGGACCGTTGCGCAGGCCCAGGGAGCGAGCCGCCTCGGTCTGGCCATGGCTGACCGACTTGATGCCCGAACGCACGATCTCGGCGATGAACGCCGCGGTGTACACCGTCAAGGCCAGGGTCAAGGCCAGCAGTTCCGGGATCAACACCCAGCCGCCGACGAAGTTGAAGCCCTTGAGCTGCGGCATCTCCCAATGCACCGGCGCACCGAACAGCAGCGCGCTCAAGGCCGGGATCACCAGGAACAGCGCCAGGCCGGCCCAGAACTTGTGGAACGGCTCGCCGGTCGCTTCGAAACGCTTGTTGGCCCAGCGGGTCATCAGCACGATGGCGACGATCGCCAGCACCACGCTGACAACGAACGGCCAGAACCCGTCCGCCACCAGGGCGGCCGGCATGTTCAAGCCACGGCTGCTGACGAAGAAAGTGTCGCCGAAGTTGTGGGCGGCCCGCGGCCCCGGCATGCTCAGGAATACCGCGAAGTACCAGAACAGGATTTGCAGCAGCGGCGGGATGTTGCGGAAAACCTCCACGTAGACCGTCGCCAGCTTGGAGATGATCCAGTTCTGCGACAAGCGTGCGACACCGATGATGAAGCCGAGGATGGTTGCCAGGATCACGCCGATGAAGGTCACCAGCAGCGTGTTGAGCAAACCGATCACGAAGACGCGGGCATAGCTGTCCGCTTCGGTGTAGTCGATCAGGTGTTGGGCAATGCCGAACCCGGCACTGCGTTCCAGGAAGCCGAAACCGGAGGTGATGCCCCGGTGCTGAAGGTTGGTCTGCGTATTGTCGAACAGGTACCAGCCCAACGCGATGACCGCCACGACCGTGACGATCTGAAATACCCACGCACGCACTTTTGGATCGCTGAGGCTGAGCCTCTGCTTTGGTGCGCCGATTGAATTTTGCATGAAGTGCCCCGCAAAGAATGGAACAGAACATCACCCGGTGGTTGGCCCACCGGGTGATAGAACCATCAGCGCACTGGTGGTGCGTATTGGATGCCGCCAGCGTTCCACAGCGCGTTCAGGCCGCGGTCGATTTCAAGCGGAGTGCTCTTGCCCAGGTTGCGCTCGAACATTTCACCGTAGTTGCCGACTTGCTTGACGATCTGGACGACCCAGTCCTTCGGCAGTTTCAGGTCCTTGCCGTACTCACCGTCGGCGCCCAGCATACGAGCGACGTCAGGGTTCTTGGTGGACTTGGCTTCGGCCTCGACGTTCTTCGAGGTCACGCCCGCTTCTTCGGCGTTGAGCAGCGCGTAGCCGGTCCAACGCACGATCGCCAGCCACTCGTCGTCGCCGTTACGCACGACCGGGCCCAGTGGCTCCTTGGAAATGGTTTCCGGCAGGACGACGTAGTCCTTCGGCGAAGCCAGCTTGCTGCGCTGGGCGAACAGCTGGGACTTGTCGGAGGTCAGCACGTCGCAACGACCGGATTCCAGCGACTTGGCGCTTTCATCGGAGGTGTCGAAGGTGATCGGGGTGTACTTCAGGCCGTTGGCGCGGAAGTAGTCGGACACGTTCAGCTCGGTGGTGGTACCGGCCTGGATGCAGATGGTCGCGCCGTCCAGTTCCTTGGCGCTCTTCACACCCAGCTTGTTGTTCGCCAGGAAGCCGATGCCGTCGTAGTAGGTGATGAAGCCTGGAAACTTCAGGCCCATGCCCGCGTCACGGGAGCTGGTCATGGTGGAGTTGCGCGAAAGTACGTCGATTTCGCCCGATTGCAGCGCGGTGAAGCGCTCCTTGGCGTTCAACTGGCTGAACTTGACCTTGGTCGCGTCGCCGAACACGGCAGCGGCCACGGCGCGGCAGAAGTCAGCGTCGATGCCGACGATCTTGCCGGACGAGTCAGGCACCGAGAAACCCGGCAGGCCGTCACTCACGCCGCATTGCACGAAACCCTTCTTCTGTACCGCGTCCAGGGTTGCACCCGCCTGCGCGAAACCGCTGACACCGAGCACAGCTGCTGCAGTCACGACAGCCAGGGTGGATTTCAGTAACTTCATTCAAACCTCCAGTTTTGCTCTTGTTGTGTCGGAGCTTGAGTCCTGTCGCACCCTTTTGAGGCATTGCCGACCCTTGTTGGCTTTTTTTAGGGTCAACCGACGTCTGGACCTTCGCTATGAGTCTATTAATGAGAACGTCCACGCATCGGTGGTCGCGCCCACTTCTCACCAATCGGCCGAACGGGCTGTAGCCCTTCACGTTCGCGAAGCCCGTAGCGGCTGTTGGCGAACATCCATCACCGGATTTCCGATATCCCATGCGTCGCGGCAAGCTGATAGTGTTACCGCGCAGCGTAAGAATCATCACTCAGGCATCCTCATAGCAAAGCCCGTACCACACCGCTGCGCTTGGGCCTTGCGAAACACGTCAAGACAAAAAGTTGCAAGTTTGCGACATCTAATTAACTGAGACACCGGCCGCGCACCGTAACAATGCACTGATAGGGCGCAGCCGCACAGATTTGGAGCAACGCCATGACCGACCCCTTGATTCTCGAGCCCAGCGGCACCGCCGATGCCTGCGTTATCTGGCTCCACGGCCTGGGCGCCGATCGCTTTGATTTCCTGCCAGTGGCCGAGATGCTGCAGCAAAGCCTGCTCACCACGCGTTTCGTTCTGCCCCAGGCACCGACCCAGCCCGTAACGATCAATGGCGGCTATGCCATGCCCAGCTGGTACGACATCCGCGCCCTGAGCCCGGCGCGGGCCATCGACGAACAGCAACTGGAAGCCTCGGCACAACGGGTCATCGACCTCGTCGAAACCCAGCGAGCCGGCGGAATAGACGCCTCGCGGATTTTCCTGGCGGGGTTCTCCCAAGGCGGCGCGGTGGTCTATCACACGGCGTTCGTGAAATGGCAGGGCCCGCTGGGCGGTGTGGTCGCCCTGTCCACCTATGCCCCGACGTTTGGCGAAGAGCTGCAATTATCGGCCAGCCAGCAACGCATCCCGGTGCTGGCACTGCACGGGCAGTACGACGAAGTCGTGCTCAACCCGATGGGTCGCACCGCCAAGGAGTACCTGAAGCAGCATGGTGTCACCGTGACATGGCAGGAATACCCAATGGGCCACGAAGTGTTACCCGAGGAGATTCGCGACATTGGCCAGTGGCTGGCCGAACGCTTGCGCTGAGAGGCCCCTGGTCACCCCGGGCCTTTGACGAACCCACTACGCCGCGCCCGTTTCTTGCATTACACTGGCCGGCGTACATTCCTTAACCAATCGATGAGATGACCGTGCTCAAAGCACTCAAGAAGATGTTCGGTAAAAGCGAGGCCGAACAGCTCGCGCCCGCCGCCAGCGCGCCAGTCCCCAGCCCGAGCCGTCCCGATGCGCAGCAACCGCGCCGGACCGCCCCTGGGGTGCAGGAGAAAAAACAGCCGGCAGCCCCACCCGCGGCCAAGCCCGCCGCAGCGCCGGCACCGGAGAAACCACGCAACGAATCCCCCCGGCCACGCCGCGAACGGGCGCCGAAATCGCCGGTCGTCGCCTGGAAGCTGGAAGATTTCGTCGTGCCTCCCCAGGAAGGCAAGACCCGCTTCCACGACTTCAAACTGGCCCCGGAACTGATGCACGCCATCCAGGACCTGGGCTTCCCGTACTGCACGCCCATCCAGGCGCAGGTGCTGGGCTATACCCTCGCCGGCAAGGACGCCATCGGTCGCGCCCAGACCGGCACCGGCAAGACCGCCGCGTTCCTGATCTCCATCATTACCCAGTTGCTCCAGACCCCGCCGCCCAAGGAACGCTACATGGGTGAGCCGCGGGCGCTGATCATCGCCCCGACCCGCGAACTGGTGGTGCAGATCGCCAAGGACGCCGCCGACCTGACCAAGTACACCGGCCTGAACGTCATGACGTTCGTCGGCGGCATGGACTTCGACAAGCAACTCAAGCACCTCGAGGCCCGCCATTGCGACATCCTGGTGGCAACCCCGGGCCGCCTGCTGGACTTCAACCAGCGCGGCGACGTGCACCTGGACATGGTCGAAGTGATGGTCCTGGACGAAGCCGACCGCATGCTCGACATGGGCTTCATCCCCCAGGTCCGCCAGATCATTCGCCAGACCCCGCCGAAGAGCGAACGCCAGACCCTGCTGTTCTCCGCCACCTTCACCGACGACGTGATGAACCTGGCCAAGCAGTGGACCACCGACCCGGCCATCGTCGAGATCGAAGCCGAGAACGTCGCCAGCGAAAACGTCGAGCAGCACATCTATGCAGTGGCCGGTGCCGACAAGTACAAGCTGCTCTACAACCTGGTCAACGACAACGGCTGGGAACGGGTGATGGTGTTCGCCAACCGCAAGGACGAAGTGCGACGCATCGAGGAACGCCTGGTGCGCGATGGCGTCAACGCGGCGCAACTGTCGGGCGATGTGCCGCAGCACAAGCGCATCAAGACCCTCGAAGGCTTTCGCGAGGGCAAGGTTCGTGTGCTGGTGGCCACCGACGTGGCCGGTCGTGGGATCCACATCGACGGCATCAGCCACGTGATCAACTTCACCCTGCCGGAAGTCCCGGACGACTACGTGCACCGGATTGGCCGTACCGGTCGTGCCGGGGCCGCCGGGGTTTCGATCAGCTTCGCCGGTGAGGATGACTCCTACCAGTTGCCGTCGATCGAAGCGTTGCTGGGGCGCAAGATCAGTTGTGAAATGCCACCGACTCACCTGTTGCGGCCGGTTGAGCGTAAGCGCACTTAACCGCAGACTCTATAAAGGCGTCCCACGCCGCTTGAGGTTAGAACGACGCAGTCGTAAGAGGCTGCGTTTTCTCACATGGGTATCGACCACATCGAACATGATATCTCGATGAAATACCCCATCAACATAACCCGTTAACGTCGGCGTATGAGGCGATTTCGCGGCAAGCTACTTCAACAACCTAACGGCTAAAATTCCTGGCGTCACATTGCTTGCTCAACCAATAGCGTCAACCCATCTTATAAATGAAAGTTTTGCCTGAAAACATCACTTAGCAACAGCGCGGCTAATGCAAGACTATCAGCATTACGCGCAGCTATATACGCACGCAAGCCAGGGTAAGCATTATGGTAAGACATTGAAACCAGTTCCTCACCCCATAAAACGTCCTCCGACCCTACTGCTGCCTGCCTTCCCCACTCCTCGACACCCGCTGTAAAACGTCTCATATCTACGATATTACTCCACCGCAGATCGCCCCTCTCGGCAATATTAGCGGCATACTCCCTAGGAGAACTTGAGGAACCGAGAACATAATAAAAATCCTGGGTACCAGGGCCCACTCCGCTAAATCGTCTAACACGAGAAAGGTGGCTAACTTCATGTATCAGAGTGCCCACCCTTTCTTGGGGAGCTTGGCGCATAAACGCATCTCCAATAAATATATGGCCTTGGGGATCAGCGCTGCTGACGAAGGCTGTCGATCTGTCTACCCCCTCGCTCCTAACGAACTTTCCCCTTCCGAATCCGCTATTGTGATATTGCCTTGACAGATTTTCCGTACGCGCCCAAGCATTGGTGATGGTTGAATGCTGTTGACCGTGCTCCGGCCCGAAGACATCTCGCAAGACAGGTTCACTTAGTACGGGTAGATACCGCTGCATCCATTGGGCTTCCTGCAATACTAACGGAGCTTGGAATAATGTATCCGATACCGCCCCCCGTGCATCATCAGCAAATTTATCCAAGCCAAGGGCAGTGGCTGACTGATTGTTTGCTATTTCAATCAGTGAGACCTCCTGGCCCTCATGTATTGCCTGTGGAGGATTCGTTCTGAAATAGCTTAACTTTTTATCCTCATCTCCCCACAAGCCGTAGCTATCAATTCGACCAACAGGACCTCCCCGCAAAAAATTATAGCGATTCAGTCCATCCACGTTCCCAGCCGGATCTGGATTGATCCAACGCTGTAACCACGGCGCGTAGTATCTGAACCCATAATAATAAAGCCCCGTCGCATCCCGCTCCTTGCCTGAATAACGCACGGTCTTGTAACTGGCCTCCACTTCACTGCGCCCAGCAAACCAGGCCGTACTGCCAAATGGGTGATAAGTTTCCCGGCTGATCACCTCAGCCTCACTGTCCAGTTCCAAGCTGCTGGAGCCCAGATGGTCGGTCAGGTTGTAGCGATATTGGTCATTGGCGATACCCAACGGCGGTGTTGTTTCCCAATGCAGCACTTGCATGGCGCTGCGTCCGGCCTGCACGCAGATCACTTGCAACACTTCACCAGTGCTTTCGTGGGTGCGGATCTCCAGGCCTGGCAGATAACGCACTTGCGAGATCAGAGAGCGGCTGTTGGTCTGGATAGAGCGGATCTTGCGCCGCCGCAGGCCATCGCCCCCGTACAGGTACAGTTCGCGATCATCGTCGGCACCTTCACGCTCAACCGGTCGCACTTCGCCGAGTTGATTCCGTAGATCCCAATTCATCGCCTGGCCCGGTTGCAGTTCCAACAAATTGCCGTTGCCGTCAAAAGCGGCGGCGATTTCATCCTCAGTCGGGGGTCGGCCATTGTGTTCAGGCAGGCAGCGATTGCTGTAACGAGCAGCAGTCAGTTTGCGGCTGTGACTTTGCGGACCGACATGGATCAGCTCAACCAGGTTGCCCCCAGCGTCATAGCGGTAGGTTTGATGGTAATTGGCAACGGCGCCCGAATCGTCGAAACGATTGAATCCCGGTCCTCGATTGGCGCTGCCCGCCTCCCAACCTGTTGCTTCGTTCAGTTGGTAAAGGCTGTCGTAGCCAAAACATTTGATCGGCTCAATCCGTTGATTGGCGAAATAACGAATCGGCAGGGCGGCATCTTCAATGCTCAGCACATTACCGACTGGATCGTAGGCATAACGCAGGTCCTGTAGCGCTTCAGTTCCGCGTCGAGCCTCCAGCCGAAGCAAACGCCCGTCTTCGGGACGATAGGTCAGCGTGCTGATCACACCGTTGCCGACCGTTTCCCGTTCAACCTGACTGTAGGCGTTGTAGGCAATGGCGCTGACCAGGGTTTGAGAACTTGGCTGACCGCTAAGTTGCAGATGGCTCGCGAACAACTGACCGTCGAAGGTGTAATCGAACTGCTGTCGATTGCCCCTAGCATCGGTTTGTTCCAATACATCGCCTAGTGGATTGAACCTTGAAGAACTGATCGCGACCTCGGGCTCCAGCAAGGCCTCTCTCTCCGGCAACCCTGGCGGCCAATCCGGAATTTCCAGCGCACTCAAAAAGCGCTGGGTCTGTTCGAGCACTCCCCCCGTCAGGGCGTACTCGTCCAAGGTTTGAGTGCCTGCCGGATCATCGTGTCGGATCAATTGCCCGCATTGGTTGTGCTCGGCAAAACTGGCGCTGCCATCGGCATATTCATATCGTTCGGTGCTGCGCGCCACTTCGCCCTCGCCCTGCTCGAAGATCGTCAGTGGTCGCAGCAGGTCGTCATACTCGATCTGCCGCGCACTCCCTCGGCCATCCCAGGCCTGGACGAGCTGATCGCCATCGCCAAACAGGCTGATCCGCTTCCCAGCATCGACACTGATCGACTCCAGCACCTTGCCCGACAATGAGTACCGGTTGCTGAGATTGGCCGGTGCGGCGGCATCTTCCGCACGTAAAGCCCATAGCCTGGGATCCCACTGCTCGACCAAATGCCCCTGCGCATTATAGCCACTGCGGTTGACCCGTTCTTCGGCCTCTTGCTGTTCGACGGAGCGGCAATAAGCGAGCGAACGCACGGTTAATCCGCGCGGATCGCAGACCGTCAGCGTGGGTGTATGAAGGTGGATGCCCTGCTCTTGGATCGGCATGGTTCACGTCCCTCGCCTGCTCTCGCCTCCAGAGACCATCGACACTGATGCCCAAGGCGTCCCGCTGTTCCAGCTACCTGCAAGAATGAGTGTGAATGCAACACGGCGCTTCAGGTACTGGCAGGTCCGACAGTTTTTTAGAACCTGATGAAATAAGAGAAAAGCAAAGTGGATATATCTCCGTCGGGCCTGGGAGCACAGACAACGCGCTTTTTTCTCCGGGATATTGCTCAAACAAACAAAAAGTCCATAATGGACAAATTAGTTTACGCAAAACATTCCGGAGCCCCTCCATGTCCACCACGCCCTATGTGATGACCCAAGCCCAGGCCCGCGAACTGCTCGCACACCTCGACGTGCCGCAAATCCTGCGAAAGCTGTTTCTTGACCTCGCGGCCGGGCAAGCGGTGCAGCCGCCTCAGCAACTGGTGGTATTTCCCCAGGGCGCCGGGGACTTCATCAACTACCTGGGCGTACTGGCTGAAGAGCAGGTCTACGGGGTCAAGACCTCACCCTATATCGTGCGCGAGCAAGGCCCACTGGTCACAGCCTGGACCTTGTTGATGTCGATGCAGACCGGCCAGCCGCTGCTACTGTGCGATGCCGCCGAACTGACGACCGCCCGCACCGCCGCCACCACGGCTGTTGCCGTCGATGCCCTCGCCCCGCACACCGCCCGGCGCCTGGCGGTGATCGGCAGCGGCGCGGTGGCGCGGGCCCACGTGCAGTACGTCAAGGGCCTGCGGGACTGGCAAGCTATCAGCCTCTATTCGCCAGGCCTGAAGACCAAGTCGGCACAAGAACTTGCCGCCATTACCGATCTGGACCCTCGCCTGCACATCGCCGAGAGCCTTGAAGTGGCGCTGCACGACGCCGATGTGGTGATGCTTTGCACCTCGTCAGCCAAAGCGGTACTCGACCCGCAGACCCTGGGCAAGCCGGCGCTGATCACCTCCATCAGCACCAACGCCCCACGCGCCCATGAAGTCCTGCCGCAAAGCCTCAACGGCATGGACGTGTTTTGCGATTATCGTCAGACCTCCCCCGGCTCGGCGGGTGAAATGCTGATCGCCGGCGAACAGCATGGCTGGCAGGCGTCAAGGATCGTCGGCGATTTGCCTGAATTGCTCAGCGAACACGTGGCGCGCCCCGACTACCAACGCCATGTATTCTTCAGGTCCATTGGCCTGGGGCTGGAGGATGTGGCGCTGGCGAATGCGCTTTACAAGCTGCACCAACACTGACACTACTCGAATCCTGTGGGAGCGGGCTTGCTCGCGAAAGCGGTGTACCAGCCACATCAATGTTGAATGTGCTGCCGCCTTCGCGGGCAAGCCCGCTCCCACAGATCCCGTGAACGTCATCCAATGTGTTCGACAGGAGCACTTCATGACCTCAGCAGATTTCATCATCATCGGCGGCGGTATCGCCGGGGCATCCACCGGGTATTGGCTGGCGCCCCACGGCCGGGTCGTCGTGCTCGAACGCGAATCCCATCCGGCCTACCACTCCACCGGACGCTCGGCGGCGCTGTACACGGCCGCCTACGGCACGCCCCAGGTGCGGGCGCTGACCCAGGCCAGCCGGGCGTTTTTCGACGCGCCGCCGGCCGGCTTCTGCGAACACCCGCTGCTGACCCCTCGGGGCGAAATGACCGTGGACTTCAGCGGCGACCCGGCCGAGCTGAACAACCAGTACCTGAGCGCCAAGGCCACGGTGCCGCAGATGCAATTGCTCAGCACCGAAGAGGCCTGCGTACGCCTGCCGATCCTGCGCCGGGACAAGGTCCACGGCGCGATCTACGACCCCACGGCCTGCGACATCGACACCGACGCATTGCACCAGGGCTACCTGCGCGGTATTCGTCGCAATGGCGGTGAAGTGCACACCGACAGCGAAGTGCAGCAGTTGAGCCGCGATGATCAGGGGCTGTGGCAGGTGCAAACCGCCAACCAGACGTTCACGGCACGGGTTCTGATCAACGCTGCCGGCGCATGGGCCGATCACATCGGCGAAATGGCCGGTGCCCGGAAGCTGGGGTTGCAACCCAAGCGGCGCGCAGCGTTCATTTTTGCCGGGCCCGAGGGCGTGGATATCCATGGCTGGCCGATGCTCGTAAGCCTGGACGAATCCTTCTATATGAAGCCCGACGCCGGCATGTTCCTCGGCTCGCCGGCCAACGCCGATCCCGTCGAGCCGCATGACGTGCAGCCGGAAGAACTGGACATCGCCATGGGCATCTACCAGATCGAGGAAGCCACCACGCTGACCATCCGCCGCCCGACCCGCACCTGGGCCGGATTGCGCAGTTTCGTGCCCGACGGCGATCTGCTGGCCGGCTTCGATCCGCAAGTGCCCGGCCTGTTCTGGGTCGCGGCCCAGGGTGGCTACGGCATCCAGACCTCACCTGCCATGGGCCAGGCCAGCGCGGCACTGGTGCGCGGCGAACCGCTGCCCGAAGCGCTTGCCGGTTTCGGCTTGAGCAGTGCCATGTTGTCCCCCGAGCGCCTGCGCCCCAGGTGACGCATCGCCACGATTGCGGCACACTCCCCGCGCCCCTGTCCCACGGGGCGCAGACGCTGCCTGGAGCCCCGACATGACTGCCCCGCACCCCGATCCGGCGCTGGAAAACTTCCGCACCATCGCCGACGCCATCGCCACGCTGTTCTATCCCCACGCCGAAGTGGTGCTGCACGACCTGCGCACGCAGAAAGTCGACTACATCGCCAACAACCTGTCCAAGCGCGAGATCGGCGATGACTCGTCCCTGGAGGACATGCTCAGCGAGGACGTCAGCGAACGGAATATCGGGCCGTACGAAAAACTGAACTGGGACGGCCAGAAGATCCGCAGCCTCAGCAGCGTGCTACGGGACGCCAAGGGCCATCCGCTGGCGGTGCTGTGCATCAACCTGAACATCTCGCTGTTCGAGAACGCCAAGGCCGCCCTGGATCTGTTCCTCTCGCCGAACAAGTTGATCCCCCAGCCGGACTCGCTGTTCCGCGATGATTGGCAGGAGCGGATCAACACCTTCCTGCATGCCTGGATGCGCGAGCGTCAGTTGAGCCTGAACCTGCTGACCCGCGACCATAAGCGCGAACTGGTGCTGGCGCTGCACGCCGAAGGCGCCTTCAAGGGCAAGAGCGCCTCCAACTATGTGGCCAATGTGCTGAACATGGGGCGGGCGACGGTGTACAAGCATTTGAAGGAATTGAAGGGCTGAGTTTCTTGTTGCCTGGCCTGGCGCCATCGCGAGCAAGCTCGCTCCCACATCGGATCTCATTGAATACCGATCCCCGTGGGAGCGAGCTTGCTCGCGATGGCGATTAATCAGTCGCCATAGATATCCGACTTGAAATACTTGGCCTGGATCTTCTGGTACTCGCCATTGGCCCGAATCCCATCGATGGCCTTGTTCAAGTCAGCCACCAACTGGGTGTTGCCCTTGCGCACCGCGATGCCGGCGCCTTCGCCCACGTATTGCGGATCCTTGAGTTCAGGCCCGACAAACGCGTAGCCCTTGCCCCGGGGCATCGACAGGAAGTCTTCCAGCGGGATCGTGTCGGCGAAGATCGCATCCAGGCGGCCCGACGCCAGGTCCATGTAGATTTCTTCGTTATTGCTGTAGCGCTTGACCACGACCCCCTTGGGTTCCAGCACCTCAGTGGCGTAGCGGTCCGTGGTGGTGGCGCGCTGCACACCGATGGTCTTGCCCTTGAGGCTGGCGTACTGGTCATCCACCACCGCCCCTTCCTTCATGACCAGCCGCGAGGAAGTAAAGTAGTACTTGTGGGTGAAGTCCACCGACTTCTTGCGTTCCTCGGTAATGGTCATGGACGACAGCGCCATGTCGATCTTCTTCACCTTCAGCGACGGGATCAGCCCGTCGAACTCGCCCTCGATCCACTGGCACTTGACCTTCATCTGTGCGCACAGCGCATTGCCGATGTCGTAGTCGAAACCTTCGATCTTCCCTTCCGACGTCTTGGAGGCAAACGGCGGATAGGCCGCCTCGATGCCGATGCGCAAGGTCTTATCGGCGGCGAACAGGCTGCTGGAGGCCAGCAGGCTCAAGGCCAGGCCGGTGACAAGGGGGAATCTCTTCATGATCGATCTCTCGCGGGTTGTTGTTGGTTTGGCAGAGAAAGGTAAGGACAGGCAGTTGTGTACTTATAAATCCATACTGGACTTTAATGTACAGATCGTCAATCGACGGGCAGGAGAATGTGATGGGAGGCTCAAGGCCTCATCGCGAGCAGGCTCGCTCCCACAGTAGGTCTGACAACCCAGGAACCCTGTGGGAGCGAGCCTGCTCGCGAAGACGGACTGACAGTCACTGAAGCAGCAACAGGCTGCCTACCGCTTCCAGCGATCCGCCGCCGCATGATCACTGTCCCGCCCCTCGACCCAGCGCGGGCCGTCGGCGGTGTTCTCTTTCTTCCAGAACGGTGCACGAGTCTTGAGGTAGTCCATGACAAAGGCGCAGGCGTCGAATGCCGCCTGGCGATGGGCGCTGGCAGCAGCCACGAAGACGATCGGCTCGCCCGGTTCCAGGGCGCCAATGCGATGCAGCACCTCCAGCTTGAGTAGCGGCCAGCGCTGCTCGGCTTCGACGGCGATCTTGCCCAGGGCCTTTTCGGTCATGCCCGGGTAATGTTCCAGGAACATGCCGGATACATCGAGGCCGTCGTTGAAGTCGCGCACGTAGCCGACAAAACTTACCACCGCCCCCACGCCGACGTTGGCCGCGTGCATCGCGTTGACTTCGGCCCCCGGGTCGAACGGATCGGCCTGCACACGAATCGCCATGGCTCAGCCTCCGGTCACGGTGGGGAAAAACGCCACTTCGTCACCGTCTTCCACTGGCTCGTCGAGTTGGCAGAGGTCCTCGTTACGGGCGCACATCAGGTTCTGCTCGCGCAGTACGTCGGCGCCGTCACGTCGGGCGAGCAGCGCGCGCACATCGTCGACCGTGGCGAACTCGCCGTCCACGGTGACCGCTTCCACGCCCAGCGCTTCCCGATAACGGGCGAAGAATTTCACATGGATCTTCATCGTGCGTCCGCCTGGAAATGACCACTCTTGCCGCCGAGCTTTTCCAACACCCGAACGCCTTCGATGACCATGCCCCGATCCACGGCCTTGCACATGTCGTAGATCGTCAGCGCGGCGACGCTGGCGGCCGTCAGCGCCTCCATCTCCACCCCGGTCTGCCCCGACAGCTTGCAGCGGGCGACGATACGGACCTGGTCCGTGCCCTCGGAATTGATCTCGACCTTGACGCTGGTGAGCATCAACGGATGGCAGAGCGGAATCAGGTCGCTGGTTTTCTTCGCGGCCTGGATGCCGGCAATGCGCGCCACGGCGAACACATCGCCCTTGGGGTGACCGCCGCTGACGATCATCTGCAGCGTCTCGGGCAGCATGCGCACAAAGGCTTCGGCGGTGGCCTCACGGAACGTCACGGCCTTGTCGGTGACGTCGACCATGTTGGCGCGACCTTGGGAATCGAGATGAGTCAGCACAGGGTTACTCCTGATCGGGAGTGTCGATTGTAAACCTGTGGGTCAGATTCCGGCAGGACTGATTGTCGCACTTGGGGTGAGCAGCAATTTCCTGAACACTGCGATTCCCTTGTGGGAGCGAGCTTGCTCGCGATGGCGGTAGGTCAGACTCCTGTTTTATCTGATACACCGCCATCGCGAGCAAGCTCGCTCCCACAGTTTTTTTTCAATGGACGGGTAAAATCGGGCGGCCTGCTGGCCGCCCGGTTCGCTGGGGTTACAAGTGGGATTCGGCGTATTCGGCGAGGATCGAGCGCGGTACGCCTTGCAAGGTGATATGGACGCCGTTGGGGAAGTCCTTGAAGCGTTCGGTCAGGTACGTCAGCCCGGAGCTGGTCGCGGACAGGTAGGGGG
This sequence comes from Pseudomonas citrullilanati, assembly GCF_030580855.1. Taxonomy (GTDB): domain Bacteria; phylum Pseudomonadota; class Gammaproteobacteria; order Pseudomonadales; family Pseudomonadaceae; genus Aquipseudomonas; species Aquipseudomonas citrulli. The sequence goes on along the minus strand of NZ_JAUQOP010000015.1, from coordinate 61,579 downwards.
TGTCGATCTGCGCCAGGTTGCCCAGGCACACCACTTTGGAACCGGCACCGGCACGGGTGATGATGGTCTTCATCTGGTGCGGGGTGAGGTTCTGGCATTCGTCGATCAGGATCAGGCTCTGCTGGAAGCTGCGGCCCCGGATGTAGTTGAGGGATTTGAACTGCAACGGCACTTTGCTGAGGATGTAGTCGACGCTGCCATGGGTACTTTCGTCATCCATGTGCAAGGCTTCGAGGTTGTCGGTGATCGCGCCCAGCCAAGGCTCCATCTTTTCCGCCTCGGTGCCGGGCAGGAAGCCGATTTCCTGGTCCAGGCCCTGCACGCTGCGGGTGGCGATGATGCGCCGGTAGCGCTTGCTGACCATGGTCTGCTCAATGGCGGCGGCCAGGGCCAGGATGGTCTTGCCCGAACCGGCGGCGCCGGACAGGTTGACCAGGTGGATGTCCGGGTCGAGCAAGGCGAACAGCGCCAGGCTCTGGTAGATATCACGGGGCTTGAGGCCCCAGGCTTCCTGGTGCAGCAGGGGTTCCTGGTGCAGGTCGAGGATCAGCAGCTTGTCGTCCTGGATTTCCTTGATCCAACCGACGAATCCCTGCTCGTCGATGATGAATTCATTGATGTGCACCGCCGGCAGGTTGTCGATCAGTTGCACCTGGTGCCAGGTGCGACCGTGGTCCTGGCGGGTCTCGACCTTGCTCACCCGGTCCCAGAAGGAGCCGGTCATGGTGTGGTAGCCATTGGGCAACAGCGAGACGTCGTCGACCAACTGGTCGGTGCTGTAGTCCTCCGCCGCGATCCCGCAGGCGCGGGCCTTGAGGCGCATGTTGATGTCTTTGGTCACCAGCACCACGGCTTGGTCCTTGTTGCGCGCGTGCAGGTCGATCAACTGGTTGATGATGATGTTGTCGTTGAGGTGTTCGGGCAGCACCAGGTTCGGTTCGGTGCGCTTGCTCATCAGGATCGACAGCAGGCCCTTGGGGCCGCTCTTGCCACGCTGGATCGCCACGCCCAGCTCGACGTCCTCGGGGGAGGCATCGCCCAGGGTCTTGTCGATCAGGCGAATGGCCTGGCGGCATTCGGCGGCAACGCTGTGATGCCCGCTCTTGAGCTTGTCCAGCTCTTCGAGCACGGTCATCGGGATGGCGACGTGGTGTTCTTCGAAATTCAGCAGCGCGTTTGGATCGTGGATCAATACGTTGGTATCGAGTACATACAGGATTGGCTGGTTGGAGGAAGGGCTACGTCCGTGGTCATCCATACTCGGTCACCTTTGTGGGGGCCATTCGACGCAATACCGTGACAGTGCTGCGCCTCGAGGTAGCCACCGAATTCACCCGCGAGGGTTCAGGTGAACTGCACACAATCTGGGTCTTGGAAGACGCCACCTGTGTTGCAGGTTTCGGCGGTCTGACTTCTTGATACTCCAAAAACCATGACAGGAAAAAGCACTTTGACGCTTTTTTGAAGTTTATTTTTCAGAGTGACGAATAACCCTTGGCGTACCGCCCTCGCACCGTTAAAGTCGGAAGTCGGGTTGCCCCGAATGTGCGCCAAGATTTCCGCCTTCCCCAATGTTTCCGGGCCTTTTCCAGGTTTCAGCGAAACGCCTCCTGGCAGTCCTCCCAACCGATCCCGCTTTGCGCCGTCTGCGTCACCAGCCACGGCAGCGCCGTCTTCACTCCGTCCTGCTTGGCATTGAAATTGATCACCCCGCGGCGCCATAGCAGCATCAGCGTCAGCGCCCGCTGGGCACTCTGCTCGGGCTTGAGCCGCAGGCTGCCGTCCTGGGGATCGATGTCCCACAACGCCACTTGCAGGCCCTGTTGCCGGAAGAACCCTTCGGCGTCGCCACGACGCTGACCCTGGGGCGGACGGAACAGCGGCACGAAGTTCTCCGGCAGCTTGCCCTTGACCAGGTCGACGCTGCGCCGCACCGAATCCTGCCAGTCCTGCCAATAGCTGTGGGAACGGAACTCCCAGCCCTGGACACCCACGCATTGCCCGGAATACAAGGTCTGGAGACCGTTGACCGACTGCTCTGCCAGCCGCGCCTGGATGTCCTTGCCCAGCACGAAGAACGTGCCATTCACGTTCGCCTTGCGCAGGTAGTCCGCCAGCCACGGGGTATTGTCCGGCGCCACGTTGGCACCGCTGTCGAAGGTCAGCAGGAACAGCCGGTCATGCATGTCTTCGCCATTGCGCTCGTAATCCCCGAAACGGGCGATTTCGCTGCTGGTTTGCGGGAATAGCGCAGCTTTTCGCAACAACTCGTCGCGGTACTGGGTATGAAAGACCTGGCTCGGCCCGGCCCATTTGAAATAGAACGAGCTTTCATCGAGGTGGAACCGGCGCGCCTCTTCCCGCAGGGTTCCCATGTTTTCCACCAGGTAACAGAAGGACGCATCCTGGTCACAGCTCCGCTGGGCAAAGTTGTAGTTGTCCAGCAGCCGCTGCCACAACCGTGCGCGGAGCGCGTCGACCGCGGCCATGTTGACCGTGCGCAGGCCCAGGTACTGCTTGAGGGCGATTTCATCCATGGCATCGACGTCCAGCATGACCCGCGCGAACATCAGGATCTCGGCCCGCGAAGCCACGTCGAACAGGGTCGGGCTGGTGAGCTGTTCCGGCCAGGTGCTGCGGTCCAGGCTCGCGATGTCGTTGGGCGCGGCAATGACGCTGCAACTCAACAGCCAGGCCGATAACAGAAGGGCAATGCGCAAAAGGGATGTCTCCATAACGAAACCCGCGCGGCATGATAGCCGATCCCCTTGCCACAAAATTCGGCAAATCGCACTTCACCACTCATCCCTATCACCCCAATAGCTGGAGTCCACCCGGACAACCTCCTAGAATCGCCGCACCTTTGAAGGAGACGACTACATGCTGATGGTGATTTCCCCCGCCAAGACCCTCGACTACGAAACACCACCGGCCACGACGCGGTTCACCCAGCCGCAGTACCTGGACCACTCCCAGGAACTGATCGAGCAGTTGCGCACCCTTTCCCCCACCCAGATCAGCGAACTGATGCACGTCTCCGACAAGATCGGCGGCCTCAACGCCGCGCGGTTCGGCAGTTGGACACCGGCGTTCACCCCGGCCAATGCCAAGCAGGCCCTGCTGGCTTTCAAGGGTGACGTGTACACCGGCCTGGACGCCCAGAGTTTCGGCGAAGCCGATTTCGACTACGCCCAGCAGCACCTGCGCATGCTCTCCGGCTTGTATGGCCTGCTGCGCCCGCTGGACCTGATGCAGCCCTACCGCCTGGAAATGGGCACCAAGTTGGCCAATGCCCGGGGCAAGGACCTCTACGCGTTCTGGGGCACGCGCATCAGCGAATGGTTGAACGAAGCCCTGGCCGAACAAGGCGATGACGTCCTGTTGAACCTGGCGTCCAACGAGTACTTCTCGGCGGTCAAGCGCAGCGCACTGAAAGCGCGCGTCATCGACACCGAATTCAAGGACCTCAAGAACGGCCAGTACAAGATCATCAGTTTCTACGCCAAGAAGGCCCGGGGCCTGATGAGTCGCTTCGTCATCCAGGAACGCATCGACGACCCGGCCTCGCTCAAGCAGTTCGACTTACAGGGTTATCGTTTCAATGAACAACAATCGAGTCCGGACAAACTGGTCTTCCTGCGTGACCATGCTCCGGAATAAAGCATGACTTTATAAGGCCCCCCGATTGGGGGCCTCGATCAACTGCCTACTTGTCATCCTCCTTCCCCGCCCACTTTGCCAGTTCCATGGCGCCAATAAATCGTCCCACCCTGACGCTAACTTTTCTTTCACTCGACACTCGTCAGTTTTTTGCGTAGTGGCACGCATTTTTTTCTTCTGTAGTGGCACAAAACTATCCACCCCTGCTAACTCCCCATTTACAAAGGCCGAAATGGCAAGTGCCATCAAAATGAAAGCAGTGCCATCTCGGATAATATTTCGAAAAATTTCGAAAATCGCGATGAGCGGATCGGAACTATGTCAAAACGCACGGCTCATACCACCGGTAACGATTATCGCCGAGCGTGTAGGAGATAACTTACAGACAACGTCGGACAGAGTAACCAAGTTGTCATGGCAACTTAGTGAAACGGTCGTCGATTTGGATCCAACCTTAGAAGGACGGGAGATAACGCAACATTACTATCCCCACAAAGGCCAAGGCTGCGCCCCTACATTGTGCTCACCCGAGCACAGAAACTGTTGATTTTGTGGGCTTTTTGCCAGGAATCAAAAGTGAAACACCTTTGCACGAGCGTTCCCGACAACGAGGACTGGCTGCATAACAGGGCAGGTCATAACAACAAGGCCGCTTTGCGCACAACTTGAGTGCAATTATTTAGACACTCGGAACTTAGTATGCCTGCACAACGGCATTGTGGCGCCTGCACTCCACACTTCCGAGTGCACGATGACCGCTGAACACTATTAACTCCGGCCATTTAATGGCGTGAAAAACAGAGGTGAATGCGATGCGCATTAGCATATTTGGTTTGGGTTACGTCGGTGCAGTATGTGCCGGTTGCCTGTCTGCACGGGGCCATGACGTAGTTGGCGTAGATGTCGCCAAAGACAAGATAGACATGATCAACGCGGGCAAATCGCCGATTGTCGAACCGGGTCTTGGCGAGCTGTTGGCCCAAGGTATTGAAACCGGTCGACTGCGCGGTACTACCAACTTCGCCGAAGCCATTCGCGATACTGACCTGTCGATGATTTGCGTCGGTACACCGAGCAAAAAGAATGGCGACCTGGAACTGAACTACATCGAGGCCGTGTGCCGCGAGATCGGTTTTGTTCTGCGTGACAAGACCACCCGCCACACCGTCGTGGTCCGCAGCACCGTATTGCCGGGCACCGTCGCAAACGTTGTCATCCCGATTCTCGAAGACTGCTCCGGCAAGAAAGCCGGCGTTGATTTCGGCGTCGCGGTCAACCCTGAGTTCCTGCGTGAAAGCACCGCGATCAAGGACTACGACCTGCCACCGATGACCGTGATCGGCGAGTTCGACAAAGCCTCTGGCGACGTCCTGCAATCGCTGTACGAAGAGCTCGATGCGCCGATCATCCGCAAGGACATCGCCGTTGCCGAGATGATCAAGTACACCTGCAACGTCTGGCACGCCACCAAGGTGACCTTCGCCAACGAGATCGGCAACATCGCCAAGGCGGTCGGCGTCGATGGCCGTGAAGTGATGGACGTGGTCTGCCAGGACAAGACCCTGAACCTGTCCCAGTACTACATGCGCCCAGGCTTCGCCTTCGGCGGCTCCTGCCTGCCCAAGGACGTTCGCGCCCTGACCTACCGCGCCAGCTCCCTGGACGTGGAAGCGCCACTGCTCAACTCGCTGATGCGCAGCAACGAGTCCCAGGTGCAGAACGCCTTCGACATCGTTTCCAGCCACGAGAAACGCAAAGTCGCCCTGCTGGGCCTGAGCTTCAAGGCCGGCACCGACGACCTGCGCGAAAGCCCGCTGGTGGAACTGGCGGAAATGCTGATCGGCAAGGGCTACGACCTGCGCATCTACGACAGCAACGTCGAATACGCCCGCGTCCACGGTGCGAACAAGGACTACATCGAGTCGAAGATTCCTCACGTCTCGTCCTTGCTCAACTCGGACTTCGACTCGGTCATCGACAACTCCGACATCATCATCCTGGGCAACCGTGACGAGAAGTTCCGCGCGCTGACCGAGAACGTACCGGAAGGCAAGCAGGTCATCGACCTGGTCGGCTTCATGTCCAAGGCCACCACGCCGAGTGGCCGGACCGAAGGCATCTGCTGGTAAGTCTGTTTGCCGGCCGGGACAGTTCCCGGCCGGCCTTTCGCCTGCCTTAACCCATCGGGCCGCCCACGAGGCCCGCCCGAGATAGAGACGGATGCAGATTATGCACAGGCTAAAGCACGGCCTGCTTCAGGCCGCCGGTTGGCTGTTTTACTTGAGTTTATTGATGGGCATCGCCTTGGCGCTGCCCACGTCCACGTTCGACTCCGAATCCAAGGATTTCATCTTCCTGATCGGCGCCGTGGGCATCTGGCGTTACTCCATGGGCGCGACGCATTTCGTGCGCGGCATGATCTTCCTGTACATCGTCTACCCGCATCTGCGCCGCAAGGTACGCAAGCTGGGCAAGGCCGCCGATCCGTCCCACGTGTTCCTGATGGTCACCAGTTTCCGGATCGACGCGCTGACCACCGCCCAGGTGTATGGCTCGGTGATCCGCGAAGCCATCGACTGCGGGCTGCCGACCACCGTGGTCTGCTCCATCGTGGAAATGTCCGACGAGCTGCTGGTCAAGAGCCTCTGGGCCCGCATGAACCCGCCGGAGCGGGTCAAGCTGGACTTCGTGCGCATCCCCGGCACCGGCAAGCGCGACGGCCTGGCCTACGGTTTCCGCGCCATCTCCCGCCACCTGCCGGATGACCGTGCGGTGGTCGCCGTGATCGATGGCGACACCGTGCTCGCCGAAGGCGTCGTGCGCAAGACCGTGCCGTGGTTCCAGCTGTTCGGCAACGTCGGCGGCCTGACCACCAACGAGTTCTGCGAAGTGCGTGGCGGCTACATCATGGCCGAGTGGCACAAGCTGCGTTTCGCCCAGCGTCACATCAACATGTGCTCCATGGCCCTGTCCAAGCGCGTGCTGACCATGACCGGGCGCATGTCGGTGTTCCGCGCCACGGTGGTGACCAACCCCGACTTCATCGCCGACGTCGAAAGCGACTCGCTGCAGCACTGGCGCCTGGGCCGCTTCAAGTTCCTGACCGGGGACGACAAGTCGAGCTGGTTCAGCCTGATGCGCCTGGGCTACGACACCTTCTACGTGCCCGACGCGGCGATCAACACCGTTGAGCACCCGCCGGAAAAAAGCTTCATCAAGGCCAGCCGCAAGCTGATGTTCCGCTGGTACGGCAACAACCTGCGGCAGAACTCCCGGGCACTGGGCCTGGGGATGAAACGCCTGGGCCTGTTCACCTCGGTGGTGCTGTTCGACCAGCGCGTGTCGATGTGGACCTCGCTGCTGGGCCTGACCGTGGCGCTGATCGCCAGCTTCAAGTACGGCACCGCGTTCATCCTGGTGTACCTGCTCTGGATCGGCATTACCCGCCTGATCCTGACCTTGCTGTTGTCGTGCTCCGGTCACCGGATCGGCCCGGCCTACCCGGCGATTCTCTATTACAACCAGATCGTCGGCGCGTTGGTGAAGATCTACGTGTTCTTCCGCCTTGACCAGCAGTCCTGGACCCGCCAGCCCACCTCACTGACCCGTGATCTCGCCAGCTTTCAACGTTGGTTCAACACTTGGTCGTCTCGGACCATGACCTTCTCCGCCGGCAGCATCTTTGTCGCTGTGCTGCTGACGATGGTCTGACCGGACTTGAATGAATTAACTAGGAAACCGCCCCTATGAACACCGCCGTGAACGTCAACGTAGTGCATGAATCCGAAGCCCAGCGCCAGCACGCCCGAGTGAAAATCCCGGCCAAGCTGCGATTCTTCGGCCCCGACCGGACCCCGATGGAAGTCAAGGTCCTGGACCTGTCCGCAGGCGGCCTGTGCTTCAACGCCGGGCAGATGCCGCTCAAGATCGGCGAAACCTACAAGGCTCGCCTGCAATTCGTGATCGACAACCTGGGCCTGGCCATGGACGTGGAGTTGCAGATCCGCTCCTTCGACCGCCAGACCGGCCGTACCGGTTGCCAGTTCCAGAACCTGGAGCCGCGTGACATCGCCACGCTGCGCCACATCATCACCTCGCACCTGGCCGGCGACATCGTCGGCGTCGGCGACGTGCTGGCGACCCTGCAACGCGACAACTTCACCAAGGCCCGCAAGCAGAAAGACGAAAGTGGCGGCATGACGGCGTTCGGCCGCCTGCGCGCGGTGACCTTCAGCCTCGCTATCTTCATCGTCGGCCTGGCCGCGTTCGGCTTCATCTTCAAGTCGGTGTACGGCATGTACTTCGTCAGCCACGCCCAGGCGGGCCTGGTGAACGTACCGGGCATGGCGATCACCATGCCGCGCGACGGCACCGTGCAGAGCCTGGTCAAGGCTGACGGCATCGCCGCCAAGGGCGCCCCGCTGGCGACCTTCAGCACCAGCATGCTCGACGTGCTCAAGGGCCACCTGGACGACAACCAGCTGCAACCGGCCAAGGTCGAGGAACTGTTCGGCAAGCAAATGACCGGCACCCTGACGTCGCCATGCGACTGCATCGTGGCCCAGCAACTGGTCGCCAACGGCCAGTACGCCAGCAAGGGCGACGTGATCTTCCAACTGGTTCCACGCGGCACCGAAGCCAACGTCGAGGCGCGCTTCTCCTATCGCCAGTTCGGCGACGTGCGTCCAGGCACCGCGGTCAACTTCCAGGTGGCCGGCGAAGACACCACCCGCACCGGCAAGATCATCAGCAGCACCAGCCTGAAAAGTGAAGACCTCTCCTCCGATATCCGCGTGCTGATCAAGCCTGACGAGCCGCTGGACAGCTCGTTGGCCGGTCGTCCCGTGGAAGTCCACAGCGACCGTGGTCCGAACCTGAACTGGCTGATCGACAAAGCCATGGCTGTCGGTATTTAAGTCGAGGATATGCCCGTGATCACTCCACAAAACAACAATGCGCTGTCGTCCCTGTGGGAGCGAGCCTGCTCGCGATGGGATCGACGCGGTCTGTCTGGTACACCGAGCGGCTTGCATCGCGAGCAGGCTCGCTCCCACACAGGATATGCGTTGTGTGCACTGGCGTTGGCAGTCGGTCTCAGCGGTTGCGCCGGCCTGCCCGACCAGCGCCTGGCCAATGAAGCCCTCAAGCGCGGCGACACGGCGCTGGCGCAGCAGAACTATCAGCAACTGGCAGACCTGGGCTACAGCGAAGCCCAGGTCGGCCTGGCCGATATCCAGGTGGACAGCCGTGACCCCGAGCAAATGAAAAAAGCCGAGGCGACCTACCGCGCCGCCGCCGACATCTCGCCACGGGCCCAGGCACGCCTGGGCCGCCTGCTGGTGGCGAAGCCCGGTTCCACGGAAGCGGAGAAGCATGAAGCCGAAGGCCTGTTGAAGAAAGCCTTCGCCAACGGTGAAGGCAACACCCTGATCCCGCTGGCGATGCTGTACCTGCAATACCCCCACAGTTTCCCGAACGTCAACGCCCAGCAGCAGATCAGCCAATGGCGCAGCGCCGGCTACCCGGAAGCGGGCCTGGCGCAGATCCTGCTCTACCGCACCCAGGGCACCTACGACCAGCACCTGGATGAAGTCGAGAAGGTCTGCAAGGCCGCGCTGGCGACCACCGACATCTGCTACGTCGAACTGGCCACGGTCTATCAGAAACGCGGCCAGCCGGAACAGCAGGCCGAGCTGATCAAGCAGATGCAGGCCGGTCACGCCCGCGGCGTGGTTTCCGCCCAGCGCGTGGACAGTGTCGCCCGTGTGCTGGCCGATGCCAGCCTGGGCAAGACGGACGAGAAAACCGCCCAGTCCCTGCTCGAAGGCATCGCCCCCGGCTACCCCGCCGCCTGGGTCAGCCTGGCGCAACTGCTCTACGACTTCCCGGAACTGGGCGACGTCGACAAGATGATGCAGTACCTGGAAAACGGCCGCGCCGCCGACCAGCCTCGCGCCGAGCTGTTGCTGGGCAAGCTGTACTACGAAGGCAAGTGGGTGCCGGCCGACGCCAAGGTCGCCGAGGCGCACTTCCAGAAAGCCGTGGGCCGCGAAGTGGCCGCCGACTACTACCTCGGCCAGATCTACCGCCGTGGCTACCTGGGCCAGGTGTACTCGCAAAAAGCCCTGGACCATCTGCTCAAGGCCGCCCGCAATGGCCAGAACAGCGCCGACTTCGCCATTGCCCAGCTGTTCTCCCAGGGCCGGGGCACCCAGCCCAACCCGGTCAACGCCTATGTGTTCAGCCAGCTGGCCAAGGCGCAGAACACCCCGCAAGCCATCGAACTTGCCCAGACCCTCGAAGCCCAATTACCGCCGCAGCAACTTGCCCAAGCGCAACGCCTGCTAAAACAAGAGCAGGCCATTCGTGGCGCCATGAGCCCCGATACGCTGGAACTGCAAGCCCTGAAAGAAGATGACGGCGAGGAACAACTATGAAGCCTTTGAAGCTCAATCCTTTTGTGCAGGCCGGCATTGGCCTGACATGCGCCCTGCTCTGGTCCTGCCCGACGCTGGCCGCCCTGACTGAAACCAAGAACTTCGGCCTGGAAGTGAAAATCACCGGCCAGTCCGAAGACGACCGCGACCTCGGCACCCAGAGCGGTGGCGACGTCAACGGCATCGGCCTGGACCTGCGTCCCTGGGTGTACGGCGAAAGCGGTAACTGGAGCGCCTACGCCATGGCGCAGGCCGTGACCTCCACCGACATCATCGAGACGGACACCCTGCAACAGTCCGACGGCGCCAACCAGCAGACCGACAGCGGCGACCGCGAAGCCAAGAAGAGCTACCTGGCGATGCGCGAATTCTGGATTGGCTACAGCGGCCTGACCCCGTACCCGGGCGAGCAGTTGAAGTTCGGTCGCCAGCGCCTGCGCAACGACGACGGCCAATGGCGCGACACCAACATCGAGGCCCTGAACTGGACCTTCGACACCACGTTGCTGCGGGCCAACCTCGGCGTCGCCGAACGCTTCAGCGAATACCGCACCGACCTCAAGGAATTGTCGCCCAAGGACAAGGATCGCCTGCACGTGTATGGCGACGTCGGCTACCAGTGGATGCCAGGCCAATGGGCCGGGATCCGCGCCCACCATACCCATGACAACGGCAGCCTCGACTACCCGACCCCGGGCGAGCCCACCGACACCCTGGACAAGACCCAGAACGGCGACTTGACCTGGCTGGGCCTGGAAGCCAACAGCGACGCCTACAACTGGCGCAACACCAACACCGTCAACTACTGGGCCAGCCTCACCGGCATGACCGGCGACCGCGACACCGTCAACGCGCTCAATGCCGACGGCACCCGCCCGGCGCAAGCCAAGCGCAGCGATGACGTCGATGGCTGGGCCACCGACCTGGGTATCCGCCTGCGCCTCGACCCGCAATGGCAAGTCGGTGCGGCCTACGCCCGCGCCAGCGAGGACTACGAACAGAACGGCCTGCAGAGCAACCGCTCGAACTTCACCGGCACCCGTTCGCGGGTCCACCGTTTCGGCGAAGCGTTCCGCGGCGAAATGGCCAACACCCAGAGCGCCAGCCTGTTCGGTTCCTGGCAGCTGCGCGACGAATACGACGCCAGCCTGGTGTACCACAAGTTCTGGCGCGTGGACGGTAACAAGCCGGTGGGCAGCAACGGCATCAACGCCGTGCAGAACAACACCGACGACGTCACCGGCGCGATCCTGTCCACCTCGACCCTGCCGCTGCGCGACGGCGACAAGGACCTGGGCCAGGAAGTCGACCTCGTCGTCACCAAATACTTCAAGCAAGGCTTGCTGCCTGCGGCGCTGAGCCAGTCCATCGATGAGCCGTCGGCGCTGGTGCGTTTGCGTGGCGGCGTGTTCAAGCCAGGCGACGCCTACGGCAAAGAGGTCGATTCATACATGCATCGCGCCTTTGTCGACGTGATCTGGCGCTTCTGATGCGAACGCCCATGGGAGTGCCCGAAATGAACCGCTACCTCAGGAACAGCCAGGCGATGAAAGGTTCGATCAGCCTGTTGGTCGCAGCAATGCTGCTGGCCGGCTCGCCGGCGTTCGCCAACGTTGAACCGGTGGTCAAGCCGGGCAACGTGGTCAAGGAACTGCAGCGCGCCAAGACCTACACCGTCAACAGCGCGCCGACCGCGCCGCTGGAACTGCCCAAGCCGACCTTGCCCGACCTCAAGGGCTTCACCGCCGAAGCGGCCGCGGCCAAGATCGTGCGGACCAAGGTCGGCAAGATCAGCGTGCGCCGGATGATGCAGGAAAACGCCCTGAAGGACTTCATCGGCGGCGACAACAAGATGGCCGAGTGGGTGGTGCGCCAGCACGGCATCCCCCAGGCCATCTTCCTCGACGATGGCTACATGAACTTCAAGGACCTGGCCAAGAAGGTGCCCAAGTACATCATCGAGACTTCGCCCGGTGTCTACCTGTCGAAGATCCCGATCGTGGTCGGCCAGAAAGGCATCCTGGAAATCGACAAGCAGACCCAGGAACTGCGCCTGTCCCAGGAGGGCGGCTCGTTCCTGGTCAACGATGGCCAGATGTTCATCCGCGACACCAAGGTCACCGGCTGGCGTGAAAAGGACAACGGCCCCGCCACGTTCCGCTCGCCCAAGGAATTCCGTCCGTTCCTGCTGTCCTGGGGCGGTACCGAGACCTACATCGTCAATACCAAGATGGCCAGCTTCGGCTACTCCAACAGTAAGTCGTACGGGGTGAGTATTTCCCAGTACACGCCGAACATGGCCAAGGTCCTCAAGCGCCCGGAACCAACCGGCTGGATCATCGGTTCCGAATTCACGGACATGTGGTACGGCTTCTACTGCTACGAGACCCGCGACTTCGTTGTCAAAGGCAACACCTACAAGGACAACATCGTCTACGGCATCGACCCCCACGACCGTTCCCATCGGCTGATCATCGCCGACAACACGGTCTACGGGACGAAGAAGAAGCACGGGATCATCATTTCCCGCGAGGTCAACGACAGCTTCATCTTCAACAACCGCAGCTACGACAACAAGCTCTCGGGCCTGGTGATCGACCGTAACAGCGTCAACAACATCATTGCCTACAACGAGATCTACAAGAACCACACCGACGGCATCACCCTCTACGAGAGTGCCGACAACCTGTTGTGGGACAACAAGGTGATCAGCAACCGGCGTCACGGCATCCGGATTCGTAACAGCGTGAACATCCGCCTCTACGAAAACGTGTCCATGGCCAACGGCCTGACCGGCATCTACGGTCACATCAAGGACCTGTCCAACACCGACCGCGACATCAAGCTCGACCCGTTCGACGCCGAGGTCTCGCTGATCGTGGTGGGCGGTGAACTGGCTGCCAACGGCAGCGGCCCCTTGTCCATCGACTCGCCGTTGAGCGTCGAGCTGTACCGCGTGTCCATGCTCGCGCCGACCAAATCCAGCGGCATCAGCTTCACGGGAGTCCTGGGCGAACGCCAGGATGAAATTCTCGACCTGCTGGTGCGCCAGCAGAAAGCCGTGCTGATCGACCCTGTCGAACGCCAGACCGAATTGCGGGACTGAGGATGACCTTTATGAACCCACAGATGATCAAGCTTCTGGGCCTGTCCGCCCTGACTGCCGGGATTCTCGCTGCGACCAGCGGCGCGCGCGCCGATGACATCCAGGCGCCGACCTACACGGCCGAGCCTTGCTGCAACCTGTGCCCTGCGGCCCACGATGCGAAGAACTACACCACGCGCTACCAGCAGAACTTCACCACGCTGGTCCAGGCCCAGGGTGACTGGCTGTTCCGTACCCAGGAAGACCTGCGTACCGAATTCGACACCACCCCGGCCGGCTACAAGCGCTTGCAACAACTGCATGATGCGTTCAAGGCCAAGGGCGTCGAACTGGTGCTGGTCTACCAGCCGACCCGGGGCCTGGTGAACCGCAACAAGCTCAACCCGCAGGAGAAGGCCAGCTTCGATTTCGACAAGGCCCTGGGCAACTACAAGACCATGCTCGGTCGCTTCGCCAAGATGGGCTACGTGGTGCCGGACCTGTCGCCGCTGACCAACGAAAACCTGCCCGAAACCCTGCCGGCCCACGATTTCTACTTCCGTGGCGACCAACACTGGACACCTTACGGCGCCCAGCGCACGGCCAAGATCGTCGCCGAGAAGGTCAAGCAGCTCCCGGCCTTCGCCGACATCCCCAAGCGTGAGTTCGAGACCAAGAAGTCCGGCCGCATGGGCAAGACCGGCACCCTGCATAACATGGCCGGGCAACTGTGCGGCACCAGCTACGCCATCCAGTACATGGACCAGTTCACCACCGAGCCCAAGGGCGAGGCCGGTGACGGCGACCTGTTCGGCGATTCCGGCAACCCGCAGATCACCCTCGTGGGCACCAGCCACAGCGGCAAGAACTACAACTTCGCCGGCTTCCTGGAAGAAGCCATCGGCGCCGACATCCTCAACGTGGCCTTCCCCGGCGGCGGCTTCGAGGGCGCCATGATCCAGTACCTGGGCAGCGAAGAGTTCCAGAAGAACCCGCCGAAGATCCTCATCTGGGAATTCTCGCCGCTGTACCGCCTGGACCAGGAAACCATCTACCGCCAGATGATGGCGCTGCTGGACAACAACGGTTGTGAAGGCAAGCCGGCGCTGATGAGCAGCAAGACCGCCCTCAAGCCGGGCAAGAACGAATTGATGGTCAATAGCAAGAATATGGACCTGCGTAACAGCAGTCACCAGATCGACATCCGCTTCGCCGATACCTCGGTGAAAACCTTGCAAGCCACCCTCTGGTACATGAATGGGCGCCACGAGGATATCAAGATCGAAAAACCGGATACCTCCGAAACCGACGGGCGTTTCGCCTTCCAACTGCGCACCGACGAGGACTGGGCCAACCAGAACCTGCTGGCCCTGGAAGTCCAGGGACCCGAAGCCGGTGCGGCACCGCTGCAAGTGGAAGCGAAAGTCTGCAAACGCAACGCATCTGCGCCGGCCGAACAAACGGCCCAGATCGGACAATGAGGTCTCGTCTCATGACCAGCACCACGCGTACCCGAACGTTGAAAACACTGTTGGCCCCGTCCCTGCTGACCCTGGCGATGTTCGCCGGGGCCACGCAGGCGGCGGCCCCGCTGCGCCCGCCGCAGGGCTACTTCGCCCCGATCGAGAAGGTCAAGGTCGGCGAAGCCGGCCAGGGCTGCGACGCCACGCCGACGCCCTACACCGGCTCCCTGCAATTTCGCAGCAAATACGAGGGCTCCGACAAGGCCCGCGCGACCCTGAACGTGCAATCGGAAAAAGCCTTCCGCGACAGCACCGCCGACATCACCAAGATCGAGCGTGGCGTCAGCAAGCAGGTGATGCAATTCATGCGTGACGGTCGCCCGGACCAATTGGAATGCACCCTGAACTGGCTGACCACCTGGGCCAAGGCCGACGCGTTGATGTCCAAGGATTTCAACCACACCGGCAAGTCCATGCGCAAATGGGCCCTGGGCAGCATGGCCTCGGCCTATGTGCGCTTGAAGTTTTCCGAATCGCGGCCGCTGGCGAACCACCAGGAACAGGCGCAGCTGATTGAAAGCTGGTTCAGCAAGATGGCCGACCAAGTGGTCAGCGATTGGGACAACCTGCCGCTGGAAAAAACCAACAACCATTCCTACTGGGCCGCCTGGTCGGTGATGGCCACCGCCGTGGCAACCAACCGCCGCGACCTGTTCGACTGGGCCGTCAAGGAATACAAGGTCGGGGTCAACCAGATCGACGCCGACGGTTTCCTGCCCAACGAACTCAAGCGCAAGCAACGGGCCCTGTCCTACCACAACTATGCCCTGCCACCGCTGGCGATGATCGCCAGCTTCGCCCAGGTCAATGGCGTCGACCTGCGCCAGGAAAACAACGGCGCCCTCAAGCGACTGGGCGACCGCGTGCTGGCCGGGGTGAAGGACCCGGAGATCTTCGAAGAGAAGAATGGCGAAGAACAGGACATGAAGGATTTGAAGGTCGATTCGAAATTCGCCTGGCTCGAACCCTTCTGCAGCCTCTACAGCTGCCCCGAGGATGTGCTGGAACGCAAGCATGAGATGCAACCGTTCAAGACCTTCCGCCTCGGCGGGGACCTGACCAAGGTGTATGACCCTTCGCGGGACAAAGGTGACAAAGGAAGCTGACACCGTTCTCCCTGCCTGGCAGGGAACCTGTGGGAGCAAGGCTTGCCCGCGATAGCCATGACGCGGGGCCACTGAATGAACCGCGTCATCGTTCATCGCGGGCAAGCCTTGCTCCCACAGTAAACACGGCGACTGAAATGCAATAAGACTCCCCGGTTTTCATGGGGGGGTTTGGGGGGGCTCTGGCCCTTGACTGTTGATTTCAACATGGAGAGATCGGGATGGTATTTTCATCCAATGTGTTCCTGTTCCTGTTCTTGCCGATCTTTCTCGGCTTGTACTACCTGAGCGGGCAACGCTATCGCAACCTGCTGCTGCTGATCGCCAGCTATGTGTTCTATGCCTGGTGGCGGGTGGACTTCCTGGCCTTGTTCGCCGCCGTCACGTTGTGGAACTACTGGATCGGCCTGAGGGTCGGCGCCGCCGGCGTGCGGACCAAACCAGCCCAGCGCTGGCTGTTGCTCGGCGTGGCAGTGGACTTGTGCATCCTGGGCTACTTCAAGTACGCCAACTTCGGCGTGGACAGCCTCAACGCGATCATGACCAGCTTCGGTCTGGAGCCGTTCATCCTGACCCATGTGCTGTTGCCGATCGGGATCTCCTTCTACATCTTCGAGTCCATCAGCTACATCATCGACGTCTATCGCGGCGACACCCCGGCGACCCGCAACCTGATCGACTTCGCGGCGTTCGTGGCGATCTTCCCGCACCTGATCGCCGGCCCCGTGCTGCGTTTCCGCGACCTGGCCGACCAGTTCAACAACCGCACCCACACCCTGGACAAGTTCTCCGAAGGCTGCACGCGCTTCATGCAGGGCTTCATCAAGAAAGTGTTCATCGCCGACACCCTGGCGGTGGTGGCCGACCATTGCTTCGCCCTGCAGAACCCGACCACCGGCGATGCCTGGCTCGGTGCGCTGGCCTACACCGCCCAGCTGTACTTCGACTTCTCCGGCTACAGCGACATGGCCATCGGCCTGGGCCTGATGATGGGTTTCCGCTTCATGGAAAACTTCAAGCAGCCCTACATCAGCCAGTCGATCACCGAGTTCTGGCGCCGCTGGCACATCAGCCTGTCCACCTGGCTGCGCGACTACCTGTACATCACC
The DNA here is from genome assembly GCF_030580855.1 of Pseudomonas citrullilanati. Lineage (GTDB taxonomy): Bacteria > Pseudomonadota > Gammaproteobacteria > Pseudomonadales > Pseudomonadaceae > Aquipseudomonas > Aquipseudomonas citrulli. The sequence goes on along the minus strand of NZ_JAUQOP010000015.1, from coordinate 44,659 downwards.
CTGGGCGGTAACCGCAAAGGCACGTTGATGACCTATCGCAACCTGTTCCTGACCATGCTGCTCGGTGGCCTGTGGCACGGTGCGAACATCACCTACGTGATCTGGGGCGCCTGGCACGGCATCTGGCTGGCCATCGAGAAGGCCGTGGGCATCAACACCACCCCACGCACCATCAACCCGATCCGCTGGGCCTTGACCTTCCTGCTGGTGGTCATGGGCTGGGTGATCTTCCGTGCCGAGAACCTGCACGTGGCCGGTCGCATGTACGGTGCCATGTTCAGCTTCGGCGACTGGTCGCTGTCGGAACTGACCCGCGCAAACCTAACCGGCCTGCAGATCGCCACCCTGGTGGTGGCCTACGTCACCCTCGCCTTCTTCGGCCTGCGGGACTTCTACACCAACCGTCCGCCGGTCAAGACCAAGCCTGAAGTGAACACCGAGGCCGATGGCCCGGCCACTGCGCAACCGGGCCTGATCAAAGCCGTGCCAGGGGAAAATCCGACGAATATCCATGAACCCGGCTACACCGTTGGCGTCGAAGCCCAGGTGCAACCGGCCTACTGGACCGTGGACTGGTCGCGCTACGTGATGCGCGCCCTGGTACTGCTGCTGTTCATCGCCTCGATTCTCAAACTCTCGGCGCAAAGCTTCTCGCCGTTCCTTTACTTCCAGTTCTGAGGGATCTGAACATGACCCGCTCATTACGCATCTTCTACGTCACGCTGTTCATGGTGATCCTGACGGCCCTGGGTCTCTGGTCGATGCGCAGCTTCTTCGGCTTCAACACCAACCCGGACGCGACCGTGCTCAACGGCCGCTGGGCCAAGGCCGTGGAAACGCACTACGACGATCAGTTCCCGATCAAGCGCCTGGGCACCAACATCTGGGCCGCGCTGGACTACAAGCTGTTCAACGAAGGCCGCAAAGGCGTGGTCCTGGGCCGCGACCAATGGCTGTACAGCGACGAAGAGTTCAACCCGATCGTCAATGAAGAGCTGAACCTGCAAGGCAACTACGCGCTGGTCGAAGGCGTGCGCCAGAAGCTCAAGGAACAAGGCGTGACCCTGGTCATGGCGATCGTGCCGGCCAAGGCGCGGCTGTACCCTGAGCACCTGGGCGAAGTGAAGCCGTCGAGCATTCACGAGAACCTCTACCAGGACTTCCATGCCCGCGTGGCGGCAGACAAGATCATCGCCCCCGACCTGCTCGGCCCCCTGCAACAGGCCAAGCAAAGCGGCCAGCAAGTGTTCCTGCGCACCGACACCCACTGGACCCCGGAAGGTGCCCAGGTCGCGGCCGAGAACATCGCCAAGGCGATTGCCGAACGCACGCCGCTGGAAGGCCAGCCACAGCGTTTCATCACTGAGCCGGCGGAGAAAATCACCCACAAGGGCGACCTGCGCCAGTTCCTGCCACTCGATCCGCTGTTCGAGAACCTGATGCCAGCCCAGGAGCCGCTGGTCAAACGCAACACCCGCGAAGCCGACGACCAGCCGGCCGAAGGCGACGCGCTGTTCGCCGACGCCCAGGTGCCCGTGGCCCTGATCGGCACCAGCTACAGCGCCAACCCCAACTGGAACTTCGTCGGTGCACTCAAGCAAGCCCTGCACAGCGACGTCGTCAACTACGCCGAAGACGGCCACGGCCCGATTCTGCCGATGCTCAGCTACCTCAAGAGCGACGCCTTCAAGAACAGCCCGCCACAAGTGCTGATCTGGGAGTTCCCTGAACGTTACCTGCCTGTGAACAACGAAATCGGCGACGCCGACCCGCAGTGGGTCGCAGAGCTCAAGCAAGCCGGCGCGCGCCAACAGAACGTCGCCGCCAACACCCCATCCGAGACGCCCGACCGGGCGCAAAACTGAAAGAGAGGTCCACCATGACTTTCAACACTACTCCTCGCCGTCTCGCCGCTCGTTCCTTCAAGGCTGTCGCCCTCGTCGCCAGCATGAGCGCCCTTTCGCTGTCCGCCTTCGCCGGCGACTCGGCCCTGTACGGCCCGGTCGCGCCAAAAGGCTCGAGCTTCGTGCGCATCTACAACGCCAGCAACACCGAAGTCAGCGCCACCGTCGGCAGCACCAACCTCAACGACGTGGCCCCACTGGCCAGCAGCGACTTCAGCTTCATGCCTGGCGGTGACTACAGCGCCAAGGTCGGCAGCCAGACCGTGCCGGTCAAGCTGGCCCCCGATCACTATTACACCCTGGTCAACAACGCCAGCGGCCAGCCCCAGCTGATCGAAGAACCACCGTTCAAGAACAAGCAGAAGTCCCTGGTGCGCGTGCAGAACCTCACCGACAAGGCGCTGACCCTCAAGACCGCCGACGGCAAGACCGAAGTGGTGCCGAACGTAGCGGCCAAGGGCCGTGGCGAGCGTGAGATCAACCCGGTGAAAGTCAGCCTGGCGCTGTTCGAGGGCGACAAGAAAGTCGGCGACCTCAAGCCCGTGGCCCTGGAGCGCGGCGAAGCCGCCGTGCTGTACGTCACCGGCTCCGGCAGCAGCCTGTCGCCGGTCTGGGTCAAGCGTCCGGTGTCAACACGCTGATGGATTCGCCTGATTGACGCTATACCCCTGTGGGAGCGAGCTTGCTCGCGATTGCGGTACGACATCCAGTATGGATGTCGACTGACACTCAGTCATCGCGAGCAAGCTCGCTCCCACACTGGACACTGGCGTCATTCGGGCACGGAACAAAAACAAGAGTGAAACGACAGAACGCAGTAGCTCTATAACCATTACGCTTCAAAGGAGTAACACACATGATTCCGGTGATCTTGTCAGGTGGTAGCGGCTCACGTCTTTGGCCGCTTTCGCGCAAGCAATTCCCTAAACAGTTCCTGGCCCTGACCGGCGAACACACCCTGTTCCAGCAAACCCTCGAGCGCCTGGTGTTCGAAGGGATGGACACGCCGATCGTGGTCTGCAACAAAGACCACCGTTTCATCGTCAACGAGCAGCTGGCCGGCCGCAACCTGGAAGCCCAGCGCATCCTGATGGAGCCCTTCGGGCGCAACACCGCCCCGGCCGTGGCGCTGACCGCGATGATGCTGGTCAACGAAGGCCGCGACGAGCTGATGCTGGTGCTGCCGGCCGACCACGTGATCGAAGACCAGAAAGCCCTGCAACGCGCCCTGGCCCTGGCCACCGTGGCCGCCGAGCGAGGCGAGATGGTGCTGTTCGGCGTACCGCCCACCAAACCGGAAACCGGCTACGGCTACATCAAGTCGACCAACGACGCGCTGCTGCCCGAAGGCGTGAGCCGTGTGTCGCACTTCGTCGAGAAACCCGACGTCAAGCGCGCCATCGAGTTCGTCGAGGCCGGCGGCTACTTCTGGAACAGCGGCATGTTCCTGTTCCGCGCCAGCCGTTTCCTCGAAGAGCTGAAAAAGCACGACCCGGACATCTACGACACCTGCCTGCTGACCCTGGAACGCAGCGAGCAGACCCCGGACACCATCACGTTCGACGAAGCCACCTTCGCCTGCTGCCCGGACAACTCCATCGACTACGCGGTGATGGAAAAAACCCAGCGCGCCTGCGTGGTGCCGCTGTCGGCGGGCTGGAGCGACGTGGGCTGCTGGGCATCGCTGTGGGAAGTCAATCCCAAGGATGCCAATGGCAACGTCACCAAGGGCGACGTGGTGGTCCAGGACAGCCGCAACTGCATGATCCATGGCAACGGCAAGCTGGTGTCGGTGATCGGCCTGGAGAACATCGTGGTGGTCGAGACCAAGGACGCCATGATGATTGCCCACAAGGACAAGGTCCAAGACGTCAAGAAGATGGTCAACACCCTCAATGCCCAGGGTCGCACCGAAACCCAGAACCATTGCGAAGTCTATCGTCCGTGGGGTTCGTATGACTCGGTGGACATGGGTGGCCGCTTCCAGGTCAAGCACATCTCGGTCAAGCCGGGCGCGTGCCTGTCGCTGCAGATGCACCACCACCGCGCCGAACACTGGATCGTGGTCAGCGGCACGGCCGAAGTGACCTGCGACGAGAACGTGTTCCTGCTCTGCGAGAACCAGTCGACCTACATCCCGATCGCGTCGGTTCACCGCTTGCGCAACCCGGGCAAGATCCCGCTGGAAATCATCGAAGTGCAGTCGGGCAGCTACCTGGGCGAAGACGACATCGAGCGCTTCGAAGACATCTACGGTCGCTCCACTCCGGTGGAACGCGGCGTGTCGGTGAAAACCATCGCGCAATAACACCCGAGCAAGACAAGAAGTCCCCATCCAGGCCATTGCGTCCCCTATCCGCAGTGGCCTGGGTGGGGGCTTTTTTTTGGGAGCACGCCGGTGCCCACGCATCAGCGCTTCGCCACGGCCCGCTCCGTTCGGTAGGATGTGACGACGGTATCGGAGGCTTCAATCATGCTTATCGGCGTCTTGCTGGTCATTACCTGGCTCATCCTGTTGCTGCGCTACCCGGCCAAGGCGTTGCCGGTGTCCCTGGCCGCGTTTGTCGGCCTGGGGCTGGTGGCGGCGTGGGTGCTCTGGCAGGAAAACCGTGAGAACCGCCAACTGGATCGCCTGGAATTGCGCATCACCTACGCGCCCGAGCACTGCCCCGCCGACCGTCCGCTGCTACTGAACCTGAACAACGGCAACGACGTGCCGCTGACCGAGCTGTACTGGCGCGTCGCGGCCTATGCCCCGGGCGACACCCTCAACCTCGCCGACAACCCCTACAGTGCCCCGCGCTACCGTGGCCCCGGCGAACTGCAGGCAGGCGCCAGTTGGCAGGACTGCCTGCCCCTGCCGCCCCTGCGTCCCGGCTATCGCCCGCAGACCCTGGAGTTTCGCGCCGAGCGATTGCACGGTAGCTTCTCCAACTGAACCGTCCCATCTCTCACTTCTTGCATAAGGAATGCGCCATGCCCGTCGCCTTGATCACCGGATGTTCCAGCGGCATTGGCCGCGCCCTGGCCGATGCCTTCAAGGCCGCCGGCTACCAGGTCTGGGCCAGTGCGCGCAAGGCCGAGGACGTGGCGCTGCTGGGCGCCGCCGGCTTCACCGCCGTGCAACTGGACGTGAACGACGGCCCGGCGCTGGAGCAATTGAGCGAGCGGATCAACCAACAGCACGGTGGCCTCGATGTGCTGGTGAACAACGCCGGCTATGGTGCCATGGGCCCGTTGCTCGACGGCGGCGTGCCGGCCATGCAGCGCCAGTTCGAAACCAATGTGTTCGCCATCGTCGGCGTGACGCGCGCACTGTTTCCAGTACTGCGCCGGGCCAGGGGCCTGGTGGTGAACATCGGCAGCGTGTCCGGGGTACTGGTCACGCCGTTCGCCGGCGCCTATTGCGCCTCCAAGGCCGCCGTGCATGCGTTGAGCGATGCCTTGCGCATGGAGCTGGCGCCTTTCGGCATCCGCGTCATGGAAGTCCAGCCCGGCGCCATCGCTTCCAGCTTCGCCAGGAACGCCGGCCATGAAGCCGAGCAACTGCTCACCGAGCAGTCGCCCTGGTGGCCCCTGCGCGAAGGCATACGCGCCCGGGCGCGAGCCTCCCAGGACAATCCGACCCCCGCCAGCGAATTCGCCGCCGATCTGCTCAAAGCCGCCCTGAAACCCAGGCCCCCGCGCCTGCTGCGCCTGGGCAATGGCAGCCGGGCATTGCCCTTGATGGCCGGGTTATTGCCCAAGGGGCTGCTGGAGCAGGGCTTGATGAAGCGATTCGGGCTAGGCCGCTCGCTGTAGCGGCTGGAAAAAGCGGGAGGTTTTGTGTGACGAACGCACCACTCATGGCCACCGAAGATCCTATGTGGGAGCGGGCTTGCCCGCGAAGGCGTCGGCACAGCCAACATCACCGCAAGCTGAACCACGGCTTTCGCGAGCAAGCCCGCTCCCACAAATAACCGATGGTCTCAGCGCTCGCCTTGGGGCTCGACCACCACGGTGCAGGTCATTCCCGCCGCCAGCAGCACGCCGTCGGGGACTTCGTCGAGATGGATGCGCACCGGCACCCGTTGGGCCAGGCGCACCCAGTTGAAGGTCGGGTTGACGTCGGCGATCAGCTCGCGACTTTCCGGGTTGTCGCGATCGTAGATGCCGCGGGAGATGCTTTCCACGTGCCCCTTGAGCAGTTCCCCGCTCATCAGTTGCAGTTGCGCCGGATCGCCGATCCGCACCTTGGGCAACTTGGTCTCCTCGAAGAAGCCGTAGACCCAGAACGAGTTCATGTCCACCACGGCCATCTTCGCCTCGCCGATGCGGGCATAGTCGCCCCGGTGGACGTTGAGGTTGGTGACGTAGCCGTCCACCGCCGAGCGGACTTCGGTGCGCGCCAGGTTCAACTCGGCGGCCTCCAGTTGGGCCTGTGCCTGTTGGTAATCGGCCAGGGCCGAGTCGGCGATGTTACTGGCGTCGTCGCGGTTTTCCCGGGAGATCACCAGGCTGTCGAGGTCGGCACGGCGATGGGCGTTGACCTTGCGCATCTCCCAGGTGGCCTTGCGCGACGCCACAAGGGAGCGGGCCTGCTTGACCGCGATGCGATAATGCTCGGGGTCGATGCGCATCAGCAGGTCGCCCTTGCCCACCCGCTGGTTATCGCGCACCGCCACCTCGACCACTTCGCCGCTGACATCGGCGGCGACGTTGATGATGTCGGCCCGCACCCGGCCGTCGCGGGTCCAGGGCGTGTTCATGTAGTGCTCCCACAGCGTGCGGCCGATCCACAGCGCCAGGGCCAGCACCAGCAGCGTCGCAAGCAGGCTGAAAAACTTTTTCATCGCATCGATCTCAACGGTAGACCGTCAGCGCCAACGCGCCGAACAGACAGGTAAACAGACTCAGGCGCAGCAGCGCCGGGTGCCAGAAGAAGCGGTACAAATCCAACCCCGACAGGAAACGGTCCAGGGCCCAGGCCAAGGCGGCGGCGACGAAGAACATCAGGGTCATGGTGGGCATGTACACGCCATGGAAGGCGATCTCACGGAGCATGTTCAGGTTCCTGGCGCAGCGGCGGGGCGTAGGCCGCCAACGGTGATTGCGGGTCGAGCAACGAGGTGCGGATGAAATGCAGGTAGCTTTTCACCCGGCGCAGGGCGGACGTGTCGAAGTGCGGGGCGAAGGGTTCGTCGGTGGCCTGCACGCGCCCGATGGCGTGATCGACCGCCACCAGGGCCCGTTCCAGGTTGCTCTTGCCCGGCTGGCGGAACAGCCGCACCAGCGCCCGTCCCATCACGCGAATCGCCTGGCGCCACGGCTGGCTTTCGGCATACGCCGGATGCACCGGCAAGATCGCCTGCTCCTTGCGCAACTCGATGATCGCGTGGCCGACTTCCAGCACCACGAACATCCAGCGCAGCAGGTCGCGCTGCACCTGCGGCTGGCCGGCCGCCAGGCCATAGGCCTGGTGCAGCAAGTCCCGGCTGCGGCTTTCGAAACCCGAGGCCAGGCCCTTGAGCTTGCCACTGATGGCGAACACCACTTGCTCGCGCAGGTCCTGTTCGAGCCGGCGCCACATCCAGCGGCTGTTGGGCGGCAGGATGATCGCGCCGGCGGCGGCACATACCAGCATGCCGAGGATCATCGCCAGGTAATCGTTGATGAACGCGTAAGGGTTGTAGACCGTCAGGTTGTCCGGCACCGAGCCGGTGCTGAAGAAGATCAGCAACCCCAGCCCGACGCCAGCGTATTGCGGCCGTGAACTGAGGAACGAGCCGAACATGATGACCGGGGCGAGCATCACGCAGAGCAGCGCGAACCCGTCGATCAGCGGGAACACGAAGAACATCTCGACGAAGCCGATCAAGGCGCCGAACAACGTGCCGCAAGCCATCTGGAAAGCCATGCGCTTGGGGTTCGGCGTCGCCGCCGACAAGCCCACGGTGGCCGCGGCGATCATCGTCATCGTCGCGCCGCTCGGCCAGGCCGTGGCGACCCAATAGCTGCCCAGCACCAGCAGGATGAAGGCGGCGCGAAACCCCGAGGCGGCGGCCGCCAGGCCATTGGTCCGGGACACGAACGGCTCGTCCCAGCGCTCGCGTTCGTGACGATGATCGGCCAGCGAGGCGTGGGTCAGGGCGTAGCCGTGCAGGTCGTCGACGAAGCGATAGAGCAGCTCATAGGCCGTATGGAAATCCAACTGCTGGGCCTCGCTCGGCGCCGTTTCCTGGAACAGCCCGCGCAGCCGTCGCACCTGGGCCGGCAGGTCGGCCTTGTACTCGGCCAGTACCACCGCCAGCCGCCCTGCATCGGTGTCGGTCAGCGGCCGGCCACTGAAGCCGTCCAACCGTTCGGCCAACGTCTGCAGGCCGGGCTTGATGGCGTTCACCACGTGGTCCGCCGCACTGGCGCGCAGGCGTTCGAGCAACTGGTGCAGGGCGTTGAAGCGGGTGGTGATGCCCATGAATTCGCTGTTCAAGCGACTGAGCCGGCCATTGCGTCGGCGCATGTGCGGGTCTTCGAACACGGTCACGCTGCGCAGGCTTTCCAGGCCGACGGCTTCGGCGATGAAACGCACGTTGCCGGCTTCGAACGCGTCGCGCCGGCTGCGCCCGCGCAAGCCATCGGTGACGAACAGGGCGAACACGCCAAAGCGCTGGTACAAGGCGTTGCGCATGGCGGCGCTGGCGGTCTGGGGCAGGATCGCGGCGCTGACCAGGGTGGCGCAGAGAATCCCCAGGGAAATCTCCAGCACCCGCCACACCGCCGCCATGAACGCCCCTTCCGGGTGTGCCAGGGCGGGCAGGCCGATCATCGCGGCGGTGTAGCCGGCCAGCACGAAACCGTACGCACGGAAGTTGCGGTAGCGCGCCGCACCGGCCGTGCAGAGGCCGACCCAGAGCGTCAGGCTGCCGAGAAACAGTTCGGTGTTCTGGGCGAACAACGCGATCAACGCGACCATCACCGCCGAGCCGGCCAAGGTGCCGAGAAAACGGTAGAAACTCTTGGCGAACACCTGGCCGCTCTGCGGCTGCATGACGATGAACACGGTGATCATGGCCGTGCGCGGCTGCGGCAATTCCAGGCGCATCGCCAGCCACAACGTCAGGAACGCGGCCAACAGCACCTTGAACATGTAGACCCAGGTCACCCCGTCGCTGCGGGCCCAGTCGTAGAAGCCACGGCGCCACTGGAGGCGGTGCAGCCAAAGTAAAGACGTCACGGAAGGCCTACTCAGCATCGTGGCGAGGGACCTTGTTGGAGCCAGGCTTGCTCGCGACGAAGGCAATATGGTCTTCCATGAATCGAGTCGCCTGGGTCGCGAGCAAGCTTTGCTCCCACAACGAGGTCCCTCGCCACGGAGCATCGCTCGCAACAGGCACATCTCGACCAGACTCCAACCCGCCGCCCAGCGCCGTCACCAGGTCGGCATGGGCACTCAGGCGCGCGGCCTCCACCTGCTGCTGCACCTGTTGCTGCTTGAACAACAGGCTCTGGGCATTGAGCACGTTGAGGTAGTCGGTCAGCCCGCGCTGGAACGCCACCAACGCGATGTCGTAGGTGCGCTGCGCAGCCGCCACGGACTCGGCGGCGAGGGCGTGTTGCTTGTCCATGGACTGGCGTCGGATCAATTGGTCGGAGATGCCCTTGAGCGCATTGACCAGGGTCTGGTTGTAGTGCGCCACGGCCAGGTCATAGCCGGCGGCCGCCTCGCCCAGTTGCGCGCGCAGGCGCCCGCCATCGAAAATCGGCAGCGAGATCGCCGGCCCGACGTTATAGGTGAGCTTCTTGCCGGTGAGGAACTCCAGCATGCCGCCACCGGTAGCCATGTAGCCCAGGCTGCCCACCAGGTCGACATTGGGGTAGAACCCCGCGCGGGCCACGTCGATCCCCCGGGCCTGGGCCGCCACTTGCCAACGCCCCGCCACCACGTCCGGACGCTGGCCGAGCAGTTCGGCTGGCAGTGCCGACGGCAACTTCAGCGGCGCGCCAAGGGCCAGGGCCGGCCGCTGCAACTGCGCGCCCGCCCCCGGGCCCTGGCCCGCCAGTGCGGCCAGTTGATTGCGACTCAAGGCAATGGCTTCATCGAGGGCATCGAGTTGACGATGGGTCTCGGGCAACGGGGCCTGGGCCTGGCTGACCTCGAAGTGAGTGCCGATGCCGCCCTCCAGGCGTTTTTGCGCCAGGTCGAGAATCTGCTCTTGCTGGTGCAGGGTCGCGACGACGATATCCCGCTGGGCATAGTGCAGGGACAACTGGATGTAGGCGCGCACGATGTTGTTCTGCAATTCCAGCTGCGCCTGTCGCGCCTCGGCCACGCTGGCGTGGGCCAGGTCCACCGCCCGCTCGCTGGCGTTGCGCTCGCGGCCCCACAGGTCCAGGGCATAGCTCAGGCCGAGGACGGCATTGTTGTCCCAGGTGGTGGTATTGGCCAATTCGCCAGGGCCGTAGAACTGATCGGTGGGCCAGTTGTGGCGCTTGAGAGTCGACTCGCCGTTGATCTGCAAGGACTCGGCGGCCTCGGCCACACCGGCCATGGCCCTGGCCTGGCGTACCCGGGCCGCGGCCATCGCCAGGCTGGGGCTGTCCCGCAGGGCGAGATCGATCCAGCGATCCAGTTGCCGGTCGCCATAGGCCTGCCACCACTGGCGCGTCGGCCAATGGGCATCGCGGGCGGCTTCGCGGATCGCGGCATCGGTGGCCAGTCGCTCGGCCGGCACGACCTCGCCCTGCGGCGCAATCCCTCCCGTGCCGATGCAACCGCTGATGGTTAATGTCAGAACCCAAACACTGAGAGTCTTCAGCTCTCTGCTGATGCAACGCGGCACGTGCGCAAAAATCCTAGAAGAGAAAATCGAGACCTGTGAGAGCGGGCTTGCTCGCGAATGCGGTGGATCAGCACATGCAGTGGTGACTGACCTATCGTATTCGCGAGCAAGCCCGCTCCCACAAGTTCTGGGCTGAATAGTGGGGCAAGCCTGCACTACAGTGCCGGCAATTCTAGGTATCCCGCCCAACGGCGATAAGCCGACCTTTCTGCGAATCTTTGTTACCGTTAACGCGATAATCCCATCGTCGGGGTCCCGTAGCGCTGTAACTTCATGTCACAATTTGCTACCTCCCAAGAGAGCCCTCCATGGACACCTTGCAAAACATGCGCGCGTTCAGCTGTGTTGCCGAAGCGGGCAGCTTCACCGCCGCCGCCGTGCAATTGGACACCACCACCGCCAACGTCTCGCGCGCGGTTTCCAACCTCGAAGCCCACCTGCAAACCCGCCTGCTCAACCGCACCACCCGCCGGATCGCCCTGACCGAGGCGGGCAAGCGCTACTTGCTGCGGTGCGAACAGATCCTGGCGTACGTGGAGGAAGCCGAGGCCGAGGCCAGCGACGCCCACGCGCGCCCCGCCGGGCAGTTGAAAGTCCACACCATGACCGGCATCGGCCAGCATTTCGTGATCGACGCCATCGCCCGCTACCGCAAGACCCACCCAGACGTCACGTTCGACCTGACCCTCGCCAACCGGGTGCCGGACATCCTCGACGAGGGCTACGACGTGTCCATCGTGCTCGCCAGCGAGCTGCCGGATTCGGGCTTCGTTTCCCAACGCCTGGGGATCACCTACAGCATCGTCTGCGCGTCCCCGGCCTACGTGAAGGCCAGCGGCTGTCCGCAAAAGCCCAGCGACCTGCTCAACCACGCCTGCCTGCGGCTGGTCAGCCCGGTCATTCCGCTGGAGAAATGGGTGTTCGACGGCCCGGAAGGCCAGGAAATGGTCACCATCAACAGTTCGCCGTTCCTGGTGAATTCGGCCGATGCGATGAAAACCGCGATCATCAGTGGCATGGGCATCGGCGTGTTGCCGGTGTACGCCGCCATCGAGGGCCTGCGCAATGGCACGCTGGTACGGGTCATGCCCAACTACCGCTCCCAGGAGCTGAACCTCTACGCCATCTACCCTTCACGCCAATACCTGGACGCGAAGATCAAGACCTGGGTCGAATACCTGCGCGGCTCGCTGCCGGAGATCCTGGCGGCGCACCAGGCCGAGCTCACGGCGTATGAATTGAGTGGCAGCCTGGCGGGCGCACGGGTGGCGAATTGAAACCACCGCGTGCCCAAGCGCGATGCGTCAGCGCTTGCCCATCGAACGACGCGTACCGGGAGGCGCGGCGCCGGGCGTCTTGGTGTGGCCGTTCTTCGCACCGTTCTTGTACCAGGGCTTCTGCGCAGCGCCCTTGGTCGCGGCCAACTCGCCCGGCTTGAACGGAAACTTGAAGGCCGGGATCGCCGGTTGGCCACTCTCGGTGCTGGAAACATCGCGGTCAGGCGAATCGGCCGGTTCGACGTTCGGTTGTTCGTCGGCGGGCGACACTGTCGGGGAGTTCATGTAGGGCTGTTCACTTCAGGTGAGGGATCAACGTGGGCCTGCCGGGCGGGCCACGGAAGCGCGCAGTATACTCGCCCGCCGGCGCAATGCATCGCGCGGATCGTTCGACGTCACCAGCGATCCGACGGCACGCCAGGACGAAACTGACACGCCTGTCAGTCAGGCGTCACCTTCCTGACCGCCTCGCAACGCTATATAAGAGCGGTAGTAAATCCCACCGTCCCGAACCGGCTCTTCGCATCCATGCCCATCCAGAAAAAAACTGTCCTGCTCGTTGCACTCCTGGCCGCCCTGGCGGCGCTGCTCCTCTGGTTTGTCATGAAGCCCGGCGCCACCAAGCCTGCCGCCCCCGCCGCCATCCCGGTGCGGGTGGTCAGCGTGGTGCAAAAGGATGTGCCGCGCTTCGCCAGCGGCATTGGCACGGTGCTTTCGCTGCACAGCGTGGTCATTCGTCCGCAGATCGACGGCATCCTGACCCGGCTGCTGGTCAAGGAGGGGCAACAGGTCAAGCAGGGCGACCTGCTGGCGACCATCGACGACCGTTCGATTCGCGCCAGCCTCGACCAGGCCCGGGCCCAACTCGCCGAGAGCCAGGCCCAGCTGGCGGTGGCCCAGGTCAACCTCAAGCGCTACAAATTGCTCAGCGTCGACGACGGCGTGTCGAAGCAGACCTACGACCAGCAGCAGGCGCTGGTCAATCAGCTCAAGGCCACCGCCCAGGGCAACCAGGCGGCCATCGACGCGGCCACGGTGCAGTTGTCCTATACCCAGATTCGCTCCCCGGTGGCCGGACGCGTCGGCATTCGCAACGTCGACGAAGGCAACTTCCTGCGCACCAGCGACGCCGACGGCCTGTTCACGGTGACCCAGATCGACCCGATCGCGGTGGAGTTCTCCCTGCCCCAGCAGATGCTGCCCACCCTGCAACGGTTGATCGCCGCGCCCGACCAGGCCCTGGTCCAGGCCTTCATCGGCACCGATGCCGACACCGGTGAATTGCTCGGCGAGGGCCGGCTGAGCCTCATCGACAACCAGATCAACGCGAGCACCGGCACCCTGCGGGCCAAGGCGCAGTTCAGCAACGCGGCGCAACGGCTGTGGCCGGGGCAACTGGTGACCCTGAAGATCCAGACCAGCGTCGACAAGGACGCCCTGGTGGTGCCGCCCACGGTGGTCCAGCGCGGGCTGGAGCAGCACTTCGTCTACCGGGTCAAGGGCGACACGGTGGAGAGCGTGCCGGTGGTGATGGTCCACCAGGACAGCGACATGCACATCATCAAGGGCGTGAACCCCGGCGACCAACTGGTCAGCGACGGCCAGTCGCGACTCAAGCCCGGCAGCCACATCCAGGTGCTCAGCGACCCACCGGCCCTGACCAAGACCTTGGAGCCGCAACCATGAAGGGCCGCGGCTCGATTTCGACGTGGTGCATCAACCACCCGATCGCCACGGTGCTGCTCACGTTCGCCCTGGTCCTGCTGGGGCTGATCGCGTTTCCCCGGCTGCCCGTCGCACCACTGCCGGAGGCGGAGTTCCCGACCATCCAGGTCAACGCCCAGCTACCCGGCGCCAGCCCGCAAACCATGGCGTCGTCGGTGGCGACCCCGTTGGAGGTGCAGTTCAGCGCCATCCCCGGCATCACCCAGATGACTTCAAGCAGCGCCTTGGGCTCGACCAACCTGATCCTGCAATTCAGCCTCGGCAAGAGCATCGACACCGCCGCCCAGGAAGTCCAGGCAGCCATCAACACCGCCGCCGGCAAACTGCCCAACGACATGCCGAACCTGCCGACCTGGCGCAAGGTCAACCCGGCCGACAGCCCCGTGCTGATTCTCAGCATCAGCTCCACCCTGATGCCCGGCACCGAGCTGAGCGACCATGTCGAAACCCTCCTGGCCCGCCAGATCAGCCAGATCGACGGCGTAGGCCAAGTCAACATCACCGGTCAGCAACGCCCGGCCATCCGCGTCCAGGCCTCGGCCGACCGGCTCGCCGCCATCGGCCTGACCCTGGCCGACCTCCGCCTGTCGCTCCAGCAGGCCAGCCTCAACCTGGCCAAGGGCGCCTTGTACGGCGAATCGAGTATCTCCACCCTGTCCACCAACGACCAGTTGTTCCAGCCCGAGGAATACCGCGAGCTGATCGTGTCCTACAAGAATGGCGCGCCGGTGCACCTCAAGGACATCGCCAAGGTCGTCAGCGGCTCGGAAAACGCCTACGTCCAGGCCTGGTCCGACAACGAACCGGGGCTCAACCTGGTGATCTTCCGGCAGCCGGGGGCGAACATCGTCGAGACCGTCGACCGCATCCAGGCGGCCCTGCCGACACTGCAAGCCATGCTGCCCGCCGCCATGCAGGTCAAGGTGCTGATCGACCGCACCCAGACCATCCGCGCCTCGTTGCACGAAGTGGAAATCACCCTGCTGATCACCGTGTTGCTGGTGGTGGCGGTGATGGCCCTGTTCCTGCGCCAGCTCTCGGCGACGCTGATCGTCTCGGCGGTGCTGGGGGTCTCGCTGACCGCCAGTTTCGCCCTGATGTACATCATGGGCTTCAGCCTGAACAACCTGACCCTGGTGGCGATCGTCATCTCGGTGGGCTTCGTGGTGGATGACGCGATCGTCGTGGTGGAAAACATCCACCGCCACCTGGAGGCCGGTGACGGCATGCGCGAGGCGGCGATCAAGGGTGCCGGCGAGATCGGCTTCACCGTGGTGTCCATCAGCTTCTCGCTGATCGCCGCGTTCATCCCCCTGCTGTTCATGGGCGGCGTGGTGGGGCGACTGTTCAAGGAGTTCGCCCTCACGGCCACCTCGACCATCCTGATTTCGGTGGTGGTGTCGCTGACCCTGGCGCCGACCCTCGCCGCATTGTTCATGCGCGCCCCGGTGCATGCCGCCCACGGCAAGCCGGGGTTCGGCGAGCGCCTGTTGGCGCGCTATGAACGAGGCCTGCGGCGGGCCCTGGCCCACCAGAAGCTGATGATCGGCGTGTTCGGCCTGACCCTGGCGCTGGCCGTGGGCGGCTACGTGTTCATTCCCAAGGGGTTTTTCCCGGTCCAGGACACCGGCCTGGTGCTGGGCACCAGCGAGGCCGCCGCCGACGTGTCGTTCCCGGACATGGTGGCCAAGCACAAGGCCCTGGCCGAAATCGTCGCCGCCGATCCGGCCGTGGCGACCTTTTCCCATTCCGTCGGCGTCTCCGGCAACAACCAGACCATCGCCAACGGCCGCTTCTGGATCGCCCTCAAGCCCCGGGACCAGCGGGACGTCACCGCCAGCGGCTTCATCGATCGGATCCGCCCCAAGCTGCTGAAAATCCCCGGCGTGGTCCTGTACCTGCGAGCCGGCCAGGACATCAACCTCAGCTCCGGGCCCAGCCGCGCCCAGTATCAGTACGTGCTCAAGAGCAACGATGGCCCTACCCTCAATGCCTGGGCGCAGAAACTCACCGACAAGTTGCGCGGCAACCCGGCGTTCCGCGACATCTCCAATGACCTGCAGCTGGGTGGCAGCATCACCCACATCAACATCGACCGCAGCGCCGCCGCGCGTTTCGGCCTCACCGCCAGCGATGTCGACCAGGCCCTGTACGACGCCTTCGGCCAGCGCCAGATCAACGAATTCCAGACCGAGACCAACCAGTACAACGTAATCCTGGAACTGGACACCGCGCAACGCGGCAAGGCCGAAAGCCTGGCGTATTTCTACCTGCGCTCGCCCCTCAGCGGCGAGATGGTGCCGCTCTCGGCCCTGGCCCGCTTCGACGCACCAAGCAGCGGCCCGCTGTCCATCGCCCACGACGGCATGTTCCCGGCCGCCAACCTGTCGTTCAACCTGGCGCCCGGGGTGGCGCTGGGGGATGCGGTGTGGATGCTCGACCAGGCCAAGAACGAGATCGGCATGCCGGCCGCCATCACCGGCAACTTCCAGGGTGCGGCCCAGGCGTTCCAGAGTTCGCTGGCCAGCCAACCGTGGCTGATCCTCGCCGCACTGGTGGCGGTGTACATCATCCTCGGCGTCCTCTACGAGAGCTTCGTGCACCCGCTGACCATCATCTCCACCCTGCCCTCGGCCGGCCTGGGCGCGCTGATCATGCTCTGGCTGCTGGGCCAGGACTTTTCGATCATGGCCCTGATCGGCCTGGTGCTGTTGATCGGCATCGTCAAGAAGAACGGCATCCTGATGATCGACTTCGCCCTCGACGCCCAGCGCAACGGCGGGCTGGCACCCCAGGAGGCGATTTTCCAGGCGTGCGTGACCCGGTTCCGGCCGATCATGATGACCACCCTGGCCGCCCTGCTCGGCGCCCTGCCGCTGATGCTCGGCTACGGCACCGGTGCGGAACTGCGTCAGCCATTGGGCATCGCCGTGGTGGGCGGCCTGCTGGTGAGCCAGGCGCTGACGCTGTTCACCACGCCGGTCATATACTTGTGGCTCGAACGTCTGTTCCATCGGCCCCAGCCAGCGCCGACGGCCCTGGCGACCACACACTGAGGCGGGCCCATGCGTGTCCTGATCATCGAAGACGAAGAAAAGACTGCGGACTACCTGCACCGCGGCCTGACCGAACAGGGTTACACCGTGGACGTCGCGCCGGACGGCGTCGAGGGCCTGCACCTGGCCCTGGAAACCGATTACGCGGTGATCGTGCTCGACGTGATGCTGCCGGGCCTGGACGGCTTCGGCGTGTTGCGGGCGTTGCGCGCGCGCAAGCAGACGCCGGTGATCATGCTCACCGCCCGGGAACGGGTCGAGGATCGCATCAAGGGGCTGCGCGACGGCGCCGACGACTACCTGGGCAAGCCGTTTTCCTTCCTCGAACTGGTGGCCCGCCTGCAAGCCCTGACCCGCCGCAGCGGCGGCCATGAACCGGTGCAGGTGAGCATCGCCGACCTGTGGATCGACCTGATCAGCCGCAAGGCGACACGCGCCGGCCAGCGCCTGGACCTGACCGCCAAGGAGTTTTCCCTGCTCAGCGTCCTGGCCCGGCGCCAGGGCGAGATCCTGTCCAAGACCGCCATTGCCGAAATGGTCTGGGACATCAACTTCGACAGCGATGCCAACGTGGTGGAAGTGGCGATCAAGCGCCTGCGGGCCAAGCTCGACGGTCCCTTCGAGCAGAAATTGCTGCACACGATTCGCGGCATGGGCTACGTGCTGGAGAGCCGCGGTGAGTAACAGCCTCGCCCTGCGCCTGAGCGGGATGTTCACGCTGGTGGCCGCGTTGGTCTTCCTGTTGATCGGCGGCGCGCTGTACCAGCAGGTCGCGAAGGGCCTGGGCCTGTTGCCGGAAGCCGAACTCGATGCACGCTACAGCGTGCTTGAATCGACGGTGGGTCGCTATGGCACCCTCGAACACTGGGTAAAGATCAATAACAAGCTGCGGTTGCTGGGCGAGGAAGACAAACGCATCCAGTTCTGGATCGTCAGCGGCGACCCGCGCTTCGAATACGGCAACCCCGATGCGCAGATCCGTGCCTTCGCCGCAGGGCCCCTGGGCAAGCGCGACTTGAAGCTGCCGCACCGGGCCTACCCGATGAAGGTGCTGGTGAGCCAGTTTCCGGCCAAGGACCAGCGCCCGCCGCTGCGCTTCATGATCGGCATCGACACCGAAACCTTCTACCAGACCCAGCACCGGCTGCTGGTGGCGCTGATTAGCCTGGCTTTCATCGGCGTCCTGCTGGCGTCCCTGCTGGGTTACTGGGTGGCACGGATCGGCCTCAAGCCGTTGATCAAGTTGTCCGACGAAGCCCGGCGCCTGACGCCACCGCGCTTGTCCGGTCGCCTGCAACTGACGCCGTTGCCGCCGGAACTGAACCAGTTCGTCAGCTCCTTCAACGCCACGCTCGACCGGGTCGAACTGGCTTATTCGCGATTGGAGTCGTTCAACGCCGATGTCGCCCATGAGCTGCGTTCCCCCCTGACCAACCTGATTGGCCAGACCCAGGTAGCGCTGACCCGCGGGCGTTCGGCCGAGCATTACTTCGAAGTGCTGCAGTCCAACCTCGAAGAGCTGGAACGGCTGCGCTCGATCATCAACGACATGCTGTTCCTCGCCAGTGCCGACCGGGGCAGCAAGGCCACCAAGCTGACCAGCGCGTCCTTGGCCGGCGAGGTGGCGACCACCCTCGACTACCTGGACTTCATCCTCGAAGACGCCCAGGTCCAGGTCCGGGTCAGCGGCGACGCCCAGGCCAACATCGAGATCGCGCACCTGCGCCGGGCGTTGATCAACCTGTTGAGCAACGCCGTGCAACACACCGCGCCTGGACAGTTCATCGACGTGCACATCGAAGCCCAGGCCGGCCAAATCACCCTGGCCGTCACCAACCCCGGCGAACCGATTGCCGGCGAACACTTGCCGCGCCTGTTCGAACGCTTCTATCGGGTCGATGCCTCGCGCAGCAACAGCGGCGCCAACCACGGATTGGGGCTGGCGATCGTCAAGGCCATCGCCCTGATGCATGGCGGCGATGTGTTCGTGCACAGCGACCGGGGCGCCAATACCTTCGGGATCCGCCTGCCCGCCTGACGCCCTGTGCAGATCGGACGAACGTTTTCCCTTTGAATGCTGGGCGAAAGGCAACTGAATCAGAATCGGATGATCGCGGACCGAGGGTGACAGCGCAGAGATGGATTGCCCGCCCTCTCCGATCCAAGCACAATCAGCAAAAGGCCAGCATCCGCTCCGTTGGCCAGCCGCGTGCCCTTTGGGATGGATCCCCGCCACAGACCATGCAGACATTGGAACCATGAGCACGAGCAGTGCGATACCCGGCAATACCCTGTTTTCGATACGCTCGGAACGGGCCCTCGTTTTCGCCAGCTCGCTGGTGGTCACCGCCATCCTGGCCATCGTGACGTTCCTGCTGATTCGCGAACACACCAGCGCACAACTGGCCGCAACGCGTGCGGCCAGCAACATCGTGCAACTGATCGATGCCGACGTGCTGCGCAACGTCGAACTCTACGACCTATCGCTGCAAGGCTTGATCGCCACTGCCAAGCGCGATGACCTCGTCGGGGTGTCGCCGGCGATTCGTCACCTGGCCCTGTTCGACCGTGCCACCGCCGCCCCCTACAAAGGCGACATCCTGCTGCTCGACAAGCGCGGCGACGTGATCGCCGACTCCGCCTCGGTCACGCCGCGCCAGGGCAACTACGCCGACCGGGAGTATTTCCGCGCCCACCTCGAGGACCCGAGCCTAGGCATGATGATCAGCCGCCCGTTTCGCTCAAGGAGCGCCGCCCAGGATTGGCGCATCAGCTTCAGCTATCGATTGAACGACGAACAGGGTGGGTTCATGGGCGTGGCCGAGGCCGCGATGCGCTTGAACTACTTCAGCCAGTTGTTCAAGAGCCTGAACATCGGCCATGGCGGTACGGTGAACCTGGTCAGCCGCGACGGGATTCTGCTGGCCCAGGAACCGCCCCTGGCCGACGACATGATCGGCAAGGACTTCAGCAACCGGCCGAATTTCGTGCGCATCCTCAAGGAAGGCAACGGCAGTTTCACCAGCGTGTCCAGCGTCGACCAGACCACGCGCCTGTACACCTTTTCCCAAGTGGGCAACTTGCCCTTGATTGTTGTGGTCGCGCTGTCTTCCCACGAAGTCTTCGCCTCGTGGAAACGCACGGCGTTGATGGTCAGCGGCGCGACCGGCGCATTGTGCATCGCGCTGCTCTGGCTCACCTGGTTGCTGCGCCGCGAATTGAGGCGCCGCCACCGGGCGGAGCGAAACCTGGAGCAACTGGCGTCGATCGATGCCCTCACCGGCCTGGCCAACCGTCGGGCCCTGGACGTGAAGCTGCAACAGGAATGGCTGCGCTCCCAGCGCTCGGGCCAGCCGCTGTCGATCATGATGATCGATGCCGACCACTTCAAGGCCTACAACGATCGCCACGGTCATCAGGGCGGTGACGAAGCGCTGCGGGCCTTGGCGCGGCTCATCAATGAACACGTACGCCGCCCCGCCGACCTCGCCGCGCGCTACGGCGGCGAAGAGTTCGCGGTCGTGGTGCCGGAAACCGCCACCGCCGGCGCCTTCTCCATGGCCCAGAACATTCGCCAGGCGGTGGAACAACTGCCCCCTGCCGTTCCAGGAGACGCCCCGATGACCGTCAGCATCGGCATCGCCACGTGGGCAAAAGGGCCGTATGGCAACCTCGAACAACTGCTGGTCGCCGCTGACAAGGCGCTGTACCAGGCCAAGGCCAGCGGGCGCAACCGGGTCGTTTGCGCCATGTAGCACCCCATCGCCGCAGGGCCGCTCCTTGTGGCGAGGGGATTTATCCCCGTTGGGCTGCGAAGCGGCCCTAAACCCTGACCACGCGCTGCATCAGATAGATTGAGTTGATTGCCTTGGGCCTGCTGCGCAGTCCAGCGGGGATAAATCCCCTCGCCACAAAAGCGGTCGCCACAGACGCTCCCCCCGGATAAATGACCCGCCATAAAAAAAGGCCACCCGAAGGCAGCCTTTAAAAACTAGAGAGGTTTTTGCCTACACGGCCGCGACAGGGCGCATGTAGGAGATTGGTGCGGTGCTGGCGTCTTCGAACGTCACGACTTCCCAAGCATCTTTCTGCTCAATCAACTTGCGCAGCAGCTGGTTGTTCAGTGCGTGGCCGGACTTGAAGCCCTTGAACTCACCAATCAGGCTATTGCCCAGCAGGTAGAGGTCGCCGATTGCATCGAGGATCTTGTGCTTGACGAATTCGTCTTCATAACGAAGGCCATCTTCGTTCAACACGCCATCGGAATCGACCACGATCGCGTTTTCCACGCTGCCGCCGAGTGCGAGGTTGTGCTTGCGCAGGTACTCGATGTCACTCATGAAACCAAAGGTACGGGCGCGGCTGACTTCCTTCACGAACGAAGTGCTGGAAAAGTCCACGCTTGCACTCTGGGTGCGGTCACGGAAAACCGGGTGATCGAAATCGATCTCGAAGCTCACCTTGAAACCTTCGAAAGGGACGAAAGTGGCGCGCTTGTCGCCGTCTTCCACCGTCACTTCCCGCAGGATGCGGATGAACTTCTTGGCTGCGTCCTGCTCTTCCAGGCCAGCCGATTGAATCAGGAATACGAAGGGTCCGGCGCTGCCATCCATGATCGGGACTTCGGACGCGGAGAGCTCGACGTAGGCGTTATCGATGCCCAGGCCAGCCATGGCCGAGAGCAAATGCTCCACCGTATCCACCTTGGTGTCACCGTTGACCAATGTGGTCGACATGGTGGTTTCACCAACGTTTTCCGCGCGAGCAGGAATCTGCACCACAGGGTCGAGGTCGGCACGACAAAACACGATGCCGGTATCGACAGGCGCGGGCTTGAGGGTCAGGTAGACCTTCTCGCCGGAGTGCAGACCGACACCTGTGGCACGGATAATATTCTTCAGGGTGCGTTGTTTAATCATGGCATGGGCCGCTTCAGCGCAAATTGCGAACTGGTATCAACAAAGGCTGGCGATGATAGCAGACCAGACCTTTGCTGAACACCAATCACCCGTATCCCCCTGATACATTTCATCAATCGGCCTGACGACGCAGGAATGCCGGGATGTCCAGGTAATCCAGATCGTCTTGCGGATTCATCTTCGCGGCAGTCGCGGCACCGGCCTGGGCCTGGTTGCGCATGACGGTCGGACGGTCCAGGTCACGGTAGTTCACCGCAGGCTGTTCCTGACGAACGGGGGCCTGTTGCTGTGGCTGGGAGGCCATGGTGGTCTGGACGGTGTTGTCGATCACCTTCATCGGCTTCTCGATTTTCGCGCCCAGGCCGGTGGCAACCACGGTCACGTGCAGCTCGTCGCGCATGTCCGGATCGATCACCGTGCCGACCTTGACCATGGCGTGGTCGGAGGCGAAGGCTTCGATGATGCTACCCACGTCGGAGTACTCGCCCAGGGACAGGTCGGGACCGGCGGTGATGTTCACCAGGATGCCGCGGGCGCCCTGCAGGTTGACGTCTTCGAGCAGCGGGTTGCGGATGGCCGCTTCGGTGGCTTCGCGTGCACGGTTCGGACCGCTGGCGCAGCCAGTGCCCATCATCGCCATGCCCATTTCGGACATCACGGTGCGTACGTCGGCGAAGTCGACGTTGATCATGCCTGGACGCTTGATGATGTCGGAGATACCGCGAACGGCACCGGCCAGTACGTCGTCGGCCTTGGCGAACGCCGACAGCAGGCTGGCATCTTTACCCAGGATGGTCAGCAGTTTCTCGTTGGGGATGGTGATCAACGAGTCGACGCTGTCGCTCAGCGCGCGGATGCCTTCGTCGGCGATCTGCATGCGCTTGCGGCCTTCGAACGGGAACGGACGGGTCACCACGGCGACGGTGAGGATGCCCATTTCCTTGGCCACTTCGGCAATGATCGGGGCTGCACCGGTACCGGTACCGCCGCCCATGCCGGTGGTGATGAACACCATGTTGGTGCCCGCCAGGACTTCAGCGATGCGCTCGCGGTCTTCCAGGGCAGCCTGACGGCCAACCTCGGGATTCGCGCCGGCACCCAGGCCCTTGGTCACGCCGGTGCCCAGTTGCAGGATGGTCCGCGCGCCAATGTTCTTCAGCGCTTGAGCATCGGTGTTGGCGCAGATGAATTCGACGCCTTCGATGTTGCTCTTGACCATGTGGTTGACAGCGTTGCCGCCGCCACCGCCGACACCGATTACCTTGATAACCGGGCTAGCGGGGATGTTGTCTACGAGTTCGAACATTTTCCCTCTCCTTTCATTCTCTAGTTTTTTCGCCTACTGCGTTTGCTGCCGTCTTCCGGAGCCGGGCCTGAAACCCGTCCCCTGAAGCTTGAAACCTGAATCAGAAATTGCCTTTTACCCAAGCCTGCAAGCGCTCCAGGAGCGGTGCCTTCGGCTCGTCGTTGCTGTAGCTGTCGCGGCTGCCGATGCCCGAGAACGAGATGCCATCGGACTGTTTCTGCAGGCCGTACATCAGCAGGCCCACGCCGGTGGAATAGATCGGGTTGCGCACCACGTCATCCAGGCCCTTGACGCCATGGGGCACGCCCAGGCGCACCGGCATGTGGAAGATTTCCTCGGCCAGTTCGACCGCACCTTCCATCTTCGATGTCCCGCCGGTCAGCACGATGCCGGCCGGGATCAGGTCTTCGTAGCCGCTGCGGCGCAGTTCGGCCTGGATCAGTGTGAACAGTTCGTCGTAGCGCGGCTCGACCACTTCGGCCAGGGCCTGGCGGGACAGCTCGCGCGGCGGACGGTCGCCGACGCTTGGCACCTTGATGGTTTCACCGGCGCCGGCCAGTTTCGCCAGGGCGCAGGCGTAGCGAATCTTGATTTCCTCGGCGTACTGGGTCGGGGTGCGCAACGCCATGGCGATGTCGTTGGTCACCTGGTCGCCGGCAATCGGGATCACCGCGGTGTGGCGGATGGCGCCTTCGGTGAAGATCGCGATGTCGGTGGTGCCGCCACCGATGTCCACCAGGCACACGCCCAGCTCTTTTTCGTCGTCGGTCAGCACCGAGTAGGCCGAGGCCAGTTGCTCGAGGATGATGTCGTCGATTTCCAGGCCGCAACGGCGCACGCATTTCTCGATGTTCTGCGCCGCATTCACCGCGCAGGTGACCACGTGGACCTTGGCTTCCAGGCGCACGCCGGACATGCCCAGGGGCTCGCGGACGCCTTCCTGGTTATCGATCACGTAGTCCTGCGGCAGGGTGTGCAGCACCCGCTGGTCGGCCGGGATCGCCACGGCCTGGGCCGCGTCGAGCACGCGCTCGAGGTCGGCGGAGCTGACTTCACGATCACGAATCGCGACGATGCCGTGGGAGTTCAGGCTGCGGATGTGATTGCCCGCCACGCCGACGAACGCCGAGTGGATCCGGCAACCGGCCATCAGCTGCGCTTCCTCGATGGCGCGCTGGATCGATTGCACGGTGGACTCGATGTTCACCACCACGCCTTTCTTCAAGCCACGGGACGGGTGGGTACCGATCCCGACGATGACCAGCGTGCCGTCGTCCGCGACCTCGCCTACCAGCGCTACCACCTTGGAAGTGCCGATATCCAGACCGACGATCATTTTTCCGCTTTGCACGTTTGCCATGGGTCCTGCCTCTTCTTAATTCTTCGCGACGGCGGGTTCGGCCGTCGTCGGCGCTACCGGTTCCCGCCAGCCAACAGCGAGGCCGTTGGCGTAGCGCAGATCGATGCGCGCAATGTTCGTAATCTGTTCTTTGAGCGTCTTGTCATAGATGGCAATGAAGCGGCGCATCTTTTCCACCAGGTTGCCGCGACCGAGCAGCAGCTCGATGCCCGGCCCCGAGCTGCCCGCGCCCGTGGTCAGGAACCAGCTGCCGCGCTCACGCAACTCCAGGCGTGCGATGGAGAAGCCCAGCGGCCGCAACATCTGGCTCAACACCTGGTACTGCTGCATCACTTGCTGCTGGGCCCTTTGTGGACCGAACAGCTGGGGCAAATGTTCATAGTTGGCCAATTCCCGCGGCGTGAACGCCTGGCCCTGGTTGTTCAGCAGCGACTCGTCGCCCCAACGGGCCACCGGCAGCTGTTCTTCCAGGCGGATCGACACCTGGTCGGGCCACACGCGCCGGACTTCGGCATGGGCGATCCAGGGCATCTGCTCCAGTTCCGTGCGCATGCCCGCCAGGTCGATGGTGAAGAAGCTCGACGCCACGAACGGCGCGATCCGCTGCTGCACCGCCTGCTGGCTGATGTAGCTCAGGTCGCCCTGGACGTTGATCCGGGCGATCGGCCGGTCCGCATACGGCAACAGCCGCTGCGCCCCTTCGTACGTACCAAACCCCAGCACCACCAGCAGCACCGGCCAGAACAGGCTCTTGAGAAAACCAAAGTTGGCTTTCGGCAAGCGCGCCGACATCGGCTCCTTGGCCACCATGCGGCTGGCACCCCGCGGCACCGGCTTGCGACCGGGTGCGGATGGCTGATGACGAAGCGATGCGCCTTGCATGGCTTAACCTCTTGGCTCTTGCGGGCCGACACTGGCCGCCAGGATCGACAGCACCAGTTGCTGGAAATCCAGGCCGGCGGCACGGGCCGCCATCGGGACCAGGCTGTGATCGGTCATGCCGGGCGCGGTGTTGACTTCCAGGAACCAGAACCGCCCATCGGCGTCCTGCATCACGTCCGCCCGGCCCCAGCCGGCGATACCCAGCGCCTCACAGGCCTTGGCCGTGAGGTCCATCAGTTCTTTTTCCTTGGCGTTGTCCAGCCCGCAGGGAATGCGGTACTGGGTGTCGTTGGCGACGTACTTGGCGTCGTAGTCGTAGAACGTGTGCGGTGTGCCCAGCGCAATCGGCGGCAACACCTGGTCACGCAGGGTGGCGATGGTGAACTCGGGACCGGCGATCCACTGTTCGACCAACACTTGCGAATCGTAGGCGCTGGCGTCTTTCCATGCCGCGGTCAACTCAGGCAGCGAATTCACTTTCGCCATGCCGATACTTGAACCTTCATGAGCCGGTTTGACGATCAGGGGGAAGCCCAGTTCCGTGGCCGCCGAAATACAATCGGCCTCGCTCGCCAGCACCGCATGACGTGGCGTCGGAATGCCGAGGCTGTGCCAGACCTGCTTGGTGCGCAGTTTGTCCATCGCCAGGGCCGAAGCGAGGATGCCGCTGCCGGTGTAGGGGATGCCCAGGCACTCGAGCAGGCCCTGCATGCTGCCGTCTTCACCGCCGCGACCGTGGAGGATGATGAATGCGCGGTCGATCTTTTCGCTCAGCAGGCGTTGCAGGAAGTCATCGCCCACGTCGATGCCGAACGCGTCGACGCCGCCGCTTTGCAGGGCTTGCAGCACGGCGTTGCCGGACTTGAGGGACACCTCGCGCTCGGCGCTCTTGCCGCCGAACAGCACGGCGACGCGGCCGAAGGCTTTCGGATCGAGGGTCGAGACCAGGTTGGCGTAGGCAGCAGTCATTTCAGTTTCCCCTCGCTGGAGGCCACGATGGCTCCGGCGAATAACGGACTTTTCAACAGTTTCGGGGCCAGGCCTCCGATGTCACCGGCGCCCTGGCACAGCAGGATGTCCCCGGCACGCAGCAGCGGCTTGACCAGCGGCGCGAGGTCCACGCCGCGCTCGATGTAGATCGGGTCCAACTGGCCGCGCTGGCGGATGCTGTGGCACAGCTGGCGGCTGTCGGCCCCCGGGATCGGCTCTTCGCCGGCCGGATAGACTTCCATCAGCAGCAACACGTTGGCGTCGGTGAGCACCTGGACGAAATCGTCGTACAGGTCGCGGGTACGGCTGTAGCGGTGCGGCTGGTAGACCATCACCAGGCGGCGTTCCGGCCAGCCACCGCGCACGGCCTTGATCACCGCCGCGACTTCGGTCGGGTGGTGACCGTAGTCGTCCACCAGCATCACGTTGCCGCCGTCCACCGGCAGTTCGCCGTACACCTGGAAGCGCCGCCCCACGCCCTGGAACCCGGACAGGCCCTGGACGATGGCTTCATCGCTGACGCCTTCGTCGGTGGCGATGCAAATGGTGGCCAGGGAATTGAGCACATTGTGGTTGCCCGGCATGTTCACCGAGACATCCAGCGGCTCACGGTCCGGGCGCAGCACGGTGAAAAAGGTTTGCATGCCCTGCTGGCGCACGTTGATGGCGCGCACGTCGGCTTCTTCGCTGAACCCGTAGGTGACGGTCGGACGCTTGATCAGCGGCAGGATTTCCCGCACCACCGGATCGTCCAGGCACACCACCGCCAGCCCGTAGAACGGCAGGTTGTGCAGGAACTCGACGAAGGTTTTCTTCAACTTGTTGAAGTCGCCGTCGTAGGTCGCCATGTGGTCGGCGTCGATATTGGTCACCACCGCCACCAGCGGTTGCAGGTGCAGGAAGCTGGCGTCGCTTTCGTCGGCTTCGGCGATCAGGTAGCGGCTGGTGCCCAGCTGGGCATTGGTGCCCGCGGCATTCAGGCGACCGCCGATGACGAAGGTCGGGTCCAGGCCGCCGGCAGCGAACACCGAAGCGATCAGGCTGGTGGTGGTGGTCTTGCCGTGGGTCCCGGCGACGGCGATGCCGTGGCGGTAGCGCATCAGCTCGGCGAGCATCTCGGCACGCGGCACCACGGGAATACGCCGTTCCAGGGCGGTGGCGACTTCCGGGTTGGAGGTGTTCACGGCACTGGATACCACCAGCACGTCGGCGTTGGCGGCGTTCTCGGCGCGGTGGCCGATAAAGATCTGGGCGCCGAAGGTTTCCAGGCGCTCGGTCACCGGGGACGCCTTCAGGTCGGAACCGGAGACCTGGTAGCCCAGGTTCAGCAATACCTCGGCGATCCCGCACATGCCCACGCCGCCGATACCGACGAAGTGAATGCGGCGGATGCGGCGCATTTCCGGTTGTGGCATCGCTTTGCGATTCTCAACCATGGGCCACCTCCAGGCAGGTGTCGACCACTTGGGCCGTGGCATCGGGTTTGGCCAGGCGGCGCGCGGCGCGGGCCATGTCTTCTAGTCGTTGCGGCTGCATCAAAACCTCTGTCAGGCGGGCGGCAAGATCCGCGGCGCCAGTCGTTCTTTGCGGCATCAGGAAGGCAGCGCCTTCACGGGCCAAATAATCGGCGTTGCGGGTCTGGTGGTCATCGATGGCGTGGGGCAAGGGCACCAGCATCGAGGGCAGACCGGCGGCAGCCAGTTCGCTGATGGTCAACGCGCCTGCGCGGCAGATCACCAGGTCGGCCCAGCCATAGGCTTGGGCCATGTCTTTGATGAACGGCTGCACCTGCGCCTCGACGCCAGCGGCGCGGTAGCGCTCGGCAGTCACTTCATCGTGGTTTTTGCCGGCCTGGTGAAACACTTCCGGACGCAGGTCGGGGGCGACCTGGGACAAGGCTTCGGGCAGCAGTTTGTTCAACGGCTCGGCCCCCAGGCTTCCGCCCAGGACCAGCAAGCGCGCCTTGCGTCCAGCCAGGGCTGGGCGCGGTGTATCGAGAAACAGCTCGGTACGCACCGGATTCCCGGTGGTGCGGCGGCTGCCCGACAGGGTAAAGGTGTCGGGAAACGCTTCACAGACCCGGGCGGCCAACGGCACCAGTAACCGATTGGCGGTACCGGCCACGGCGTTCTGCTCGTGAACGATCACCGGCACGCCGGCCAGTTTGGCCGCGACGCCTCCGGGGCCGGTCACATAACCGCCAAACCCGACCACGCAGACCGGCCGCAACCGACGAATGATCGCCCGCGCCTGCCAGACCGACTTGAGCAGCATCAGCGGCGCCTTGAGCAACGACAACTTGCCCTTGCCCCGCAGGCCGCTGGCGTTGATCCGGTGCAGCTCCAGGCCAGCGCCGGGCACCAGTTCGTTCTCGATGCCCCGTGGCGTGCCCAGCCAGTGCACGGTGTAGCCGCGCGCCTGGAACTCGCGTGCGCAGGCCAGCGCCGGGAAAACATGCCCGCCGGTACCGCCCGCCATGATCAGCACGTTAGCGCCCATGGGTCGGCTCCTCGGCGAAGTCACTCTCGTGGAACTCCATCTCTTCGCTGCCCAGGTGGGTCCGGCTCTCCCATTCGATGCGCAGCAGCAAGCCCAGGCAGGCGCAGCAGATCACCAGGGAACTGCCGCCATAGCTGAGGAACGGCAGGGTCAGGCCCTTGGTCGGCAGCAGGCCGACGTTCACGCCGATGTTGATCAGGAACTGGCCGATCCACAGGAACGACAGGCCATACGCCACGTAGGCGGCAAAGAACTGCTTGGCTTTCTCGGCCCACAGGCCGATGTACATGCCGCGCACGCACACGAAGACGAACAGCGCCACGGTGCACAGCGAACCGACCACGCCCAGTTCTTCGGCGAGGACCGAGAACACGAAGTCGGTGTGGGCTTCCGGCAGGTAGAACTGCTTCTGCACGCTGTTGCCCAGGCCCACGCCCAGCCATTCGCCACGGCCAAAGGCGATCAGCGCCTGGGTCAATTGATAGCCGGAACCGAACTGGTCGGCCCACGGATCGGTGAAGGTAATCAGTCGCGCCATCCGGTAGGGCTGCGCCTGCACCAGCACGGTCACGGCCGCCACCGCCAGCGCCACCATCAGGATGAAGCGGAACAGCCCGACGCCGCCAAGGAACAACATCGCCGCCGCCGCGCCCATCATCACCACGGTGGCGCCGAAGTCCGGCTCCATCAACAGCAGGCCGGCCATCGGCAGCAACACGATGAATGGCTTGAAGAACCCCATCCAGCTCTCGCGCACTTCCTTTTGCCGACGCACCAGGTAACCGGCGAGGAAGAGCACCACGAAGACCTTGGCGATTTCCGAAGGCTGCACGTTGAAGAAGCTGAAGCCGATCCAGCGCATCGAACCGTTGACTTCGCGGCCAACGCCCGGCACCAGCACCATCACCAACAGGCCGAAGGCGCCCAGCAGCATCATCCAGCCCAAGCGTTGCCAGGTGGCGATCGGCACCATCATGGTGACCACGCACGCGCCGAGGCCGATCACCAGGTAAACCAGGTGGCGAATCATGTGGTAGAGCGTGTTGCCCGATTGCACCGCCGCCACTTCCGAGGAAGCCGAGGTGATCATCACCAGGCCCAGGCCCAGCAGGGCGAGGCAACCGGCGAGCATCGGGAAATCCAGGTCGATGCCACGCCCGGTGATCAGCGGCGACGGGTACGGCTTGATGACGTTCATCAGGCTCATGCCAAGTCCTCCACGGCCCGGGCGAACAACTGCCCGCGCTCTTCGTAGTTCTTGAACATGTCGAAACTGGCACAGGCCGGCGACAGCAGCACGGCGTCGCCCGCTTGCGCGAGGGCGCGGCACTGCTGCACCGCTTCGTCGAGGGAAGCGACGCGAACCAGCGGCACGGCGTCGCCGAGCGCCTGGGCGATCAATTCACGGTCGCGGCCCATCAGCACCACGGCGCGGCAGTTGGCCGCCACTGGATCGCGCAGGTCCTTGAAGTCGGCGCCCTTGCCGTCGCCACCGGCGATCAGCACGAGCCGGCCTTCGATGTCCGCCCCCAGCCCTTCGATCGCCGCCAGGGCGGCACCGACGTTGGTCGCCTTGGAATCGTTGTACCAGGCCACGCCATCCAGGTCGCGCACCCACTGGCAACGGTGCTCCAGCCCGGCGAAGGTGCGCAGGGCCGAGAGCATGGCGTCGAACGGCAGGCCGACGGCATGCCCGAGGGCCAGGGCGGCCAGGGCATTGGCCTGGTTATGGGCGCCGCGGATCTTGAGCTCGCGCACCGGCATCAGGTTCTGGAATTCGAAGGCCAGGTATTTCTCGCCGTTCTCTTCACGCAACCCGAAGCCTTTGAAATCCGGTACGCCCAGGCCGAACGACCAGCACGGCTGGCCTTCGCCGAGCAATGGACGGGTCAGGGCGTCCTGGCGGTTGAACACCACTTGCCGGGCACCGCGGAAGATCCGGTGCTTGGCCAGGTGATACGCCGGCAGGCCGCTGTAGCGGTCCATATGGTCTTCGCTGATGTTGAGCACGGTGGCCACTTCGGCGCCAAGATGGTCGGTGGTTTCGAGCTGGAAGCTGGACAGCTCCATCACGTACAGCTCGACGTCGTCGTTGAGCAGGTCCAGTGCCGGCGTACCGAGGTTGCCGCCCACGGCGACCCGCTTGCCGGCTGCCGCGGCCATTTCACCCACCAGGGTGGTCACGGTGCTTTTCGCATTGGAACCGCTGATGGCGATGATCGGCGCCTTGGCGTTGCGCGCGAACAACTCGATGTCACCGGACAGCTTCACCCCGCGGGCCGCGGCCGCTTGCAGGGCCGGGGTCGCCAGGGCCAGGCCGGGGCTCACGTAGAGCTCGTCGGCACGGCACAGGAACTCGACGTCCAGGTCGCCACAACGCACGTCCACCTGCGGATAGTCACGCCGTAGCGTGGCCAGTTCCGGTGGATTTTCCCGCGTATCGGCCACGGCGAACGACACGCCCCGGTTCGCCAGGAAGCGAACCAGGGACATGCCGCTCTTGCCGAGGCCGACAATGATGCGGAAGTGGTCGGAAGCGATCAGGGACACTCGTTCTACCTCAGTTTCAGGGTGGCAAGGCCGATCAGCACCAGGATCACGGTGATGATCCAGAAGCGGACGATCACGCGTGGCTCGGGCCAGCCCTTGAGTTCAAAGTGGTGGTGGATCGGCGCCATGCGGAATACGCGGCGGCCGGTCAATTTAAACGACGCCACCTGAATGACGACTGACAGGGTTTCCATCACGAACACCCCGCCCATGATGAACAGGACGATTTCCTGGCGGACGATGACGGCGATGGTGCCCAGGGCCGCGCCCAGGGCCAGCGCGCCGACGTCGCCCATGAAGACTTGCGCCGGATAGGTGTTGAACCACAGGAAGCCCAGCCCGGCACCGATCAGCGCGCCGCAGAACACGATGAGCTCGCCCGCCCCCGGTACATACGGGATCAACAGGTATTCGGCGAATTTCACGTTACCCGACAGGTAGCAGAAAATCCCCAGCGCGCCGCCGACCATCACCGTCGGCATGATCGCCAGGCCATCGAGGCCGTCGGTGAGGTTGACCGCGTTGCTCGAACCGACGATGACCAGGTAGGTCAGCACGATGAAGCCCGCGCCCAACGGAATGCTGTAGTCCTTGAGCATCGGCAGGATCAGGGTGGTTTCCACCGGCGAGGCGGCGGTCATGTACAGGAAGATCGCAGCGCCGAGGCCGAACACCGATTGCCAGAAATACTTCCAGCGGCTGGGCAACCCACGGGAATTCTTCTCGATGACCTTGCGGTAGTCGTCGACCCAGCCGATGGCACCGAAGAACAGGGTCACCAGCAGCACGACCCAGACGTAGCGGTTCGCCAGGTCGGCCCAGAGCAAGGTACTGATGCCGATGGACGACAGGATCAGCGCGCCGCCCATGGTCGGGGTGCCGGATTTGGACAGGTGCGATTGCGGGCCGTCGTTACGCACCGACTGGCCGATCTGCAGGTTCTGCAAGGTGCGGATCATCCACGGGCCCAGGAACAGCGACAACGACAACGCGGTCAGCACACCCAGGATCCCGCGCAGGGTCAGGTACTGGAAGACCGCGAAGCCTTTGTAGAACTGTTGCAGGTACTCCGCTAGCAGCAGCAGCATCAATGTTTCTCCATACGGGTGCCGCACAGCGCCGCGACGATGTTTTCCATCGCCGCGCTACGTGAGCCCTTGATCAATAAGGTGGTGTTCGGATCCTGCTCGGCGCCCAGCGCCTGGATCAACTCGGCCTGGCTGGTGAAATGCCGGGCGCCCTCGCCAAAGGCAGCAACCGCGTGGGCCATCAGCGGGCCGACGGCGTACAACGCATCGACCTTGCCGTGGGCATAGGCGCCCACGTCGTGGTGGCCTTGCTGCGCCCAATCGCCCAGCTCGCCGATATCCCCCAGCACCAGCACGGTACGGCCGGGGAAAGCGGCGAGAATATCCACCGCCGCGCACATGGACGTCGGGTTGGCGTTGTAGGTGTCGTCGATCACCCGCATGCCGTTGCTGGCCAATTGCGCGACACAACGGCCCTTGACCGGTTGCACGGCGTTGAGGCCGGCGACGATGCCTGGCAACGACACGCCCAGTGCATGGGCCGCCGCTGCCGCCGCCAGGGCGTTGGCAATGTTATGGGTGCCGAGCAGGTTCAACTGCACCCGCTCGGCCCCGTCGGGGCTGTGCAGGTTGAAGGCCGGGCAGCCTCGCGCATCGCGGTCGAGGTCGCTGGCGTAGAAGTTCGCCGCGAGGTTGCTCAGGGCAAAGGTCAGCACCTTGCGTTCGCCCGCACGGGTCTTCCAGATCTCGAAGGCCTTGTCGTCGAGATTCAGCACGGCGATGCCGTCGGCCTCCAGGCCTTCGATGATCTCGCCCTTGGCCTCGACGATCTTGTCCGGGCCGCCGAACTCGCCGACGTGGGCGGTCCCGGCGTTGTTGAGCACCGCCACGTGGGGCTTGGTCAGGCCGACGGTATAGGCAATTTCGCCGAGCCGCGAAGCGCCCAGCTCGATGACCGCGGCGGTGTGCTCCGGCGCCAGTTCGAGCAAGGTCAGCGGCACGCCGAGGTCATTGTTCAGGTTGCCCCGGGTCGCCAGCACCGGCCCACGGGTACGCAGGATGCTGGCCAGCATTTCCTTGACCGTGGTCTTGCCACTGGAGCCGGTGATGGCCGCGACGGGGTTGCCGTAGGCCGCGCGGTTCAGCGCGCCGAGTTGGCCCAGGGCCTGGCGCGTGTCGTCGACCTGCAATTGCGGCAGCGCACTGTCGGGCACTTCGCGCTCGACCAGTGCCGCCACCGCGCCTTTGGCCGCGACGTCGTTCAGGTAATCGTGGCCGTCGAAACGCGGACCGGCCAGGGCGACGAACAACTGGCCCGGCGCGATGGCGCGGCTGTCGATGCTGACGCCGTCGAAGGTGGCGTCCGCGGCGACGAGGCGCGCATTCAGGGTGTTGGTCAATTCGCTGAGCGTCAGGGCCTTAAGCATGGGCCACCTCCCACGCAGTCAGGGCATGATCGGCTTCCACCAGGTCGGAGAAAGCATGGCGCACGCCGTTGATTTCCTGATAGTCCTCGTGGCCCTTGCCGGCCAGCACGATCACGTCGTCCGCCGAAGCGCCGGCGATCAACTGGGCGATGGCCTGGCCGCGACCGGCGACGAAGGTGACGTTCTCCACCGCCGAGAAACCGGCCCGGATGTCGTCGAAGATCTGCGACGGGTCTTCGGTCCGCGGGTTGTCATCGGTGACCAGCACGCCATCGGCCAGTCGTTCCACCACCTCGGCCATCAACGGACGCTTGCCGCGATCGCGATCGCCGCCACAGCCGAACAGGCACAGCAACTTGCCCTTGGCGTGGGGGCGCAGGGCCATCAGGACTTTTTCCAGGGCGTCGGGGGTATGGGCGTAGTCGACCACCACCAGCGGTTGCGCGCCGCCACCCAGGCGTTGCATGCGTCCGGCCGGCCCTTCGAGCTTGGGCAGGACCTTGAGGATTTCGTCCAGCGCATAGTCCAGGCCCAACAAGGCGCCGATGGCGGCCAACACGTTGCTCAGGTTGAAGCGACCGAGCAGGGTGCTGCGCAAATGGTGTTCGCCCTGGGGCGTGACCAAGGTGGCGCGCACGCCTTCGTCATCGAACTCGGCCTGGCGGACATACAGGTAGGCACCGGCATCTTCCAGGCTGTAGGTAATCAGCCGGGACTCATGGGAGTCGGCGGCCAGTTGCCGACCGAAGGCATCGTCGAGGTTGATGACCCGGCATTTCAGGTCATTCCAAGCGAACAGCTTGGCCTTGGCCTCGCCATAGGCCTGCATGGTGCCGTGGTAATCCAGGTGGTCGCGGGACAGGTTGGTCAGCACGGCGACGTCGAATGCCAGCGCGCTCACGCGCCCTTGGTCCAGGCCATGGGACGACACTTCCATCGCCACGGCCTTGGCGCCGGCCTTCTTCAGGTCGGCCAGGGTCGCTTGCACGGCGATCGGGTTCGGCGTGGTGTGCAGGCCGCTTTCCAATGCGCCATGGAAACCGCTGCCCAAGGTTCCGACGATGCCGCAATGCTGGCCGAGCAGGTCCAGGGCCTGGGCCACCAATTGGCTCACGCTGGTCTTGCCGTTGGTACCGGTCACGCCAATCAGGTTCAGGTGCCGGCTCGGGTCGCCATAGAAACGCCCGGCGATGTCCGAGAGCTGCGCCGCCAGGCCCTTGACCGGAATCAGCGGAACGTCGGTGATCGGCAGCACGGTCGCGCCTTGCACTTCATAGGCCACGGCCGCCGCACCACGCGCCAGCGCGTCGGCGATGTGGGCACGGCCATCGAAACGGGCGCCCGGCACGGCCAGGAACAGGTCGCCAGCGCGGACATTGCGACTGTCCAGGGCCAGCTCGCGAATCAGCAGGTCATGGCCGGCGTGGGCAAAAATCTTGTTCAGGCTCAGGGACATCAGCCGCGCCCTCCTTCGGCTTTCAAGGGAACGACCGGTGCGGTACTGGCTTGCTGCGTCGGCGGCAGGTTATCCGGGGTGATGTTCATCAGGCGCAGGGTGCCGGACATCACTTTACTGAACACCGGCGCCGACACCAGGCCACCGAAGTAGCCGGCCTTGCTCGGTTCGTCGATGACCACGACGATGGCATAGCGCGGGTCGCTCATCGGGCCGAAACCGGCGAACAGCGAACGGTAGGAATTCTCGGCATAGCCCTTGGTGCCCACGGAGGTCTTGCGGGCCGTACCGGACTTGCCGGCGACATGGTACGCCGGCACCTGGGCGCGGAAGACGCCACGGGGCGCCTCGATCACTTGTTGCAGCATGCCCTGCATGGTTTTCGCGACGTTCTCCGGGATCACCTGGGTGGTCTGCGGCGGCTTGTCGGTCTTGATCAGGGTCAGCGGTGCGATGCGCCCATTGTTCGCCAGGGCGGAAAACGCGTGGACCAGTTGGATCGCCGTCACCGAAACGCCGTAGCCGTAGGACAACGTGGCCGTCTCGGCCTTGCGCCAGTCGCGGTAGTTCGGCAGGTTGCCGACGCGCTCGCCCGGGAAGCCCAGGCCGGTGTCCTGGCCTAGGCCGATCTTCTGCGCCAGGCGGTAGATCGTCTCGCCGCCGATGTCGAAGGCGATCTTGCTCATGCCCACGTTACTGGAGTTGATCAGGATACCGGTCAGGTCGAGCACCGGGCCTTCGGTCTTGGACACGTCACGAATGGTGTACTTGCCGATCTGCAGGGTGCCCGGGTACACCTCGACGGTGTCGCTCGGCTTCCACCGCCCGGTTTCCAGGGCGGCGGCCATCGACACGGCCTTCATGGTGGAGCCCGGTTCGAACACGTCGATCATCGCGCGGTTGCGCATCATCGCCGGCTGCAGGTTGCGACGGTTGTTCGGGTTGTAGGTCGGCTGGTTGACCATGGCCAGGATCTCGCCGGTCTTCACGTCCATGATCACCAGGCTGCCGGCCTTGGCCCCGTTCTCGACGATGGCGTTGCGCAGCTCGCGGTTGGCCAGGTATTGCAGGCGCAGGTCAATGGACAACGCCAAGGGCTTGCCGGCCTTGGCGTTCTTGGTGACCTGGACATCCTTGATCAGCCTGCCGCGCCGGTCCTTGATGACCTGGCGCTTGCCCGCGACCCCGGCGAGCCATTCGTCATAGGCCAGCTCGACACCTTCGCGGCCTCGGTCGTCGATGTCGGTAAAGCCGACCATGTGGGCAGTGACTTCACCGGCCGGGTAGAACCGCCGGAACTCTTCGATGCCATAGACGCCAGGCACCTTGAGGTCGAGCACGCTCTGGCCCTGCTCCGGGGTCAACCCGCGCACCAGGTAGATGAATTCCTTGTTGGCCTGGGCTTCGAGGCGTTCGGCCAGGGCTTTCGGATCCTGCCCGAGGGCAGCAGCCAGCGCTGGCCACTTTTCCTTGGCCAGTTGCATTTCCTTGGCGTTGGCCCACAGGGTGGTCACCGGGGTACTCACCGCCAGCGGCTCGCCGTTACGGTCGGTGATCAGGCCACGGTGGGCCGGGATCGGAATATGCCGCACGCTGCGGGCATCGCCCTGCCCCTTGAGGAAGTCACGATCGACCACCTGCAGGTCGATGATGCGCCAGGAAATCGCCGCCACCATGATCCCGAGCAGACCCAGGACCAGGCGGAACCGCCATGGGAACAATGCCCCTTCGAGCTTCATCATGGCGCCACCATCTGCACTTCGGCGGCGCCGGGGATGCGCATCTTCAGTTGTTCGGTGGCCAGTACCTCGATGCGGCTATGGGCGGTCCAGGTGCTCTGCTCCAGGATCAGGCGCCCCCACTCGGCCTGCGCCTTGTCGCGCACGCTGAGTTCGTTGTAGAGGGTATTGAGCAACTGGCGGTTCCAGTGCGCGCTGTAGGACACGCCGATGGCCGACACGAGCACGCCGATGAACAGCAGCAGCATGAAGAAGCTGCCGCCCGGCAGGGGCTTGGCGAAGAGCTTGCTCACCGCAATTTCTCCGCGACACGCATGACCGCGCTACGGGCACGGGGATTGGCCTTGAGCTCGGCTTCGGAGGCGAACTGCGCCTTGCCGTGGATCTTGATTTTCGGCACGAAGGCTTCGAAGCGCACCGGCAGGTTGCGCGGCAGGTTATCGGTCTCGCCCTTGGTGAGCTTGCGCATGAACAGCTTGACGATGCGGTCTTCCAGGGAATGGAAGCTGATCACCACCAGCCGGCCGCCGATCTCCAGCGCGTCGAGCGCTGCTTCGAGGCCGGCCTCGAGGTCGCCCAGTTCGTTGTTGACGTGGATGCGCAAGCCCTGGAACGCACGGGTCGCCGGGTTCTTGCCCTTCTCCCAGGCAGGGTTGGCAACCTTCAGCACCTCGGCCAGGTCGCCGGTGCGCTCGAATGGCTTGATGTCGCGGCGCTCGACCACGGCGCGGGCCATGCGGCCGGAGAAACGCTCCTCACCGTATTCCTTGAAGACACGGGCGATTTCTTCCACCGGGGCGGTGTTGACGAATTCGGCGGCGCTGATACCCCGGGACGGGTCCATGCGCATGTCCAGCGGACCGTCGTTGAGGAAACTGAAGCCGCGCTCCGGGTCATCCAGTTGCGGCGAGGACACGCCCAGGTCGAGCAGCACGCCACTGACCTTGCCGGCCAGGCCGCGCCCGGCGACTTCCTCGCCCAGCTCGGCAAAGCTGCGCTGCACAACGACAAAGCGGCCGTCTTCGGCCGCCAGCGCTTGCCCGGTGGCAATCGCTTGAGGATCCTTGTCGAACCCCAACAGGCGGCCACCCGGCCCCAGCAGGCTAAGAATGAGCCGGCTGTGCCCGCCGCGTCCGAACGTGCCGTCCAGATAGCAGCCATCAGGACGTACCGCGAGCGCCTCGACGGCCTCGTCAAGCAGTACGGTGATGTGGTTGAAGCCGCTATCAGTAGTCACAGGATCAGATCACGCAGTTCGTCGGGCATGGCGCCCGGTTGTTGAATAGCAGCGAGGTCGGCGGCAGAGACCGCATTCCAGGCATCTTCGTCCCACAGCTGGAACTTGTTCAGCTGGCCAACCAGCATCGCGCGCTTGTCCAACTTGGCGTATTCGCGCAGACGCGGTGGAACCAGGAAACGACCGCTGCCGTCGAGTTCGAGGTCGACGGCATTGCCGATCAGCAAACGCTGAAGCCGGCGATTTTCTTCACGCAGCGAGGGCAGTGCGCGCAGTTTGGTCTCGATGATTTCCCATTCATCCAGAGGGTAGACGCACAAACAGGGGTCAACGGCGTCGATCGTGACGATCAACTGCCCCGAACTTCGCGAAACGAGCTCGTCACGATACCGGCTCGGCATGGCGAGACGGCCTTTTGCATCGAGACTGATAGCGTTGGCTCCGCGAAACACGTCAGCGTTTCTCCACTTTTTGGCGTTTTACCTTCAAAAAAACCCACTTCATGCCACTTTCCGCCACTTGCGCACACTATAGGAATGCGCCCACCGCACCGTCAAGGCGCGGATTGCAGGAAAAGCCTTATAGATCGGAGATTTAGGAGCGTTTCAGAAGGGTTAACGGGAAACTGACGTAGGAATTTTCACCTCAACCTGAGCAGGCACAGGAGGCTGCGCGCACAAGTTAAAGTGATTTATTAAGAGTAAGATTTTTTTGGTCTTAGGAACTGCGTCTGCCAGTGATTCAGGCAGGAGGGGAAAAGGTGGAGAGTCGATCTGTAAGCCGGGTTCTGTCTTGAACAGTCATTCGTCTACGATGGCCATCACTGGACATCTTTAGCAACCTACCCGGTCCCAGCGCGGGCCACGCCTTGGGACCCTATTTGGTCTTGCTCCAAGTGGGGTTTACCTAGCCACGCACTGTTGCCAGACGTGCGGTGCGCTCTTACCGCACCTTTTCACCCTTACCGGCGCCGAAACGCTTAGGCGGTTATTTTCTGTGGCACTTTCCGTAGGCTCACGCCTCCCAGGCATTACCTGGCACTTCGCCCTATGGAGCCCGGACTTTCCTCCCCCCTTCAATTTTCATGAAGGGCAGCGACTGTCCGATCGACTCTCCGCCGCGAAGGGTAACGGTAGAGCGCCCGAAGAACAAGCGCTAAAAGCCTTTGGCCATCCCGACGCAGCGGTTTCATTGACCCTTCTGTTTGTCCAGCGCGACCTGGTACAACACATTCTTGCGCTCGCCGGTAATCTGCGCCGCGAGGGCAGCGGCACGCTTGAGCGGCATCTCCTCCAGCAGCAGGTCGAGGATGCGCATCGCTTCGCTGCTGACGGCGTCCTCGTTGTCCGGCGGCGTCCAGCCCGCCACCAGCACCACACACTCGCCGCGCTGCTGGTTGCTGTCGGCTTCGACGAAGGCGCGCAACTGCGCCAGGGGCAACCCCTTGAGGGTCTCGAACGTCTTGGTCAGCTCACGGGCCAGCAACGCCGGCCGCTCGGCACCGAACACCTGCTCCATGTCCTGCAGGCATTCCAGGATGCGGTGGGGCGCTTCATAGAAGATCAATGTGCGCGGCTCTTCCTTTATAGCGTCCAGGCGGGCGCGCCGACCCACCGCCTTGGCCGGCAGAAAGCCTTCGAAGATGAACCGGTCCGACGGCAGGCCCGCCGCCGACAATGCCGCAATCAAGGCACAGGCCCCCGGCACTGGCACCACGTTGACGCCGGCAGCCCGGGCCTGGCGCACCAGGTGATAGCCCGGATCGGATATCAGCGGCGTGCCCGCGTCGGAGATCAGTGCGACGTTATCGCCCGCCAACAGCCGGGTAATGAAACGACTGCCTTCATCTCGCTCGTTGTGTTCATGGCAGGCCGCCAATGGCGTGGAGATGCCGAAATGCTGCAGCAGGCGCTGGGAATGGCGCGTGTCTTCGGCTGCGATGAGCGCCACTTCCTGCAGGATCTTCAGCGCCCGGGCACTGATATCGTCCAGGTTGCCGATGGGCGTCGCCACCACATAAAGCGAGCCGGCAGCGGAATTCAAAGCACCTGGAGCAGTCAAAACGCACACCTCATGTCGGTAAAAACCGCCATTGTAGCGTGTAGCGACGGTCTCGGCTGTTCGCAGTACCTGGCGACCTGGGCAGCGCTGTTCGTTGGAAAGCTCAATGTCTGTCTTTTGTGCAGCACCGCACCCTTTGAAATACCTAAATTGATCGAATCACACCACTAACATCGCGCCCCGGCCAGTGCTTGGGTACAATTCGACGCTAATTTGATCTCGTATCAGGAACACTTACATGATCGCTTGCCTGCGGCTGTTCTCCGCCCTCTGCCTCGCTGCCCTCCTGGCGGCC
Organism: Pseudomonas citrullilanati; assembly: GCF_030580855.1. Classification (GTDB taxonomy): domain Bacteria; phylum Pseudomonadota; class Gammaproteobacteria; order Pseudomonadales; family Pseudomonadaceae; genus Aquipseudomonas; species Aquipseudomonas citrulli. Next base: position 4,129 of record NZ_JAUQOP010000015.1, on the reverse strand, counting down.
TGCGCCAGCTCGCCCTCGTCCAGCCTTGGCGAACTTCCACGGACCCCGGACGCCAGTATCGAGCAGTTGCTCGAACAGGCCGCCCAGAGCAAAACGCCGGAAAAAGCCGCGCTGTTGCGCCTGAGCGCCGCCGACCTGGCCTACCGCCAGGGCAACGCCGGCCAGTCTGCACAGATCCTGCAGCAAGTTCCGATGGAACAACTCAAGCCCGGCCAGCAGATTTTCGCCAGCACGTTGTCGGCCGAACTGGCGATGACCCGCAACCAGCCCAAGGCCGCCCTGACGGCGCTGGGCCATCCAAGCCTGCAGCACCTGAGCGAAATGCCAGTGGAGCAACAGGTTCGCACCGGCACCGTCCGCGCCCGCGCCCTTGAGGCCGACGGCCAGACCCTGGCCGCCGCCAAGGAGCGCATCTTCATCGCGCCCCTGCTGGAGAACGACGCCGCGGCAAAGAACCACGAAGCCATCTGGTCGCTGATCGCCTCGCTACCCACCGACCAACTGCAACCGACGTCCAACGATGACCTCGGCGGCTGGCTGAGCCTGGCCCTGGCCGTGAAGACCGCCGGCACCCTGGAACAGCAGCAGGCGGCCATCGATCACTGGCGCGAACAGAATCCGAAGCACCCCGCCGCCCTTCAGCTGCCGACACCGCTGGTCAAGCTCAAGGCCCTGGCCAGCCAGCCGCTGAGCAAGATCGCCCTGCTGCTGCCGCAGAACGGCCCGCTGGCCTCGGTCGCCAAGGCGCTGCGCGAAGGTTTCCTGGCCGCCCATTACCAGGCCCAGCAAGCCGGCCAGAACCCGCCGAGCATCCAGCTGTATGACAGCTCCACCCTGACCTCCATGGACGAGTTCTACCGCAAGGCCCAGGCCGACGGCGTGCAACTGGTGGTCGGCCCGCTGGAAAAACCCCTGGTCAAGCAGATCAGCGCCCGTCCACAGCTGCCGATCACCACCCTGGCCCTGAACTACAGCGAAGGCGAGCAAGGGCCCGCCCAACTGTTCCAGTTCGGCCTGGCGCCCGAGGACGAAGCCCGCGAAGTGGCCCGCCGTGCCCGTGCCGACGGCCTGCATCGTGCCGCCGTCATGGTACCGAAGGGTGAATGGGGCGACCGCGTCCTGAAAGCCTTCAGCCAGGACTGGCAGGGCAACGGCGGCACCATCATCGCCACCGAACGCGTCGACCAGCCGGTGCAACTGGCCCAGCAGATCGCCGACATGTTCCAACTGCGCCAGAGCGAAAGCCGCGCCAAGAGCTTGCAGAACACCGTGGGCACCAACGTGGCCGCCCAGCCGTCCCGTCGCCAGGACATCGAATTCATCTTCCTGGCCTCGACGCCGCAGCAGGCCCAGCAGATCAAGCCGACCCTTAACTTCCAGTACGCCGGCGACGTACCGGTCTACGCGACCTCCCAGGTATTCAGCGCCAGCGGCGACCAGAACCAGTACAACGACATGAACGGCATTCGCTTCTGCGAAACCCCTTGGCTGCTCGACGCCAACGATCCATTGCGCAAGCAGGTCACCGCCCAGTGGCCGCAGGCCGGTGGCAGCCTGGGCCGGCTGTACGCGATGGGCGTGGACGCCTACCGCCTGGCACCTCGCCTGGGCCAGCTCAAGGCCTTGCCGGACAGCCGTATCGAAGGCCTGTCGGGCAGCCTGGCGGTGTCCCCGAGCCAACGCATTCAACGCCAGTTGCCTTGGGCCCAGTTCGTCAACGGCCAGGTACAGCGCCTGCCGGACACCCAGCGCTGATGCCCGACCGGTCACGCCAGCAAAGCGGACGGGATGCCGAGGGCCAGGCCCTCGCGCATCTCCAGCAACAGGGCCTGCGGCTGGTCGCGCAGAACTGGTTGTGCAAACGCGGCGAGCTTGATCTGGTCATGCTTGACGGCGATACAGTAGTATTCGTCGAAGTCCGCTACAGGAAAAATACCCAATGGGGTGGCGCGCTCGACAGCATCGACGCGCGCAAGCGCCAGAAGCTGGTCTTCGCCGCGCAGCACTTCCTGCAACGCGAATCCCGCTGGGCCGATTACCCCTGCCGCTTCGACGTGGTTGCCATCGACAGCGACGCCGACCAGCTGAACTGGCTGCAAAACGCTTTCGACAGCTGAACGTCGACGCCCATGACCAGCCGAGCCGGACACCTTCACTTAAATTTTTGCTCTTTGCTTTGCGGGCCGCACATGTTTGTGCCGATAAGCCGCGCTACTTAAGGTCACACAGATGGACATGCAATCGCGAATTCGCCAGCTTTTTCAGGCCAGTATCGACACCAAGCAACAGGCGATGGACGTACTTGCACCGCACATCGAGCAAGCCAGCCAAGTGATGGTCAACGCCCTGCTCAACGAGGGCAAGATGCTGTCGTGCGGCAACGGTGGCTCGGCCGGCGACGCCCAGCACTTCTCGTCCGAACTGCTCAACCGCTTCGAGCGCGAGCGTCCGAGCCTGCCGGCCATCGCGCTGACGACCGACAGCTCGACGATCACCTCGATCGCCAACGACTACAGCTACAACGAAGTCTTCTCCAAACAGATCCGCGCCCTGGGCCAACCTGGCGATGTGCTGCTGGCGATCTCCACCAGCGGCAACTCGGCCAACATTATTCAAGCGATCCAGGCCGCACATGATCGCGAAATGATTGTCGTAGCATTGACCGGGCGCGACGGCGGCGGCATGGCCTCGCTGCTCTTGCCTGAAGACGTCGAGATCCGCGTACCGGCGAAAGTCACCGCACGTATCCAGGAAGTCCACCTGCTGGCGATCCACTGTCTTTGCGACTTGATCGACAGCCAAATATTCGGGAGTGAAGAATGACCCCTAATCGCCTGGGCCTTCTGGCCCTGACCCTGTGCCTTGGCATCAGCGGCTGCACCTCGGTGGTTAACGCCAGCCGGGAAAAGCCGATCGAGGACGACCGTGGCACCCGCACTTTCGGCAGCAAGATCGATGACTCCCTGATCGAAACCAAGGTCGGCGTGAACATCGCCAAGGCCGACCCGGACCTGGACAACAACTCGCACATCGTCGTCACCAGCTTCAACGGCGTCGTGCTGCTGGCCGGCCAGACCCCACGGGCCGACCTCAAGGCCAAGGCCGAACAGGAAGCCAGCGCCGTGCAGCGGGTCAAGACCGTGCACAACGAATTGCAGGTCCTGCAACCGTCGTCGCTGCTGGCGCGCCAGAACGACGCCTGGCTGACCACCAAGATCAAGACCCAGATGCTGACCGACGCCAACATTCCCGGCTCGCGCATCAAGGTTGTGACGGAGAACGGCATCGTTTATCTGCTGGGCCTGCTGACCAAGCAGGAAGCCGCCCAGGCGACCAACCTGGTGCAGGGGGTTTCCGGGGTGCAGAAGATCGTCAAGTTGTTCGAGTATATTGACTGAGGGTTGTTGCGGCTCTTGATGCTGCGCTTGGCTGGAAAAAGCGGTGCTTCTTCATATGGGGGAGCGCCGTTTTTTATTGGTTGAGTTGGTGTGTATATCCGTTTCTTCGGTAACGGCTGCTTAGGGTTCCGCCCTGACGGCCGGCCTGTCTATCCCGGCTGCGCCAGAATTTCGCTGTGGGAGCAAAGCTTGCTCGCGATGACGGTGTCTCAGTCAGCCTCAATGCTACTTATCTGACGCAATTGCGAGCAGGCTCGCTCCATAATAGATCGGGGTACAGCCGGGAGAGATAGATTGGCTGCCAAGCCGCCTCGCGAGCAAGCTTTGCTCCCACAGGCGGATTCAGGAACAGCCTAAAAAGTCAGGCCGCCTCGCTCTGGCTCTGGCTCTGGCTCTGGCTTTGGCTTTGGCTTTGGCTTTGGCTTTTGATCTTGGGCGCCCCGTTAACCACAAGGGCCGAACGCAGGCGTTGCGCAGCGGGCATCCCGGCATGGATGCCGGGATAGCCGCGCTGGGCCATGGATGGCCCTTCGCGGCGGGCCCACGGAGCAATGCCGGAGTGAGGGAACACCGAGCCTTGGCGAGGTGCCCAGTGGAGGGGCAATGTACGGGACAACCACATGGGTTACAAAAAAGTGCATTCACATAGGTGACACTTTGATTGAAACATAGCCGTTTTTAGCGTCCCTGGCGTTGACGTGGCCTAGGATCACCGGACCAAAGATCACATT
>NZ_JAUQOP010000014.1 GCF_030580855.1 Pseudomonas citrullilanati | reverse complement strand
ATAAAAACGCCCCTGGTGGGGGTAAAACGGGGGGGGGGGGGGGCGGGCCGGCCCCCCCCCCCCCCCCCCCCCCCCCGCGGCCCCCCCCCCCCCCCCCCCCACCCCCCCCCCCCCCCCCCCCCACAAGGTTCTGTGCAGGCCTTTCAAGACACTGCTTCGACGTTAGCCCAAGGAAAAAGACACTGCATCTGCGCCATAAAAAAATGCCCCGCATCGATCGATGCGGGGCATTTGGTTATCGGCTGGGGGAACCCGGCTTACGCCAGCGCTTCGCTGCGCTTGCCCAGCAGGCGATCACACACCACCGCCACCACCAGGGTCATCACCGACGGCACCAGCCAGGCCAGGCCCTGCTCGCTCAGGGGCAGGTGGGCCAGTTGCGCCGGCATCCAGTCCGCCAGCCCGGCGCCCTTGAGGGCATCCACCAGGCCGAACAGGAAAGACACCAGCATCACCGGGCCGACGATGCGCCCCTGCTCGTGCCAGAAATCCTTGCAGAAGCTCAGCGCCACCAGGGCGATGCACGGCGGGTAGATCGCTGTGAGCACCGGGATCGAGAAGGCGATCAGCTTGGTCAGGCCCAGGTTCGACACCAGCAGCGAGAACGCCGCGAGGATCACCACCAGGGTCTTGTAGGACAGCGGCAGGACGCGGCTGAAGTACTCGGCGCAGGCGCAGGTCAGGCCCACCGCCGTCACCAGGCACGCCAGGGAGATCAGCACCGCGAGGAAACCGCTGCCCAGGCTGCCGAACGTGTGTTGTACGTAGGCATGCAGCACCGCGGCACCATTGGTCGCCCCCGCCGCCACTTCATGGCTGCCCGAACCGAGGCGGAACAGGCTGACGTAGACCAGCGCCAGGCCCACCCCGGCGATCAGCCCGGCGATGATGGCGTAGCGGGTGATCAGGGCCGGCGATTCGACGCCCCGGGAACGGATCGCGTTGACGATGACGATGCCGAACACCAGCGCGCCCAGGGTATCCATGGTCAGGTAGCCATTGATGAAGCCCTGGGAGAACGGTGCCGCGACGTACTCGGGGGTCGCCACGCCGATGTCGCCGGCGGGCAAGGCGAACGCGGCGATGCCGAGCACGGCCAGGGCGATGATCTTCAGCGGTGCGAGGAAGCGTCCGACCGTGTCCAGCAGGCGACCCGGGTAGAGCGAAATGACGAACACCAACAGGAAATACGCGGCGCTGTAGAGGAACAGCGCCAGCGGGCTCTCGCCGGTCAGCGGCGCCAGGCCGACTTCGAACGAGACCGTGGCGGTGCGCGGCGTGGCGAACAGCGGGCCGACGGCCAGGTAGCACACCGCGGCCAGCAGGCCGCCGGCGATCTTGCCGATGGGGCTGCTCAAGGCATCCATCGCGCCGCCAACCTTGGCCAGGGCCACGACGGTGATGACCGGCAGGCCCACCGCCGTGATCAGGAAGCCCAGCGCCGCCATCCAGACATGGGGCCCGGACTGCAAACCGACGATAGGCGGGAAGATGATGTTGCCAGCCCCGACGAACAGGGCAAATGTCATGAAACCAAGCGCCAGGATGTCCTGGCCTTTCAACACTTTCATTTAAGGAAACCACACTACTGAATCGGAATTTAGAGAGGGATTTCCCTGAAGGGTAGAGGGAAATGCTGTCGATTCGTTTGAAACCGACCCGTTTAGCGCGTCGCCACCTTTTGGGCAGCACTCGCAAAAATGGCTGCTAGCCTAACGAATCTGGCGATAAAACGCACTGTAAAGGGGCAAACTATCCGATGCGCGACGTCTACGTGTCGCGTTTACGTATCTATTTTTCCTGCGCAGCCCCTGCGGTAAGGGCATTTATCTGTGGGAGCAAGGCTTGCCCGCGATGCAGGCGACTCAGTTCTATCCATCAGTTCACGCTGACGCCATCGCGGGCAAGCCTTGCTCCCACAGGGCCCGCCCTCCACCAAAGCCTTGCTCCCACAGGGCCAGAAACGACAAAGGCCACCCGAAGGTGGCCTTTGTTGCTGGAACGAATCGGTCAGCCGAAGCTTACTTCTTCATTTCCCAGCCAGTCAGCTCGGCCAGGGCCTTGCCGATGTCTGCCAGCGAACGCACGGTTTTCACGCCAGCGTCTTGCAATGCAGCGAACTTCTCGTCTGCAGTGCCTTTGCCGCCGGAGATGATTGCGCCAGCATGGCCCATGCGCTTGCCCGGAGGAGCAGTCACACCTGCGATGTAGGAAACAACCGGCTTGGTCACGTTGGCCTTGATGAAGGCCGCCGCTTCTTCCTCGGCCGAACCGCCGATCTCACCGATCATGACGATCGCTTCGGTCTTCGGGTCTTCCTGGAACAGCTTCAGGATGTCGATGAAGTTCGAGCCCGGGATCGGGTCACCGCCGATGCCGACGCAAGTCGACTGACCGAAACCGGCGTCAGTGGTCTGCTTCACAGCTTCGTAGGTCAGGGTGCCGGAACGGGAAACGATACCGACCTTGCCTGGCAAGTGAATGTGACCTGGCATGATGCCGATCTTGCATTCGCCTGGAGTGATCACGCCTGGGCAGTTAGGGCCGATCAGGGTGATACCCAGCTCGTCGCACTTGACCTTGGCTTCCAGCATGTCGATGGTCGGGATGCCTTCGGTGATGCAGACGATCAGCTTGATGCCGCCGAACGCTGCTTCAAGGATGGAGTCCTTGCAGAAAGGAGCTGGCACGTAGATCACGCTGGCGGTGGCGCCAGTGGCGGCTACAGCGTCTTTCACGGTGTTGAACACGGGCAGGCCCAGGTGCTCGGTGCCGCCTTTGCCTGGCGTTACGCCGCCAACCATCTGGGTGCCGTATTCGATGGCTTGCTGGGTGTGGAAACTACCTTGCGAACCGGTGATACCCTGGCAGATAACCTTGGTGTCTTTATTGATCAGGACGCTCATTATTTGCCCTCCGCAGCTTTGACAACTTGTTGAGCAGCGTCGGTCAGGCTGGTAGCAGCGATGATGTTCAAACCGCTTTCTGCCAGTACTTTAGCGCCCAGCTCAGCGTTGTTGCCTTCGAGGCGAACAACAACCGGGATTTTCACGCCCACTTCCTTCACGGCGCCGATGATGCCTTCGGCAATCATGTCGCAGCGAACGATGCCGCCGAAGATGTTGACCAGTACTGCAGCGACGTTGGTGTCGGACAGGATGATCTTGAACGCTTCGGTTACGCGTTCCTTGGTGGCACCACCGCCTACGTCGAGGAAGTTGGCTGGCTTGCCGCCGTGCAGGTTGACGATGTCCATGGTACCCATGGCCAGGCCGGCACCGTTGACCATGCAGCCGATGTTGCCTTCCAGGGCCACGTAGTTCAGTTCGAACTTGGCAGCGTGCGCTTCGCGCGGATCGTCTTGCGACGGATCGTGGAAAGTCTTCAGCTTAGGCTGACGGTACATGGCGTTGGCGTCGATGTTGATCTTGGCATCGAGGCAGTGCAGGTCGCCGTCGGCCTTGATCACCAGCGGGTTCACTTCCAGCAGGGCCAGGTCGTGGTCCTGGAACAGCTTGGCCAGGCCAACGAAGATCTTGGCGAACTGGGTGACTTGCTTGCCTTCCAGGCCCAGCTGGAATGCCAGCTCGCGGCCCTGGAACGGCTGTGCGCCAACCAGTGGGTCGATGGTGGCCTTGAGGATTTTCTCAGGGGTATCGTGAGCGATTTTCTCGATGTCCACGCCACCTTCGGTGGAGGCCATGAACACGATGCGACGGCTCGAACGGTCAACGACAGCGCCCAGGTACAGCTCTTTAGCGATATCAGTGCACGACTCGACCAGGATCTTGGTGACCGGCTGACCGTTGGCATCAGTCTGGTAAGTCACCAGACGCTTGCCCAGCCACTGTTGGGCGAAGGCCTTGGCGTCTTCCTTGCTGCGAACCAGCTTGACGCCGCCCGCTTTACCGCGACCACCGGCGTGAACCTGGGCTTTGACAACCCACTCGCTGCCGCCGATTTTGTCGCAAGCTTCTGCTGCCGCTTCCGGGGTGTCTACCGCGTAACCTGTGGATACTGGCAGGCCGTACTCAGCGAACAGCTGCTTACCCTGATACTCGTGAAGATTCATGCTTATTACCGTCTTCGTTAGGTACTGCGCATTCGGTGCTGCACCATTTTTAGTGCCGCACCACCTGTGACTGCTGCTCGCGTAGCCTTCCGGTCACCCGGTTCGGCTACGCAAGACTGCGTCCAGCGGACATTCCGCGGTGAGTCTTGCTCGCAAGGCTCACGACGGGCCATACCGCCGTGGTTTCTTATTGTCTGTTAACGCTTCTTGCGGTTGGCCACGTGGATGGCGCCGCCATTCACGGCCAGGGCCGCTTCGTGCAAGGCTTCGGACAGGGTCGGATGGGAGAAGACCATCATGCCCAGGTCTTCAGCGCTGGTGCCGAATTCCATACCGATCGCGCCTTGCTGTACCAGCTCGGCAGCGCTTGGACCAATGACGTGAACGCCCAATACGCGATCCGTCTTGGCATCGGCGATGACTTTCACGAAACCGCCGGTGTCGTTGGCAGCCATGGCACGGCCACTGGCGGCGAACGGGAAGGTGCCGACGTTAACTTCAACGCCTTCGGCTTTCAAGGCCTGCTCGGTTTTACCGACCCATGCGATTTCCGGGTGGGTGTAGATAACCGAAGGGATCAGGTCGTAGTTCATCTGGGCCTTGTGGCCCTTGATGCGCTCGACCACCATGATGCCTTCCTCGGACGCCTTGTGCGCCAGCATCATGCCGCGAACCACGTCACCGATGGCGAACACGCCCGGAACGGCGGTTGCGCAGTGGTCATCGACGGCGATGAAGCCGCGCTCGTCGATTTCCACGCCGCTGTCGGCGGCCAGCAGGTCGGTGGTCACCGGACGACGGCCGACCGCAACGATCAGCTTGTCGAAGGTGATGGTCTGTTCGCCGTTGGCGTCGGTGTAGGTCACCACGACTTCTTCGCCGTTGACCTTGGAGCCGGTCACGCGAGCGCCCAGCTTGATGTCCAGGCCCTGCTTGGTCAGGGTTTTCAGCGCTTCCTTGGAGACCGCGGTGTCGGCGGCCATCAGGAAGGTGTCGAGGGCTTCGAGCACGGTCACCTGGGCACCCAGGCGCGACCATACCGAACCCAGCTCCAGGCCGATCACGCCGGCGCCGATCACGCCCAGGCGTTTTGGCACGGCCTGGAATTCCAGGGCGCCGGTGGAATCGACGATCACTTTCTGGTCGACAGGCGCTGGCGGGATGTCGATCGGGCGCGAGCCCGGTGCCAGGATGACGTTCTCGGCCTCGATCACTTCAACCGAACCGTCAGGCTTGGTCACTTCGACCTTCTTGCCCAGCAGCAGCTTGCCGTGGCCCTGGATCGAGGTCACGCCGTTGGCCTTGAACAGGGTGGCAACACCGCTGGTCAGGTTCTTGACGATGCCCGCCTTGCGGCCAACCATCGCGGCGACGTCCATCTTGACTTCACCGGTGGAGATACCGTGGACGTTGAAGCTTTCTTTCGCTTCCTTGTATTTCCAGGAGCTGTCCAGCAGCGCCTTGGAAGGAATGCAACCGACGTTCAGGCAAGTGCCGCCCAGGGCTTGCTTGCCCTCGCCATCGGTGTATTTCTCGATGCAGGCAGTGCTGAGGCCAAGCTGGGCAGCCTTGATGGCCGCTACATAGCCGCCAGGGCCCGCACCAATCACTACCACGTCGAATTTCTGAGTCATGAGTCATTCCTTTTCGAATCAAACCGGACGGACGCTTGTGGCGACCGTCGTGGGACGAAACCGGTTGTTTCAGCAAGGGGCCGGTCGACAGACCGGCCCTCGCGGCGAGATCAGATGTCCAGCAGCAGACGAGCCGGATCTTCAAGCAGGTTCTTGATGGTCACCAGGAAAGTCACGGCTTCTTTACCATCGATCAGACGGTGATCGTACGACAGCGCCAGGTACATCATCGGACGAATCACGACTTGACCGTTGATTGCCATCGGACGCTGGATGATGTTGTGCATCCCCAGGATCGCCGCTTGCGGTGGGTTGACGATCGGGGTCGACATCATCGAACCGAATGTACCACCGTTGGTGATGGTGAACGTACCGCCGGTCATCTCGTCGATGGACAGCTTGCCGTCGCGGGCCTTCTTGCCGAAGGTGGCGATGCCGCCTTCGATTTCGGCCAGGCTCATCAGCTCGGCGTTGCGCAGTACCGGCACCACCAGGCCACGGTCGCTGGACACCGCGACACCGATGTCGGCGTAGCCGTGGTAGACGATGTCGGAACCGTCGATCGACGCGTTGACCGCCGGGAAGCGTTTCAGCGCTTCGGTGGCCGCCTTGACGAAGAACGACATGAAGCCCAGGCGCACGCCATTGTGGGACTTCTCGAACAGGTCCTTGTACTTCGAACGCAGGGCCATGACTTCGGTCATGTCGACTTCGTTGAAGGTGGTCAGCATGGCCATGTTCGACTGGGCTTCGACCAGGCGCTTGGCCACGGTGGCGCGCACGCGGGTCATCGGAACACGCTTCTCGGTGCGGTCGCCGGCGGCGAACACAGGCGCAGCGGCGGCCGGCGCGGCAGCCTTGGCCGGTGCGGCAGCGGCTGGCGCGGCTTTCTTCGCCGCAACGGCAGCCACCACGTCTTCCTTGGTCACGCGACCGCCCTTGCCGGTGCCGGCCACGGAAGCGATGTTGATGCCGTTCTCTTCGGCGATCTTGCGGGCTGCTGGCGCAGCGACCGGATCGTCTTCGCCGTCGGCAGCCGGAGCGGCGGCCTGGGCAGCGGCAGGTGCGGCAGCGGCGGCCGGAGCAGCGGCGGCAGCACCGCCCTCCTGGATGGAGCCCAGCACTTCGGCCGACAGGACGGTATCGCCCTCGTTCTTGATGATGGTGCCCAGGACGCCGTCAGCCTCGGCCAGTACTTCCAGTACGACCTTGTCGGTTTCGATGTCGACGATCAGTTCGTCGCGCTTGACCGCATCGCCCGGTTTTTTGTGCCAGGTGGCAATGGTGCCATCGGCAACCGATTCCGGGAAAGTGGGGGCTTTGATCTCGATAGCCATTATCTGTGGTTCCTTAAATTCGGTTTCAGGTGCGCGAAGGCATTAAACGGTGAAGGCATCTTGCAGCAGTTTTTCCTGCTGCTCGGCGTGCATCGACGCATAACCACACGCAGGTGCAGCGGAAGCATCACGGCCGGCATACTCAAGGCCCAGGGCCTTGTTGTGGTTGCCGATGCTGCGACGCAGGTGATGCTGGCTGCTGTACCACGCGCCCTGGTTCATCGGTTCTTCCTGGCACCACACCACGTGGGTGAGGTTGGTGTAAGGCGCGATGGCCTCCATCAGGTCTTCTTCCGGGAACGGGTAGAGCTGCTCGATACGCACGATGGCGATGTCTTCGCGGCCTTCGGCACGACGTTTTTCCAGAAGGTCATAGTAGACCTTGCCGCTGCACAGGATCAGGCGAGTCACCTTGGCCGCGTCCAGCGTATCGATTTCTGAAATAACGGTCTGGAACGAGCCTTCGGCCAGGTCTTCGAGCGTGGAGATCGCCAGTTTGTGGCGCAACAGCGACTTCGGCGTCAGCACGATCAGCGGCTTGCGCAGCGGACGGATGACCTGGCGACGCAGCAGGTGGTAGATCTGCGCCGGGGTCGTCGGTACGCACACTTGCACGTTGTGCTCGGCGCACAGTTGCAGGTAACGCTCCAGGCGTGCCGAGGAGTGCTCCGGCCCCTGCCCTTCATAACCGTGTGGCAACAGCATGGTCAGGCCGCAGAGACGACCCCACTTGTGCTCGCCGCTGGTGATGAACTGGTCGACCACCACCTGGGCACCGTTGGCGAAGTCGCCGAACTGGGCTTCCCAGATCACCAGCGCATTCGGCTCGGTGGTGGAATAGCCATATTCGAACGCCAGGACGGCTTCCTCGGACAGCAGCGAATCGTACAGGTCGAAACGTGGCTGGCCCTTGTACAGGTGTTGCAGCGGGATGTAGGTGCTGGCGTCTTTCTGGTTGTGCAGCGCCGCGTGGCGGTGCGAGAAAGTGCCGCGGCCCACGTCCTGGCCGGTGATGCGGATCGGGTGACCTTCGAACGCCAGGGTCGCGTACGCCATGGTTTCGGCGTAGCCCCAGTTGATCGGCAGGCCGCCGGCTTGCATCTTCTGGCGGTCTTCGTAGATCTTCGCGACCTGGCGCTGGACCACGAAGCCTTCCGGGATTTCCAGCAGCTTGGCGGACAGTTCCTGCAAGGTCTTGAGGTCGAAGCGTGTGTCGTGGCGAGCGGTCCAGGCGTGGCCCAGGTAAGGACGCCAGTCGACGAACAACTCCTTGTTCGGCTCCTTGACCAGGCTTTTCACCACGTGCAGGCCGTTGTCCAGGGCGTTGCGATATTCATCGACTTTTTCCTGGACGCGCTCGGCATCCAGCACGCCAGCCTGGGTCAGGCGCTCGGCATACAGCTCACGGGTGGTGCGCTGCTTGGCGATCTGCTGGTACATCAGCGGCTGGGTGCCACTTGGCTCGTCGGCCTCGTTGTGGCCGCGACGGCGGTAGCAGACCAGGTCGATCACCACGTCGCGCTTGTACTGCATGCGGTAGTCGATGGCCAGTTGGGTCACGAACAGCACGGCTTCCGGATCATCGCCATTCACATGGAGGATCGGCGCCTGGATCATCTTCGCGACGTCGGTGGCGTACTCGGTGGAACGCGAGTCCAGCGGGTTGCTGATAGTGAAGCCGACCTGGTTGTTGATCACGATGTGCACGGTGCCGCCGGTCTTGAAACCGCGGGTCTGCGACATCTGGAAGGTTTCCATGACCACGCCCTGACCGGCGAATGCCGCGTCACCGTGGATGGAAATCGGCAGTACCTTCTCGCCGGTCGGATCGTTGCGGCGGTCCTGGCGGGCGCGAACCGAACCCTCGACCACCGGGGAAACGATTTCCAGGTGGGACGGGTTGAACGCCATCGCCAGGTGGACTTCGCCACCGGTGGTCATCACGTTGGACGAGAAGCCCTGGTGGTACTTCACGTCGCCGGAGCCCAGCTCGACCTTCTTCTTGCCTTCGAACTCGTCGAACAGCTCGCGCGGGTTCTTGCCGAAGGTGTTGACCAGTACGTTCAGGCGGCCACGGTGGGCCATGCCGATGACGACTTCCTTGGTGCCGTAGGAACCGGAACGCTGGATCAGCTCGTCGAGCATCGGAATCAGGCTTTCGCCACCTTCCAGGCCGAAACGCTTGGTACCCGGGTACTTGGTGCCCAGGTATTTCTCCAGGCCTTCACCGGCCGTGACGCGCTCGAGCAAGTGGCTCTTGATGTCCGCGGAGTACGTCGGACGGCCACGCACGCTTTCCAGACGCTGCTGGAACCACTGGCGCTGCTCGGAATCGGTGATGTGCGTGAATTCAGCGCCGATGGTGCGGCAATATGTCTGCTGCAACGCTTCGTGAATTTCGCGTAGGCTCGCTTCCTCTTTGCCGATGAACAGGTCGCCGGCACGGAAGGTCGTATCAAGATCGGCATTGGTCAAGCCGTAATGAGTGATCGACAGGTCTGCAGGTGCAGGACGCTGCCACAGCCCCAGCGGGTCCAGCTGGGCTGCCTGGTGGCCACGCATCCGGTAGGCCTGGATCAGTCGCAGCACTTCGACTTGCTTCTTCTCGTGCTCACTGCTCACGCTGCCGGCAGACACCGGCTGGGCGCGGCGCTGGTTCTTCGCCAGCAGCACGAAATGATCGCGAATCGTCGAGTGCGAAACATCAGTGGCAGAGTTACCGTCAGCGGGCAACTTCTGAAAGTAGGTGCGCCATTCTTCTGGCACAGCGTTAGGGTCGTGCAGGTAGAGCTCGTAGAGCTCTTCCACATAGGCAGCGTTACCACCGGAGAGGTGGGCACTGTTCCACATGCGCTGCATCACGCTTTCTTGCATGCTTGGTCACCCTCGATTAGGGGAACACCACCGGCGAAAACACCGAGCAAACTTGCAGAAGTCCGAGTGCAGCGACTAAAACAAGCCACTTAGGATCACGCTGATAGTCCGGGTACCAGCCCGGATGCCCCTGCTTGTCTCATTTCTTCAAAATAAGAACCGCCGCTTTGTGAGCGGCTGTTCTGGTTATGCCATGACGCGGGTTGAAGCCCGCGCCCTAGCCTCTACGGGTACAGCGGTTCTACGGGTACAGCAACTGAATCACACGCCGTTTTGCAGCAGCATGTTACGTACGTGACCGATGGCCTTAGTCGGGTTCAGGCCTTTCGGGCAGACGTTGACGCAGTTCATGATCCCGCGGCAGCGGAATACGCTGAACGGGTCATCCAGTGCGGCCAGACGCTCGGACGTCTTGGTGTCACGGCTGTCTGCCAGGAAGCGATACGCTTGCAGCAGGGCGGCCGGGCCCAGGAACTTGTCCGGGTTCCACCAGAAGGATGGGCACGAGGTCGAGCAGCAGGCGCACAGGATGCACTCGTACAGACCGTCGAGCTTTTCACGCTCTTCCGGGGACTGCAGACGCTCGATGGCCGGGGCCGGCGTGTCGTTCTGCAGGAATGGCTTCACCTTCTCGTATTGCTTGTAGAAGATGCTCATATCGACGACCAGGTCACGGATAACCGGCAAGCCTGGCAGAGGACGAACGATCAGCTTGTTGCCTTTTACAACGGCCGACAGCGGCGTGATGCAGGCCAGGCCGTTCTTGCCGTTGATGTTCATGCCGTCGGAACCGCAAACGCCCTCGCGGCAGGAGCGACGGTAGGAGAACCCTTCGTCCTGTTCCTTGATCAGGGCCAGCACGTCCAGCACCATCAGGTCCTTACCACCGGTATCGACCTGGAAATCCTGCATGAACGGCGCAGCGTCCTGATCAGGGTTGTAGCGATAAACACTGACTTGCAACATAGCGGTCACCCTTAATAAGTCCGGACTTTTGGTTCGAAAGTCGGAACAGTCTTCGGCGAGAAGTTCACGGCACGCTTGGCGACGCGTTTTTCACCCGGGAAGTACAAGGTGTGGCACAGCCAGTTTTCGTCGTCACGGTCTTCGTAGTCTTCGCGGGCGTGGGCGCCACGGGACTCTTTACGCACTTCTGCGGCGATGGCGGTGGCTTCGGCCACTTCCAGCAGGTTCTGCAATTCCAACGCTTCGATACGGGCGGTGTTGAACGCCTGCGATTTATCGTTGATCTTCACGTTGGCGATTCGTTCACGCAATTGCGCCAGCTGGGCGATACCCTTCTGCATGTATTCGCCGGTACGGAATACACCGAAGTAGTTCTGCATGCAGCTTTGCAGCTCGCGACGCAGGGTTGCCACGTCTTCGCCATCGGTGCGCTCGTTCAGGGCGGACAGACGGGCCAGGGCCGCGTTGATGTCGGCGTCGGTGGCGTCGTCGTATTCGATGCCGTCGCTCAGCGCCTTTTCCAGGTGCAGGCCAGCGGCACGGCCGAAGACCACCAGGTCGAGCAGCGAGTTGCCGCCCAGGCGGTTGGCGCCGTGGACCGATACGCACGCCACTTCACCCACTGCGAACAGGCCAGGGATGATCTGGTCGACGCCTTCGGCGTCCTGGGTGATGGCCTGGCCATGGATGTTGGTGGCAACGCCGCCCATCATGTAGTGGCAGGTTGGAACGACCGGGACCGGCGCGACGACCGGGTCGACGTGGGCGAAGGTCTTGGACAGCTCGCAGATGCCTGGCAGGCGGCTGTGCAGCACTTCCTCGCCGAGGTGGTCGAGCTTGAGCATCACGTGGTCGCCATTCGGGCCACAACCGTTGCCGGCGATGATCTCTTTAACCATCGAACGAGCCACCACGTCGCGACCGGCAAGGTCCTTGGCGTTCGGAGCATAACGCTCCATGAAACGCTCGCCGTGCTTGTTGATCAGGTAGCCGCCTTCACCACGGCAGCCTTCGGTGACCAGTACACCGGCGCCGGCGATGCCGGTCGGGTGGAACTGCCACATTTCGATGTCCTGTACCGGCACGCCAGCACGCAGGGCCATGCCGACGCCGTCACCGGTGTTGATCAGGGCATTGGTGGTGGACGCGTAGATACGGCCTGCACCGCCGGTCGCCAGCACGGTGGCCTTGGCGCGGATGTAGGTGGTCTCGCCGGTTTCGATGCAGATCGCGATCACGCCGACGAAGGCGCCGTCCTGGTTCTTCACCAGGTCGACGGCGTAGTACTCGTTCAGGAACGTGGTACCGGCCTTCAGGTTGCCCTGGTAGAGGGTGTGCAGCAGTGCGTGACCGGTACGGTCGGACGCCGCGCAGGTACGAGCCGCCTGGCCGCCCTTGCCGTAGTCCTTGGACTGGCCGCCGAACGGACGCTGGTAGATACGGCCGGTCTCGGTACGGGAGAACGGCAGGCCCATGTGGTCCAGCTCGAACACCGCGGCCGGGCCTTCCTGACACATGTATTCGATAGCGTCCTGGTCACCGATGTAGTCGGAACCCTTGACGGTATCGTACATGTGCCAGCGCCAGTCATCGTTCGGGTCGGCCGAGGCGATGGCGCAGGTGATGCCGCCCTGGGCGGATACAGTGTGCGAACGGGTCGGGAAAACCTTGGTGATCACGGCAGTCTTGTGACCGCCCTGCGCCAGTTGCAGCGCTGCGCGCATGCCGGCGCCGCCGCCACCAATGATGATGGCGTCGAAAGAAATCGTAGGAATGTTAGCCATGAATCAGATACCCCAAAGAATCTGCACACCCCAGACGAAGTACGCGAACATCGCGACGCCGCATACCGCCTGGAAAAGGAAACGTATGGCAGTCGCCGACTTGCCGAACGCCATCTGCGTCAGGTAGTCGGTGGCGATGGTCCACATGCCGACCCAGGCGTGGGCGCCCAGTGCGACAAGGGCCAGCAGACTGAAGATACGCATCCAGTTGCTTGCGAACAGTTCATGCCATTGGGCGTAGCCAAGGCCAGGGTTTGCCACGACATATCCGATCAGGAAAATGAAGTAAGCCGCGAGAACGACCGCAGACACACGCTGCGCCATCCAGTCGTAAAGGCCCGAACGCGAGAGGTTCGTAACGTTGGTTACCATATCCAGACTCCTGCCAGAACAATCACCACCACGGAAACGGCGATAACGATTTTCGAGCCCAGCTTGCCGCCTTCCAGCGTTTCACCGATGCCCATGTCCATGATCAAGTGGCGCACACCGGCGACCAGGTGATACAGCAAGGCGGACAGGATGCCCCAAATCACTAGCTTGGCTAGCGGACTGGTCAGACACGCTTTCACCTGACCGAAGCCTTCTTCCGAGTCGAGCGACTTGTCCAATGCGTAAAGCATGATGGCCAGGCTGACGAAGAGGATGACACCGGAGATACGGTGAAGAATGGACGTGTAAGCAGTGACTGGGAGTTTGATGGTCCTTAGGTCTAGGTTTACAGGTCGTTGGCTTTTCACGGCTTTTTTTTCACACTGAAGAGCCCCTAACAATCAGGGCAAAGTTGTTGCGGCGCGCACTGGTCAGGTACTCACCACCCAGGGAGTGACGACCCCCAAGAAAGCAGGCCCAAAAGCCCCTGGCGGTCGGTGGCCGAGTATAGACAGTTAGGCTACTAATGACAACGCGTTCACCTTCCCCTAATAGCGCATTGCACATACCAGACAAAAGGCGTAAACGGCAGGTAATTTCGCGGAAAAAGTCCGGTTAAAGCCTTCTGGAGCAAGACTTTAGGCAAATTGACTTTCGGATTTATCTCACTATAGTGGTGCGGGCCCTGCGTGGGGGGTCTGTCTGATGATTCCAAGCATTAATAGGAGGCCACATGGCTGACAAAAAAGCGCAGTTGATCATCGAGGGCGCAGCCCCCGTCGAGCTGCCCATTTTAACCGGCACCGTTGGTCCCGATGTAATCGACGTACGGGGCCTGACGGCCACGGGCCGTTTCACCTTTGACCCAGGTTTCATGTCGACCGCCTCGTGCGAGTCGAAGATCACCTACATCGACGGCGACAACGGCATCCTGCTGCACCGCGGCTACCCGATCGAGCAACTGGCTGAAAAATCGGACTACCTGGAAACCTGCTACCTGCTGCTCAACGGCGAGCTGCCAACCGCAGAGCAAAAGGCCCAGTTCGTCAGCACCGTGAAGAACCACACCATGGTTCACGAGCAGTTGAAGAGCTTCTTCAACGGCTTCCGTCGCGATGCCCACCCGATGGCCGTCATGTGCGGCGTCGTCGGCGCCCTCTCGGCCTTCTACCACGACTCCCTGGACATCAATAACCCCCAGCATCGCGAAATCTCCGCGATCCGCCTGGTGGCGAAGATGCCGACCCTGGCGGCCATGGTCTACAAGTACTCCATGGGCCAACCCATGATGTACCCGCGCAACGACCTGAACTATGCAGAAAACTTCCTGCACATGATGTTCAACACCCCGTGCGAGATCAAACCGATCAGCCCGGTGCTCGCCAAGGCCATGGACCGGATCTTCATCCTCCATGCCGACCACGAGCAGAACGCATCCACCTCCACCGTGCGCCTGGCCGGTTCCTCGGGTGCCAACCCGTTCGCCTGCATCGCCGCCGGTATCGCGGCACTCTGGGGCCCGGCCCACGGCGGTGCCAACGAAGCGGTACTGACCATGCTCGATGAAATCGGCGATGTCTCGAACATCGACAAGTTCATCGCCAAGGCCAAGGACAAGAACGATCCGTTCAAGCTCATGGGCTTCGGCCACCGGGTCTACAAGAACCGCGACCCGCGCGCCACCGTCATGAAGCAGACCTGCGACGAAGTGCTCAAGGAACTGGGGATCAAGAACGATCCGCAACTCGAACTGGCCATGCGCCTGGAAGAGATCGCCCTGACCGACCCGTACTTCATCGAACGCTCGCTGTACCCGAACGTCGACTTCTACTCGGGGATCATCCTCAAGGCGATCGGCATTCCAACCAGCATGTTCACCGTGATCTTCGCCCTGGCGCGGACCGTCGGCTGGATTTCCCACTGGAAGGAAATGCTCTCCAGCCCGTACAAGATCGGCCGCCCGCGCCAGCTGTACACCGGCTACGAGTCGCGTGACATCACCCAGCTGGAAGATCGCAAGTAATACCCTGCGATAACGCCCCAAGCTGCACCGGAACGGCCCCTGCCTCTTATATAAGAGCGGGGGCCGTTCTGTTTCATGCCTCCAGAGACTCAAGACAGGTCTGGCGCCATCGCGAGCAAGCTCGCTCCCACAAGGGCAGGCTTGCGCAGGCTCAATGTGGGAGCGAGCTTGCTCGCGATGAGGCCCGGCCTGCCCCACCCAAAACCCAGGCACAAAAAAATACCCCGGCCTCTCGACCGGGGTATTTCTTCAAACGTACCGCTTTAACTTGAAGCTCAAGGCTAGAAGCTTGCCGCTGCCTCAGTGATTAACCGCCCCACTCGCCCCCAGGCCGGTCTGCGAACGCACGAACTGCGGGAAGAACAGCGCCCGCTCGTTCTCGGCTTCAGCCGACTTGTCGGTGATGGAGAAGAACCAGATGCCGACGAAGGCAATGGCCATCGAGAACAGCGCCGGGTACTCGTACGGGTAGATCGGCTTCTCGTGCCCCATGATCTGCACCCAGATGGTCGGGCCGAGGATCATCAGGCCCACGGCACTGACCAGGCCCAGCCAGCCGCCGATCATGGCGCCGCGGGTGGTCAGCTTCTTCCAGTACATCGAAAGCAGCAGGACCGGGAAGTTGCAGCTCGCCGCGATGGAGAACGCCAGGCCCACCATGAACGCGATGTTCTGCTTCTCGAACAGGATGCCCAGGGCGATCGCCAGCACCGCGAGGGCGATGGTGGTGATCTTCGAGACGCGGATCTCGTCCTTCTCGTTGGCCTTGCCTTTCTTGATCACGCTGGCGTACAGGTCATGGGACACCGCCGAAGCGCCCGCCAGGGTCAAGCCGGCCACGACCGCCAGGATGGTGGCGAAGGCGACCGCCGAGATGAAGCCGAGGAAAATGCTGCCACCCACCGCGTCGGCCAGGTGCACCGCCGCCATGTTGTTACCCCCGAGCAAGGCACCCGCCGCATCCTTGAAGGCCGGGTTGGTGCTGACCAGCAGGATCGCGCCGAAGCCGATGATGAAGGTCAGGATGTAGAAGTAGCCGATGAAGCCGGTGGCATACAGCACGCTCTTGCGGGCTTCCTTGGCGTCGCTCACGGTGAAGAAGCGCATCAGGATGTGAGGCAGGCCAGCGGTGCCGAACATCAGCGCCAAGCCCAGGGAGAAGGCCGAGACCGGATCCTTCACCAGGCCGCCAGGGCTCATGATCGCCTCGCCTTTAGGGTGAACCTTGACCGCTTCGGAGAACAGCATGTTGAAGTCGAAGTTCACGTGCTTCATGACCATCAGGGCCATGAACGAAGCACCCGAGAGCAACAGGACCGCCTTGATGATCTGTACCCAGGTGGTGGCCAGCATGCCGCCGAACAGCACGTAGAGGCACATCAGGATACCCACCAGGATCACCGCGACATGGTAGTCCAGGCCGAACAGCAGCTGGATCAGCTTGCCGGCGCCGACCATCTGCGCGATCAGGTAGAACGCCACCACCACCAGCGAGCCGCTCGCCGACAGGGTGCGGATCTGCTTCTGCCCCAGGCGATAGGACGCCACGTCGGCGAAGGTGTACTTGCCCAGGTTACGCAGGCGCTCGGCGATCAGGAACAGAATGATCGGCCACCCCACTAGGAAGCCGATCGAGTAGATCAGGCCGTCGTAGCCGGAAGCGAACACCAGGGCGGAAATCCCCAGGAAGGAAGCCGCCGACATGTAGTCGCCGGCAATCGCCAGGCCGTTCTGGAAACCGGTGATCCGGCCGCCAGCGGCGTAGTAGTCGCTGGCCGACTTGCTGCGCTTGGACGCCCAGTAGGTGATGCACAGGGTCAGGCCGACGAAGGCCACGAACATGATGATGGCCGAGACGTTGAGCGGTTGCTTCTGCACGGCCCCGGTCAGGGCCTCTGCCGCCCAGGCACCCGGGGCGAACGCTGCGATGCTCGATAGAGCCAGTAGACGCCGGATCATTGCTGGGCCTCCTTGAGAATCGCATTGTTCAGGTCGTCGAACTCGCCATTGGCACGGCGCACGTAGATACCGGTCAGGATGAAAGCCGAGACAATCAGGCCGACACCAATGGGAATGCCCCAGGTGATCGTCGACTCGGGCGAGATCTTGGCCCCGAGTACGTGTGGCCCGTAGGCGATCAGAAGAATGAATCCGGAGTACAGCCCTAGCATGATCGCCGAAAGAATCCAGGCGAACCTTTCCCTTTTTCTCACCAGCTCCTTGAAGCGCGGGCTGTTTTGAATCGAGAGGTAAATGCTGTCGTTCATTGTTTTTATCCTCGCAGCACGATTTTAGTTGGAACGACTCTACTCTATGCGGCCCAAGGCCAGGTTCCAGACGACCTTAGTATTAGAACGACATGACGGTTTTGCCAGTTTCCCGCACATTTATGCGTCATCTTCCTGTGGAAAGCCTCCTGTGGGAGCGAGCTTGCTCGCGATGACGGCAGCAGGACCACCGCTATCGCGAGCAAGCTCGCTCCCACAGGGGCTTGGCACGAGACTAGAAAATTGCGGGCATAAAAAAACCGCATGACACGACGTCATGCGGCTTTCGGGATCGCTAAACCAGGCTGATTACTGGCCCGTCCACTCCTTCACGCGATCCGGGTGCTTGGCCACCCAATCCTTGGCGGCGGCTTCGGGCTTGGCACCTTCCTGGATCGCCAGCATGACTTCGCCGATCTCGTCTTTCGAAGCCCACTGGAATTTCTTCAGGAACGCGGCCACTTCCGGCGCCTTGGTGTCCAGTTCCTTGCTGCCGATGCTGTTCACGGTTTCAGCCGCGCCGTAGACGCCTTTCGGGTCTTCCAGGAAGCGCAGTTTCCACTTCGCGAACATCCAGTGCGGCACCCACCCGGTGACCGCGATGGATTCGTTCTTCTTCTCGGCACGGGTCAGCTCGGCAATCATGCCGGCGCCGGAACTGGCCTTGAGCTGGTAGCCGGTCAGGTCGTAATCCTTGATCGCCTGTTCGGTCTTGAGCATCACGCCCGAACCGGCGTCGATGCCGACGATGCGTTTCTTGAAGGAGTCGTCGGTCTTGAGGTCCTCGAGGGACTTGGCCTTGACGTATTCCGGCACGATCAGGCCGATCTTGGCGTCCTTGAAGTTGGGGCCGTAATCGACTACCTGGTCCTTGTTCTTGGTCCAGTAGTCGCCATGGGTCACCGGCAGCCAGGCCGAGAGCATCGCATCGAGCTTGCCGGTGGCCACGCCTTGCCACATGATCCCGGTCGCTACCGCTTGCAGCTTCACGTCGTAGCCCAGCTTCTGCTTGATGACTTCGGCCGCGACGTGCGTGGTGGCGACGCTGTCGGACCAGCCGTCAACGTAGCCGATGCTCAGGGTTTTGGTTTCGGCACTGGCCAGTGTGGAGCTGATCGCCAGTACCAGTGCGGCACCTGCGCCCAAGAGTCGTCGCATCTTCATCGTTACTTCCCCGAAAGTGCTGCGCCCGACGGATGCCGAGCGGCGTCAACGTGTTGTTATGGTCACAGCGCCCCCATCACGCTCGCTCACCCGAACCGGTCCGAACGCCAGTGGAGTACTGACGCGTCGATCATCAACCCCCGTCGATCCGTATCCTGCTCTGTCAGCGACCTCGGTAAACCGAGAAACGACATCAGAAAGCCAGCTGCGACACGCAGGGTGCAACTAGCCATCACCGGGGCCAAACGTGTATCGTCCCGCTACCATCGCACCCACTGCGCGTCTGTTTCGTGCCCATCGTGGCACTTGGCTTCGCTTCGGTGGTCATAGCCTGCGAACCTCACTCGGCACCTTCCTCTTAGGGATCTCGTCATGCTCCGTTCCTTGCGCTTCGCTGCCCTCTTCGGCGGCCTTATCCTGAGTGCGTCCGCGCTGGCAGCCGATATTGACGCCGCCAGCTATGGCTACCCCTTGACCAACCCGTTCGAGGCGACCATTGCCACTACCCCGCCGGACCTGCGCCCGGAGCTGCCGCTGAACGAGGACATCGACCAGTCCGACCACAGCCTGACCCTGCGCCCGGAACGCGAGTTCATCCTGCCGGACAACTTCTGGCCGGTGAAAAGCCTCACCTACCGCCTGGCCACCCAGGACAAGCCGGCGCCGTTGATCTTCCTGATCGCCGGCACCGGCGCGCGCTACGACAGCAGCCTCAACGAATACCTCAAGCGCCTCTACTACAAGGCCGGCTACCACGTGGTGCAGTTGTCCTCGCCCACCAGCTTCGACTTCATGAGCGCGGCGTCGCGCTTTGCCACCCCGGGCATTTCCAAGGAGGACGCCGAGGACTTGTACCGGGTGATGCAGGCCGTGCGGGCGCAGAACCCCAAGCTGCCGGTCACCGAGTATTACCTCACCGGCTATAGCCTCGGCGCCCTGGACGCAGCCTTCGTCGCGCACCTGGACGAAACCCGGCGCAGCTTCAACTTCAAGAAAGTGCTGCTGCTCAACCCGCCGGTGAACCTCTATACCTCGATCACCAACCTGGACAAGCTGGTGCAGACCCAGGTCAAGGGCATCAACAGCACCACCACGTTCTATGAGCTGGTGCTGAACAAGCTGACCCGCTACTTCCAGCAAAAAGGCTACATCGACCTCAACGACGCCCTGCTCTACGACTTCCAGCAGTCCAAGCAGCACCTGAGCAACGAGCAGATGGCGATGCTGATCGGCACCTCGTTCCGCTTCTCGGCAGCCGACATCGCCTTCACGTCCGACCTGATCAACCGTCGCGGCCTGATCATCCCGCCCAAGTTCCCGATCACCGAAAGCACCAGCCTGACGCCGTTCCTCAAGCGCGCGCTGCAATGCGACTTCGACTGCTACCTGACCGAGCAGGTGATCCCGATGTGGCGCGCGCGCACCGACGGCGGCAGCCTGTTGCAACTGGTGGACCAGGTCAGCCTGTACGCGCTGAAGGATTACCTGCAGGCCAGCCCGAAGATCGCCGTCATGCACAACGCCGACGACGTGATCCTCGGCCCGGGCGACCTGGGCTTCCTGCGCAAGACCTTTGGCGATCGCCTGACGGTTTACCCGCTGGGCGGCCACTGCGGCAACCTTAACTACCGCGTCAACAGCGACGCCATGCTGGAGTTCTTCCGTGGCTAAATATCTCCTGCTTATTGCGGCGCTCCTGGGTGCGGGCATGGTCCACGCCGAAGACGGCAAGACCGCCGCGCCGGCGGTGGTGGATCCGGACGGCTTCAAGGAACCACTGACCAAGCTCAAGTTCAACCCGGGGCTGGACCAGCGCGAATTCGAGCGCTCGACCCTCAACGCCTTGAACGTGTATGACCCGCTGGAATCCTGGAACCGCCGGGTCTACCACTTCAACTACCGCTTCGACCAATGGGTGTTCCTGCCCGTGGTCGATGGCTATCGCTACATCACCCCGAGCTTCGTGCGCACCGGGGTCAGCAACTTCTTCAACAACCTGGGCGACGTGCCGAACCTGATGAACAGCCTGTTGCAGTTCAAGGGCAAGCGCTCGATGGAAACCACGGCGCGGCTGCTGCTCAACACCACCGTCGGCATCGCCGGCCTGTGGGACCCGGCCACCGCCATGGGCCTGCCGCGCCAGAGCGAAGACTTCGGCCAGACCCTGGGCTTCTACGGCGTGCCGGCCGGCGCGTATTTCGTGCTGCCGATCTTCGGCCCATCGAACCTGCGCGACACCTCGGGCCTGCTGGTGGACTACACCGCCGAATCGGCGATCAACTTCCTGAACGTCGCCGAAGTCAGCGCCAACCACCCGGAACTGCTGCTCCTGCGGGGCGTGGACAAGCGCTACCAGACCAGCTTCCGCTACGGTCAACTGAACTCGCCGTTCGAATATGAAAAGGTGCGGTACGTGTACACCGAGTCGCGCAAGTTGCAGATTGCCGAATAGGCCAACACCAAATAAATGTGGGAGCAAGCCCGCTCCCACAGTTTTAATGCGTTGTCAGGTTCAGCCTTTCAGCGCCTTCCAGATTTTGCCGACCGCCAGCACTCCCACCAAAACGGCTGCCCCCGCCACAATCCCCGCCACCGCATTCAACAACATCGGCACGATGAACCCGGCGCCACCGGCACTCGCCGCCACGCCTTCGATCCAGTGGTGCACCCGCGGCACGCCGTGGGTGAGGATGCCGCCGCCCACCAGGAACATGGCCGCGGTGCCGATCACCGACAGGCCCTTCATCATGTACGGCGCGGCGCGCAGGATGGCGCCGCCGATGCGCTGGGCGGCCTGCCCCGGCTTTTGCGCCAGCCACAGTCCCAGGTCGTCGAGCTTGACGATCCCGGCCACCAGGCCGTAGACCCCGGCGGTCATGACAATGGCGATACCCGAGAGCACGATCACCTGCTGGGTCAGCGGCGCATCGGCGACGGTGCCCAGGGTGATGGCGATGATTTCCGCCGACAGGATGAAGTCGGTGCGCACCGCGCCCTTGATCTTGTCCTTTTCAAAGGCCACCAGGTCGACCGCTGGATCAGCCACCGCCTCCACCAATTGCGTGTGTCCGGCCTGGTCTTCGGCCGGGCTGTGCAGGAACTTGTGGGCAAGCTTTTCGAAACCCTCGAAACACAGGTAGGCGCCGCCCACCATCAGCAGCGGCGTCACCAGCCAAGGCACGAAGGCGCTGATGGCCAGCGCCGAGGGCACCAGGATCAGCTTGTTGAGGAACGACCCCTTGGCCACTGCCCAGACCACCGGCAGCTCTCGCTCGGCACGCACGCCAGACACCTGCTGGGCATTGAGCGCCAGGTCGTCGCCGAGGACACCGGCGGTTTTCTTGGCCGCCATCTTGGTCATCAACGCTACGTCGTCGAGCACGGTGGCGATGTCGTCGATCAGTACCAGCAAACTGCTTCCAGCCATGGAGGGGCTCCTTGAACAATAATGCCGCGCAGCATACCGCGAGCCGTGGCGCCATGGTGCATTCTTGAGCGCCGCGCGAGGCCGGTGCTACCATGCGCCACCGCCATGACCGGCAAGGAACCCCTGGGTTTATGAGCACTATCCGCGAGCGCAACAAAGAACTGATCCTGCGTGCCGCCAGCGAGGAATTTGCCGACAAGGGCTTCGCCGCGACCAAGACCAGCGACATCGCGGCCAAGGCCGGCCTGCCCAAGCCCAACGTCTACTACTACTTCAAGTCCAAGGAAAACCTCTACCGCGAGGTCCTGGCGAGCATCATCGAACCCATCCTCCAGGCTTCCACGCCCTTCAATGCCGACGGCGTGCCGGGCGAAGTGCTGAGCCATTACATTCGCTCCAAGATCCGCATCTCCCGCGACCTGCCGTTCGCCTCCAAGGTCTTCGCCAGCGAGATCATGCACGGCGCCCCCCACCTGAGCCCCGACCTGGTGGAACAGCTCAACGCCCAGGCCCGACACAACATCGATTGCATCCAGACCTGGATCGACCGCGGCCAGATCGCCCCCATCGACCCCAACCACCTGATGTTCAGCATCTGGGCGGCCACCCAGACCTACGCCGATTTCGACTGGCAGATCTCCGCCGTGACCGGCAAGGCCAAGCTGGACGAGGCCGATTATGAAGCGGCGGCGCAGACGATCATTCGGTTGGTGTTGAAGGGGTGTGAGCCGGATCGCTAGGCTCGGTGTCAGGTCAAACCCAAACCGCATCCCACAGCGGGTAATCACCAAGCCGCTCTACCAGGCCTGCTCGCAACGGGTTGGCGACGACATAGCGAGCCATTATTACCAACTCTTCCTCCCGCCGCAGGGCTCGGTCATGGTAGCCCGGCTGCCAAAGGCTGCCTTTGCGCCCTGTGGATAGATTCACCGCCCGAGCACTCAGGGACTTGGTTTTTTGCATCAATTCATTCAGCGAACCTTGCTGCAATTCAACTAACCAATGGAAATGATCAGGCATGACTACCCAAGCCAATGACTTCGCCCATCTCTCATCCTGAGCATACCGAAACTGTTGAACGACCAATCTGCCTAAAGCGAAGTCTCGGAAAACCGGCTTTCGTTCAGCTGTGTTCGTGGTTAATAAATAGATTCGATTCAACTCACCATGACGGCCAGTGCGCAAGCGATGTGAAGCAGGTAGATCGGGCATTCCTTCGCGTCCCTAATGATCAGGTCACCAAAGGCTAGGCCAATAGATTTTTGAATGTCGGCAGACTCTTGGCTGGATGTGTCCGATAGATCGTCATCGCGAGCAAGCTCGCTCCCACACGGGGCTTGCGGTGTTCAGACATCATGTGTCCAACACCAGACCCTGTGGGAGCGAGCTTGCTCGCGATGACGCCAGTCCATTCACCGCAAAATCAGACAGTAACCCCCACATCTGCCCTCAACTGCACCGCCTCCACTGCCCTCACCGCCACCTGCTCATCGATGTCCGATGCGTCGCCGCTGATCCCCATCGCCCCCAGCACCTGCCCGTCCTGGTCCCTGATCAATACCCCACCCGGGGCCGGTACGACGCTGGTTGGGCCCAGCCCGTTCAAGGCGGCGAAAAACGCCGGGCGTTGTTGGGCGTCCTGGGCCAGCAGGCGCGAGCCCTTGCCCAGGGCGACGGCGCCCCAGGCCTTGCCGATGGCGATGTGCGGGCGTAGCAGGCTGGCGCCGTCCTCGCGCTGCAGGGCCATCAGGTGGCCGCCCGCGTCGAGGATGGCGACGGTCAGGGGGGCCGCGCTGATTTCACGGCCGGCGGCAAGGGCTTGACCGATCAGGTCGACGGCGACTTTCAAGGTTAGAGCGCTCATGGGTGCTGTCCTTCTTTTGTTATGTGAGAGCCTTCGGGGCTTCACCTTTCAGTGAAACCGGACACAACAAATAGAACACAACAAAGTATATTTTTGTATACAATAATTGTCGTAAAATCACTACAGCGACGAAAAGACGTAGATTCACCGGGCTTTCCGCGAATGAAACAGGCGCTTGAGAAAATGGATTGACCTAGGTCGCCCAGCGTGAATACACTCGACGCAAAGCCACTTGTATACAATTACAAAACGTAAGAGGCACAAAACCATGAGCAAAATGAGAGCAATCGAAGCCGCCGTCCTGGTGATGCGCCGTGAAGGCGTGGACACCGCCTTCGGCATCCCGGGGGCCGCGATCAACCCGCTGTACTCGGCCCTGCAGAAAGTGGGCGGCATCGATCATGTCCTCGCGCGCCACGTTGAAGGCGCCTCGCACATGGCCGAGGGCTACACCCGCACCCACGCCGGCAATATCGGCGTGTGCATCGGCACCTCGGGCCCGGCCGGCACCGACATGGTCACCGGCCTCTACAGCGCCTCGGCCGACTCCATCCCGATCCTCTGCATCACCGGCCAGGCCCCTCGCGCTCGCCTGCACAAGGAAGACTTCCAGGCCGTGGACATCACCAGCATCGTCAAGCCGGTGACCAAGTGGGCGACCACCGTGCTGGAGCCCGGCCAGGTGCCCTACGCGTTCCAGAAAGCCTTTTATGAAATGCGCTCCGGCCGGCCCGGCCCGGTGCTGATCGACCTGCCGTTCGATGTGCAGATGGCCGAGATCGAATTCGACATCGACGCCTACCAGCCGCTGCCCCTGGCCAAGCCCGCCGCCAGCCGCGTGCAGGTCGAGAAAGCCCTGGCGATGCTCGACCAGGCCGAGCGCCCGCTGCTGGTGGCCGGCGGCGGCATCATCAACGCCGATGCCAGCGAGCTGCTGGTGGAGTTCGCCGAGCTCACCGGCATCCCGGTCATTCCCACCTTGATGGGCTGGGGCACGATTCCCGACGATCACCCGCTGATGGTCGGCATGGTCGGCCTGCAGACGTCCCACCGCTACGGCAACGCGACGCTACTCAAGTCCGACGTGGTGCTGGGCATCGGCAACCGCTGGGCCAACCGTCACACCGGCTCGGTGGACGTCTACACCGAAGGCCGCTCGTTCATTCACGTGGACATCGAGCCGACCCAGATCGGCCGGGTGTTCACCCCGGACCTGGGCATCGTCTCCGACGCCGCCTTGGCCCTGACCGCGTTCATCGAAGTCGCCCGCGAATGGCACGCCGCCGGCAAGTTGAAGAACCGCAGCGCCTGGGTCCAGGACTGCCAGCAGCGCAAGGCCAGCCTGCAACGCAAGACCCACTTCGATAACGTGCCGGTCAAGCCCCAGCGCGTGTACGAAGAGATGAACCAGGTGTTCGGCAAGGACACCTGCTACGTCAGCACCATCGGCCTGTCGCAGATCGCCGGCGCGCAGTTCCTCCACGTCTACAAGCCGCGGCACTGGATCAACTGCGGCCAGGCCGGCCCCCTGGGCTGGACCATTCCAGCCGCGCTGGGGGTGGTCAAGGCCGATCCGAGCCGCAAGGTGGTGGCGCTGTCGGGCGACTATGATTTCCAGTTCATGATCGAGGAACTGGCGGTGGGCGCGCAGTTCAAGCTGCCGTACATCCATGTCGTGGTGAACAACTCCTACCTGGGCCTGATTCGCCAGGCCCAGCGCGGGTTCGACATGGACTATTGCGTGCAGCTGTCCTTCGATAACCTCAACGCGCCGGAGCTCAACGGCTATGGCGTGGACCACATCGCCGTGGCCGAGGGCCTGGGTTGCAAGGCGCTACGGGTGTTCGAGCCAGGCCAGATCGCCCCGGCACTGCGCCGCGCCGAGCAAATGATCGAGGAATTCAAGGTGCCGGTGATCGTCGAGATCATCCTGGAGCGGGTGACGAACATTTCCATGGGCACCGAGATCAACGCGGTCAACGAATTCGAAGACCTGGCGCTGGTGGGCAACGATGCGCCGACGGCTATTTCGTTGCTCGATTGATTGACTGTGCCCTTGTGGGAGCGGGCTTGCTCGCGAAGGCGGTGTATCAGCTACAGATGTGCCAACTGACACCCTGCCTTCGCGAGCAAGCCCGCTCCCACCAAGGGGCTTAAAGAACTCATAGGAGACCACCCATGCCGCGTTTCGCCGCCAACCTGTCCATGCTGTTCACCGAGCAGGATTTCCTCGCCCGTTTCGAAGCGGCCGCCAAGGCCGGTTTCAGCGGGGTCGAATACCTGTTCCCGTACGACTACAGCTCCGCCGAACTCAAGGCGCAGCTGGATGCCCACGGCCTGACCCAGGTGCTGTTCAACCTGCCGGCCGGCGACTGGGCCAAGGGCGAGCGTGGCATCGCCTGCCTGCCCGACCGGGTCGAGGAGTTTCGCGCCGGTGTCGACCTGGCCATCGCCTACGCCCAGGTGCTGGGCAACACCCAGGTCAACTGCCTGGCCGGGATTTGTCCGCAGAACTGCGACGAAGCGCTGGTGCGCAAGACCTTCGTCGCCAACCTCAAGTACGCGGCCGAAAAGCTGCAAGCCAAGGGCATCAGGCTGGTGATGGAAGCCATCAACACCCGCGACATCCCCGGCTTCTACCTGAACAACACCGCCCAGGCCCTGGCGATCCGCGAACAGGTGGGCAGCGCCAACCTGTTCCTGCAATACGACATCTACCACATGCAGATCATGGAAGGGGACCTGGCCCGCACCCTGTCAGCGCACCTGGGCGCGATCAACCACGTGCAACTGGCGGACAACCCGGGACGCCATGAGCCGGGGACCGGCGAGATCAACTACCGATTCCTGTTCGAACACCTGGACAACATCGGTTATGCGGGTTGGGTCGGTTGTGAATACAAGCCGCTGACCAGCACCGAAGAGGGGCTGGGCTGGCTAAAAAGCCATAACGCGATATGACCTAGGTCCACTTCCCTGTGGGAGCGGGCTTGCTCGCGAATGCGATAGGTCAGTCAACATCTCTATCGGATGTGCCGACGCCTTCGCGAGCAAGCCCGCTCCCACCCGAAGCAGTTCTCCATTTGCTGAAACAGCGATAAAAACAAGAGGATTTCCCCATGGCTAAAATCGGATTCATCGGCACCGGCATCATGGGCCACCCCATGGCCCTGAACCTGCAAAAGGCCGGTCACCGCCTGTTCCTGTCGCAACACCACGACGCGGCCCCGGCCGACCTGCTGGCCGGCGGCGCGGTGGCGTTGGCTAACCCGAAGGAAGTCGCCCAGGAAGCCGAGTTCATCATCATCATGGTCCCGGACACCCCCCAGGTCGACGACGTACTGTTCCGTGCCGATGGCGTGGCGGCAGGCGTGGGCGCGGGCAAGGTGGTGATCGACATGAGCTCGATCTCCCCCACCGCCACCAAGGCGTTCGCGGCGAAGATCAATGAAAAAGGCGCGCAGTACCTCGACGCGCCGGTGTCCGGTGGCGAAGTCGGCGCCAAGGCCGCGACCCTGAGCATCATGGTCGGTGGCGACAGCGCGGTGTTCGAACGCGCGCTGCCACTGTTCCAGGCCATGGGCAAGAACATCACCCTGGTGGGCGGCAACGGCGACGGTCAGACCGCCAAGGTCGCCAACCAGATCATCGTGGCGCTGAACATCCAGGCGGTCGCCGAAGCCCTGCTGTTCGCCGCGAAGAACGGCGCCGACCCGGCCAAGGTCCGCGAGGCGCTGATGGGCGGCTTCGCCTCGTCGAAGATCCTCGAAGTGCATGGCGAACGCATGATCAAGGGCACCTTCGACCCGGGCTTCCGCATCAGCCTGCACCAGAAGGACCTGAACCTGGCCCTGCAAGGCGCCAGGGAACTGAACATCAACCTGCCCAACACCGCCAACGCCCAGCAAGTGTTCAGCACCTGCGCGGCCATCGGTGGCAGCCACTGGGATCACTCGGCGTTGATCAAGGGGCTGGAGCACATGGCCAGTTTCTCGATTCGCGATAACTGACACACCGCACGAACCTGTGGGAGCGGGCCTGCTCGCGAAGACGGTCTATCTGCCAATGATGTGTTGACTGACACACCGCCTTCGCGGGCAAGCCCGCTCCCCCAGGTGCCCTCATAGCCCTTCAAATAACAAGAATTCCGGGAGCCCGCCATGTCGGTCGATCCGCAACAACTGCTGCGCGAGCTGTTTGCCACAGCCATCGACGCGGCGCATCCGCAGCACGTCCTTGAACAATACCTGCCCCGCGATCGCAGCGGCCGGGTGATCGTCATCGGTGCCGGCAAGGCTGCCGCCGCCATGGCCCAGGTGGTCGAGCGCTGTTGGCAGGGTGACGTCTCGGGCCTGGTGGTGACCCGCTACGGCCATGGCGCGCCGTGCCAGAAAATCGAGGTGGTGGAAGCCGCCCACCCCGTGCCCGACGCTGCCGGCCTGGCGGTGGCCCAGCGCGTCCTGGAGCTGGTCAGCGACCTGACGGAAGACGACCGGGTGATTTTCCTGTTGTCCGGCGGCGGCTCGGCGTTGCTGGCGCTGCCGGCGGCCGGTATCACCCTGGCCGACAAGCAATCGATCAACAAGGCCCTGCTCAAGTCCGGCGCCACCATCGGCGAGATGAATTGCGTGCGCAAGCACCTCTCGGCGATCAAGGGCGGCCGCCTGGGCAAGGCCTGCTGGCCGGCCACGGTCTACACCTACGCGATTTCCGACGTCCCCGGAGACCTGGCCACGGTCATCGCCTCCGGCCCCACGGTGGCCGACCCGAGCACCTCGGCCGAGGCGCTGGCGATCCTCAAGCGCTACCACATCGAGGTCCCGGCCGCCGTGCGCGCCTGGCTGCAAAGTCCGGAATCGGAAACCGTCAAGCCGGGTGACCCGAGCCTGGCCCGCAGCCACTTCCAACTGATCGCCCGCCCCCAGCAATCCCTCGAAGCCGCTGCCGTGAAGGCCCGCCAGGCCGGCTTCAGCCCACTGATCCTCGGCGACCTGGAAGGTGAATCCCGGGAAGTGGCGAAGGTCCACGCCGGCATCGCCCGGCAAATCGCCCTGCATGGCCAACCCTTGCCGGCACCCTGCGTGATCCTGTCCGGCGGCGAAACCACGGTCACCGTACGCGGCCATGGCCGCGGCGGACGCAATGCCGAATTCCTCCTGAGCCTGGTCGACAGCCTCAAGGGCCATCCCGGCATCTACGCGCTGGCCGGCGACACGGACGGCATCGACGGCTCCGAAGACAACGCCGGCACCCTCATGACCCCGGACAGCTATCGCCGCGCCGCCGAACTGGGCCTGAACGCCAGCGATGAACTGGACGACAACAACGGCTATGGCTATTTCGCCGCGCTGGATGGGCTGATCGTCACCGAGCCGACCCGCACCAACGTCAACGACTTTCGCGCCATCCTGATCCTCGAGAACCCCAAACATGACGCCTGATAAAAAGGTCAAGATCCTCGCCACGCTCGGCCCGGCGACCCGTGGCATCGAAGACATCCGCGACCTGGTGCGGGCCGGCGTGAACATCTTCCGCCTGAACTTCAGCCACGGCGACCACGCCGACCACGCCCAGCGCTACCACTGGATCCGTGAGGTCGAGCAGCAGTTGAACTACCCGCTGGGCATCCTGATGGACCTGCAAGGCCCGAAACTGCGGGTCGGCCAGTTCGCCGACGGCAAGGTGCTGCTGCAACGCGGCCAGGCCCTGCGCCTGGACCTGGACCCGACACCCGGCGACCAATGCCGGGTCAACCTGCCCCACCCGGAAATCATCGCCGCCCTGGAACCCGGCATGGACCTGTTGCTGGACGACGGCAAGCTGCGCCTGCGGGTGACGGCCCGGCACGCCGACGCCATCGACACCGAAGTGCTCAACGGTGGCGAGCTGTCCGACCGCAAGGGGGTGAACGTGCCCCAGGCCGTGCTCGACCTGAGCCCGCTGACCCAGAAGGATCGGCGCGACTTGAGCTTCGGCCTGGAGCTGGGCGTGGACTGGGTGGCGCTGTCGTTCGTCCAGCGCCCCGACGACATTCGCGAGGCCCGGGCACTGATCGGGGACAAGGCGTTCCTGATGGCGAAGATCGAGAAGCCGTCGGCCGTGAGCCAGCTGCGGGAGATCGCCGAACTGTGTGACGCGATCATGGTTGCCCGGGGCGACCTGGGCGTCGAAGTGCCGGCCGAAAGCGTGCCGCAGATCCAGAAAACCATCATCGGCACCTGCCGCGCCCTCGGCAAACCCGTGGTGGTCGCCACGCAGATGCTCGAATCCATGCGTTTCTCCCCGGCGCCGACCCGCGCCGAAGTCACCGACGTGGCGAATGCCGTGGCCGAAGGCGCCGACGCGGTGATGCTCTCGGCGGAAACCGCGTCGGGCGACTACCCCCTCGAAGCCGTGCAGATGATGAGCAAGATCATCCGCCAGGTGGAAAACGGCCCGGACTATCCCACGCAACTGGACGTCAGCCGGCCGAAGGCCGAGGCCACGGTGTCGGACGCCATCAGCTGTGCCATTCGCCGCATCAGCAGCATCCTGCCGGTGGCGGTGCTGGTGAACTACAGCGAGTCGG
Organism: Pseudomonas citrullilanati; assembly: GCF_030580855.1. Classification (GTDB taxonomy): domain Bacteria; phylum Pseudomonadota; class Gammaproteobacteria; order Pseudomonadales; family Pseudomonadaceae; genus Aquipseudomonas; species Aquipseudomonas citrulli. The sequence continues at coordinate 90,305 of NZ_JAUQOP010000014.1, read as the reverse complement.
GCAGCTCCAGCCTGCGGGCGGCGCGGGAGCGGCCCACGGTACCGATCCTCAACCTTACGCCGAACCTGGCCGCCGCGCGCCGCCTGACCGTGGCCTGGGGTGTGCACTCGGTGGTCAATGATCGATTGCGGCAAGTGGACGAGGTCTGCTCCACCGCCCTGGAAATCGCCCAGGCCCAAGGCATGGCCCAGCGTGGCGACACCCTGCTGATCACGGCCGGCGTGCCGTTCGGGCAGCCGGGCTCGACCAACTCGTTGCGGATCGAGACGTTGATCTAGCGACTGCACTGGCCCCTTCGCGAGCAGGCCCGCTCCCACAGGAGGTCGATGTGTTCCTGTGGGAGCGGGCTTGCTCGCGAAAAGAACAACCCGGTCCATCAGACATACCATGACAAACCCCCACTGCCCCGACTGGGCCACCGCCCTGCTCAACGGCTTCAGCCAGATTTTCCTCCAGCGCCACCCGCTGTGCGGCCTGCTGTGCCTGTTGGCGATTCTCTTTACCGCGCCCGCGTTGTTTGGCGGCGCATTGCTGGGCGGCGTGGCCGGCTTGCTCACGGCGCAGCGGCGAGGCTACGCCAAGGCGGATCGACAGGCCGGGCTGTTCAGCTACAACGGCATCCTGCTGGGGTTGCTGTTGAGCCTGGCGCTGCCCTGGTCGGCCTTGCTGGCACCGTTGATCATTGCCGGTGGCGGGCTCAGTGCGATGCTGGTCCAGCAATGGCTCAAGCGCAGCCACGGCCCTCGCGGCCTGCCCGCCTACACCGCGCCGTTCGTTGGCCTGGGCTGGTGGGTGCTGGCGCTCAGCCCGGAACCATCGTCGCCGCCGCCGCTGGCTCTGACGCTCGACACGCTGTTGACCGCTCCATTGAGAGGCCTGGGCCAGGTAGTTTTCCTCGATCAACCACTGGCCGGTGCGCTGATTGCCATCGGCCTGCTGCTGGCCAGTCCCCGCGCCGCCGGCTGGGCCCTGCTTGGCTCGGTCGCCGGGCTGGCCTTCGCCCTATTGAATCAGGCAGACACCACCGCCCTTGCCGGCCTGGGCGGCTATAACCCGGCCCTGGTGGCGCTGGCCCTCAGCCAACGACGCCGGCGACCGTGGCGGCCACTGGCGGGCATCCTCCTGGCGGTGATGCTCACGCCTGGCTTCGGCGCCCTGGGCCTGGCGCCACTGACAGCCCCGTTCATCCTCGCCGGCTGGCTGGTCACGGCCACCGGCCGGGCCTGGCACCAGGCCCGCCGCGATTGCGCGCCTTGCGCTTTGCCGGGCAATCACCCTAGGCTTCGCTGATTACCGGTTCAGGCGAAGGTTATGGACAGCGACAACAATTGGCGTGAACGCCTCTACGTAATGATTTTCCAGACCGACACCGTGGCCGGCCGGCGTTTCGACAGCACGCTGCTGTTGATCATCCTCGCCAGCCTGGTGATCGTGATGCTCGACAGCATCGACAGCGTGCACAAGAACTATGCGCCCGTGCTGGCCGGTATCGAGTGGGGCTTCACCTTCATCTTCATCGTCGAGTACGGCCTGCGCCTGTATTGCTCGCCCAAGCCGCTGCGCTACGCCTTCAGTTTCTATGGGCTGGTGGACCTGCTGGCGATCGTGCCGGGCATCCTCGCGCTGTATTACAGCGATGCCCAATACCTGCTGATCGTGCGGATCATCCGCATGCTGCGGATCTTCCGCGTGCTCAAGCTCAGCCCCTACCTCAAGCAGGCCAACTACCTGCTGGCGGCCTTGCGGGGCAGCAAGCAGAAGATCATCGTGTTCCTGGTCAGCGTATCGACCCTGGTGACGGTGTTCGGCACCTTGATGTACGTCATCGAAGGCCCCGAACACGGGTTCACCAGCATTCCCAAGGGCATCTATTGGGCTATCGTGACGCTGACCACCGTGGGCTTCGGCGATATCGTGCCCAAGACGCCGCTGGGCCAGGTGGTGTCATCCCTGGTGATGATCACCGGTTACTCGATCATCGCCGTGCCGACCGGCATCTTCACCGCCGAATTGGCCACTGCCATGCGCGGCGACTCGCTCAAGCACGATTGCCCGGTGTGCAACAAGAACACCCATGAACCGGCAGCGGCTTTCTGCGCCCGTTGCGGCAATGCATTGTTTAAGAAACTGGAATAAGCAAAGTACTTTTAAATGCTTGAAGAGCTATGGGCTTGCAGCTAGTTTGCCCGGCATCTCCCTTCCCAATAAAAAAGGAATTCGAAGTGAAGAACTTCTTTGCCGCCTCCCTTCTCGCCGCTGGCCTGGCCTTCGGCAACCTGGCCCACGCCGCGCCGACCCTGCTCAACGTTTCCTACGACGTGATGCGCGATTTCTACAAGGATTACAACGCGGCCTTCCAGAAGCATTGGCAAGCCGAGCACAACGAAAACATCACCGTGCAGATGTCGTTCGGCGGCTCCAGCAAGCAGGCGCGCTCGGTGATCGATGGCTTGCCGGCGGATGTCATCACCATGAACATGGCGACCGACATCAATGCCCTGGCCGACAACGGCAAGCTGGTCCCGGATAACTGGGTCACCCGCCTGCCGAACCACAGCGCCCCGTTCACCTCGGCCACGGTGTTCATCGTGCGCAAGGGCAACCCCAAGGCACTGAAGGACTGGCCCGACCTGCTCAAGGACGGCGTGCAGGTGATCGTGCCCAACCCGAAGACCTCCGGCAACGGGCGCTATACCTACCTGTCGGCGTGGGGTTATGTCCTCAAGAACGGCGGTGACGAGAACAAGGCCAAGGACTTCGTCGGCAAGCTGTTCAAGCAAGCGCCGGTGCTGGATACCGGTGGCCGTGCCGCGACTACCACGTTCATGACCAACCAGATCGGCGACGTGCTGGTGACCTTTGAAAACGAAGCGGAAATGATCGCCCGTGAGTTCGGCCGCGACCAGTTCGAAGTGGTCTACCCAAGCGTATCCGCCGAAGCCGAGCCACCGGTGAGCGTGGTGGACAAGGTGGTCGAGAAAAAAGGCTCCCGCGCGGCGGCCGAGGCCTACCTCAACTACCTCTGGTCGCCGGAAGGCCAGGAGATCGCCGCCGCCAACTACCTGCGTCCACGGGACCCGGCGGTGCTGGCCAAGTACACCGATCGCTTCCCGAAAGTGGATTTCCTGTCGGTGGAAAAAACCTTCGGCGACTGGCGCACGGTGCAGAAGACCCACTTCAATGACGGTGGGATTTTCGATCAGATCTACAGCGGCCAGTAAGAAAGGCATGAGCGCTGCGCAGCCCTGTGGCGAGGGGATTTATCCCGTTGGGTTGCGCAGCAGACCTAAAACCTGAAGTCCCGGTGTGTCAGGCTGATTATATTCAAATGGCTATTTTTGGAGCTTCTGCGCAGCCCAGCGGGGATAAATCCCCTCGCCGCAGAGGTCTCCTGCACATAGAGATCCATCATCAACCACAGGCATGTCTGTTATCAGTCACAAGGCCTGTTCCTGAGCCCCGCAACGCTTTAGCCTCTCGCCATCCCACCTGTTCACTGACGAGATTGCCATGAGTGCCCATCCTCCAACCCTGCACGCCGGCGCCGGCCTGACGCGCGGCATGGTCCTGCTGTTCGCCTTCTGCTGTGGCGCCATCGTCGCCAATATCTACTACGCCCAACCCATCATCGAACTGATCGCCCCGGACGTGGGCCTGAGCAGCACCATGGCCAGCCTGATCGTCTCGTTGACCCAGATCGGTTACGCCCTCGGGTTGTTTTTCCTGGTGCCACTGGGCGACTTGGTGGAGAACCGCCGGTTGATGATCATCACCAGCTTCGTGGCGATTGCCAGCCTGCTGGGGGCGGCGTTCACCGACCAGCCGAACGTGTTCCTGCTGGTCTCGCTGCTGGTGGGCTTCAGTTCGGTGTCGGTGCAAGTGCTGATCCCCCTGGCCGCGCACCTGGCGCCGGAGCAATCCCGGGGGCGCGTCGTGGGCGGCATCATGGGGGGCTTGCTGCTGGGGATCCTGCTGGCGCGGCCGGTGTCGAGCGTGGTGGCCGACCACTTCGGCTGGCGTGCGATGTTCATGATCGCGGCCGCGTTGATGGCAGCGATCAGCATCATCCTGGCGCTGACCGTGCCCAAGCGCCAGCCCGACCATCGCGCCTCTTATGGCCAACTGCTGCGCTCGCTCGGCACCTTGTTGCGCCAACAGCCGTTGTTGCGCCAGCGGGCGCTTTACCAGGCCGGCCTGTTCGCCACCTTCAGCCTGTTCTGGACCGCCGTGCCGCTGGAGCTGTCACGCAACCATGGGTTGTCCCAATCTGAAATCGCCTTGTTCGCCCTGGTCGGTGCCCTGGGCGCCGTCGCCGCGCCCATCGCCGGTCGCCTGGCGGATGCCGGCCATACCCGCGTGGCTTCGCTGCTGGCGATGCTGTTCGCCAGCCTGAGTTTCCTGCCGGCATTCATCCATCCGCTCTACAGCGTCATCGGCCTGGCCATCACCGGCGTGGTCCTGGATTTCTGCGTGCAGATGAACATGGTCCTGGGCCAGCGCACCATCTACGCCCTCGACGCGAAAAGCCGCAGCCGCTTGAACGCGCTGTACATGACCAGCATCTTCGTCGGCGGGGCGTTTGGCTCATCGATTGCCAGCGCGGTGTACGAACACGGCGGCTGGCTGTGGGTGGTGATCGTCGGCAGTACATTCCCACTGCTGGTGCTGCTGCGTTTCCTGAGTGCTTCGCAGAAGGCGTCCCTGGCGACGGCTTGAAATCAGGGACAAAAAAAATGCCCGGTCGCCCATGACGACCGGGCATTTTCATCGGGACTCAGACCCGCACATTGCCACGCGGCCCGGCGATCGCCCAGATGATCAGGCCCAGCACCGGCAACAACAGGATCAGCAGCACCCAGAGGACTTTCATCCCGACTTCCGCACCGCTCTTGAGCACATTGATGATCGCCCAGATATCGAGCGCCAGGATAATCAGGCCAATCAGGCCATTGAAGGTGGAACCCATGGTGTCGCTCCCTAATAGTGATAGCCACACTTAGGATAGCCGGGCCGCGCCAAGGGTTCCGTTTATCGCCTCAGATGTGGACGGCGACCTTGAGGGCTTCCAGGGCCGGCGCGGCGGCGATGCCCACCTGCGCGCACAGTTCCAGCACCCGCGGCACGTCATTGCCGAACACCAGCACCATCTGCAATTCATCGTCCAGCAGTTGGCTGAAGTTCATCAGCACGTAGCCGCCGCTTTCCTTGCTCAGGCTGCTCATCTGGATCTGGATGCGGTTGAGCGCCGTCAGCGCCTCGGTTTTCGCCAGTTGCTTGGGCTTGAGGTTGAACGCCACCCCAGGGCCGAACGAGGCGACGATCTGTTCGAACAGGTCGACGTAGGTGTCGGCCTGGAACAGCACGGTATCCGGCAGGCTGCCCACGACCACCCACTCACCCAGCGGGATCGGGAAGCTGTCGTCGTAATTGATGTCCGGATTGGCCGCCAGGAAAGCCACCGGATCGGCGTAGGCCTGGGCCGCTTCGTCGGCGATTCGTGCAATGTCAGCTTCGCCGAGGCAGCCGGAGCTGATTTTGCTGATGAGTTCGACGAGGGCGGCTTTCATGGGGGGATCCTGTGGAGGTGGGTTTGCAGGGCGCGCAGGATACCCCATCCGAGCATTGAAACGGACCTGGCTGCCCCTTGCTCTTTTGTTTTGTGGCGAAGGGATCTGACCCCTCGCCACCAGGGCAGGCGATCAACCCAACAACTTTTCCAACTGCGCCGTCGTGTCCACCGCGCCCATGGTCTTCGCGGCATCCAGGGCCGAGGCGCCGTTGGCGTCCCTGGCTTTCGGGTCGGCTCCCTTGCTGATCAGGTAATCGACGATCTCCACGCGGTTGAACATCGCCGCCATCATCAGCGCGGTGCGGCCGTCGAAGGATGAGCCTTCCACCTGCGCGCCGCCGTCCACCAGCGCCGAGACCACGGCCAGGTCGCCCTTGAACGCCGCGCCGGCAATCGGGCTCTGGCCGTTGTCGTTGCGCACTTCCGGGTCAGCCTTGTGTTCGAGCAACACCTTCACCGTTTCCACATGCCCGTGGTAGGCGGCCAGCATCAGCAAGGTGTCGCCCTTGTGGTTGCGCAGGTTGGGCGGCAGGCCCTTGCTCAGCAAGGCGGCCATCATGGCGGCGTCCCCCTGGCGGGCGACATTGAACACCTGCTCGGCAAACTCCGCAGCCTCTTCCGGGGTCATCTGGCGGCTTGTATCGGACATGGGAAACTCCATTTGGGCATTCGCAAAGCGGCTAGTTTCCCGACCGTCCCGGACCCTGTCATCCCTTTTTTCTCTGTAGCGCTCATAGCCAGGCTCAATAGCGCCATCGCCCGGCCTGGATCTGCTCGGCCAGCGAGCGGTCCACCCGCACATAAGTCGTGGCACCGGGCAGCCAGGCGTAGACCGGTTCGTCACCCGCGGCGCAAGGGTCGAACGCGTCGGCCTTGAGGCGGCCCTTCTGGTACTTGAAGGTGCTGGTGGTGTCCATCTTCACCTTGATGCGCAAGAACAACGGCACCGCATACGTCGGCAACTTGCCGTGCAGGAACTGCAGCAGTTCGCTGAAATCCAGGGTCGCCAGGGACTCGGACGGGGTAATCGCCGCCATGCCGGCACGGCCGTTGGTGCCTTGGATCTCCACGCCGTAGGCCACCGCCTCGGCCACTTGCGGATGTTGCAGCAGCACGTTTTCCACCTCCGTGGTGGAGACGTTCTCGCCTTTCCAGCGGTAGGTGTCGCCCAGGCGATCGACGAACTGTCCATGGCCAAAGCCGATGTTGCGCAACAGGTCGCCCGTGTTGAAATAGCGATCGCCGGGGACGAAGACATCGCGGTAGATGATCTTCTCGGTCTTGGCCGGGTCGGTGTAGCCATCCAGCGGCGCCTTGTCGTCGATCCGCGCCAGCAACAGGCCCGGTTGGCCCTTGGGGACTTTCTGCATGCGCCCTTGCAGGTTGCGCAATGGCAGGCCACTGTCATGGTCGTACTGCACCAGGTCCCAGCCCATCAGCGAGAACCCGACGGTGTTGTCGAAATTCAGGACGTTGGTGAAGCCGATGTTGCCGTCGCTGGCCGCGTACAGCTCGCAGATGTGCTCGACGCCGAAACGCGACTTGAAGGTAGACCAGGCCCCCGGCCGCAAGCCGTTGCCGACCATCTTCTTCACCCCATGCTGGCGGTCCTCGCCGCTGGCAGGCTGGTCGATCAGGTAGCGACACAGCTCGCCGACGTAGCCGAGGGTGGTCGCCCGGTAGCGACGCACATCGTTCCAGAACTGACTGGCGCTGAACTTGCGCCGGATCGCCAGGGCCGAGGCGCCGCAGATCGCCGCGCCCCAGCACACGCACAGCCCCGTGGCGTGGTACAGCGGCAAGGTGCAATACAAGACATCGCCGGGCTGCATGTCCAGGGCGACCAAGCCGAAGCTGGTGGACGTGCGCATCCAGCGTCCATGGCGAAACACCCCGGCCTTCGGCAAGCCCGTGGTGCCCGAGGTGTAGAGGTAGAAACAAGGATCGTTGAAGAACACCTGGCGACTGCTCGCCGGGTTTTCAGCGCAGGCGTCACGGCTGTGGGCCATCAGGTCGACGAAACCGGGCGCCACGTCGGCGCCGTCCTCGTCCGCCACCCACCAGGTTCGCGACGCCGGCAGCCCGACCCGGCCGCGCACATCATCGAATGCCCCGACCCGTTCCTCGCCGACCACGATGGCGACGGGCGCGACCAGGGCCAGGCTGTGCACCAGGGCATCCCCCACCTGGGCGGTGTTGACCATGGCACTGACCGCGCCGATCTTCGCCACGGCCAATACGGTGATCAGCAGCTGGGGTCGGTTCTCGATGAAAATCGCCACGCAGTCGCCCTTCCCGATGCCCTGTGCCAACAGGTAATGGGCGATGCGATTGGCCTGTCCATTGGCCTTTGCATAACTCAGCACGGTATCGCCGCACAGCAGCGCCGGGCCCTGGGGGTTACGTTGCGCGGCCTGTTCGAAACACCAGCCCAGGCCGCAGGGCTGGGTCGGGTCCTGGACGTTGGCCAGCTGCATGCCCTTGACGATCCGCGGCACGGCCCTGGCAATGGCGGGCAACTTGCGCAGCATCATGCCCCAGGTAATGGCGTCGCCGGTTGTCCGACTCATGGTGATCTTCCGTGTCCGACCCTGTGGGCCTGTTTTTGTGTGGGCGGGCTGCAGCTCGGTTGCGCTCGAAAGTACGCCAGGGGTTCCGGCGCTGTACATGCGGTTTTTGCAATGTTTTGTATCCGCCAGGCAGGCGCAGGCGAAGCGTGAGCGCCGCGAGGACGATTGGTTCCAAATAAAACCGACTGACCCCGCAAAATGCAGGATGCACGATGACCATTCATGCAAGATGCACGAAAGCGAAAATCGAATATTTTATTAAATTATTGTTTTTTAAGGATTTTTTAAATAACCCAACGCTGGCACAGACGCTGCAACTCCCCCTCCACGGTTTGCTAACAAGACCATGGAGCAGTCAAATATGAACATGATTCAAGAGAAGTTCGCGTCCCTGTTTTCCAACTATGAAGTGACCACCCAAGCCCGCCCGGATGGCGGCATCCTGCTGACTCTGCGCAACAGCGAAGGCAAACTGTTCAAGCGCACGATTTCCTACGCCCAGTTGCATGCCGGCGACCAACTGTCCTGGGCGATCAGCGCGATCCGCCGTGACCTGGCCGAACAAGCCAGCGAGCTGCCACAGATTGCCATGCTGCAAAGCCAGCATCGTTTCGCCCTGCCGACTTATCACAGCGCCTGATCCAGGACGCTGTAGCACTACCTCTGTGGGAGCGGGCTTGCCCGCGAAGACGGAACATCAGGTGGCCCTCACCGACTGATGCACCGTTTCGCGAGCAGGCTCGCTCCCACATGGGTTTGTGTGGCGCGCGGAGGCTCCAAGCGCTACACCTGTCCCTTCAATCCTCCAGGCGCGGGAATCGGCTGGCGATATCGTCGCCGCTGAACCGCATCTCCCCTCCTTGGGCGCTGGACAGGCGAAGCGCGATGAAATGCGGCTGCTCGCCCATGTCGAACCACCGCGCCATGCCAGCCGGCAACATGATCAGGTCGTTCTTTTCGCAGAGCACGGCGTAGACGTAATCGCCGATGTGCAGGGCGAACAACCCACGACCCGTGACGAAAAAGCGGGCTTCCTCTACATCCTGGCTGTGTTCCGCAAGGAGCCGGGCATGCCGCTCGGCCTCTTCCGGGTTATCGCCGGTGACACGGATCAGTTCCAGCGAGGTGTAGCCGCGCTCGGTCATTAGAGAGTCGATCCCGTGGCTGTACGCCGCGACGATGTCTTCCTGGCATGCGCCAGCGGCAATGCTTGCCGCCGGTTGCCAGCGGTCGAAGCGCACGCCTTGTTCGGCCAGCGTCGCGGCGATGTCGTCGAAGTGGGTCAGCACCTTGTATGGCAGGTCAGGGGTCGAGACGTGATAGACGGACAGGCTGCTCATGACAATGACTCCAGGAAAATAACGGTGCGAAGGCTCATGGCCGGTCCTCTTGCATGCGTGTCGCGATGATAACCGCGGCGGCGACGGCGGCGAGGCTGGCCAGGCTGAAGGTCCAACTGGCGCCCAATGCGCTCCAGCTGTAGCCGGAATACAAGGCGCCCAATGCCCCGCCCGTGCCGGCCAGGGCCGCGTACAGCGCCTGGCCCTGGCCTTGCTGGCGGGGGCCAAAGCTGCGTTGTACGAAATGGATGGCTGCGGCGTGGAAGCTGCCGAAGGTCGCCGCGTGCAACACCTGGGCGAACAACAGCACCCAGACAAACTCCGCCAGCGAGCCCAATAACAGCCAGCGTAACGCCGCCAGCAGGAAACTCGCCAGCAGCACGCGGCGCACGGAAAAACGCGCCAGGATGCGGCTCATCAGCAGGAACACCAGCACTTCGGCCACCACCCCAACGGCCCAGAGCAGGCCGATCAGCCCACGGCTGTAGCCCAACTGTTCCAGGTGCAAGGTCAGGAAGGTGTAGTACGGCCCATGGCTGACCTGCATCAGGCCCACGCACAGGTAGAACGCCAGGACGCCGGGGTTGCGCAGTTGCCGCACGAACCCCTCCCCCGTCACGCGGGGCCCCTGCAATGGCTGGGCATTGGGGACCCAGAAGCTGGCGAGCACGATACCGGCCATGATCAGCACCAGCGCCACCGGGTAGATGTCCAGGCTCAGCCATTCGAACAGGCGTCCCAGCAGCACCACCGTGATGATGAAGCCAATCGAGCCCCACAGGCGGATCTGGCTGTAGCGCGAGGCCTGCCCGCCCAAATGGGCCAGCGTGATGACCTCGAACTGCGGCAGCACCGCGTGCCAGAAGAACGCATGGAGCGCCATCACCATCGCCAGCCAGGCGTAGCGCTTGTCGAGGAAGATCAACGAAAAAGCCAGCAACGTGCAGACCGCGCCAAAGCGCACGATCGCCAGGCGCCGGCCGGTGTAATCCCCCAGCCAGCCCCAGATGTTCGGCGCGACGCAGCGCATCAGCATGGGAATCGCCACCAGCTCGCCGATGCGCGCCGCGTTGAACCCCAGGTGATCGAAATACAGCGCCAGGAACGGCGCCGTGGAACCGAGCAGGGCGAAATAGAACAGGTAGAAACTGGAGAGCCGCCAGTACGGCACTGCCGCCATGGTCGTCAGGCCACGGCGGCCGGCAGGCCAGCCATCAGAGCTGGCCCAGCACCGGGGTGCCCACCCGTACGTCGGCGTTCTGGCCGCGATGGCGCAGCAGGTGGTCCATCAACACGATCGCCATCATCGCCTCGGCGATCGGCGTGGCACGAATGCCGACGCAGGGGTCGTGGCGGCCCTTGGTGATGACGTCCACCGGATTGCCCTGGGTGTCGATGGAACGCCCCGGCGTGGTGATGCTGGACGTGGGCTTCAAGGCCAGGTGCGCGACGATCGGCTGGCCCGAGGAAATACCACCGAGGATGCCGCCGGCGTTGTTGCTGAGGAAGCCTTGCGGGGTCAACTCGTCGCGGTGCTCGGTGCCACGCTGGGCGACGCAGGCGAAACCGGCGCCGATCTCCACGCCTTTCACCGCGTTGATGCTCATCAGCGCGTGGGCCAGTTCGGCGTCGAGGCGGTCGAAGATCGGCTCGCCGAGGCCGGGCATGACCCCTTCGGCGACCACGGTGATCTTCGCGCCCACCGAATCCTGGTCACGGCGCAGTTGGTCCATGTAGGCCTCGAGCTCCGGGACCTTGTCCGGGTCGGGACAGAAGAATGCGTTCTGCTCCACCGAATCCCAGGTCTTGAACGGGATCTCGATCGGGCCCAGCTGGCTCATGTAGCCACGGATCACGATGCCCTGGCTGGCCAGGTATTTCTTGGCAATCGCCCCGGCCGCCACGCGCATGGCGGTTTCCCGGGCCGAACTGCGACCGCCGCCCCGGTAGTCGCGCTCACCGTACTTGTGGTGGTAGGTGTAGTCGGCGTGGGCCGGGCGGAACAGGTCCTTGATGGCCGAATAGTCCTTGGACTTCTGGTCGGTGTTGCGGATCAGCAGGCCAATGGCGCAGCCGGTGGTGCGCCCTTCGAAGACACCGGACAGGATTTCGACTTCATCGGCTTCCTGGCGCTGGGTGGTGTGGCGGCTGGTGCCGGGCTTGCGGCGGTCGAGGTCGCGTTGCAGGTCGTCCAGGGCAATTTCCAGGCCCGGCGGGCAGCCGTCGACAATGGCGACCAACGCCGGGCCATGGCTTTCGCCCGCGGTGGTGACGGTGAACAGCTTGCCGTAGGTATTGCCGGACATGCAGGGTGCTCCGTGAAATCGCTGAGAAACTCAACCTTGGATTCGTAGTTGGGCGCCAGTATACGCAGGCTCCCCGCGTAGTTCATCCTCGAACCTTATCGGTCGGCGCCAGTCCAACCGGCACCTTCGCAACTAATGGCGTGATGATGTTAAAGCTGCTTGCCTTGAGCGTTACCCTGTTTATCGGCCTGTTTTCCGGCCTGGCCCAGGCCACGGTGCTGCAACGTCCTATAAGCCTCGATACAGGCCACGGCGAGTTGTTCGGCTCGCTGCTGTTGCCCAAGTCTGACAAGCCGGTGCCGGTGGTCCTGATCATTTCCGGGTCCGGTCCTACCGATCGCGACGGCAACAACCCCGAAGGCGGGCGCAACGACAGCCTCAAGCGCCTGGCCTGGCTCCTGGCCCGGCACGACATCGCCAGCGTGCGCTACGACAAGCGTGGCGTGGCCGCCAGCCTGGCCGCGACGCCGGACGAGCGCAACCTGAGCGTCGAGGCCTACGTCGCCGATGCCGTGGCCTGGAGCCGCAAGCTCGCCGCCGACCCGCGAATGGGCCCGGTGATCCTGCTCGGCCACAGCGAAGGCGCGTTGATCGCCAGCCTCGCCGCGCCCCAGGCCAACGCCGCGGCGGTGATTTCAGTGTCCGGCAGCGCCCGACCCATCGACCAGCTCCTGCGCCAGCAACTGGCCAGTCGCTTGCCCGTGCCCTTGATGCTGCGCAGCAACGAGTTGCTCGACAGCCTCAAGGCCGGCAAGCCCGACGCCAACGTGCCGCCCGCGTTGCAGGTGATATTCCGCCCCAGCGTGCAGCCGTACCTGATCTCGCTGTTCCGCCAGGACCCGGCCCAGGCTTTCGCCGCGCTGAAGATGCCGGCCCTGATCATCCAGGGCAGCCATGACATCCAGGTCAGCGTCGACGACGCCAAGCAGTTGAAAGCCGCCAAGCCCGACGCCGAACTGGCGCTGGTGGAGGGCATGAACCATGTGCTGCGCATCGTGCCCATGGACGTGAAACAGCAACTGCAATCCTACAAGGACCCCAACCGCCCCCTGGCCGCCGAACTCGGCACGCGCATCCCGGCGTTCATTCGCTCGATCGCCACCCGTTAAACGCTTTTTCCCCTCCAGTCCTGGCGCAAACGGCCGATATACCGGTGTCGGACAGCGCAATCGCTGCCGACCCGCCGGCCAGGACAGGATTTTGCCGTTATGACTGAAGCATCCACTTCACCCGATACCGACGTCGCCACCGAAGCGACCGCCACGCCTGCGGCGGAACTGCCTTGGGCGGACGTGCAAGCCGAACATCACAAGATGCTCCGGCTGGCCCCGCTCAAGACCGACCGCGCCACGGGTGCGCGCCCCTTGCGTTTCGTCGAGTTCAGCTATGCCGAGCGTCACAGCAAGGAACGCAGCCTGTTGCGCTTGAGCATCAAGCTGCCCGGGCAACGCGTGCGCAAGGAACAGAATCACCTGGATATCTGGGCCGATCACGTCGAAAAGCGCCTGTCTTTTTCCCCGGACAACCTGCAGATCGAACCGATGAACCGCGGCATCGGCCGCTTCCTTGCCGCCCAGGGCATCGCTTGGGCGAAGAAACGCTGGTCGGCCTACCGGGTCGAGGGCAGCGACCTGAACAACAAGGATGCGCTGAACGAAGACACCCGCCTGCGCCGCGACCGTTTCCTCAAGGCCCAGGGTTTCGAAGTGGTCTACGCCGACGCCCAGCACCTCAAGGGCAGCGTCAAGGCGACCCATGTCGGCGACCTGGTGGGAGACTGGAACACCGAGAAGCTGCAGTTCGTGGAGATCCTCGAAGCCGCGCAGATGCTGCAACAGGCCGAGCAGAACCTGGCGGAACAGGAGGTCAAGCTCAAGCAGCAGGAAGAGAAGGTCAACAAGTTCAAGCGCGAAGACACCGGCCTGCGCTTCACCATCACCTGCCTGGTGGCGTTCGCCATGTTCCAGGCGGGGCTGTTGATCTGGATTGCGACGCGGCACTGATCCCGGCGGTTTGACACATGACCTGTGGCGAGGGGATTTATCCCCGTTGGGCTGCGCAGCAGCCCCTTGCAATGTCTGGACATGCCGCGTGAGTGGGGCAAGGGGGGGTGCTTCGCACCCCAGCGGGGATGAATCCCCTCGCCACAGATAAATCCCCTCGCCGCAAGATAAGTCCGCTCGCCACAAAAGCGCTGCCCCTGACAGCGATCAAACCCGCGAAGCAAACAACCCCTGGTGCTGGCGGCACTGCTCGGCGCTGAGCATGAACACGCCATGGCCGCCGCGCTCGAAGTCCAGCCAGGCGAAATCGACTTCCGGGTACAGCGCCTCGACGTGCACCTGGCTGTTGCCCACTTCGACAATCAACAAGCCCTTCTCGGTCAGATGATCGGCCGCCTCGGCCAGCATCCGCCGGACCAGGTTCAGGCCATCGTCGCCACACGCCAGGCCCAGTTCCGGCTCGTGCTGGTATTCCGGCGGCATGTCGGCGAAATCTTCCGCATCGACGTAGGGCGGGTTCGATACGATCAGGTCGAAACGTTGCCCCGGCAACCCGTCGAAGCCATCGCCCTGGACCGTGAATACCCGCTCGTCGACGCCATGGCGTTCGATGTTCTGGTTGGCCACTTCCAGCGCTTCGAACGACAGGTCGGCCAGCACCACTTCGGCCTCGGGGAACTCATAGGCACAGGCGATCCCGATGCAGCCGGAACCGGTGCACAGGTCGAGGATCCGCGCCGGCGCCTGGCCCAGCCAAGGCTCGAAGCGCTTTTCGATGAGCTCGCCGATCGGCGAACGTGGGATGAGCACGCGCTCGTCGACGATGAACGACATCCCGCAGAACCAGGCCTCACCCAGCAGGTAGGCCGTCGGAATACGCTCATCGATGCGCCGGCGCAGCAAACGCTGCACGTGGACCAATTCCTCGTCTTCGAGGCGGCAGTCCAGGTAGCTATCGGCAATTTCCCACGGCAGGTGGAGCGCGCCCAACACCAGTTGGCGGGCTTCATCCCAGGCGTTGTCGGTGCCATGGCCGAAAAACAGATCCTCCCCATGGAAACGGCTGACGGCCCAACGGATATGGTCGCGCAGGGTACGAAGGCGGGAAGTGATCACGGCGGCAACTCCAGAAAAATCGACGGGCGAGTCTACCAGCCAAGCGTCCCCAGTCCAAACACGCCTCCAAGACGAAAGAAAACACCGAGGCACTCGTAGGATCTATCCGTTTTTTGCGCGACCTATTGAACAAGACGAGCATCTTGACAAGGCTGTAGGCCAGCAACGGCGCCGCTTGCAATGGAAGCGATTCACAGAACCGCTCGGCGAGAGGACAATGTCGCAAAAGCCCCACCCGAAGGAGCCCCAGAATGTCCGTTCCAAAAACGATGTTTCAACTCAGCGGTCGCGGTTACGCAGCGGCCAATCTGAGTCAAGCGACCCTGATCATCATCGACGCCCAGAAGGAATACCTCGCCGGCCCGCTGGCCCTGAGCGGCATGGATGAAGCAGTCGCGAACATCAAGCAATTGCTCGGCGCGGCCCGTGCAGCCGGTCGGCCGATCGTGCATGTGCGCCACCTGGGCACCCACGGCGGGCTGTTCGATCCACAAGGCGAACGCGGCGAGTTCATTCCGGGGCTCGAACCCCAGGGCGACGAGGCCATCATCGGCAAGCTGCTGCCCAGCGCCTTCCACGGCACCGAACTGAAGAAGCGCCTGGAAGAGTTCGGCCCCCTGGACCTGATCGTCTGCGGGTTCATGAGCCACTCCAGCGTCAGCACCACCGTGCGCGCCGCCAAGAACCTGGGCTTTCGCTGCACCCTGGTGGAAGACGCCTGCGCCACCCGCGACCTGCCCCACAAAGGCGGCGTGCTCAGCGCCGAGCACGTGCACCAGACCGAAATGGCGATCATGGCGGACAACTTCGCCACCCTGGCCCTGACCCGGGATTTCGTCTGATCGACCCTTCGATGAGCGGCCGCTGCCGCCGCTCATCCGCAAAAGCCTCTCATTTGCCGCAATTGCCCTAGCCTCAGGAACAACCCGAACATCTTCCGGTCGAAGGGCCGATACCCATTGAGGAAGGTCGGAATGAAGTTATCCGATGGTTTTGACGCACGTCGCTTGCGGCCCAAAGGCCCGAGCAACTGGCGATTTCGTTTCGGCGCGGCGATCGCCGCGCTCCTGGCGACGCTCGGTGTCCTGCTGGCCATGGCCGGTGCCGCCAGCCTGTTGGGCCGCCCGCCCGCGATGGGCGACTTGAACGCCACCCCGCTCGGTTCGGCCATTATCCTGGCGGTCGGCCTGCTCGTCCTGTGGCTGGGCGTCTGGCTCTGGCGCCGCTGCCGCCGCCGCGCCCGCCAATCCCTGGAGCTGGCCATGGCTCCGCACCTGATGAAAAAACACGACTGAGCCGCCATCCGACGTTTTGTCGCGCCTGATCCCGCCAGAGTTGGGTAAACTGCCCGGCTTCGCGGAGGCTGACATGCAAGACGACGACTTTTCCCTGTTCAAAAGTGCGACCCAGGGCGTAAAACCCATCAAGCACGACCGTGCCGAGACCGGCAAGCCCAAGGCCGATCGCGCGCAGATCGCCAAGCTGCGCCAAGCCGCCACCGTGCGCACCGATGCCACGACCGTGGACGGCTTGTCCGATCAATTCGTGATCGATGTCGGTCCTGAAGATGAGTTGATGTGGGCGCGCGACGGCGTCCAGGAAAGCCAGATGCGCAAGTTGAAGGTCGGCCAGATTCCCTTCGAAGGCAGCCTGGACCTGCACGGCATGAGCGTCGAAAAGGCCCGGGAAACCCTCTGGGCGTTCCTGGCCGAAGCCACCCGGTTCGAAATCCGCTGCGTGCGCGTCACCCATGGCAAGGCCGTGCGCCTGGACGGCAAGCGGCCGATGATCAAGAGCCACGTCAACACCTGGCTGCGCCAGCACCCGCAAGTGCTGGGCTTCACCTCCTGCCAGGCGAAACACGGCGGTGCCGGGGCAGTCTATGTGATGCTCAAGCGCACCATGATGGAAGGCCGCGACGAGTAGCCCTCGCTTGCCGAGCTTGCAGCGCCGTGTCCGCCACCGTACCCTTGCTCTTTGCGTAAAATCCCACAGGTAGTTTCATGTCTCTGGAACAGAATTACACCGCGATTCTCGGCCAATTGGGCGAGGACGTCTCCCGCGAGGGCCTGCTCGACACGCCCAAGCGCGCTGCCAAGGCCATGCAGTACCTCTGCCGCGGCTACGAGCAGACCCTGGAAGAGGTCACCAACGGTGCCCTGTTCAGCTCTGACAACAGCGAAATGGTGCTGGTCAAGGACATCGAGTTGTACTCGCTGTGCGAACACCACCTGCTGCCTTTCATCGGCAAGGCCCATGTCGCCTACATCCCGAGCGGCAAGGTGCTGGGGTTGTCGAAGGTCGCGCGCATCGTCGACATGTACGCACGTCGCCTGCAGATCCAGGAAAACCTCAGCCGCCAGATCGCCGACGCGATCCAGCAGGTGACCGGCGCCCTGGGCGTGGCGGTGGTGATCGAGGCCAAGCACATGTGCATGATGATGCGCGGTGTGGAAAAGCAGAATTCCTCGATGATCACCTCGGTGATGCTCGGCGAGTTCCGTGAAAATGCGGCGACCCGCATGGAATTCCTCAGCCTCATCAAGTAAACCGTCCCATGAAGAAAACCGGCATCGATCGCCGGTTTTTTTTCGCCCGGGAAAAATCAGGTAAGCTGCGCGCCCTCTTCCCGTATCGCGAGACCTATACCGTGATCGTCAAAGCGCTTCGAGTTGGCCTGGGCCAACTGATCATCCTCATCGACTTCCTCACCCGTCCCGGCAAGAAACAACGCCCGGCCGCCGCCCAGGCGCAAGTCGACCAGGCGGCCCGCGGCTTGACGCTGTATCAGTTCCACGCCTGCCCGTTCTGCGTGAAGACCCGCCGCACCCTGCGCCGCCTCAACGTGCCGGTGGCGCTGCGCGATGCGAAGAACAACGCGCAGGATCGCCAGGCGCTGCTGGAGCAAGGTGGCAAGATCAAGGTGCCGTGCCTGCGTATCGAAGAGAATGGCGAGACCACCTGGATGTATGAGTCCAAGGTGATCATCGAGTATCTGGATAAGCGCTTCTCGGCAGCCTGATAGTTTTCTGGTGTGACGACTGGCCCCATCGCGAGCAAGCTCGGCTCCCACAGGGGACCGTGGTGGATACAAATCCAGCGTTCACCAAGGCCCACCGTGGGAGCCGAGCTTGTTCGCCATGGGGCCCGGACAGCCACCGCAAAGCCCCCTGCCATCAAGCTGCCTTTGCCGCCAACGCCGCCCGCACCACCCCCGCCAATCGCTTGAGCCCTTCGTCCAGTCGCGCCGGGGCGATGTGGCTGAAATTCAACCGCAGGTGCCCAGGATGCTGGTCGGGCTCGGGGAAGAACGGCTCCCCCGGCATAAACGCCACATCGGCCGCCAGCGCGGTGGCGAGCAAGGTGCGGGTGTCCAGCGGTTGCTTGAGGGTCAGCCAGAAAAACAGCCCGCCCTGGGGCACGTTCCATTCGGCGATGTCGGAAAAATGCGTGCGCAGCGCCGCCTCGAACCGATCGCGACGCTCCCGGTAGAAGTCCCTCAGCTCGCTCAAATGATGGCGGTACTGCTCGGTGCCAATCCATTGCATGGCCTGCCATTGGCCGATGCGATTGGTGTGCAGGTCGGCCGATTGCTTGAGCCGCAGCAAGTGCGGGAACAGGTCCGGGCTGGCAATCAGGTAGCCCACCCGTAGCCCCGGCAACAGGGTTTTCGACACGGTGCCGGTGTAGATCCAACTGGCCTTCTTCAAGCGACTGGCGATCGGCGTGGCGCTGGCGCCGTCGAAGGTCAGCTCACGGTACGGCTCGTCCTCGACCAGGGTCACGCCAAACTCGTCCAGCAGCGCCGCCACCGCATCGCGCTTGGCCTCGCTGTAGCGCACCGCCGACGGGTTCTGGAACGTCGGGATCAAGTAGATGAACGCGGGCCGATGCCGTTCCAGGCGAGTTCGCAGCGCGTGCAGGTCCGGGCCATCGGCCTCCAGGGGCACGGTGAGGCAGTTGGCGCCGAACAACTGGAAAATCTGCAACGCCGCCAGGTACGTCGGCGCTTCCAGCAGTATCTCGGTACCGACGTCGATGTGTAATTTGGCCGTGAGGTCGAGGGTTTGCTGGGAGCCGCTGACTACCAGCACCTGGCTTGCCTCGCAGGCCAGGCCCAACGAGCGCGCCTGCGCCGCCAAGGCTTCGCGCAGCGCCGGTTCGCCTTCGCTCATGCCGTATTGGCCCATGGTCAACGGCATGTCCGTCCAATCCACCTTGGGCAGCATGGTTTCGGCCGGCAGGCCACCGGCGAACGACATCACCTCGGGGCGCTGCGCCGCAGCGAGGATTTCTCGAATCAAGGAGCTTTTGAGGCGCGAGACACGTTCGGAAAAAGCCATGGAAGGTCACCTGTAGCCGGTCGCTGGAGAAATGAGTCAAACTGGTTGACCGAAATTACTCCGACCTTTCTGGATACGTCAATATGCTTGACCTTAAAAACCCGACTTCCCAGCAAATGGCCATGGAAGCGTTCTTCTTCGGTTACCAGGCGTTCACCGCCAAGGCCGATGAAATGCTCGAGCGTCGCGGCCTGAGCCGGGTGCACCAGCGCATCGTCTTTTTTATCGCCCGTTATCCGTCGTTGAGCGTGAAGGAGTTGCTGGCGCTGCTCGGGGTGAGCAAGCAGGCACTGAACATGCCGTTGCGACAGTTGATGGAAATGCATTTGGTGAACAGCGTCGCGTCCGAGACCGACAAGCGTAAGCGCCTGTTGGAACTGACCGAGGAAGGGGCGCGGTTCGAGCAGGCGTTGCGCCGCGAGCAGGTGAAACTGCTGGAGCGGGTGTTTGCCGAGGCCGGGGAGGCGGCGGTGGATGGGTGGTTGGCGGTGAACCTGGGGTTGGGCAAGGGTCAAGTGACTGTTGACTGAGCTTCGGCAAGGTTTGCGGCGCCAGGACTATCGCTATCGCGGGCAAGCCTTGCTCCCACAATCATACTCATTGAGCACCGCGCCCCTCTGTGGGAGCAAAGCTTGCTCGTGATAACGCCCTCAAGCTCGATATAGCCCTATCGCCGGACATTTCGTCGACAACACAGAAAACATTATTTGCTTTATTTGTATACAAAAGCATAATTCGCTTCGTGCGAGTTCCTGACCAATAGGTCAACAAACGTCGCCAGCCTTACCTGCCTCAAAGCCTCGCAATCAGCCTCAGGGCGTGCGGCGCTGGAAATAACAATAAAACTCTTGAGGAGTACTCGCTGTGGAAAGCCGCAAACCCGAAGCCCAGACGCTGGACCTTTCGCCGCCCTCACGCAGTGGCTGGCTGGAGCGCATCTTCAAACTCAGCGTGCATGGCACCACGGTGAAGACCGAATTGATCGCCGGCCTGACGACCTTCATCACCATGGCCTACATCATCTTCGTCAACCCCAACATCATGGCCGACGCCGGCATCGACCACGGCGCCGCCTTCGTCGCCACCTGCATCGCCGCCGCCCTGGGTTGCCTGTTG
Source organism: Pseudomonas citrullilanati (assembly GCF_030580855.1). Taxonomy (GTDB): domain Bacteria; phylum Pseudomonadota; class Gammaproteobacteria; order Pseudomonadales; family Pseudomonadaceae; genus Aquipseudomonas; species Aquipseudomonas citrulli. The sequence goes on along the minus strand of NZ_JAUQOP010000014.1, from coordinate 69,942 downwards.
ATGGGCCTGTACGCCAACTGGCCGGTGGGCCTGGCGCCGGGCATGGGCTTGAACGCGTTCTTCACCTACACCGTGGTCGGCACCATGGGCTACAACTGGGAGACCGCGTTGGGCGCGGTGTTCATCTCCGGCGTGCTGTTCATGTTCCTGACCCTGTCGCGGGTGCGCGAGTGGCTGCTCAACAGCATTCCGGTGAGCCTGCGGTTTGCCATGGGCGCCGGGGTCGGGCTGTTCCTCGGGCTGATCGGCCTGAAAACCGCCGGGATCGTCGTCGACAGCCCGGCGACACTGATCAGGCTCGGTTCGCTGCGTGAACCCGGGCCGTTGTTGGCCGCCGTGTGCTTCCTGATGATCGCCGTGCTCAGCTACCACCGGGTGTTCGGCGCGATCCTGATCAGCATCATCGCCGTGACCCTGGCCGGCTGGGGCCTGGGACTGGTGCATTACAACGGGGTGATGTCGACACCGCCAAGCCTGGCGCCGACCTGGATGGCGATGGACGTGGCCGGCGTGTTCAACATCAGCATGATCAGCGTAGTGCTGGCCTTCCTCTTCGTGCACATGTTCGACACCGCCGGGACCCTGATGGGCGTGGCCCAGCGCGCCGGCCTGGTGAAGGCCGACGGCAAGATCGAGAACCTGTCCCGCGCCCTCAAGGCCGACAGCGCCTCCAGCGTCTTCGGCGCCATGGTCGGCGTGCCGCCAGTGACCAGCTACGTGGAAAGCGCCGCCGGTGTCGCGGCGGGCGGGCGCACGGGGCTTACCGCCGTGACCGTCGGTGTGCTATTCATTGCCGCCATGTTCTTCGCACCGCTGGCCGGCATGATCCCGGCCTATGCCACGGCCGGTGCCTTGATCTACGTGGCCATGCTGATGATGGGTGGCATGGCCCATATCGAGTGGGACGAGTTGACCGAAAGCATCCCGGCCATCGTCACGGCGATCATGATGCCGCTGACCTTTTCGGTCGCCGACGGTATCGCCCTGGGGTTCATCACCTACGTGGTGCTCAAGGCCGGCACCGGTAAACACAAGGAAGTCTCCGTCAGCCTGTGGGTGCTCTGCGCGATCTTCATCGCCAAGTTCATCTTCTTGTAGGCGACACCGTATCCACCCGCCTCACCCCTTGGGTGAGGCTTTTGTCCATCAGGAGCAAAGCAATGAATCTGGAAACCTGGCTGTTGTTCAGCGGCGCCGCCTTGGTGGTGATCCTCATCCCCGGCCCCCTGTCGCTGTTGATGATCGGCAACAGCCTGAACTACGGCCTGCGTCGGTCGTACCCGGCGTTCCTCGGCGGAGTGATCGCCTCGATCTGCCTGCTGAGCGCCTCGGCGCTGGGGCTCGGTGCATTGTTGCTGGCCTCGGAACAGGTGTTCAGCGCCCTGAAGATCGTCGGCGCGCTGTACCTGTTCTACCTGGCCTGGCAGAGCTGGCAGCAGTCGCGGCAACCGTCCCGGGGCGCCGAGGTGCCCCAGGCGGCCGCCGTCCCACGCTTTCGTGCGCTGTTCGGCCGGGCGTTCGTATTGGGCGCCAGCAACCCGAAAGACATCCTGTTCTTCGCCGCATTCCTGCCGCAGTTCCTGAGCGCCGAACAAGCGTTTCTGCCGCAACTGGCGATCATGATCGCCACCTGGACCGTGCTCGACCTGCTGTGCAAGCTGGCCTACGGCCTGGGTGCCCACGGCGCGGCGCGCTACCTGCGCACCGGCAAGGGCCAAAGCTGGTTCAACCGCATCAGCGCCGGGCTGTTCGGCGGCGCGGGTGCGGCCTCGTTGCTGTCCACCCATTGAGTCGGGCCTGGCGCAAAACGCGGCAACAACGGATCGATATACAGCCACCCGGAAAACACCTTACATAGGGGCCTCTCTAACATCGTTGAACAAGGACGTTCATCATGGCCCAGGTTTTCCATCGCGCTTTTCCAACCCTCCCACCGTCCGTGATCGTCACGGAACTCGACGCCCCCACCACCGCCCACACGGCCGACACCCTCGCCTTCGAGACCGCCGACCCTGCGCGGCAGAGCCCGGAACACCGGCACAGGCGGGCCCGGCTCGACGTCGTGGACAAGCTGCATGGCCCACTGCCGATCGGCGCCAGCACGGTGACCCGCGTCGCCCTGGATGGCTTGGGCGCCACGATCGACGGCCATCCGCTCACCGGGGAAAACACCTTTTTCCACCGCCCCAATCGTTTCTTCCTGGATGCCCTGCAGCTCGACGCCGCTGACATCGAGACCCGGCTAAGCCTCACGACCGACGCCGACGACTATCGGCTAACCACCTTGCTGTTCGAACTGGCGACGCAACGCTCGCCCACGGCGCCGCCGTTGTTGAAGGTCGCGTCCGGGGCGTCCGTCGAATCGAAGGGGTATCGAGGCTCGCTGGAAAAACTCCTCGGCGCCGCGCAGAAAATCCAGCTCGAGGCGCTGGCGCCGATCAGCCTGGGTTGGGTCAGTCGAGCGAAGAGCAGCCTCCTCATTCCGACGGGCCTGGGCCTGCAAGCCTTTGGCATCTACAGCGGCCTGCGGGGCCTGCAGGACGCGATCCGCAACAAGGACGCCTACCAGACGCTGTTCAACGGGGCCAGCGTGGCCGGCGAAGTGGCCTCGATCGGCGTCGAGGCGGCGTTGACCCGACAAGCCAGCCAAATGATCAAGGCGGGCGAGCGTGCACTCGGCGGGTTTTCCCGGACGTCTTTCGCCGTGGGGCTCGGGCGGGCCAGCGGCTTGATCGCCAGCGTACTGACCCTGCCTTTCGACATCATCGCCGCCATCGATTCGTTCAAGGCTGCCGCCTCCGCCACCGGCCGCCAGGCGACCGATCACTACGTCAGCGCCGCCTTGAGCATCACCAGCGCCACCCTGACCCTGGCGATCGGCACGGCGGCGCTGGCCGGTTTCTCCGCCGCCGGGCCCGTGGGCCTGGCCGCCGGGCTGATCCTGGCGGTCGGCGCGCAGGTCTGGGGGGCAATCCGCGAAGTCGACGAGATCGACGACTACATCACGCTGACCGCCCATGAGCGCCTGCGCACCGGTTGGCTCGCGTTCTGGACCCTCAGCCCCGACCCCGACATCCAGGACCGCTACCTGCGCGCCAAGGCCAGCGTGGAACATGAGCGGCGGCGCCAGGCCGATGCCTTGAACCTGCTCAAAGGCACCTTGAAAGACAGCACCGAGGCCATCGTGAACGGGAGATTCACCGTCGAGCTCGAGCAGGTGACCTACAACACCCGGAGCTGGTGGACCGGCGAACCCTACCAGGCCACCACCGTGCGGCCCCGCATCAAGGACAGCGACGATTCGATCGACGCCCGGGCCGGCGTCACGGTGCATACGCCCGGCGCGGTGATCGGCAGCTCGGCCGGACACAAGGCCATCCACTGGCACTTGGGCGACGGTCACGACACGGTCGTCGGCCCGGTGGACAAGCCCAACGTCTTCCACTACGGCGCCGGGACCAAGCGACTGACCGGCGGCGCCAGGGACGACGTCTTCATCTTCGAAGGTTCCACGCAGGCCAGCGCGGATGAACGCGGACCCAGCCGGCTCGACGGTGGCGAGGGCCGCGACACGCTGGTCCTGGCCGGACGCGCCCGGCACGCTCAGGAACGACGGATCGGCTACCACGTCGACCTGGAGGCCGGGCAACTTTCGTTCATCACCGGCGACCCCGAAACGCCCTCCACGCAGCCCTGCCATGCCGTCCTGGACAGCATCGAACAGGTGGAGATCCTCGAAGGTGGCACCAACGTCATCAAGGGCTCCGCCGGCTCGAACCTCATCAAGTCCCGCGGCAACGATTCGATCGAGGCCGGCGCAGGCGATGACCAGGTGTTCCTGCTGGGGGCGAACAACCGCAACGCCGACGGCGGGCCCGGCGACGACACCTATGCCATCGCGCACAAGCCCGGGCGCGTAACGATCACCGAGGACGGCATGGGCCACAGCGTGATTGCCCTGGACTGGCGAGCCGACCTGATCGACCGTTGGCACATCGCCGACGGCAGCCTGGTCGTGACATCCGGTTTTGATTCCGACGATTGGCCCGTGCGCGAAGTCGTCATCAACGGCGTCTACCGGGGCACGGCTTACCCGAGGACATTGCAGAACGACAAGCTGACCTTCGTGACCCGGGATGGCTACCATTTGCTGCCCGATCTGCCAGGCATGCTGGAGAACGAGCGCCCCCTCGACATCGAATGCGTCATGGTGCAACAGGGCACGCCGCGAAACCCGCTCCTCCTGGACAGCCGAAAAGAGCACGTCATCGCCCCTGACCGGGACACCAGCTACTGCGTCTCGCGCCTGGCGGAGTCCACCACGCTGGCGGTCAAACGGAAAACCCCCTTCTCCACCACCCTTCACTTGGACTACGCCCGCTCCGAACTGACGCGAATCGAGGCCCACTACAACGCCCACGTCACCCAGCACGAGCCAGAGCAGCAGATAAAATACGGCGAATGTGGCCTGACGTTGTATTTCGGCACTCGCCGGTTGGTGCTCAAGAACCTGGCCAGCTCGGATGAACGCTACAGCGCCCGGGCTGCCGGCTCCCAGCGCCGGGTCTTTTCCGTCATTGATTCGCACCAGGTGGTCCTGCTGACGATGAATGACGGCACGTCCTATCGCCTCAGCCTGCCCTCGCCTGACTACGGCCGCCTGCTCGACGAGACACTCACCCAGGCAGCCCCGGTGCAATGGACGGCCCCGGTGCCACAGTCGCTGACCCCGACCCGACGGCAATATCCCTTCCTGCCGCCCCGCCACAACGTCCCCCATGACTTGGGTCCCCGCCCCAGCTGTGCCCTGCTCACCACCCCGTCCGAGCAGTCCGGCATCGAGGTCCTGCGGGGTGAAGGAGCCACTTACCTGGTGCACCTGAGCCCGGGCATGACCCTGCGCCTGACGACCCCGGGCGCCTTGGCCGGTGCGCGGGCGCCGTTGTCGAACGCCTCGATCTGGGAGCTGGACGCGACACGCCTGGGCCCGGTTGAAATCAAGCTCTCCGCCAACCGGCTGCAGCTCGCAGGCACGATCATCCACCTTCCCGACTACGGGCCTGACGATCTGGTCGACCCGATCCGGGTCATCACCCAAGGGGGCGTGGTATACGCCGTCGATGCGCTGTTCGAGACGGTGTACGTCAAGGCACTCGACGGCCGCTACTTCTGGCCGCCTGTCGATCCCGACGCCGACTTGCCCAGCGAATTGGCCGGGCTGAATGCCAAGGTGCTCAAGGTGCGCAACCTGGCGCTCAAGGATGGCTCGCCAGGCGCCCTGAGCTACCACCTGGACACGCGCCAGTGGACGCTGGAAACCGAGCCGTCCCGGGTCATCGACACGGCGGACCTGAAGATCACCCACCTGTGCGACCACCACTTGGCCATCTACCAGGACCTCGCGCGCGAAGGCCTGAACCAGACCCCGCCATTAAACGACAGCGCCCTTCGGCTGCTGCGGGAAAAGTGCGTGGAACTGAGCGAAAGTTTCCCCCTGAAAAGATCGATGGCGCTCGCCCAGGCAGTCGTCCTGAGTGCGGCGTTGGGGCTGGTGCCGCCGCTGTCGAGCGGGTGGCTGTCAGTGAACGAGTTCCTCGCCAACTAATCCTCCCTGGAGATTCCCGTGCCATACCTATGTACCGCACGGGTGCATCCCGTTTCGGCGAGGATCCATTTTCCAATGGCTGCTTTCAGATCAAGGAAAAGGAATTTCAATGAGCCCAAGGAAGAACACCCGGCTGGGAACGTCATCGTCGTCCTCCGACACATCCCCGCTCAGTCGCGACACGACCCCGGAAACGCCGCCCGGCCTGCCCTTCAGGAACACGGCCCCGCTACCTGGCGATGCCACGTCGTCGGCGAACCCGACGATGCCAGCCGAACGTCCGCCGGTGATTGTCCAGGTGCGTGAAATCGCCTCGCAGGCGTCGCCCGGCGGGCCCGCCGCGCAACGCTCGCTGGACAATTACCACCTGCTCCCGGAACTGCTGTTCAAGCTCTCGGAGCCGGACGCGACCAGCGGGATCCGGACCTTCAAGGGGCGCCGCTACGTCGACCTCCAGGAAGGCGGGACGGTGCTCCTGGGTCAAGACGCCGAACTCCACTTCAGGGCCCGGTCGAGCACCGAGCTCAATGCCTCCGGGCCGCGCCTCGAACAAGTGGAAGGCAGCCTTCTGTGGCGGCGCGTTCCGGACGATGCCATGGCGCCAGGCGATGCTTCCCAACCCAGCACTTCGCGCCGACGGCCATTGGACGACGAGCCTTCGCAGGCGGTTGCCCCCAAGCGCGCGAACACCGCCATCGAGCCGTTCAAGCCACACTGGGAACTGCTGCCTGGCCCACTGGCAGGGTCCGCCTTCATCACCGTGGAGGGCATCCCTTACAAGGTGCTGACGCGCAGCGACGCACGGGACTACCCGATCACCTATATCCAGGCCCCTGACCATCCACGCTACGAATTCGAGACGCTGGAGATCGTCCTCAAGAGTACCCCCGACGAGCAACCCCGCGCCGCCATGCGCGTGCCGCCCGACAATCGCTGGGAAATCGATCCGAGGCTTCCCTTCGACAAGCCATTGACGGATTACGTCAAGGAGGCCTTTCCTGAATTATTTGCCAGGACGGCGGAGAACGTCGCCAGGAAACAATTCGAGCTCGCGAACGGTGCATCCGTTGCCGATGCCGCGGGGTTGACTGCGCTCCGGCAGATCTACCACGGTTGGCAAACCGGCGCGCCTTCGGTGCATCCACAATGGTCCGATCCGTTGCTGATGCTAACGGTTACCCCGACCTTACCGCCCACCACGGGCAACGCCCGCTCGATCCACCTGCCCAGCACGGTGTCGATGAGGTCCCTGGATCGCCTGGACTTCGACCCCCAGCGGTTCCAGCAGCAATGGGACTACGTGGCCTCGACTTACTCGCCCACGGACATCAAGCGCTTCATGGCCGATGTCTTGACGCGTAATGGCTATACCGTCTTCGAACCCAGCACGCTCACCAGTTTTGCCGCCTTGGTATTCAGCCGAAGAGGGCATGACTACCTGTTTTTCATGAGCCTGCATCGCACCCGGGGCCAGAAGATACATCTGCCACCGCACACCGATCCGAACACGACCAGCGTCAGCCTGGATCTGCAGGTCGGAGAAACCGCCGCGAGCGCCGTCAGGAGGGCCCACGACAGGGGCGAGATCATCTGGCTCAAGGGCGGTTGCCAAATCCAGGCCGGCTACCCGGACACGGTCTTCATCATCCGGGACGACAATGCCAGGCTGTGAACCGCGCAAAAAAAAGCCCGCAGTGTGAGCGGGCGAAAACCAGAGAAGCTACATGCGCAATCGCTTCCAGGACCAGGCGGCTGCTTGGGGGATCAACTGCCTCGATAGGTTGAATAGGCGTAGGGTGAAATCAGCAGGGGCACGTGATAGTGCTCCTGCTCGGCTGAAATGCCGAAGCGCAGCACCACCACGTCCAGGAAGGCCGGCTCGGCCAGTTGGACGCCCCGGGCGCGGTAGTAATCGCCGGCGTGAAATTGAATCTGGTAGACACCCGAGCGGTAGTCGTCCCCTTGCAGCAACGGCGCATCGCAACGGCCATCGCTGTTGGTCGACGCGCTGGCGACGAGCTGCAGCTGGGCCCCTTCCACGCGGTACAGCTCGACCTTGATCGAGCTGCCCGGGCAACCGTGTGCAGCATCCAAAACATGAGTAGTCAAACGTCCCATTGCTTGTGCGTGCCTCGCTGCAGGGCAGTCCGGCCCGACGCCTCCTGAATCAGTTGAAAGACAAGCCGCACCGTTTCGAAGCACGAAGGACGCGGCGATGAACGAATTAAGACACTTTAAAAGAAAATTGTACACAATAAAAAATAGATATTTATTCCCGATCCCCTCCCTTGCGCGCCGGATGCGGATTCGCCGCTGAACCAGCGGATACGCTAAGCTTCTTCCTGTTAATTGACCAACCGGGCAGATTTCTTGCAGTGCAGGCCCGGGCCTGGCCGTTGTGAAAAATGCGAAAATTCGGGCTTACAAATCGCACATAAAGTTGTATACAATCAGCCCATCGTCGTGACGCCAGCCCAAGATCCATCCCCCGGGGCGCCACCTACATGGTTCGAACAAGAAGGAAGACTGCAGTGAGCGCTGACTACCCACGCGACCTGATCGGTTACGGCAGTAACCCTCCCCATCCCAAGTGGCCGGGCAACGCCCGTATCGCCCTGTCCTTCGTCCTCAACTACGAGGAAGGCGGCGAGCGCAACATCCTGCATGGCGACAAGGAATCCGAAGCGTTCCTGTCGGAGATGGTCGCGGCGCAACCGCTGCAGGGCGAGCGCAACATGAGCATGGAATCGCTCTACGAGTATGGCAGCCGTGCCGGCGTCTGGCGGATCCTCAAGCTGTTCAAGCAATTCGACATCCCACTGACCATCTTCGCCGTGGCGATGGCCGCCCAGCGCCACCCGGACGTGATCCGCGCCATGGTCGCCGCCGGCCATGAAATCTGCAGCCATGGCTACCGCTGGATCGACTACCAGTACATGGACGAAGCCCAGGAACGCGAGCACATGCTCGAAGCGATCCGCATCCTCACCGAAATCACCGGCGAGCGCCCGCTGGGCTGGTACACCGGCCGTACCGGGCCCAACACCCGCCGGCTGGTGATGGAAGAAGGCGGCTTCCTCTATGACAGCGACACCTACGACGACGACCTGCCCTACTGGGAACCGAACACGCCCCATGGCAAGCCGCACCTGGTGATCCCGTACACCCTCGACACCAACGACATGCGCTTCACCCAGGTGCAGGGGTTCAACAACGGCGACGACTTTTTCCAATACCTCAAGGATGCCTTCGACGTGCTGTACGCCGAAGGTGCCGAAGCGCCGAAGATGCTCTCCATCGGCCTGCATTGCCGCCTCATCGGCCGCCCTGCGCGCCTGGCATCGCTCAAGCGTTTCCTCGAATACGCCAAGGGCCACGAACAGGTCTGGTTCAGCCGCCGCGTCGACATCGCCCGTCACTGGCAGCAAGTCCATCCCTGCCCTGACGCGGCGAAACCGGGGGCGTCGAAATGACCGCGTTCCAGACCCTCAAGCCCTCGACCTTGAGCCGCGAGGCATTCGTCGAAGCGTTCGCCGACATCTATGAACATTCGCCATGGGTGGCCGAAAAGGCGTTTGACCTGGGCCAGGACCCGTCGATCGATGAGATCGAAACCCTGCACCAGCGCATGAGCGACATCCTGTTGAGCGCCGATCACGCCAGCCAACTGGCGCTGATCAACGCTCACCCGGACCTGGCCGGCAAAGCCGCCGTCCAGGGCCAACTGACCGAAGCCAGCACGAACGAACAGGCCGGCGCCGGTATCCACCAATGCACGACCGAAGAGTTCCAGCGCTTCACCGAGCTGAACGACGCCTACAAGGCCAAGTTCAGGTTTCCCTTCATCATGGCGGTAAAAGGCAGCAACCGGCACCAGATCCTCGCGGCATTCGAAACGCGCATCCACAACCCGGTAGACACCGAGTTCAACTGCGCGCTGGCGGAGATCAACAAGATCGCGTTGTTCCGACTACTGACCCTTTAGCGAGCAGCCGGATCCAGCGCCTGCAAGCATCCCCCGCCCACTTACCCAAAGGCAGACAAGAAGAATGAAAGCTTACGCCGTACCGTTCGAGAAGTTCGTCAACCTGGCCGACGCCCGCCTGGGCACCAAGATCATCTCGGTCACCGATGATTGGTTCGCCGACGCCAACCGCCTGTTCCAGCCGACCCCGGCCGTGTGGAAGGAGGGCGTGTTCGATGACAATGGCAAGTGGATGGACGGCTGGGAGTCGCGTCGCAAGCGCTTCGAAGGCTACGACAGCGCCGTGATCCGCCTGGGCGTGGCGGGCTCCATCAAGGGCGTGGACATCGACACTTCATTCTTCACTGGCAACTATCCACCGTCGGCGTCCCTGGAAGCCTGCTTCCTGGCCGAAGGCGAGCCGGACGACAACACCCAGTGGACCGAAGTGCTCTCGGCCGTGGAGTTGCAAGGCAACAGCCACCACTACCACGAGATCAGCAACGAGCAGGCCTTCAGCCACTTGCGTTTCAACATCTACCCCGACGGCGGCGTGGCCCGCTTGCGCGTCTACGGCATTCCACACCGCGACTGGTCGGCGGTGGGCGACAACGAGCAGATCGACCTGGCCGCCGCCCTCAATGGTGGCCGTGCCCTGGCCTGTTCCGACGAACACTTCGGTCGCATGAGCAACATCCTCAACCCGGGCCGTGGCGTGAACATGGGCGACGGCTGGGAAACCGCCCGTCGCCGCACACCCGGCAATGACTGGGTGATCGTCGCCCTGGGCCATGCGGGCATCGTCGAGAAAGTCATCGTCGACACCCTCCACTTCAAGGGTAACTACCCGGACAGCTGCTCGATCCAGGGCGCATTCGTCAAGGGCGGCACCGACAGCCAGATCGAAACCCAATCGCTGTTCTGGCGCGAACTGCTGCCGAGCCAGAAACTGCAAATGCACGCCGAACACACCTTCGCCGAGCAGATCAAGGCCCTGGGGCCGATCACCCACATCCGCCTGAACGTGTTCCCGGACGGTGGCGTGAGTCGCCTGCGGGTGCTGGGCAAGGTCGCTAAGTAACTTCCTGTGGGAGCACGGCTTGCCGGCGATGACATTAGTACTGGCGCCATCGCCAGCAAGCTGTGCTCCCACAGAACGAACAACACAGAATTTTGGATAAGAAGCCAACATGCGCACACTCAAGATCGAACCCTTGACCAAAGAAGCCTTCGCCCCGTTCGGTGACGTGATCGAAACCGACGGCAGCGATCACTTCATGATCAACAACGGTTCGACCATGCGCTTCCATCGCCTGGCGACGGTTGAAACCGCCCAGCCGGACGACAAGGCGATCATCAGCATCTTCCGCGCCGACGCGCTGGACATGCCGCTGACCGTGCGCATGCTGGAGCGTCATCCGCTGGGCAGCCAGGCGTTCATTCCGCTGCTCGGCAACCCCTTTCTGATCGTGGTCGCGCCACTTGGCGATGCACCTGTATCAGGCTTGGCCCGCGCCTTCGTCACCAACGGCAGGCAGGGCATCAATTACCATCGCGGCGTCTGGCACCACCCGGTGCTGACGATCGAAAAGCGGGATGACTTCCTGGTGGTTGATCGCAGTGGCACAGGCAATAACTGCGATGAGCATTTCTTCAAAGAGGATGAGTGTTTGATCCTCGCCCCCCACCAATAAGAGAAGCGTCCGATCACGCGAAAACAAGCGTGACGGGCGAGAGGTAAAGACTGTGGAAGCACATATGCTGGAATGGCTGAACCTGAGCATCCGCTGGGTTCATATGATCACTGGCGTGGCCTGGATCGGCGCGTCGTTCTACTTCGTCTGGCTGGAAAACAACCTCAATCGCGTCAACCCCAGGAACGGCCTCGCCGGGGACCTGTGGGCCATCCACGGTGGCGGCATCTACCACCTGGAGAAATACAAGCTCGCCCCGCCGTCCATGCCGGACAACCTGCACTGGTTCAAGTGGGAAGCCTACTTCACCTGGATGTCGGGTATCGCCCTGCTGTGCGTGGTGTTCTACTGGAACCCGACCGTCTACCTGCTGGCACCCGGCAGCGGCCTGAGTGGCCCGCAAGGCGTCGCCCTGGGCATCGGCTCGTTGTTCGCCGGCTGGTTCATCTACTCGTTTCTCTGCGACTCGGCCCTGGGCAAGCGCCCCGCCCTGCTCGGCCTGATCCTGTTCGTGCTGCTGATCGCGGCAGCCTACGGCTTCAGCAAGGTGTTCAGCGGCCGCGGTGCCTACCTGCACGTGGGCGCGGTCATCGGCACGATCATGGTCGGCAACGTGTTCCGCATCATCATGCCGGCGCAGCGCGCGCTGGTGGCCGCCATCGCCGAGAACCGCACGCCCGATCCGGCGCTGCCGGCCAAGGGCTTGCTGCGTTCGCGACACAACAACTACTTCACCCTGCCGGTGCTGTTCATCATGATCAGCAACCACTTCCCGAGCACCTACGGCAGCCCGTACAACTGGTTGATCCTGGCCGGCATCGCCGTGGCCGCGGTGCTGGTGCGCCACTACTTCAACACCCGGCATGACAGCAACCGGTTCGCCTGGACCCTGCCGGTCGGCGCCCTGGCGATGATTTGCCTGGCGTATGTCACCGGGCCCAAGCCACTGTCCACGGCCCCTGACGTGGCCAAGGCGCCTGCCGCCATTGAATACCAACCGCTGCCGGAAACGGCCGTGGGGGGTGGTGCGAAACCTGCGACGGCACCGGCCGCCCCTGCCCCTGCGCCGGCACAGGCCGCCAGTGCCCAGGCCCCGTCGTTCGAGAAAGTCCACAGCGTGATCCAGGAACGTTGCTCGGTCTGTCACTCGGCCAAGCCCACCAGTCCGCTGTTCAGCGCGGCCCCGGCCGGGGTGATGTTCGACACGCCGCAGCAGATCCAGCAACAGGCCGCGCGCATCCAGGCCCAGGCCGTGACCAATCAGATCATGCCCTTGGGCAACATCACCCAGATGACCCAACAGGAACGTGACCTGATCGGTACGTGGATCAACCAGGGCGCACGCACCCAGTAGCCCTGCGTCGAACCGCTCCCTCGTCCTGCGTGACGCAGGTCGACCGGCACCTGGCCGGCCGACCTGCCCTCGCCTGGACACCTGACCAGCCCCCAACGGACACACTTCGCCCACAGGCTCTGGCCCAGCGCTTGCGGTCAGCCTTTGTCACCCACAAAAAGCTGACCATACGGTTGTTTCTTTCGTAAAGAAAAAGGCGTCGCACCCTGACGCCAATAACAAAAACACAGCCCCTTACCTTTGAGAGCACACCGAATGAAACGTAAGTACACCCCGTTGTTGATCGCCGGATCCCTGCTGGCCGGCGGCCAGGCCATGGCCGACGACCTGTTCCAGTGGCAGAACAACAGCCTGACCTACCTGTACGGCAAGGACTTCCAGGTCAACCCGCGCATCCAGCAGACCGTGACGTTCGAGCACGCCGACGCCTGGAAATACGGGGACAACTTCTTCTTCCTCGATCGGATCTTCTACAACGGCATGGAAGACAGCAATGCCGGCCCGAACACCTATTACGGCGAGTTCAGCCCACGGCTGTCGTTCGGCAAGCTGTTCGACCAGAAGCTGGCCGTGGGGCCGATCAAGGACGTGCTGCTGGCGATGACCTATGAGTTCGGCGAAGGCGACAACGAGTCGTACCTGATCGGCCCGGGCTTCGACCTGGCGATTCCCGGCTTCGACTACTTCCAGCTGAACATCTACAACCGCCAGACCGAAGGTTCGCGCCCCGGCGACAACGTCTGGCAGATCACTCCGACATGGGCCTACACCATCCCCATGGGTTCATCCGACCTCCTGATCGACGGTTTCATCGACTGGGTGGTGGACAACGACACCAACGCCCGGGGCACCTACCACGCCAACCTGCACATCAACCCGCAGATCAAATATGACCTGGGCAAGGCGCTGAACCTGGGCGCCAAGCAATTGTATGTCGGTGTGGAATACGACTACTGGAAGAACAAATACGCGATCGAAGACAGCGATGGGTTCAAGACCAACCAGAGCAATACCAGCTTTTTGCTGAAGTACCATTTCTGATCGTTCATCGGGATCAAAAAGCCCCCCATGGCTTTTGTGGGAGCGGGCTTGCCCGCGAAAGCGGACGGTCAGCCAAACATGGATGTCGGCTGTGCCGCCGTCTTCACGGGCAAGCCCGCTCCCACACGGGTCGAGGTTCGTCCTCGGCATAGATCCTCTGTGGGAGCGAGCCTGCTCGCGATGGCGGTAGACCCGCTACCGCATCACTGGGCCAACCCCAGGAACCGAGTCAACGCCTCGCGCTGCGCCAGCGCGTCCTGGCGGCCCAGCTCGATCAGCTCGCTGCAGTACCCCGCTTCGAACAACAGGTAGCTCAGCACCCCCGCGCCGCTGGTCTTGGTCGCGCCCGGGCCGCGCAGGAATACCCGCAACGCACGGGGCAGCTCGTGGCGATGGCGCGCGGCGATCTCGTCGATGGGCTGGCTCGGGGAAATCACCAGCACTTCCACGGGCGCCGCACCCAGGGCATGGGCCGGGACGTCATCGGGCAACAGGTGGCTGAAGCCGTTCAGGCGCTGCAGCAACTCGATGTCGCTTTCCAGGCTGTCGATGAACGTACTGTTGAGCATGTGCCCACCGATCTGCGCCAGGGTCGGTTGCAGGCCGGTGTAGCTGCTCGACATGGGATCCTTGCCTCCCGCCCCCCGGGGGTTGCCGCTGACGCCGATCACCAGCACGCGGTTGGCGCCCAGATGCAGGGCCGGGCTGATCGGCGCCGACTGGCGCACCGCGCCGTCGCCGAAGTATTGCGGGCCGATCTTGACCGGGGCGAACAACAGCGGGATCGCCGAGCTGGCGAGCAGGTGCTCCACCGACAGCGGCGTCGGTACACCGATGCGTCGATGCCGCAGCCAGGCATCGATGGTGCCGCGTCCCTGGTAGAACGTCACGGCCTGGCCGGATTCGTAGCCGAACGCCGTCACCGCCACCGCCCGCAGTTGCTGCTCGGCAATGGCCTGCTCGATGCCCGAGGCATGGAACTGTGCCTCCAGCAGCGCCCGCAACGGCGAACTGTCGACCAGCGCCACCGGCAACTTGGCCCCCAGCCCAAGCAGGCTGTGGGTGATGAAGCGCGTTGCCTGGCCCAGCACGCCGCGCCAGTCGCTGCGCATCACCTGGTGGCTGCGCACCGTTCGCCAGAACGCCGTCAGCCGTTCGATGGCGATCTTGAAATCCATCGCCCCGCTCGCCAGGCTGACGGCGTTGATCGCCCCCGCCGAGGTGCCGACGATCACCGGGAACGGGTTCTGCCCGCCCTCGGGCAACAACTCGGCAATCGCCGCCAATACCCCCACTTGATACGCTGCCCGAGCCCCGCCACCGGAAAGAATCAAACCTGTAACGGGTTCAGCTGGGGTCATCGCAATGCTCCGTGCTCGGGGTGACGTAAAAAATGGCGAAATGCCGTTTCAACCACGCTTGTCGTACAGCTTCGGCTCACCCGGCGGGCGGCTCTTGAAGCGCCGGTGGGCCCAGAGGTATTGCTCGGGGCAGGTGCGCACCGATTGCTCGACCCACTGGTTGATCCGCAGGCAATCGGCCGCCTCGGACTCGCCCGGAAAATCGTCCAGCGGCGCCTGGATCACCAGGCGATAGCCACGGCCATCGGCCAGGCGCTCCTGGATGAACGGCACGACGAGCGCCTTGCCCAGGCGGGCGAACTTGGTGGTCGCGGTGACCGTCGCCGCCTGGATGCCGAAGAGTGGCACAAACACGCTCTGCTTGGCGCCGTAGTCCTGGTCCGGCGCGTACCAGATCGCCCGGCCGGCGCGCAGCAGCTTGAGCATGCCGCGCACGTCGTCACGCTCCACCGCCAGGGAGTCGAGGTTGTGCCGCTCGCGACCCCGGCGCTGGATGAAGTCGAACAGCGGGTTCTTGTGTTCGCGGTACATGCCGTCGATGGTGTGCTGCTGGCCGAGCAAGGCCGCGCCGATTTCCAGGGTGGTGAAATGCAGCGCCATCAGGATCACGCCCTTGCCCTCGCGCTGGGCCTGCTTGAGATGTTCCAGCCCTTCGACGTGGGCCAGCTTCGCCAGGCGCGAACGCGACCACCACCAGCTCATGGCCATTTCGAAGAAGGCGATGCCGGTGGAGGCGAAGTTTTCCTTGAGCAGCCGCTTGCGCTCGGCCGCGGACTTTTGCGGGAAACACAGCTCCAGGTTGCGCCGGGCGATGCGCCGCCTGTCGCCGGCGAACCGGTACATCAGCGCACCCAGGGCACGACCGACCCACAGCAGCCACGGATAAGGCAGCTGGACCACCAGCCACAGCAGCCCCAGGCCGCACCACAGCGGCCAGAAACGCGGATGAAAAAAAGCAGCTCGAAAACGCGGGCGATCCATTACAGCTTCCACAAAGACATGGGCCGCGCATTCTACATCGTTCGACCCGGCTTGCGGCTCGCGGACGATCTCGTTATAAGTCTCGGCACTTTTAGTGACAAGTCGTTGTACGCCGACCATGAGCCAAACCGAACCGCTAGACCAAGATCCCGTGTTCCAGTTGAAGGGCAGCATGCTCGCCATTACGGTGCTGGAGCTGGCCCGCAACGACCTGGAGGCCCTTGACCGGCAGTTGGCGGCGAAAGTCGCCCAGGCACCGAATTTCTTCAGCAATGCCCCGCTGGTGCTGGCCCTGGACAAACTCCCCGCCGGCGAAGGCTCGGTCGACCTGCCGGGCCTGATGCGCGTGTGCCGCCACCACGGCCTGCGCACCCTGGCCATCCGCGCCAGCCGCATCGAGGATATCGCCGCCGCCATCGCCGTGGACATCCCGGTGCTGCCGCCGTCCGGTGCCCGCGAGCGGGTGCTGGAACCGGGCCCGGTCGAAGCGAAGAAAGCCCCGGAAAAACCGCCCGAGCCCACCGTCAAGCCGACGCGGGTCATCACCGCGCCGGTGCGCGGTGGCCAGCAGGTCTATGCCCAGGGTGGCGACCTGGTCATCGTCTCGTCGGTCAGCCCGGGTGCGGAACTTCTGGCCGATGGCAACATCCATGTATACGGCCCGATGCGCGGTCGCGCGCTGGCTGGCGTCAAGGGTGATACGAAAGCCAGGATCTTCTGTCAGCAATTGAGCGCTGAACTGGTTTCCATCGCCGGGCAGTACAAGGTCTCCGAGGATTTGCGCCGCGACCCGCTGTGGGGGGCCGGCGTGCAGATCAGCCTGTCGGGCGACGTGTTGAACATCATTCGGCTTTAACGGATACTGCCGCATTTTCCAAGCATCTCTAAAACGCAGCGAAAACGGCTTTAACGACGCCGGAACAGGACCAGGCAGTGTTTACCGGAGGTAAACCCCGCCCCAAGTCCGACTCCAGCCAGGCCTGTCCACTTGCCGCAGTTTTCCAGAGATGTTCTTCAGGGGCTGACAAAGTCCTTTTTCCTTAGGGGTGAAACACCTTGGCCAAGATTCTCGTGGTTACATCCGGCAAGGGTGGTGTGGGTAAGACCACCACCAGCGCCGCTATCGGTACCGGCCTCGCTCTGCGTGGGCACAAGACAGTCATCGTCGACTTCGACGTCGGCCTGCGTAACCTCGACCTGATCATGGGTTGCGAGCGTCGCGTGGTCTATGACTTCGTCAACGTGGTCAACGGCGAAGCGAACCTGCAACAGGCCCTGATCAAGGACAAGCGCCTTGAGAACCTCTACGTCCTGGCCGCCAGCCAGACCCGCGACAAGGACGCGCTGACCCAGGAAGGCGTGGAAAAAGTCCTGATGCAACTCAAGGAAGACTTCGAGTTCGTGGTCTGCGACTCCCCGGCCGGTATCGAGAAAGGTGCCCACCTGGCCATGTACTTCGCCGACGAGGCGATCGTGGTGACCAACCCGGAAGTGTCGTCTGTCCGCGACTCCGACCGCATGCTGGGCCTGCTGGCGAGCAAGTCCCGCCGCGCCGAGAACGGCGAGGAGCCGATCAAGGAACACCTGCTGCTGACCCGCTACAACCCGCAACGGGTCAGCGACGGCGAGATGCTCGGCGTCGAGGACGTCAAGGAAATCCTCGCCGTGACCCTGCTGGGCGTGATTCCCGAATCCCAAGCGGTACTCAAGGCCTCCAACTCCGGCGTGCCGGTGATCCTCGACGACCAGAGCGACGCCGGCCAGGCGTACAGCGATGCCGTCGATCGCCTGTTGGGCAAGACCGTGGAGCATCGATTCCTCGATGTAACGAAGAAAGGTTTCTTCGAGCGCCTGTTTGGAGGTAGGTAATGAATCTTTTTGACTTCTTTCGTGCCAACAAAAAGCCCAGTACCGCCTCGGTCGCGAAAGAGCGTCTACAGATCATCGTGGCGCACGAACGCGGCCAACGCAGTACCCCTGACTACCTGCCGGCCTTGCAGAAGGAACTGGTGGAAGTGATCCGCAAGTACGTGAACATCGGCAGCGATGACGTGCACGTGGCACTCGAAAGCCAGGGCAGCTGCTCGATCCTGGAACTCAATATCACCCTGCCGGATCGCTGATCGATCCAGCAAAAGCCACGGCGGCTCGGGTCCCTGAGTCCTTCTCCCTGTGGGAGCAAAGCTTGCTCGCGATAGCGTCAACCGGTCCTGACCGACAGACCGTGTCGTTTATATCGCGAGCAAGCTTTGCTCCCACAGGTTTAGGAAAAAGGGCCCGAGCCGCCGTTGGCGTTTGTAAAGAGACTGTCCGCAATGCCCTTGTCCAACATTCGCATCATCCACCAGGACGCCGCCGTGCTGGTGGTCGACAAGCCGACCCTGCTGTTGTCCGTGCCCGGACGGGCCGACGACAACAAGGACTGCCTGATCACCCGCCTGCTGGAAAACGGCTATCCGGAAGCGCGAATCGTGCACCGACTGGACTGGGAAACCTCCGGCATCATCCTGCTGGCCCGCGACCCGGACAGCCATCGCGAACTGTCCCGGCAGTTTCACGACCGCGAAACCGAAAAGGCCTACACGGCGCTGTGCTGGGGCCAACCGGCGCTGGACAGCGGCAGCATCGACCTGCCGCTGCGCTACGACCCGCCGACCAAGCCCCGCCACGTGGTGGACCACGAACATGGCAAGCACGCCCTGACGTTCTGGCGCGTGCTGGAGCGTTGCGGCGACTGGTGCCGGGTCGAGCTGACGCCCATCACCGGACGCTCGCACCAGTTGCGCGTGCACATGCTGTCCATCGGTCATCCGTTGCTGGGCGACGGGCTCTACGCCCACCCGCAAGCCCTGGCCGCCTGGCCACGCCTGTGCCTGCACGCCAGCATGCTGAGCTTCACCCATCCACTGAGCGGCGAGCGCCTGCGCTTCGAATGCCCGGCGCCGTTCTGACCGCCGCGACCTGCAACAAGCCTCCCCTTCTCGATTCAAGATCTGGCAATCCGGTTATGGCTCTACACGAAACACCCGTCGACAAAGTCCCCCACCAGCTGCTCTACCTGGTCTACGGCAACCAGGACGTCTACCGCCATGAGGCCAAGTTCAGCATCCTGACGGCGCTGGCCCACGGCAATCCAGCGACCCTGCCGCGCATCCGCGTCCTGACCGACCGCCCCGAGGACTTCCAGGGCTGGCCGGTGGAGACCGTGGCCCTGGGCGCCGAGCTTTTGGACCAATGGCAGGGCGTCCACGGCTACATTCACCGCCGCAAGGCCTGCGCCATCGCGGCGGGCCTGGAATTGGCGCAAAAGACCCTGTTCGTCGACACCGATACGCTGTTCCTCGATGACCCCGACCTGTTGTTCCGGCAGATCCAGCCGGGGCAGTACCTGATGGACAGCTTCGAATACGACTGGGACACCGTGTGCGACCGCGACGATTACCGCCGGCTGGGTACTCGCCTGGCCGCCCACGGCGTGCGCCAGGGCAACGGCTTCAAGCTCTACAACAGCGGCTTGTGCGGCGTGACGGACAACGATACCGGGTTGCTGGCCCAGGCCATCGAACAGATCGATGAATGGACCGAAGGCGGCTTCGACATCCACACCGTCGAGCAGATCGCCCTTTCGTTCGGCCTGCGGCACGCGACCGTGCGCGAAACCAAGCGGCATGTGTATCACTACTTCGCCGAGAAACGTTTCTTCCACACCATGCAGGCGCACTTCTTCGCCCAGCATGGGGAAGCCTTCGGGCCGGAGTTGGTGCAGCGCTGCCACGACGTACCGCGCAGCAAGCCGTTCCCGACCGCCTGGCGACGCCTGGGGATCAAGTGGAAATTGCGCAACCAGCGCGGCGCGGCGCGCAAGATCGGCCGCGACCTGCTGTATGGCAGCGCGGCGCCGAGCCATCCGTACTACGACCTCTGCCGGCATCACTGGTGGGATTCGGCCGCGCGGGAAATCCTGCGCCTGGACCCGCAGCGCCAAGAGCGGCTGTTCGGCCAACTGGAACGCTGGCCGCAGCACCTGCCGGAGCCGTCCAGGCCTCAGGACAAGGCCCTGATCCTGGCCCACCTGCGCAAGCGAATCGCCGCCTCGGCTTGATGGAGGCGCAAAACCGACGAGGCGTTCACGTCGGGATTGTGCCTGCAATGCACGCGGTCGATGGGGTAAACTCCCGCCCATTGCTGTCTGGAGTTACTTATGCGCGCAGAGTTGAACCAGGGCCTGATCGACTTCCTCAAGGCCTCCCCCACCCCTTTCCATGCCACCGCCAGCCTGGCCCAACGCCTGGAGGCGGCGGGCTACCAGCGCCTGGATGAACGCGACACCTGGGCCACCGAGGCCAACGGTCGCTATTACGTCACGCGCAACGACTCCTCGATCATCGCCTTCAAGCTGGGTCGCCACGCCCCATTGCACGATGGCATTCGCCTGGTCGGCGCCCATACCGACAGCCCGTGCCTGCGGGTCAAGCCCCAGCCGGAACTGCAACGCCACGGGTTCTGGCAACTGGGCGTGGAAGTCTACGGCGGCGCGTTGCTGGCGCCGTGGTTCGACCGCGACCTGTCCCTGGCCGGGCGCGTCACCTTCCGCCGCGACGGCAAGGTCGAGAGCCAGTTGATCGACTTCAAGGCGCCGATCGCGACGATCCCGAACCTGGCCATCCACCTCAACCGCGAAGCCAACCAGGGCTGGGCCATCAACCCGCAGAACGAGCTGCCGCCGATCCTCGCCCAGTTCGCCGGTGACGAGCGCGTCGACTTCCGCGCCGTGCTCACCGATCAACTGGCCCGCGAACACGGCTTGAACGCCGACGTTGTGCTCGATTACGAGCTGAGCTTCTACGACACCCAGAGCGCCGCGGTCATCGGTCTGCACGGTGATTTCATCGCCGGCGCCCGCCTGGACAACCTGCTGTCGTGCTACGCCGGGCTGCAAGCCCTGCTCAATGCCGACACCGAGGAAACCTGCGTGCTGGTGTGCAACGACCACGAGGAAGTCGGCTCCTGCTCGGCGTGCGGCGCCGATGGGCCGATGCTCGAACAGACCCTGCGGCGCCTGCTGCCGGAAGGTGAAGCGTTCGTCCGCACCATCCAGAAATCCCTGCTGGTTTCGGCCGACAATGCCCATGGCGTGCACCCCAACTATGCCGACAAGCACGACGCCAACCATGGCCCCAAGCTCAACGCCGGGCCGGTGATCAAGGTCAACAGCAACCAGCGCTACGCCACCAACAGCGAAACCGCCGGCTTCTTCCGCCACCTGTGCATGGCCGAGGAAGTGCCGGTGCAAAGCTTCGTGGTGCGCAGCGACATGGGTTGCGGCTCGACCATCGGCCCGATCACCGCCAGCCAGTTGGGCGTGCGCACCGTGGACATCGGCCTGCCAACCTTCGCCATGCACTCGATCCGCGAGCTGTGCGGCAGCCATGACCTGGCGCACCTGGTGAAAGTGTTGAGTGCGTTCTATGCGAGTCGCGAGTTGCCGTAACTGCACCAAAGACCTGATGAACCCTGTGGGAGCAAGGCTTGCCCGCGATGAAGGTGATGCGATTTTCCAGAAATCGAGTCGCCTGTGTCGCGAGCAAGCTTTGCTCCCACACAGCGCTCGCCTCGGATTGAGGGCTGTGCTGACACACATCAGCCCACCCCAGCCAAACCCCAACTAGACTGACCTTATCGCCCCCCCCGACAAGGCTGTCGTCATGATCTCGCTGTCCACTTTCAACGCCATGCTGGTGCCGATCCTTGCCGGAATGCTCCTGCTGGCCATCGGTTTCAACTTCCGTGACAAGAACGTCGGGGTCTTCGCCATGTGGATCGGCATGCTGCTGATCCTCGCCACCGTGGTATTCAAGATCCTGACCAAGCTCAACGAGTCGCTCTGAGCCCTCGTTCAGGCCTGCGCCGGTTGTTCCGGCACGTCCACGCCGACATGGATCGCATCGTGGCGCCAGAACTCCAGGTCGCAGTCGATCAGCCGCTGGTGCTGGTCATAGTTGACCCGGGCGATGCGCAACCCGGGGCTGCCCACCGACACCTTCAAGGCGGCCGCCGCTTCCGGTTGCAGGGACGTGGGCACGATTTCGAACTTCACCCGGCCGTAATGCAGGTCGTAATGACGGGCGTACAGCTCGGTCATGGACTGGTTGAGGTCAAACGCCAGGATGTCCGGGAAGTACAGCGGGTTCAGGTAGTGTTCGACGTACAGCACCAGGCGCTCGTCGATCCGCCGCGCGCGGCAGATCTGGATCACGCTGGACAGCGCCGGCAATTGCAACCAGGCGCACACCGCCGCCGACGCCGGTTGCAGGCGCGCCGAGATGACCTGGGTGGAAGGCACCCGCCCCTGGGCCGTGACCATCGCGTGGAAATGGCTGCGCTGCATCAGGTTGTAGGCCAGTCGCGGCGGCGAAACGAACCAGCCCCGGCGCTCCTCCCGGTAGATCTGCCCCTGGGCCTCGAGCTGTAGCAAGGCTTCACGCACGGTGATGCGCGTGGTTCCGAACAACTCACTGAGCTTGCGCTCGGCCGGCAGCTTGCTACCGGGCGCCAGCAACCCGTGGTCGAGCTGCTCTTGCAGGACCTGTCCGATGGCTGTCACCGCCTTGGTTGCATCGATGCGCATCAACGTTACCTATCTGGACTAGACCAGCACTGTTTCGGGGCGGGATCGCACACTTGGCGAGCCCGCTGCTTGTTCCAGCAAGCCTAGGCACTGCACATGACTGGCAGATGACAAAGCCGCCGAACGGTAGGTCTGGCACCGTGCAAATAAACGGCCAAGTCCTTTCAGATCAGCTGTTTAACCATGGTCTACGCTTAATCGGTGGCCAACCCGCACGCACCTGCCATTTGCCGAGCCCTTCGGCGCCGACATCAAAATGTCACAGGGCGCGCCTACATTGGCTCAGGTATTGCTGACCTAGACCAACACAACCGCAATCGCAGCGTTGAAAACGCCCATAGGAGCTTCGGATGAAACAGCTTTTCCTGGCATCACTGTTAGGCTCGACCATTGCCATGTGCACCGCCGCCATGGCCGCTGATACCGATCTGAAAACATTGGAAGCCGCTGCGAAAGCGGAAGGCGCCGTCAACAGCGTCGGCATGCCCGATGACTGGGCGAACTGGAAAGGCACCTGGGAAGACCTGGCGAAGAACTACGGCCTCAAGCACGTCGACACCGACATGAGTTCGGCCCAGGAAATTGCCAAGTTCGCCGCCGAGAAGGACAACGCCAGCGCCGACATCGGCGACGTGGGCGCCGCGTTCGGCCCGATCGCGGTCAAGCAGGGCGTGGTCCAGCCCTACAAGCCGAGCACCTGGGAACAGGTCCCGGACTGGGCCAAGGACAAGGATGGCAACTGGGCACTGGCCTACACCGGCACCATCGCGTTCATCGTCAACAAGAAACTGCTGCACGGCTCCGATGTGCCGACCAAGTGGGCTGACCTCAAGGGCGGCAAATACAAAGTCTCCATCGGTGACGTGAGCACCGCGGCCCAGGCCGCCAACGGCGTGCTGGCGGCGGCCCTGGCCAACGGCGGCGACGAAAAGAACCTGCAACCGGCGTTGTTGATGTTTGCCGAGATCGCCAAGCAAGGTCGCCTGTCCATGGCCAACCCGACCATCGCCACGATGGAAAAGGGTGAAGTCGAAGTCGGCGTGGTCTGGGACTTCAACGGCCTGAGCTACAAGGCCAAGATGGCCGACCCGGATGACTACGTCGTGCTGATCCCGTCCGACGGCTCGGTCATCTCCGGCTACACCACCATCATCAACAAATACGCCAAGCACCCGAACGCCGCCAAGCTGACCCGCGAATACATCTTCAGCGACGCCGGCCAGATCAACCTGGCCAAGGGCAACGCCCGGCCGATCCGCGCCGAGCACCTGACACTGCCGGAAGAGGTCAAGGCCAAGCTGCTGCCCAACGAGCAGTACAAGCACGTGACGCCGATCAAGGACGCCGATGCGTGGGAGAAGACGTCCAAGGCCCTGCCGCAGAAATGGCAGGAAGAAGTGATCATCAATATGCAGTGAGGCGGTAGCGCTCGCTCGGGTCCAATGAAGAACCCTTTGTGGGAGCGAGCTTGCTCGCGATTGCGGCGTATCAGTCAACATTGTTATCGACTGGCACGCCCTCATCGCGAGCAAGCTCGCTCCCACACGGGGGCTGCGCTGGATCCGGGTTTACTGGTTTCTATCCGGAGTCCTGGCACCCATGAAGCACAACGTCATCCTGGTGCTGCTCGACGGCCTCAATTATGAAGTCGCCCGGCATGCGATGGGGCATTTGCAGGCTTATGTCGGCGCAGGACGCGCGGCGCTGTACAAACTGGAATGTGAACTGCCGGCCCTGTCCCGCCCACTCTACGAATGCATCCTCACCGGCGTCGCGCCCATCGACAGCGGGATCGTGCACAACAACGTCTCGCGCCTGTCGAACCAGCGCAGCATTTTCCACTACGCCACCGAGGCGGGCCTGAGCACGGCGGCCGCGG
Source organism: Pseudomonas citrullilanati (assembly GCF_030580855.1). Lineage (GTDB taxonomy): Bacteria > Pseudomonadota > Gammaproteobacteria > Pseudomonadales > Pseudomonadaceae > Aquipseudomonas > Aquipseudomonas citrulli. The sequence goes on along the minus strand of NZ_JAUQOP010000014.1, from coordinate 45,435 downwards.
CCTACCATTGGGTCAGCGAGCTCTACAATGCCTCGCCGTTCGCGGCCGGTCGGGATCGGCATACCGAAAACCCCGGGCTGCCGATCCAGTACGGGCATTTCTACTGGAACGACCACTACCCCGACTCGCACCTGTTCGCCGACGCCGAACACCTGCGCCAGCGCCACCAGCCGAATTTCCTGCTGGTGCACCCGATGAACATCGACGACGCCGGCCACCAGCACGGCCTCGACACTGCGCAATACCGCAACAGCGCCCGCTCGGCCGACATCAACCTGGCGGTTTACCTGCAAGCCTGGCTCGACGCCGGCTACCAGGTGCTGGTGACCGCCGACCACGGCATGAACAACGACCGCTCCCACAATGGCCTGCTCGCCGAGGAACGGGAAGTGCCGCTGTTCGTCCTCGGTGACGGCTTCAGCCTCGACCCCGCCGCCGCGCCCCGGCAGATCGAACTGTGCGGCATCGTCTGCCAGTTGCTCGGCGTCGACCACGACAAACCCTATTGCCAGGAATTACTCAAGTGAACGCCATGACGCGCGGCAAATGGCTGGCAGCGTTGTGCCTGGTGCCCTTCGCGATTTTCTTCATCGTGTTCCAGATCGCCCCGCTGCTCTGGGTGCTGGTCAACAGCCTGGAATCGGAAGAGTTCGGCTGGGGCCTGGCCAACTTCAGCAAGATCTTCAGTTCCAAGTTCTACCTGCAGGCGATCCAGCACAGCCTGGAGATCAGTTTCTGGTCCAGCGTGTTCGGCATCGTCATCGCCGTGCTCGGCAGCTACTCCCTGCGCCGGGTCGATTCGCGGCTGCGCAACTTCGTCAACGCCTTCGCCAACATGACCAGCAACTTCGCCGGCGTGCCCCTGGCCTTCGCCTTCATCATCCTGCTCGGCTTCAACGGCAGCATCACCCTCATGCTCAAGCAGTCGGGGATCATCGAGGATTTCAACCTGTACTCGAAAACCGGGCTGATCATCCTCTACACCTACTTCCAGATCCCCCTGGGGGTGCTGCTGCTCTATCCGGCCTTCGATGCATTGCGCGAAGACTGGCGCGAATCCGCCGAACTGCTGGGTGCCAGCGGCTGGCAATTCTGGCGGCACATCGGCTTGCCGGTGCTGACCCCGGCGTTGCTGGGCACGTTCGTGATCCTGCTGGCCAACGCCCTGGGGGCCTACGCCACGGTCTATGCGCTGACCACCGGCAACTTCAACGTCCTGCCGATCCGCATCGCCGCCATGGTCTCCGGCGACATCTCCCTCGACCCGAACCTGGCCAGCGCCCTGGCCGTGGTGCTGGTGGCGCTGATGACCCTGGTGACCATCGTCCATCAGTTGCTGCTCAAGAGGAGCTACCATGTCTCGCGCTGAATCGAGCCCGGTCGGGCTTTATCATCGGGCGGTGGTGTACCTGCTGTTCGCCGTCCTGCTGCTGCCCCTGGCCGGCACGCTGGTGTACTCCATCGCCAGCAGCTGGTCGGCCACGGTGCTGCCCAGCGGTTTCACCTTCAAATGGTACGTGCAGCTGTGGAGCGACCCGCGCTTTCTCCATGCCTTCGGCCAATCGCTGCTGGTCTGCGTGGGGGCGCTGGTGCTCTCGGTGGTGTTGATCCTGCCGCTGCTGTTCGTGGTGCATTACCACTTCCCGAAACTCGACGCACTGATGAACATCCTCATCCTGCTGCCCTTCGCGGTGCCGCCGGTGGTGTCCTCGGTGGGGCTGTTGCAGCTCTACGGCTCGGGGCCGCTGGCGATGGTGGGCACGCCGTGGATTCTGATCGGTTGCTACTTCACCGTCGCCCTGCCGTTCATGTACCGGGCGATCACCAACAACCTGCAAGCGATCAACCTGCGCGACCTGATGGACGCCGCCCAACTGCTCGGCGCCAGCACGTTCCAGGCCGCCCTGCTGGTGGTGCTGCCGAACCTGCGCAAGGGCTTGATGGTGGCGTTGTTGCTGTCGTTCTCGTTCCTGTTCGGTGAGTTCGTGTTCGCCAACATCCTCGTCGGCACCCGCTACGAAACCTTGCAGGTGTACCTCAACAACATGCGCAACAGCAGCGGTCACTTCACCAGCGCGCTGGTGATTTCCTACTTCTTCTTCGTACTGGTCCTGACCTGGGCGGCCAACATCTTGAACAAGGACAAAAGCCAATGAGCGACGTCAGCGTCCAACACCTGCAGAAAAGCTACGCCGGCACGCCGGTGTTCAGCGACATCAATTGCCAGATCGGCAAGGGTGAATTCGTCACCCTGCTCGGCCCCTCCGGCTGCGGCAAGTCCACGCTGCTGCGCTGCATCGCCGGCCTGACGCCGGTGGACAGCGGCCAGATCCTGCTGGACGGCCAGGACATCGTCCCGCTCAGCCCGCAAAAGCGCGGGATCGGCATGGTGTTCCAGAGCTACGCGCTGTTCCCCAACATGACCGTCGAGCAGAACGTCGCCTTCGGCCTGCGCATGCAAAAGGTCGGGGCCGAGGACAGCCGCCAGCGAGTGCTGGAGATCCTGCGCCTGGTGGAACTGCATGATTTCGCCGCACGCTATCCCCATCAACTGTCCGGTGGCCAATGCCAGCGCGTGGCCCTGGCCCGTTCCCTGGTGACCCGCCCGCGCCTGTTGCTGCTGGACGAACCGCTGTCGGCCCTGGATGCGCGGATTCGCAAGCACTTGCGCGAACAGATCCGTCAGATCCAGCGCGAACTCGGCCTGACCACGATCTTCGTCACACACGACCAGGAAGAAGCCCTGACCATGTCTGACCGGATCTTCCTGATGAACCAGGGAAAGATCGTACAAAGCGGCGATGCCGAAACCCTTTACACTGCGCCAGTCGATGTCTTTGCCGCCGGTTTCATCGGCAACTACAACCTGCTGGATGCCGACAGCGCCAGCAAACTGCTCCAGCGTCCTGTGAACGGCCGCATCGCCATTCGCCCGGAAGCCATCGAGCTGAGCCGCAGCGGCGAACCGAATGCGCTGATCCGCAGCCACAGCCTGCTGGGCAATGTGATTCGCTACCGGGTCGAAGCCCGTGGTGTGGAGCTGGTGGTGGACGTGCTCAATCGCTCCGCCGCCGACCTGCATCCCGACGGCGCGCGCCTGGCTCTTTCCATCGATCCGTCGGCCCTGTGTGAGGTAGCCTGATGGCCTTGTTGATTCTGAAAAGGGAAACCCGCTGATGGCCCTGGCAATTTTTGATCTGGACGAAACCCTGATCCACGGCGACTGCGCCACCCTCTGGAGCGAACAGATGGGCCGCCTGGGCTGGGTCGATCCCGAGTCCTTCATGCGGCGCAACGACGAGCTGATGGACGCCTACAGCCACGGCAAGCTGCGCATGGAAACGTACATGGACTTCAGCCTGGAACCGATGATCGGTCGCACGCCGGAGGAAATCGAACACCTGGTGGCGCCGTGGGTGGAAGACTTCATCGAACCGATCATCTTCAGCGACGCCACCCGCACCATCGCCGAGCACCGCAAGGCCGGCGACCGGATCCTGGTGATCTCGGCCTCGGGCACGCACCTGGTCAAGCCGATTGCCGAACGCCTGGGCATCGACGAGATCCTGGCGATCGAGCTGGAAGTGGCCCATGGGGTCTACACCGGCAAGACCGCCGGTACCCTGACCTACCGCGAAGGCAAGATCACCCGGCTGCTGGACTGGCTGGATGCCGAGGAGGAAAATCTCGAAGGCGCCAGTTTCTACTCCGACTCACGCAACGACCTGCCGCTGTTGCTCAAGGTCGACTATCCCCATGTGGTCAATCCGGACCCGGTGTTGAGGGCACACGCCGAATCAGCTGGTTGGCCAATCCATACCTGGAAATGAGCACCGGTCATTTCCAGGAAGAACATCCTGGCTCCTGTGAATAAATGACTGTGGGAGCGAGCTTGCTCGCGATAGCGGTGTGACAGTCAATGAAGTTGTTGAATGTGCATCCGCTATCGCGAGCAAGCTCGCTCCCATAACCACGATCAGCTCAGGCTCTCGTCGATCAACAACACCACCTTCCCCGACACCTGGTTGCTCGCCAGTTCCGCGAATGCCGCCTCGGCATCCTTGATCGCGAAGGTCTTGGCCAACTGAGGGCTCAGGCGTTTGTCAGCGAACAGCGGCCAGACCTGCTGGCCCAATTCGCTGATCAGGTCGGCCTTGAATTGATCGTTGCGGCTGCGCAACGTCGAGCCCAGCAACTGGATGCGCTTGCCCAGCACCTGGGACAGGTCGAACTCGGCCGTGCGACCGCCCATGAGGCCGATCATGACCCAGCGGCCGTCAACTGACAAAAGTTTCACGTTGAGCGAGGCATAGCTCGCCCCCACCGGATCGAGGATCACGTCGAAGGGACCGAGGTCGTTCAAACTGTCCAGGCCATCGGTGCGTACCACGCCGCCCTGGGCCCCCAGCGCTTCGCAATAGGCCAGGCGCTCGGCCGAACCGACGCTGACCCAGCACGGGTTGCCGAACGCCTTGCACAGCTGGATCGCGGCCGAGCCGACACCGCTGGCGCCCGCGTGCAGCAGCACCTTTTCACCCGGCTTGAGCGCCGCCAGTTGAAACAGGTTCAGCCACGCCGTGCTGTAGACCTCAGGCAGCGCGGCGGCTTCAGCCAATGACAAGCCTTCCGGCACCGGCAACACATGGCGACCATCGACCACCACTTCCTCGGCCATGCCGCCGCCGGCCAGCAGCGCGCACACCCGGTCGCCCACCTGCCAGGACGACCCCGGGCCGACCTCGCTGATCACCCCGGAACACTCCAGCCCCAACACCTGGCTGGCACCGGGCGGCGGCGGATAATGCCCGGCCTTTTGCAACAAATCGGCTCGATTCAAGCCAGCCGCCGCCACACGAATGCGGACTTGTCCTACATCGCACACGGGACTTGGCTCATCTGCCCATACCACTTGGCCTTCAACGCCTTGCAATGCTTTCACGGTGCCTCCATAGTGAGTCTCGACTGGGCCCGCCGCTGTAACGCCGGGCTTTCTTGCATTATGCGCCCGGGCCACATGGAACCGGCGACTTCAAAGACGGCCTAATATGCGTTATCAATTGTCCCTGCGTCGAATCAGCATGAAGCACCTGTTCCCCAGCACCGCCCTCGCGCTCGTCATTGGCCTCGGCCTGTTACCGTTGTCGAACGATACGTTCGCGGCCAACAGCTGGGACAAGCTCCAGCCCGACCGGGACGAAGTGATCGCCAGTCTCAACGTCGTCGAATTGCTCAAGCGTCATCACTACAGCAAGCCGCCGCTCGATGACGCGCGCTCGGTCATCATCTATGACAGCTACCTGAAGCTGCTCGATCCCTCGCGCAGTTATTTCCTGGCCAGCGACATCGCCGAATTCGACAAGTGGAAGACCCAGTTCGACGACTTCCTCAAGAGCGGCGACCTGAACGCCGGGTTCATCATCTACAAGCGCTACCTGGACCGCGTGAAGTCGCGCCTGGACTACGCCCTGGCCGAACTGAACAAAGGCGTCGACAAGATCGACTTCAACGCCAAGGAAACCTTGCTGGTCGATCGCAAGGACGCCCCTTGGCTCAAGAGCACCGCCGAACTCGATGACCTGTGGCGCAAACGCGTCAAGGACGAGGTGCTGCGCATGAAGATCGCCGGCAAGGAGCCCAAGCAGATCCAGGAAACCCTGACCAAGCGCTACAAGAACCAATTGGCGCGCCTGGACCAGACCCGTGCCGAGGACATCTTCCAGGCCTACATCAACACCTTCGCCATGTCCTACGACCCGCACACCAATTACCTGTCGCCGGATAACGCGGAAAACTTCGACATCAACATGAGCCTGTCCCTGGAAGGCATCGGTGCCGTGCTGCAAAGCGACAACGACCAGGTCAAGATCGTGCGCCTGGTCCCGGCCGGCCCCGCGGACAAGACCAAGCAGGTCTCCCCGGCGGACAAGATCATCGGCGTGGCCCAGGGCAACAAGGAAATGGTCGACGTGGTCGGCTGGCGCCTGGACGAAGTGGTCAAGCTGATCCGTGGCCCGAAAGGCTCGGTGGTGCGCCTGGAAGTCATCCCGGCGAGCAATGCGCCGAACGACCAGACCAGCAAGGTCGTGTCCATCACCCGTGAAGCGGTGAAGCTGGAGGAACAGGCGGCGAAGAAATCGATCCTCAACCTCAAGCAGGACGGCAAGGACTACAAGCTCGGCGTCATCGAGATCCCGGCCTTCTACCTCGACTTCAAGGCGTTCCGCGCTGGCGATCCGAACTACAAGAGCACCACCCGCGACGTCAAGAAGCTGCTGACCGAGTTGCAAAAGGACAAGGTCGACGGCGTGGTCATCGACCTGCGCAACAACGGCGGCGGCTCTTTGCAGGAAGCCACCGAGTTGACCAGCCTGTTCATCGACAAGGGCCCGACCGTGCTGGTGCGTAACGCCGACGGCCGGGTGGATGTGCTGGAAGACGAGAACCCGGGCGCGTTCTACAAGGGCCCGATGGCACTGCTGGTCAATCGCCTGTCCGCCTCGGCCTCGGAGATCTTCGCCGGCGCCATGCAGGACTACCACCGCGCATTGATCATCGGCGGCCAGACCTTCGGCAAGGGCACCGTGCAGACCATCCAGCCGCTCAACCATGGCGAGCTGAAGCTGACCCTGGCGAAGTTCTACCGGGTTTCCGGCCAGAGCACCCAGCACCAGGGCGTACTGCCTGACATCGATTACCCGTCGATCATCGACACCAAGGAAATCGGTGAAAGCGCCCTGCCCGAAGCGATGCCGTGGGACACCATCAAGCCGGCGATCAAACCGGAAGTCGACCCCTTCAAGCCGTTCCTCGCCCAACTCAAGGCCGAGCATGACAGCCGCACGGCCCAGGACGCGGAATTCGTGTTCATCCGTGACAAGCTGGCCCTGGCGCAGAAATTGATGCTGGAGAAGACCGTTTCCCTCAACGAAGCCGACCGTCGCGCCCAACACGCCGACATCGAAGCCAAGCAACTGGCCATGGAAAACCTGCGTCGCAAGGCCAAGGGCGAAGAGCCGCTCAAGGAGCTGAAGAAGGAAGACGAGGACCTGATCACCGAGCCGGAAAAAACCAAGCCGGAAGACGATGCCTACCTGAGCGAGACCGGGCGGATCCTGCTGGACTACCTGAAACTCAACACGGCGGTCGCCAAGCACTGAAGATGATGGCCATTTAATGGTGATGCTCGTCGAGCTGTCATCAAACTGACATCAGTCTGTCGTGAAATACAGGACTGGGCGCCCCGGCAGGGGTTGCCCGGTCCTTTTTTTATCGCCAGAGATCGCCATGACCACGACAGAACAGCTGAGTGCCTTGAGTTCAATCCTGGCTCAAAGCGGTTTGCACAGCCTGTTCCAACCCATCATCTGCCTCTCTGAACGACGCATCGTCGGCTATGAAGCCTTGACGCGCGGCCCGTCCAACAGCCCGCTGCACTCCCCCATCGCCCTGCTCTCCGTCGCCCGCCAGGCCGGACGCCTCAGCGAGCTGGAACTGGCCTGCCGTCGCAGCGCCTGCCAGCGCTTCAACGAGCAAAAGCTGCCGGGCAAACTGTTTCTCAACGTCTCCCCCGAATCCCTGCTGGAATCGGCCCACGAGACCGGCCGCACGTTGCAATTGCTGCAAAACTTCGGCATCCCGCCCAGCCAGGTGGTGATCGAGCTGACCGAACAAACCCCCATCGACGATTTCCAGTTGCTGCAGACCGCCCTGCATCACTACCGGGCCATGGGGTTTTCCATCGCCCTGGACGACCTTGGCGCCGGTTATTCAAGCCTGCGCCTCTGGTCCGAGTTGCGCCCCGACTACGTGAAGATCGACCGCCATTTCATCGACGGCATCCACCAGGATGCCCTCAAGCGCGAATTCGTCGGCTCGATCCTGAAGATCGCCCGCACTTCACGAGCCCAAGTGATTGCCGAGGGAATCGAACTGCCGGAGGAACTGGCGGTACTGATCGAAATGGGCGTCGACCTGGTCCAGGGCTACCTGCTCGCCCGCCCCCATGAGCAACCGTCCCGCGATGCCCGGGCGTTGATGCCCCGGCAGGACGGCGGCGCAGTGGCCCTGACCGAAGAAGTCAACGACCTCGGCGCGCTGCTCAACGAGCAGCCGGGGATGGCCCACAACACCCCGACGGCCACCGTGCTCGATGCGTTCCGCCGCCAGGCCAACCTCAATTCCCTGGCCGTGCTCGACGACCAGGGCCAGCCGTGCGGCATCGTCCATCGCCACTCGCTCTCGGACGCCCTGCTCAAGCCGTTCGCCACCGACCTATTCGCCCGCAAGCCCATCAGCCGCCTGATGAGCGATGACTTCCTCGCGGTGGAACTGAACCAGTCGCTGCAACAAGTCAGCCGGCTCATCACCAGCCGAGCGCGGCAACGCATCGAAGAAGACTTCATCATCACCCTCAACGGCGCCTACATGGGCCTGGGCCGGGTGATCGACGTGCTCAAGCTGATCACCGAACTGAAGATCCAACAGGCCCGCTACGCCAACCCGCTGACCCTGCTGCCGGGCAACGTCCCCATCCAGCAATGCCTCACTCGCCTGCTCCAGCAGCGCCAGGAATCGGTGATCTGCTACGTGGACATCGACAGCTTCAAGCCCTTCAACGACATCTACGGCTACGGCCGCGGCGACGAAGTCCTGTTGTGCCTGGCCCAATGCCTGAACGAACGCATCGACCCCAGCCGCGACTTTGTCGGCCACATCGGCGGCGACGACTTCCTCCTCGTCCTCGGCCCGGACGACTGGCGCAAACGCCTGGACCAACTGCTCAGCGACTTCCAGACCCACTGCCGTCGCTTCTACCGACCCGAGCATTTGGAAGCGGGGTGTTTTACAGCACTGAATCGACAAGGTGTACGCCAGGAATTTGCGTTGTTGTCGTTGTCGATTGGGGTGGTGCATCTGCGCTCCGAGGACTGCGAAGCAATGGATGCCAGTCAGTTGGCTGAATTGGCTTCACAGGCCAAGCACCATGCCAAGGATATTTCGGGGGGGAGTGTGTATTTGGTGGAGGGTTTGGCTGAGCGGACGCCCATGGTGGCGTTGGGTTTGATGGTGTGAAGCGACTGGGCGTGGCCTCCTGATGATGGGAGCTTGCCCCCACACCACAAAAGCTGTTCGGCAGTGCGTTTCGCTTCAAAAACTAGCGCTCGTTAAAATCAACATCATTCATTGCTAAGAATTTCAAGAATGTGATTCAGCCAAGCCTCAGCGGAATCCCAGTCCAGCCAATAGCAATAATTGCAGGGCATTTCATCCATAAGAATCTGACGAAGTTCTTCTTCAGCAAGCCCCGCCATCAACAATTTAAGAATTTCTTTTCTTACCGCCTCAATATCTCGCGACTCTGACTCTGATACAAAGGACATTATTATCTGATCGGGCTCTGATGACTCACACATCCAGTCTTGATGAAAATAACACCCAAAAAACTGAAAAAGCCCTGAATATTCATTTTTCATATTTTTCAACGTACCCCGTAAGCAGATTGTATCCAACAGGTGATTCCTTGGACTTTTTTAGCACCAACGTCACCACCGGTAGAGGCTCTAATTTCCCACTTTTTCGAATCACCCCAATTCCCACTGGTGAAGGAAAGGTTTGTTGTAAAAGAAGTCTCTTTTCATTTTTTTTATGAAGAAACTCATCAACTTCTTTTGCCTTTTCTCTTAGTACGCTGGAGACCGCTGACTCTGCCGCTGCTCTATCAGGAAATGTCGACGCGGTAGGTACGTGAGGCTCTAAATCAAGGCGTTTTCTCAATTGAGCTTCAGAGCGACCTATATGTTTTTCCATCAAGTGTCCGCCCCGAGCCTCATGCGCAGCTAAGCCTCCCCCAGGCACAATCTCGCTAAAAGGCCCATCAGCCTCGATATCACCAGGACAATGACATGCCAACCCCAACGGATCCACCCACCCTATCGGGTTCAGGGTGTACCGATACCCATTGAGCCCACCCGCCAACTTGCTCGGATCAGGCGTCAGGTAGCGGCCGGTTTCCGGATTGTAGTAGCGGTGCCGGTTGTAGTGCAGGCCGCTTTCCGGGTCGAAGTACTGGCCCTGGAAGCGCAGGGGTTGTTCGAGTTGTTCGCCGCCGCCGAGCTGGAGGGCGATGAGTTGGCCGTAGCCGGTGTAGCGCGCCGACCAGACCACTTCGCCCGCGGGGTTGGTCAGTTCCTGGGGCGTGCCCAGGTGGTCGAGGTGGTAGTGCAACGGACGGGCCTTCAGGCCTTTGCCGTCGAGCATCGCCAGGGGGCGGAAAGTGCCGGGTTCGTAGAGGTAGCTGCGGTGGTGGCGCGGGCTGCTTTCGGCGACGACCTGGTCGCCTTGCCAGAAAAACTCGGTGGTCAGGCCATCCACAGTCTTGCTGATACGTCGGCCAAAGGCGTCGTAGCGGTAGGACGTTTCGCGGCCGTCGGCCGTGATGACGCCGATCAGTCGATGCTGGCTATCGTAGCGATACTCGGCGACGAGGCTGGGCACGCGGCCGCGACGTTCGCGGACCAGGTTGCCGTAGGCGTCGTAGTCGTAGTGGCGGTCACCCTCCCTCAGCAGCCGGTTGCCCTTGAGGGTGGTCGGGCCCGGGCGGTCGTGCAGCAACACATTGCCAGCCGGGTCGTGGGCAAAGCGTTCCGGCGGGTCGGTGTGGGAATACTGGACAGTGACCAGGCGATCCAAGGGGTCGTACTGGTAGTGGCGGCGATTGCGCTGGTTGGAGAGGGCTTCAAGGTTGCCCCTGGCGTTGTAGGCATAGTCGCGCCAGAACAATTGTTGCTGGTCTTGCCACACGGTCTGGGCCTTGAGGCGGCCCTGCTCGTCGTAACGGTATTCGCTGAGCAACAGGCCCTGTTGGCGTTGCACTTCCCGTCCGCCCTGGAAGCGATGCTGGGTGAGCGGCGCACCATTGAGGTCGATGGCGGTCAGCGCGCCGCCCTTGGCGTGGTGGAAGTCGAGCTGGTTGTGGTCCGGCAGGCGCAGGTGGTCGAGGCGCCCGCAGACGTCGTAGCGATAGCGCAGGGTGCCCCAGCCCTGGTGTTCGGCCACCAGCCGGTCCTGGTTGTCGTATTCGAAGGCCAGCGGATGATCGGTGCCGTCATCGACGTCCACCAGCCGGCCACGACCGTCATAGCGATAGCGGATCACCTGGCCGTCGGCCAGGGTCTTGACCAGCAATCGCCCGGCCGCATCACGCTGATAGGCGGTGACCCGCTGCGTGCCGTCCGCACCGTGTTCGGTTTTTTCCAGCAGGTGGCCGTTGAGGTCGTAGACGTAGGCCGTGCGCAGGCCGTCGAAACCGATTTGCTGTCGGATCAAGCCGTTGGGGGTGTAGTCCAGCTGATATTTTTCGCCGGATTCGTTTTCGATCTCTGTCAGCAACAGCCGTGACGAGTCGTAGCGATACTTCAGCTCGCTACCGTCGGGATTGCGCCGGCGACTGACCAAGTGCAGGTCGTCGGCGTATTCGTAACGGGTGACGCGCCCCAGCTCGTCGCGTTCGGACGTGACCTTGCCGTAGGCGTTATAGGTCCAGGCCCGGTTGGCGCCGTTGGGCAAGGTCATCTGGAGCAGACGGCCGACGGGGTCCCATTGGTAATGCGTGAGGGCGCCGTGTTCGTCCTGGCGAGTCAGCAAACGCCCCAACACATCGTAGGAAAAAGACCGACGACCGCCGTCGGGCAGGGTTTCTTCCGTCAGCTGGCCGAGGGGGTTCCAGGCAAAGTCATGGAAACTGCCGTCAGGGTGGCTGATCTCCACCAGGCAGCCTCGGGCATCGTACTTGTAGAACGTACTGTTACCCTCGGGATCGGTGGACCTGACCACGTCTCCCTGGGCGTTGCGCCGATAGGTCCAGACGGCTTTGTCGCGGCCACTGCCTTGGGTGCGGGAGTGCAGGAAACCGTTGCGGTATTCGTAGGACGTGGGCTCATCGACGGGTGGAATCAGGGCCACCAGCTGACCGACTTCGTCATAGCGGTATTCGGTGACGGCCCCCAGCGGATCCTGCTCGGCCAGCAATCGACCTTTTTCGTCATAGGCCTTGAGGTGCTCGCCACCATCGGGCTCGACCTTTCGCACCAGCCGCGCGCGGTCGTCGTGGACATACACCTCCTCGCTCCCATCGAGGTGCCGGACCGTGACGCTGCCGTCATCGCCCCAGGTGTAGCGGCTGTCCATCTGCGCAAACGAAGCCCAGTGCCGTACGCAGCGGGCCGCTCGGCCGGCGCCCTGCCACTCCCAGTAGAAACTCGCGCCGCCGGCCAGTTGTCGCTGGAGGATGACGTGCTGGTCGTCGTAGTCGTAGCGCTCGCTTTCGCCCGCCGCATTGGTCGCTTCGATCAGTCGGAAACGTCCGTCATAGCGGTAGGACGCCAGCGTCTGTTCAGTGCGCCACGGATCGTCCAGCGAGGTGGTGGACTGAAAGGACTGGTAGTCGACGGCAATCAGGTGTCGCTGCTGGTAGCGCAGGCGCAGCGCCCGCCCGGCGCCGTTGTCCAGGCGGCTGATGTCGCCATAGATGTTGCGCTGGATCGTCAGGCGGTTGTCGTAGCGGTCGCTGAGGGCGACCAGATGGCCGTCGCGAAAATGCAGGAAAGGCGGCCCGTCGCCGGGTTGGGCAATGATCAGCTCGTCGGGCTCGACACCCAAATAGATGGCCGCGCGCGCCAGGCTGTTGTGGATCGCCGGGCGCTGGACAGTGGGCAGGGGAAATGTGGTGCGGCGGTTTTCCTGGTCGATCCAGGTGACCTGCTCGCCCTCCCGCTGCAAGCGGTGCGCCAGGCCATGGCTCCAACCGCGCCCCAGGCCCATGTCCAATTCCACGGCACTGGTGCGGTACAACCGGGTAAAGACGAACGGCAAGCGCCCATCGAGCAGGCCGTCTTCCAGGGTCAGCAGTTCCTCGCCGGTGACCATCGACACCGGGCAGCCGCTGGTCTGGGTCTGGGCCGCGCTGTCGGCGCTGTCGCCGTTGGGGTTCCTCGACGGGGCGGGAACATCATCGTGGGGTTCGGTTTTTTTCAACGTGGTGTTGCGCTGGGCGTCCCATCGCAGTTGCATCCGGCCGTTCTTCACCCCGCCGGCAATGCCTCGGGCGGCAACGCTTTTGTAGCGGTCCACATAGGTGATGAAGCCGTTGACCACGCTGAAGATCGCCCCGATGAAGCGCTGGGCGGCGGCCAGCAGGCGCTCTCCCACGCGAACCAGGCGTAGCGACAGGTAAGCGATTCCGGCGCCCACCCCGGCGAAGGTCAGGACGACACCGATCAACAGGTCAATCACCAGTTGCACCGCCCCCATCGCCACGACCTCGGCGGTTTTGCCGGCGACTTCGCTGGGCGGCAACATGTCCAGCCAGAGGCTGGCGGTACGCACCAGCAGGTACAGCGCCGCTTCGTCACTGGCGAGTAATTGCAGCCTGGCCATGACCTGGGGCGCGGTCTGCGCCAGGGCTTGCAACTGCGCGGCACTGGCGCCCAATCGCCCGGTGAACTGGCCGGGGTCCTTGAGAATGTCGGAGAGCAGGCTGATGCTGTCCCACACCCCTTCAATCGCCGCCCAACTGCCGGCCAGCAGGCCATTGCCCGCCGCCGTCGCCGAAGTGGCCGCCGATTGCTGGGCCCACTGCGGCTTGAAGCCCTGCCACTCGCCGCGCAACCAGTCCGACAGTTCGGTGCCCAGGCCATCGTAGGAAGAAAACAGCGCCTGGAGCTGCTCCGGCGTCACTTCGCCCTGGACGTGCACCCGATAGTGCCTGCCTGCTTCCCCCTTGAAGGTGCCCAGGCCCTGGGCATCCAGGGCCACCGGCGTGACTTCGCCGGTGTCTGTCGCCACCACCTCCACCACGATGTCGCCCAGTGGAATGTCGTACACCGATTCCAGTTTGCTCTCGATGCTCATCACCCCGCCCAGCGGGCACTGGACGACCGTGGAGAGGAAATCATCGTCACCGGTGCTCACCGCCGTGGTGCTGTCGGCGAAGCGGATCACCCGCTCCATGCCCATCAGCGAAGGCAGGTCGGCCGCGTGGCTGGCCCGGTCCGCAGCCTGGCTGTACCAGCGCTCGAGCTGCCCACGGTAGTCGGTCAGGGCGTCCTTGAAGCTGTCGAGCGCTTGCTCGACGCGGCTCACCGGGTCCATCAGGCCACCGCTTGGTCAAGGATCGGCAGGCAAAAACAGTCGAACATGGGCAGACGTCTCGCAGCGCTCAGGGAGCGCGAGACTTTGCCGGGGATAAAAGGGGAAATAAGTCAGGAAAAGCAGCGGGGAATGTAGGCCGATTCTCTAAATATGCTTGAGCAGAACAACTCGCGCCGGGCTGCTGTGAAGCCGGCGAGTGTCCGACGACCTGTTGCCACTAGTGGCCTGTACGGTTAATTCGGGTACTCAAATTCGAGTGCCAGGGTTTGCCGCGCAAGGCCCTAATGTTTTGTTTCGAGCGCCTTGAGCTTGATCTCGGCCAATGGATGCCCGGCCTTGGCCGCCAGGGTCCACCAGCGCGCGGCTTCGACCGGGTCCGGCGCCTTGCTGGCGCTGCCGGCCAGGCTGATCACACCGACCTGGTAAGCCGCCTTGCCATCACCCGCCAGGGCCGCCAGCCGCAGCAGGCGCAAGCCTTCCTCGCGGGCGCCGAGCCCCTGGCCGCGAAACGTCAGGATATGCCCGTAGAAACTTTGCGCGCCGACGTCGCCCAGGTTCGCCATGCGGGCGAACTGGCCTTCGAGCCAGGACCAGCCGCGAGGCTGGCGAACGAACCAGGACCAATGGAACAACCGCCGCGCCAGCCAGTAGCCGGCTCGTGCCTTGAGTCGCCAGAGCACTCAGGCCTCCGCCGATTCGGGGTATTCGTATTCGAACACGCGGACCACCTCCGATGCGTGCCAGGAGGCGGCGGCCACCCCATCGGAGGGCCCGGAAAAGCGGCCCAGGCGTTCGACGCATTCGAAGAAACCGGTGCGCGGCAAGCGACTGGCGCCCTGGCTGATCACCAGCGAGCTGCGCAACGGCTGTTCCGCCCGGGCGTCCAGGGCCGCCAGGTGCTCCAGGGCGGCGGTCAAGGTCTGCATGGCCGGGCTGGGCAACTGCAAGCGCTCCAGCAAGGCGCGGTACGTCAACAAATGGCGCTGGCGACGCGCCTGGTCCAACTCCCCCAACAATCCATCCCAATGTTGCCGACTGATGCGTACACTCACGACTCATCCCTCCAACCCGGCACCGTCAATTCCCAGGCCAGACTGCGCCGAATCGCGGCATCGGGCTGACGCTCGCCGCTTTCGATCAAGGCCAGATAAGACGGGCTGATACCTACCGTGCGGGCCAGCGCCTCGATGGCGATGCCCTTCCCTTCGCGCAGACTGCGTAATTGATCCAGGCCAGGAAGTACCTGGCCGGGTGCCGCCGCGTGACGGACTGTAGATTCACGCGACGGTGCTTGATCAAGGCCGGCGGCCTTCAACAGCGACTGATACTGATCCCACGGCAAAACCGCGTATTCGGGCTCTCCGTCGCGGGTGATGATTTGAATATCCATGTCTACCCCGTAGGACAACAACACTTAGCGAGTCAGCCTTTTTCCTTGGAAGTGTAATCCTAAATGGCGGCTGAGGTCGCGGGTGTTAATGGGCCCGGGGCAGGTAGTGCAGGATCAGGTTTTTTCGTGGCGCTGGAGCTGGAGTTGTTCCGGTGTGTCGGGCAGCCGTTCGACCTGGGCCAGTTTCTCGGGAGATTGCCGGTAACGCCAGGCCCGGAAGGCCTCGAGTTCGGTGTCGAGGGTTTTCATGACCCACGCCAATACGGCGATGTCGTCGAACATGCCGAACATCGGCAGGATGTCCGGGATCGCATCCAGTGGACTGAGGAAATACATGAGGCCGGCCACCACCGACAACATCGACTTGGCACTGACGGCCCGGTATTCGCCCCGCCAATAGGCCAGGCACAACGCCTGCAACAGGCGCAGATCCTCCTTGAGCTTGCCGAGCCGGCCGCCCTCCCGCGCGCCTTTGCTGGCGACGGCGAACAACAGGGTTGGCAATCGACCACGGGCCAGCAAACGCCCGGCCAGCGGTAGAAATCGCGCAAAATTCCACGGCGCCTTCATTTTTTCTCCCACTGAAATGTTATCCACACAAATTGTGGATAACCTTGTGAACAGAGCTGCATTTCACCGCTGAAGCCCCCGTTTCATAAGGGCCCGGCTCAGATCGGGCGTTTTTTACTCACATAAAAAAACCCAATATTTCATTGACTTGACCGGCTGTCTACGGCTAGCGCAGCGCCTGTATTGCCTATGACTGTAGCCTGCGTAGCGGGTTCGGTTTTTTTACATTTCCGAGGCCCGGATGCGACAACGCCCCGCATTGAGCGAGGCGTTGTCGTAGCACAGCCGCGATTACTTGGCGGCGTCTTCCTTGGCCGGATCCTTGATCGCCAGCAGCTCCAGGTCGAACACCAGGACCGAGTTGGCCGGGATCGCCGGGCTCGGGCTCTGGGCGCCGTAGGCCAGGTCACTTGGGATGTACAGCTTGTACTTCTCGCCAACGTGCATCAGTTGCAGGCCTTCGACCCAACCCGGGATCACGCCGCTGACCGGCAGGTCGATCGGGCTGCCACGCTCCACGGAGCTGTCGAACACGGTGCCGTTGGTCAGCTTGCCGGTGTAGTGCACCGTCACGACGTCAGTCGGCTTGGGCTGCGGGCCATCGGCTTTCTTGACCACTTCGTACTGCAGGCCGGAAGCGGTGGTGGTCACGCCGGCCTTCTTGCCGTTTTCCTCGAGGAATTTCTTGCCGGCAGCGGCCGACTCTTCGCTCATCTTGGCCATGCGCTCTTCGGCACGTTTTTGCAGTGCGGCAAAAGCCTCGACCAGTTCTTCGTCTTTCAGCTTCTGTTCTTTCTTGCCGACGGCATCTTCGATGCCCTGGGCGACCGCTTTGGAGTCCAGGTCATCCATACCTTCCTGGGCCAGGCTCTTGCCCATGTTCAGGCCGATCCCGTAGGAAGCTTTCTGCGCCGGGGTTTTCAGCTCCACGCTGGTTTGCGAGTCGCAACCCGCGAGTACCAGGCCAACCAGGGCCACCGCCGCCGCCAACCGATGCTGTTTCATGCTATTTCCTTGTTCATGCGCCTAAAGGGCAATCGAGTAAAGCCGCGAGCTTATCAGGCGGCCACGACCAATGGCTACCGGCATGTGAGCCACAAAGCGAGGATAAGTTCAGGTCGGCAAACGCTTTTTAATCCTCGGCGGATGAAGGCTCTGTCATCTGTAACCTACAGCGACAAAACAGCGCAGCGTCAGGATGCAAAGGATAATGGCCACTTGCCCGCCACGCGACGCTGAGGCATAAGGGCATATCAAAAAAACAAGGACGTTCCCGTGCGCCTTCTCTCTCGTCTTCTCCTGCTGCTTCTCGCGCTGCTGGTCATTGCCGTGGCCGTGGTGCTGTACTACGTCGCCAATCCGCGCCTGCCGTTCTACACCCCCGCCGAACAAGTGCATTACCTGGACCAGTGGAGCGCCGCCGAGCGCCAGACCTATTACTTCACCCCCCAGGGGACCCAGGTCAAAGGCCTGCGCTACAACTGGTTCACCGCCCTCGAACTGCCATTTTCGCAACAACGCTTCGCGTCGCCCGAGTATCTGGCGCGCTTCGGCTTCCTAGTGGACCCCGCGCAGAAAGCCTCGGCCCAGAACCCGGGCAACTTGCCGGTGGGTTTTGCCCGGCACCAGAACCCGGGCGGCACCGAGGAATTCCTGGACATCACTTGCGCGGCCTGTCACACCGGGGAACTGCGCTTCAAGGGCCAGGCGATCCGGATCGACGGCGGTTCGGCGCAGCACGTCCTGCCGTCCAGCGTGCCAACCCTGCGCGGTGGCAGTTTCGGCCAGGCCCTGGTGGCCAGTCTTGTTTCCACTTATTACAACCCGTGGAAATTCGAACGGTTCGCCCGCCAAGTCCTGGGCAACGACTACGACGCCGGCCATGAAGGCTTGCGCAAGGCGTTCAAGGCCTCGCTCGACACCTTCTTGCGGGTGGCCTGGAACGACACCCATCGCGGCCTCTACCCGACCGAAGAAGGCCCCGGTCGTACCGACGCCTTCGGTCGCATCGCCAACGCCAGCTTCGGCGACGCCATCTCACCGGCCAACTACCGGGTGGCCAACGCACCGGTGGATTACCCGCAGTTGTGGGAAATGTGGACCTTCGACTGGGTGCAATGGAACGGATCGGCCCAGCAACCGATGGCCCGCAACGTCGGCGAGGCGCTGGGGGTCGGCGCCACGCTGAGTTTCTTCGACGCCCAGGGCAAGCCGTTGCAGGGTGACGCGCGATACCCGTCGAGCGTGCGCGTGCGCGACCTGAACAAGATCGAAGAGACCTTGCAACTGCTCAAGCCTCCGGCGTGGCCGGAGTCGCTGCTGGGGGCGATCGACAAGCCCCTGGCCGCCCAGGGCCGGGCCCTGTTCAACGAGAACTGCGCCGGCTGCCATGTACCCCAGGTGGTCCAGGGGCCGGACCGGCCGGTCCAGCAACTGCACATGTTGCCCGTGCAGGTCATCGGCACCGACCCGGGCACTGCCAATAACATTGCCGACCACCGTTTCGACCTGACCAGCCTGCAGTGGGATCCGGCCGAGCTGGCGAAATTGGAAGTGCAGTTGCACCCGACCCCGAAAGAGCCGCTGGACCTGAGCCAGCTCTCGGTCGCCAAAGGCCTGGCCTACGTCACCGCGTTCGTCGAAAACCGCGCCTACCGCGACGCCGGCGTCACCCCGGCCGAGCGTCCGGCCCTGGACGGTTTCGGCCTGCCCATCGGCGTGCGCGAATTGCGCGCCTACAAGGCCCGGCCACTGGCGGGCGTCTGGGCCACGCCGCCGTTCCTGCACAATGGCTCGGTGCCCACGATCTACCAACTGCTTTCACCCCAGGACGAGCGGGCCACCACCTTCTATAAAGGCAATTTCGAATACGACCCGAGGCACCTCGGCTATCGCACCGAAGCCTTCACCAACGGCTTTCTCTTCGACACCCGGATCACCGGCAATCACAACAGCGGTCATGAGTTCCGCGCCGGTGAGCGCGGTAACGGCGTCATCGGCCGGCTGTTGCAGCCGCAGGAACGCTGGGCCTTGCTGGAGTACCTGAAGGTGCTGGGCGGACCACTGGAGTCGCAACTGTAATGACGAACCCCACCCGCAAAAGGATTTCTCCATGTTGACCACGCTCTGGCTGCGCCTCGGCGCCTTGTTCGGCAAGACGCTCCTGTGGCTGTTGGGCATCGGGCTACTGGGCTGGGCGCTGGCGACGGCCTGGTATGCCTGGCACCACAGCGGCCCGGTGTCGGACCAGGAGCAGGTACCGCCCGGCGAAGCCGCCATGACCCAGGACATCATCCAGACGGCGATTCGCATCGTCGATCAACACCGCGAGGGCACGCGCTACCTGCGCGACGCCCATGCCAAGGCCCACGGTTGCGTCATGGCCGAGGTGCAGGTGCCGAGCGACCTGCCCGCCGCGTTGCGCCAAGGGGTATTCGCCGAGCCAGGCAAGGTCTGGCAGGCGACGCTGCGCCTGTCCAATGGCAATGCCTACCCTCAGTTCGACAGCCTGCGGGATGCGCGCGGGATGGCAATCAAGCTGCTGGACGTGCCAGGCAAGCAACTGTTGGATGACCGGCAGGCGCACGGCGAACAGGATTTCGTGATGTTCAACCATCCGAACTTCTTCGTCAGCGATGTCGCCGAGTACCGTCAGAATGTGGCCGCCCAGGCCGATGGAAAAAAGGTCATGGCGTTCTTTCCAAGCCTGGACCCGCGCAGTTGGCAGGTTCGCCATCTGTTCATCGCCCTGGCGACCCTCTCCCCGCCACCGGCCAGCCCGACCCAGACCACCTACTTTTCCGTATCGCCCTACAAGTTCGGTGCGGCCAATGCGAAGTTTCGCGTCGCACCGGACCCGGACAGTTGCCCAAGCTACACCTTGCCGCCCCAGAATCAGGACCTGCCGAACTTTTTGCGCAGCGCATTGAGTCAGCAGTTATCCACAGACCGCGTGCCGGCGTGTTTTGTCTTGCAGATCCAGCGTCAGGATCCGAGCAAGTACATGCCGATCGAAGACACCAGTATCGAATGGCAGGAAAGTGACGCACCGTTCGAGACCGTGGCCCACATCAAGGTACCGGCCCAGGACTTCGACACCCCCAGGCTGAACCTGGCGTGCGATAACCAGTCCTTCAACCCGTGGTTCGGCCTCGAGGCGCATCGGCCTATTGGTGGGATCAACCGTTTGCGCAAAGCGGTGTATGAAGCCGTCAGCGATTACCGGCACAGCCGCAACGCCGAGCAGTAGTGCCAAACGCCAGGCAACAAAAAGCCCGCTCGATGAGCGGGCTTTTTGTTGGTGATCTGGCGTTCAGTGCTCCAGGTGACCGAAGATGGCGCAGCGGACGGGACTCGAACCCGCGACCCCCGGCGTGACAGGCCGGTATTCTAACCGACTGAACTACCGCTGCGCGTAACATTGAAAGTTGGTGGGTGATGACGGGATCGAACCGCCGACATTCTGCTTGTAAGGCAGACGCTCTCCCGGCTGAGCTAATCACCCTGCACTTTCGATGCGGGGCGCATTCTCTCACAGTTTTTTGTAACGTGCTGATTTAATTGCAGAATTCAGCAAAAAAAAATGAAGAACGCGCCTCGCGTATACAACAGACAGCAAAAAGCCCGCGTTAGCGGGCTTTTTGTGGTGACCTGGCGTTCAGTGTTCCAGGTAACCGAATATGGCGCAGCGGACGGGACTCGAACCCGCGACCCCCGGCGTGACAGGCCGGTATTCTAACCGACTGAACTACCGCTGCGCGTAACACTTGAAACGAATGGTGGGTGATGACGGGATCGAACCGCCGACATTCTGCTTGTAAGGCAGACGCTCTCCCGGCTGAGCTAATCACCCTTCGCTTTCGGTGTGGCGCGCATTCTACGGAGCACTCCCCAAGCTGGCAAGCACTTTTTAAATTAATTTTTTCAGGCCTTCCAAAGGCTTAGCGAAGGGTTGGCCTATGGCGCCGCGCAGAGAATAATGCCCCCCTTTGTATAAAGGAGAGACTCACCCCATGTGGTTCAAGAACCTGCTTATCTATCGCCTGACCCAAGATCTGCCTGTTGATGCCGAGGCGTTGGAAACTGCACTGGCCAGCAAACTGGCGCGTCCATGTGCAAGCCAGGAGTTGACCACGTACGGTTTCGTCGCGCCGTTTGGCAAAGGCGAAGACGCACCGCTGGTGCATGTCAGCCAGGATTTCCTGCTGATTGCCGCTCGCAAGGAAGAACGCATCCTGCCGGGCAGCGTCGTTCGCGATGCCCTGAAGGAAAAGGTCGAGGAAATCGAGGCCGAGCAGATGCGCAAGGTCTACAAGAAGGAGCGTGACCAGCTCAAGGACGAAATCATCCAGGCGTTCCTGCCGCGTGCATTCATTCGTCGCTCGTCCACCTTCGCCGCCATCGCGCCCAAGCAAGGGCTGATCCTGGTGAACTCCGCCAGCCCGAAGCGCGCCGAAGACCTGCTGTCGACCCTGCGTGAAGTCATCGGCACCCTGCCCGTGCGCCCACTGACGGTAAAAGTGGCGCCGACCGCCATCATGACCGACTGGGTCAAGACCCAGAAAGCCGCCGACGACTTCTTCGTGCTGGATGAATGCGAACTGCGCGATACCCACGAAGACGGCGGGATCGTGCGCTGCAAGCGCCAGGACCTGACCAGCGACGAAATCCAGTTGCACCTGAACACCGGCAAGGTGGTCACGCAGCTGTCGCTGGCCTGGCAGGACAAGCTGTCCTTCGTGCTCGACGACAAGATGGTGGTCAAGCGCCTGAAGTTCGAAGACCTGTTGCAAGACCAGGCCGAGCAGGACGGCGGCGACGAAGCCCTGGGCCAACTGGACGCCAGCTTCACGCTGATGATGTTGACGTTCGGCGAGTTCCTGCCGGCGTTGGTCGAGGCGTTGGGCGGGGAAGAGATTCCGCAGGGGATCTAAGGTAACGGGTTACCCTTGTGGGAGCGAGCCTGCTCGCGATAGCGGTGTGACAGCCACAGAAATGTTGACTGATCCTCCGCCATCGCGAGCAGGCTCGCTCCCACATCAGTATTCGGTGTTCTTAACAATAAAGGATCAGGTCATGCGCGCACTCGCTGCATTGAGCCGCTTTGTCGGCAATACCTTCGCTTACTGGGTACTGGTTTTCGCCGTGGTGGCATTCTTGCTGCCGGCCTGGTTCATCGGCCTGAAAGGCGCCATCGTGCCGCTGCTGGGGTTGGTGATGTTCGGCATGGGCCTGACCCTCAAGCTCGAAGACTTCGCCGAAGTCGCCCGCCACCCCTGGCGCGTGGCCCTGGGGGTGGTGGCGCATTTCGTGATCATGCCCGGCGTGGCCTGGTTGCTCTGCCAGGTGTTCCACCTGCCGCCGGAAATCGCCGTCGGCGTGATCCTGGTGGGGTGCTGCCCGAGTGGCACTTCTTCCAACGTGATGACCTGGCTCGCCCGCGGCGACCTGGCCCTGTCGGTCGCCATCGCCGCCGTCACCACCCTGCTCGCGCCGCTGCTGACCCCCGCCTTGATCTGGCTGCTGGCTTCGGCCTGGCTGCCGGTGTCGTTCATGGAGCTGTTCTGGTCGATCCTGCAGGTGGTGCTGCTGCCGATCGTCCTGGGCGTGGTGGCGCAACGGTTGCTGGGCAACAAGGTGCGTCACGCGGTGGAGGTGTTGCCGCTGGTGTCCGTGGTGAGCATCGTCATCATCGTCACCGCGGTGGTCGCCGCCAGCCAGGCGAAAATCGCCGAGTCGGGCCTGCTGATCATGGCGGTGGTGATGTTGCACAACAGCTTCGGCTTCCTGCTGGGCTACTTCACCGGCCACCTGTTCAAGCTGCCATTGGCCCAGCGTAAATCCCTGGCGCTGGAAGTGGGCATGCAGAACTCCGGGCTGGGCGCGGCCCTGGCGAGTGCGCATTTCTCACCGCTGGCGGCGGTGCCCAGTGCGCTGTTCAGTGTCTGGCACAACATCTCCGGGGCGTTGCTCTCCACCTATTTCCGGCGCATGAGCGAGAAGCAGGACCGTGAATCGCTGGCCCGCCAGGCCGCCGACTGAACGACAGGCTTGATCGAGTGCCCGATGCTGGGCACTCTATCGCCAAGCGCGGGGACGACCCCGCCACTCGTTCGAGTTTTCAATCCGGGGACGGCCCCATCATCGATGGAGGTTTGCGATGTCCTGGATCATTCTGTTTTGTGCTGGCCTGTTCGAAGTCGGCTGGGCCGTTGGCCTGAAGTACACCGACGGCTTCAGCCGCCCGCTTCCCACTGCGTTGACGATTGCCGCCATGGCGATCAGCCTCGGCCTGCTCGGCCTGGCCATGAAGGAATTGCCACTGGGTACCGCCTATGCGATCTGGACTGGGGTCGGTGCCGTGGGCACGGTGATCGCCGGGATCATCCTGTTTGGTGAATCGATGGCGCTGGTGCGGTTGGTCAGCGTGGCGTTGATCGTTGCAGGATTGATCGGGCTCAAGGTCAGCGCCTGATCCTTCCTGCAGGAGCAAGACCTCAGGAGCAGTGGGACTTGTAGGAGCAAAACCTGTGGGAGCAAGGCTTGCTCCCACAGGTCTTTGCTCTCACAGTTTTTTCTTTCTAGCGGAAAGTCCCGCGCAATTGTCCCACCAACGCCTGCAGTTTCGCCGGTTCCGCCTCTTCAACGACTACTGCCGAACCCGCCACCAACGTCACCCGCGACCACAGCCGGCGAAACAGGCCCTTGGCCGGGTCGCGACTGAAGAAGCTGCCCCACAGCCCCTGCAATGCCAGGGGAATCACCGGCACCGGAGTTTCCTGGAGGATGCGGGTCAGGCCGCTCTTGAACTCGTTGATCTCACCATTGGCGGTCAGTTTTCCTTCAGGGAAGATGCACACCAATTCACCGTCCGCGAGGTATTGGGCGATGCGCTTGAAGGCCTTTTCGTAGATGTGAATATCTTCCTGGCGTCCGGCGATGGGAATCGTCCCGGCCGTGCGGAAGATGAAGTTCAGTACCGGCAGGTTGTAGATCTTGTAGTACATGACAAAGCGAATCGGCCGACGTACCGCACCGCCAATCAGCAAGGCGTCGACGAACGACACGTGGTTGCAGACCAGCAGCGCCGCGCCCTCATCGGGAATCGCGTCGAGGTTGCGGTGCTCCACGCGGTACATGGAATGGCTCAATAGCCAGATCATGAAGCGCATGCTGAATTCGGGGACGATCTTGAAGATGTAGGCGTTGACGCCAATGTTCAGCAGCGACACCACCAGGAACAGCTGCGGGATCGACAGCTTGGCGAGGCTCAGCAATACGATGGAAACGATGGCCGACACCACCATGAACAAGGCGTTGAGGATGTTGTTGGCGGCGATCACCCGCGCCCGCTCGTTTTCGGCGGTGCGGGACTGAATCAATGCGTACAGCGGCACGATGTAGAAGCCGCCGAAGATGCCGAGGCCGAGGATGTCAACCAGCACCAGCCAGGCATGGCCGAAGCCGAGCACTTCGAGCCAGCCATGGCCCTCGACGCTGTCGGGAATCCCTCCGGAATGCCACCACAGCAACAGCCCGAACACCGTCAGCCCGAACGACCCGAACGGCACCAGGCCGATCTCGACCTTGCGCCCGGAGAGCCGCTCGCAGAGCATCGAGCCTAGCGCGATGCCCACCGAAAACACCGTCAGGATCAGGGTCACCACGGTTTCATCGCCGTGCATCCACTCCTTGGCGTAGGCCGGGATCTGGGTCAGGTAAATCGCCCCGACGAACCAGAACCACGAATTGCCGACAATCGAACGGGACACCGCCGGGGTTTGTCCCAGGCCCAGTTTCAGGGTGGCCCAGGATTGGCTGAAGATGTTCCAGTTCAGGCGCATTTGCGGCGAGGCCGCCGCCGCGCGGGGGATGCTGCGGCTGGCCAGGTAACCGAGCACGGCAATGCCGATGATCGCGGTCGACACCACGGGGGCGTAATGCGCCGAGGACATCATGATCCCGGCGCCGATGGTGCCGGCGAGGATCGCCAGGAACGTGCCCATCTCCACCAGGCCATTGCCGCCGACCAATTCGTCCTCGCGCAAGGCCTGGGGCAGGATCGAATACTTCACCGGGCCGAACAGCGCCGAATGCGTGCCCATGGCGAACAGCGCCAGCAGCATCAGCGACAGGTGATCGAACAGGAACCCCACCGCACCCACCGCCATGATGACGATTTCGCCGAGCTTGATCAGGCGGATCAACGCATCCTTGGCGAATTTCTCCCCGAACTGCCCGGCCAGGGCCGAGAACAGGAAGAACGGCAGGATGAACAGCAGCGCACACAGGTTGACCCAGATCGAACGGTCGCCCTCGATGGTCAGCCGATAGAGGATCGCGAGGATCAGCGACTGCTTGAACACGTTGTCATTGAACGCACCCAGCGACTGGGTGATGAAGAACGGCAGGAAACGCCGTGTGCGTAGCAAGGTGAACTGCGAGGGGTGACTCATCTTCCGTGTTCCTGAGTGGCCTGGACGCTTATTGGAATGACGTTTTTCGATCCAGGCCACACATTACCCCAGGCCATGGGCGGCTTGGAGAGGCGCGGCGATTATTTTGCCAATCCGGCAATGCACGGTGACACAAACAGCTCGCCGTGCCAGGCGCCCATCAGCGTGCGCCGGGCGACGATCAGCCACATCAGCACCAGCAACGCCACCAGCGCGCCGCCGAAGCCACTGAAGAACGCCAGCCCCAGCAGGTCCGCCAGCTTCAGGGTCGCCAGGGCATACACCCCCAAGGGGAAGGTGAAGCCCCACCAGCCGAGATTGAACGGGATGCCCTCGCGCAGGTAACGCGCGGTGATCAGCAAGGCCATCAGCATCCACCAGAACCCCAGGCCCCACAGCGTGATGCCGGCCACCAGGCCCAGCCCGGCGGCGATCTCGCCCACGCCGGGCAGGCCATTGGCGGCAAAAATCAGTGGGGCATCATTGCCCAGCAGCAACATGCCCAGGGCACCCGTGCCGATCGGGCCGAGGGCCAGCCAGCTCGACGCCGCCATATTGCCGTGAGGCAGCTTGTGCAAGGCCATGCGCAACAACAGGATGGTGAGGATGCTGAACGCAACCGGCAGTGAGAAGGCCCAG
This sequence comes from Pseudomonas citrullilanati, assembly GCF_030580855.1. Taxonomy (GTDB): domain Bacteria; phylum Pseudomonadota; class Gammaproteobacteria; order Pseudomonadales; family Pseudomonadaceae; genus Aquipseudomonas; species Aquipseudomonas citrulli. The sequence continues at coordinate 19,233 of NZ_JAUQOP010000014.1, read as the reverse complement.
AGCACGTAGCTGGTGACCAGCATGATCAATTGCCCGTGGGCGTCGGCCAGGTGCGGCGCCAGCAATCCGCCGCTGGCGGCGGCGACTTCGGCCGCCACCACCGGCAGCAACCAGACTGCGGTCATCTGGTCGATCCGGTGCTCCTGGCGGGTGAACATCAGGAACGGAATCAGCACGCCGCAGGCCACGGACATGGCCACGTCGACCCACCACAATGCCTGCGCCAACGGCACCACGGCATCGCCCCAGCGCGGCAGCCCGAACACCAGCAAGCCATTGATGACAGTCGCCAGCCCCATGGGAATGGTGCCGAAAAACATCGACACCGTCGAATGGCCGAAAATCCGCCGCGCCTCGTCGAAGAACAACAGCCAACGGGCGGCGTACAGCCCGGTGAAGAGGATGAACAACAGCCCGTTGAACACCCACAAACCTTCACCCACGACACGCAGCGCCGGCACGTGGCCGGGCCACTGCGCCAGGGCCAGCGCCAGCACGCCGGTGCCCATGGTGACGGCGAACCAGTTGGGGGTGAACTGGCGGATGGCTTCCAGCGGCCTGGGCAAATGGCTCAGTGGCCGAAAGCGAGTCTTGGCGGCGCAGCATGTCATGGCGGAACTCCTCTCCTCGGTTGAGGTGAAGCCATGCTATAGCCAGGCCGAATATCTATATAACGGGTAATTTCTCTATCTGTTATCGATTTTGCAAATGACTAGCCACCGGCTCTAATGGCCACGCTGTGGGGTTGCCGCAGCAAACCCCACAGTGCGGTAATTGCCAGCACAATCAGTACGGCGCCATAGCCGTCGGTGGTCGGGATCAGGCCGAACACCCGCACCAGGTTCCCGGCCAGCAGCGACGGCAGGCTGAACGCCAGGTAACTGAGCACATAGAACGCCGACATCAAGCCGGCGCGCTCGTGGGGCAAGGCCAGCGGCATGATGCTGCGCAGCGCGCCGAGGAAGCCTGCGCCAAACCCGCTGCCGGTCACCAGCGTGCCGAGGAAGAACAACGGCAGGCTGGCGCTGTGTGCGGCGATCAATACCAGGGCCAGGCCGATTATCAGCAAACCGGCGGCCAGGCGCAGGATCTTCTCGGCCGCCTGGTTGCGCAACGTGAAGATGGACAACGCGCCGCTGAGTGTCAGCACGGCCACCAGTGCACCGCCAATCAGGTTGGAGGTCGATCCGGTCGCGTCCCGTACCAGGGACGGCGCCAGGGACAGGTAGAAACCGCCCACCGCCCAGGCCGACAGGTTCAAGGGCAACGTCAGCCACAGGGCCCGACGCGCTTGGATTGGCACATGCAAGGTCGGGCGCAGGGAACGCCAGGCGCCCGGTTGCGGGCTGACGCTTTCCGCCAGGCGCCAGAGATAGACCGCCTGGGCCAGGAACACCCCCAGCAAAAGCCAATACGTCAGTTGCAGGGGCCGTGGTGCGAACTCCGCGAGCAGGCCACAGCCCAGCGCTCCGCACGCCATGCCCAGCAAGGGCGCGACGCTGGTGATCAGCGGCCCTTGGCGACGGTCGAAGTCCAGCAATGCGGCGCCCAGCACGCTGGTGGCCATGCCGGTGGCGAAACCCTGGATCAGCCGGGCCGCGATCAGCCAGCCAGTGCTCTCGGCATTGATGAACAGCAGCATCGCCAGTGCATTGAGCAGCACAGACGCAAGGATCACCGGCTTGCGCCCCAGGTAATCCGACAGCGATCCCACGGTCAGCAGTGCCGCCAGCAGGCTGAACGCGTAGACCCCGAAGATCAGCGTCAGCACTGCGGGGGAAAACTGCAGCTGTTCCTGGTAGAGGTGATACAACGGCGTCGGCGCGCTGGACGCGGCGAGGAAACCGAGCAAAGTGAGCGCCAGGAAGATCAGGCTGGCGCGGGTCGAAGCTGGACTGGACATGGGCACGCTCCATCAGGATTCATAAAAGCTAATTTTTTGCTTTTGCGAAGTCTGCACCCGCCCCCTGCTTAAAGCAAATTCTTTGTGTTAAGGTCCGCCCCATGGCTATTAAAGAAGGTTTACGCCCCGGCGGAAGAAGCGCCCGGGTCCAGGAGTCGATTCATACGGCGGTGCGCGACCTGCTGCAAACGCAGGACCGCGCCACCCTGACCGTGCCGCAGATTGCCGCGCGCGCGGGGGTAACGCCGTCCACCATCTACCGGCGCTGGGGCGATTTGCCGACGTTGCTGGCCGACGTCGCCCTCGCCCGCATGCGCCCCGACAGCGAACCGGCCAACACCGGCAGCTTGCGCACGGACCTGCGCGCCTGGGCCGAGCAATACCTGGACGAAATGAGCTCCGAACCCGGTCGCGACATGATGCGCGACGTCCAGGCTTGCGCCACGCCGGGACATTGCGTGGGCATCATCGGCGCGCAACTGCAGACGATCTTCGACCGCTACCCCGACGAGCCCAACCCGGGGGTCGAACGGTGGATCAACCTGGTGGTGGCGCCGACGGTGTTCCGCATTCTTTTCGCCAGCGCACCGCTGGCGGTGGATGAGTTGTATCGGTTGGTGGACCTGGCGCTGGATCAGTAAGGCCGCATTCGCGAGCAAGCCCGCTCCCACATTGGATCTGAGGTGAACATAAATTTTGTGTCCACTGGAGAACCAATGTGGGAGCGGGCTTGCTCGCGAAGAGGCCCGAAAGAACACCGAATAATCTGAGCATTTTCCCCATCTGCGACACCCCGCCACGCCTCGACCTTGGTCGACACTGACGAACCCGAGCGGGCATGCGAGACTGTCCTGCCGGGCCGCAGTCCCGGTGTCTTTCGTCGGGAGTTTCCATGTCGTTGTCCAGCGGGCTGATCGCCGTTGTCGCCCTGGCCTATATGGCCATCATGTTCGCCATCGCCTTCTATGGCGACCGGCGCAGCACGCCGCTGCCGCCGCGGGTGCGTGCCTGGGTCTACAGCCTGTCGCTGGCGGTGTACTGCACCAGCTGGACGTTCTTCGGCGCCGTGGGCCAGGCCGCCGAACAGCTCTGGTCGTTCCTGCCGATCTACCTCGGGCCGATCCTCTTGCTGGTGCTGGCGCCGTGGGTCCTGCAGAAAATGGTGATGATCAGCAAGCAGGAGAACATCACCTCCATCGCCGACTTCATCGCCGCCCGCTATGGCAAGTCCCAATCCCTGGCGGTGGTGGTGGCGCTGATCTGCCTGGTGGGCGTGCTGCCGTACATCGCCTTGCAACTCAAGGGCATCGTCCTCGGCGTGAACCTGCTGATCGGCGCCGGTGCCGACGCCATGGGCACCCGCGCCCAGGACACCGCGCTGATCGTCTCGCTGATCCTGGCGCTGTTTACCATCGTGTTCGGGACGCGCAACCTCGATGCCACCGAGCACCACCGCGGCATGGTGCTCGCGATTGCCTTCGAATCTTTGGTCAAGCTGTTCGCTTTCCTCGCGGTCGGCGCGTTTGTGACGTACGGCCTCTACGACGGCTTCGACGACCTGTTCGACCAGGCGATGCTCGCGCCGCGACTGGAGCAGTACTGGAAGGAAACCATCAACTGGCCATCCATGGTGGTGCAGACCGGGGTGGCGATGATGGCGATCATCTGCCTGCCAAGGCAATTCCACGTGACCGTGGTGGAAAACATCGAGCCCCAGGACCTGCGCCTGGCCAAGTGGGTCTTCCCCGCCTACCTGGCCCTCGCCGCACTGTTCGTGGTGCCCATCGCCCTGGCCGGGCAAATGATGCTGCCGCGCTCGGTGCTGCCGGACTCGTTCGTCATCAGCCTGCCCTTGGCGCAGGCCCACCCGGCGCTGGCGTTGCTGGCGTTCATCGGCGGCGCCTCGGCGGCCACCGGCATGGTGATTGTCGCCAGCGTGGCGCTCTCCACCATGGTTTCCAACGACATGCTGCTGCCCTGGCTATTGCGCCGCAACAACGCCGAGCGGCCTTTCGAGGTGTTCCGCCAGTGGATGCTGTCGGTGCGGCGGGTGAGCATCGTGGTGATCCTGTTGCTGGCCTATGTCAGCTACCGGTTGCTGGGCTCGACCGCGAGCCTGGCGACCATCGGCCAGATTGCCTTCGCCGCCGTCACCCAACTGGCCCCCGCCATGCTAGGCGCGCTGTACTGGAAACAGGCCAACCGGCGCGGGGTGTTCGCCGGCCTCGCCAGCGGGATCTTCCTGTGGTTCTACACCTTGGTGTTGCCGATTGCCGCCCACAGCCTTGGCTGGTCCCTGGACAGCTTCCCGGGCCTGGCGTGGCTGCACGGCAATCCGTTGAACCTGCCGATCAGCCCGCTGACCCAAGGCGTCGTGTTGTCCCTGGCCGGCAACTTCACCTTGTTCGCCTGGGTCTCCGTGCTGTCGCGCACCCGCGTGTCGGAGCACTGGCAGGCCGGGCGCTTCATCGGCCAGGAAATCAGCGCCCGCCCCAATGCCCGGTCGATGCTGGCGGTACGCATCGAAGACCTGCTGCAACTGGCCGCACGCTTCGTTGGCGAGGAACGGGCGCGGCAGAGTTTCATCCGCTTCGCCTACCGCCAGGGCAAGGGCTTCAACCCGAACCAGAACGCCGACAATGAATGGATCGCCCATACCGAACGCTTGCTGGCCGGTGTCCTCGGCGCCTCGTCGACGCGGGCGGTGGTTAAGGCCGCGATCGAAGGCCGGGAGATGCAACTCGAAGACGTCGTGCGCATTGCCGACGAAGCTTCGGAAGTGCTGCAGTTCAACCGTGCGCTGCTGCAAGGCGCCATCGAGAACATCACCCAGGGCATCAGCGTGGTCGACCAGTCGCTGCGGTTGGTGGCGTGGAACCGTCGCTACCTGGAGCTGTTCAACTACCCGGACGGCTTGATCAGCGTCGGCCGGCCGATTGCCGACATCATCCGCTACAACGCCGAACGTGGCCTCTGCGGACCGGGTGAAGCGGAGGTGCACGTCGCCCGGCGCCTGCACTGGATGCGCCAGGGCCGCGCCCACACGTCCGAACGGATGTTCCCCAACGGCCGGGTCATCGAGCTGATCGGCAATCCGATGCCCGGCGGCGGTTTCGTCATGAGTTTCACCGACATCACCGCGTTCCGCGAAGCCGAACAGGCGTTGACCGAGGCCAACGAAGGCCTGGAGCAGCGAGTCGCCGAACGCACCCGGGAATTGTCGCAACTGAACCTGGCGCTGACCGCCGCGAAAAGCACCGCTGAGACGGCCAATCAATCGAAGACCCGCTTCCTGGCGGCGGTCAGCCATGACCTGATGCAGCCGCTCAATGCCGCACGCCTGTTCTCCGCCGCGCTGTCCCACCAGCACGACGCCCTGCCGAGCGAGGCCCGGCAGCTGGTGCAACACCTGGACAGTTCGCTGCGTTCGGCCGAAGACCTGATCAGCGACCTGCTGGACATTTCCCGCCTGGAAAACGGCAAGATCAATCCCGAACGCAAGCCGTTCGCCCTCGACGACCTCTTCGACACCCTCGGCGCGGAGTTCACCGTCCTGGCCCAGGAGCAAGGCCTGAAGTTCCGGGTCCGCGGCTCGCGCCTGCGGGTCGACAGCGACATCAAGCTGCTGCGGCGCATCCTGCAGAACTTCCTCACCAATGCCTTTCGCTACGCCAAGGGCCCGGTGCTGCTGGGCGCCCGGCGGCGCAATGGCCAGTTGTGCCTGGAAGTCTGGGACCGTGGGCCGGGGATCGCCGAGGACAAACAGCAGGTCATCTTCGAAGAATTCAAACGCCTGGACAGCCACCAGACCCGCGCCGAAAAAGGCCTGGGGCTGGGCCTGGCGATCGCCGACGGGCTGTGCCGCGTGCTCGGTCATACCCTGCGCGTGCGCTCCTGGCCGGGGCAAGGCAGCGTGTTCAGCGTCAGCGTGCCCTTGGCCCACACCCAGGCCGTCGCCCCTGGCGCGGTAGCCGAACCCAACGGTCATTTGCCAAGCGGCGCGATGGTGCTGTGCGTCGACAACGAAGACAGCATCCTGATCGGCATGCAGAGCCTGCTGACGCGCTGGGGTTGCCAGGTCTGGACCGCCCGCAATCGCGCCGAATGCGAGCGTTGGCTGGCCCAAGGTGGGCGGCCGCAGTTGGCCCTGGTGGATTTCCATCTGGACGACGGCGAGACCGGCACCGCGCTGATGGCCTGGTTGCGCACCCGCCTGGGCGAGCCGGTGGCCGGGGTGGTGATCAGTGCCGATGGCCGGCCGGAAACCGTGGCGCAAGTACACGCGGCAGGCCTGGATTACCTGGCCAAACCGGTGAAGCCGGCGGCGTTGAGGGCGCTGTTGAGCCGGCATTTGCCGCTGTAGCGAAGATCAGCTGTCGGACATCGAACCTGTGGCGAGGGGATTAATCCCCGCTGGGTTGCGCAGCAACCCCATGACCAGGCGCCGAGGTTTAGCAGACGAACCGTACCAACCGATAGGCGACTGCTGCGCAGCCGAGCGGGATAAATCCCCTCGCCACAGTTTTTTTATACCCGCCCCGGGTTCTGCCTTGAGCCTTGGGCCTGCTTCAACCTTGGGAGGGTTCGGTTTCCTCCGGCAACTGCGGCAACCCATCGGCATCCGCCATCGCTCGCTCCAGCAATTCGCCGGGCAGGCTCTTGCTGGCGCGGGCACCGAGCAGCTTGAGCTGCTCGCTGCGGCTGACGAGGTTGCCGCGTCCTTCGGTCAACTTGTTGCGCGCCGCACCGTAGGCCTTGTCCAACTGCTGCAGGCGAGCGCCGATCTCATCCAGGTCCTGGATGAACAGCACGAACTTGTCGTACAGCCACCCGGCCCGCTCGGCGATTTCCCGGGCGTTCTGGCTCTGGCGCTCCTGTTTCCACAGGCTGTCGATGACCCGCAGTGTCGCCAGCAAGGTGGTCGGGCTGACGATCACGATGTTGCGGTCGAAGGCTTCCTGGAACAGGTTCGGCTCGGCTTGCAGGGCGGCGGAAAACGCCGCCTCGATCGGCACGAACAACAACACGAAATCCAGGCTGTGCAAACCGTCCAGGCGCTTGTAGTCCTTGCCGGCCAGGCCTTTGACGTGGGCCCGCAGCGACCCCACATGCTGCTTGAGGGCGAGCTGGCCGATGGCGCCATCTTCGGCGGCCACATACTGTTGATAAGCCGTGAGGCTGACCTTGGAATCGACCACCACTTGCTTGTCGCCGGGCAGGTAGATCAGCACGTCAGGCTGGAAGCGTTCGCCGTCCGGGCCCTTGAGGCTGACCTGGGTCTGGTACTCGCGGCCCTTCTCCAGGCCGGCGTGTTCGAGCACGCGCTCCAGAATCAGCTCGCCCCAGTTGCCTTGGGTTTTCTGCCCTTTCAGCGCGCGGGTGAGGTTGGTGGCCTCGTCGCTCAGGCGCAGGTTCAACTGTTGCAACCGCTCCAGTTCCTTGCCCAGCGAGAAACGCTCCCGCGCCTCGGCCTGATAGCTCTCCTCGACGCGTTTCTCGAAGGATTGGATGCGCTCCTTCAAGGGATCGAGCAATTGGCCCAGGCGTTGTTGGCTGGTCTCGGCGAAGCGCTGCTCACGCTCGTCGAAGATTTTCCCGGCGAGCTCGGCGAACTGCGCCCGCAGCGCGTCTCGCGAACCCTGCAGGTCATCCAGGCGGTGCTGGTGGCTTTCCTGTTGCTCACGCAGCTCGGCCTGCAGCGACGCGGCCTGGGCATCGAGGCGGCGCAACTCCGCTTCCTTGTTGGCGCGTTCCAGGTTCCAGGCGTGGGCCGCGTCCCGGGCGTTGTCCCGTTCGATCTGCAACAACTCCACTTCGCGGGACACCGCCGCCAGCTCGGCCTGCTTGGCGGAGTTGGCCTGGCTGAGGTCGCTGATCTCGTCGCGGCACGCATCGAGCTGGGCGTTGAGGCCATCGTGGGCCATGTGCGCGGTGGCCAGGCGTTCTTCCAGCAAGGCCTGTTCGGCCTGCGCGGCGCTCGCCTGTCGTTGCAGGTGCCAGGCGAGGCCCAGCAACGGCACCGCAGCGCCTGCCAGGCCTAACAACAGGCTGGTCAAATCCATCGCCATGACAATTCCCGCTGCAAAGATAAAGCCCGAAGGTTAACCAAGCTGCCGGGGCGTTGCCCAGCCCGGTCTTCGAATTCAGTCGCCTATTTCACCGAGGGCCTGGCGAGCCCGGTGATCGCCGGCCCGGGCGGCCTGGCGCAGCAGGTCGTGGCCAATGCGCCGATCCCGGGCGTTCCCGCATTCGCGGCACATCAACTGCCCGAGACGGCTTTGCGCCGCGACCACGCCTTCGCGGGCCGGTTGCTTGAGCAAGCGGCCCGCCAGGTGCTTGACGCTGGGCTTTTCCCCCAGGCGCGGGTTGTCGAGCAGCCATTCGGCGACCCGCATCGACATGCGCTTGGTAGGGGTAACACTGGAGGGCGTGGCGGTAACAGGATTTGATACGGAGCGAAACTTCATAAAGCACTGCGGGACAGATCGGAAGGCGCGCCACTCTACTCCTTTTTTCCCACGGGTAAAGTCGAAAAAATCCAGCACGCCCGTGCTAGAGCAAGCGCTAGGGACAATCCACAGAAGCTGTGGATAACTCAGTGGACAACCCCCCTTGAACTCGCCGAAAGCCCTGTGGAACGGGGCCTGCGCTCAAACTGACGATTTTTTCACCAGTAAAAAAAAGCGATGTTTTTCATTGACTTAAATTTTCGATACAGGCAACGACCGGGGTTTGTTTCGACATGACAGTCCGGTGACAACTGGTACGGCGAGTGTGCACAAGTAACACCGGAAGCGGTTATAACCGCCTGCTTTTTTGTTTCATCCAGCGGTAAACCCTGGGGATAACCCGGGCGATCGTGCCCTGGGACGTGGCCCGGAGCCATCAGCGAACGCCCGAATCTTGTGCTATGCGAGCCTTCTGTTCCGTCATCCCGATGGCCTGGTTGAATATTTTTTAACCAGCGCCCTTCCCTTCAGTCATTCGATCCGTTACTATCCGCGGCGTTAGTACCAAGCTGAAAGTCAATTCCGGGTCGAACACTTCTCTGCGGTCAGCCATCCTCAACAGGACGCCTTACCGAAAAAAAGAGACCGGCCCCCTCGATGGTTTCCAGGTAACGCTTGCGCCCATACAGCCTTTGATCGAATGCAAAGGGTATTGCCAGGCTTCTCTACTCTGACCGAACCAACCTGCAAATTGATCAGGATCTTCACCCCGGGCCCAGAACCTTTGCCCCTGATGTGTTGCCTGCCCTCCTAAGTACCTACCTGCCAGCCCAAGCGCGCCTTTCATATAGCGCTCGAACTGGCTGCTTTGTTCCAGTCGGGTTCTTCGTTCGACCAATGGTGGTCGACGTTACTGGAACGTTTTAACGTTGCACGGTTCTTAACCGTGTCATTTGTAGGAACACCCATAATATGTCTACTCAAATCCAGACCCAGGATGCCATCCGCACCCTAACCAACGCTTTTGCCCCAATGAACTGCCTGATCATGGCCGCTCGCAAAGGCTGCTTCAGCTTCACCGTGGTCAACGAACACGGCATCGCCCGACACAGCGAACGCCTGTATCCCGATCAGTACTCCAGCGCAGAGCCGCTGCAGGCCGTGATCGAGCGTACCCGCCAGGCACTGGTTGCCTGACTCGCCGCAAAGGCTGAAACCCCAAAGGCCCCGCCCAGAAAGCGGGGCTTTTTATTGCCTGGCATTTACCGACAAAGCGAAACGGCGTAAGCACCAAGGGATATAACGGTTATAACCGTTCGTTGAAGATGTTTTAAAAACAGTCCTTTACAGCGCAAATATGACACTACACTTCAAGTCAAGCGGCATGAACCGCTTCCGGCGGAGCCTGAACCGATCCACCGCTGCCAAGCCCACACCCTTCAGGCTCCGCCCTTTTCACGCTTCGAGGGTCTTATGGGTATCGCTGCCAGCGAACTGTGTCGATATGTGATCCGCCCGACGCTCCTTTACCTGGAACGTCACAGCGCAACGGCGGAATCCCTGCTGCTGGGCATTGCCGCCAGCCAGTCGGGGCTCGGCTCCGCACTGCACGACCGCCGCGGGCACGGCCTGTATCGCATCACCGAACCGCGCCACCAAGCCCTGTGGGACCACTACCTGGCCCTGGACCCGGAGCGCGCCAGCCTGGTCCGTGGCCTGGCCAGCCAGCACGCCTTCCTCAGCGGGCCGCACCTGGAATTGACCGTCAACCTGCGCTACGCCACCGCCATCGCCTGGCTGCTGGTGGAAGAACAGAACACCACCTTGCCTGACGCCAACGATCTACTGGGCATGGCCCGCATCTGGCGCCAGACCTTCCATCCCCAAGGGCGCCTGCGAGACTTTACCTGCGCCTGGCAAAGCTGCATTTCACCCTTGAATCAGGTCGCTTGCTGATGGGGAAATTGGAATCTTCCTACAACGGACGTGAATCTGGTCGGATTGTCCTACAAAACCGCTCTAAATCAGGCCATACAGGCTATAGCGCTTGGGTGAAAATGTTGGTAATTTTCGCCCCGGTGACCACCAGGAGTTCTAACAATGAAAAAAATGATGCTCAAAACCACCCTTGGCCTTGCCGTTACCTTGGCATCCACTCAACTTTTCGCCAGTGGCTTTGCCTTGAACGAACAAAGCATCAGTGGCATGGGCACTGGTTTCGCAGGTCGTTCTTCCGCTGCCGATGATGCAAGCACCGTATTCGGCAACCCTGCCGGCATGTCGCGCCTCAAGCGCCAACAGGTCACGGGTGGCTTCGCGGCCATCGATGCCTCCACCGATATCGACGATGCCAGCGGCACCCACGCAGGCACCAACAAAGGCGACATGGTCCCGCTCACTGGCGTCCCGATGGGTTTCTACGTCAAGCCTATCGATGACCAATGGGCCTTCGGCCTCGGTGTGTACGCACCGTTCGGCCTGATCACCGATTACGAAAACGGTTTCCAGGGCGGCAACTTCGGCAGCAAGAGCGAAGTGAAGGTCGTCACCTTCCAGCCAACCGTCAGCTATGCCTTCAATGACAAGGTCTCGATCGGTTTCGGCCCGACCGTCAACCGTATTTCCGGTTCGCTGGAGTCGACACTGACCACGCCGCTGTCGCCGAACGACGGCGATGTGAAGATCAAGGGCGACGATATTGGCTACGGCTACAACATCGGCGTGCTGGTCCAGGCGACCGACACCACCCGCGTCGGCCTGACCTACCACTCCAAGGTCAAGTACAAGCTCGAAGGCCACACCGAAGTGAACCCGGGCGCCGGCACACCCGCCTTCCTGCTCAACAATGGTCGCTACGACGCCTCGCTGGATATCACCACGCCTGAGTCGGTGGATTTCTCGGTTACCCAGGAAATCAACGATGCCTGGAAAGTCTATGCCGGCAGCACCTGGACCCGCTGGAGCCGCCTGAAAGAAATCACCGTGAACAACGACGGCGTGACGGCCGCCGGCGGTGCATTGGCCCCCGCGTTCCTGGGCAGCATCACCGAAGAGCAGAACTGGCATGACACCTGGGCCTACGCCATCGGTACGTCCTACCAGTTGAACAAACAGTGGGTACTGCGTACCGGCCTGTCCTTCGACCAGTCGCCTACCAACAACGAAGACCGCTCGCCACGCATCCCAACCGGCGACCGGACCATCTTCAGCCTGGGTGCCGGTTGGAGCCCGACTGACGACCTGACCATCGACGTGGCGTATTCCTACCTCAAGGAAGAAAAGGTCAGCATCAATCAAACCAACGCCCTGGGCCAATCCTACAGCGCTGAATACAAGAACAGCGCCAACGGCTTTGGCGTCGGTGCTACCTACCGCTTCTGACGTTTCACGGCGAAGCTGAACCCTTCGTCATTCGAAGCGAAAAAAAGCCCCGCCCTCTGCAAAGGAGGCGGGGCTTTTTCATGGCGGGCGATCAGGGCTTGGAAGCGATGGCCGTCTCCACAGCCTTGATGAAATCGGGATCGTCAGGCTTGATCCGACTGGAGAAACTGCCGACCACCTTGCCCTGGCGATCCACGACGTACTTGTAGAAATTCCACTTCGGCGCACCGGACTGCTCGGCCAGGTGCTTGAACAACGGGATGGCATCGGCGCCACGCACCGGTTGCGGCTCGGTCATGGTGAAGGTCACCCCGTAATTGACGTAGCAGACCTTGGCCGTTTCGGCGCCGTCCTTCGACTCCTGCTTGAAGTCATTGGAGGGCACGCCCAGCACGTGCAACCCTTGGTCCTTGTAGCGTTGATTAAGCGCTTCGAGGCCTTTGAACTGGGGCGCGAAACCGCAGAAGCTGGCGGTGTTGACCACCACCAGCGGCTTGCCTGCAAAGCGTTGGCACAGGTCGATGGTTTCCTTGGCCCGCAATTTGGGCAACGAGCCCTCCAGCAACGGTGGGCAATCAGCGGCCCAGACGGGACCGGCCACAGCCAATAGAAGAGTCGGGACAGCAAGCCAGCGCATCAACATGTCGGCATTTCCTTATGGGCATTCAGCCTACGACGTTACTCGCCGAGTCCGACGCCGTCCATCCTTCAACAGCTGCCCATGCCCAATTGCATCAGCGCCAGGCCGCCGCGGTGCCAGCCCCACCAGGCGAAGGCCAGCAGCACACAGGCGCCGAGCGCCACCAGCCACGGGAGGACGCGACTCATGCCGCACCGGCCTGGGCTTGCAGGCGCGCCACCGGACGCTCACGCACCGGCCAGTTCAACGCCGCCGCCAGCAGGCTGAGGAGAATCGACACCTGCCAGATCAAGTCGTAGCTGCCGGTGCGGTCGTACACCACCCCGCCCAGCCAGCCGCCCAGGAACGAACCCAATTGGTGGAACAGGAACACGATCCCACCCAGCATCGAGAGATTTCGGACGCCGAACAGGGTGGCGACGGTGCCGTTGGTCAAGGGCACCGTGGACAGCCACAGCAACCCCATGGCCATGCCGAACAGATAGGCCGTGGTGGTGGTCACCGGCAGCCACAGGAACAAGCCGATGACCACGGCCCGTATCAGGTACAAACCGGTCAGCAAGCGCGGCTTGGACATGCGCCCGCCCAGCCAACCGGCGGTGTAGGTGCCGAAGATGTTGAACAGCCCGACCAGGGCCAGCACCGTCGTGCCGACGCTGGCGGCCAAGTGCTGGTCCACCAGGTAGGCCGGCAAATGCACGCCGATGAACACCACCTGGAAACCACACACGAAGAACCCGAGGGCCAGCAACCAGAACCCCGAATGGCTGCATGCCTCGCGCAGCGCCTCGGACAAGGTCTGCTCATGGCCGGACACCGGCAGCGGCGTGTCCTTGAGCATGCTTACCAACGGCACGATCAGCGCTACCAGCAGGCCCAGCACCAACAGGGCCGCCGACCAGCCCAGCCAACCGATCAGCCCCAGCGTGCCCGGCAACATGGCGAACTGGCCGAAGGAACCGGCGGCACTGGCGATGCCCATGCCCAGGCTGCGCTTCTCGGGCGGCACGGCCCGGCCCACCACGCCCAGGATCACCGAGAACGACGTGCCGGACAGACCGATGCCAATCAGCAGCCCGGCGCTCAACGACAGCGACCAGGCCGAATCCGACAGCCCCATGAACACCAGGCCGAGGGCATACAGTACCCCACCGGCCAGCACCACTTTCGCCGCGCCAAAACGGTCGGCCAATGCCCCGGTGAACGGCTGCGCCATGCCCCAGATCAGGTTCTGCAAGGCGATGGCAAAGGCGAACACCCCGCGGCCCCAGCCGAACTCGGCACTCATGGGCGCCAGGAACAGGCCGAAGCCATGCCGCACGCCCAGGGACAACGCCAGGATCAGCGCGCTGCCCACCAGGACCCAACCACAGGTACGCCACATCGATGTCATTCTTGTTCTCCGCTCGCGGGTATATACCCGCTTGTATTCGAACGAGGCAGCTTCACGCCAACTCGTCCAGCAAGGCCAGCAAGGCCGTGCGCTTTTCGGCGCCCAGCTTATCGATCAACCGTTGTTGCGCCGCCTCCCAGGCCGGCAAAGCCGCCGCCAACCGGGCATGCCCGGCGTCGGTCAGCACGACAATGCGATTGCGCAAATCCTCCCCCTCGGCCAACGCCACCAACCCCTCGCCCTCCAGCACCCGCAAGTTGCGCCCCAGGGTGCTGCGGTCCAGGCCCATGGCCTCGGCCAGGGAAGAAATGCTCGGTTGATCCAGGCGCGCCAGGTTGCTCAGCAAAGAATACTGGGCAACGTTGATCCCGAAGCCATCGAGGGCGCCGTCGTAATACCTGCTGACGCCACGGGCGGCGCGACGCAGGTTGATGCAGAGACATTGGGAAGGCAGCATGGTGCGTGTATATACCCGGGATTGAGGGAAAGCAAATTTAAATGGCGACTTTTACTTGTGTCGCGTGCCTCCAACCTCGCTTCAGTGTGGATTTCTGGTCAATCATGACAAACGGAAACGTCGACCCACCGGGAAAAATTCCCACAAAATCAGGCGCATTGGTTGGCGGCATTTTCAACCAATCCTCCCTAGAGTCCACCACCTGTAATGTCTGACAGGTTTCAGGGATTTTGAATCAAGCTATAAACGAAACCGTGCCTTCAGCCCCCACAGGTCTGAAGACGGGTCGCGCGAACCATGCCATCAAGACGTAGGAAGATTCTGCCCGCCCCCCACGCCATCAATACTGATGATGAATGGGAGTTTCAGTTATGTACCACAGCACCGCGATTTCCGGACGTTCGGCGCCATACCAGGACCATTACCACTCCACGGAAAACCCTACCTCTCAAGCGATCCGACTCACCAAGCGGGAGAAGGAGTTCCTGCAGTGGAGCGAGGCCGGCAAATCTTCCTGGGAGATTGCCGTCATCGTCGACTGCAGCGAGGCTAACGTCAATTATCACTTCAACAACATTCGCCGGAAGTTCGGTGTCAGCTCGCGTCATCTCGCGGGGAAGATTGCGCGTGAACGGGGGTTGATCTGAGCGCACCGATGGCTTCTGTGCAGCGGTCGTGATGTGCTTGGACCCTGCAGCGCAGCAATGAAACCGACCACACGCTCCAACACCGCGACATTTTCGGCCTCAGCACCTGTGACGATAGGCGAGTGTCGCACAGGCCTTCCTCGGAATCTCCATGCGCCTCCTACTGGCCGATGATTTTCCCGTTGTGCTGATGGGTATCGAGATCTGCCTTGGCGGCATTGATACGTGGCTAGTCTCCTGCGCACCGCGAATGAACAGGAGCAGGTGCATTTCCAAACAGTCAGGTCCTGACTTCAACCACCAGGGAGGCTGGCTCGGACACGTTACCGGAAATATCCAAAGCACAAACATCAAATACATACGCACCTGGAATCAAGTCGACAACGGTGTAATGGGTCAGTGGGGTGGCATCGAAATACTCGCAGTTATTATAGATGACATAGCCGTGCATACCGATATCGTCCGTTGACTCCTCCCAAGCCAGTGTCACCGAATCGGATGTCGAAGCAATTTCTCTCAAATTCCTTGGCACACTGGGTGGCTCAGTATCCTTGGGGATGTAGATCAAATCGAGCGATTCGGACAATTGCCCATAATAGTTGAACGTTTGCAGCCTTATGGCGTACTCCATATCAGGAATCAAATCTTTTAATGTATAGGTGGTGACCAAGGCTATATCTTTGTACTCACCATTGATGTTAATTCTCACGCCCGACACCATCTCTCCCTCTCCCAGGGTCCATCGGAGTTCAGCAGTTGTAGAGGACTGGGGCGTAATACTTACATCCGTTGGCGCCTGGGGTGGAGGCACAGGCGCCTCCCCCGTCGTTTTGAACACCGTCACCGGGCCAGCAGGCGAGAGGTTTCCATCGGCGTCCCGCGCGCGGACGTAAACCCAATAATAGGCTCCGCTGGTTAACCCGACGATCTTCTGATGAGCACCCTGGCTAAGGTAAAGATAAGGAATACCGTTGACGAACACCCTGTAACCCGTCACACCCACGTTGTCGCTTGACGGTGGCCAGGCCAGATCCACCGAATGGTCGGTGATGTCAGTCGCGACAGGCTGCCCAGGCCGGGAAGGGGGTTCAACATCAAACAGTACCGTTTCAAACCTCGTGGTTTCCGATACTTGCTCATCAAGTTTGGCGTAGACCGCAAATTCGAATGAGTGCGGAGCCTCTCCTGGGGACAGCTCGGCCAAGTTGAAATTAAAACCCAGAGAGTCCGCCGTAAAGCACCTGCCATTTACTGCAACCTCATGAGTCGGCCATACACCAAACATGGGATCCCACGAAAGCCGGCACCTACCCGCATGGTGTTTCAATTTCAAATTGGATGGTGCTCTTAATAATGTCTTGAACGCCACACAGGCTGGTTCGGACGAACCGACTGAATTAAAAGCAACAATCTTCACACGATAGTTAACGCCGCTTCGCAAGTGCTCAAGATTGAAAGCGGGCTGGTCGACCTGGCCTACCAGAAAATCATTGAGATAAATTCTATAGAGAGGGTTTCCGACATTGCTTATCGATGGTTCCCACTTCAGCCTCGCCGACCAAAATGATAGATCACTTACGTCCAATGCTCCTGGCGAGCTGGGAACAGCGGGCCTTATACGCAAGAAGTGAACACTGGGTTGCGAAACAATGTTCCCTGCTGCGATTGCCTTGATTTGGACAGTGTAAGGAACGTCCGTTGCCAGACCCGTTATTTCGCAAGGCGGCCGTGTCACGGTTGTCGCAGGAAAACCCTCGACGACCACTTCATAACCAATGGTATTGGGACATAAAGGGCACGCGGCATAGGGCTCATCCCAACTCAGCATGACCTTGGACAAGGTTTGCGTGTCCCTCACACCGCCTGGGGCACAAAGGCGTACAGCCCCGGCAGCGTCCACAGGATCGCTGAGAGTAAAGGAACGGCTCATGAAGAAAGCACCTCACCCGGCAGAGCTAACCTGGATCAAACGTCCCAAGGCGTCGTAGTCCAACAGACGTCCCTCTTCGTCCTGAATCATATGGCCGTCGGCATCGTACTCAAGCACTATTTCGGCTGGGTATCCAGGGACGCCTCCCGTATTGGTCACTTTGCGCAATTGCGTCCGGTCCATTGCGTTGTCATACGTATAAACGGCAACGTTCGTACCCTCGGGGGACGTGGTATTCACTCGGATCAGGTTGTCCAACGCATCGAATCGGAACAGCTGACTCAGAATGGTTTTACCGTAAGGGTCGACCGGCGGTTCACTGCCTTCACAGGTATAAAGTACCAGGCGCCCACGTGGATCATATTCGTAAGTTTCCTTACGTAGTATCGTCCCTCCCTCGGACAAGGTTCGCTCGATCAAGGCATCGACACTGTTATACACCTGAACCAATTGCTGCTCGACACCACCAAGGCTAAAGTTTCGCTGTACTTCACGCCCCAACCCGTCGTAATGCAGGTTGACTATCACGCTTTGTCCGCTGGTGCTGTCTTGGGTGCTGATCGAACTGAGCTGCCCCAGGCTATCGAACGTAAAATCCGATGAAAGCGTGTTGCCCAGGCGGGTCTGCTCCAGACGATTAGCATTGTCGTAGGTATACGACTGGATCTGATCCAGTACATTTCTATAGTTCAATAAAAGCCCTAATCGACTGTGCTTGTAGTGCATCGCATAAGTATCCTCCCCCTCCACGCGTGTCTCGCTTTTCAGTTCGCCGGTCGTAAAATAATCACGTGAGAGTTCCAGCCCGCCTTCCTTGCAACTGACAAGTCGAGCATTCTTACGGTCACGCACATATTCCGCTGTGACATCCCCCGGCAAGCGCCGCTGGCTGGGTTCTTCGCCCAGCTGGGGTTGATACACATAATTGATCAATTGGTTGCTGGCGGTGGTCAGGGTTGCCGGTTGGGTTTGCCCTGGCTCATAGGTAAACGTTTGCTTGCGTCCGCCAGTGATCGACTCGACCTTGCGTCCCAATCCATCGAAAACTTGTTGGCCCAGTTCTATACCATCGACACTTATTTGCGTCGGCAGATCTTCCGAACTGTGCAACGCATAACTGCGTCGAACCGTAGCGCCACCAGGAAGAACGGTGGTGACCATACGGTCGAAGACATCGTAGGTGTATTGGGTAATGGCATCGCGCGCATCGGTTTCCTCGACCGTTCGCCCGAGCCCGTCATAACCATAGCGGTGCCGGCTAATCAGCGTGCCGTCGGTCTCGAAGCGCTCAATATGATCGGGCTTTTCCAGCAGATTCAAGTAGGTCACCGTTTTACCGCTGACCTTCGCTTCAGCGTCGGTCCCTGCCCGCCATGCGGTCTGGATGGGGCCTTGCCAAAGCTCAGAGCCTATCGGATTCGTTTCCTCGTAGACCTTGACCCCGTCGGGCCCGGTGACACTGCGCTGCGCTGACCACCCGTCATATTCGTAGGTAGAGGTCAACGCCACTTGCTGCGCATCCCGCCAGTCGTATTCAGTTTCCTCGGTCAGGTTTCCAAACACGTCGTAACTCGCCGAGTATGTCTGCCGGTATTCTTCAGCGCGGACAGGGCTGTCGGCGTCCTGGCGTTCTTCATAGACCGGACGGTTAAGCCCATCGACCCGTGTCCGGGTCTTGACGCCCTTGACGTCAATGACCAATTGCTCGGCCTGCTGCCCATCCAGGGCAGTCAGAAGGTACGAGTATTGGCGCGTCGCCTCGAACTCCGGTTCGTCCGGCGCAACGGTTTCAGTCACGACGCGAGTCAGGGCGTCATACGTATAACGAATTTTCACTTGATTGTCGTCGCGAGTCAGCAGCGGCTTACCGTGAAGCAATGAGTCTTCACTGACGATCGTTTTTCGAACCTCTGACCCGGGTGCATCATCGTAGCCTACAAAGGTTTCGGTGGTTTCCAGCACGGTTTCACCGGCCAGCACGCTGGTCAGCCGCTTGTACTCGTACGAGGTCGTACTGGTCGTGCCGTTGAGCAGGGTCTGCTGGCTGGCCAGGCGGCCATGCAGCAAGGCGTTCCCCACCAGTTCGTGGTAACTGTTCAAGGTTTGCTGCAAGGTGGTTTCGTTGTCGCCCTCCACCTGCAACAGGGTTTCGCTGTCCACCGCCAGCCAGTCGTCCACCCCGCTGCCGTTCAGCGGCTTGTGCGCGCTATAGCGCAGGCGGGTGCGCAGTATCGGTGCCCCCGGCTCGCCCTGGGGCGAGGGGAATACCGTGGTGTCTTTCAGGTTGCGTTCGAAACGGTCCGCCGGACAGCCATCTTCACCGTCCTTGGAGTAGTAGCTGTAGACGGTCCTGATGCCGTTGGGTTCGACCTGTTCGGTCTGGTTGCCCTGGTCGTTGTAAGCGCTGCGGGCGACTTCGGCGCGGTATTGGGT
>NZ_JAUQOP010000013.1 GCF_030580855.1 Pseudomonas citrullilanati | reverse complement strand
CGGTGGCGAGGGAGCGATCTCCCTCGCCAGAGGTTCCTGGTGACGGCTACTTGGCCGTCTTCTTCATGCCGATCCGCCGCCGCATGTCCGCCGTGATGCTCTGGCGGGTTTTCTTCAGGTCGGCCCACGGTTCGTGCCCCACTTCCGCCAGCCGTTCGTGGACGTTGTGCACGTTCCACAGGTTCGCCCCCTTGAGCTGCGCCACTTCGTCCCGGTAGATCGGCACCGACACCGGTAGCCCTTCGCGGGTCCGCGCGGCATAGGCGCAGATCGTCGTGGCGCCGAGGCCGTTGCGCAGGTAATCGATGAAAATCCGCCCTACCCGGTTCTTCGGGCCCGAGACCGCCGAGAAGCGATCCGGCAGCAGCTTGGCGATGTGGCTGACGATGGCGTGGCTGAAGCCCTTGACCTCGTCCCAGCCGAGTTTGCGAGTCAGCGGCACGACGATATGAATGCCCTTGCCGCCACTGGTCTTGAGAAACGCCTTCAGGCCCAACTCATCGAGGACCGAGAGGGTCAACTGCGTCGCTTCCACCATGCTTTTCCAGGGCAGCGCCGGGTCCGGGTCAAGGTCGAGGACGAAGCGGTCGGGCTTGTCCAGGTCCACCGTCGTGGCGTTCCAGGTGTGCAGTTCCACGGTGCTCATTTGCACCGCGCCGATCAGCGCCTCGGGGTTGTTGATGATCATCACCGGGTGCCCGGTGACGTCCTTGTCCAGGGTCGTGATACCGGGGATCGCCAGGCGCTCGGCGTTCTTCTGGAAGAACAGCTCGCCGGCAATCCCGTCCGGCGCGCGCACCAGTGCCACCGGGCGGTCCGCCAGTTCCGGCAGGATGAACTCGGCGACGCTGGCGTAGTACTCGGCCAATTGCCGCTTGGTGGTACCGGTGGTGGCATCGATGACGCGCTCGGGATGGGTGATCCGCACCTTGCCGTCCATGGCCGATGATTCGCTGGCCTTGCCTTTGGCCTGTGCCTTGGGCTTGGGCTTGGGCTTGGCCGGTGCCGGCTGCGCTTCGGCTTTCGTCTTTGACTGGGTTTTGGTGGCGGCTTTCTGGTCGGCAGGCTTGTCCACGGGTTTCGCCAACTCCTGGGTAATGGCCTTGGCCGGTTTATCGTTGCGCAAGCCATGGAACACGGCGTGGCGCACCGAGCCTTCCTTGGTCATTTCGGCGAACGCCACTTCGGCCAGCAGCGTCGGCTCCAGCCAATGCACGCCCTTGGCCTCGTAGCCGGTGGGCGGGT
This sequence comes from Pseudomonas citrullilanati, assembly GCF_030580855.1. Classification (GTDB taxonomy): domain Bacteria; phylum Pseudomonadota; class Gammaproteobacteria; order Pseudomonadales; family Pseudomonadaceae; genus Aquipseudomonas; species Aquipseudomonas citrulli. Next base: position 123,498 of record NZ_JAUQOP010000013.1, on the reverse strand, counting down.
TGGCCAGCGCGGGCTTCTTGCGCTCCAGGGGCACCAGTTGTTGGTGGATGCTCTTGAGGGTCGTCTCGTTGAACCCGGTCCCGACCTTGCCGGCGTAGCGCAACTCGCCACTGTCGGCGTCGTGCAGCCCCAACAGCAAGGCACCGAACGCACTGCGTGCGCCCTTCGGATCGCTGAAGCCGACCACCACGAACTCCTGGCGATTCTTGCACTTGAGCTTGATCCAGTCGCTGCTGCGGCGGGAGGTGTAGACGCTGCCCACGCGCTTGCCGATCAGCCCTTCCATCTGCATCTGGCAGGCGCTGTTGAGCAGCGCGTCGGGGGTTTCCTCGAACGCATCGGAGAAGCGCAGCAAGGGACTGTCATTGCCCTTGAGCACCGCCTCCAGCGCGGTGCGCCGGTCCTGCACCGCGACTTTGCGCAAATCCATGCCGTTGAGGTAAGGCAGGTCGAACAGGTAATAGGCGATCTGGCCGCTGCTGCCGGCGTCGAAGGCATTTTGCAGGGCCTGGAAATCCGGCACCCCCTGTTCATTGGCGACCACCATTTCGCCGTCCAGCCACGCCGACTCCAGCCCCAGCGCCGCCAGGGCCTTGGCCTGGCTGGGCAGTTTGTGGGTCCAGTCATGGCCGTTGCGGGTGATCAGGCGCACGTCACCGTTGTCGATCCGCGCCATGATCCGGTAGCCATCGAACTTGATCTCGTAGAGCCACTCACCGTCAGGCGCACTCTCCACCAGCGTCGCCAGCTCCGGCTTGAGGGTGTCCGGGATCGGTCCGGCGACCGCGCCATCGAGGGTGGCCTTCGAGCGTTTGCCGGCCGGTTTCGCCTTCACGGCTTTGTCTGGTGGCTTCACCGCCTTTGCCGCCGCAGCCTTGCCCCGCTGCCGGGGCACCAGGGTGCGCTCGCTGAGCACGCTGTCTGGCTCGGCTTGCACCACGTCGTACTCGCTTTCAGGACGGGCCGCGTCGTCCTGATGCTTGATCAGAAACCATTGCTCTTGCTTGCCGGGCATGTGCGTGCGCACCAGGTTCCACAGGCCGGAGAGCTTTTCACCCTGCAGTTCGAACTTGAGCCGGCCCTTTTCGTAGGCCTCGCGGGGATCGTCCTGGGGGATCCAGATGCCGCGATCCCAGACGATGACATCCCCGGCGCCGTAATGACCCTCGGGGATATTGCCCTCGAAGGTCGCGTAGTCCAGCGGATGGTCTTCGACGTGCACCGCCAGGCGCTTGGCCTTGGGGTCCAGTGACGGCCCCTTGGGCACCGCCCAGCTCTTGAGCGCGCCATCGAGTTCCAGGCGGAAGTCGTAGTGCAATCGCGAGGCGTCGTGCTTCTGGATGCAGAATTGCAGGGCATGGGCGGTTTTCGCCGACTTGCGCGGGCGCCGCTTCGCCGCCGGTTCCGAGGTGGCGCTGAAGTCGCGCATGCGGTTGTAGTCATCGAGGGTCTTGCTGGTCATTGTCCACCTGCGACGTGTTGCAGCGTCGGATCGGCCACCGGCAGCCCGGCGCTCTCCGACACCAATTGATCGACCACGCGGCTCAAGGCCTGCTCGGTGGAATCGCCCAGCAGCAAGCCTTGTTCGTAGAGCACGATCTGGCGGTCGGCGCTGGTGCCTTCCTGGACGATGCGCCGCGCCTGCTTGAACACGTCCGGGCAGCCCAGGGCGTCGGCGGTCTCGCCGAAGGTCTGCTCGGCCACGGTCAGCCATTCACCGATGAGCATCGGCTGTTCCTGGCCCTCGGCGATGAACTCCGCCAGGATGCCGTGGCGCTTGGCCCGCCAGCGGTTTTCCTTGAGGGTCCAATGGGAGGTCAGGCTGTACCCGGCGCCTGGCTGGGGTTGGTCGATGGCGTGGGCCACCATCACCCGGAACAGCGAGACGAGGCACAACACATCCTCGACCCGCGGGCAGGCATCGCAAATGCGCAGTTCCAGCGTGGGGTATCGGGATGACGGGCGCAGGATCCACCAGCAATCGCTGGGCTGATGAATCGAGCCGGTGCGCATCAGCAGGTTCACGTAGCCGGAGAACGCCAGTTCGTCCTGGAAGTATTCCGGCACCCCCATGCGCGGCCATTCATCACAGGCCACCTGGCGGTAACTGCTGAAGCCGGTGTAGGCGCCGTTCCAGAACGGTGAGGAGGCACTCAGCGCGAGGAACATCGGCAGCCACGGCAGGATCTCGTTCATCACCCGCACCCGGTCGCGGTCCACCGGCACCTCGACATGCACGTGCAGGCCCGACAGCACGCTGCGGCGCGCCACGCGCTGGTAATCGTCGAACAGTTGCTGGAAGTGCAGCTCGTCGGTGGGTTGCAAGCCCTGGGTGGCCATGGGGTGGGAGCCGGCGCTGAGCAGGCCCAGGCCAAACGGCGCGAGGCACTGGGTCAGGCCGCTGCGCACCCCGGTCAGGTAGTCGGCGGCCTCGGACAGGCTGCGCAAGATGGGCGACGCCATCTCGACCTGGCTCTGGAACATTTCATGGGCGAAATGCTCGCCCAGTTCGGCCCGACAGGCCGCCACGGCCTGGGCAGGCGGCCTGTCGGGCATGCACCGGGTTTGCAGGTCGGTGACGAAGTACTCCTCTTCAATGCCGAACTTCAGACGCCTGTTCATCGACAATCCCTCCGATACCCGCGCCAATGCGGGTCACGACCAACGCCACCACGGCGATCCTTTCCACGTCCTGGTAACCCGGGGTCAGCAGTTCCTCGCCGAACACATCCGGGTCCAATTCCTTGTAGGTCCAACCAAATTCCGCCGAGTCGCGCCACTTCTCCAGGGCTTCCAGGAACGGGTCGCGGCCATCGACCATCGCCACTCCGGTATAGAGCACCAGCGAACCGCCCGGGGTCAGCCGGGGCAAGGCCTGCTCGACGATGCGCAGCGACAGCCCGGCGCCCAATACGCCGCCACCGTGGCGATAGGCGCGCTCCGACGGGTCGGCCATGTACGGTGGGTTGGCGACGATCAGGTCGAAATCGCCCTCGACGTCCTGGAGGACATCGCTACGGGCGATCTCGACGTTGGCCACCTCGCCGAGCGCCGCATTCACCGCCGTCAGGCGCAGGGCCAGCGGGTTGATGTCCAGCGCCAGCACCTGGGCCTCGCGCCGGGCCCGGGCGATCACGATCGCGCCGACGCCAGCGCCGCAGCCGATGTCCACGGCGCGGTGCACCGCGGTGAAGTTCTGTTGCAAATGGGCATGGATCAGTTGGGCGAACCGGTAGCTGTCCGGGCCGAAGAACACCGCGTCGGTCGCCTCGGTGGGAAACTGCGAATGGGCAAACAGCAAACCGTCCAGGCTCGACCAGCGCACCCGACTGCGCAGCAGGCCGTCGCGCTCCTCCAATACTTCAGCTTCCTGCAATTGCCCCTGCTCATCGGCCGAGATCAACCCCGGGGCGAACGGCCGTGACCAGCCAAACACGTCCCGCAGGGTCTTGGAACGTTCGTTGCCAGGCCGCTGGTTGACCCGCTCATGGGTCAGCGGCGTCGGGGTGATGAACCGATAGCCATCGGCTTGCAGCCGCCGGCCCAGTTGCAACAGCGCCAGATCTGAGGTGGACAGGCGTTCTTCCTGATTCATGCAGGGCTCCCTAGCGGATGGCGGACTTGAGTTCGATGAATCGACGCGTGGCCAGCAAGCCGGCCGGGTGGCTGTGGCAACGCGCCGAAAGCCAGGGCATCAGCGTCTGCATCTGTTCGTCGGCGGACTGGCTGCGCAGCGTCTGTTGCAGGCTCTGCACATCCGGATCCTCCACCGGCGTCTGCGGCTCGCCGGTGGTGCCGACGTTGCGGCGCGGACGGCTGCGGTCGCCCTGCTTCAGCCAGTCGCCGGCGATCCAGTCGTGCAGCAGTTGTTTTTCATAGGGGCTGAACACGCCGAACATCGCCGCGCCGGCGCCTTCGATCAACGTCCAGAAGCGGCTGTCCTGCGGGTCCTGGTGACGCTTGATCCAGCCTTTGTTCTGCATCGCATCGAGAAAACCTTCCAACTGGCCGGGGGCCGCCAGCCACTGGTTGACGGTCTTGCCTTCGAACTTGCAGTAGTCGGAATGCATGTGCTGGCCGAACGGGCGCTTGCGTTCGAGCATGTCCAGCACTTCGCGATAGAGGTCGAAGGATTCGATGATTGCCCGGCTGCCCTGCCCCAGGTCGTTGAGGCGATAGCCCAGGCTGACCCGCTGCCAGAACGACTCGCGGTCCGCCGCCATCGGCATCAGTTGCATCAAGGCCTGGACGGCCTTGTGGGCATGGCCGGTGCTGGCGTTGTCGATGGTCACGTGGAGGGTGAAATAGTACGGATCGATGTCCAGCTCGGTCAGTTCGTAGGCGCTGATCAGCAAATGCAAGGGCAACTGTTCGTAGCCCAGGTTGTAGCCGATGACTTCCGGCAGGTACTCATCGCCCGCATAGCCCAGCGCCAGTTGCACCGCGCCTTGCAGGTAGCGCTCGTCGGCGATGTCCGGCATGTCGACCAGGCCGTGTTCGGCGAGCAGCTTGCGGTAGATCACCACATGGTTCTGCCCCGGGTGGCCGTCGCCCAGCTCTTCCAGGTAGGTGCACAGCAGTCCGTCGAACCGGTGGTCGTGCCAGTGTTTCAGCACACCGTATAGCCAGGCCCCGTCCACCAGTTTGGTCGGCGCCACGGCTTGCAGGAAGTACAGGGCGTGGGCCTTGCCGCTGAAGTACTCCCGCGGGCCGCCGCTTTTACGTCGTTCCAGGTAATCGGCGTATTGCCGGGCCACACCGGCGCTGTGCGCTTCGACCCAGGCTTGCAGGGCCTGGGGGTCGTCGGGGGGTTCCTGGGGCAAGGCCTTGGCCTGTTCCAGGCACGACTGGAGAAAAGCCTGGGCGACGGCTTGTTGCTGCGCATCGTCCGGGCCCTGGAGCAGCCGTTCATAGCATTGGCGCACCTGCCCGGCATCCATGACGGGATGGAGGGTGGCAGGCCGGGATTGGAGGGGTGTCAGCGCAGTCATAAGGGCCTCTTTGGTTCACGGCAGGACGCTGAATCAGAACGTCTCTCTTGGTGCAGAGCGCCGGGCATAGGGAAAAATTCCCTTGGATGAACAGGCCGCCGGATAAACGGGGCGATGGTGTTTTAGCGGGAACCCTCGCTTGGCTCCCGGTCTCGAATGCCCATGAGCCCCGCGAAACACATCCCAATGCCAGCCAAGGAGCGACCATGATCTTCACAGTGTGGGTAGCGGTGCTCGGTGCCGTCTTGTTGACCTTGGCCCTCACCTCGTCCTACCTGCGCTGGATGCCGGTGACCACTTCCGCCATGTGCCTGGTGCTGGGGGTTGCCATCGGCCCGGCGGGGCTGGGGTTGCTGAAACTGGACATCGCCGATTCGTCCGTCTGGATGGAGCACCTCACCGAGATCGCGGTGGTGTTCTCGTTGTTCGTCAGCGGCCTCAAGCTGCGCCTGCCCCTGAACAACCGCACCTGGCGCGTCGCCTATGGGTTGGCGGGCCCGGTGATGATGCTGTCCATCGCCGGTCTGTGCCTGGCGCTGCATTACCTGTTCGGCCTCGGTTGGGGGGTGTCGATGCTGATCGGGGCGATGCTGGCGCCCACCGACCCGGTACTGGCGGCGCTGGTCCAGGTCAACGATGCGCGGGACGACGACCGGGTGCGCTTCGGCCTCTCCGGTGAGGCCGGGTTGAACGATGGCTCGGCCTTCCCGTTCGTGATTCTCGGGCTGCTGATGATGCGCGGCGACGGCAGCGGCTTTCTCGGCGAGTGGGTCTTGCGCAATGTGCTGTGGGCCGTGCCGGCGGGTTTGCTGATCGGCTATTGGATGGGCCGCGGGATTGGCAAGCTGACCTTGTCGATGCGCATCAAGAACGCCGACAGCACGCTGTCGCCCAACGACTACCTGGCCCTGGCGCTGATTGCCCTCGCGTACGTCGCCGCCGAGTCGGTGCATGCCTATGGCTTTCTCTCGGTATTCGCCGCCGGGCTCGGCCTGCGCCAGGCCGAGGTGCAAGCCGCCGATGAAGAGGATGCCCCGCCGGCGGAACACCTGGTGCAACCGGTGGTTGGCCACGAGGCCGTCGACCCGCGCCAGGCCGTACTGGGTGACACCCAGGCCCTGGGCGATGGCCAGGTGGCCGCCGGGGTGATGATGAGCGACATGCTGGCCTTCGGCAGCCTGGTGGAGCGCGCGATGGAGGTGTTCCTGGTGACGCTGCTGGGGGTGGTGCTCGCCACGCATTGGGATTGGCGGGCCCTGGCCATTGGTGCCCTGCTGTTCGCGGTCATCCGGCCATTGAGCGTGCTGGCCATGCCGTGGGGTCGCCTGCTGGACGGACCACAACGGTTGCTGATCGGCTGGTTCGGCATTCGCGGCATCGGCAGCTTGTTCTACCTGTTCTTTGCCTTGAACCACGACCTGGCGCCGCCAGCGGCGCAGCTGTGCATCAACCTCACGCTGTCGGTGGTAGCCCTGAGCATCCTGGTCCATGGGGTCAGCACACAACCGACCCTGGCCTGGTACGAGCGCCAGAAAACGCGCTGAGTCTCAGCCCACCGGGTCCGTGACCTGGATAAGCACTGCATACGCCCCCAATAGCACCCAGAACGTGGCGAAGATCCACGGCGTGCGCACGGAAAACAGCAACGACTTGCGGTAGCCCTTGTGGGTCGATTCCCGTTCGCTGAACAACGGCGATTCATCGTAGACCAGGCCCATGACCGGCTCGGCCCGCAGCAATTCGCTCTGCTTGAAGTGCCAGTGGTCGATAATCTCGTAGGCGGCTCGAATTCCCGGCCAGGCGTTGAGCGAACTCAAGAACCCCAGCAGCGCCAGGAACGGCGGCACGACCAGGGTGAAGAGCTTGCCCCATTCCGGGTTCAGGTTGGCCATGCACGAGGCAAAGGCGATCACCAGGAAGGACTGGGCAGCCAGGTAGGCATCGGTCCGATTGGCGAGGATGCTGGTTTCGTACTGGATCTCGCGGCGGTAGAAATCCAGTCGCTCCTTGGGCGAACCGAACAGTTTGGCGTTGTGTTCGGTCAATTCTTCTTCCGGCACCTGGCCGGTCAATATTCTGGGCATTGCGTGAACGATCGCTGGTGACAAGTCGGGATCGTTGGAAACCGTGGCCACCGGGCAAGTTCAAGGCAATGGACCAGAGGCACCCAGGCTCTGCCTGAAGAGCCCTGATACTCGGTCATGCCGCGTTGAAGACCGGCTCGCCTCACCCTCGTCTCAAGACCTTTTACACAGAGCCTACGTCATCGCCTGCCCGATGACCTGCACCAGGTCGATCTGCTTGAACGGCTTGGTCAGGCGCGGCAATTCACTGGCGAAGCCCTCCAGCCGTTCGGCGTAGCCGGTGGCGAGGATGATGGGCAGGTCCGGCTGCCGGTCGCGCAGCGACTTCGCCAACTGGGCCCCGTCCATCTGCGGCATGGCCATGTCGGTGATCACCAGGTCGATGTCCGGGTTGCGCGCGTGCAACTCCAGGGCCTGGGATCCGGAGTGCGCAGACAGGACCCGATGCCCGAGGTCTTCGATCAACAGGCGGGTACTGGTCAGCACCAGGCTGTCGTCGTCCACCACCAGCACCAGCAATTCTTGGACCGCCGGCGCCGTCGTTGCCTCGATCGCGGTCTTCTCCGGCGCCGAGGTGTCGGCCAGCGGCAACCACAGTTGCGCACTGGTGCCGACGCCTTTCTGGCTCTTGAGGATCAAGCGGCCGCCCAGCTGCTCGGCCAGGCCGTGCACCATGGACAAGCCCAGGCCCGTGCCCTTGCCGACGCCCTTGGTGGTGAAGAACGGGTCCACGGCCGAGGCCAGCGTCGCCTCGTCCATGCCCTCGCCTTCATCGGTGATCGACAGGCAGACATAGCGCCCCGGCTTCAGCGGCGCCTGCGGCCCGGCCTCGTCTGCCTGGCACTCTTCGGCGGCGATCAGGATACGGCCGCCGTGGGGCATGGCGTCCCGGGCGTTGGTCGCCAGGTTGAGGATGGCCAGTTCCAGCTGGTTGACGTCGGCCAGCACCGGCGACAGCGTCTCGGCAAAACGGGTCTGGAGGTGGATCGAAGGGCCCATGGAGCTCTGCAGCAAGCCACTGATGCCCTGCACCAGCGCCGGCAACTCGACCGATTCGGAACTGAGTTTCTGCCGTCGGGCAAACGCCAGCATCCGTTGGGTCAGCGATACGCCCCGCAACGCGCCCTGGGTGGCGTTGTCGAGCAACTGGGCAACTTTCGGATCGCCGGGCATGCGCTTGCGCACGATCTCCAGGTTGCCGAGGATGACCGTCAACAGGTTATTGAAGTCGTGGGCGATGCCGCCCGTGAGCTGGCCGATGGCGTGCAGTTTCTGCGACTGGAACAGGGCCTCGCGCGCCTGCTCCAGGGCCTGCTGCGCCTGGGTGGCATCGGTGATGTCGCGGGTGATCTTGGCAAACCCCAGCAGGGTCCCGGTGTCGCTGCGGATCGCATCGATGACCACGTGGGCGAGGAATCGCGTGCCATCCTTGCGCACGCGCCAACCCTTCTTTTCGAAACGGCCCTCGCTGGCGGCGACGCTCAATGCCCGTTGCGGTTCACCGGCGGCACGGTCCTCGGGGGTGTAGAACATCGAGAAATGCTGGCCGATGGCTTCGATCGGCAGGTAGCCCTTGATGCGCTGCGCACCCTGGTTCCAGTTGGTGACCTGGCCGTCAGGGTCGAGCATGTAGATGGCGTAGTCGGTGACGCTTTGCACCAGCAGGCGGAACTGCTGCTCGCTTTGCTTGAGGGTTTCCTCGGCCATCTTGCGGTCGGTCAGGTCGCGGGTGATCTTGGCGAACCCGAGCAACTCCCCGCTCTGGCTGTCGATGATCGGGTCGATGACCACGTGGGACCAGAACAGCGTGCCGTCCTTGCGCACCCGCCAGCCCTCGCCCTCGAAACGCCCCTCGCGCACGGCGGTCTCCAACGCCCGCTGCGGCAGGCCGGCGGCGCGGTCCTGTTCGGTGTAGAAACGCGAGAAATGCTCGCCGAGGATCTCCGCTTCCTCATACCCCTTGAAACGCCGGGCACCGGAGTTCCAACTGGTGATGATGCCCGAGGGATCGGTCATGTAGATCGCGTAGTCGACCACGGCGTCGATGAGCAAGCGAAAGCGCTGCTCCTGGTTTATGCGCGGCGTCTGGGGGTTATTCTCAAGCATCTGGCCGAAGCATCCGTATGGATTTTTGCGAAGTATGGAGCAAGTCGTGCGCGAGGAAAAACAATTGCAACCCCAAGCCCCCACGGCGGGGTGTGGCAGGCCCTGGATCTGGAATCGCCCGGCATCAAACTGTGGGAGCGCGCCTGCTCGCGATAGCGTCGTGGCTGGGCCGGTGATGTTGAAGGTGCCGCCGTCATTCGCGGGCAAGCCCGCTCCCACAAGGGATTGGCGGTGGGTCGCAGGTGTGTGAGCAACCGAGATCCAGTGTGGGAGCGAGCCTGCTCGCGAAAGCGGTGGGGCAGCTTGCATTGATGTTGGATGTGCTGACGCCATCGCGAGCAGGCTCGCTCCCACAGGGGGCGTGGCAGGTTTGGGATCAATGGGCAGCCTGGAACGGGGCGGTGGGTGGGTGTTCGGCGTTGACAGCCCACCAGCGTGGCAGCAGTCGTTGCACCTGCGCTTCACCGAACCGGTCATCGATGAGCATCACCACCCCGTGGTCCTGCTGGGTGCGGATGACGCGTCCGGCGGCCTGCACGACCTTTTGCAGGCCGGGGTACAGGTAGGTGTAGTCATAGCCATCGCCGAAGATCGCCGCCATGCGCTGCTTGATCTGCTCGTTGACCGGGTTGAGCTGGGCCAGCCCCAGGGTGGCGATGAAGGCGCCGATCAGGCGTGAGCCGGGCAAGTCGATGCCTTCGCCGAACGCCCCGCCGAGCACTGCGAAGCCGATGCCCTGGCTGTGTTCCATGAAGCGTTCGAGGAAGGCCTGTCGCGGGGCTTCGCCCATGCCACGCGATTGCGTCCAGGTGGCGATCCCGGGGTGCCGCTCGGCGAACAGCCCGGCGACTTGCTGGAGGTAATCGAAGCTGCTGAAGAACGCCAGGTAGTTGCCCGGACGCGCGCTGAACTGGCGAGCCATCAACGCGACGATCGGCTCCAGGGAGGCCTGGCGGTGGGCGAAGCGCGTGGAAATCCGGCTGACCACCTGGACGTCCAACTGATCGGCCCGGAATGGCGATTCTACGTCGATCCACACCGTGTCGGCCGGGGTGCCGAGCAGGTCGGCGTAGTAATGCCGCGGGCTCAGGGTGGCGGAAAACAGCACGCTGGCGCGGGCCGCCGTCAGCCGGGGGCGCAGGAAACCGGCTGGCACCACGTTGCGCAGGCACAGCGTCGAGGCGCTGCGCTGGCGGCCGAATTCACGCTTATGGATATCGAACAGGAATTGCTCGTCGAACGACTCGGCCACCCGGCCAAACTGCAAGGCGTCGAAGTAGAACGCCTGCAAGTCGCCGTCCAGCCCCTGGGGATGCTCGTTGAGATAATCGCCAATGGCCGTGGTGCAGGTGCCCAGGGCCTGGAGGAATTTGTCGGGCAATTGCCCATGGGCCTGGTACGCCGCCACTTGCGGCGCGTGCAAGGCGTTCCACTGGCGATTGACCCGTTCCAATGGTTTCTTCAGGGCCTCGGGGGCGGTCTTGCGCACCGCCGCCAAGCCCGACTGATCGAGGGTCGCGCTGTACATCTGGCGACCGCGCTCCACCAGGTTATGGGCTTCGTCCACCAGGGTCGCGACCTTCCAGCCATTGGCCTGGGCCAGGCCGAAGAGCAAGGCGCTGAAGTCGAAGTAGTAGTTGTAGTCGGCCACCACCACGTCGGCCCAGCGGGCCATTTCCTGGCTGAGGTAATACGGGCAGACCTCATGGGCCAGCGCGACCTCGCGCAGCGCCGCCTGGTCGAGCAGGGTCACCTGGCTCGCGGCCTCGCGCGCGGCCGGCAGCCGGTCGTAGAAGCCCCGGGCCAACGGGCAGGATTCACCATGGCAGGCTTTGTCCGGATGCTCGCAGGCCTTGTCCCGGGCGATCATCTCCAACACCCGCAACGGCATCGTCGGCGCGCTGCGGGTGATCACCCGGGCGGCGTCCAGCGCGAGTTTTCGCCCGGGGGTCTTGGCCGTGAGGAAGAACACCTTGTCCAGGTGCTGCGGCGCCAGGGCCTTGAGCATTGGGAACAGCGTGCCAACGGTCTTGCCGATGCCGGTGGGGGCCTGGGCCATCAGGCACCGTCCGGTGCTCACGGCCTTGAACACCGACTCGGCGAGGTGCCGTTGTCCGGGGCGGAAACCGGCATGGGGAAAGACCAGCGTCTGCGCCCCCAGGTCGCGGGCGTGCCGATGGGCCATTTCCTGCTCGGCCCAGGCCAGGAACAACGCGCACTGGGCTTCGAAGAACGCCTGCAGCTCGCCGGCCTCGAACCCTTGCGTCAGGCAGGTTTCCTTTTCGCTGGCGACGTCGAAATACACCAGTGCCACGTCGATGCGCGCCAGCTGCAATGCATGGCACATCAACCAGCCGTAGATCTTCGCCTGGGCCCAGTGCAACTGCCGGTGATTGGCCGGTTGCCTGGCCAGGTCGCCGCGATAGGTCTTCACTTCTTCGAGGCAGTTACGCAGCGGATCGTAGCCATCGGCCCGGCCTTTGACTGTCAGCGCCTGGTACTGACCCTCCAGGCTCACTTCGGCCTGGTAAGCCTCGCTGCGCCGCGACGCCACGGTGCGATGGCCGGCCATGCCTTCCAGGGCCGTGGGCGATGGCGTGAAGCGCAGGTCGAGATCGCCCACCTTGGCGGTGAACTCGCACAAGGCCCGCACGGCGATGCTGTAGCCCGGTGCGGCGCTCATGCGCCCTGCTCCGCATCCTGCGGCTGCCATTGCACGTAGCACACCGCCACCGGCATCCGGTGTTCATGGCAGAACTCCAGCCAGCGCAATTGATTGTCTTGCAGTCGATCCCCCGGGCCCTTCACCTCGATCATGCGGTAGGCCTTGTGCCCCGGCCAGAACTGGATCAGGTCCGGCATGCCGGCGCGGTTGGCCTTGATGTCCAGCAGCAAGCGGTTGAACCAGTGCTTGAGGTGTTCGGCCGGCAAGCAGTCGAGGGCCTGTTCCAGCAACGTTTCGGACAGCGCGCCCCAGAACACGAACGGCGACTGGATGCCCCACTTCTCGGCGAAACGACGGACAATGGTGTGCCGATAGCGGCCATCGTCCAGTTCAGCCAGGCACGCCGCGAACAATTCGGCCCGCCGGGCATGGAAGTCTTCGCTGAGCAGGTCCACCGGGCCACGCTGGAACGGGTGGAAGAACGCCCCCGGCAACGGCGCGAAAATCGCCGGCCAGCACAGCAGGCCGAACAGTGAATTGACCAGGCTGTTCTCGACGTAATGCACCGGGGCGGCTTCCTCGTGCAGGTGAGCCTGGACGTGATACTCCACCGACAAGGCTGGATCGACCCTGGGCAGTTGCAGGTCCAGCCGCTCCACCTCCCGGGCCAGGCTGCGCGGCACCGGCGGCCCCCCGAGCTTGCGCCGCAGCCGGGGCACGATCCGGAGCAGGGCCTGGTTTTCGGCGGCACTTTGCGGTGCCTGCGCGGCGGCTTCGCCCAGCTCCAGGGCCAGGGCGTATTCGCCGACGCGCTCCAGCACGCGGATCATCCGCAACCGTGCGCCGGGGTAGGTGCACGCGCGGTAGATGCACAAGGCCAGGGCGAAGTCGCCGATACGCTCGCCATGCTGGCCGATCTGGTACAGCAACTTGCCGCGTCGGCGCTCCAGCCATGGATTGTCCAACACCAGGGCATTGACCTGGTCGACGATCTCTTCCAGCGCCTCGCCGGCTTCGAAACGCTGCTGGCAGGCGTGGAGGAACACGCAGGCATAGACGTCCTGGCGGCTGCGCAAGCCGCGGGACTCGGTACTCAATTCGACGGTTTCGTAAGTGAAGATGCCCAGGTCCGCCAGGACGAATTCCGACCAGTCCTGGTAGAGGTTACCGAAGAACATCAGCCGCAACCGGTCGCAGAGCGGCATGATCGTCAGGCTGTACAGGCGATCGTCGAGCTGCGGGCACCAGGCGCTGAAGGCCTGCGGCTGGCTGGCGCGCTCGGCGACGACCTGGAGCCACTCGGTCTTTTTCGCCTTGGGTTGGTCGATCAGGTGCCCGAGGCATTGAAGGATTTCCGCTTTCAGCAATACCTCGAACAACTCGGTAACCCCCAGCGCGGCCTGGTCTTCGACCCAGCCCAGGGCCAGCAACGGCTGCACGGCGACGCCAATGTCGCCGATTTCCGGGTAGTGGAGCTTGCTGTGGCGAAACCGCAGCCCCTTGCGCATGACCATCCGCACCAGCAAGCCTTGGGAGGCCCGGGGTAGCACTGTGAAATCATCGACGAAGCGCTGTTCTTCGAGGCTGAGCACATCGGCGTAGCGCTGCGTCAACCAGCCCAGCACTCGCTGGAAGTTGTTCAGGTAATAGAAGGGATCGTCGAGGGAACTGGCTGTCACGGGAAGAAGCGCCACGGGTGCTGGGGTACTGTTCATGCATACAGATAACAGCTACAGATACCCTGGGCAACTGCAAAAGATGAACGGTCTCCTATATTTAGAGATGAAATCCTTCGACAAGTGATGAACTTTCCTACAGCGAGCGGGACAAATGGCGGTTACCTAAGTGATGGCGCAGTCGCATCAGCCGGACCGCGTCCTTTTGATCGAGAGGTTTGGATATGAACATCAGGTTTCTAAGCCTGCCCATGGCCGCCGCGGCCTTCCTGACACTGGCCGGTTGCTCCTCGCCTACCGTGGTGACCTTGCAGAACGGTACCCAGTACCTGACCAAGGACGCCCCCAACACCCGTACCTCCGATGGTTTCTACGAGTTCGAAGACATCGCCGGCAAGAAAGTCCGGGTGCGCGCCGACGACGTCGCGACCATCCGCAAGGAAGATTGATGGCCCTGTTGGCAAGGAGGCGTGCTCGCGCCTGAGCACGCTGCCCAGCGGTCACACGCCTCTTCGCCCACCGCTCACTCATTCACCGGTCAGGCGAACACGATACCCTCGCCGCCCACCTGCCCCATTCCGACACCCACCAGGGTCACCGAGTTGTCCCCTACCTGCAACAACGTGTCGCTGCCCACCTGGGACAGGTGCTGGCGATAGTCGAAACCCTCTCCTGCCCCTTGCACACCGATGAACACCAGCTTGTCGCCGGCGTCGAAACCGCTGATGCGATCCTGGCCAAAGGCGCCGTTGAAGATGAAGGTGTCGCTGCCGCCGCCCGACTGCATGACGTCGTTCCCCACGCCGCCGACGAAGGTGTCGTTGCCCGCCCCGCCCAGCAACAGGTCGTCGCCGGCCTGACCGAACAGCCAGTCCCCCGTCCCGTGGGCCACCAGGCTGTCATGGCCCACCGTGCCCTTGACCGCCTGCGCATACGCCGTGAGCTTACCGCTGGCCAGCAGGCCATTGGCGGTGACGTCATGGCTGACCTCGTCCTTGAGCACACCCCATAGCGCGCCAGGCTCCTGGCTCACCAGGGTGCCGATGTCGCGGGTGATGCTGATCCCGCCGTGGGCGTCGCGCACGTACAGCGTCCCGGCGCCATCGCTGGCAAACGTGAAGTCGTTCACCGACTTTTGCAGTTGCAGGCTGTTGTGCCCCTGCCCGCCGAGGATCACGTTGTAGCCGCCACCGCCGCGGAAGGTATCATTGCCGGCGCGGCCTTCCAGGTAGTCATTGCCCTGGCCACCCTGGATCAGATCGTTCTTGTCGCTGCCGAGGATGAACGTGCTGCCGGTGTGGGCCTCGGCGTTGCGGTTGAGGTCCTGTACCCAGGTGTTGGCGCGGGCCGGGTCCGACAGGTTGGCGACGACGATGGTCGAGTCCTTGTGCGTGAGGTCGTAGAACGCCGAGTCCATGATCCGGCCCATGCCATCGCCGTAGCCGGTGGGCAAGTGGGAGATCCAGGTGGGGATGTTGAGGATGGAAAACGGCAGTACGTTCCACGCGGTCGAGGCGTAATGGTCGTTGAAGCTGACGATGTTGTCGGTGGCCGAGACCTTCTGCGCATCGTGCACGCCCACCGACGCCAGGTTGAACGTCGAACCGTCCAGCGCCCGGAACACCGGGTCGTTCTCGTAACCGATGTTCAGCACCTTGTCGGTACCGCTCTGGGTCGGCGACGCATAGGCGATGTAGTTGGCGTCGTTGTAGAACCCCGACCAGCGGCTGCCGCTCAGGTCCGCCAGGCTGTTGACCGCCAGGCCACCGAGGCTGTGGCCGCTGACCAGCACGTCCGCGCCGGTGAGGCCATGGGCCTGGGCGAACCGGGCGACATCACCGAGCAGGTTGCCGAAGGCTTCGCCGGCATAGTGCTTCGCGTAGTCCTTGGGGCCCAGCGCGGCCATCACGTCATTGATCACATCGCCAATGGAATCGCCGATCAGGTCCTCCCGCGGGCCGCTGGTCCCGCGGAACGACACGCCGATTTCCGTGAGATGGCCGGCTGTGTCGTACTTGCCCAGGATCTCCGCCTGGGCGGTGGTGTAGCCGGCCTTTTCACCGAAGAACGTCCCACGCCCGTCGACCTTGCCGGCGTAGCCCAGTTGCGCCGCGCTGATGGGCGTCCAACCGGCCTTTTGCACCGCCTCCAGCGCGAGTTTTTCCGAGTCGGGGTTCCACGGCACGCCGGGAATCACCCCTTGCGAGTCGGTGCCGCCCAGCAGCGCAGTGACCAGGGTCGCCGGCAGGCCAGCACCGAAACCGTATTGCTGGTAACCGGCGGCGAAGCCGTTGTCGAGGTTGTGGTAGGCATACAACATGATCGCCATCGCATCGCCGACCAGGGCTTTGGATGCTTCGGTGCCGAAGGTCTTGTAGTCATAGATACCCATGTCCTGCTACCTCTTTTCTTGTTGTTGGAATATTGGAGAAACCCTGGAAGAAGATGCTGTGGCGAGGGAGCAAACCCCTCGCCACAGGCAGGTCACCTAGAACTGCCAATCCAGGGTCAGGCCCACGCCATGGCGCTTGTCCCGGGAACCGAGCAGGCCGTTGTAGTCCAGGTTGACCCGCACGTCCTTGGCCACCGCCAGCCCGGCACGGGCGCCGATCACGGCGGCGTTGCGGTCCAGGGACACGCTCTGCACCGCGAAGGTGTTGCTGCTGCCGGCGAAGGCCAGGTCCTGCTCCGAGCGGGTATCGCTCAAGTTGTGCTGCCAGCCGAGGGAGCCTGCGAGCTCCAGTTGCTGCTTCTCGGAAAGCGCCAGGCGCTTGCTGGCCCGCATGCCCAGGGTCGAGAGCAGCGCGTCGCGACGGTCGTCGCCGCCCCGCAGCGCGGCGTTGTCGCCTTTCTCGTGGAAGCTGTCGCTGTCCAGGTGCACGTAGGCCAGGTTGGCAAACGGCTCCAGGGCCAGGGGCTGCACGTCGAGGCGATACGCCGCTTCGGTGAAGAGCTGGGCCGTCTGGGCATCACGCTTGGTTTTCTCGCGCCCACTCACGTCACCCCATTGCACGTCCCGCTTCACGTCGATGCGATGCCAGCTGTACGCGCCACCGACGGTGAGGCGCACGGCGTCGATTTCATGCCCCAGGTAGGCCCCCAGGTGATAACTGTCGGCCTTGGCCGACGAGTGCGTGCCATCACCCATGCTCAACGAACTGTCGCTGTAGCCGGTGACAAGACCCAGGCGGGTCTGGTCGCCGATCAGCCCATCGGCGCCCACCAGCAGCCCGCCAATGGAGCTGTTGGCACTGGCGTTGTCATGCCCACCGTCGCTTTCGCCCCAGGCCCCGAGCACCTTGACCCAGACATTGCTGTCGGCGTCGGTCGGGGTGTTGGCGTCGTACAAGGCGTCCTGGCGCAGGCGATCACCGACGGCTTCACGCAGGTGGCGGCTGTCGTTGATCAACAGCGTGCCGACGGCCGGGTGAATCTCGCCAGACAACTGCTGGAATGCCTGTTGCGCCACGGCGGCGCTGGGTGACAACAGCAAGGCTTCGTACAACCCGTTGCCGGCGCCCAGTTGCTCGGCGGCGGCGGCCACGGAACGCTGGTTGGGTGTCAGGCCGAGGCTGGCGAATGACACGGCGTTGCGCTCGACCGCCAACTGGATGCCATTGGCGCTGTACGCCAGGTCGCCACCGAGAAAGGCGTAGTTGGGCAGGACCTCGCCAAATCGCCCTTCGATACCGCCGCCGGCCTGCAAGATGTTGAACTGCGTGCCGAGCAGGCTCTTCACGTCGCCGGTCGTGAGCAGCGTCGGGCTGTTTTCCAAGGACAGCGACACCGTCGCGCCATCGATGGACGCCTTGCCGCCGGCCACGATCGAATCGCTGGTGGTCGGCGAGACTTCCACCGCGTAGGTCGAGCCGGGCTCGAAGGTCACGTCCCCGGCCACCTGCAACGTACCGATGGAGTTACCCGGCGCCACGCTGCCGCCGCGGTTGGCGGTCAGGCTGGCGACGCGGCCATTGCCCCCCAGGATCCCGCCGTCATTGACGGTCACCGCCGAGGCCAGCGAACCGTTGACGGCCAGTCGGCCCCGGTTGACCAGGGTGGGCCCGCTGTAACGGTTGTCGCCAATCAGCACCAGGGTGCCGAGGCCTTCCTTGGTCAGCCCGCCATGGCCACCGATGTCGTTGCGCCAGACGTCCAGGCCGCACTGGATGCCGCTGCACACCCGCTCGGTGGGCTTGCCGGCGTCGATGACCGCGCCGATGCCTGGCAGGTCGGCCACGAACTGGCCGGTCCCGTAGGCACCGTCGATGCGGAACGCTTCAGGGATGTCCGCTTCGGTCACCAACATCGACGGGCCGTTAATGGCCTTGCCCAGGTTAATCATGCCCCAGCCGTACAGCTCGTCGACACCCGGCGCGCCCATGTCGGTGGCGGTGGTGCGCAGGACGCTGGCGACCTGGGCACCGGTCATGTACGGGAAGCGCTCCATCAGCACCGCAACGCTGCCGGCCACGTGGGGCGCGGCCATGGAGGTGCCGCTCTTGTTGCCATAGCCCACGGTCAGGTCCGCGGCGCTGGTGCCGCCAATCACCGCGCTGTAGACCCGGGTGCCCGGCGCCGAGACGCAGAAACTGGCGGTGTAGCCGCAGCGCGACGAGAAGGTGCTGAGGGTGTAGGGATTCGGGCTGGCGGTGTCCGGGTTGATCTGCAGCGCCGCGACGGTCATCCAGTTCGGCGCGATGTCCGGCACGAAATACGCCAGGCCGGCGATAGCGTCGGGGTTGTTGAGGTTGTAGTCGTTGCCAGCGGCGAAAATCGTCACGATGCCGCTGCGGGCCGCGGCGATGGCGCCATCGTAGGCGCCGCCCGGCTTGGTCCCCAGCAGTGGCCTGATCTGGTCGAATTGCAGCTGCGCGTCCTGCACGGTGAAGTGCGGGAACGCCGGGTCGCGCCCGCCCTGGTCGAAGCGGTCGGTGATGCCAATGCCCCAACTGTTGTTGATGATCCGCGCCCCGCTGGCGATCAGCGCATCCCAACCGGCCTTGTACACCGCGCCGTCGTTGCCCAGGATGATGCCGTCCTCGGGACCGGGGTCGCCGTTGTCGGCGCTGATGATCTGCGCACCGAAGGCCACGCCGTGCATCGGCCCGCCATCGCGGCTGCCGGCGGCGATCCCGCCGACGTGGGTGCCGTGGGACCCGAGCTTGCCGTCGGATCCGACGGTGGGCGAGCCGTCGTAGCGGAACGGGTCACCGGCCTTCACCGGGATATACGGGTCGGTGTATTCGCGGATGCCGCTGGTGACCAGCGTCACGACTTTATCGGTGCCGGAAAACTCCGGGTGGGCGGCGTACACCGGCTGGTCGAAGATCCCCAGCTTCACGCCCTTGCCGGTGTAGCCGGCGGCATAGGCCTGCTGGGCGTTGATCGCCCCCAGGCCCCACTCGGCGTTGAATTCGCTACTGCGCCAACTGTCCGGATCGCCTGCCCTGCCACCCTCGACATATGGCGCAGCCTGCGCCGTGCCCAGGCTGGCCAGGGCACAGAGCATGGCGTGGTTGAGGGCCTTGGGTACAAACGCGCGACGGGGTTTGACGAGTTGCTTCTTGTTATCGGTCTTCATCACGAACCATCCTTAGTTGTTGCAAAAAACCTGCGGTATCGCGGGCTAGCTGGCTCCGCCGCCCTCTGTGGCGAGGGGATTTATCCCCGTTCGACTGCGAAGCAGGCTTGATCCTGGGGCCGCTGCGCGACCCAACGGGGATAAATCCCCTCGCCACAAAGGGCCAGTCAGTTCAATGGGTTACAAACGCCTCATCCACCTTCGCCAGGTCCTGCTCCCCGAGCGTGCCGGCGTAGTAATGCAACTTGGTCCAGGCCATGAGGTAGTCGTAGCGGGCCTGGGCCAGGTCGCGGCGGGTGGTATAGAGCTGCTGTTCGGCGTTGAGCGCGTCGAGGTTGACCCGCTCGCCGCCGAGAATGCTTTGCCGGGTCGACACCACCAGCGCTTCGGCCGAGCCCAGGGCTTTCTGGTAGGCGCGCAGTTTGTTCACCCCGGTTACGCAGGCGCTGAACTGGCGGCGCAACTCGATCAGCGTCTCGCGGGTCTTGGCGTCCAGTTCGTACTCGGCTTGTTCCATGTTGCGGCTGGCCTGGCGGGTGGACGCCGCGACGCCGCCACCGGCGTACAGCGGCACGCTGATTTCCACACCGATGGTGTTGGTGTCGTAGCGCTGGTTGTAGGTGTTGCCGCTTTCCGATTCGTTCTGGCGCATGGTCGCGTAGGCACTGACCTTGGGCAGGTGCCCGGCGCGGTTGCGCTCGACCTCGAAACGCGCGACATCCACGGCCTGGCGCCGGGACGCCAGGTTCGGGTTGTTGCTCACCGCCAGTTCATGCCAACTGTCGAAGTTGGCCGGTTGCAGGGCGAAGGTCTGGAACGTGTCGTTCAGCGGTGCCAGGTCTGCGATGTCCAGCGCCGGTACGCCGATCAACGCCCCCAGCTCGCGCAGGGACGCATCCTGCTCGTTACGGGCCTCGATCTCTTCGGCCATGGCCAGTTCATAGCGCGATTCGGCTTCGAGGATGTCGGTGCGGGTGCCCTCGCCCTGGCGAAACAACGCCTCGTTCTGGCGGAACTGCTGTTCGAAGGCCTTTTTCTTCGCCTGGGCGATGTCGATCTGGTCCTGGGCGAACAAGGCCTGGGTGTAATGGCTCAGCACCCGTACCAGCAACTCCTGGCTCTTGCCGCGAAAATTCTCGTCGGCGAACAGCGCCTGGGCGACGCCCTTGCGGTACGCCGCGTAGGCTTCGTAGTCCAGCAACGGTTGTTGCAGGGTCAGGCTGGAGCCGTAGCTGCTGTAGTTGCGGTCGTCATGCTGGCTGGCGCCGCGGTCATTGAGGTAGGTGACTTTCGATTGGTTGCGACCCTTGTTGTAGCTGTAGCCCAGGTGCGGCAGCAGCCCGGCGCGGCCAATGGCCCGGTTCTCCAGGCCCGCATCGCGCTCCTTGATCGCCCCCAGGTAGACCGGGTCGTTGCGCAGGGCCTGTTCATAGAGTTCGAACGGGCCCAAGGCCCACACGGTGTCGCACGCGAAAACGGCCAGCAAGGCCAACCCGTAGAAACGCTTCATACCGCCGGACATCCTTATTCTTCGGTCAACGCAGAGCCAGCTCGGTCGAGCAGCGGCTTGAACAGGTAGTTGAGCAGCGAGCGCTCGCCGGTGCGTACGAACATCTCCGCTGGCATGCCGGGCTTGATCACCAGGCCATTGAGGCGCTCCAGCGCCTGGTCGCTGACGCTGCTGCGCAGCACGTAGTACGGCGCGCCGGTCTTCTCATCGATCATCTGGTCGGCGGACACCAGGCTGACTTCCCCCGGCACCCTCGGCGTGCGGTTCTGGTTGAAGGCGGTGAACAGGATGTCCACTGGCAAATGCGTGCCGACCTTGTCGATCAGGTTCACCGGCAAGTGCCCTTCCACCTCCAGGCGCGTGCCCTGGGGCACGATCTCCAGCAAGGTGTCGCCCTGGCGTACCACCGCGCCTTCGGTGTGCACGCCGAGGTTGACGGCGATGCCGTCGGCGGTGGCGAGGATTTCGCTGTGTTGCAGCTCGAATCCGGCGGATTTCAATTGCTGTTGCAAGGTTTCACTCTTGAGCTGGGCGTCGGCCAATTGGCTGCGGACTTCCTTCTGGTATTCCTCGCTGTGCTGCTGCAGCTTCAGGCGCGATTCGACGATCCCCTGCTCCACCCGGCCGCTTTCGCCGCTGTTCTGCGCCAGTTCCTGCTGCACCTGGGACAACTGCCGTTGATAGTCCAGCACACGGTTGCGCGGGATGTAGCCGTTGTCCGCCAGGGGCTGCAGGTTGCCCAGTTGCAGCCGCAGCGACTCGGCCTGGGCCGTCAGATCGCTGCGCGCCCGGCGCATGCCCGCCAGTTGCGCGGTGGCGCCGTCGATACTGGCGCGCAATGCCGCCTGTTCGCGGGCGAACGCTTCACGGCGGCTGCTGAACAATTGCCGCTGCCCTTCCAGCACCAGGGCCAGGCGCGGATCGGGGTCGCTGCTCAACTCGGCCGGGAAGCTCACCCGTGCCAGGTTGTCGCGCTCGCTCTGCCAACGGGCCAGGCTGGCCCAGGCCATGCGGTACTGGGCTTGCAGCGACTGGACATCGGCGTCGACCTGGGTCTGGTCCAGGCGGAACAGGGGTTGGCCCTGCGTCACCGCCTCGCCTTCGCGCACCAGGATCCGACTGACCACGCCGCTGCTCATCGACTGCACCGCCTTGCGCTTGCCGGACACCACCACGGTGCCTTGGACCGGGATGCCCTGGTCCAACGGCGCCAGGCTGGCCCAGGTGAAGAAACTGCCGGCGCCGATGAGCGCCAGTGCCCAGCCGATGCGGGTGAAGAATCGTGCGTCGCGCTCGGGCCGCTCGAAAATCCGGGAATGTTCAAGGTTCATGTCGCGATCCTGGCTCATGCGCCGCTCGGCTTGTTGGCGGTGGTGTATTGGCGGCTCATGCTCAGGCCGGTGGGGCTGGCTTGGGGGCTGGCTTGGGGTTTGTTCCGCGCTGATTCGGCCTGGCCGGACAACGCCCGCAGCACATCCTGGCTGGGCCCGAAGGCCTGCAACCGACCTTCGTTGAGCACCAGCAGCTTGTCGGCCTGGGCCAATGCCGAGGAGCGATGCGTCACCAGCACTACGCTTGTGCCCTGGGCCTTCATGTGCGCGATGGCACTGGCCAGCGCCGCTTCGCCCACCGTGTCGAGGTTGGAGTTGGGCTCATCGAGCACCACCAGGCTGGGCCGGTCATACATCGCCCGGGCCAGGGCCACCCGCTGCTTCTGCCCACCCGAGAGGCCGCTGCCGTCTTCCCCCAGCACCGTGTCGTAGCCCTGGGGCATGCGCAGGATCAGTTCGTGGACGCCGGCCTGTTGCGCCGCGGCCACGACTTTCTGCGGGTCGGCCTCGCGAAAGCGGGCGATATTCTCGGCGACACTGCCGCTGAACAGCTCGATGTCCTGGGGCAGGTAGCCGATGTGGGGGCCCAACTGGTCGCGGTTCCAGCGATGAATGTCGGCCCCGTCGAGGCGCACCGTGCCGCCGAGGGTCGGCCAGACGCCCACCAGCACCCGGGCCAGGGTGGACTTGCCAGACCCCGACGCGCCCAGCACGCCCAGCACTTCCCCGGCCGCCAGGTTGAAACTGACCTGTTGCAGCGTCGCGCTGCGTTGCCCCGGCGGACCGGCACTGACCTGCTCAAAGCTGACCTGGCCCTTGGGCGACGGCAGCGCCATGCCTTCGTCGCGGGGGGCAAACGCTTGCAGCAGCGCATCGAGACGGCGATAGGCCAGCTTGGCGCCGCTCCACTGCTTCCACACGGCGATCAACTGGTCGATGGGGCTCAGCACCCGGCCCATCAGGATCGAACCGGCGATCATCATGCCGGCGGTCATCTGGCCCTTGATCACCAACAACGCGCCGAGGCCCAACACCAAGGATTGCAGGCACAGGCGCAGGGTCTTGCTCAAGGAGCTGATTACCGCCCCGGTGTCGCTGGCCTGGTTCTGCAGGCCGAGGAACCGCGAATGCACGGCGAACCAGCGGCTGCGCAGCGCATCGAGCATGCCCATGGCCTGGATGGTCTCGGCGTTGTGCAAATGGCTGGTCGCCAGTTGGCTGGACTGTTGCGAATAGACGCTGGCCTGCCCCAACGGTTTGCGGGTCATGGCTTCGTTCAGGCAGGCCAGGCCGATCAGCAGTGCGGTGCCGACACTGGCGAACACCCCGAGCCAGACGTTGAACAGGTAGATCACCAGCAGGTACACGGGAAACCACGGCGCATCGAAGAACGCGAACAGCGCCGGCCCGGTAACGAACTGGCGCAACTGGGTGAGATCGCCCAGGGATTGCCCGGCATTGCCCTCGCCCTGGCGCAGGTTGCGTTCGAACGCGGCTTTATACACCTGGAGATTGAAACGTCGTTCCAATTGGCTGCCGATGCGAATGACGACGAAACTGCGCACCATCTCCAGCAGCCCGATGAACACGAAGAACCCGACGACCATCAGCGACAACATCAACAAGGTCGTTTCGTTTTGCGAGGACAACCCGCGATCATAGACCTGGAGCATGTAGATCGA
Organism: Pseudomonas citrullilanati; assembly: GCF_030580855.1. Lineage (GTDB taxonomy): Bacteria > Pseudomonadota > Gammaproteobacteria > Pseudomonadales > Pseudomonadaceae > Aquipseudomonas > Aquipseudomonas citrulli. Next base: position 99,872 of record NZ_JAUQOP010000013.1, on the reverse strand, counting down.
CGGCGCGAGCATCAACACATTGATCAGAGCGGTAAAACAGCCAACGCTGATCAAGATACTTTTATATTCGCCCAGGGCTTTAAACAGCGGCACCGACCCGGCACTCCTTGCCTTATTCATGCATCTTCCTTGCGCTTGGCCGCACCGGGCAGCCTGGCGATTATTCAACTTACCGATCGTTAATCTTTTACCCGGGCCCTGCCGGGATTCACGCCCGTCAAAACAAGCGTGTTCGATTCTTTGCGCACACTGGACTCACGGACTAATGCGTGACTTGCGACTTATTACGTTCAAGCCTAAGTACCAAACCGGACTTCAATGTCACTTGATAACGGTCTTGCTGGCGCAGCCCCAGGTGAACACGGGTGTTGTGCTGGCTGATCAGCGATAAACCATCGGGCTCGGTGAACCACTGCACCGGCTCTTCTCCCAGCCAGTGCCCCAGGCATTCGGTTTGCCCACCCAGGGTCTGGTCCGCCTTGAGTTCCACCAGGCAGGTGTTGGACGGTTTGTCCTGCAACGCCTGGGCCTGGGCATCGTCCTGCGGGCTCGCCAGCACGGCCTGCCATTGACCAGCCAATTGCGAGGGTTCGATTAACAACAGACTGCGAGCCATGGTGGCTTCTCCGAAAAACAACGTCAGCGTGGCGAGTGTCCAGGCGATTGCCGAAGGCCTGCAAGGCATGGTTTTTCTCACTCTCAAAGGTCCGCAAGGTGTGGCGGGAGAGCCAGCTCTCCCGCCACCGTTATCAGGACATCAGGCCACGATGTCCGTCACCGCTGCCTGGCCAACGGTGCTGACCAGGAAGTCCGCCACGCCATGGCCGGAGAAATCCACCGACAGCAGGCTATTACCGCCCGACGTCGACAGCACGGCATCCCCCGCCGCCCCGGTGAACGCGCTCACGAAGTGCAAGCCCGCACCCTTGGTGATACCGGTCAGGTCGATCTTGTCCAGGCCGCTGACGAAGTCGAGGATCTGGTCGGCGGAACCGGGACGCGAGTCGTTGCTGGCCGCGAACACGAAGGTGTCGGAACCCGAGCCGCCCCACAGTTTGTCGGCCCCGCCGGCTCCCCAGAGGATGTCATTGCCGGCACCGCCCTTGAGTTCGTTGGCGACGGCGTTGCCGATCAGCAGGTCGCTGCCCGAGCCGCCGGTGGCGTTCTCGATGATCGCGCCCTTGGCGATGGACACGTTGCCCACCAGGCCGCCAACGTCGGAAAACGACGCGTCATTGAGATTGATCTTCTGGTTCTGGGTGAAGCCGGAGAAGTCCAGGGTGTCGCGACCGCCCGCGTCCCAGACCGAGAACACCACCTTGTCGGAGGACGACGTGGCGCCGAGGAAATCCCGGCCGGCGTTGGAGTTGAAGCCGTAGGTGGTGTCACCGGTGCGGGTGCTGGTGTTGGCGCCGTAGAGCTTCTGGATGGCAGCGATGTCATCCATCAGCGGTCCGGAGGAATAGGCTTCGACCCCGCCCTTGCTGAAGTTCTGGTTGGTGTTGCTCTCACTCCAGTAGCTCATGACGCTGTAGCCACGCGTGTCCTGGCCATAGGTGGCGTCATCGTAGGTCGGCGCGCCTTCACCGGCGTTGTAGTCACCGGGGTGGGCCAGGCCCAGGGTGTGCCCGATCTCGTGGGTCAGGGTCTGGCGACCGTAGTTGTTCAGGTCCGGGGTCTTGTTCTGGGTGTAGCTGCTGTTGATCAGGTACCAGGACGTGCCGTCATAGCCGGCCCCGGTGCCCGGCAGGTAGGCAAACGCCGCCGCGCCATCCTGGCCGCTGCTGTAGTTGCCGAAGGTCATGTGGCCGTCGCCGCCGCTGGCCTTTTCGGTGAACGTGACGTTGGCCACGTCCGCCCAGGACTGCATCGCCAAAGCCGCCTGGGCTTTCTGCTGGGCGCTGAACTGGCTGAAGCCGCTGATGCCATGCTTGTTCATGGTGCTTGAAGAGGCGGACGTCAGGAACGTGTAGGTCAGCTCGATCTTGCCGCTGCCGTCCCGGTCCTGGTAGGCCGCGCCGTCACGCAGCAATTGCGTGGCCGCCTGGTCGACGGAATAGGACGGCTTGCCGTTGACGGTCAGGTTGCCGCCGCGATCGTATTGGTGGCTGAAACTATTGATCTGGTTGAAGGCATTGCTGGCAGCCGCCAATGATTGCGGGGCCCAGAGCAGTTGTTCGGCCGAATCGATAGCGCTGTTTTTGACTTTCGACATAAACACACTTCCTTGTTTGCAGATGGAACATTTGTCAGACGACAGGCGATCTCTGGCGAGATCGTCCTATCACTCGCCCAATGAGGGACGTAAGAAACCTGACACAATTTGAAATCGAACGTCTAGCAGTTTTTTTGGATTAAATTCCGGCCGTCGGCCGGCATGCCCACAAACAAAAGGCCTCGTCTCGAACGTACTCACTAGTTAAAAATTCGAATGCGGATTGTCGGACAAAAGTCTATTTAAATATTAAATAGCGGCAACTAACCCGTTGCCCACCCCGGGCACTTTCGCCAACTAAGTGCCAGCGAAGTGCTATTAATGAATATCTACTAGGGCCTGATGAAAAGTCTTGAGACGAAGGTTTTCGTGCAGCGCCTAAATGCCCGTGGGCTTGCGTGCGCACACTTCCCGCAGGCAACCGCGAAGCCAGCGATGCACCGGGTCGGCGTCCAGGCGCGGATGCCAGAGCATGGCAATGGTGAACTCCGGCACCGGAAACGGCAGCGCAAAACTGTGCATGCCCACCCGCAGGTTGGCGGTGTAGCGCGCCGGCACGCTGGCGACCAGGTCGCTGGACCGGGCCAACCCCAGGGCCGACGAAAAACCTGGCACGGTGGTGACGATTTCCCGTGACAAGCCCAGGGGTTCCAGGATGCGGTCGATGGGGCCTTGGTCGAGAAAGCGCATGGAAACCCCGATATGCTGGCACGTCGCATAGTCTTCGGCGCTGACGGCTGTCCGGCTCAACGGATGCCCGGCGCGCACCACCCCGATCAAGCGATCGCCAAACAGCGCCTGGGTACGCAGTTCCGGGCTGGTGTCCCGGTCGACGACCGCCGTTTCCAGGTCGACGGTGCCCTCGCGCAACGCTGTGCTGTCGCGGTTGGCCTTTTCCACGAATCGCAAGCGCACCCCTGGCGCCTGCTGGTTGATCCGGGCGATCAGGTCGATGGCGAAGTTCTCCACGAAGCCTTCGCGGGTCCGCAAGGTGAAGGTTCGGTTCAACCGTCCGAGGTCCGGCGTCGAGACGGGACGCAACACCGCCTGGGCCTGCTGCACCAGGAGGCTGACCTGCTCGCGCAGCGCCAGGGCACGAGGCGTTGGCACCAGCCCGCGCCCGGCCCTGACCAGGAGCGGATCCCCCGTGGTTTCGCGCAACCGGGCCAACGCCCGGCTCATCGCCGAAGGACTCAGCCGAAGCCGTCGCGCGGCCCGGGCCACACTGCCTTCGGCCAGCAACACATCGAGGGTGACGAGCAGATTCAGATCGGGAATGGACATGATGGCGCCCTGGCGTGGCTGTGGGATGGCGTTTGCTGCAGCTATGGAGTGCAAACGCTGCGTCTTCCGCCATGGTAAGCCCAGGCGTAACGTTCCGACAGCACCACGTTACGACCCAGACACAGGTGACCCCGATGAAATCCGATCTTGCGCCGCCCTCCCACCCGACACCCGCTCTTCCCGCTCGCGGCGCCTTGGCCAGCCTGGCGCTCTCGACATTGCTCGCCTCCCTGGGCGCGAGTGTCGCCACGGTCGGCCTGCCAACCCTGGCGGGGGCGCTTGACGCCTCCTTCCAGCAAGTCCAGTGGGTGGTGCTGGCGTACCTGCTGGTGATTACCACACTGATCGTCAGTGTTGGCCGCCTGGGGGACCTGATGGGACGCCGTCCACTGCTGCTGGTCGGAATCGCGCTGTTCACCGTGGCATCGGCTGGGTGCGGCATGGCGCCCTCACTGGACTGGCTGATCACCGGCCGGGCCCTGCAAGGCCTCGGCGCAGCCATCATGATGACCCTGACCTTGGCCTTGGCGAGCGACACCGTCAGCCAGGACAAGACCGGCAGCGCCATGGGCTTGTTGGCCACGTTGTCGGCGGTGGGCACGGCCCTCGGGCCGAGCCTGGGCGGCGCGTTGATCAGCGGCTTCGGCTGGCAGGCATTGTTCCTGGTCAACGTCCCCCTCGGCGCGCTGACGCTAGGCCTGGCCTGGCGCTCGCTGCCCGTGCGGCCTCGTCCGGCGACGACGGGCGCCCGCTTCGATGTCTACGGCACGCTGCTGCTGGCGGCCACGCTCAGCGCCTACGCCCTGGCCATGACCTCCGGACGCGGCGACTTCGGCGGACGAAACATCGTGCTGTTGCTGATCGCAGCCCTCGGCGCCGCGCTGTTCGTCCTGGTCCAGTCCCGGGCGGCCTCGCCGCTGCTGCCACTGGCCGCGTTCCGCGACCGGCTACTGGTGTCCGGCCTGGCGACGAGTGCGGTGGTCGCCACTGTGATGATGGCGACGCTGCTGGTCGGTCCTTTCTACCTGTCGATCACCCTGGGCTTGCCGGCGGCGCTCGTCGGCCTGGTGTTGGCGGTGGGTCCCTGCGTGGCGGCGCTGGCGGGTGTCCCTGCCGGGCGCCTGACGGACCGTGTCGGTGCCCGTCCCATGCGTCTGGCCGGCCTTGGCACCATGGTGCTGGGCAGCCTGATGCTGGCGCTGCTCGCGCCCGCCCTCGGCATTGGCGGCTATCTCGGCGCCATTGTGGTGACCACCCTCGGCTACGCCTTCTTCCAGACCGCCAACACCACCGCCGTCATGGCTAACGTGGCCGCCCACCGTCGAGGCGTGATCGCCGGGTTGCTCAACCTGTCGCGCAACCTGGGCTTCTTCACGGGCGCCTCGGTGCTGGGAGCGGTATTCGCCCATGCGTCGGCCACGACCGACATCGGTAGCGCGAGCCGCGAAGCGGTCGCGAGCGGCCTGCACGCCACCTTCGCCGTCGCCTTGGCGTTGGTCGTCCTGGCCTTGCTCATCGCCCTCAGGTACCGCGCGCCAGAGCCGTTGGACGAGACCCTGGCCAGTACGCGCGAGGCGTGATGGCACAGCAAAATCGGCGGTTTAAGCCTTGATGCAGATCAAAAGAATGGAACCAATCGCAAAACGGACTGAAAAAAGCCACATGACTTTCATTTTCAGGTGCTATTTTTAGTTCTCACTGGTAGAGCCATGAAGGCTCTTCCTTCCTGACATGAGCAAAAGGAAGCGCTCGATTGAAGAAGGTGGGCAACACATGAATAAAGGATCTTTCAGCAAGGTTACCTTCCCCAACGCCTGCCAGTTGATGCGCTGGCATTTTCATCCAATGGGCTTTGAAGCCAGCATGGATGCGCCCGGCAGCATGGTCGCCCGATTGTTTGATCGTGCCAGTGGCGAGACCATGATTGCCATCGCCGGCATCCCCTGCGCGACCGTGATGAATGCTCCGGATGTGGAACGCATCATCGAAGCGGTGGAAGCCGAGCTGGAAGCCTTCGTGCCACCGGTTGGCTTGCGCAGGTTCGCTTCCTGATCCTGGTTCCCTGATCCACCGCTTTCGCGACCGCTACGCTCCCCACCCTCGACCAGGGGGTGGCCGGAGCGTCTCAGCCATTGCGTGCACGACGATGATCAGCGAAGAACGGCTTGCCCGTGCCGATGCGATCCGAGGCCTTGGGCGCATTGGCCGCCTGGCCTTCCGGGGCATCCACGTACCAATAGCAATGCTGCACCGCACGCGTAATCCCCACGTACGCCAGGCGCAGGATCTCGTCCTTTTGCGCGGTGTCGTAGGGCTCGGCGTCGGTGTCCTGGCCCAACCCCGCCATTCGGTAGACCTGGTTCTTGTAGGGCGAATGGGTCAGGTGCTGGCAATCGCCCAGCAAAAACACCGCGTCAGCCTGTAGCCCCTTGGCACTGTGATAAGTCATTTGCCTCAGCCGTCGGGCCTCGTAAGGCAAGCTAGAATCCACATTAACTATTGGCGAAATATATTTCTCAATCAACGACTTATCGCTGCTTTTTCGATACAACATCAAGATTGAATCGCCCTTGCGATAGTGCTCGTCGAGCCGCCGCGCCAGACCTTCGTCATCCCGGTCCAGTACATTGACCGGCGTCAGGGAACGAGGCTGGCCACTCGCCTTGGCCTTCTTCCCGGGAATCGCTGCCGCGGCGCGCACAATGTGCTCGGCGGCGTCGATGATGTGCTGATGACTGCGGTAGTTGTCGGTCAGCATCACCCGCGTGGTCGTCGGCGAAGGGAATTGCTTGTTGAATGCCATGAAATAGCTTGGCGAACTGCCGCGCCAACCGTAGATCGATTGCCAGTCATCCCCAACGCACAATAACGACGAGCGCTGGGCGCCGCGCCCCACGTGCATGGCTGGGCCACGGCTGCGCACTTCCCGCAGGCTGGCGCGCAGCCAGGAGACGATCTGTGGCGACACGTCCTGAAACTCATCGATCATCAAGTGCGAGAGCGGCCTGAGCATCCCGTCAGTCAACAACTTGAAGTTTTCCGGGGTCTGTTCGCTGAATAACGCGAACATGCGGTTGAAAGTCATGATCGGCGGGGACTGGTCCAGCAAGTGATCCTCGAACGCCCGCCAGTAACGGCTCAACGCCTCGAAGAAATAGCGGTCGGGATCATCCTGGGCAAAGGACATCCGCCCCACGGCGTCCGGTACATCCAGGCCAAGGTTTTCGATAAAGCCGGCGGCGGCGACGAAACAGTCCAGCAAAGGCGCCGAAGCCAACTCCCCCTTGACCTTGTAGTCGAACCCGGGACCGGCGCTGGCATCCCCTGCCATGGACGCCAAAAGACGTTTTGATGAGTCATAATTTTCAAGCCATATCAATGGTTTACGACAGAAAGCTTGAAACAGGGTGCGCTTTACAGCCCACTCCGCGCGCAGGCTCAGCTTGGCCCCGGGACGGCTCAGCCGGGCGTCTTCCCGTGGATCGAACCCCAGCACGACCCAGGCATCCAGGGACGGAATGTAGCCATGGCAGCGAAAGGTCGAGCCGTTGATGTCGAAGGCCTGCCGCTTCGGCTCGATGCCCTTGATAGGCCAGGCTCCGGCGCGTACCCACAAATCCTCGATGGCGTCGCACAGCGCTTCGTCGCGCTGGGCCGCCAGCTCGGTCACGGCTACGCGCTTTTGCACGTCCGGATGATCGCGCTCCAGCTCCTTGAGTTGCAGCGCATGCCGGGACAGCGGCTTGATCAGCTCGCGAAAACGCTCGTCCCGCTGGTAAAGGCGGTGATAACAGGCGTTGAGTTGCTGGCGCTGGACGTCGTTGATGCGCAGGTCGAAGGGGTTGCCCTGGCCGTCGTCGTCACTCGTCTCGCGGTGACTGAGGGCCTCGAACGCTTGAAGTCGCTCGAACCCGGGCAGGCTGCGGACCATGGGCAGGATCCGCGAGTGGAAGGTCCGCACCAGGTCACGGGCCTGCTTGAGGCTGACCGCTCGCCCCCAGAGGCCAAATACTTCAATCAGTTTCTGGATGAAGTCCTTGCGCGACTCCCGGGTAAACGTCACGACGGTCATCGAGTCCATTTCGAACCCCAGGTAATGCACCAGCAGCACGATGCGCAACACCAACGTCGTCGATTTGCCCGCACCCGCCCCCGCGACAACGGAGGTCGAGGGCGTGTCACTGAAAATCATCTTCCATTGCGCTGCACTGGGTTGCGCATTTGCCGGCAACAATCGGGCGACATCAGCCTTGATTCGCTTTTTCAACTCCGCGCTCAGCGGCAGGCGCCAATCATCGAACAGCAGGTCATCGACCTGTGGGGCTGGATGCTCCGTGCTACGGGAATCACGGATCAGCAGGACCTGGCGACCGTCTTCCAGGCCTTCCTTATAGCCATAGTCGAAACCGGCGGTATGGCCGCTGCGAAATCCATCGGCCTGGCCGTGCAACCAGGAACTGCGGTGCTGGGCGCGCAGGCGAGTCAGGCCATGGCCAAAGAAACGGGCCGCCAGGCGTTTGAGCCACGGCATCTGTGCCAGAGGCAAGAGATCGGGAGGAAGATCGGGGGTGTGCTGCGACACGCGTAGAGACTCCGGTGTTCTGAACCATGGCAGACATGGTGTCTGCATTTGCCTTCAGGTTCCACCAGAAATCTTATTTGTCATGGGGTTAGGCGATGAAGTGAAAGGTATATGGAGCTTTTGGACCACCGAGTGCCAAGCACATCGTGCCTGAGGAAGCGGCCTTCCACAGGCACGAAAGGCTCGATCACTGCCCGGAAATGGCCCCGTCCACCAGGGTCTGCGCTTCGACGACCAGTTGCTTGAGGTGGTCTTCGCCAATGAAGCTCTCGGCGTAGATCTTGTAGATATCCTCGGTCCCCGAAGGACGGGCGGCGAACCAGCCGTTTTCGGTCATGACCTTCAAGCCACCAATAGCCTGGTCGTTACCCGGCGCGTGGCTGAGGATGTTCTGGATCTTCTCGCCGGCAAGCTCAGTGGACGCCACCTGTTGCGCAGACAACTTGCCCAACAGCGCCTTTTGCTGTGGATTGGCCTTGGCGTCGACGCGCACCGAGAACGGCTCGCCCAATTCGTCGGTCAGGGCGCGGTAGGCCTGGCTCGGATCGCGGCCGGTGCGAGCGGTCATCTCGGCCGCCAGCAGTGCCGGGATCAGGCCGTCCTTGTCGGTACTCCAGACGCCACCGTCCTTGCGCAGGAACGATGCGCCGGCGCTCTCTTCACCGCCAAAGCCCAGGGAACCGTCGAACAGGCCATCGGCGAACCATTTGAAGCCGACGGGCACTTCATACAGGCGCCGACCCAGGCGCTTGGCCACGCGGTCGATCAGGCCGCTGCTGACCACGGTCTTGCCCACGGCGGCATCGGCGCGCCATTGCGGACGGTTCTGGAACAGGTAGTCGATGGACACCGCCAGGTAATTGTTGGGCGCCAGCAGGCCACCAGACGGCGTGACGATGCCGTGGCGGTCATGGTCCGGGTCGCAGGCGAAGGCCACGTCGAAACGCTCCTTGAGACCGATCAGCCCCTGCATGGCGTGGCTGGAGGACGGGTCCATGCGGATTTGCCCGTCCCAGTCGACGGTCATGAAGCGGAAGGTCGAATCCACGTGGGTGTTCACCACGTCCAGGTCCAGGCGGTAATGCTCGGCAATCGCCGGCCAGTAGCGCACGCCGGCGCCGCCCAGCGGATCGACGCCCAAGCGCAGGCCGGCAGCGCGGATGGTGTCGAAGTCGATGACATTGACCAGGTCGGCCACGTAGCTGTTGACGTAGTCGTGACGGTGGGTGGTGTCCGCCTTCAGGGCCTGCTCGTAGGTGATGCGCTTGACCCCAGCCAACTGGTTGCCCAGGAGCTCGTTGGCCTTGGCTTCGATCCACTTGGTGATGTGGGTATCGGCCGGGCCGCCATTGGTGGGGTTGTACTTGTAGCCACCGCTTTGCGGCGGGTTATGGGACGGCGTGATGACGATACCGTCCGCCAGCCCCGTGGTGCGGCCGCGGTTGTAGCAAAGAATGGCGTGGGAAACCGCTGGCGTCGGCGTGTACTCGTCGCCCTCGGCAATCATCACGGTCACGCCATTGGCGGCGAATACTTCCAGGGCGCTTGCGCCGGCCGGCGTCGACAACGCGTGGGTGTCGATGCCGATGAACAGCGGCCCGGTGATGCCCTGGGCTTCGCGGTACAGGCAGATCGCCTGGCTGATCGCAAGCACGTGCCACTCGTTGAACCCCAGGTCGAAGGAGCTGCCACGGTGGCCGGAGGTGCCGAAAGCCACACGCTGGGTGGCAACCGATGCATCGGGGCGGCCGGTGTAGTAGGCCGTCACCAGTCGCGGGATATCGATCAACAACTCTGCCGGTGCCGGCTTGCCCGCAAATGGACTGACTGTCATGCAAAACCTCTGGATGGAGTGGCTCGGGAAATGGAATGCAGTTTACTGACAGTTCGACCATGGCGCGATGGGTTCGATCCATCCGCCCCGTTACGAGGGTTCGAGCCGCAGCGCATCGGCCAGGGCGCAAAGTGCCGCGTCCAGGTCTTGCGTGCCGTTCAAGGCGTGAGTCAGGCGCAGATGCTGCCCATAGAGCCCCTGGAGGCTGAACAGCTCGCCCGGTGCGATGACGATGCGCTGGGCCAGCAACCGCTGGAACACCCGCCGCAAGTCGACGTTACGCGTGGAACGCAGCCAGATCGTCGCGCCGCCCTGCGGTTCGGGCCACTGTAGGCTGTCCCCCAGCCGCTCGTGCAGCAGCTGGGTCGCCGACGCCGCGCTGTCGCGCAACAATCGCCGCAACACCAGCAAATGCTGGTCCACCCTGCCGTTGCTGTACAGGCGGGCGATGGCTTTCTGGCGGATGGGCGACAGCCGAAACGCGCGCAACAGGAAATGGCGCTGCAAATCCAGGGTCAGCTGGCGCGACAGCAGGTAGCCGTAGGGCGCTTCCGGGCCGATGGTTTTCTCGAACGTGGAGTAGACGATCAACCGATCCGGGTCGAGCAAGTCACGCAAAGGCGTAGCCCCGGCCTCGAACGCCAGGTCCGTATGGCTGTCGTTCTCCAGCACCCAGGTGCCGTGCCGCTCCAGCAACCGGGCGACGGCACGACGGTTCTGGTCCGGCACGAGCGTGCCCCTGGGCATGTTCAGGAGCGCGGACAGCATCACCAGCCCCACGCTTTCGCTCACCAGCAGGTGTTCGAGCTGGTCGAGATCGATCTCCCCAGCGGCCTGCAACGGCAATTCGATGACATTGACCCCGGCCGCCTGGAGCAAGCGCAGCACCGTCCAGTCGCAGGGCGATTCGATCAAGACCGTGGCGTCGCGCAACGCCAGCGCGGCGATCAGGATCTCCAGCACGCCCCGCAGGTCGGCGCCGAGATAGACATCGTCGGCGTTCCAGCATCGCGCCGGCGACGAGGTATAGCGCGCCGCCAGGGCCGTGCGCAATTCCAGCTCTCCCCAAGGCTGGGAAGGCGTCTGCGGGGAACGCGGATACTGGCGCAGCAACTCGCGTTCAAGGAGCAACAGCGGGCTGTCCAGCGGCTGCATCGAGGCCGGCTCATCCGCGCTGAGCACCAGCATGCCTGGTCGCCGCACATTGACGTACAGGCTTTCGAGCAGGTCGTCCCCACCCTCCAGGCCCGTCACGCTAGGCACAGGCAACGCGTAGTAGCCGGACTTGGCGATCGAATAGACCCGCCCTTCCTTTTCCAGCAACGAATAGGCGTACTGGATGGTGGAAATCGACACGTTCAAGCGTTCGGACAATTGCCGCAGCGACGGGAGGCGCACCCGGGCATCCGCTCCCATCTCGTTGATCAGCGTGGTCAGGTACCGATACACCGCCTGGTAGGCGAAGTCTGTCTCCCGGCAGCCCTTCATGGCGTCAGGCCAAGGCAGCGAGTCCTGCCCGGACATGCCACGGCGCCCGGCAGCCGGGCGGGACACAGGGTGGCTGAAAGCATCAGGCCCCGCTCCTCAATGCCTGGCCGAGCGTTCGCACAGGTCATCTTCACCCTGCCCGGCCTCCACCGCGTCGGGACCGTCCAGGGCCCGTTGCAGGTCACTCTCGGACAGGGCTTCGACCTTTTCCGACCGCGTGACGCTCGACCGGTACAGCGTGGCGAGTACATCCATGGGCAGGCCGCTGACGTCGACCATCCAGTGCGCCACCTGGTCTGCGATGGGCCCGCCCTGCATCGCCTTGTGCAGGTCCGGCATCGCCACCAGCATGCCGGGGTGGCAGCAACGCAGGAAATGCTCCAGGCCGGCCCCCTCCTCGACGAAAGGCGCGAACAGCATGCACACCAGCTGTGTTTCGCTGAGCCCCATGATCTTCTGTGCCTCCAGGGCGGCCTGAGTTCGGCGTTGCGGGATCTGCAGCGGTGACCCGAACATCGCCTGCGCCTGCTCGCAGGCGTATTCCGGCAATTGCTTGCGATGCATGATCATCACCGCGCGCTGCGCGTAGTCCCCATACCCCGTTTCGTAGCTGCGCCCGTGCAGGTAACAGGCCTGCAAGCCATGCAGGTGGGCCGACAGCAGCGGGCTGAGGTACTCGTTCTCGGACGTCGAGGGAATGAGGTTCTCGGTCTGCACCCGCAGAAATTCGTTGAACAGCGGCCAGTTGGTGCCTTCCAGTCGATCGACGGTCAAGTCATCGATACCGATGTGTCCCACCCGCCGACAGGCCTCGAAGTGGCCTTCGGGCTGCCATTTGCCCAGGTGTTGCGGACCATAGACCTGCCCGTAGAGCTCGCCGCCGAGGGTGTCCAGCTGTGCAAAGAGGCTGTCGAAGCCATTGCCGCTGTCGGCCACCAGGCCCACCTTGCCGGCGGCGCGCCGAAGCCCCGACATGAAATTCTTCTGCTGGCGTGGCGTATCGCTGCTGACCAGCGAATCGACCCCGGCCTCCCAGCGCGCCATGTGCCGATAGAACTCCGCCATTGCCAGGTAGCCCTCGTCCCCGATCTCCAGCGGGCCGTCGACCGAGCGCAGGTGACCCAGCACCAGCATGTCCATGCGATTGGCCTCATGCCCGGCCACCGACAGGGCCTGGGTGTGGCTGAACGGCACCACCTCGCGGTTATCGGCCATCAGCAACTCGACCCGGGGATCGTCGTAGACGAAGAGCGCGCTGTAGCAGCGGTGGATGTTCTCCAGGGTGGCCTGGGTGGTCTGGCTCAGGCGGGGCGTGGCCACGCGCAGGGCGAACGTCGCCGGATGCCTGCCCGCGATGCTCAACTGCGCGGCGCGCAACGCGGTCAGGACATAGAAACCGTCCCGGCTGCCGTTCTGCACCGTCAACACGCGATAATCACCTATCCGATCGATGCCTCCGGCGGCGACAATTAAACGCTGGATCAACAACTGCAACGCAGTACGTTCCGCCCGGGAATAAAAACCCAACAAACGCTGCAATACTTGTTGATACACGTGAGTCATTGCTTGCTCATGGATTGCACTCATAGCCATTTACCTGGAAATTCAACGGTCGGCGTCGCCTCCACACCCATGGGGTCGAGCGACATGGTGATCTGAATAGATTGTTCTAGTGCTGCAAAGAGTATTAGCAGTACATTCAAAACCTGCTTGCTGTAATTATTTGATACATACGTCTCAGGATCGACTTGCCTCCTTCGACACCGCCCCGGGAGCCGCATGATTGCTGGACCTGGCTGTTCCGCCAGCACGTCCTAGGAGATTTCCGACAACGTCCCACAGACAATGAGTACAAGAAATAAAGAACCTGCCGAACATTGATCGGCGTTCTGCCACAACCGGCTTTCCTGACAGTCGATAGATAGGCTTACGCCAAGTAACGCTCAATGCACCTTGACTATAAGTTGGAGGGCAAGGGCCTTCGAAAAAGTTATACCGCGCCACGACTTCTTCCTTGAGATAAAAACAAGCGTTCAATTATCAGGACTTAAACAATGATTGGAAGATACAGATTAAGAGCAAAAACCAGTTCAGATGCGGGCGGGCAAACAGATTCGAGAAGAGGCGGACCCAGTCAGGCCAGTCGGCAGGCACGTGCCAGGTCATGGAGGTGGGTGGATCGCAGAAGGAACGCCGGGCGCTCAGGCCGCAGGCAGCGCAAGAGTCCGGGGCTATGACTCTTGCGCAAGGGGCAGATCAGGCAGGATCGACGACCTGGAGGGCAACACGTTCGCGGCAAGGACATTCGTCCATGTAGCGATGGGCTTCGACGAACTCGGCGAAGGGAAAGATCCGGGTCTTGAGGGGCAGCAGCACACGATCGGCGGTCAGCTGGTTGATGTCGCGCAGCGCCCGCTGCAACGCCACCTGGTCCTGGACGATGCCCAGTTCCGGCTTGCCGGTAAAGTTGCCGATGCAGTGCACGAAGAACTGGATGTTCTTCTGGAATGCCGCGCAGGCCGGGAATGGCGTCTGGTTGCCCCCCTGCAGGCCGTACAGCACCAGGCTGCCGCGCGGTGCCAGCACATCGCCGAGCAACGACATCTGCGGCCCGCCCAAGCCGTCGAACACGACGTCGACGCCACGGTTGTCGGTCAGCTTGTTGATCTGCATCAGCAAGTCCTGTTCCTCGGTGACGATGACCTTCTCGGCCCCCAGGGACAACAGGTATTCACGTTCGTCGGCCGTCTTGGTGGCCGCGATCACCCGCACGCCCAGGGCCTTGCCCAGTTGCACGAAGGAAGGACCGGCGCAATGGCTGGCATCGGTGACCAGGGCGAACTGCCCCGGCTTGACCCGCGCCAGGTCGGCATAGGCGAAGTAGGCGATCAGCAACGGCGTGTAGTGCACCGCCGCCTCGATCGGGCTGAGCACGTCAGGGTAACGGGTCAGCGCGGTGCGTGGCAGAACGATGACCTCGCCGTACACCGGATAGTCGTTGGGGCTCTCGGCAGGGAAGCTGGCGACCTTGTCGCCCACGACCAGGTCGTCGACACCATCGCCAACGGCCGTGACCACGCCGGCCATCTCATGGCCCAGCCCGGAAGGCAGGCGCGCCTGGGATGACGCCAGGTTCTGGCGCCACAGGGTGTCGTACCAACTGATGCCGATCGCTTCGACACGGACCTGCACTTCTCCTGGCGCAGGAAGAGCCGCCGCATGCTCTTCGCATTTGAGCACCTCGGCACCACCAAACTTGTGAAAACGGATCGTGCGGGACATCGCAAACCTCGTCAAAGTAACCTCTAATGCCATGAACTCTATCCGGGCTTTGTACCCAAGACCATCAGTGGCTATTAATAGTCGACATGCCTGTCATTGATTCCGCACCAAGAAAATGAAACCGTTCGTGTCGGCCTGATCCCTGGGAAACCCGAATTAGCCAGTGCAGAGTACCAGCCTTTCCCCGTAAGATTCATGCCGGCCATTGTTCCCATATGGCCGCCCACGTCAAGCTTACCGAACAGCCAGGACCCCAGATGAATCGTAATGACCTGCGGCGTGTCGACTTGAACCTGTTGATCGTGTTCGAAACACTGATGCATGAACGCAGTGTGACCCGTGCGGCCGAGAAATTGTTCCTCGGTCAACCGGCCATCAGCGCAGCGCTGTCGCGCCTGCGCAGCCTGTTCGATGACCCGCTGTTCGTGCGCACCGGCCGCAGCATGGAGCCAACGGCCCGGGCGGTGGAGATCTTCGCCCTGCTCTCCCCGGCCCTGGACTCGATTTCCACGGCGGTCAGCCGCGCCGCGGAATTCGACCCGGCCACCAGCACCTCGGTGTTTCGCATCGGCCTGTCGGACGACGCCGAGTTCGCCCTGCTGCCGATGCTGCTCAAGCGCCTGCGGGCCGAAGCACCCGGCATCGTGCTGGTGGTGCGCCGGGTCAACTACATCCTCATGCCCGGGCTGCTGGCCTCGGGTGAAATCTCCATCGGCGTCAGCTACACCGACGACCTGCCGGCCAACGCCAAGCGCAAGGTCCTGCGGCGCAGCATGCCCAAGGTCCTGCGGGCCGATACCGCGCCAGGGCGCCTGACCCTGGATGAATTCTGCGCCCGCCCCCATGCCCTGGTGTCCTTCGCCGGGGACCTGAGCGGCTTCATCGACGAGGAACTGGAAAAACTCGATCGCAAGCGCCACGTGGTGCTGGCCGTGCCGCAATTCAACGGCCTGAGCACCTTGCTGACAGGCACCGACATCATCGCCACCGTGCCCGACTACACCGCCGACGCCCTGACCGCCGCCGGCGGCGTGCGCGCCGAAGACCCGCCCATCCCGGTGCGCAGCTTCGAACTGCACATGGCCTGGCGCGGTTCGCAGGACAATGACCCGGGGGAGCGTTGGTTGCGGTCGCGGATTCAGATGTTTTTTGGGGATCCTGAGAGCCTTTAGGTTTCGTCGGGCAGGCTGTTCATCAGCATCGGCATCGCCCGTGCTTATCAAATCGGCGAGACCGATCGTCGGCGCATTCGATTACACCTACCTGATCTTCGCGATTGCCTGGGGGGCGTTGCTGTTCGACGAAGAGCTCGATGGTCGGATGCGGCTGGTCTGGCCCTTATCCTGATTTCAGGCTTCATTCTGCTGAAAAAGCCCGCCGCCACGCGCTGAACGCTTAGCAATTGCGTGTGTTAGGCCAGCGCAGCCAAGTCCATAAATCGTGTTTGGCGCATGTTTTTCGCATAAGGGGTTTGCGACTTCCAACCACATCGTTCTTCAGGCGGACAGCGAGGGTAAACGTCGCGTTGTATCAAGTCCGGTATACCCTCGCCCGCCTCACCGGTCGCTAGCTACCATCCCGCAAATCCACAATCTGCTGCAGGCTCCAACCCATATCGGTAAACCGCGCAACACATCCTTCACCCGTCGGCGCCTGAGCCGCGAACCCTATCCGCAGAGGCCTCCGAGCAATCCCCGGAAGGGTAAACCAGCGCAAGAATCGCCAATAGAGGCCATCCACGGAGAAGTGGAAGGCCAACGTCTGGCCGTCACAGTGCACCCTCAACCAAACCGACTCACCTTCGATCGAAGGACCATCTGCGTCATCCGAGACCCCTCGGGTAATGACGCTGACAACGGTAGGTAAACCAGCCCCCGATAGCTCGAACGCCAGCTTGGCCCAGTTATCGTCGTCGACCTGGACAAACAGGGCGCCGGCGTCAAAGGCAGATGAAAATCTCACAGAAACTTTGGCAGACAGAGTAAAAACCGCGTCCTCAATCGCCATTGAAGCGGCAATGACGTTGTCACGCCGGAATGATCCCGCCGGATGAAAAAACCAATCGGTCTGCGCCCCCGCCCTCAAGAGAACGCCGTCGGTGTTCAACTGCGCCATACCGTTGGCCTCGCCTTGAACTGTCAACCGTTCCAAACGCATAGCATCACACCTCGTCTCGATTTTCACACTTTGAATTGGGCAACCAGGTAACTTGAAAATATCGATCCTGCTATCAGGAAGAATGCAGGTAATGGAGCGACTCTCTGCCCCATCGCCTACACGCAAGAGCAGGCGACTGCTAAGAATTGCGCCGGATCATGTCTGCCAATTTTTCGCCAATCATGATGCACACCGAATTCGGATTGCCCGAGACCAGGGTTGGCATGATGGAAGCGTCGGCAACGCGTAGCCGTTCGATACCGTGCACACGCAGTTCAGGCGAAACCACCGCCATCTCATCAGTCCCCATCCGGCAGGTTCCCGAAGGATGGAGCGCGGCGTGTGCTATCTCTTCGCAGAACCGCGCGATTTCCCCACGGCTTTTCACCTGCGGTGACGGCACATGACGGCGCGCAATATAGGGTTTGAACACCGACTGCTCCATGATCTGGTCGGCAATGCAGAATCCTTCCACCAGTGCCTCCAGATCGTAAGGATCGGCGAAATAGTTGGGGACGATTCTCGGTGGCTGGTCCATCGAGCGACCGTTGAGTTCGACAAAACCACGGGACCTGGGTCGGATCTGGCCGAAGTTGATCGTGCATCCATTGCCGCCCGGTACTGAATCGACACCTTCTTCGATCCCCGCACCGACCACCATGAAGTACTGGATATCCGGCGTCGCTTCTTCTTTTTGTCCCCACCAGAATGCGCCAGCCTCGATCAGGTTGGAGGCCGCTGGACCGTTACGGAACAGACCATACTGCAAGCCCGCCGCCGCTTTCCACAAAGGCTTTTTGTACTTGTCATAGCTGTGTGGGCCAGTCAGCTCGTAGACCATCGATATCTCGATATGGTCCTGCAGGTTCTGGCCGACACCGGGTAGATCCTTGACAACACTTACGCCCTGCCGCTCGAGGTGCCCGGCAGGGCCGACGCCCGACACCATTAACAGTTGCGGCGTAGCAATGGCGCCCGCCGAAATGATGATCTCCCTGTTCGCGTACAATTCCTTGCGCACGCCCTTTTCGGAGTAGACGACGCCCTTGGCCACATTGCCTTCGAAAATGATCTTTTCGACCTTGCAACCCGTCCTGACCGACAGGTTCTTGCGACCACGGGCGGGGCGCAGGTAGGCCGCTGCCGCACTGCTGCGCACGCCATTGATCGAGGTGATCTGATAGAAGCCACACCCTTCAGGCTTGCCGCTGTTGAAGTCCGGGTTGTAAGGCAGGCCGTACGCCTGGCAGGCTTGCAGCCAGACCCGCGACAACGGGTGGATATAAGGCGGGTAGGACACGCCCAACGGGCCACCGGTGCCATGCACCTCGTTACTGAAGGTGTCATTGTTTTCTGCCTTCTTGAAGAACGGCAGCACATCCTGGTAAGACCAGCCAACAGCGCCCTTCTCGGCCCAACCATCGTAATCTTCGGGTACCCCGCGAATGTAGATCATTGCATTGACCGAGCTGCCCCCGCCAAGCACCTTGGCCTGGACCATGGTCGGTAGCTCAGTGCGCGACTGCGATCGGGTGGGCTCCCATTGATAACGCTTGAGCAAGTCGCCCTGGGCGGTCTTGTAGTAGGCGCCCGGGATATGGATGTAGGGATTGAGGTCTCGCGGCCCTTCTTCGAACAACACCACCTGCGTCGAGCTGTCTTCGCTCAATCGACCGGCGACCGTGCAGCCCGTTGAACCGCCACCCACCACTATGTAATCAACCATGTCCAACTCCAGTACCGATTAACCGTTGACGAGCTCATTGAGCAGCTTGAAGTGATTGCGAGCGACCTCGAAGCTGTCGGCCTGATGTTGTTTCAGACAGAACAGTTCGCAGCTCCACCACCCCTGGTAACCGGTCGCCTTGACTGCCTGGATCCACGCTTTGAGATCCAGAACCCCTTCACCGGTTGGCACGTCGCGAAGGATGTCTTCATTGGGAATACCGCCATCGAACGTCAGCGAGTCGCACACATGCACGCCATAGAGGTAGTGCTTATCCATCCTGGCGACGGTGTCCGGCGTATCGCCCGAGGCGTAGCAATGCCAGAAGTCGATCACCATCTTGACGTTGGGCCTGTCGACCCGGTCAATCAACTGGATCTGGTTCGTGACCCCTGTGAGGGGGGTCCAGGCCAGGGCCTCCAGGTAAAGGGTCAGATTGAACTGGGCGGCAAGATCGGCCAAAGCGCGCAGATTGCGGGCGGTTATGCGCTTCTGCTCTTCAAGCTCCAGCCCCAGCAAACCTGCATACTTGCTGGACGGGCGGCGATCGTGATGATCGATGACCGCCTGGACATCGATCGGTCCGGTCAGCACCTGCACCCCTTTGGCGCCTGCGGCAACGGCCATGGAAAACAACTGCTGCGCCTCCTCCATCAGTTGCGCGTGCAGCGCGCCGGTACGCTCGATATCGCGCAGATAACCCAGGCCCGGCACTGACAAGCCGCCCAGCAGCCCCTTGAGATCCTCGCGCGAGTAACCGGCGTCGAAGTACTTGTGCAGCTTCGTTGCCGACAGCTCCAGCGCCGAAAACCCGACGGATTTCGCAATGTTCACATCCAGCGCCACCGTGCCATGGCGCGCCACGGTGCAGTGCAGGGCAAATTCATTCACGGCCATTTACAACTCTCCCGGTTAACTCGCGTTTGTTTTTATTGAGCTCGATTCAGCGAGCAAACCTGACCCACTTTCTGTTCGTGCTCGATTCAAAGCACAGGTGAGCCAGTTCGACTCCTCGGCACCCCTGCTCCAGGTCCGGCACCGGTATCCGCAACACGCCCGACCGCTGTTCGCCAGCAGCGATAGCAACGGCAAAATCCTGATAAAGGATGGCCAGGGCTTCCAGGTATCCCTCACTGCAACCGGCGGGCAAGCTCGAGAAGGCCTGGGATTCGAGATTGTCCGCTTGCCCGCGACGCAGGATCAGTTCTGCGCTGTCCACGGGCTTGAGGTGCAACAATTCGGGCGACTCCTGGGACCACTCAAGGCTGGCGCGGCTGCCAATCACCTTGAACGCCAGGCCATTGCGGTGCCCGGGCGCTGCGAAACTCACCCACATCAGGCCTTCGATTGCCTGACTGAATTCGAATTGGGCCACGCAGTTGTCATCCATTTTCCAGCCCGGCACCTTGTTGCTCAGGGTCGCACTCAGCGCCTGTGCGCGTTGGCCGGTAAGAAATTCCATCAGGTTGAACGCATGGGTACCGATATCGCCAACGACGCTGCTGATACCCGCCTTTGCGCGCTCACCGCGCCAGGCCAGGCTGGCGTTGAGCGATTGAACGCCCGGCGCAAGCCACTCCAGCAGGTACTGGACCTGGATGAACCTGACCTCGCCGATGGCGCCATCCTGGATTCTGCGGCGGGCCTCGCGCACCATTGGATAACCTTGATAGGTATAAGTCAGCGCGAAAAATGTATTGCGCTCGGCGGCCAGGCGTTTGAGTTCATTCGCCTGGTCGATCTCGTTCACCAGGGGCTTGTCGCAAATGACCGCAATGCCGGCGTGTAGGAATGCCTGGCAGGCTTCAAAATGCAGGTGGTTGGGAGTGACGATAATGACGGCGTCGATGGGGTCGGCTCGACCGGCCTCAGCGCTGGCCATCTGCTGGGCGCTGGCGTAGATCCGCGGGGTGGTCACGCCCAGCGCGTGGCCGGCCGCAAGGGACTTCTCGGCGTGCGAAGAAAACACTCCTGCAACCAGTTCATAGCGATTGCACAGGCGCATCGCCGCCCGGTGCAGCGAGCCGAAATAGGCGCCCTCGCCGCCGCCGATCATGCCGACCTTCAATTTTACGGGGCTCGGGATATCGCTTGTTAAATTGGGCATCTCACCGTCTCGGACTGACACTCTTGTGCCACGAGTATCAGGTTGCACTTGGCAACGCTCAATTTCGCAAGCCTTCGGCATATGACGCGAGCTGACGCAAATCCCGACTGATGGCACGTACGACCCGCCGTGATTAACGCCAGCACATGCGTCAGTCTGCGTCAGATATCCCCTTTATGCGAAATTGATCGCGTCTGTTCGCAGTTCGATACTCGGCTCATGAAAACAATAAGCCGAGCCTGTCAAGCGCTGGGCGCACAGTGTGATTCTCCTGCGAACCTCGCGGCGGGCAATCCTGTGCAACCTGGCCATCCTGCGACGCCAAGCCACGTGCATGGGTGGGCTGGCTGTTCGGTCCGTCTTTCACAGCGCCCGGCGACTCACATCTTCGCCCCGCTCCGCCTTTCTCCTTCTGCCCAATTCGTACCTGTAACTGCGGCCTTCGCCCTGGTGGCGTCGGCGTGTGCCCGATTGATTTCATCCCCACCACGAGTAGGACATCTGTATGAAGCACGAATCAGACAAGGCCGGACCTTCCAAACCGACGACAGCGCTTTTTGGCGATGTCACGCTCAACCGCCGCTCGTTCATGCTCGGCTCGGCGGCGGCCGCTGCCGGGCTGTATATCAGCTCGTGGGCACCGAACAGTTTCGCCGCGGCGGGTCATCTGGAGATTCTCGGCTGGGAAGGCGAGACCGGTGACGCCGAGCTGGCGGCCTGGCGCAAGCAGCGCGACATCACCGTACGCTCCAGCTACGCCGCAACCCAGGATGACATCACCGCACGCCTGGCAGGCAGCAATCCGGTACAACTCGACCTGACCATGTACGCCCTGGGCTACGAGGCTATCTACCGGGACATGGGCATTCTCTCCCCCATCGACACTTCACGGATTTCCAACTACAACGCCAGCGACACCCTGCCACTGTTCTACAGAGGCGTTCAATGGTTCTGGGACGGAAAACAATGGGGCATCCCGCTGCTGTGGGGAATGAACACCATCGTCTATAACGTCGCCAAGATCGACAAGCCGACCCGATACAGCGACCTGCTCAACCCGAAACTCAAGGGCAAGCTGACCTTTGTCGACGACTCGCTATCGACCTGGAGCCTGATCGCGATCATTGCCGGCTATGGCGACAAATACCCCAACCTGACCCGTACCGAATTCAACGATGCGTTCGAAAAACTGCAGCCCTACCGAGACCAGTGCAGAGTCTTTGCCGCCTCGGTGGGCGACGCCGTTTCACTGCTGGCTTCCGGTGAGGTCGATGCGGTGTTCTCTCTCTCGGCCCAAGGTGTTCTGGAAACGCAGAAACGCGGGGTGAAAACCGCCCTGTCGGTACCCGAGGAAGGCGCTGCCATCTGGTGCGATGCCCTGTTCGTGCCGCAGACAGCCAAGGATGTGCCGCTGGCGCTGGAATACGTCAACAAGATGCTGGAGCCGCAAACCCAGGCGCAAATGGCCTGGTCGATGTTCTCAGGCGTCACCAATCAAAAGGCCATACCGCTGCTCAGGCCAGAGCTCAAGGAATTGTTCGACTACGACCATCTCGACGCGGTGTTCAAGAAATCGAAGCTCTATGGCGTACCGCCATTGAACTCTGACCAGTACGTGACTTACGCAGAGTGGGTGGATCAATGGGCCGCTTTCAAAGGCTCGTTCTGAGCTACGCCATCGGCCAGGGCGGTATCGCCCTGGCGCAACCCCGACACGGGACGCCGGGAATAGCGATCAATCGAGTGACCGAAGTCCGCATGCCTGGCAAGCATTCCACTACCTGCTGCAATGGGTCTGTATCATGAACGTCATCAATCAAAGCAAGTTGGCAAGCACGGACGCTTGTGGCACGACACCCCCAGGGAACGCCGACAGAAAACGTTTCATCCCCTTTTACCTGGCCGGCGCTCCGTTCGCGTTTCTGCTGGTCTTCTTCATCATCCCTGCGGTTCTGCTGTTCGTTTCGAGTTTCTGGCTGTCGCGGTCATTCACCATGATTCCCGCTGCCACGCTGGCCAACTATGCCCGTGTGCTGGGGGCGAGTGGGTTCTACGATTCCCTGTGGATCTCCATGCAGAACGGTTTCTGGACCGCCACGCTGTCCACCCTGCTCAGCGCGCCCGTGGCCTGGTACATCGTCTACCGATCACGCTCCAACACCATCCTCTACCTGGCATTGGTTTCCTGGTTTTCCAGCTATCTGGTGCGGGTCTACGCCTGGCGCACCATCCTTGGCTCGACCGGCGTGATCAACAGTTCACTGATGCAGTGGGGAGTGATCGATACACCCATCGACTGGATCGTGTTCAACAAATTCGCGGTGGTCATCACCCTGGTCCACATCATGTTGCCCTTCACCCTGCTGCTGCTCGTGTCGGGCTTGCGTGATGTGAAAAAGGACTATCTGGAAGCCTGCGCCGACCTGGGCGGCAGCGGCTCGGTGGCCATCCGCAAAGTCATCATTCCCATGGCGCACAAAAGCATCGTCAGCTCCTTCATGTTCACCTTCGTGCTCGCCGCCGCGGATTACGTCACGCCGCAGTTGCTCGGCGGCCGCGATGCCATGACCACCGGGCTGCTGATCGCCAACCAGTTCCGCACCGTGGGCAACTGGCCGCTTGGCGCGGCCATGGCCTACCTCCTGCTGATGGCCTTCATGCTGGTCTACGCCGCCCTGTTGGTGTTCATGCGCTCGGTGAACCTGGCGCCCGGCAAGCGATATCACGACTGACAAACTGGGCGATGCCCCGGAGAATGAAAATGGCCCGGTTATTTACCTGGTTCTACATGCTGTTCCTGTATGCCCCCATCGGCCTGATCGTGCTGTTCAGCTTTCACTCGACGCCCTCGTTATCGCTGCCGTTCGAAGGCGTTTCGCTACGCTGGTACGAAACCATCTTCAATAGCTACGACTTCAGGACCGCGCTGGGCAACAGCCTGATTGTGGCGGGCGCATCGGCGCTCTTCACCACGCTGCTGGGGACGCTGTCCGCGCTGGCCTTGATGCGCATGAAAGGCAAGGCGAAAGCGACGTTCGCCTTCCTCAACTTCGCGCCCATCGCCATGCCGGGGCTGTTCCTGGGTATCGCGCTGGTGATCCTGTTTTCACTGATCGGGCTACCGCGCTCGCTGCTCACCATCATCATCGGTCACACGTTGTTCACCCTGCCCTTCTTCGTTGAATCAGTGCGCTCGCGCCTGGAGTATTTCGACCTGTCCTTCGAAGAAGCCGCACGCGATCTCGGCGCTACGCCATTGAAGGCTTTCTGGCTGGTCACTTTGCCCATCATCGGCCCGACCATCGCTGGCGCCGCCATCCTGACCGTGGCGTTGTCGCTGGATGAGTTTCTGATCACGGTCTTCGTCACCGGGACCGATACCACCCTGCCGCTGCTCATTCTGTCGATGATCCGCCGGGCCGTTGATCCAAGCATCAACGCCGCGTCCGTGATCATGCTGGCGATGACCATCGCGATCATCGGGGTCGCTGGATTGGTAATGACGATGCGCCGCCGGCGCATCGAACTCGAACGTACAGGGGAATGAATCATGTCCATCAACAGCATTGAACTGACCGGTATTTCCAAGGCCTACGGCAATCTCACTGCGCTTGGAAAGCTCGACCTCAACGTACGCAAGAATGAAATCCTGACCTTGCTAGGTCCAAGCGGATGCGGCAAGACCACGTTGATGCGCATCATCGCCGGCTTTGAAACGCCTACCACGGGCAAGGTGCTGATCGACGGCAAGGACGCCACCCGGCTCCCCCCGGAACAACGACCGGTGAACATGGTGTTCCAGAAATACGCGCTGTTCCCGCACCTGGATGTGTTCGACAACGTCGCCTTCGGCCTGCGCCTCAAGCGCACGCCGAAGGATGAGATAAAGCGTGAGGTTTCACGGGTCCTGGAGCTGGTGCAATTGAGTACTTTCAAGAACCGCTGGATCTCCGAACTCAGTGGTGGCCAGGCACAGCGGGTCGCGCTGGCACGGGCGCTGGTCAATCGTCCGGCTGTATTGCTGCTGGACGAACCCCTGGCTGCGCTCGACCTGAAAATTCGTCACCACATGCTCAACGAAATCAAGCGCATCCACGAAGAGTCCTCGACCACGTTCGTCTACGTCACCCACGACCAGGACGAAGCCATGATTCTTTCGGATCGTGTGGTGCTGCTGAACAAGGGGGGCATCGAGCAGATCGGCGATCCGGAGGAGATGTACTGGGCGCCCAAGACGCTGTTCGCCGCCAGGTTTTTCGGCGACACCAATATCGTCGACGGTGTTTACGAGCATGAAAGCTCAGGCACAGGCGTGGTGAAGCTGCCGTTCGGCCAATACGCCCATCTGCCTAAGGCCCCGTTGAAAAGTGGCCCGGTGAATGTATCGATCCGGCCGGAAACCATTGCCCTTTCGTCATCGTCAGGCGCACCGCTGGACGGCGCTTTCACCGGTACGGTCAAGGACACCTCCTTCATCGGCAATCGGGTGATCTACCGTGTCGCCGTAAGCGGCAGCGACCTGGAGCTCAAATGCCAGCAACTGCCGACGCCCGGCAGCCACACCATGGCCCCGGGAACATCGGTGGCCCTGACGTGCCGGCCTGACAGTTTTGTGGTGGTAGCCGCCTGAACGCGCTTCGAAGCGCGCTTATGTGCCCAGAGGAGGATGATACGTTGGTGAACTACATAGTGGTCGGTGGCGGCTCGGCGGGTTGCGTGGTCGCCGCCCGGCTGAGCGAGAACCCCGATGCTTCAGTGGTGTTGCTGGAGGAAGGTCCGAGCGACTGGAACCCCTATATCCATCTGCCGGTGGGTTTCTACAAAACCAGCCAGGGCGCGCTTGTCGAACACTACCCCTGGCAACCACCACCGGGTTACATCGGCCCGGCCAATCCGGGCATGGTCCAGGCGCGGGTGCTGGGCGGCGGCGCGACGGTGAACGCCATGGTGTACCTGCGCGGCCAGCCCGCCGATTACGATCAGTGGAGCCATTCGGGAGCTACCGGCTGGTCGTACCAGGACGTGTTGCCGTTCTTTCTGAAACACGAGGCCAACGACCGCTTCAACAACGTCTCTCACAGCGTTGCAGGACCGGTCGGGGTCAGCGACCAACGCCATACCCATCCCCTGGCGCGCCTTTGGGTCCAAGCCTGTCAGGAAGCCGGCCTGGCCTTCAATCCGGACTTCAATTCCGGCACCCAGGACGGGTGTGGTTTCTACCAGATCAACGCCCGCAAGGGCCGTCGCTCCAGTACCGCAGTCGCCTATCTGAAGCCCGCCAGGGCGCGTACGAACCTTGAGGTGATTACCCATGCCCGGGTATTGCAGATCATCCTCAGCAACGGTCGCGCGATGGGTGTCAAATACGAGCGCCGCGGCAAGGTGCAGCACCTGATGGCCGACCGCGAAGTGATCCTCTGCGCGGGTGCCATCAATTCACCCAAGCTGTTGATGCTGTCCGGCATCGGCGCCAGCGAGGCGCTGGCCGAGCACGGCATCGAGGTGCATTGCGACCTGCCAGGGGTAGGCCAGAACCTGCAGGATCACGTTGAAGTGTCGCTGGTCAGTGAATTGAATACGCCGCTGAGCTACGACAAGTACAAAAAGCTGCATCACAAGCTCTACGCGGGCCTGCAGTACCTGCTGTTCAGGAATGGGCCGGCCAGCTCCAACATCGTCGAAGGCGGCGCGTTCTGGCGCACCTCCCTGGCCGAAGGACGAGCGGATGCGCAGTACTGCTTCATGGCCGGTGCGGGCGTTGAAGCGGGGGTCGATTCGGTGCCAGGGGGAAACGGCTGCAC
The DNA here is from genome assembly GCF_030580855.1 of Pseudomonas citrullilanati. GTDB lineage: Bacteria > Pseudomonadota > Gammaproteobacteria > Pseudomonadales > Pseudomonadaceae > Aquipseudomonas > Aquipseudomonas citrulli. The sequence goes on along the minus strand of NZ_JAUQOP010000013.1, from coordinate 73,396 downwards.
CCTGAACGTCTGCCAGACCAGGCCGCGCTCCGTGGGCAGCGTGGCACTGCGCAGCGCGGATCCCGGGATAAAACCGTTGATACGCCCCAACTACCTTCAAGACCCGTATGACGTGGACTGCATGGCCGAGGCGGTCGAATACGGCCGGCACATCATGGCGCAGAGCGCAATCGCCCGGCATATACGCCGCGAGTTCGTGCCTGCGCAGGCACTGCGCTCGCGGGACGACTACCGCACCTTCGTCCGCCAGGCCGCCCACGGCGCGCTTCATCCGGTGGGCACCTGTCGGATGGGCGAGGACGACAGCGCCGTGGTGGATCAGCAGTTGCGCGTGCGGGGTATCGACGGCTTGCGGGTGATCGATAACTCGATCGCTCCCAACCTTTGCTCCAGCAATACCAATGCGATGGCTATCATGATCGGTGAAAAAGGCGCCTATCATGTCCTTCATGCCGGTGCTTGATGCCCACAGGACCGCGCCTTGCCGGGTTGGGGTGAATGCCCCTAGACTGCCCCACTGCTCGCAAACGACTGAATAGATACCATGCAAAACCAAGAGAATTTTCAAGAAAACCTGAAAATGTTATGCGAGCAGGTCGGTACGGTTTCGGAAATGTGCCGCCGGGTCGGTATCAATCGACAGCAATTCAACAAATACCTGGCCGGTACCCACCAGCCTTCCAAGTCGAACCTGCGTGCAATCGCCGGTTTTTTCGGGCTCAGCATCGATATTCTCTACACCAACCCGAACGATTTCCGCTCGATGATCGAGGGTGGCCATTTCCACCTGTTCCGCAACCTGGTCCAGTCACCCAAGATGTTGCTGTTCATCAACGAATTGCTGATGGAGAACGACGCCGACATCGGTGACCTCACCGGCGTCTACGAGCGTTATCACTACTCCTCCATCTACAAGGGCAAGATCGTCAGGTCAGTGTTCTGCATCTACGAGAAGAACGGAATACTGATGCACTATTACCTGGAGCGTTTTCCCAACCAGGACGGCAGCGGCAAGATCGACTACCACTTCAAATACCACGGTTTGAGCTTCCTGATCTCCAACCGCATCTTTTGTGTCGACTTCGAAACGATCCAGCGCAACGAGATCACCTTCACCAACCTCGCGGCGGTCAGCCGTAACGCCAAGAAGTATGTGTTTGGCGTGTCCAGCGGTATCGCCGCGACCATGGTTCGCCAGCCGGTAGCGGCGAAAGTCGCGATGAACTTCGTGGGCAAGGGTTTCATCAAGAAGACGCATATCAAGCGGGCCACTGTGTTGTCTCCAGACGATCCGACCATCCCCAAGGAAGTGGTGGACTACCTGGGTTCCGGCACGGCCTCGATCGACCCAGTCTGACCAACTCAACCGTCCAATACGTCAGTAGCGGCCCGCAAGGCCGTTTTTTTGCGTCAGCGCCAAATTCAACTTGCGTCACTTTGCGTCAGCTGTCGCACGAGTGAGAAATTGTTAGCCCCCCCTCCCCACTGTATTTTTTTCAAAGCAGCGGAAATCGTAGCGCTCACAACTTACTGCTCACCACGCACATTTGCATGATTGCGTGCGCCGGCTCGTGCTGCCCAAAAACCGAATGAATTGTTTGCGCCCGATCGAGGTGATGTCATGGCTCAATGGATAAAAAAAGCGAAACCTGCCCCGCAGCAAGTAGAACGCAACGAACAGGTCAAAAGCGATGTATCCCGCATTCTGTTGGATATCGAAAAGCGCGGCGACGCCGCGGTGCGTGAACTGTCGGTAAAGTTCGATGGTTGGGATCGCGCGGACTACCGCCTCAGCGACGCGCAAATCAAGGAGTGCGTATCCAGGCTGACCGAGCGGGAATACAACGATATTCTCTTCGCCCAGGCGCAGGTGCGTCGCTTTGCAGACGCCCAGCGCCAGTCCCTGCTGGATGTTGAAATCGAAAGCATCCCCGGCGTCATTCTCGGTCACCGGCACATCCCGGTAAATGCCGCTGGCTGTTATGTACCGGGTGGCAAATACCCGCTGCTGGCCTCGGCGCATATGTCGATCGTCACCGCAAAATCCGCCGGCGTTAAGAACATTACCACCGCCGCTCCGCCGTTCCAGGGCAAACCTGCGCCTTACATCGTCGCGGCCCAGGCCTTGGGCGGCGCGGATGCGATTTACTGCCTGGGTGGCATCCAGGCGGTGGCGGCAATGGCAATCGGTACCGAGTCGATCAGCCCCGTCGACATCATTGTCGGGCCGGGCAACGCCTATGTGGCCGAAGCCAAACGCCAGCTGTTCGGCCGCGTGGGCATCGACCTCTTCGCCGGCCCGACCGAGACCCTGCTGATCACCGACGACTCGGTGGACGGCGAACTGTGTGCCACTGACCTGTTGGGCCAGGCTGAGCATGGCGTGGACTCTCCGGCCGTCATGCTCACCACCTCGCGGGAACTGGCGCTGGAAACCCTCAAGGAAATCGAGCGGCTTTTGGTCAAGCTGCCCACCCAGAAAATCGCTCGCGAGGCCTGGGAAAACTTCGGCGAGATCATCCTCTGCGAGAACTATGAAGAAATGGTGAGGTACTCGGACGAGTACGCATCCGAACATGTGCAGATCATGACGCACGACGACGACTACTTCATGAAGCACCTGACCAATTTCGGCGCACTGTTCGTCGGCGCGCGTACCAACGTCTCCTATGGAGATAAAGTGATCGGTACCAACCACACCCTGCCGACCAACAAGGCGGCTCGCTACACCGGCGGCCTGTGGGTCGGCAAGTACATCAAGACCTGCACCTACCAACGTATCCTTACCGATGAGGCGTCCTCGCAGATCGGCGAATACTGCTCGCGACTGTGCCTGATGGAAGGGTTCGTCGGGCATGCGGAACAGGCCAACATCCGTGTTCGTCGCTACGGCAGGAAGGCAGTCGGTTTTGGTGAGCCGGCGCTCTGACAGCGCATGGCCCAGAAAAGCCAGCACCTGAAACGTGCTGGTTTTTTTATGGCTGCGAAACGCCAGCCCCCGCTAACCGTGTCGCACCACTGTGGTCGAGGTGAACATCACGAACACCAGCAGGCCGGCGGTCATTACCAACGCGATGCTCAAGGACGAAAGATGGGCGACGAAGCCGATGGCCGCTGGCCCCATGAGGATGCCCAGGTAGCCGATCGCGTTGACCGTCGACAGGGCCAGGGAGACCGGCATGACGTGCTGCCGCCCCACCGCCGAACAATAGACTGGCACCATATTGGCGATACCCGCTCCCACCAGGACGAAGCCGACCAGGGTCAGCCACTGGCTGTCGAGCAGGACCGAGACCAGCATGCCGAACATCGCCAGGGCGCTGCCACCCACCAGTACCGCACGCTCGCCCAGTCGTGGCACCAGCCAGTCGCCGGACAGCCTGCCGATGGCCATGGTCACCGAGAACAGCGCATAGCCGATGCCGGCCTGGCTGATGTCCATGCCACGCACGGTGGTCAAGAATACCGCGCTCCAGTCGAGCATCGAGCCTTCGACGAGGAAAGCGATCAGGCACAAGATGCCCACCAGCCATACGTATCGGGTTGGCCGGGAGAAGATCGGCCCGCCTGCCCCTTCCCCGAACGCGAGCATTTGCCGACCGAATGTAGCCAGCAGCACCGCCACCACGCCTCCCAGTACAGCAACCGCCGACAACGGCGATAGACCAAAGCCGAGCAAGGCCGAAACCAGCAACGCACTGAAGATATTTCCGACGCTGAATAATCCATGGAACCCGGACATCATCGTGCGTCCCAGGCCCCGCTCCACCATCGACCCCTGCAGGTTCATGGTGACATCGGCCGTGCCCATGCAGGCGCCGAAGCACAGCAGGAACATCACCAGTGCGTAGAATTGCGAGGCAACCGACAGCGCCAGCAGACACAGGACCGCCGCACTGACGGCTGTCGTCATCGCTGCCCGGCAACCGACCTTGCTCACCAATCTGGCCACGAACGGCATCATGCACATCGAGCCGCTGCCCAGACAAAGCAACAAAAGGCCCAGTTCACCGTCGTCGATCCCGGCGCGCTCACGGGCAAAAGGTACCAGGGGGGCCCATGCGCCCATGGCGGCGCCTGACAAGAAGAAGGCGATTCGACAGGCCTGGAGATTATTGCGGGAGATCGCGAAGAGCTGGTGGGTCAAATCGTTCATTGCTGATCAGCCATAAAAAAGCCCATCCGGGGATGGGCAAGGGTGGTGAGCCGGGCTCGATGAAAAATCAGATTCAGGCCTTGTCGCGTTTTTGCAGCACCACACCGATGACAATGAGCGCCAGGGTGAGCACCGAGGACACCAGCAACTCGGTCTGGTGACCTGGTACCACCGCCATCAACACCAGGAAGGCCACGATCGCGGCGATGGTCAGGTAGGACAGCGCCGGGAACAGCGGGAACTTCACCAGCAGCGTTCGCCCCTGTGCGATGGCGCGCTTGCGCAGGATGACCTGGCTGACCGCAATCACCAGGTACATCACCAGTGCGATCGTGCCGATAGTGGCGATCAGCGGAACAAGTACCGTCTGCGGCAAGGTGTAATTGGCGACCAGCAGCACCAGGGCCCCGGCGCTGGCATAAAAGATCGACACCTTTGGTACACCGTTGGCCGTGGTCTGGGCCCAGGCACGCGGTGCGTCACGCCGAACCGCCAGTGAATAGCCCATGCGCGAGGCGGTGAAGATCGCCGAATTCAAGGTACTGGCAACGCCGACCAGGATGACCGCCTGGATAATCGTCGAAGCCCCGGGTATGCCCATGGTCTCCAGGGCTGACTGGAACGAACCGGCCTGCAGCGCCGGAGCGTTCCACGCGACCAGGCTGACGATCACCAGGATCGAGCCGAAATAGAAAATCAACATGCGCCATACGACTGAGCGGATGGCACGACGGATATTGGCACGTGGATCCTCGGATTCGGCGGCGGCAATGGTGACGATTTCCATGCCGGTAAAACTGAACAGCGCGAGCACCAGCGCCGAGGCAATGCCCGCAAGGCCGGCTGGCGCAAAGCCACCGTCCTGCCAGAGATGGCCGAAGCCTGAGGCCGAACTGCTCGGCAACAGGCCCGCAATCGCACAGGCACCCAGTGCGATGAACGCCAGGATAGTCACGACCTTGATCAGCGAAAACCAATATTCCAGCGTGCCGAAATTCTTCACGCTCATGATGTTGGTCAGGGTCAGCCCAACGATCAGGATCACCCCGATCGCCATGGAAGGCACACCGACCCAGGCGCCCAGGATATCTGCCGCGACGATGGCCTCCAATGGAATCACCAACACATAGAACCACCAGTACAACCAGCCGATGGCGAATCCCGCCCAGCGTCCCATTGCCTGTTGCGCATAGGTCGAAAACGAGCCCGTGTCCGGGTTGGCCGTGGCCAGTTCGGCCAACATGCCCATGACGAGCACCACCAGTATCGCGGCGATGCCGAAGGAAACCAGCACGGCAGGACCGGCTGCGCTGATCGCACTCGCCGAGCCCACGAAGAAACCCGCGCCGATCACGCCACCAATTGAAATCATGGTGATCTGGCGACTGCTCAGGCCCTTGGAAAGCGAGCCATGGGACGCCACCGTCCGCTCGGACGGCAAATCCAGTTGATAGTCCACAGTGATGCCCCGATCAGGCACTGACCGCCTCATGGCATGGCACGGACGGCAGTGAAATTGCACAAGAATTGTTGTTTTGACCGCTGTGTAGCCAGGGTCAGATTATGTTGTGCAAAGGCCGAGGCTCAATTTCTCACCGCCCGGAAAAGTGACGCAGCATGACGCATCCGCCCCCCTGAAGGTGCGCGATCAAGACGCCGGACGCGCCGTGGACCCCCTTGCTACCAGGCTGGTATCGAAGATTTTCACCCGCGGCGTGAGCGGCTCACCGGCTTCAAGCTCCTCGAGCAGGATGCGCGCCGCCCATTCACCCTTGCCGATCAACGATTGGCGAATAGTGGTGAGGTCGCGAAGACCGGCTTCAGGGATGTCGTCGAAGCCGATCACCGACAACTGCTCAGGCACCTGGACGCCCTGGGCAGCAGCCTGCGTCAAGGTGGCCAGCGCCATCACATCCGAGCTGGCGACAATCGCCGTAATGCCCGCATTGCGAAGCAGGGGCGCCGCAGCCTCCCGGCCAAGCGTGTTGGTGAAGCCGCCTGCTTCGACGATCACCAGCTCGTCGTAGCCGATGCCATGTCGCTGCGCTGTATCCACGTAGGCGGCCAGCCGTTCGCGCACGATCATTTCGGTCGAGGCCTTGAAGCGTGCCTTGCTGACCGGACCCTTCTTGCCATCGGGGAGCAGACGCTCGACAAGGACACCGATCCTGCGATGCCCCAGCCCGATGATGTGTTCCATCTGGTCGATGGAAGCCTGGCGGTCGTCGATACCCACGTAGTGCACCCCTTCCAGGCGCGGGGAGTCGATGACCACGGCCGGAATGGCGCGCCTGGCGATGTACTGCACGATGGGATGATCATCCGGCAGGGTTGAAATGATCAAGCCGTCCACCAGGCCGCGCACGGCCAGGTTCTCATCCCCTGCACCCTCGCCTTCGAGCTTCTTGCTGCGTAAGGGGAACAGGGTCAGGGCCACGTTGGAAAGCTCATTGACCTGAGCAATGCCCTTGAGCAGCGAAAGGGCCCAAGGGTCATCGAAGGCGTAGGAAAGCTGATCCATTACCGCCAGTCCGATGGCACCGACGCGCCCGGAGCGCAGGCTGCGGCCACGCACGTTCGGGCCTGGGTAACCCAACGATGCCGCCACCGCCAGGATGTGTTCGCGCTGGGAAGCAGATACCTTGCTGGAACCACTGTAGGCATAGGAAACCGCCGGCTGGGAGACGCCTGCGGCCTTGGCCACGTCCTTCATCGAAACCATTTGAACCTTGTCCTTTTTCTCTGTCACGGCAACGCGTGAACGAGGTCGGCAAACCGAAAGTGGCGCCCAGCATACCGACTCGATCCGGGCAAAGATAACCCTTGCCTGGGCTCTTTGGGTGACCGTCGTAATGAGCTGGCAGGCACTGCTTTTTCACTGCCTGCCGATGCGCCAATGAGCGAGGTACAGCCTCAGGAGATTTCGACCAATGGCAACGCCCTTTGCCGCCACAGGGTATTGACAAGCCAAAATCGCGTGTTAATTTGTTCCAAGGTTATACGTATAACCGACCAAAATCACCTAACAAGAAGATGAGGCCCGCTTATGCCAGGCGCCCAAAAATCGAATCCGGTCTCCCAGCCGATTCGTCTACCGCAGAGCCGCGAATCCGTGAATGAACGGCGCGAGTCTATGCAGCCCTTTACGCTCACTGCCCCATACAAAATCCCATCGCAAGCAGATTGATCGCTCTTCGTTAAGAACGCTGTTCTGCGTGCAATGAGATGAACAACAGGCACAGCTCCGCACTTTGGAACGGCTTGTATCGATAACGTTTTACCTATAACGCATTTCATGCGGCGGCCTCTTGCAGCCGCAAAAAAGTGCTCGCTGGAACTTGGTGACGCAATTGAAAGATGGATAAGCCGAACGTCGAAGTTTCCTCGACCGACGCTTGTCGCCTGAAAAACAGAGAGTGGAGAAATAACCGTGACCCGAGTTCTTTATCTGTATGGCGGTTGGCCAGGCCACTACCCCTATGAAATCGCAGGCTGGGCGCGTGAACTGTTCAAGGAATTGGATTTCGACGTCGAAGAGTCGACCGACATCTTCACCCTGGACCGTGACCTCAAGTCTTACGATCTGATCGTCATCGGCTGGAACAATGCCGTCACGACCGAAACCTTGACGGCGTCCCAGGAAAAACACTTGTCCGAAGCCATCGAAAACGGCGTCGGCCTGGTCGGCTGGCATGGCGCCGGTGCGGCCTTCCGCGCCAGCCTCAAATACCACTTCATTCTGGGGGGTTCGTTCCTGGAGCATCCGGCGGGCGAAGGTTATCCGCATCCTTACATGGTCAACTTCCTCGATCGCGAACATGAAGTGACCCAAGGCGTAGAAGATTTCGAAGTGCGCTCCGAGCAGTACTACATGCAGGTCGATCCGAACATTCATGTGCTGGCCGAAACCACCTTCGATGGCAATCCGATGCCGTGGCTCAAGGGCCACCGCAGCCCCGTGGCCTGGGTTCGCAACTGGGGTGAGGGACGAGTGTTCTACCACTCCATCGGCCACGACACCAGCAACCTCGCCGATCCCAATATTCGCCGCCTGACCAAGCAGGGCCTGCGTTGGGCTGCGCGCAAATGAATACCTGAACGGTAGCTCCAGGGCGCCCAGCCCCCTGGAGTCATTCCAAGGAAACCCCCTCCAACAGGAGCGAAACAAAATGGCAAAACTCACAGGCAGCCAAGTAGTTGCCCAGACCCTGAAAAACTATGGCGTGGAGTACGTCGCCGGCATTCCCGGTCACGGCATCTGGACCTTGATGGACGCCTTCATGGAAGAGGAGTCCAAGCTCAAGTTCATTCAGGTATTCCATGAACAGAGCGCCGTACATTTGGCTGACGGTTACTACCGTGTCGCCGGCAAACCCATGGTTGCCGTAACCTCGATCGGTGCCGGCGCCAGCAACACGGTAATCGGCATGGCGACTGCCTATACCGATTCCACCAGTTGCATGTTGATCACAGGCGGTCCGCCCACCCACATGCGTGGTCATGGCCTGCTCCAAGAGCTGGAGCGCTACACCGACAACGACTTCCCGAAAATCGCCGAAGCCGTCTCCAAGCGTCACTGGGTCGCCACCCGCACTGAAGAGATGCCGTTCATCATGCACCGCGCCTTCAGCTCGATGCTGACCGGTCGCCCGGGGCCCGTGCATATAGAAATTCCTATGGACGTCCAGGCCGAAGCGGGTGAAGTCACCTTGCACGACCTTCAAGAGCGCGTTCCGGTGGGCAAGGTTTATCCAGACCCCGAGGCCATCCAGCGTGCCGCGCAGGTGTTGCGAGAAGCCAAGCGCCCGATGATTGTCATCGGTGGTGGAGTGATCACGGCTGAAGCCTCGGCAGAGGTCGTGGCCCTGGCCGAGCACTGGAAAATCCCGGTGGTCACCACCTGGAACGGCAAGAGTGGCTTCCCGGAAGATCACGCCCTCTTCTCCGGCAGCGTCGGCCAGACCGGCACCCTGTGCGGTAACCATATGGCTTCCAACGCCGACGTGATCCTCGCGGTAGGTTGCCGTTTCACGGACTGGTCATCGTCCAGCTACGCCCAAGGTGTGACTTTCTCCATTCCACCGGGACGCCTCATCCATATCGATATCGATCCGCACGAGATTGGCAAGAATTACCCGGTGGCCGTCGGTATCGTATCGGATGCGAAACATGCCCTCGCCCACCTGGTCGAAGCGTTGAAGAACGACTCCGTCGACCGTAGCGATTACCTGGCGGACCTGAAGCGCAATCAAGATCTCTGGGAAGCCAAATTGGCCACGCGTCGCGATTCCGACCGTTTCCCGTTCACGTCACAACGGCCGTTGGGTGCCCTGCGCAAGATTTTCCCGCGGGACACCATCGTAGTGGTCGGCTCGGGCAACGCCCAAGGCGCGGTCAAGCAGACTTTCCCGGTCTATACCCCGCGCACGCACCTGACTTCCGGCGGTTTCTCGTCCATGGGCTGGGCCGTGCCTGCGGCCATCGGCGCCAAGCTGGCGGCACCGAACCAGCCGGTGGTGTGCATTCTGGGCGATGGCGACTTCCTCATGAACCCACAGGAAATCGCAGTCTGCGTGACCAACAATATTCCTGTGGTATTCCTGATCCAGAACAATGCCGGTTACATGTCGATCCGTGGCGGACAACGCAAGCAAACCAGCCGCCACCTGGGCAGTGAGTTCAACCTGCCCAACGGCGAACCCTACTCGCCGGATTACGCGGCGCTTGGCAAGGCCTTCGGCATGCTGTCGTTCTGCGTCAACAGCAACGAGGAACTGGAACCAATCCTGCAACAGGCCCTGGATGCCAATGCGCCGGTGCTGATCGAAGTGCCAACGGACCGCGACGCTGCCGGTCCGTGGGTTCCAGGCTGGTGGGACTTCCCGGTACCTGAGTACATCACTGACGAACGTCAGAACGAGTACTGGGAGCTGCGCAACAAAGAACAGCATCTGTAAACGACAATATAGGCGTGCAAGAAGTGAGTACTTCAATCATCACTCATTCAGCGCAAGCCACGTCGGAGGGAGCGCCGGTTAGCCGGCGCTCCACTGCGACAGCCAAGCCTGATGAAAACGGAAACCTGACCTGCGACGTGCTGATCATTGGTTCAGGCATGGGCGGCTCGACCTTCGCCCACGCTCTGGTTGACAAGGGACTGGATGTACTGATCGTCGAGCGTGGAGACTTCCTGCCACGCGAGTCCGAGAACTGGAGCGCCGCTGCTGTATTTGGCCAAGGTCGCTACCGCAATGCCGAGCAATGGCTGGACAGCAACAACAAGCCTTTCACGCCAGGAGTGTTCTATTACGTCGGCGGCAACACCAAGTTCTATGGCGCCATGCTGCCGCGCTTCCGGGAAGTAGACTTTGGCGCGGTCCATCACGCCGAGGGTATCGCCCCGGCCTGGCCTATCACCTATGCAGAACTGGAACCGTTCTACTGCCAGGCCGAAACAATGTACAAAGTCCATGGCAACGCGGGGCAGGATCCCACTGACCCATGGCGCTCCAAGCCTTATCCATGGCCCGGTTTGAAACACGACGCAGCGTTGTTGCCGCTTGAAGCCGCAATGCAGCAAGCCGGGCTGTCACCTTTCGTCATGCCGGCAGCGGTGGACTACGGCACTGATCGGGCTTGCATACTCTGCTCCACCTGTGACGGCTATCCCTGCCTGCTCGAAGCTAAAGCCGATGCGGAACTTTCGGCATTGCGTCCGGCCCTGGAAAATGGCGCCCGGCTGTTGGTCGGCACGAAAATCGATGTTCTATGGACCTCTGAAGACGGCACACGCGTCACCGAGGCCAGAGGCACAAAAGACGGCAGACCCGTCAGGATCGTGGCCAACCGAGTTGCATTGGCCTGCGGGGCGGTGAACAGCGCCGCCCTGCTCCTGCGCTCACACAATGCACAACACCCTAATGGACTGGGCAACAGTTCCGATCAGTTGGGGAGAAACTACATGGTGCACAACAGCACCTTCATGATTGCCGTTGATCCACGACGCAGTAATGACGTGAAGTTTCAGAAAACCCTGGCGATCAACGACTGGTACACCGCCGGTAACGGCAACGCCTTCCCGCTGGGTAATGTGCAAATGCTGGGCAAGATTCGCGAACCCATGATCACCCCCATGCGCCCGTGGATTCCCAAAATGGTGTCCCGCTACATCACCGCGCACAGCGTCGATCTCTACCTGACTTCGGAAGATATTCCGACCCAGGATAATCGCATCGAATACGATGCCGAACGCGACTCTATCAAGGTGCACTGGACCCCCAACAACCTGAGTGCCCACGCACAACTGGTCAGGCGTACGAGCCAAATGATGAAAAAAGCCGGCTATCCATTGATCCTGACCGAGCGCATGGGCATCGGTACCAACTCGCATCAATGTGGTACAGCCGTGATGGGCAATGATCCGGCGAAAAGCGTCGTGGATGCGAGCTGCAAGATGCATGACCTGGACAACGTCTGGATCGTCGACAGCGCTTCGTTTCCCTCCTCGGCAGCCGTTAACCCGGCGCTCACCATTGCCGCCAATGCCTTGCGCGTCGCTGCCAATTTCCATTGATAGAAGCGCCCCCTCGGGGACGCTACGCTTTCGCTGACAGGAATTTGTTAAAACATGAACAAGATCGACAATAGCCTCGTCACACCACGGATCCGCAGGGCCAGAATCGCTACCTTCGCGGGTTTTATGATGATCGGCGCAATGCTGTATATCTGGTCCACGGGTGTCTCCGCTTTTCGACACCACATGGGCCTGAACGGCGACCTCGGCGATGCCAACTTCGGCATGATAGCCTTCGGTATCGGCGTCGGCAGTGCCGCCGGGTCCTTCCTGGTTGGCCTGTTCCTCGACAGGTTCGGGGCCAAGAAGGTGATCCTGGCCACTGCCATTGCCTACCCCCTCTCAATCATTCCCCTGGGCTTTACCACCGACTTCAACTTCGCCCTGTTCTTCGGCGTGGTCCTGGGGTTATTGCGCGGGGCAACCGATACCGCGTTCAACACCCATGGTGTGCAAGTGGAACGCTTCTACCAACGCTCGATCATGACATCGTTCCACGCGGCCTATGCCTTGGGCGGCTTTCTACTGGGCATGGTGGGAAGTCTGTTCGCAGCCCGATTTACCGAAAGCGCTGCAGTACCCTTTGCAGTGCTGGGAGGCTTCACGATTGTTGTAGGAGCGGCTGTTGGGTATTTCATGTTGGAAAAACATGAAGTCGTCGCACACGTGGAGGCTATGCCTGCCGCGAACGCCGGCGTAGCGAAGCGTTCGTCGAACGCAACAATTTTGCTGATGATCGGGTTCGGCATTCTGTTGCTGGGCAGCATGGTCGGTGAAGGGACAGTAGCGGACTGGGGGCAGGAATATGGGCGGCGCGTACTGGGTGCGACAGCGTCGAGTGCCGGCATTGCCGTCTCAGTGTTCACCGGGGCGGAGTTTTTCGCCCGCTTGTTCGGTGATCGATTTGCCGCTTGGGTCGGTCCGGCTCGAATGGTGTTGATCAGCTCTTTGGTGGCGATCGGTGGCTTGCTGGTAACCGTGGTATTCCATACCCACCTGGCCGGTCTCATTGGCTTCGCTATGTTCGGCCTCGGGCTAGCCTGCATCGCGCCACTCATGTTGTCGAGCGCCGGTCGCAAGGACCCGGCCAACGCCGGACGCAATATCGGCATCGTCAATTGCATCGGCTACTCCGGCATGCTGCTGGGACCTGCCGCCCTGGCATACGTGGTGAGCACATTCGGCATCGACAAACTGCTCTATTTCCCGATGCTGCTGATGGTTTCGCTGGCTCTGTTCGGCCCTGCGCTGATGCGCTCGACACGTACACCGAAAGCCACTGTCGATAGTTCACCCCAATTGCAAAAGTGTCTGTGACTCAAGCGCAGCCTTTGCCGCTTGGCTTAGCTATGTAAGAAGAGGTCAATATGGATCTGAAGGCAGACCTGACGGTAATTATTCGGCAGGAGGATGAGCTTAAATTTGAAAACTTTGATGAAAACACAGCGTGGCAACTTGGCTCGGTCCTGTACAACCGGGCGACCTCCCAGCAGTGGCCCCTGGTCATCGACGTGAGGCTCTTTGACCGCCCGCTTTTCCTCGCCGCCACGTCCGGCGTCACCGCAGACAATCATGATTGGGTGAAACGCAAGACCAATACGGTCCAACGGTTCCTGTGCAGCTCCTACCGAATTGCGCAACAGCTCAAACTGGAAGAGAAGAGCATCATGGAACGCTATCACTTGTCGCCAGCGGATTACGCCAGTGTCGGCGGCGGTTTTCCCATTGCTGTGCGTGGAGCGGGTGTAATCGGCAGCGTGACGGTTTCAGGTTTACCGGATCGACAAGATCATCAGATTATTGTCGACGCCCTGTGTGCCTTGCTGGACAAGCATCCAGCCTCACTTACGCTCGCGCCACCTATGGCCTGAATCGCCTGAGCCTCGTCTTTTTGCCAATACGCCTGCGTCTGGTCCTCGATAGCGAGGTCACGGGCCACCTCAGGAAGTCGGCCCAAGGCGTGGTTCAGGGTGCTCCCGACTGAAGCGGCGCCCGCAGCCGTTTGACCCATTGAGATGATGTAGATAGACAAGGGTTGCGCCCACTTCGCGCGAGGATCGTCAGAGCGCCAAGCCCCCTCCCTACATCACTCTCGCCCAAGCCAGAGCGTGGCCTCCTTCCAGGCCCCCACCGTCACCAGCTCTTCCAAGGTCTCCAACAGAATCTTTTCCCAGCTCAGCGCCAACCGGCTGTTCCTGCGGTCCTTGAGCGTGGTCAACGAAACCGCGTTACCTGACCTTCGTCTCAAGACGTTTCATATCGACCCTAGCGCTGCCCCTTCTTCAACCCCTTCAATCGCACAGTCGCACGTTGCACCGTGGCCATTTTTTCGGGCCGTTTCATGCGCTTCCACTTCCTGATCTCGTCCTTGCTTCGCCCGCAGCTTACACACAGGTCGCCACTCAGTTGGCAGATCGAGATGCAGGGGTTTTCGATTTCTTTCGCCATCGTCAATAACCTCTGCCGAGACGCTTGCGCCAATCGCCACTCTGCGAGCGTTGGCACTCTTGCTCCGAGTCAAAGCGGACATTGCGATCTGACAGCGCCAGGTGGAGGTTGGCCTTGTCCAACGCCATGGCCGTCAGCTCAACGATGCGAGCCTTGGCCTCTCGCTGGGCGAGCTTGCTGTCCTCCAGGGTCTCGAAGACCCAAATGACCGTCAGTGTTTCGGCCAGCGCGTCCGGGTCAGCGATGTGGGTCAGCCAGGTAAATCCCTGGATTTCACATTTTGCGGTTTCACACGCCTCGGTCAGCGCGCGGATCAACTGGCGTTCGGTTCGCGCCCGCTCGCGTTTTCCTGGGGGCATTGCGTGTTCCTTGGAGATATTGGATTGGTTCAAGCCGTTCGAAATTCGACCGTCAGGTGGCTGATCTCGTGGACCGGCTTGAGACGCTCGCGAATGCTTTCGGCGTTCACGCCGGCCTCACCGAGGACGCTCACGATGGCGGCGTGGGCTTGAGGCCCGACTCGCCAGACATGCAAGTCGGTGATCGTGGCATCCCCCGGTTGCTCGATCAGTTCGCGGATTTCCTCGGCAACGTGCGCATCGGTCTGATCCAGCAGTACGCCTGCGGTGCTCCCCATCAAGGTCCATGCCCAACGGGCGATGACGATGGCGCCGACGATGCCCATGACCGGATCCAGCCAGACCCACCCCAGATACCGGCCGGCAAGCAATGCGACGATGGCCAGCACCGAGGTCAGCGCATCGGCGACGACATGGACGTAGGCTGACCTGAGGTTGTTGTCCTGCCCGTGGTGGGCATGGGTATGGACGTGATCATCGTGATCGTGTCCATGACTGTGCCCGTGACCCAGCAACAGCGCGCTGACGAGGTTGACCACCAATCCGGCCAGGGCGATGAGCGTCGCCGTGCCGAACTGGACGTCCGTCGGTTGCAGGAGGCGCATGACCGACTCAACGCCGATGCCCAGGGAAACCATGCCGAGAATCAGCGCCGAGGCGAACCCACCCAGGTCCCCGACTTTGCCGGTGCCGAAACTGAAGCGCTGGCTGGTCGCGTGGCGCCTGGCGTAACCGTAGGCGGCCGCCGAAATGCCCAGGGCGCCCGCATGGGTCGCCATGTGAAAGCCATCGGCCAACAGCGCCATCGAACCGGTGATGTACCCGGCGGCGATTTCGCCGACCATCATCACCACCGTCAGCGCCACGACCCATAAAGTGCGCTTGGCATTCTCATCGTGGGCCGCGCCAAGGAACAGGTGCTGGTGGGTGTAGTTGCTGTGCGTGTTATTCATGGGGATGGGCCTGGCCGTGGTCACTTGGCGTAGCGGTGAATGGCTTCGAGAAGTTCCTCGACGCCCTGGTTGCGCTGTTCTTGCGTGAGCCCAGGGTTGGCCACATGTTCGCGCGCGTGATCCTCGATGATCTGCTCCATCAAGCCGTTGATGGCACCGCGGGTGGCTGCGACGAGGTGCAGGGTCCTGGCGCAATCGAGGTCCGATTCCAGGGCCCGCTCAACCGCCTGGATTTGCCCGGCAATGCGTTTGACGCGCTTGAGCAGGTCGTCTTTGTTCGCGGCCATATGCCCCATGAAGTACCCTCCTGTCGATCGTCCGGCATCATAGGCATACCCCCTACCCCTATACAAGCATGGGCAGACGAAGGGATTGTCCTGCCGGCTCCCCTGGTTTCATGAATTTGCCAGCGCGACTGACTTCCTCGCACCGCGGGTTGTCATAGATAACTTGTGCAAGAGGCGTTCAATCGGCTGGAAGTATCGAGCGGCCCGCCTGGCTCGCGGGCCATCGCGCCGCGAGCGCCTCAAAGCGAATGTAACGTGGGAGAATCTCTCCCGACTTGATCCTTTCGGAGGCCACCATGCTTCGTGTGTTCGAACGAAGACTCGATCCTTTCCCACCCGATGAAGTGCCCCCGCCGCCGGTTGGCCTGGTTCGTTTCCTGTGGGCCTGCACCCGGGGCGCCCGCGGCTACATCCTCGTGTTTGCGTTGCTGAGCGCCAGCGTATCGATCTATGAAGCCTGGTTGTTCTCGTTTCTCGGGCAGGTGGTGGACCTGTTGTCGACCTGGCAGGCTGGCGGCGCCGCGCGGGGCCAGGAAAGCCGCGTGCTGTGGGGGATCGGCATCGTGCTGGTCACCAGCATCGGGCTGGTGGCGTTGCGGACGATGGTGCAGCACCAGGTGCTGGCGATCAATCTACCGCTGCGGCTGCGCTGGGACTTCCACCGCCTGATGCTGCGGCAAAGCCTTTCGTTCTTTTCCGATGAATTCTCCGGCCGGGTCACGACCAAGGTCATGCAAACGGCGCTGGCGGTGCGCGAGGTGCTGTTCACCGTCATCGAGATCGCGCCCGGGATAGGCGTGTACTTCATTGCGATCATTGCCCTGGCCGGTGGTTTCGCCTTGAAGCTGATGCTGCCGTTCATTGCCTGGATCGTGTTGTTCGGGCTGGCCATGCTGTATTTCGTACCGCGCCTGGGGCAAGTCGGCCAGGAGCAGGCCCATGCGCGCTCGTCGATGACCGGGCGCATCTCGGACGCCTACACCAACATCACCACCGTGAAACTGTTCTCCCACTCCAAGCGCGAGGCGCATTTCGCGCGGGCGGCGATGGAGGACTTCAAGCAGACCGGCTTTCGCCAGATGCGTCTGGTCAGCCAGTTCGAGATCGTCAACCAGGCCCTGGTGGTAGGGCTGATCCTTGGCGCCGGCGGCTACGCCCTGTGGCTGTGGCACCAGGGTGAAGTCGGTACCGGCGCGGTGGCGGCGATCACGGCCATGGCGCTGCGGATCAACGGCATGTCGCACTGGATCATGTGGCAGATGACCTCGCTGTTCGAAAGCATCGGCACCGTGCAGGACGGCATGGAAACCCTGACCCGGGGCCCGAAGGTCCAGGACGCGCCGGATGCCGGCGTGCTGGTGCCCGCGGGCGGCGCGGTGACGTTCGACAACGTGAGCTTCAACTACAGCGGCGAGCGCCAGGTGCTCGATGGCTTGAGCCTGAGTATCCGCCCGGGCGAAAAGATCGGTCTGGTGGGACGCTCCGGCGCCGGCAAGTCGACGCTGATCAACCTGCTGTTGCGTTTCTACGACGTGGACAGCGGCGAAATCCGCATCGACGGGCAGAACATCGCCAAGGTCACCCAGGACAGCCTGCGCAGTGCCATCGGCATGGTCACCCAGGACACGTCCCTGCTGCACCGTTCCATTCGCGACAACATCGCCTACGGCCGCCCGGACGCCACCGACGCGCAGATCCAGGAAGCCGCGGCGAACGCCCAGGCCGATGGTTTCATCCGCCAGTTGAGCGATCGGCAAGGCCATACTGGCTATGACACCCTGGTGGGCGAGCGCGGCATCAAGCTTTCCGGGGGGCAGCGCCAACGCATCGCCATCGCCCGGGTGATGCTCAAGAATGCCCCGATCCTGTTGCTGGACGAAGCCACCAGCGCTCTGGACTCGGAAGTCGAAGTCGCCATCCAGGAGAGCCTCGACGAAATGATGCAGGGCAAGACCGTCATCGCCATCGCCCATCGGCTCTCGACGATCGCGGCCATGGACCGGCTCATCGTCATGGACGACGGACGCATCATCGAACAAGGCACCCACGCCGAATTGCTCGCCAGGAACGGCACCTATGCCCGGCTGTGGCAACACCAGAGTGGCGGCTTCCTGGGTGAGGACCAGGGGGTGGAGGAAGCGATGGCGTAGGCTTGGGTGTGGACGGATGGAGTGATGACCTGACAAGTTCGCGGCACCTGCAACGCAAAGCGCCGCTCAACGAGCGGCGCCTTGTTGTTCGACAAGTTCGGGAACCCGTATCAAGCGATCAGATCGTTGGCGCTCAAGCTGGTAACACCTACCAGTTGGATTTCGAAATCCGCCCCCAGATCACCGTTGACGTTGCCGTAGAGCACTTGGTCGACGAAGCGCAACTGCCCTGCCCCGGTGAAATCATTCGAATCGATGAAGCTGAACGTATCGATTAATGCGTTCTGGAGATTGGCAACGACGTTCGACAGGTCAAGTTTGTCTCCCTGGAGGCTGCTGAAGTCGAGAATTGTATCGCTGGCGCTGCCCAGCCCCATTTCGTTCAAGGCGCTGAAAACAAATCGATCGCCCCCCGTGCCTCCCGTAAGCGTATCGGTGCCGGTGCCGCCCACCAGAATATCATTGCCGGCACCGCCATCGATCCTGTCGTTGCCACCCCCACCGGCCAGCACGTTATTGCCCGCGTTGCCAGTCATCACGTTATTCATGAAATTACCGCCACCGGAGACGTTGCCTGCGCCGATCAGCGTGAGGTTCTCCAGGTTGGCCCCCAGGCTCCAATCCACCGAGGACAGCACAGTGTCCACTTCGCTGGCCTGGGTGCTGGTTTCACTGATGACGTCCTTGAGGTTGTCGACCACGTAAATGTCATTACCGGCACCACCGATCAGTGTGTCGATACCGCTGCCACCATCCAGTACGTTGTTGCCGGCATTGCCCGTCATCACGTTATTCAGGAAGTTGCCACCGCCGGAGAGGTTGCTGGCGCCAGTCAGCGTGAGGTTCTCCAGGTTGGCACCCAGGCTCCAGCTCACCGATGACAGCACGGTGTCGATTTCGCCGGCTATGCTGCTGGTTTCGCTGATGACGTCCTTGAGGTTGTCGACCACATAGATGTCGTTGCCGGCACCACCGATCAGCGTGTCGATACCGCTGCCACCGTCCAGCACGTTGTTGCCCGCGTTGCCGGTCATCACGTTGTCCAGGAAATTGCCGCCGCCGCTGAGATTGGCTGTGCCGATCAGCGTGAGATTCTCCAGGTTGGCACCCAGGCTCCAGTTCACCGAAGCCAACACGGTGTCGATTTCACTGGCCAGCGCACTGCTTTCGCTGACGACGTCCTTGAGGTTGTCAACCACGTAGATGTCGTTACCGTTGCCGCCGATCAGCGTGTCGATACCGCTGCCACCGTCCAGTACGTTGTTGCCAGCATTTCCGATCATCACGTTGTTCAGGTAGTTGCCACCCCCGCTAAGATGCGCAGTACCGATCAGCGTGAGATTTTCCAGGTTCGCCCCCAAGCTCCAGCTCACCGAAGACTGCACAGTATCGATTTCGCCGGCCAAGGTGCTGGTCTCGCTGACCACGTCCCCAAGATCGTCGACTGCGTAGGTGTCATTGCCCGCGCCGCCAATCATGATGTCCTTGCCGCCAAGGCCATTGAGGATGTTGCCCAGGGCGTTGCCTATCAGAGTGTCGTCATTGACTGAGCCGATCGCATTTTCGATCTTGGCGCCATATGCGATTGCCAGCCCTTCATTGAAGGCCGCCTGGGTGCTCAGGTTCGTGAATGCCTGGCCAATCTTGCTGAACTGTCCTTCATTGAGGTCGATGCGAACGGCAGCAGCCTGGTTGCTCGCATCGATCGTGTCATTGCCACCAGCATCCCAAATGGTCTCGAAGACAGATTGGTCAGCGGCCCAACTGTAGGTGTTATTGCCGGTCTGCCATTGGGTATTGGCGCCATAGAGACTCTGGATCGCGGCGATGTCCAGCAACATCGGGGACGTCGGTTCGAAGGAATAACCGCTGTTGTAGCTCATGACCGTGTAACGAACATCATCGAACTGGGTCGCAAGCACCATGGTGTTGGACGGGCTCTGCGAAAAAGGATGCTTCAGGCCCAGCGCATGACCGATCTCGTGCACAAAGACCAAGTAATCATAGGTGCCATTGACGGGCGCCGGGTCATTTGTCACCGGCCCCAGCCAGACGTCGCCGGCGCTGGGAGCATTATCAGGGAAATAGCCCCAGGCAGCAGTGTCGCTGTCCATGTTCAGAAAACCACCGAATCGCAAATCACCGACTTCGGTGGAGGACTCGCTGACTTGGGTGAACTTGATGTTGGCGACCGAACTCCATTTGAACAGCGCACTGCTAATGCCGGCCTGTTGGGCTGCCGTAAGGACGTAGCCAGCCTCGTACTCGTTATCGCTGCTGTAGTTGAGCGCGAAACGAGAGGTCTCGGTTATGAAGCTATACGTCAGCGGCGTAGTGTATGTACCAGTGCTCCAGGAGTTACCCAGCCAATAGGTACCGAACAGCAAGCTGTCAACTTGCGCATTGCCGGTCAGCGTTGCGGGTGAAGCGAATGAATAACCAATTGGACTAGGCATGTGGAGCTTCCTGTTAGCAACTGCGGCCGTCCCGAAAATGTGACCGCTACAAAAAAAGGATATTTTGCATGAAGACCGTTCAGATTGATATCAAATGGCCACTTATTTAATGTTCCGTACCGTTACTAAGGCCCTACCAGCCACTTATCGGCCCGGCGAATATCCCCCCTAACCTGCCACCCCAACGATGCAAGACGAGCAAATTGGTCACGAAGCGGTATTGGGGCTGATAGAAATCACGCCGTGCGCGGAATTCATCCTTGATACTGCCCAGGACATGATCAACGTCAGCATCAGCAATGTGGGCAGGCTGGCACTTCCAACTGCGCGGTCATAGACCTGCAGCATGTAGAACGACGGGACCAGCATCAGCAGGTTGACGAAGAAACTGAAAAAACCGACGGCAACGAAGCTGCCCTTGCATACGGCAAGAGCGCGCTCCAACTCGGTCCCGGTAAAGGCTGGCATGATTTATTACCTGAGGCTTGATGGCGTTCAAGCCTGAAAACGTAAGGGGGGCGGCGCGAGACCATCTCGACATCCCTGGCTGCACACCTTTAGTGCGTCTGGCAACCGATTCCACCGAGGTGTATCGGCAGACGTACACGCTTCTAAAGAAAAAACTGATTAAAAGCGCCCCTTTAGCCTTCTAACCCTCCCCCGAACTTCGTCAACGCAGCGCGCAAAGCCCGCTGCCCCTCGCCGGTGAGCGAGCTAGCCGCCTCAATTCGCTCGCCGACCGCCAGGAGTTCTTCGCGCAAGGCCTCGCCGGCAGCGGTCAGCGCAACGAGCACCCGCCGTTCATCGTCCTTGTCGCGGGTGCGGGTCACCCTGCCGGACGCCTCCAGGCGCTTGAGCAACGGGGTGATCGTCCCGGTGTCCATGCCCAGCGTGGCTCCCAGCTCGCCCACCGATCGGGGGGCTTGATTGAACAGTTCCAGCATCGCCAGGTACTGCGGGAACGTCAGGCCCAGCGGATCCAGCAATGGCTTGTGGAGCCGCATCATTCGATTGGAAGCGCTGTACAAGGCGAAAGACAGCGGGGAGTCGATACCTGCCTTTAAGTCCTGCAGCTCGCTATTATCTAGCTCGCTAGATAACTGCGATTCAGGATCTTCGGCGACCGCGTCCGCCCCTGTCGGCGCTTGCGATGCTGCCTGTCCGGCGCGCCGGTCGTCATCCAGCAACTCATCACGAGTCGCCCGCAGGATTCGATCGGAGAAGTCCCTGTCGTCGACCGCCCGGGCGAGCACCATCGCCCCCACTATCGAGGCGACGAAACGGATGGCCTGATCCTCCCTGGATCGCCCCGGTCGCCACGCCAGGCCGGACCTCAACGACTCGATCATCCGGGCCACCCCCTGGGTAAACGAACGTCGCAACCCTGGCTCGCGCGCGACGTCGATCGCCAGCGCAGGCACGGGACAGCTGGCTTGCGGGCAATCGCGATGCTGCTCGCCGAGGTACATGGCCAGGAACGCCTCCTTGGGTACTTCACTGCCTGAGAGGGTCTGCCGCAGTTTCAGCGCCGACTGCTCCAGCCCGTATTCCAGGCTGGCGCAAGCCAGGGCTTCCTTGGAATCGAAATGCGCATAGAACGCGCCATGGGTCAGGCCTGATGCCTTCATCACTTCGGCGATGCTCGCCCCACCAATGCCCTTTGCGCGAAACAACCGGGATGCTTCTTCGACAATGCTCTCGTAGCGCTCTGCCGTCTGGCCTGAGGAATACCTCATGGGAGCCTCCATTTATTTGCTTGACGGATTGCATGATGATCATCATGCTTGCCGATAAATATGATAACCATCATACATGACGACACTGCCGCCGGCTGACTTTTTGTCTGCCAGGCCGCCCACGCAACCGCATCACTCAACAGGCTTATAAAGGCATGAAGACTTCCGCAAGCGATTCCGCCCACGCACTTCAACCCTTGACCGGCCGGACCGTGGCGTTGCTGGCCGGACTGGCCGCCATCGGCATGCTTTCCACCAACATCATCCTCCCGGCATTCCCGGTCATTGGCGACGAACTCGGAGTGACCACCCGCGAGCTGGGCTTGACGCTGTCGAGCTTCTTCATCACGTTCGCCCTCGGCCAACTGATCGTCGGGCCGCTGGCCGACCGCTATGGCCGCCAGAAGCTGGTGCTGGGCGGGCTTGGCATCTTCGTCGTCGGCACTGTCGTCGCGGGCCTTGCGCCCAACCTGGAGGTGATGATCGCCGGACGCGTCGTCCAGGCGCTGGGTGTGTGCGCGACGTCGGTGCTGTCCCGGGCGATTGCGCGGGACCTGTTCGAGGGCGAGACCCTGGCCCGCGCCTTGTCGCTGACCATGATCGCCACCGCCGCCGCGCCGGGGTTTTCGCCGCTGGCGGGCAGTGTCCTGACCGACACGCTCGGATGGCGCGCCATCTTCATCCTGGTGGGGCTGGCAGGGGTCGCCCTCGCCCTCTTCTACGTGCGCGGCCTGGGCGAAACCCATCCCGCCGACCGCCGCGCCCCGCATTCGGCCCAGAGCGTGGCGCTCGCCTATCGACGCCTGGCCTTGGACAAGCGATTCATCCTGCCGGCCGTTTCGATGAGCCTGCTGATGAGCGGACTGTTCGCATCGTTCGCCGCGGCCCCGGCCATCCTGATGAAAGGCCTCGGCCTGACGTCGTTGCAGACCGGGCTTTACTTCGCCGCCACGGTGTTCGTGGTGTTCGCCGCGGGCATGGCGGCGCCGCGCCTGGCCCACCGCCACGGCGCCCCGCTCATCGCGCTGCTGGGAATCACCTGTGCCATGGCGGGCGGTGCATTGCTGCTCGTGGGCCCCGCCCAACCCAGCCTGGGTGGCTACGCCCTTTCGATGGTGACCTTCCTCTGGGGCATGGGGCTGGCCAACCCGCTGGGCACGGCCATCGCCATGGGGCCTTTCGGCAAGGAGGCCGGAATGGCTTCCGCGCTGCTGGGTTTTGTTTCCATGGGGGCCGCCGCGCTGACCACCTGGCTGGCCTCGGTCCTGCCTTTCGCGCCAGTCACGGCCTTGGGCGGCATCCAGTTCACGGCCTGCCTGATTGCCCTGGTCCTGTTCGCCCTGAGGGGCAACTTCGCCAGACAACCCCTGCGGGGCTGAAGCCTCGCTTTTTTCTTCCTCGACACCTGGAGATTCAACATGCAAATCAAAGGCAGCGTGGCCCTGGTAACCGGCGCCAATCGTGGCTTGGGCAAGGCGTTCGTGCAGGCCCTTCTCGCGGCGGGCGCCGCCAAGGTCTATGCGGCGGCTCGCGATCCGGCCACCGTCCAAGCCCAACCGAACGTGGTGCCGCTCAAGCTCGACGTCACCCGCCCTGAAGACATCGCCGCAGCGGTCGAGGGTGTGCAGGACCTGACGCTGCTGATCAACAACGCCGGCATCCACGGCGACCGGCCCGGCCCCGGCATCAGCCTGGAGAACCTGCGCCAGGAGTTCGAGACCAATGCCGTTGCGCCGTTGGCCACCAGCCTGGCCTTCGCCCCGGTCCTGGCCGCAAACGGTGGCGGCGCGATCGTCAACATGCATTCGGCCTTGAGCTGGGTCAACCTGCCCAACACGGTCACCTATTCGGCCAGCAAGGCCGCCGCGTGGTCATTGACCAACGGCCTGCGCTTGCAGCTGGCCAGCCAGGGCACCCTGGTGGTCGGCGTGCACGTGGCCTTCGTGGACACGGACATGACACGGGGCCTCGAAGGCGTGCCAAAGGCCTCGCCCCACGATGTGGTCCAACGTGTGCTGGAAGGAGTCGCCAACGATCAGCCGGAGGTGCTGGCCGATGAGACCAGCCACCAACTCAAGCAGAACTTGAGCAACGGCGTCTACCTGCGACCGATTGCGTAGGCGGCGAATGCAAGCAGCCTGGGGCAGCCGAATGCCCCAGGCGGGAGCAAGCTCCCTCGCCACGGCTCCGGGGGTGACCCTGGAGTTTTTGATGAAAGCCGGCCGCCTTCGCGAGCAGGCTCGCTCCCACAGGGGCCAGGGGGGGGCAAAATCACTTGCACACCCCTGGCCCCTGTGGGAGCGAGCCTGCTCGCGAAAGCGGCCTATCTACAACATCAGGGCATCAAGCCTCCCAGCGACGTAACAGCAGGCTGGCATTGACCCCGCCAAAGCCGAACCCATTGGACAGTGCATGGGTGATCGGCATTTTTCGCGACCTCAGGCCGACCAGGTCCAGGCCTTCGGCCGCTTCGTCGGGTTGATGCAGGTTCAACGTGGGTGGTACGACCTGGTCGCGCAGCGCCAGCACGGTAAACACCGCCTCGACCCCGCCTGCCGCCCCCAGCAAATGCCCGGTGGCGGATTTGGTGGAGGTGATCGCCACGCCCGAATCACGCCCGAACACCGAGCGAATCGCCGCCAGTTCGCCGCTGTCGCCCACCTGGGTGGACGTGGCATGGGCATTGATGTGCTGCACATCCGCAGGGCTGACAGCGGCTTGGCGCAGCGCCTGTTCCATGGCGCGCCGCGCGCCGTTGCCGTCTTCCGGGCCGGCGGTCAGGTGGTAGGCATCGGCACTGGTGCCATAGCCGATCAGTTCCGCCAATGGCCTGGCCCCGCGCGCCAAGGCATGCTCCAGGGATTCGATCACCAGCACCCCGGCCCCTTCGGCCATGACAAACCCATCACGATCACGGTCAAAAGGCCGCGAGACTTCCTGCGCACGCTCGGCCGATCCGGTGGACAGCGCCCGGGCCGCCGCGAAGCAGCCCAGGGTCACGCGGTCGATCGCCGCCTCGGTACCGCCGCACAGGGCGATATCCGCCTCCCCGCTGCGGATCAGCCGCGCCGCATCACCGATCGCCTGCACCCCGGCGGCACACGCCGTGATGGGCGCGCCGAGCGGGCCTTTGAAACCATGCTGGATGGACACGTGCCCGGCAGCCATATTGGCCAGGAACGCCGGCGCAGAGAACGGCGACAGGCGACGCGGACCACGGGTGTCCGTGGTGCGGATGGCGTCGGCAATGGCGCCGAAGCCGCCCACGCCCGAGGAGATGATCGTCGCGGTGCGTTCCTGCTCCGCGCTGCTGGTCGGGTGCCAGCCTGCTTGCGCCAACGCTTCGTCGGCGGCCACCAGGGCGAACTCGATGAAGCGATCCATCTTCTTGCGATCCTTGGCCGCAATGACCCGCTCCGGGGCGTAACCGGCGACCGCATCGTCCTCCAGCGACGGCACCTGGCCGCCGACCGCCACCCCCGTGCCTTCGGTGATGTCGTCGGCCAACCGGCGAATACCGGACTGCCCGGCCAACAACCGCCGCCAGACCTCCTCCACCCCGCAACCCAAGGGGCTGACGAGGCCGGTACCGGTGACGACGATTCGCTTCTGACCTGCGTGATTCAACATAAGCACCTCTTCATTTCTCAATCGATGCGCCATTCGCCCACCCGACGCCCGCTGGCCACGGCCTGCGTCATTGCGCCGGGTGGACGGGGCGGATCTTGAACCAGATGGAATACATCGCTGGCAGGAACACCAGCGTCATGATGGTGCCGACTAACGTACCGCCGATCAGCGTGTAGGCCAGCGTTCCCCAGAAAACCGAATGGGTCAGCGGGATAAACGCCAGGATCGCCGCCAGGGCCGTCAACAGGACTGGACGCGCGCGCTGGACCGTGGCCTCGATGACGGCGTGGAACGGGTCCAGCCCTTCCTGTGCGTTATGGTGGATCTGCCCGATCAGGATCAGGGTATTGCGCATCAGGATGCCCGACAGCGCGATCAACCCGACCAACGCGTTGATGCCGAACGGCTGCTGGAAAACCAGCAGGGTCGGCACCACGCCGATCAGCCCCAGCGGCGCAGTGAGAAACACCATGATCATCGCCGAGATCGAACGCACCTGGACGATGATGATCAGCAGTGTCAGGGCAATCATGATCGGCACCAGCGGCACGATCGCCTTGCCGGCCTTGCCCGACTCCTCGATAGCCCCGGCCTGTTCGATCCGGTAGCCGTCGGGAAGCGTGTCGATGATCGGCTGCAATTGCTGGATGATCGCGCTCGACACGTCCGGCGGCTGCAAGCCTTCGGCGATGTCGCCGCGCACGGTAATCGTGGGCGTGCGGTCGCGCCGGCGCAGGATCGGGTCCTCCATGTGCACATCGACCTCGCCGACCTGGGACAGGGGAACCCGCTGCCCTGTAGCGCCTACCAGGGTGAAGCCCTCGATCCTGGCCGGGTCGAGGCGAATCTCCCCCGCCGCGCGGCCGACCACCTGCACCGAACGAATGTCCTCGCGTACCGCCGTGATCGGCACGCCCGCCAGGAGGAATTGCAGCTGCTGGGCAACCGCACTGGACGTCAGGCCCACGGCCTGCAGGCGGTCCTGGTCGAGGTTGAAATGCAGGGCCGGCGCCAGCGGGCCCCAATCCGTGTTGACGGTCCGCATCAATGGGCTCGCCTGCATCACGCCGCGCACCCGGCCGGCGATTTCGCGCAAGGTCGTCGGGTCCGGCCCCATCACTCGATAGGCCACCGGGAATGGCGAATAGGGGCCGAACACCAACTGCGTGACGCGGACCCGCGCCTCCGGGGCCAAGCCATCGGCGACCGCCTCGCGCAGGCGGAACTTGAGGGTTTCCCGGGCCTCCTGATCGGTGGTCAGGACCACGATCTTGGCAAACGACGGGTCGGGGAGTTCCGGCGCCATCGCCAGGTAGAAGCGCGGCGCGCCCTGGCCGATGTAGGCGGTGACGATCTTCGCCTCCTCTTGCTTTTGCAACCAGGCCTCGACCTTGGCCGTGGCGGCGCTGGTCTGCTCGATGGAGGTGCCATACGGCATTTGCACTTCGACCAGCACCTCCGGCCGGTCCGAGGTCGGGAAGAATTGCTTCTTGACCAGGCCCATTGCCACGATCGCCACGATAAACGTCGTGACGACCGTCCCCGCCACCCACCACTTGCGCGCGATGACGCGCGTCAGCAGCCGGCGGAAACGGTTGTAGTGGCGGGTGTCGTAGATGGCCGCGTGACCGCCTTCGACCTGCTTGATCTGCGGCAACATCTTCACCCCCAGGTACGGGGTAAAGGCCACCGCGACCACCCAGGAAGCGATCAGGGCGATGCCGACGATCCAGAACATGTTGCTGGTGTACTCGCCGGCGGTGGATTGTGCGAAGCCGTTGGGCATGAAGCCGATGGCCGTGACCAGCGTACCGGACAACATCGGTGCGGCCGTATGGCTCCAGGCATACGCCGACGCCTTGATCCGGTCGTAGCCCTCTTCCATCTTCACGACCATCATCTCGATGGCGATGATGGCGTCGTCCACCAGCAAGCCGAGGGCGAGGATCAGCGAGCCCAGGGTGATTCGATCGAAGTTCTTGCCAGTGGCCGCCATGACCACGAACACCACGGCCAGCGTCAACGGCACGGCGGCCGCGACCACCACGCCGACGTGCCAGCCCATGCTGATGAAACAGACCACCATCACCACCAACAGGGCGACGAAGAACTTGATCATGAACTCATCGACAGCCGAGCTGATGTTCACCGATTGATCGGTCACCTTGGCCAGTGTCATCCCCAGCGGCATGCCTGCATTGATCCGGGTCGTCTCCGCGTCCAGCGCCTTGCCCAGGTCCAGGCCGTTCCAGCCCTCGCGCATCACCACGCCCAACAGCAGGGCCGGCTCGCCGTTATTGCGCACGAGAAAGGTGGCCGGGTCCTCGTAGCCACGCTCGACAGTGGCCACGTCCGAGAGCTTCAACGTGCGCCCCTGGATCGCCAGCGGCGTCTCGCGGATCTTCTCCAGCTTGTCGAAGGCGCCGTCCACCCGAACGAAGACCTGCGGCCCGCGGGTCTCGATCGAACCGGCAGGCGTGAGCACGTTCTGGCTGTTCAGTGCGGCAAAGATGTCCTGCGGGGAAACGCCCAGGGTGGCGAGCCGGTCATGGGAGAAGGACACAAAGATCCGCTCGGGCTGCTCACCGATGATGTTGACCTTTTTCACCCCGGCCACATGCAACAGGCGCTGGCGCAACGCTTCGGCATCGCGCACCAGCACGCGCTGCGGTTCGCCACGGGCCTTGAGGGCGAACAAGGCGAAGGTCACGTCCGAATATTCATCGTTGACCAGCGGCCCGATGACGCCCGCCGGCAGCCTGGCAGCCTCGTCGTCGAGCTTCTTGCGCGCCTGGTAGAACTCCTCCTGCACTTGCGACGGCGGCGTGCGATCCAGCAGCGAGACCATGGTGAAAGCCAGGCCGGGACGGGTGTAGGTTTCCGTGCGGTCGTACCATTTCAGCTCCTGCAAGCGTTTTTCCAGCGGCTCGGCGACCTGGTCCTGCATCTCCTGGGCCGTGGCGCCCGGCCAGGCTGTGATGACAGTCAGTTGCTTGACCGTGAACGGAGGGTCCTCCGCCCGTCCGAGCTTGAAGAACGCCAGCGTGCCGGCAACGGCGATCAGGACAATCAGGAAGACGGTGATGGCGCGCTCGCGCACGGCGATGGCCGACAGGTTCAGGCTCATGGCTGGCTCCCGGCAACCTTCACCTCAGCCTGTGGGGTCAGCCGGACAGCCTCGCCCTCGTGCAACAGGTGCGCACCCAGCCCGACGATCCGCTCGCCCACCTTGAGATCGCCGGCGACCCGCGCGGTGTCGTCGCTCAAGCCCAGGACCTGGAGGGGCCGCCAGGTGACCTTGGCCGGCTCCCCGTCGATGCGCCACACGCCGGTGCCGTTGCCTGCGTCGTAGAGCGCGGCGATCGGCACTTGCAACGCCTGGCCCTGGGCGGCCCCCGCGGCGATCCGAAGCGTGACGGTCGAACCCAGCGGTGCATTGGCCAGCGTTCCTTCAAGGACATACCGCGCCTCGAAGGTACGGGTGACCCGATCGGCCGAATCCGACAGCAATCTCAGCCGCGCCGTGACGGCGCCGCCGGTGCCGCCATACAGCGTCGCCTGGGCGGTAGACCCGGCGGCGGGCCGCAGGGTCTCGGGCAGTTGCACGACGGCTTCGCGCTGTCCCGCCCGGGCCAGTCGGACCACAGGCTGGCCCGGACTGACGACCTGTCCCGGTTCGGCGAGGGTTTCCATCACCACGCCGTCGGCGTCGGCGAGCAACACGGCGTAGCCCGATGCATTGCGGGCCACATCGGCCTGGGCCTCGGCGGCGCTGAGTTGCGCTTTCGCGGTGTCGGCAGCGGCTTTGATCTGGTCGTAGCCGGAAGCGGAAATCGCCCCGGCGGCGACGAGCTCACGGTAGCGCGCCTCGTCGTCCGCGGTCTGCTTGGCCCGGGCCCGTGCCGCACTGACGGCCTCTTGCTGCGCACGTGCCTGCAAACCCAGGTCGACGGGGTCCAGACGCATCAGCGGCTGGCCTTTCTTGACGGCCTGGCCGGCGTCCACCAGCCGCTCAAGCACCTTGCCCGAGACCCGGAACCCGAGGTCGCTCTGGACACGTGCAGCCACGACACCGGTGAAGGAACGGACGGTATCGGTGGAACCCTGGACTTCAGCGACCCTGACCAGCGGGGCCAATGTGCGCGGATCAGCCGCGGTGGATGAGTCGCCACACGCCGACAACACGAGCGGCATCAGGCAAACGGCAAGGGTGACAGGTCGGAGCCGAAGCATAGGTTCCCTAACTTGAGGAGTAGGACAGGAGCCTCATTCTCAGTCGAGTGACTATTACTGTCAATCGTCACAGGCTCGTCACTCAGCCAGTTCACTCTCACCTCATAAAAACGTCACATTCCTGTGAAAGGCCGCTAGGAAGTCTGATTGACAGCAAGTGACCACAATATAATATGGTCACAAACCAACCCTACACCAGGATCCCCATGCCCCCTCTCCGCCCCATCGCCCTATGGTTCAGCGCCAGCTTGTTGGCAGGTTGCGCGGTCGGCCCGGACTACCAGCGTCCGGATGCCGCGTTTTCCGATCGTTTCCTGGGCCAGGCGGCTGTCGAACGACGCCCCACCACCGCGCCGGCCAGCCTCGCCACCTGGTGGGAGGGCTTCGGTGATCCATTGTTGACCGACTTCGTTTCCAAGGCACTGGAGCAGAACCTCGACCTGGCGCAAGCCGCCGCCCGCGTCACCCAGGCCAGGGCGGGCCTGG
This sequence comes from Pseudomonas citrullilanati, assembly GCF_030580855.1. Lineage (GTDB taxonomy): Bacteria > Pseudomonadota > Gammaproteobacteria > Pseudomonadales > Pseudomonadaceae > Aquipseudomonas > Aquipseudomonas citrulli. Next base: position 42,929 of record NZ_JAUQOP010000013.1, on the reverse strand, counting down.
GGGCGGCGAATGCGGCCTTGCTGCCTTCGGCGAACGTCAGCGGGCAGGCCGCGCGCGCCTACCAGTCCATCGAGACGCCCCTCGGCCAGGTGCTCGATTCGACACCTGGCTACGATCGATACGGCAACGCCTACGAGATCGACCTCAATGCCGGTTGGGAGCTCGACCTCTTCGGCGGCCTGCGACGCGGACGCGAGGCGGCGCTGGCCGAGTACCAGGCCAGCACAGCGGGCGTCGCCGCCACGCGGTTGTTCGTGGCGGCACAAACGGCCGATATCTACCTCACTGTTCGCGGCTTGCAGGCCCGGCTGGACATCGCCAACCGCCAGGTCGCCACGCAGCGGGACCTGCTGGAGAAGGTCCGGCTGCTCTACAGCAAAGGGCTCGCCGCCAGTTACCAGGTCCACCAGACCGAGGGCTCACTGGCCCAGGTCCAGGCCAGCGTGCCAGTGCTGCAAACCGGCCTGGATGCCGCCATGAACGCGCTGGATGTGATGCTCGGTACCCCGCCTGGCACCCACCGCACGCAACTGGCCGGTGCCGCCAGCCTGCCGCAGGCCCCGCAGATCTCAGCGATGGGCACCCCGGCCGACCTGCTCCGCCGACGGCCTGACCTGATCGTGGCAGAGCGTCGCCTGGCCGCTTCCAACGCGCGCATCGGCGAGGCCGTTGCCGAGTATTACCCCAAGTTCTCCCTCAGTGCATTGCTCGGCAGCGCCACGTCGGTATCGGGCGGCAACTTGTTCACTGGCGGTGCCAACCAGTCGGCGATCGCCCTGGGCCTGCGCTGGCGGCTGTTCGATTTTGGCCGCATCGATGCCCAGATCGATCAAGCCAAGGGTCGTGAAGCCGAAGCCCTGGCCGCTTACCGCCAGTCGGTGCTGCGTGCCAGCGAGGATGTCGAGAACGCCCTCTCCGCTCTGGTGAACCGCGAAGCCCAGGCCACTACCCTCACCGCCGGCGAAGCGTCCCTGGCCCAGGCTCGCCAATCGTCGTTCGTTGCGTACCAGAAAGGCACGGCCAGCCTGATCGACGTGCTGCAAGCGGACCAGACCTTGTTGCAGGCTTCCGATGCCCGGGCGCAGGCGCGAACGGAGTCGGCACGGGCCGCGGTCGCCGCGTTCCGGGCGCTCGGCGGTGGTTGGCAATCCTCCCTGGTGCAACCCGTGGCTGAAGACACCGCAACTATGTCCATCAATGTGACCAACATTAATAATGGTCACAATCCAGTCAGGCAGACGCCCAAATCCTTTGGGATTCGACGTCGAAGTTTCGTCGCGGTTGAATGACTGACCGCCGGGATGCGGTCAGGCGCTGGGCATCAAGGCATCAGGCTGCGCAGGATGAGGTTGGCGGTGAGGGTCGGGGCGTCGTCGACATAGTCGAGGTTGTACTGCAGCAACAAGGGATTGACGAAAGGCCGCAGGGCGAGGTGGATCGCATCCACGGTTTCATCCAGCGGTGTCTTGCGTTCGAACTCGCCGAGTTCGCGCCCTTCCCGGACGATCTGCACCACGAACTCGCGGATCCGCGCGTTATAGACCTGCGAGCTCGGCCAGCGCTCCGAGGCGGAAAACGCCGCGATGTCATAGAGCTTGCGATCATTGAAGAACAAGTTGACCCCAGTGGCGATCACGGTCTTGACCAGGCGCCGGAAACGCTCCGTGGCCGACAGCCCTTCTTCGGCGATGGCTTGCTCCACGGCCGCGACGATTTCTGACAGGCAGCGACCGCAGATGGCTTCGCCGATCGCCTGCTTGGAATCGAAGAACTTATAGATGTAGGCCTTGGAAAAGCCGATGGCCTTGGCCAGGTCGGACACCGTGGTCTTGCCATAGCCGTATTGACTGAAATGCTCGTTGGCCGCCGCGACGATCTGGTCGCGAATTTCGTGATCGGCCGGGCCGCGCGTACTGGGGGAAGATGACTGGTTCATGGGGGCAGCTTACGCATCCCCCGGGCGGTTGACAACGCATGACTACTTTGTAATTCGGTCACAATCTGCGGGCTTCCAGGCGACACTGGCGCACCATGACACGCCGCTCCCTCCACTGCCGACCAGGGGGCAAGGCCTTGATCGGCGCTTTGATCTAACCTTCAGAAACACGCGTCCGGGCCGACAGCCAGGCATGGCACGTCCGATAAAAACAAAGGGTGCATCCAATTTCAATGCCTGAAGCAATGATCATGAGCTCCACCGCAGGCGCCCCAAGGGTCTTCATCCAGGTGCTCTACGGGCTTTGCGTAATGTTCGCGCTGCTGACAGGGCCTGCCGCACACGGTGAGCCCGCGCCCATCGAACTGCACATCCTCGACGCGCCACCGCTGACGTTCGTCGACGATCCCCGGGGCTACGGGATCGTCGGCGATGTCGCCGTGGCGGCGATGAACAGGGCCGGCTACCCGGTGAAGATCCACGTGCTCCCCTGGGCCAGGGCCCAGAAACACGTGAGCGAGGAACACGACCACCTGATCACGCCGCTGTCGCGCATCCCGGGCCGGGAAACCCGCTTTACCTGGATTGCGGCGATCATGCCCATGGAACGAGCGTTCTTCAGCCTCGAACAACGGGTGGGCAGCTTCGCTCAGGCGCGGGGGACCTTCCACAAGATCGGCGTCGGCCTGGGCAGCGCGCAAGAGGAGATCCTGCGCACCGAAGGCTTCAGGGATGACCAGATCTACCCCGTGGCCATCGGCGAAAACCCCGCACAACTGCTGCTGATGGGGCGCATCGATGCCTGGTTCAATGGCGTGCCCGAGAGCCGCTACATCTGGCCCAGGGTGTCCAAGCGCAAACTGCTGATGAGCCTGGTCGGCAGCAAGGCCGATCTGTACCTGGCCTGCTCGAAGCAATGCGATCCGAAGATGGTCGAAGACCTGCGCGACGCCGTTGAAAGCCTGCGCGCGGAAGGCGCATTCAAGCGGATCCATGACACCTATCTACCGAAGTAGACGCCTGTGGAAGACACTGCCTGCCATCATCCAAATTGATAGCAGCCTAACGAAAGGCCCGAATTAGAGGCGTCGTTGATGGCTTATATCATTCCGAATGATAGTTACCTTTATTTCATTCGATTCGTTCCGTTGACGCACGCCACGCATCATCCGCCCATTCTCAATACATTGGCGGATGCTATCCATGGACCATTCACTTCAACAGCCCCTCTCGAAATTGCGTTTCCCCCTTGCCTTGCTGGCGGTGCTGGTGATGAGCGCTTGCGGCAAGACCCCCGACACGGCGGCCTCCATGCCTCCGGCCAAAGTCAGTGTGGCCAAGGTCCTGGAGCAACCGGTCAACGAATGGGACGAGTTCACCGGGCGTCTCGAAGCGCCGGAAACCGTCGAGATCCGTCCTCGGGTCTCGGGACAGATCGACGAAGTCGCCTTCACCGAAGGCGCGCTGGTCAAGAAAGGCGATTTGCTGTTCCAGATCGACCCACGCCCCTTCCAGGCTGAAGTGCGTCGCCTCGAAGCGCAACTGGCCCAGGCCCGCGCCACGGCGACCCGCAGCGAGAACGAAGCCCAGCGCGGTGAACGCCTGCGCCAGAGCAATGCCATTTCCGCCGAGCTGGCGGACTCGCGTACCACCGCCGCCCAGGAGGCCCGCGCCGCCGTTGCAGCCATCCAGGCGCAACTGGACCTGGCCAAGCTGAACCTGAGCTTCACCCGCGTCACCTCGCCCATCAGCGGACGCGTCAGCCGCGCGCAAATCACCGCCGGCAACCTGGTGACCGCCGACGTCACGCCACTCACCAGCGTGGTGTCCACCGACAAGGTCTACGCTTACTTCGACGCCGACGAACGGGTCTTCCTCAAGTACACCCAACTCGCCCGCCAGGGCCAGCGCGGCCAAGCCACGCCGGTCTACATGGGCCTGTCCAACGAGGACGGCAACCCGCACCTGGGCCAGATGAACTTCGTCGACAACCAGGTCAACCCGCAGACCGGCACCATTCGCGGTCGCGCCGTGTTCGACAACAAGGACGGCGACTACACCCCCGGGCTGTATGCCCGTCTCAAGCTGGTGGGCAGCGGCACCTACTCCGCCGTGCTGATCAACGACGAAGCCGTCGGCACCGACCTGGGCAAGAAATTCGTACTGGTGATGGACGCGGACAACAAGCCGGCCTACCGCGCCGTCGAACTGGGGCCGAAGATCGAAGGCCTGCGCATCGTGCGCAGTGGCCTGAACAAGAACGACACCATCATCGTCAAGGGGCTGCAACGGGCACGTCCGGGTTCGCCGGTCACGCCTGAAACGGTACCGATGGCCAGCGAGGAAACCCTCGCGGCCCTGGCACAACAACGTAAAGCGCTCGAAGCCAGCAACCTGCCTCAAGTCGCGCCTTCCAAGGCAGCGTCTGGAGCGGCAGGCAAACTGGCCGCGACGACCCCACGCGGTTAAGGGACTGAATCCAGATGAAATTTTCCCAGTTCTTCATTTCGCGGCCGATCTTCGCAGCGGTGCTTTCGCTGCTGATCCTGATCGCCGGCGCCATCTCGCTGTTCCAATTGCCGATCAGCGAATACCCGGAAGTCGTGCCGCCGACCGTCGTGGTCCGCGCCAACTTCCCCGGCGCCAACCCCAAGGTCATCGGCGAAACCGTGGCCGCGCCCCTGGAACAAGCCATCACCGGCGTCGAGAACATGTTGTACATGTCCTCGCAATCCACCGCTGACGGCAAGATCACCCTGACCATCACCTTTGCCCTGGGCACCGACCTGGACAACGCCCAGGTGCAGGTGCAGAACCGCGTCACCCGCACCGAGCCCAAGCTGCCGGAAGAAGTGACCCGGATCGGCATCACGGTGGACAAGGCCTCGCCCGACCTGACCATGGTCGTGCACTTGACCTCGCCAGACAAACGCTACGACATGCTCTACCTGTCCAACTACGCCCTGCTCAACATCAAGGATGAGCTGGCGCGCCTGGGCGGCGTGGGTGATGTGCAGCTGTTCGGCATGGGCGATTACTCCTTGCGGGTGTGGCTGGATCCGAACAAGACCGCCTCGCGCAACCTGACCGCCACCGACGTGGTCACCGCGATTCGTGAACAGAACCGCCAGGTGGCCGCGGGTGCCCTGGGTGCGCCACCGGCGCCGAATGCCCAGGCGTTCCAGCTGTCGATCAACACCCAGGGTCGCCTGGTGAGCGAGGAAGAGTTCGAGAACATCATCATTCGCTCCGGCGCCAATGGCGAGATCACGCGCCTGAAGGACATCGCCCGGGTCGAACTGGGCTCCAGCCAGTACGCCCTGCGATCGCTGCTGGACAACCAGCCGGCGGTGGCGATCCCGATCTTCCAGCGCCCTGGCTCCAACGCGATCCAGATCTCCAACGACGTGCGCAACAAGATGGAGGAACTGAAGAAAGGCTTCCCGGCCGGCATGGACTACAGCATCGTCTATGACCCGACGATCTTCGTCCGTGGCTCCATCGAAGCGGTGGTCCACACCCTGTTCGAAGCCCTGATCCTGGTGGTCCTGGTGGTGATCCTGTTCCTGCAGACCTGGCGCGCCTCGATCATCCCGTTGGTGGCTGTGCCGGTGTCGCTGATCGGTACGTTCGCCGTGATGCACCTGTTCGGGTTCTCGCTGAACGCCCTCTCGCTGTTCGGCCTGGTATTGGCCATCGGCATCGTGGTGGACGACGCCATCGTGGTGGTGGAGAACGTCGAGCGGAACATCGAGCTGGGGCTGACTCCCGTGGAGGCGACCAAGCGCGCCATGGGCGAAGTGACCGGCCCGATCATCGCCACCGCCCTGGTGCTGTGCGCGGTGTTCGTACCCGCGGCGTTCATCAGCGGCCTGACCGGGCAGTTCTACAAGCAGTTCGCCCTGACCATCGCCATTTCGACAGTGATCTCGGCGCTCAACTCGCTGACCTTGTCGCCAGCCCTGGCCGCCGTATTGCTCAAGAGCCATGACGCGCCCAAGGACCGCTTCTCCAAGTTCCTGGACAAGCTCTTCGGTGGCTGGTTGTTCCGTCCGTTCAACCGCTTCTTCGAGCGTGCCAGCCATGGCTACGTGGGCACGGTCGCCCGCGTGATCCGCAGCAGCGGCATCGCCCTGCTGCTCTATGCGGGCCTGATGGTGCTGACCTTCTTCGGTTTCTCCAACACGCCGACCGGCTTCGTACCCGGCCAGGACAAGCAGTACCTGGTGGCCTTCGCCCAATTGCCGGATGCCGCCAGCCTGGACCGCACCGAAGACGTGATCAAGCGCATGTCCGACCTGGCCCTCAAGCAGCCAGGCGTGGAAAGCGCGGTGGCCTTCCCCGGCCTGTCGATCAACGGGTTCACCAACAGCCCGAACGCCGGCATCGTGTTCGTGACCCTCAAGCCCTTCGACGAGCGCAAGGACCCGAGCCAATCGGCCGGCGCCATCGCCGGCGCCTTGAACGGCCAGTTCGCCGGGATCCAGGAAGCCTACATGGCGATCTTCCCGCCGCCGCCGGTACAGGGGCTGGGGACGATCGGTGGTTTCCGCCTGCAAATCGAGGACCGGGGCAACCTGGGCTACGACGAGCTGTACAAAGAAACCATGAACATCATCACCAAGAGCCGCAGCGTGCCGGAACTGGCCGGCCTGTTCACCAGCTACACGGTGAACGTGCCTCAGGTCGATGCCGCCATCGACCGTGAGAAAGCCAAGACCCACGGCGTGGCCGTCAGCGACATCTTCGACACCCTGCAGATCTACCTGGGCTCGCTGTATGCCAACGACTTCAACCGCTTCGGCCGCACTTACCAGGTCAACGTCCAGGCCGAGCAACAGTTCCGCCTCGAGGCCGACCAGATCGGCCAGCTCAAGGTGCGCAACAACCGTGGCGAGATGATCCCGCTGGCGACCTTCATCAAGGTCAGCGACACCTCGGGCCCTGACCGCGTGATGCACTACAACGGCTTCATCACCGCTGAAATCAACGGTGCCGCCGCCCCGGGCTACAGCTCCGGCCAGGCCGAGAAAGCCATCGAGAAGCTGCTCAAGGACGAATTGCCCAACGGCATGACCTACGAGTGGACCGACCTGACGTACCAGCAGATCCTCTCGGGCAACACCGCGCTGTTCGTGTTCCCGCTCTGCGTACTGCTGGCGTTCCTGGTGCTCGCGGCGCAATACGAAAGCTGGAGCCTGCCACTGGCGGTGATCCTGATCGTACCGATGACGCTGCTGTCGGCCATCACCGGGGTGATCATCTCCGGCGGCGACAACAACATCTTTACCCAGATCGGCTTGATCGTACTGGTGGGGCTTGCCTGCAAGAACGCGATCCTGATCGTCGAGTTCGCCAAGGACAAACAGCTCGAAGGCATGAACCCGCTGGCGGCGGTCCTGGAAGCATGCCGCTTGCGTCTGCGGCCGATCCTGATGACCTCCTTCGCCTTCGTCATGGGCGTGGTGCCCCTGGTGTTCTCCAGCGGCGCCGGTGCGGAAATGCGCCACGCCATGGGTGTCGCGGTGTTCTCGGGGATGCTCGGCGTGACCTTCTTCGGCCTGCTGCTGACCCCGGTGTTCTATGTATTGATCCGTAACTTCGTCGAGCGCAGCGAGGCCCGCAAGGCCGCCCGGGCCTTGAAACTGGAGGCGCAACAATGAGTTTGAAAGCGTTCATGCCGAGCTTGCTGGCCCTGGCGCTCAGCGCCTGCGCCGTGGGCCCGGACTATCAGGCACCACAGACCGAGGCGGCGAACATCACCACCGCCACCGACGGTGCCGCCGGCCAGAAGAACTTCGACCGCGCCCGTTTCGAAGGCGTCTGGTGGCAGCAGTTCGAAGACCCGACGCTCAATGCGTTGGTGGCTCGCTCCCTGGACGGCAACCGCGAGTTGCGCGTGGCCTTCGCCCGTCTGCGGGCCGCCCGGGCGATTCGTGACGACGCCAGCAACGACGTGATGCCGACCATCACCAGCCGCGCCAGCAGCAACCTGGGCAAAGGCCAGATTCCCGGGCAGACCACCGACCGGGTCAACACCGAGCGCTACGACCTGGGCCTGGACATGGCCTGGGAACTGGACCTGTTCGGCCGCATCCAGCGCAACCTGGAAGCCACCGACGCCGACCAGCAGGCGGCCGAGGCCGATCTCTACCAGTTGCAGGTGACGATGATCGCCGAACTGGTGGACGCCTACGGTCAACTGCGCGGTGCGCAACTGCGGGAAAAAATCGCCCTGGCGAACCTGAAGAACCAGCAGGACTCACGCAAGATCACCGAGAGCCTGCGTGATGCCGGGGTCGGCGACCAACTCGACGTCGTGCGTGCCGATGCGCGCCTGGCCTCGGTGGAAGCCAGCGTGCCGCAACTGCAGGCGGAACAGGTGCGCCAGCGCAACCGCATCGCCACCCTGCTCGGCGAACGCCCGGACAAGCTGAGCGTGGACCTCAGTCCCAAGCAGTTGCCGGCGATTGCCAAGGCCCTGCCGATCGGTAATCCGGGCGAACTGCTGCAACGGCGCCCGGACATCCTCAGCGCCGAACGCCAGCTGGCCGCCGCCACGGCGCGCATCGGCGTGGCCAAGGCCGACCTGTTCCCACGGGTCAGCCTGAGCGGCTTCCTCGGCTTTACCGCCGGGCGTGGCTCGCAAATCGGCTCCTCGGCCGCCAACGCCTGGGCACTGGGCCCGAGCATCACCTGGGCGGCGTTCGACCTGGGCAGCGTGCGGGCCCGCCTGCGCGGTGCCAACGCCGAGGCGGACGGCGCCCTGGCGACCTACGAGCAACGCGTGCTGCTGGCCCTGGAAGAATCGGAAAACGCCTTCAGCGACTACGGCAAGCGCCAGCAACGCCTGATCTCGCTGATCCGCCAGAGCGAATCGAGCCGCGCCGCCGCCGACCTGGCCGAAATTCGCTACCGCGAAGGCACCGTGGACTTCCTCGTGCTGCTCGATGCCCAACGTGAACGCCTGGCCGCCGAAGACACCCAGGCCCAGGCCGAAGTCGACCTGTACCGCGGCATCGTCGCGATCTACAAGGCCCTGGGCGGTGGCTGGCAGCCGGAGACCGTCGCCAGCAACTGAGCCCTTCTGCAACCGAGCTCCTTTGGTTGGCCGCAACCAACCAATTGCCTTGCCCCGCCCCTCATTCGGACGCGGGGCTTTTTTTGTCTATCGCTCTCAGACCGGTGTGGAAGCGCCTGCTGGAAGCCTTTTTGTGGGAGCGAGCCTGCTCGCGATAGCGCTGTGTCAGTCCACACCGATGTCACTGATCCGATGCCATCGCGAGCAGGCTCGCTCCCACAGGTTGGTGGATATCGTGTGGAACATCCCACAGGCCCACCGCAACCGTTACAAGGTTTGACTCAAAGCCTCGGCTGACCGAAGCTTGCGACATTTCACGCTTCTGGTAATGGATTCCCTGCATGCCCTCGCCTCGCCGCCGCTACCTGCTCCTCAGCCTTTGTGCCCTATTAGTGATCGGCCTTGGCTCGGTATGGCTGCGCAGCACCACGCCGCAGATCCCGGAAGCGGTCAAGCGCGGCTACAGCGAGGCCCTGGAACAGGCGCGCAATGGGCAGCCGGGCGCGGCGCGGATGCTCTACCAGCAACTGGGCCGCCCTGATCTTTCGCCCAAGCGCCGGGCCTGGCTGCACGCCGAGTTGCCCAACTACCCCAGCCCCCAGGCCCTGAAACTGGCGGATGCGGACCTGCACAGCGAATCGCCGCTGGTGCGTCGGGCGGCCATCGGCAGCATCGTCGGGCTGGTGCCGACCGGCCAGCGCGCCCTGCTGCTCGGCCCCCTGCTCGATGACAACGACCAGGAAGTACGCTTCGCCGCCGTGAACGCCTTGCTCGGCTTGTCGCCCGATGACCTGGGCTTGTATTTCGGCGCCATGCAACTGGCGATCGACACCTGGGAACAGGTGCTCGAAGACGGCCCGCCCAGCACCGAATCCCATTACCAGCTCGCCCGCCTGCACCTGCACAACGCCGAGCTGAAAAAGGCCCAGCAAGCCCTGGAACAGGCGTTGCGCCTGCAACCGGACAACCTGCCGGCGCTGGTCATGCAGATCGAGGTACTGGACAAACAAGGCCAGGGCGAAGCGGCGCGGCAGCTGCTGGCGCGGCAGTTGCAAACCCAGCCAAACTCGGCTTACCTGCAACATGCCCTGGGTATGTGGTTGCTGCAACATGGACAAAGCGAGTACGCGGTGCTCGGCCTGTCGAAAGCCGTCGAGCTGGAGCCGGACAACAGCACCTACCGCTACGACCTGGCGACCACCTTGCACGCCGAGCAGGAGCTAGAAGCCGCGCAGAAACAGCTCCAGGAGATCGTCCAGCGCCACCCCGCCAACCGCAAGGCGCGGGTGTTGCTGATCAACTACTGGAAGGAGAGCGGCCAACTGCAGAACGTGCAGATCCTGTTGGCGAAGCTTGAACAGCTCAACCCGGACGACCCGGCCTTGCAGCAAGGGCTCTAGGCGTGGCGCCAATATCGCGGTCGAGGCACCTCGGAGTTGTGCAGCAGTGCTCGTTTTGTCAAAGGAAGCGGAACCGCCATCACCCCCCAAGGTCAAGTATTCAGGCAGATCATTTTTCAGGCGCACACAGGCCTGCTGCCACATCCCTAGTCATGAGAGGGCATTTTTTGTCTACATCCAACGAGTTGATCAGTGCCAAAGCCGCCACCGGTATCGAAGGGCTGGACGACATCCTTTCCGGTGGCTTGTCCCGCAGTCACGTGTTCCTGCTGGAGGGGGAACCGGGAACCGGCAAGACCACGGTCGCGTTGCAATTCCTGCTGGCCGGCGCCAAGGCCGGCGAGCGTTCGCTGTACATCACGCTGTCGGAAACCGAGCGTGAATTGCGCCAGGGCGCGGCGTCCCACGGCTGGACGATCGATGAGAACGTACACATCTTCGAGCTGACGCCCCCTGAAAGCCTGCTCAATGCCGAGCACCAGCAAAGCCTGCTGTACTCGTCGGACCTCGAACTGGGGGAAGCGACCCGGCAGATCTTCGAAGTGGTCGAGCGGGTCAAGCCAAGCCGCGTGGTGCTCGACAGCCTGTCGGAAATCCGCCTGCTGGCCCAGAGTTCCCTGCGTTATCGCCGCCAGATCCTGGCGATCAAGCATTATTTCGTGCGCTACGACGCCACGGTGTTGTTGCTGGATGACCTGACCACCGAATCCCTGGACAAGACCGTGCACAGCGTGGCCCACGGGGTAATTCGCCTGGAGGAACTGACGCCTACCTATGGCGCCGAACGCCGGCGCATCCGCATCGTGAAATATCGCGGACAGAAGTACCGCGGCGGTTTCCACGACTTCACCATCATGGGCGACGGCATCCATGTCTTTCCGCGCCTGGTGGCTGCCGAGCACCGCGGCGCTTACCAGCGCCTGCAATTGTCCAGTGGCATCGCCGAAATGGATGCGCTGCTGGGGGGCGGCATCGAGACCGGTTCCAGCACGTTGATCCTGGGCCCTGCCGGTACGGGCAAGTCAATGATCTCGATGATCTTCGCCGCCGCCGCCGTGCAGCGGGGGGAAAAAGCCGCGCTGTTCATCTTCGACGAAGAACTCGGCCTGCTGTTCGAGCGCATGAGACACCTGGGTATCGACCTCAAGGCCCTTCAGGACACCGGCAACTTGCTGATCGAGCAGGTCGACGCCGCCGAACTCTCCCCCGGCGAGTTTTCCCACCGGGTGCGCCGTTGTGTCGATGCCGGCGACATCAAGACCGTGGTGATCGACAGCATCAACGGCTACCAGGCCGCGATGCCGGAAGAAAACGCCCTGGTGCTGCACATGCATGAGCTGCTGCTCTACCTCAACCGCAAGGGCGCCGCCACCTTCATGACCGTGGCCCAACACGGCCTGGTCGGTGACATGCAGGCGCCCGTGGACATCACTTACCTGGCCGACACGGTGATCCTGTTGCGTTACTTCGAAGCCCTGGGCAAGGTCCGCCGGGCCATTTCCATCATCAAGAAACGCACCGGCACCCACGAATCGACCATTCGCGAATACCGCATCAGCGGCAAGGGCATGACCATCGGCGAACCGCTGGAGGCGTTCCAGGGCGTATTGCGTGGCGTGCCGACCTACATGGGAGCGGGTAAACCGTTGCTCAAGGAAGATCTACAGTGACGTCAGTGGAGCCCCTGTCGGAGCGGGCATTGATCCTCGCTCCGCTGGGACGGGACAGCCAGATCGCCCTGATGATCCTCAACGAAGCCGGCTTTGCCGGCCTCATCTGTCGTCACCTGGGCCATCTCTGCGAGGAACTGGAGCATGGCGCCGGCTTGTTGGTGATTTCATCGGAAGCCCTGGTGGGGCCGGACCTGGAAGCGTTGTTCCTGCACATCGAGCAGCAACCGGCCTGGTCCGACCTGCCCATTGTCCTGCTGACCCACCATGGGGGGCCCGAACAGAACCCGGCGGCGCGCATCGGGGCGCAACTGGGCAACGTGACGTTCCTCGAACGGCCCTTCCACCCGGTGACCCTGGTCAGCCTGGTGACCACCGCCTTGCGCGGCCGCCGAAGGCAATATGAAGCGCGCGACCGCCTGATCGACCTCAGCAACAGCGAACTGCGGCTGCAGACCACCCTCGAGACCCTCGAACAGCAAGTCGAAGAGCGCACCGCGCAACTGCGCCACAACGAAGAAGCCTTGCGCCAGTCACAGAAGATGGAGGCGGTCGGCCAACTAACGGGCGGCATCGCCCACGACTTCAACAACATGTTGACCGGCATCATCGGCAGCCTCGAACTGCTGCGCCGCCGCCTGGCCCGGGGCCGGACCGAGGACCTGGACAGCCTGATCGACCTGGGGGTGACGTCGGCCAACCGCGCTGCCGGCCTGACCCACCGCCTGCTGGCCTTCTCCCGGCGCCAATCGCTGGACTCCAAGGCCGTGCAGATGAACACCCTGGTGCTGTCCATGGGCGAGCTGCTGCAACGCAGTCTCAACGAGAGTATCCGCCTGGACATGCAACTGGACGACCGGCTCTGGGTCGCCGAAGCCGACCCCAACCAGCTGGAAAGCGCCCTGCTCAACCTGGTGCTCAACGCCCGGGACGCGATGCCGGACGGCGGCAGCCTGGTGGTGCGCACCTCCAACCAGCACCTGGACGCCACGTTCACCGATGCCTACAGCAACCTCGAACCCGGCGATTATGTGGTGTTGAGCGTGCAGGACACCGGCTGCGGCATGCCCGAGGCGGTGATGAACCGTGCCTTCGACCCGTTCTTCACCACCAAGCCGATTGGCCAGGGCACCGGGCTCGGGCTGTCGATGATCTATGGGTTCAGCAAGCAGTCGCGCGGCCACGTGGCCATCGACAGCAAGGTCGGCGAAGGCACCACGGTGACCCTGTACCTGCCCCGCTTCGTCGGCGAAGAGGTCCACGAGCCCCAGGTCGCGCCCCAGCATCCACCGTACGCGCAGGATGGCGAAACCGTGTTGATCGTCGAGGACGATGCCGCGGTGCGGGTGCTGGTCAGTACCGTGTTGAGTGAACTGGGCTATGCCTTCGTCGAAGCGGCCGATGCCGACCAGGCGTTGCCGATCCTGCAGTCAGGCCAGCGCATCGACCTGTTGATCAGCGACGTCGGCCTGCCCGGCATGAATGGCCGGCAACTGGCGGAAATCGGCCGGCAGATCCGCCCGGACCTGCGGGTGCTGTTCATCACCGGTTATGCCGAACACGCGGCGGTACGGGGCGGTTTCCTCGACCCCGGCATGCAGATGATCACCAAGCCGTTCACCTTCGACCTGTTGACGGCCAAGGTGCAGGAGATGATCGGGGGTTGAGGCAGCCGCTGCTATTTGGCTGACGAAAGCGTCGTGGCGAGGACGTCGAACTCGCCACGAGGGCCGGTCCAGCTCGACCAGCCCGAGGCCAACCGTTCTTGGGTTTTCAGGACAACATCGACTGCATGATGCCCTGCAGTACAGACAGCTTGAACGGTTTTTCCAGGATCGGCGCCTTGTGGGTGATGGGGCTGTCGGTGTCGCGCACTTCCTGGGCGTAGCCGCTGATGAAAATGACCTTCAGGTCCGGACGCAGCCTGACCGCCGGTTCGGCGATCTGCACCCCGGAAATCCCGCCCGGCAGGCGGAAATCGGTGATCATCATGTCCAGGTGCGGCTTGCTCGCCAGGATCTCGAACGCCCGCTCACCGTTTTCGGCCTCCAGCACCCGATAGCCTTCGCCCGACAGGTGGGCCGACAGCACCATCAGGATCGACGGGTCGTCTTCAACGATCAGTACAACATCTTGCGCATCTTCACTCATGGGAAGCCTTTGTTCGATCAATAGCTGCTGATACGACCCTGGGGTCACTCAGAGGTTGCGTTTGTCCGACAACTTTCTGAAAGGGCAGGCAAACACGAAACAACGCCCCTTCGTTGATGCGGCTATCGACGGTAATGGTACCCCCATGGGCTGTCACGATCTGCTCGGAGATGAACAGACCCAGCCCCAGGCCGGCCGTGACGGCCTTGGAGGAGACTCGCTCGAATTGCTGGAAGATGCGCTTCTGGTTTTCCTCGCTGATGCCGATACCATGGTCCTGGACCTCGACGCAGGCATGTTCCGGCGTCTGGTACACACGCACTTCGATCGGGCCCTTGCCGCCGTAGCGCAGCGCATTGGTCAGCAGGTTCGACACCACCTGTTCGATACGAAACTCATCCCAGACCCCTTCCACCGCCGGGTCGGCCGTGCAGATCAGCGAGCACTCGGCGATGGCGATCTGGGGTTGAAAGTTGCGCACCAGGTTTTCCACCAGCGCCGCCAGGTTCATGCGCGTGGGCCGGATCGACAGCTTGCCGGTACGGATCCGCGACACATCCAGCATGTCCTCGATCAAGCGGATCAGGCTCTTGATCTGGCGCTCATCGCGCTCGACCATGGCCCGCACCTTGTCCATGCTGAAGGCCGCGGCATTGTCCCGGGCCAGGTGCATCTTGCGCAGTTGGGTCTCCAGAATCAGGCCATTGAGCGGCGTGCGGACCTCGTGGGCAACGATGGACATGAAATCGTCACGCATGCGCACCGCCTGCTCCAGCTCGCCGCGGGCGGTTTGCAACTGTTGCAGCAACGCCTCCTGCTCCCGGCGGCTCTGTTCGAGGGCGATCACCTGCTCCTTCATTGCCTTGCGCTGGCGATAGAGCTCGACGAACACGCTGACCTTGCTTTTGACGGCATGGGTGTCCAGCGGCTTGTGCAGGAAGTCGACGGCGCCATTCTCATAGCCGGTGAACGCGTAGTTGCGCTCGCGACCGGCGGCACTGACGAAGATGATCGGGATGCTGCGGGTCTTCTCCGTGCCGCGCATCAGTTCGGCCAGTTCGAAACCGTTCATGTCGGGCATTTGCACGTCGATGATGGCCAGGGCGAAGTCATGTTGCAGCAGCAAGGACAATGCGCCATCCGCCGAAAGGGCCTTGAAGACCTCGCGGTCGTCCCCCTTGATCAACGCTTCCAGGGCCAACAGATTCTCCGGCAGATCATCGACGATCAGCAGTTTGGCTTGAATATCTCTTGGCATGTGGTTCATTCCAGCCCGGCCAGCAACTGGCCGATGGCTTGCAAAGTAAGGATGTGATCGGGCTCGTGCAGGGCCAGGGCCGCTTCGGGCATGGTCGCCACCTGGGCTTCGCGGGGGTCTTGCACCACCGTGAAGCCGCCCCGCTCGCGGACTTTCGCCAGGCCCTTGGCACCGTCGCTGTTGGCACCGGTCAAAACCACCGCCAGCAGGTGCCGGCCGTAGACATCGGCGGCGGACTCGAACAGCACGTCAATGGACGGTCGCGAATGGTGCACCGGCGCCTCCAGGCTCAACGACAGGCTGCGATCGGCCTCCACCGACAAGTGATAGCCGGGCGTGGCGACGTAGAGGGTGCCGGGCACGATGTCCTGCTTGTCCCGGGCCTCTTCGACCGGCACCGCGAGGCGGTGGCCAAACACCTGGGCCAACTGGCTGTCACGCTCATCGGGCAAATGCAGCACCACGAGAATGGGCAAGCGGAAGCCCTTGCGCAGGTGACCGAACACCTTGAGCAATGCTTCGACGCCACCGGCCGACGCGCCAACGACAATGGCCTCGATGGGAAACTTGGGTCTGTCCATCGTCTCGTTCATAACTTGCGATAGATCCGTTCCTGTTTGACCAACGGCTCGAATGCGTTGCCATAGGTCGAGAAATCCAGCGTTTCCTTACTGCCCAGGACCAGGAAACCACGGTGGCAAAGGGACTCGTGAAACAATCCGAATGCGCGATCTTGCAACTTTTTATTGAAATATATCAATACGTTACGACAAGAAATTAATTGAGTTTCTGAAAAAACGCTGTCGGTTGCCAGGCTGTGGTCGGCGAAGGTCACGTTCTGGCACAGGGTCTTGTCGAACATCGCGTAATCGTAGGCCGCCGTGTAGTAATCGGCAAACGACCGGCGTCCCCCGGCGCGCTGGTAATTCTGGGTATAGCCGCGCACGTTTTCCAAGGAAAAGATCCCTTGCTTGGCTTTTTCCAGCGAACGCGGGTTGATGTCGGTGGCATAGATGAGCGTACGGTCCAGCAGGCCTTCCTCGCGCAGCAGGATCGCCATGGAATAGACCTCCTCCCCCGTGCTGCACCCGGCGATCCAGATCTTGATCGAGGGATAGGTCCTGAGCAGCGGCACCACTTCCTCGCGGATCGCCAGGAAATGCGTGGGGTCGCGAAACATCTCGCTGACGGGAATGGTCAGCAGTTGCAGCAACTGCATGAACGCCCCGGGGTCGTGCAGCACGCGCTCCTGCAACGCCGAAATGGTCTTGCATTCGAACTGGCTGAGCGCATGGTGGACCCGGCGCTTGATGGAAGCGCCGGAATAATCGCGAAAATCGTAGCTGTACTTGAAGTAGATCGCGTCGATCAACAACCGCAGTTCAATGTCGGAGTCTCGTTCCACTAAATTCTTTCCATATTCGGCAACCACACGCGAATCAGCGAGAACAGACGATCCAGATCGATCGGCTTGGCCAGGTAATCGTTGGACCCCGCCGCCAGGCAGCGCTCCTGATCGTCCTTCATGGCCTTGGCCGTCACGGCAATGATCGGCAACTTGCGCCAGCGTGGGTCCTTGCGGATCAGCGCGGTGGCTTCGAATCCGTCCATTTCCGGCATCATCACGTCCATCAACACCAGGTCGATGTCGTCGACCTCATTCAGTCGCTCGATCGCCTCAAGACCGTTGCGGCCAATGACCACGATCGCTCCCTTGGCCTCCAGGGCGCTGGTCAGGGCGAAGATGTTGCGCACATCGTCGTCCACCAGCAACACCTTGCGGCCCTCGAAGACCTTGTCACGGCTGCGGGCGGTCTGGAGCATCCGCTGCCTCTCATGGGACAACCGCGATTCGACTTTGTGCAGAAAAAGTGTGACCTCATCCAGCAGGCGCTCCGGCGAACGAGCGCCCTTGATGATGATGGAGCGCGAATACTTGCGCAGCTCGGCTTCTTCGTCGCGGGTCAGGTTGCGGCCGGTGTAGACGATCACCGGCGGGAACGAACAGATGTCCTCGGTGGACATGCGCTTGAGCAGATCGTTGCCGAGCATGTCCGGCAGCTTGAGGTCGATGATCATGCAGTCGTAGACGTTGCTGCGCAGCAGGTCGAGGGCTTGCTGGGCCAGGCCGACGGCGGTGATCTCGATGTCATCGTCGCCGATCAGGCGGGTAATGCTGTCGCGTTGCAGGTCGTCGTCTTCCACCAGCAGGACCCGCTTGACCTTTTGCGTCAGCTTGGCTTCCAGGCGGGCGAACACGTCCTTGAGCTCTTCGCGGGTGGTCGGCTTGACCGCGTAGCCGATGGCGCCCATGTGCATCGCCGCTTCGACGCGGTCTTCGACGGAAATCACATGCACCGGGATGTGCCGGGTGGCGGCCTGTTCCTTGAGGCGCTGCAACACCGTCAGGCCGGAATGGTCCGGCAGGCGCATGTCCAGGAGGATCGCGTCGGGGCTGAGCTGCGATGCCAGGTCGAAGCCTTCGTCGGCACCATGGGCCACCAGGCACTGGTAGCCGAGCTCGTGGGCCAGGTCGAAGAGGATCCGGGCGAACTTGGGCTCGTCCTCGATCACCAGGATGCAACGGCTGTCGAAGGGCGCCTTGTCCCGATCGTCGGCGAACTGGGCGATGGGCGCTTCCACGTCGGCAATCAGCGTGGCCGGCACGGGCTTGGGGGTGACGGGCGTCGGTGCCGTGGCCGTTGGGGTGAACGTGCGCGGCTGGACCGGCTGCTCCCCAGGCTCGACATACCGCTGCGGCAGGACCAGGGTGAACACGCTGCCCTGCCCCGGTTCGCTGGAAACGGAAATCGAGCCCCCCAACATGGCCGCCAGGTCCCGGGAAATCGACAGGCCCAGGCCGGTGCCGCCATAACGCCGGTTGGTGGTGCCGTCCGCTTGGCGGAAGGCCTCGAAGATGATCTGCTGCTGGTCCGCCGCGATGCCGATGCCCGAATCGCGGACGATGAAGGCAATGCCAGCCCCCGGTTGACCGGCCACGGAAAGCGACACCATGCCCTGTTCGGTGAACTTCACCGCGTTGGACAACAGGTTCTTGATCACCTGCTCCAGGCGCTGGCGGTCGGTGTACAGCATCGGCGGTGCGTCCGGCAGCACCTGCACCTCGAACGCCAGGCCCTTGTCCGCCGCCAGCGGCTTGAACATCTCCCGCAACCCTTCGACCAGGCGCGGCACGCTGGTATTTTCCGGGCGCACTTCGAGTTTGCCGGCCTCGACCTTGGAGATGTCGAGAATGTCGTTGATCAGGTTCAGCAGGTCGTTGCCGGCGGAGTAGATCGACTCGGCGAACTTGACCTGTTCTTCCGTCAGGTTGTGCTGCGGGTTCTCCGCCAGCAGCTTGGACAGGATCAACGAGCTGTTGAGCGGCGTGCGCAGCTCGTGGGACATATTGGCGAGGAACTCGGACTTGTACTTGCTCGACCGCTGCAACTCTTCGGCGCGCTCGCGCAACTGGACCTGGGCCTTGTTCAGTTCGTTGTTCTTCTGGTCCATGGCGTCGCGCTGCTCGGCCAATTGCTCGTTGGTCTGCTCCAGCTCCTGTTGCTGGGCCTCCAGGTGCGCCTGGGACTCCTTGAGGATGCGCGATTGCTCCTCCAGTTCTTCGTTGGCGGTCTTTAGTTCTTCCTGCTGGACTTGCAGCTCTTCGTTCAACTGCTGGGTTTCGGCCAGCACTTCCTGCAAGCGCTGGCGATAGCGCGCCGCCTCGATGGAAGTGCCGATATTGCCGGCCACCCGTTCCAGCAACTCGACGTCACGTTCGTGGAGCGGGCGCAGGAAGCCCAATTCGATGATGCCATTGATCCGCCCGTCGTCGCTGGTGGGCACCACCAGCACGCTGTTGGGCAACCCCTCGCCCAGGCCGGAGCTGACCTTCAGGTACTCGTCGGGAACATCGTCGAGGCGGATCAGGCGCCCTTGCTGGACCGCCTGGCCGGCGATGCCCTCACCGGCGATGATGACCTGGCGCTGCTCCTCTTCTTCGCGAGACATGCCGTAGGTGGCGACGCGCCTGAGCAAGCCGCTTTCCTCGCGGACGTAGATCGCCGCCACGGCCGTGTCCAGGTACTGGGCAAAGAATTGCAGGATGTTGCGCCCCAGCAGGTTGAGCGTCAGTTGCCCCAGCACCTGCTCGGCCAACTGGGTCTGGCCATTGCGCAGCCAGGCGAGTTTTTCCAGGTGCAAGGCACTTTCCTGCTGCACTTTCAGGCTGGTGCTGTAGCTGTTGGACAGCCCCAACAAGTCCCGGCGGCCGATGTAGGCCAGCAAGCCACTGACCGCGGCGACGAACAACAGGTACAGGGCAATGCTCCAGACGGTGGTGGTGCGCACCCGTTCATTGCGTTCGGCGCGCAGCTGCTGTTCGGTCTCGACGATGTCCTCGAAGGTCTTGCGGATTTCATCCGTCAAGCGCTTGCCGCGCCCGGCCTTGACCGCTCCCCGGTAGTCGCCGCTGCTGCGTTGCAAGTCGATCATGCTCTGGGCGTAACCGGACCACTCCGCCTGGAGCGCCTGGACCCGGTGCAGGCGGTCGGTCTGGATGGGGTTGTCGGCTGTCAATTCCAGCAGTGTCTCCAGCGCGGCGGAGATCTGCGGCTTGGCCACTTCGTAAGGGTCGAGGAAATGCTCGTCGCCGCTGAGCAGGAAACCGCGCATGCCGGTTTCCAGGTCCACGCTCAGCTTGATCGCCTCGTTGGCATTGTTGATCACCCGGTCAGTGTGTCCGACCCACTGGATCACCGACAGCAAATAGGTGATCAGCACCACGAAGAACACTGCGCTGAGAGCGCCGATGCCCAGCGGCAGGCTGATATTGCGGCTCAGGAGCTTGCGAAAACTCTGCTCGTCGACCGAAGACGAAAGGGTCATGGAATAGGCCTTGGTGGACAGTTGAAAAGCGTGGAGTTTGCCCGAAAAATACCGGCTGGATCCACATTTTCCGACAAGTCAAAGGCGCAATTCCCACAAGCATTCTGCCTTGCAGCGAGGAAGCGACTATCCTTGTCAGCTCTTGTACTATAGATCCTTTCTTGTACAAGTCCGGGAACTTGTGCCACCTCGCCACTTACTCATGCATGAGGCGAATCCAATTGACGCCCCTCCCGCCCCCCTTTTCGAGAATGCCGAATATGTCCACCCCCGTTTCCGCCGCTGCACCCACCATTCTGGTCGTCGAGGACGATGACATCGTGCGGATGCTGATCGTCGACGTGCTGGAAGAGCTGGAATACCAGGTGCTGGAGGCGGATGGCTGCGATCAGGCGCTGGAATTCCTGCACAACGACCAGCAGCCCATCGCCCTGATGATGACGGATGTCGGCCTGCCGGTGATGGACGGCCGGGAACTGGCCAAGCAGGCCCGGCTGGTGCGCCCGGGGCTGGCGATCCTGTTTGCCAGTGGCTACGCCGAGAGCATCGACGTGCCCGAAGGCATGGCCGTCATCGGCAAGCCGTTTTCCATCGATCAGTTGCGCGACAAAGTCCAGGGCATTCTTTCTTGAGCCCGGGCGCATTCTTGGTCACTATCGGCGCCCCGCGCGCCGACGGCGCCTGAGTTCGATCCAAGGAAGCGCCCGCCCATGCGACACCCCACCGCCACCCAGGTCCTGGTCATCGGCTATGTCTGGCCCGAGCCGCGCTCATCGGCGGCCAGCGGGCACGTCATGCAGATCCTAGAGACCTTCCTCGACCAAGGCTGGGACATCACCTTCAGCAGCCCCGCCGGCTTCGGCGAGCAGCGTGCCGACCTGGCCGCCCTGGGCATCCGCGAAGTGCCGATCGAACTCAATAGCGCCAGTTTCGACACGTTCATCAGCGAACTGGCGCCGGATATCGTCCTGTTCGACCAGTTCATGATGGAGGAGCAATTCGGCTGGCGGGTCGAAAAGCACTGCCCCAACGCCCTGCGGGTATTGGAGACGTCCGACCTGCAAAGCCTGCGCCACGCTCGCCAGCAGCGCCTGAAGGATCGCCTGAAGGCCGACGACGCGTCCCAGGACTTCGGCGACCTGTTCGCCCCGGCCCTGCGCGAAGAGTTCGAGCGGATGGCCGACACCGACCTGGCCAGGCGGGAAATCGCCGCCTTGTACCGCTGCGACCTCAACCTGATGATCTCCGAGGTGGAGATCCAGTTGCTGGTGGAGCACTTCAAGCTGCCTCGCGACCTGCTGCACTGGTGCCCGCTGATGCTCGACCTGCCTGGCGCAGCGCCCGTGCCGTTCGAAGAGCGGGCGCATTTCCTCAGCATTGGCAACTTCCGCCATGCGCCGAACTGGGATGCGGTGCTCTGGATGAAAAACGCCGTCTGGCCGTTGATCCGTCAACAACTGCCCACCGCGCAACTGCACCTGTATGGCGCCTACACGCCGCCCAAGGCCGCCGCCCTGCACAATCCGGCGCAGGGCTTCCACATCATGAACTGGGCCGAAGACGCCTTGCAGGTGATGTCCGCCGCCCGCATCTGCCTGGCCCCCCTGCGCTTCGGCGCGGGGATCAAGGGCAAATTGATCGACGCCATGCTCTGCGGCACGCCGAACGTGACCACGCCCATCGGTGCCGAGGCCATGCAGGGCGAATGCCCCTGGCCCGGCGCGATCGCCCACAGCGCCGAAGCCATCGCCAGTGCCGCGGTGCAGTTGTACAGCGACCAGGCACGCTGGACACAGGCCCGCGATGCCGGTTTTGCCCTGTTGCAGGCGCGCTATCGCAAGCAGGTACACGGCCCGGCCCTGATCGACAGCATCGAGACCTGCCGCGCGCAACTGGCGCAACGACGCCGGGACAATTTCACCGGCAGCATGTTGCGTCATCACCAGCACAAGAGCACCCAGTACATGGCCCAGTGGATCGAGGAAAAAAATCGCAATCGCTGAGGCGCAATCCTGGTTCCGGGCTGGCACCCATCCGGCGAAGGGGGCATTATCCAGCGGCGATAACAACAAAAGCGCCAGGCCCATGACCCGAACAGCGAGAGTCACCGACCCTTCCTATGAGTTGATGGATGACCATAACGGGCTGTCCATCATCTACCGCCAGCACGGTTTCCCGTGTCCGCTGGTGCGCTGGCATTTCCACAAGGAATACGAGCTGCACCTGATCGTCGCCAGTTCCGGCAAGGTGTTCATCGGCGACTACATCGGCAACTTCTATCCGCAGTCGCTGTTTCTCACCGGCCCCAACCTGCCCCACAACTGGATCAGCCAGGTGGCCGAGGACGAAGTGGTGCCCAAGCGCGACATGCTGGTGAACTTCACCGACGAGCTGTTCGAAAGCGGCCATCAGGTCTTCGCCGAACTCAAGACCGTCGCCCCCTTGCTGGAACGGGCCCAGTACGGCATCGAGTTTCGCTGCAAGCGCACCATCCGCCAGGCCATGATCCTGATGCAGCGCATCGCCGATGCCCAGGGCATGAGCCGCCTGGGGCACTTCTTCATCCTGATGGAGCTGCTGGCCAGTACCGACGACTACCAGTTGCTTTCCGGCGCCACGGCGTCGCAGCCGGCGGACGAACACAGCATCGACCGCACCAACCGCGCGGTCGACTACATCTTCGCCCATTACGCCCGTGAGCTGTCCCTGGAAGAAGTCGCCGAGCACCTGGGCATGAAACCGACGTATTTCAGCCGTGTGTTCAAGCAGGCCACCGGCCGCTGCTTCATCGAATTCGTCAATCGCCTGCGCATCAGCAAATCCTGCGAATTGCTGGCCGACGGTGACAAGCCGGTGACGGACGTGTGTTTCGAATCGGGTTTCAACAACATTTCCAACTTCAACCGGCGCTTCCAGCAACTCAAGGGCATGACCCCGTCCCACTACCGGCGCCTGGCGGTGCAGCGGTTGACCGAGCAGAACCAGGGCTGAGCCCTTCTCGGGCGCCACCCAATCTTGTGGCGAGGGGATTTATCCCCGTCGGGCTGCGCAGCAGCCCCTTATGCATTTGCAATCGCAGTACGTCTGACTGACACAGGGGCCGCTGCGCGCCCCAGCGGGGATAAATCCCCTCGCCACAGACAAATTTCCCCGCGCGCCGTCTCCTCTAGTGCAAAAAAGTATCAGCACAAGTGCGACGGATGATTTGTCAGGCCGTCCCTGGCGGGCTGTAATCAGCGCACATTCTTCCCTTCATCCGGAAGACACAACAACAATAACTGTCCTTCTGCAGCCCCTGGCGCGGAAAAGGAGTGCGCGATGAAACCTTCGGTTAAAGCTCTGCTTGTCTCCACCTGCATGACCCTCAGCAGCGTCAGTTTCGGCGCACAGACCCTCACCATTGCCACCGTCAACAACAGCGACATGATCCGCATGCAAAAGCTGTCGAAGACCTTCGAGGCCGAGCACCCGGATATCCAGTTGAATTGGGTGGTGCTCGAAGAAAACGTCCTGCGCCAGCGCCTGACCACCGACATCGCCACCCAGGGTGGCCAGTTCGACGTGTTGACCATCGGCATGTACGAAGCCGCACTCTGGGGCGCCAAGGGCTGGCTGGAGCCGATGAAGGACCTGCCGGCGTCCTACGACCTGGACGACGTCTTCCCTTCCGTGCGTGACGGCTTGTCCGTCAAGGGCTCGTTGTACGCCCTGCCGTTCTACGCCGAAAGCTCGATCACCTACTACCGCACCGACCTGTTCAAGGATGCCGGGCTGACCATGCCCGAACACCCGACCTGGACCCAGATCGGTGAATTTGCCGAGAAGCTCACCGACAAGTCCAAGGAACAATACGGCCTGTGCCTGCGGGGCAAGGCCGGTTGGGGCGAAAACATGGCCCTGATCACCACCCTGGCCAACGGCTTCGGCGCGCGCTGGTTCGACGAGAAGTGGCAGCCTGAATTCAATGGCCCGGAATGGAAAGACGCGCTGAACTTCTACGTCGACAACATGAAGAAATCCGGCCCGCCGGGCGCCTCCAGCAACGGTTTCAACGAAAACCTGGCGCTGTTCAACAGCGGCAAGTGCGCGATCTGGGTCGACGCCAGCGTCGCCGGCTCGTTCGTGACCGACAAGACCCAGAGCAAGGTCGCCGACCACGTTGGCTTCACCTTCGCCCCCCATGAAAAAACCGACAAGGGCACGTCGTGGATGTACTCCTGGTCGCTGGCGATCCCGACCAGTTCCAAGGCCAAGGACGCGGCCAAGGTCTTCACCAGCTGGGCGACGTCCAAGGAATACGGGCAACTGGTCGCCAAGACCGACGGCATCGCCAACGTGCCGCCCGGCACCCGCGCCTCGACCTACAGCGACGAATACATGAAGGCGGCACCGTTTGCCAAGGTGACGCTGGAATCGCTGAAAGTCGCCGACCCGAAAGCGCCGACCCTCAAGCCCGTGCCTTACATCGGCATCCAGTTGGTGACCATTCCCGAGTTCCAGGCGATCGGCACCCAGGTCGGCAAGTTCTTCTCCGGCGCCCTGACCGGCCAGCAAAGCGTGGACCAGGCGCTGACCGCCGCGCAGTCGACCACTGAGCGCGAGATGAAGCGCGCCGGGTATCCCAAGTAACCGGGCTACCTGCTCTTGCTTCCTGTGGGAGCGAGCTTGCTCGCGATGAAGGCCTTGCCGCCACCATCGCGGGCGACTGACACGACGCGATCGTGAGCAAGCTCACTCCCACAGTGGATCTTCATAGGCCCGCAAAAAATCGGTTCAATGCCATGAATAGCTCAACAACAACTGCCAAAGCGCCCATCGGGGTTTCCCCACCCGCGCGCAAGATCCGCCTGGCCAACCCCGGCTGGTTCCTGGTCAGCCCATCGGTGGCCCTGTTGCTGCTGTGGATGATCGTGCCGCTGGGCATGACCGTCTACTTCTCGATGATCCGCTACAACCTGCTCTACCCGGGCGAAAACGAGTTCGTCGGGCTGGAGAACTTCACTTACTTCCTGACCGACTCGGGCTTCATGCCCGGTGCCACCAATACCCTGTTGCTGGTGGGCAGCGTGCTGCTGATCAGTATCGTGCTCGGGGTGTTGATCAGCGCGCTGCTGGAGGCCAGTGAGTTCTTCGGTCGCGGCATCGTGCGGGTGCTGTTGATCTCGCCGTTCTTCATCATGCCCACCGTCGGTGCGCTGATCTGGAAGAACCTGATTTTCCACCCGGTGTCGGGGATTCTCGCGGCGGTGTGGAAGCTGTTCGGCGCGCAACCGGTGGACTGGCTGGCCCACTACCCGTTGCTGTCGATCATCATCATCGTGAGCTGGCAGTGGCTGCCCTTCGCGATCCTGATCCTGATGACCGCCATGCAGTCCCTCGACCAGGAGCAGAAAGAAGCCGCGCGCCTGGACGGTGCCGGCCCGATCGCGATTTTCTGGCACCTGACCTTGCCGCACCTGGCGCGTCCGATCGCCGTGGTGCTGATGATCGAGACGATCTTCCTGCTGTCGGTGTTCGCCGAGATCTTCACCACCACCAACGGTGGCCCGGGCTACGCCTCCACCAACCTCGCCTACCTGATCTACAACCAGGCGCTGGTGCAGTTCGACGTCGGCATGGCGTCGGCCGGTGGCCTGATCGCCGTGGTCATCGCCAATATCGCCGCCATCATCCTGGTGCGGATGATCGGCAAAAATCTCACCGACAAGCATTGAGGCCGCCGCCATGACCCTTCAACAATCGCGCCGCCTGCAAAGCCTGCTGCTGGGCACCCTGGCCTGGGCCATCGCCATCGTGATTTTCTTCCCGATCTTCTGGATGGTGCTGACCAGCTTCAAGACCGAAATCGACGCGTTCGCCACGCCGCCGCAGTTCATCTTCGCGCCGACCCTGGAGAACTACCTGCACATCAACGAGCGCAGCAACTATTTCAGCTTCGCCTGGAACTCGGTGGTGATTTCCTTCAGCGCCACCGCCCTGTGCCTGCTGATCGCGGTGCCGGCGGCCTACTCCATGGCGTTCTACGAAACCCAGCGCACCAAAGGCACGCTGCTGTGGATGCTCTCCACCAAGATGCTGCCACCGGTGGGCGTGCTGATGCCGATCTACCTGCTAGCCAAGAGCTTCGGCCTGCTGGACACGCGCATCGCGCTGATTGTCATCTACACGCTGATCAACCTGCCGATCGTGGTCTGGATGATCTACACCTACTTCAAGGACATTCCCCGCGACATCCTCGAAGCCGCGCGCCTGGACGGTGCCACGCTGTGGCAGGAAATGGTCCGCGTGCTGCTGCCGATCGCCAAGGGCGGCCTGGCGTCCACCGTGCTGCTGTCGCTGATCCTGTGCTGGAACGAGGCCTTCTGGTCGCTGAACCTGACCTCGTCCAAGGCCGCGCCCCTGACGGCACTGATCGCCTCTTACTCGAGCCCCGAAGGTCTGTTCTGGGCCAAATTGTCCGCCGTCTCGACCCTGGCCTGCGCGCCGATCCTGATTTTCGGCTGGATCAGCCAGAAACAACTGGTGCGCGGCTTGTCTTTCGGCGCCGTGAAATAACGCGCCCTATCCCTTATCAGAAGCGGAGGCCCATCCTCATGGCCAACCTGAAAATCAAGAATCTGCAAAAAGGTTTCGAAGGCTTTTCCATCATCAAGGGCATTGACCTCGAAGTGAACGACCGCGAGTTCGTGGTGTTCGTCGGCCCCTCGGGCTGCGGCAAGTCGACCCTGCTGCGGCTGATCGCCGGCCTGGAGGAAGTCAGCGACGGCACCATCGAACTGGATGGCCGCGACATTACCGAGGTGAGCCCGGCCAAGCGCGACCTGGCGATGGTCTTCCAGACCTATGCCCTGTACCCGCACATGAGCGTGCGCAAGAACATGTCCTTCGCCCTGGACCTGGCCGGCGTGCCCAAGGCCGAGGTCGAGAAAAAGGTCAACGAGGCCGCGCGCATCCTCGAACTGGGGCCGATGCTCGAACGCAAGCCCAAGCAACTCTCCGGCGGCCAGCGCCAGCGCGTGGCGATTGGCCGGGCCATCGTGCGCAACCCGAAGATCTTCCTGTTCGACGAACCGTTGTCCAACCTCGACGCCGCCTTGCGGGTGCAAATGCGCCTGGAGCTGGCGCGGCTGCACAAGGAACTGCAAGCGACCATGATCTACGTGACCCACGACCAGGTCGAGGCCATGACCCTGGCCGACAAGGTGGTGGTGCTCAACGGCGGACGCATCGAACAGGTCGGCTCGCCGCTGGAGTTGTATCACCAGCCCGCCAACCTGTTTGTCGCCGGATTCCTCGGCACCCCCAAGATGGGCTTTCTCAAGGGCAAGGTCAGCGGCCTCGATAGCCACGGCTGTGACGTGCAATTGGACGCCGGCACCCGTATCCACCTGCCGCTCAACGGCGCCCACCTGGCCGTCGGTGCAGAGGTCACCCTGGGGATTCGTCCGGAGCACTTGAACCTGGCCCAGCCCGGCGAATGCACGCTGGTGGTCACCGCCGACGTCAGCGAGCGCCTGGGCAGCGACACGTTCTGCCACGTCGTCACCGCCTCCGGCGAAGCCCTGACCATGCGGGTTCGCGGCGACCTGGCGAGCCGCTTTGGCGAGCAATTGAACCTGCACCTGGACGCTGAACACTGCCACCTATTCGATGCCAACGGCGTGGCGGTCCCCCGTGCGCTGCGCGCCGCCGCCTGATTGCCGAGAACCGTGATGAAACTCAACCGACAGAACCTGCACAACCTCAACCCCGGGGTCGCCGTGCCCGCTTACCCTTTGGGCGAAATCCGCCAGGGCATCGCCCACATCGGGGTCGGAGGCTTCCACCGCGCCCACCAGGCGTATTACACCGACGCGCTGATGAACACCGGCGCCGACCTGGACTGGGCCATCTGCGGCGTCGGCCTGCGGGCCGAGGATCGCCGCGCCCGGGACGACCTGGCCGGCCAGGACTACCTGTTCACCCTGTATGAATTGGGTGACACCGACGACACCGAAGTCCGGGTGATCGGCGCCATCGATGCCATGCTGCTGGCGGAGGACGGCGCCCAGGCGCTGATCGACAAACTCGCCGACCCGCAAATCCGCATCGTCTCGCTGACCATCACCGAAGGCGGCTACTGCATCGACGACAGCAATGGCGAGTTCATGGCCCATTTGCCGCAGATCCAGCACGACCTGGCGCATCCCGACGCGCCGAAGACCGTGTTCGGTTTTCTCTGCGCCGCCCTCGCCCGGCGCCGTGCCGCCGGCACCCCGGCGTTCACCTTGATGTCCTGCGATAACCTGCCCCACAACGGCGCCGTGACCCGCAAGGCGTTGCTGGCCTTCGCCGCGCTGCGGGACCCCGAACTGGGCCAGTGGATCGACCGCAATGTCAGCTTCCCCAATGCCATGGTCGACCGCATCACGCCCATGACCAGCGTCGCCCATCGTCTGCAACTGCACGACGAGCATGGCATCGACGACGCCTGGCCGGTGGTCTGCGAACCGTTCGTGCAGTGGGTGCTGGAGGACAAGTTCGTCAACGGCCGCCCGGCCTGGGAAAAGGTCGGCGTGCAGTTCACCGATGACGTCACCCCCTACGAAGAAATGAAGATCAAGCTGCTCAACGGCAGCCACCTGGCGCTGACCTACCTGGGGTTCCTCAAGGGCTATCGCTTTGTCCACGAGACCATGAACGACCCCCTGTTCGTGCGCTACATGCGCGCCTATATGGACTTGGATGTCACGCCGCAACTGGCGCCGGTACCTGGCATCGACCTGGCCGACTACAAGGACACCCTGGTGGAACGCTTTTCCAACCAGGCGATTGCCGACCAGTTGGAACGGGTGTGCTCGGACGGTTCGTCGAAATTTCCGAAGTTCACCGTACCGACGATCAATCGCCTGATCGCCGACGGTGGCGAGATGCGGCGCGCGGCACTGGTGGTGGCGGCCTGGGCCGTGTACCTCAAGGGCGTCGACGAAAACGGCCTGGCCTACACGATTCCAGACCCGCGGGCGGCGTTCTGCCAGGCCCTGGTGGCCGACGATGCCCTGATCACCCAGCGATTGCTGGAGGTGGAAGAAATCTTTGGCACCGCCATCCCCCGCTCGCCGGCATTCGTGGCAGCATTCGAATGGTGCTGCAACAGCTTGCGCGAGCAGGGGGTGACGAAAACCCTGGAGCGGATACTGGCTGACGCAAGCTAGACCACAAGAAGGTGGCAGCGGCGAAGAGGTGGTAGCGAGAACTGTTGTGGCGAGGGAGCTTGCTCCCGCTGGTCTGCGTAGCGGCGCCATCTTGTGCGTGCTGCGCACGCAGGCGGGAACAAGCTCCCTCGCCACGAAACCTGTTTGTCGCCCCCCTGCGTTGCCTTCACCTACCCTCTCCACGTGTTCCGTATGACGCTTCGAGGATTTCCATGGCAAACCCACAATTGTTCCTGGGCATCGACTGCGGCACCCAAGGCACCAAGGCGCTGGTTCTGGACGCCAGCAGCGGCCAGGTCCTGGGCCTTGGCGCGGCGGCTCATTCCATGATCAGCGGTCCCAACGGCTGTCGCGAACAAGACACGGCGCAATGGCTCGAAGCCTTCGCCCAGGCGACCCGGCAGGCGCTGGCCAGTGCCGGGGTCGATGGCCAGGCCATCCTGGGCATCGGCGTGTCCGGCCAGCAGCACGGGCTGGTGCTGCTCGACGAGCAAGACCAGGTGCTGCGCCCGGCCAAGCTGTGGTGCGACACCGAGACCACTGCGGAAAACGACCGGCTGCTGGCCCATCTCGGCGGCGAAAGCGGCTCCCTGGAGCGCCTCGGCGTGGTCATCGCCCCTGGCTACACCGTGTCGAAGCTGCTCTGGACCCGGGAACAGCATCCGCAGGTGTTCGACCGCATCGCCCGCATCCTGCTGCCCCACGATTTCCTCAACCACTGGCTCACCGGCCGCCATTGCACCGAATATGGCGACGCCTCGGGCACCGGCTATTTCAACGTCCGCACCCGCCAATGGGATGAGCCATTGCTGCAACACATCGACCCCAGCGGCCGCTTGCGAGCGGCGCTGCCGGAACTGATCGAGGCCCACCAACCGGTCGGGCGGATTCTGCCGGCGATCGCTGCGCACCTGGGCCTCAACCCTGGCGCCATGGTGTCCAGCGGTGGCGGCGACAACATGATGGGCGCCATCGGCACCGGCAACATCCAGCCCGGCGTCATCACCATGAGCCTCGGCTCCTCCGGCACGGTCTACGCCTATGCCGCCGAACCGGCGGTGAGCCCGCAACCATCGGTGGCGACCTTCTGTTCCTCCAGTGGCGGTTGGCTGCCGTTGATCTGCACCATGAACCTGACCAATGCCACCGGGGCCATCCGTGAACTCCTGGCGCTGGACATCGACGTCTTCAACACGTTGGTGGCCCAGGCGCCGATCGGCGCCGAAGGCGTGTGCATGCTGCCATTTTTCAACGGTGAGCGGGTCCCGGCCCTGCCCCATGCCACCGGCAGCCTGCTGGGCCTGACCACCACCAACCTGAGCCGGGCCAACCTGTGCCGCGCCGTGGTCGAAGGGACCACCTTCGGTTTGCGTTATGGCCTGGACCTGCTACGGGCCAACGGGCTCGAAGCCCAGAGCATCCGCCTGATCGGCGGCGGTTCGAAAAGCCCGGTATGGCGGCAGATCGTTGCCGATATCATGGACACCACGGTCATCTGCACCGAGCAGAGCGAAGCCGCCGCCCTCGGCGCGGCCATCCAGGCGGCGTGGTGTCAATCAGGCGCGAAGCAAAGCCTGGCCGAGCTGTGCGAGCGCTGCGTCAAGCTCGACCCGGCCAGCGAAACCCGGCCTGTCGCCACGCATGTCGCGGCATCGCAGCAGGCCTATGAACGTTACCGACAACACGTCGCAACCCTTTGAGAGCGGGCAACTATGTATCTGGTGTGTGGTGAAGCACTGTTTGATTTTTTCAGTGAGACCGAGGCGCAAACCCCCGCCTCGCAGGTGAACTTCAAGGCGATCGCCGGCGGCTCGCCGTTCAACGTGGCCGTGGGGCTGCGTCGCCTGGGCATCGATTCCGCGCTGTTTACCGGCCTGTCCACCGACTACCTTGGTCGACGCCTGCAACAGGTACTGCGCAATGAAGGCGTCAGCGACCACTACCTGCGGGACGTCGATGCGCCAACGACCCTGGCGATGGTCGCCCTGGGTGCCAATGGTTCGCCCCATTACAGTTTCCGAGGTGAGGGCTGTGCCGACCGCCAGTTGCCGCTGGACTCACTGCCGACGCTGGGGCCCGAGGTACGCGGCCTGCACGTGGGGTCGTTTTCCCTGGTGGTCCAGCCCGTGGGCGATACGCTCCTGGCCCTGGTGCGGCGCGAAAGCGGTCGTCGCCTGATCAGCCTGGACCCTAACGTGCGGCTCAACCCGCAGCCGGACATCGAACTGTGGCGTTCACGGATCGCGACGTTGGTGGAATACGCCGACCTGATCAAGGTCAGCGACGAAGACCTGGGCCTGCTCTATCCCGGGCAAGATCCCCAGGTGATCATCGAAGGCTGGCTACGGCACCGCTGCCAACTGGTCTTCCTGACCCGTGGCGGTCAAGGCGCTACGGTGTTCAGCCGCCAGCACGGTTCATGGTCCATGCCCGCCTGCCCGGTGAAGATGGCGGACACCGTCGGGGCGGGCGACACGTTCCAGGCGGCGCTGATTGCCTGGCTGACGGAACAGCAGCTGGATTCGATCGATGGCCTGCAACGCCTGACCCGGGAACAGGTCAGCGCCATGCTCGCATTCGCCATGCGGGCTGCGGCCCTGACGTGCGGCAAGACCGGGCCGGACCTGCCCTATCGGCACCAGTTGAATTGAAAAGAGTTGAGTGCTTCAACCCCGAAAAAAACTGGACGCCGGGTTCGGGCATTGACCGGACCCAGGCGTCAGGCTTACCGGGAAAAGGCCGCCGTTAGCGCCCGGTCATTCGGTGTTGCTGATGAACATGGCTGCCCACGTGGTGGCCGTGATCAAGCTCGGTTCGCAATTCGGCAATCAGGTCGTTGATCGCCCGGCAACCGGTGAGCTTCTTGGCGTCGATATCGGATTTGACCAATGCCACCCGATCGGTCTCGTGATCGTCGTAGATCTTGACCGTCATCGTCAGGTCGGGTGACAAGCTGCATTGGGAGCGCTTGGGCAGCAAGCTGCTTTCAATGATGTTTCGCATTTCGAGGGCAGATAAAAACATGGCGACTCTCTCCTGTTGAGGCGGCCAACTTATGTATACGACGGCGGTATTTTCGTCCGTTTCTTCCCTGCGGACTGGGACTACGAATGCCGAGCCGTTCGTTCGTTTTTTTGCGTTTCAATTCACGGAGTCCATCCAGCGGACTCCTGAATCATCCCGCAAAAAATATGCCTGTAATGTCGATGTCAGAGATTGATAACAATCAATGACTTAGCGGCATTGCCTGGCGCACCGTTCGTGCAGAATGCAAGGAGACGGTGTTTTCTTCATGCAAACTGCAATTGCATTCATCCTGTCGAAGCCAGAGTAGCTCTAATTGCCCCGGCACAAGTGGGCATCCGTCGCTTTGTTCAAAAAAAATGTGACGTAGCGTAAAAATTCAAACGGTATCTACCGCCGCGCGTTCCGCCACATGCCCCAAACTGTCGAAATTGATGTTGGCACCCGAATTGATCGCCACGAAGGTCTGGCCCTGAACGCCGGTGCGGGCCACGTATTGCTTGATGCCTGCCACGGCCAGGGCACCTGACGGCTCGGTGATGGCACGGGTATCGTCGTAGATGTCCTTGATTGCCGCACACACTGGGTCATTGCCGACGGTGATCACCTCATCGACGCAGAAACGGCAGACCTCGAAGCCGTGGGCGCCCATCTGCGCCACTGCCACGCCGTCGGCGAACGAGCCTACTTCAGCCAACGTAACCCGTTCGCCGGCCACCAGGGCCGCTTCAAGGCATGCCGAGTGCGTCGACTCGACACCGATGATCCGCACCTCCGGTCGCAGGTACTTGACGTAGGCAGCGATCCCCGCGATCAGCCCGCCGCCGCCCACCGGGACGAAGATCGCATCCAGCCGGCCGGGGTGCTGGCGCAGGATTTCCATGGCGACGGTGCCCTGGCCGGCAATCACCTGGGGGTCATCGAACGGTGAGACGAACTCCCGCCCCGTCCGTCGGGCCAGTTCCAGCGCGTGAGCCAGGGCGAACGGAAAGCTCTCGCCGTGCAACAACGCTTCGGCACCCCGGTTGCGCACGCCGAGCACCTTCAACGCCGGCGTCGTGAGCGGCATGACGATACTGGCCGAAATTCCCAGCTTGCGGGCCGCCAACGCCACGCCCTGGGCATGATTGCCCGCCGATGCGGTGATGACGCCCCGGGCACGCTGCTCCGGGGTCAGTTGCACCAGCTTGTTGTAGGCCCCGCGGATCTTGAAGGAGAACGTCGGTTGCAAGTCTTCGCGCTTGAGCAGGATCTGGTTTCCCAGGGCCTCGGACAACGCAGGGGCCGCTTGCAGCGGCGTACACACCGCCAGCTCGTACACCGGCGCGGCGAGGATGTTCTTGACGTAGTGCTCCAGCAGGGATTGCTCGGCGGGGGTGGCGGTCATGGCGGTCTCCTGGTTTGGACAGAACCCGGGAGACAGAAAGAAAAAACCCGCCTCCAGGGCGGGTTGGGTGCAGCCGTCAGCTAACCCGCCAAATAGGAATGGCGGTAATAATAATGCTTGGCTGGCTGCGCAATAAGGTAGAAGTCATGGCTGGAAACTAGCCGGGCGCGGGTGGCAAGTCAATCTTTAAGTCCGACTTTATACAGCGCACCGCTGTCCTCATCCGTCAGCACATACAAGTAGCCGTCCGGCCCCTGGCGCACGTCGCGAACTCGCTCGCCGAGTTCACCCAGCAGGCGTTCCTCGTGAACCACCTTGTCGCCCTCGAATTCCAGGCGGATCAGTTCCTTGGACGCCAGCGCGCCAATGAACACGTTACGCTGCCAGGCCTTGAAACGGTCGTTGTCATAGAACGCCATGCCGCTGAGCCCCGGTGACACCTGCCAGACATGCTGCGGGCCCACGGTGCCTTCGACGGTCTTGCCCTGGGCTTCGGGAATCGGGGCGCCCGAGTAGTTGATGCCATGGGTCGCCAGCGGCCAACCGTAGTTCTGGCCACGCTCGATGACATTCAGCTCATCGCCACCCTTGGGCCCATGCTCGTTCTCCCAGAGCGTACCGTTCCATGGGTTCAGGGCTGCGCCTTGGGGGTTGCGCATGCCGTAGGACCAGATCTCGGGGCGGACATTCTTCTGCCCGACGAACGGATTGTCATCCGGCACCTTGCCGTCCGGATAGATCCGCACGATCTTGCCTTGCAACTTGTCCAGGTCCTGGGCGGTAGGCCGGTCATTGTTTTCCCCCAAGGTAATGAACAGATAGCCGTCCCGGTCGAATACCAGCCGCGATCCAAAATGATTGCCCGTCGACAGCTTGGGTTGCTGGCGGAAGATCACGTTGAAATTTTCCAGCCGCTGGTGGTCTTCGGACAACTGTCCCCGCCCCACCGCCGTACCCGCCTTGCCATCGGCCCCGGCCTCGGCATAGGAGAGGTAGACGGTGCGGTCCTGGCGGAAGTCCGGCGAAAGCACGACGTCGAGCAGGCCGCCCTGCCCCTGGGCCCACACCTGCGGTACGCCACTCAATGGCGCGGATAACCGGCCATCGGGGCTTACCATCCGCAGATTGCCGATTCGCTCCGTAACCAGCATGCCCTGCTGGCCCGGCAAGAATGCGACGGACCAAGGATGCTCCAGCCCCTTGGCCACGGTGGTCACCTCCAGGGTGCCCTCCTCGCTCTTGAATTGTTGGGTTTGCGCGGCTGAAACCGGCGTGACGAGCGTGAGAACCGCGCTGGCGCAAAAGGCCGCCAGGAGTGTTTTAGGCAACATGCACACGTCCTTCTGTAGTGGAAAAGTCAGCCAGGCGCGATGCCTAGCGATGGCTGTCGGATGTCCCTCTGGGAGGTGTCGGGGATTCGATCGTGGGCCGTGGCGACCTTGTGGGCTGGCCGGAGCGTGGGTAGCCGTTGCCGATCCCGCCATTGTCCAGGGTGGGCGGCCGTGGAACCGGCACCGTGGGATTGTTTTGCAGCGCCGGCACATTCAGCCGGGTGCCCTGCTGGCTGTTGGGGTTGGCTCGCCGCGTCGGGCTGTTGTAGGGATTATTGTTGCCCGGCAGGTTCTGGGCCATGAACCGCACAGGGCCTGGTTGCGGCGCCGCAGCCTGGACCAACGGAACCATGAGTAGCGCCATGCAGACGAGCGTCAGTCGGTTCATTTCAAGCACCTCCTGGAGTCAGGCATATCGAAAGCACGCTACGCCGCAGGTTCGCCGTTGTTAAGCGAAATATCCCCGCGAAGATGTAACCAGGCATCTCCAAGACGGCGCTTGTGGCGGCCAGGGGGGGCGCGCCAGCCAGCGCCCGGTGGAAACTTTTCCAAAGACCCGACGGTCACCAGAGAGACATTCACCGACAAGGACAATCACCATCATGGCCAGGGCAATCTGGAAAGGCGCAATCAGTTTCGGACTGGTCCACATCCCCGTCGCATTGGTGTCGGCGACCTCGTCCCAGGGCGTCGATTTCGATTGGCTGGACAAGCGCAGCATGGACCCGGTGGGCTATAAGCGGGTCAACAAGGTCACGGGCAAGGAAGTGACCAAGGAAGACATCGTCAAGGGCGTCCAGTACCAGAAAGGCCAGTATGTCCTGCTCGACGAAGAAGAAATCCGCTCCGCGCACCCCAAGTCCACCCAGACCATCGACATCTTTTCCTTCGTCGACAGCGAGAAGATCCCACTGCAAAACATCGACACCCCGTATTTCCTGGCACCGGACAAGCGCGGCGGCAAAGTCTATGCGCTGTTGCGCGAAACCCTGGTCAAAACCAACAAGGTGGCCCTGGCCCACGTGGTGTTGCACACGCGGCAACATCTGGCGGCGCTGATGCCGCTGGAGTCGGCATTGGTGCTGGTGATGCTGCGCTGGCCGGCGGAGGTCCGCGGCCTGGACATCCTCGAACTCGGCGACGAGGTCACCAAGCCCCACCTGGTCAAGGGTGAACTGGACATGGCCAAGCGCCTGGTAGAGGACATGAGCGCCGACTGGACACCGGAAGACTATCGCGACAGCTTCCAGGACAAGATCATGGAACTGGTGGAGAAAAAGGCCAACGAGGGCCGGCTCGAAGCGGTGGAAACAGACCCTGGCGAAGAACAGCGCAAGACTGCCGACGTCATCGACCTGACCGAACTGCTCAAGCGCAGCTTGGGCGGCAAGGGCAAGGCGCCGGACAAACCGGCGAAAACCCCCGCGAAACCCGCGAAGACCAGCAAGTCCGCCCCCGCGAAAAAAGCCACCAAGGCCTCCCGGGGCTAACCCCCGGCCGCCAGCTATACAAGGGAATCTGTCATGGCCAAGGCCGAGCGCGAATCTGCCCGTGCGTCCGATGCCAATCGGGACGAAAAGACCCACCGCAACCGCCCTCATCCAGGGCACAAGGATCCACTGCCCGAACGGCTGTTGCCGCAATTGGCGACCGCGGTGGAACAGCCACCCACGGGTGAATGGCGCTATGAAGTCAAATTCGACGGCTATCGGTTGATGGCCCGTATCGAGAACGGCGACATCCGCCTGCTCAGCGGCAACCATGAAGACTGGACCGCGCGGCTCAAATTGCACGCCGACGCCCTGGCCGAGCTGAACCTGGGGGACAGTTGGCTGGACGGTGACTTGATCCTGCTGGACGACAACGGCCAGTCGGACCTCGCTGCCCTGCGCGACGCGCTCGAAATCGGCCGTACCGTGGACATGGTGTACGTGCTGTTCGACGCGCCATTTCTCAATGGCGAGGACCTGCGGCAAACGCCCGTGGAGGAACGGCGCGCAGCGTTGAAACAGGTGTTGCGCGGCCATGCCGGCAAGCGCCTGCGGTTCTCCGAGGCCTTTTCCGCCAGCAAGGACGAAATACTCGAAAGCGCCAGCGCCCTGTCCCTGGACCGGGTGGTCGGCAAGCGCGTGGGCAGCCCTTATGTGTCGCGGCGCAGCAGCGATTGGGTGAACCTGAAATGTCGGTTGCGCCAAGCTTTTGTGATCGTCGGCTTCACCCGCCCGCAAAATCCAAGCAGCGGCTTCGGCGCGCTGCTGCTTGCAGTCAATGAAGGCAGCGGCCTGGTGTATGCCGGGCGAGTGAGCACCGGATTCACGCAAGCGCAGAAAGAAACGCTGCAGGCGACATTGTCCGCCCGTGAGCGCCAAGCCTCGCCATTGGCCCAGCCGGTCAACCGCGTCCAGGCGCGTGGCGTGCAGTGGGTCGAGCCCGAGCGGGTGTGCGAAGTCGAATTCACCGAATGGACCAGCAGTGGCCTGGTGCACCGCCCGACCTTCATCGAATGGCTGGCCGACATGCCGGCGGGCAAGATCGTCCGCGAGCACCCATTGCCGATCAAGAACCAGACGCCGGCCCTACGACGAGGCCGCAAGCCAGGCGCAGTGGAAGTGGCCGGCGTAAGCATCACCCACCCGGACCGGGTGATCGACAGCCTCAGTGGCGTGCAGAAAGCCGAGCTGGCCCAATACTACGCCGACATCGCCCCGTGGATCCTGCCGCACCTGAAACTACGGCCCGTGGCGTTGCTGCGGGCACCGGACGGAATTGGCGAAGAGCAGTTCTTCCAGAAGCACGCCGATCGCCTGGAGATTCCCCACATCAAGCAACTGGATCCATCGCTGGACCCGGGCCACGCTGCCCTGATGGAAATCGACAGCGTCCAGTCGCTGGTCAGCGCGGCACAGATGGGTACGGTGGAGTTGCACACCTGGACCGCCACCCATGAGCGGATCGAAACGCCGGACCTGTTTGTGCTGGACCTGGACCCCGATCCATCACTGCCCTGGAACGCCATGCTCGAAGCCACTCGCATGACTTTGTCAGTGCTCGATGAGCTGGGCTTGCAAGGGTTCCTGAAGACCAGCGGTGGCAAGGGCATGCACGTCATCGTGCCGCTGGCGCGCAGTGAAGGCTGGGACGCCACCAAGGCCTTCGCCAAGGCCATCTCCCAGTTCCTGGCGCGCGAGATGCCGCAAAAGATCACCGCCACCATGGGCCCGAAAAACCGCGTCGGCAAAGTCTTCGTCGATTACCTGCGCAATGCCCGCGGCGCCAGCACGGTGAGCGCCTACTCGGTACGGGCGCGACCGGGGCTGCCGGTTTCGGTGCCGATCGCCCGGGCCGAGCTGGACAGCCTGCGCAATGCCCAGCAGTGGGACATCAACACCGCACTGGAACGGGCCCGGGGCCTGGGAGCCGATCCATGGGAAGGCTACGCCCATCGCCAACGGATCAGTGCCAGGATGTGGGAGCAACTGGGGGCGCCAAAACCCATGGAATGATCGCAGGGCCCTGGCGAGATTTCAGATCCAGACGAAGATCGCCAGCAGCCCGCCGAAGAACGCCCACTTCTGCAAGTAATACAGCTTGCGATTGCGCTTCTTCAGCGCCTTGCCTTGCAGCCGGATCTTGTACAACCTGGAAAACGCCCGGTTCAAGCCGCCGGTCTTGTCCCCGGCGTCGTTGGGGGCGCCGGCGGCGGCCATCACGGTGCGGCTGAACCAGCGGTTGAAAGCCGTGGCCCAGCGAAATTTCATCGGCCGCTCCACGTCGCAGAACAAAATGATGCGGTTATGGGGCGTGGTGTTCTCGGCGTAATGAATGAATGTCTCGTCGAACACCACCGCCTCGCCGTCACGCCAATGGTACGGCTCGCCGTCGACATTGATGTAGCAACCGGCCTCGTTCGGCGTCTCCAGGCCCAGGTGGTAGCGATACGACCCGGCATACGGGTCACGGTGGCGAACCAGCTTCGATCCCGGCGGCAATTCGGCGAACATCGCCGCCTTGATCGAGCCGATGCCTTGCACCAGTTCGGTGGTGCGCGGGCACAACTTCATGGCCGAAGGGTGACTGTCGCCATACCACTTCAGGTAGAAGCGCTTCCAACCCGTCTTGAAGAACGAGTTAAAGCCAACGTCATCGTACTGATTGGAACGCTTGATCTCCCCGGCCTGCAAGAGGTTCAGCCCTTCGGCACGGATCTCCTGCCAATGGACTTGCAGCGGGCTCAGGTCCGGAAAATCCGCGGGGTTGAGGTACGGCCGGTTGGGGAATTTCGAACACAGGTACAGCAAGCAGTTGATGGGCGCGAGAAACGATGAGTGGTCGCTCAACTGCCGTCCGATCTTATGCCGTACGCGCCCCCGCAGGTGCACGTAGCCGATGGACAGGAGGTAGATCGCAGCGAGAATGAGTTTCACAAAAATCCGTCACACAACAAGAGTGAACAGGCAGCTTTCCCCGCCCAGCCTGGCGGTATGGGAGGAAGCATCGGGTGAGATGGCATTTTAGCCAGAGTTTGTAACCAAAGTTATCCTTCAGTTGTGAAAAACTGTGCATGGAAATGACCGCTTCTCGCCCGAACGCCCCGTGCCTGCTATTCAACGGACGAGACCGATTCGGCCGGAGGAACCCAGTACGCGTCCCTGACTTCATCCAGCGCCTGCCAGGGTTGGCCGTTGAGTCTCGCACTCCTGCAAGTCTGGGCGTGGACAAAAGCAGTGTCTCGATCGGCTTCCGCCTGCGTCGCGCCGCAGCCTTTACAGGTTACTGTCTGATTTTGCAGAGACCAGTTCTGGTGCCAGAAAATGAGTTTTTCGAGAGGAGTCATGGATTGCTACCTGTACAAAACCTCTACAAAAATATAATTCACGTACAGGTCTTGTAAAGTTTCCGCGCCACCTTCCCTGTCTGCGCAGGCACGTTGTGCCCCTCGCCGATCCGCCGCTCCAGACATGCACCTTCGAATCAAGACGGTAGAAAAAATGAATTAGCGGCCTGATCGCTCGGTCAAGAATTATGAACACACGATTCTGACGAGGTAACCGTAATGACTATCCAGGCAGAGACACTCGTGCAACTGACCGAAGCCCTCCAGGAGCGAGGCTTGAATCTGGTGTCGGATGTTCACTTCATTCGCGCGCCCTATCGCCGCAACCACCGCTGGATCTGCTCCGTAGAGTAAACACGCCGGCGGCTCGGGGCAGGCGCTCAGCACCGGCCCCCTGTTCCGCCACGCCGGGGGCGCTGGAATGCACCGCCCTGCGTCGTTTGGGTGGCCGCCATCGCCATCGTGCAACTGTTGTCATACTTATGCGACAATGTGCTCAACGTCTGGCATGAACCCCGCCTTTATTGCCCAACAGCCTGGACACAGCGTCCGGATGCTGCGCTCCACTTATGCCCGTTGGCTTGATTCCAGTGGTGACTGGGGAGAAACGGAAAAGCTCCTGAATTGCCCCAGGAATGGCCCAAGCTTCATAAGCGCGGCTCGCAACCCCTTGATAGGTAAAGTAATTGATCTCCACAGCTAACATCACGATGCAGTTTGGCGCCAAGCCGCTGTTCGAAAACGTCTCTGTCAAATTCGGCGCGGGCAACCGCTACGGCCTGATCGGCGCCAACGGTTGCGGCAAGTCGACCTTCATGAAGATCCTCGGCGGCGACCTCGAGCCGTCCGGTGGCCAGGTCATGCTCGAACCGAATGTACGCCTGGGTAAACTGCGCCAGGACCAGTTCGCCTACGAACAATTCACCGTGATCGATACCGTGATCATGGGTCACGAAGAGCTGTGGAAGGTCAAGGCCGAGCGCGATCGCATCTATTCGTTGCCGGAAATGACCGAAGAAGACGGCATGGCCGTGGCCGAGCTGGAAACCGAGTTCGCCGAAATGGACGGCTACACCGCCGAATCCCGTGCCGGCGAGCTGTTGCTGGGCCTGGGTATTCCACTGGAACAACACTTCGGCCCGATGACCGAGGTCGCGCCGGGCTGGAAGCTGCGGGTGTTGCTCGCCCAGGCACTGTTCTCCGATCCGGAAGTGCTGTTGCTCGACGAACCGACCAACCACCTGGACATCAACACCATTCGCTGGCTGGAAAACATCCTCACGGCGCGTAACAGCACCATGATCATCATTTCCCACGACCGGCACTTCCTGAACAGCGTCTGTACCCACATGGCCGACCTGGACTACGGCGAGCTGCGCCTGTTCCCAGGCAACTACGATGAATACATGATCGCGGCGACCCAATCCCGCGAGCAGTTACTGTCGGACAACGCCAAGAAGAAAGCCCAGATCGCCGAGCTGCAGACCTTCGTCAGCCGCTTCTCGGCCAACGCCTCGAAAGCCAAGCAGGCCACCTCCCGCGCCAAGCAGATCGACAAGATCCAGCTCGCCGAGGTCAAGCCATCGAGCCGCGTGAGCCCGTTCATCCGCTTCGAACAGACCAAGAAGCTGCACCGCCAGGCCGTGACCATCGAGCGCATGTCCAAGGGCTTCGACGGCAAGACCCTGTTCAAGAACTTCAGCTTCACCGTCGAAGCCGGCGAACGCGTGGCGATCATCGGCCCCAACGGCATCGGCAAGACCACCCTGCTGCGCACCCTGATGGGCGAGTTGGCACCGGACGCCGGTTCCGTGAAATGGACCGAAAGCGCGGAGCTGGGCTACTACGCCCAGGACCATGCCCATGATTTCGCCGAGGATGTCAGCCTGTTCGACTGGATGGGCCAATGGACCCAGGGCGAGCAGATGATCCGGGGCACCCTGGGCCGCATGCTGTTCTCCAACGACGAGATCCTCAAGTCGGTCAAGGTCATCTCCGGTGGCGAGCAGGGCCGCATGCTGTTCGGCAAGCTGATCCTGCAAAAACCCAACGTACTGGTGATGGACGAACCGACCAACCACCTGGACATGGAATCCATCGAAGCCTTGAACCTGGCACTGGAAAACTACCCGGGCACGCTGATCTTCGTCAGCCACGACCGGGAATTCGTCTCGTCCCTGGCCACCCGCATCATCGAGCTGAGCGCGGACGGCGTGGTCGACTTCAGCGGCACTTATGACGACTACCTGCGCAGCCAGGGTGTGATGTTCTAAGGGCAGTTGCAAGCTACAAGCCGCAAGCTGCAAGTAAAAAGCCTCGTCCGTCGTGACGGGGCTTTTTTGCATTTCAGGGAACACGCCGTTAGGGCCACTGATGCTGTGCGAGCCTGCTCGCGATGGCGTTAGCACATCCAACATCAATACAAGCTGCCCCACCGCTATCGCGAGCAGGCTCGCTCCCACATTGGATCTCGGTGCCCACACACCTGCGGCCCAGCACAAATCCCCTGTGGGAGCGGGCCTGCCCGCGAAGGCGTCGGCACATCCAACATCAATACAAGCTGCCCTACCGCTTTCGCGAGCAGGCTCGCTT
Organism: Pseudomonas citrullilanati; assembly: GCF_030580855.1. Classification (GTDB taxonomy): domain Bacteria; phylum Pseudomonadota; class Gammaproteobacteria; order Pseudomonadales; family Pseudomonadaceae; genus Aquipseudomonas; species Aquipseudomonas citrulli. The sequence goes on along the minus strand of NZ_JAUQOP010000013.1, from coordinate 184 downwards.
GTGTCTTAAGACAGGATAAAGTCAAAGGTGAGAGGGGTGGACAGCAAGCTGACGGGTCGCGGTGCCCTAAGCACGTGTGGGAGCCAAGCTGCTGTCCACTCTTCCCGCTTTGGCTCAAAGCTCGAACAGTTGACTGAGTTTCCGCCCTCGAACAACAAGCATGAGCCAGGCCAAAGCGCCTCTC
>NZ_JAUQOP010000012.1 GCF_030580855.1 Pseudomonas citrullilanati | reverse complement strand
GGTTGGCGCAGGCGTGGCCGGCGCAGCCGGTGCGGCCGCGATGGGCGCTGCCGGCGCAGGCGTGGCGGGCGCCGGAGCAACCGGTGCGGTGGTGGTCGGGGCCGCTGGCTCGGCACCCGCTTCGGCGTCGACACTGTCCTGGGCCTGGGGCAGCGCCAGGTTGGTTTCGCCTTCGGCCTGGCCTTCCACGACGGCCTGGTCTTCCGGCTCGTCCAGCGGATGGATCTGGGTCGTGCCGTCGGCACCTTCGACCTCGACGTGCTCCGGGTTCATGGCCACCGGTTCTTTATTGCGCAACGACGTCTGGTCCTGCCACCAGACGAAACCGCCGCCGATCACCGCGATCAGCAACAACAGGCTGACGATTCGCAGGATCGTGTGGGAAACGCGAACCGGCTCTTCGATGCGGCCCAGGCTGTGCACGTTGCTGCCCTGGGCGTCGGAACCGGTGTATTGATCGAATTGCTGGACCAGGACGGTCTGGTCCATGCCGAGCAACTTGGCATAGGCGCGGATATAGCCACGGGCGAAGGTGTGCCCGGGCAGCTTGTCGAACGCGCCCGCTTCCAGGTTGCTCAGGGAAGTCACGGTGAGATTGAGCTTGTGGGCCACTTCGGCCAGCGACCAACCATTGCTTTCGCGGGCTTGACGCAGGGTCTCACCGGGATTTACGCGAGTCGCTGCTACAACTTCGGGATGCGCCGCTTTCATCATTGCTCCGACAGGTATTGCTGATATTCCGGCGTACCGGGATAGAGTCTTTTGAGTTGCAGGCCATAACTTGCAGCCTTGTCGCGATCGTCAAACACATGTGCCAGCCGAACACCGAGCAATAGACTACGTGCATTTTGCTCGCTGAGCAGGCTAAAACGCTCGTAGTAGTCACGCGCCGGCACATAATGCCTGTCTTCGTAGGACAACTCAGCCATTTCCAGCAAGGCTCGCGGTTGCTGGCGGTTGAGGCGCAGGGCCTTTTCCAGTTGCTGGCGGGCCAGGTCGCGCTGGCCCAATTGCGCGGCCGTCATGCCGAGGTTCTCGAATACCCGCGAACGTTCCGGGTAAAGGGTGTCGGCGGCGGCCTGCTCGAAGCGCTCATAGGCTTCCTTGTAGCGTTTCTGTTCGTAGAGGAAACCGCCGTAGTTGTTCAGGATCCGGGCATCCTGGGGCCGCGCCGACAGAGCCTTGCGAAAATGCTGGTCGGCCAGCTCCGGCTCCAGTTCGGCCTGGAACACCAGTGCCAGGGCCGCATTGGCGTCGGCGTCGCTGTCGTCCAGGTCCAGGGCTTTCTTGAGCGGGACCTTGGCCCGTTCGGTCATGCCCTGCTGCAGGTAGCCGATGCCCAATTGCACATAGGCCGCCCGCGCCTCATCGCGCCCCTTGCTGGTCTTCATCGGGTTGTAGTCGCCCGACAGGACACAACCGGAACACAGCCCGGCCAACAGCAGGATGAGCGCGAAGCGCAGGGACATAGAGTTCCTCTCTTAGTGACTGTTCGCAGCGTTCTGCGCCACATCGTCGGAGGCGTTCAACTCGCGCACGGCGATGTAGCGTTCGCTGCGACGGGTGCGATCCAGCACCTGTCCTACCAATTGACCACACGCGGCATCGATGTCTTCGCCGCGGGTGGTGCGCACGGTGACGTTGAAGCCAGCGTGGTGAAGCTGATCCTGGAAGCGCCGGATCGCATTGTTGCTAGGACGCTCGTAGCCGGAATGCGGGAACGGGTTGAACGGGATCAGGTTGATCTTGCACGGGATGTTCTTGAGCAGTTCGATCATCTCGACCGCATGCTCGACTTTGTCGTTCACATCCTTGAGCAGGGTGTACTCGATGGTCAGCACGCGCTTTTCGCCCAGGGACGACATGTAGCGCTGGCACGACTCGAGCAGCATCTTAAGCGGATACTTCTTGTTGATCGGCACCAATTGGTTACGCAATGCGTCATTGGGTGCGTGCAGCGACAACGCCAGGGAGACGTCGATGTGCTTGGCCAGCTCATCGATCATTGGCACCACGCCGGAGGTGGACAGGGTCACCCGGCGCTTGGAGATGCCGTAGCCCAGGTCGTCCATCATAAGGTGCATGGCGGAAACGACGTTGTCGAAGTTCAGCAGCGGCTCACCCATGCCCATCATCACCACGTTGGTGATGGCACGGTCGACGGTCGCCGGGACGCTGCCAAAGGATTTGTTGGCAATCCACACCTGGCCGATCACTTCGGCGGCGGTGAGGTTGCTGTTGAAGCCTTGCTTGCCGGTGGAGCAGAAACTGCAATCCAGGGCACAGCCTGCCTGGGACGAAACGCACAAGGTGCCGCGCTTGCCCTGGGGAATGTAGACGGTCTCGACGCAGCTGCCGGACGCCACGCGCACCACCCACTTGCGGGTGCCGTCGCTGGAGATGTCCTGGCTGACCACTTCGGGGCCGCGAATCTCGGCAACCGCCTTGAGCTTTTCGCGCAAGGCCTTGCCGACATTCGTCATGGCGTCGAAATCGTCGACGCCAAAGTGGTGAATCCATTTCATCACCTGGCCGGCACGGAAACGCTTCTCCCCGATCGAGTCGAAAAATTTCTCCATTTCCGGCTGGGTCAGGCCCAGCAGGTTGGTTTTGCCGTTCGATGTAGTCATGGATTCACCTTCACTCAAAAGCCTGGGCTTAGCGAGTGGTTACTTCAGTAGCGGAGAAAAAGTAAGCGATTTCGCGAGCAGCGGCGGCTTCGGAGTCCGAACCGTGGACGGCGTTGGCGTCGATGGATTCGGCGAAGTCAGCACGGATGGTGCCGGCAGCGGCTTCCTTAGGGTTGGTAGCGCCCATCAGCTCACGGTTGCGAGCGATGGCGTTTTCGCCTTCCAGCACCTGAACGACAACCGGGCCGGAAGTCATGAAGGCAACCAGTTCACCGAAGAAACCGCGCTCGCTGTGCTCGGCGTAGAAGCCTTCGGCCTCGGCCTTGGACAGTTGCTTCATTTTCGAAGCTACAACGCGCAGGCCAGCGTCTTCGAAGCGGGTAACGATCTTGCCGATCACGTTTTTAGCAACGGCGTCAGGCTTGATGATGGAGAAAGTACGTTGAACAGCCATGGTGTAACTCCAGAAACGGTAATTTGCGAAAAATTAAACCCGCGAATTATACGCGGGTTCAGGGGTATTGCCTAACCTGCCAGGTCGATCAGTCGATTTCTTCGATCCAGAGCTGTTGGACAGCCTCCAGGACCTTCTCGCCACAACGGCCAGAGGTATTGTCGAAACCGGGTAGTTCCATGATCCAGCGCTGCAAATCGACAAAATTCACAGCGTTCGGATCCACGTCCGGCTTGGCTTCGGCCAGTTCTTCTGCGATGCGTAGTACATCAGTCCAACCATAGCTCATGACAGTATCACCATCAGTGCGGCGCTTCGGCCGCATGGTTAAGCGAATATTTCGGAATCTCGACCACCAGGTCCTCGGTGCCGACCTTGGCCTGGCACGTCAGGCGCGATGTCGGCTCCAGGCCCCAGGCGCGGTCCAGGTAGTCCTCTTCGAGTTCGTCGGCTTCGTTCAGCGAGTCGAACCCTTCGCGAATGATGCAATGGCACGTGGTGCAGGCACAAACGCCGCCGCAGGCGCTTTCGATCTCGATGTGGTTGTCGTGGGCCACTTCCAGCAGCGACTTGCCGGTTTCGGCCTGGACCACCATACCGTCCGGGCAATGCTCGGCGTGTGGCAGAAAAATGATCTGCGGCATCAGTTATTCCTCGATTTCATTCAGGTTGCGCCCCGCCAGGGCGGCTTTGACCGTCGAGTCCAGGCGGCGGGCAGCAAAGGCATCGGTGACGCTCGACAGACGCTTGGTCTGCTGCTCGATGGCATGGCCATCGGTGCCCTTGATCAATTCGGACAGTTCCTGCATCTGCAACTCGATGACCATGCGCTCTTCGGCATCGAGCAAGCGATCGCCATCGGCTTCCAGGGCGCCCTGCACCGCTTCGATCAGGCGCTGGGCATCGACTTGCTGCTCGCGCAGCACGCGGGCCACCTTGTCGTCGCCGGCGTACTGGAACGAGTCCTTGAGCATCCGCGCGATCTCGCCGTCGGTCAGGCCGTAGGACGGCTTGACCTGGATGCTCGCCTCGACACCCGAACCCAGCTCGCGGGCGGTGACATTGAGCAAGCCGTCGGCATCGACCTGGAAAGTCACGCGGATCTTCGCGGCACCGGCCACCATCGGCGGGATGCCACGCAATTCGAAGCGCGCCAGGGAACGACAGTCGCTGATCAGCTCGCGCTCACCTTGCAGCACGTGGACCATCATGGCCGACTGGCCGTCTTTATAGGTGGTGAAGTCCTGGGCGCGGGCGACGGGGATGGTGGTGTTGCGTGGGATCACCTTCTCCATCAGGCCGCCCATGGTTTCCAGGCCCAGGGACAATGGAATCACATCGAGCAGCAACAACTCGCCGCCGTCACGCTTGTTGCCGGCCAGGGTATCGGCCTGGATCGCGGCGCCGATGGCGACCACCTGGTCCGGGTCGATTTCGGTCAGCGGCTGGCGGCCAAAGGCCTCGGCCACGGCTTCGCGAACCCGAGGCACGCGGGTCGAGCCACCGACCATGACCACGGCCTTGACGTCTTCGAGTTCGACACCCGAGTCACGCACGGCGCGGCGGCAGGCCTTGAGGCTGCGGGCGACCATCGGCTCGATCAGGGCATCGAAGGCCTCGCGGCTCAGCACGGCGCTCCAGCCTTCGTAGCGCACTTCGACGCTGTCGGCGTCGGTCAGGGCTTCCTTGGCGGCGCAGGCGGTTTGCAGCAGATGGCGTTGCGCGCCCGGATCCAGGTCGGCGGACAGGCCCGCCTGCTCGATGATCCAGCCAGCGATGGCGTGGTCGAAGTCGTCACCGCCCAGGGCGCTGTCACCGCCGGTGGCCAGGACTTCGAAGACACCGCCGGTCAGTCGCAGGATGGAGATATCGAACGTACCGCCGCCCAGGTCGTAGATCGCGACAAGGCCTTCGGCGTGCTGGTCGAGGCCGTAGGCCACCGCCGCGGCGGTCGGCTCGTTGAGCAGGCGCAGCACGTTGAGGCCGGCCAGCTTGGCCGCGTCCTTGGTAGCCTGGCGCTGGGCATCGTCGAAATAGGCCGGGACGGTGATGACCGCGCCCACCAGTTCGCCACCCAATGCGGCTTCGGCCCGCTGGCGCAACACCTTGAGGATGTCGGCCGACACCTGCACGGGGCTTTTCGGGCCCTGCACGGTGTCGATGAACGGCATGTGGGATTCGCCACCGACAAAGCGGTACGGCAGTTGGTCGCCCAATTGCTTGACGTCGGCCAGGCCACGCCCCATCAGGCGCTTGACCGACACGATGGTGTTCAGCGGATCGGTCGCGGCGGCCAGCTTGGCCGATTCGCCCACTTCGACACGGTCGGCGTGGTAGCGGACGGCGGACGGCAGGATCACCTGCCCCTGCTCGTCCGCCAGCGGTTCGGAAAGACCGCTGCGCAAGGCAGCGACCAGGGAATTGGTAGTACCCAAGTCGATTCCCACTGCCAGGCGACGCTGGTGGGGTTGTGGACTTTGGCCGGGTTCGGCGATCTGCAGTAGGGCCATCGTAATCAGGACTTATCTGTAATCAGGCGTGCGACCGGAGCGGCACTGGGTTAATCGTCGAGGCGCTCTTCCAGCTGGCGCACTTCGTAGGTGAGCTTGTCGAGGAACTGCATGCGCCGCATCAGGCGTTCGGCCTGTTCGCGTTGCGCGGCATCGTTCCAGCAGGCTGCGAAGCTTTCGTTCAAGGTGTGCTGGGCGTCTTTGAGGCGGCGCTTGAAGGCCGCGACACCGGCCAGGTCGGCGCTGTCCTGAAGGTCTTCGAGCTCTTCGCGCCATTGCATCTGCTGGAGGAGAAACTCGGGGTCGTGGACCGTGACTTCCAGGGGCAACTCGTGGCCGCTGATGGCCAGCAGGTAACGCGCGCGCTTGGCCGGATGCTTGAGCGTCTGGTAGGCCTCATTGAGGTTGGCAGACTGCTCCAGCGCCCGGCGCTGCTCGGCTTCGGAGGCATCGGCAAACCGATCCGGGTGGACACCACGGGCCAATTCCAGGTAGCGCGCGGACAGCTCATCGAGGTCCAGCTGGAACGCAGGCTGCATCTGGAACAAGGCAAAATGACAAGGAGTTCCCACGAGCCGCCTCAGATGTTGAAGCTTTCGCCGCAGCCACATTCACCGCGCACGTTGGGGTTGTTGAACTTGAAGCCTTCGTTCAACCCTTCCTTGACGAAATCCAGCTCGGTGCCGTCCAGGTACGTCAGGCTCTTGGGGTCGATGATCACTTTCTGACCATGACTCTCGAACACCTGGTCGTCTTCACCCACTTCGTCGACGAATTCGAGCACGTAGGCAAGGCCAGAGCAGCCCGTGGTGCGAACACCCAGGCGGATACCCTCGCCCTTGCCACGTCCCGCGAGGGAACGCTGCACATGCTTAGCTGCCGCTTCTGTCATCTGGATAGCCATGAAAACTCCTTACCAATGCGCGGATCAGATCAAGCCTTTCTTCTGCTTGTAGTCGCGAACGGCGGCCTTGATGGCGTCTTCGGCGAGTACCGAGCAGTGGATCTTCACTGGCGGCAGGGCCAGTTCTTCGGCCAGCTGGGTGTTCTTGATGGTTTCGGCTTCGTCCAGGGTCTTGCCCTTCATCCACTCGGTGGCGAGGGAGCTGGAGGCGATGGCCGAGCCGCAGCCATAGGTCTTGAACTTGGCGTCTTCGATGATGCCTTGCTCGTTGACCTTGATCTGCAGGCGCATCACGTCGCCGCACGCCGGGGCGCCGACCATGCCGGTGCCGACATCAGGATCCTGCGCGTCCATCTTGCCGACGTTGCGCGGGTTCTCGTAGTGGTCGATGACCTTTTCGCTATATGCCATTTGCTTCAATCCTCATCAGTGAGCCGCTCTGGTGGCGACTTCTTCAGTGCGCAGCCCACTCGATTTTCGAGATGTCGACGCCGTCTTTGTACATGTCCCAGAGCGGCGACAAGGCGCGCAGCTTGGTGACGGCCTCGCAGACTTTCTGCGCGGCGTAATCGATTTCCTCTTCGGTGGTGAAGCGGCCGAAGGTGAAGCGAATCGAGCTGTGGGCCAGTTCGTCGTTGCGGCCCAGGGCGCGCAGGACGTAAGAAGGCTCGAGCGAGGCCGAGGTGCAGGCCGAACCGGACGACACGGCCAGGTCCTTGAGCGCCATGATCAGCGACTCGCCTTCAACGTAGTTGAAGCTCAGGTTCAGGTTGTGCGGGACGCGGGCGGTCATGCTGCCGTTGACGTAGAGTTCTTCGAGGTGCTCGACCTGCTTGAAGAAACGATCGCTCAGGGCCTTGATGCGGACATTCTCGGCGGCCATGTCTTCCTTGGCGACGCGGAACGCTTCGCCCATGCCGACGATCTGGTGGGTCGCCAGGGTGCCGGAACGCATGCCACGCTCGTGGCCGCCACCGTGCATGGTCGCTTCGATGCGCACACGCGGCTTGCGGCTCACGTACAGCGCGCCGATGCCTTTGGGGCCGTAGGTCTTGTGGGCCGAGAACGACATCAGGTCGACCTTCAGCTTCGCCAGGTCGATCTCGACCTTGCCGGTGGACTGGGCCGCATCGACATGGAACAGCACGCCCTTGGAGCGGGTCAGTTCGCCGATGGCGGCGATGTCGTTGATGGTGCCGATCTCGTTGTTCACGTGCATGATCGAAACCAGGATGGTGTCGTCGCGCAGCGCGGCTTCAACCATGGCCGGAGTGATCAAACCGTCTTCGCCAGGCTCGATGTAGGTGACTTCGAAGCCTTCACGCTCCAGTTGGCGCATGGTGTCCAGGACAGCCTTGTGCTCGACCTTGGAGGTGATCAGGTGCTTGCCCTTGGTGTGGTAGAAATGCGCGACACCCTTGATTGCCAGGTTGTCGGACTCGGTGGCACCGGAGGTCCAGACGATTTCACGCGGGTCGGCGTTGACCAGGTCGGCGACCTGGCGACGGGCGTTCTCGACCGATTCCTCGGCCTTCCAGCCGAACACGTGGGAGCGGGACGCCGGGTTACCGAAGTTTCCGTCGACCAGCAGGCATTCACTCATCTTTTGCGCGACACGCGGATCAACCGGGGTGGTCGCAGAGTAATCAAGGTAAATCGGCAATTTCATGGACTCTCTCCTAAATCAGGCTGGCTGGCGTTCCGCGTGCTCTGCGGCGGTCATTCGACGGCGGACGCTTCAATCTTGTCCAGGTGCGGCGCCTTGCCATTGCAACGGCGCTGGTCCTGACGCTGGGCGACCTCTTGCACCTCACGGCGGGTAACAAGGTCGGCCAAGCTGATACCGCTCAGAAACTCGTGGATCTGCAGGCTCAAGTCGCACCACAGGTGATGGGTCAGGCAAGTATCGCCACCATGGCAATCGCCCAGCCCCTGGCACTTGGTCGCATCGACCGATTCGTTCACGGCATCGATCACCTGGGCGACCTGGATGCCTTGCATGTCACGGGACAGCTGGTAGCCGCCGCCGGGGCCGCGCACGCTGGAGACCAGGTTGCTGCGGCGCAGCTTGGCGAAAAGCTGCTCAAGATAAGACAGGGAAATGCCCTGGCGCTCGGAGATATCGGCCAGGGACACCGGCCCGTGCTGCGCGTGCAATGCCAGATCCAGCATCGCGGTCACGGCGTATCGGCCTTTTGTAGTCAGTCGCATGGACAATTACCACGGAGTTCGGAATGGGGGCGAGTATGCAATTCCCGAGTATTTAAGTCAAGTATAAGACCTAGTGGGTTACTCGGGTTTACCCGCGAAAGAGCGCGCGCATGATAGCAAAGGCTGGTCCGTTGCGGCCAGCCATACCGCGTTATCGTTCATCGCGAGCAAGCTTTGCTCCCACAGGGCTCCTGTGAAACAGGTTCCTGTGGAGCAAGGCTTTTTTGTGAGAACCAGGTTTTTTGTGGGAGCAAGGCTTGCCCGCGATGCAGGCGCCTCGGTTCAGCTGGCCTGGGTCTCATCCTTGTCCTTCACACACGCGAAGTCTTCTTCGCGCAGTTCAGGCAGGTCCTTGGCGCAGTAGTTACTGCCCAGGTCCTTCAGGGCGTCGCACATCCCCTCCAGGCGCCCATCGACGGCTTGCAGGTGATCGAGCAACTGGTTGATGGCGCGCGCTACCGGGTCGGGCATGTCTTCACCGACACCGTAGGCATCGAAGCCGATCTTCTCGGCCATGGCCTTGCGCCGGGCATCCTGCTCGTCGTCGGACTTGACGATGATCCGCCCCGGAATGCCGACCACGGTCGCCCCCGGCGGCACGGCCTTGGTCACCACGGCGTTGGAGCCGACTTTCGCCCCCGCCCCCACCGTGAACGGCCCGAGCACCTTGGCGCCGGCGCCCACCACCACGCCGTCTTCCAGGGTCGGGTGGCGCTTGCCCTTGTTCCAGCTGGTGCCGCCGAGCGTCACGCCCTGATAGAGGGTCACGTCATCACCGATCTCGGCGGTTTCACCAATGACGATGCCCATGCCGTGGTCGATGAAGAATCGCCGCCCGACCTTGGCGCCCGGATGGATCTCGATCCCGGTCAGCCAGCGCCCGAAATTCGAGACCAGCCGCGCCAGCCACTTCCAGCCCATGTTCCACAAGGCGCCGGACAGGCGATGCAGCCAGATGGCGTGCATCCCCGGGTAGCAGGTCAGTACTTCAAAGGCATTGCGCGCCGCCGGGTCACGATGGAAAACGCTCTGGATATCTTCACGCAAACGTTCGAACATTTTATTTCTTCCGCTTAATCAGCTCGCCACGGGCCGCTTTCTGGGTTTCCGTGAGGATGCCGCGCAATATATTCATCTCCGCCCGGCTGACCGAGCTTCGTCCGTACAACCGACGCAGGCGCGCCATCAAGTGCCTTGGCTTGTCCGGGTCGAGGAACTCGATGTCCACCAGGGTCTGCTCCAGGTGTTCAAAGTAACGTTCCAGCTCGTCCATCGTCGCCAGTGTTTCACTGCGCGGCGACGTGACCTCGGTTTTTTCCACCTTGCTTGGCTGGCCTTCGGCTGCCAGCCAGGCCATGCGCACTTCATAACCCAACACCTGCACCGCCGCCGCGAGGTTCAGGGAACTGAACGTCGGGTCGGAAGGAATATGCACGTGAAAGTGACATCGCTGCAGCTCTTCGTTGGTCAGGCCGGAGTCTTCACGGCCAAACACCAGGGCGATCTCGCTGCCCTGCGCGGCTTCCTCGATGACTTTGGTCCCGCACTCGCGGGGGTCGAGCAGCGGCCAGGGGATGCGTCGGTCGCGGGCGCTGGTGCCGAGCACCAGGTTGCACCCCACCAGGGCGTCTTCCAGGCTGGCGACCACTTGCGCACCGGCCAGGATGTCATCGGCGCCGGACGCCCGCGCGTCGGCTTCGTGATGGGGAAACAAGCGCGGCTCGACCAGCACCAGCCGCGACAGGCCCATGTTCTTCATGGCCCGCGCAGCTCCGCCGATGTTACCCGGATGGCTGGTATTGACCAGGACGACACGAATGTTCTGCAACAAGGGAGGCGCTCTCGAACACGATAAAGGGAGCAAATCTTACATAAGCACCTACCGTTAAGCTATGAAAGCGAACACCAACCTTCTCCTCGGAAAACTTTCTGATAGAATGCGCGGCTTTCTTTAACAACCTTAGGTGACACATCCATGCAGCCCATGCTGAATATCGCGCTGCGCGCCGCCCGCAGCGCCAGTGAACTGATCTTCCGCTCCATCGAGCGCCTGGATACCATCAAGGTCGACGAAAAAGACGCCAAGGACTACGTGTCCGAGGTGGATCGCGCCGCCGAACAGAAGATCGTCGACGCCCTGCGCAAGGCGTACCCGAACCACTCCATCCTGGGTGAAGAGACCGGCATGCACGCCGGCACCGGCATCGAAGGCGAAGAGTACCTGTGGATCATCGATCCGCTGGACGGCACCACCAACTTTCTGCGCGGCATTCCTCACTTCGCTGTCAGCATCGCCTGCAAATACCGTGGTCGCCTGGAACACGCTGTCGTGCTGGACCCGGTTCGCCAGGAAGAATTCACCGCCAGCCGTGGCCGTGGCGCCCAGCTGAACGGTCGTCGCCTGCGCGTCAGCGGCCGCACCAGCCTGGACGGCGCCCTGCTGGGTACCGGCTTCCCGTTCCGTGACGACCAGATGGACAACCTGGACAACTACCTGGGCATGTTCCGCGCCCTGGTCGGCCAGACCGCCGGCATCCGCCGCGCCGGCGCCGCCAGCCTGGACCTGGCCTATGTGGCCGCGGGCCGTTTCGATGCGTTCTGGGAGTCGGGCCTGTCCGAGTGGGACATGGCGGCTGGCGCCCTGCTGATCCAGGAAGCCGGCGGCTTGGTGAGCGACTTCACCGGCGGCCACGACTTCCTCGAAAAAGGCCACATCGTTGCCGGCAATACCAAATGCTTCAAGGCTGTGCTGACAGCTATCCAGCCGCACTTGCCGGCTTCGTTGAAGCGTTAAGTAACCGGCTACAGAGAAAGCACCCTTCGGGGTGCTTTTTTATGCCCGGATTCTGAGCACACCCGAACCACTGCGGGAGAAAGACTGTGGGAGCAAAGCTTGCTCGCGACAGCGGTGGGTCAGGTGGTTTCTCTGCTGGGTGTGCCACTGCATCGCGAGCAAGCTTTGCTCCCACCACCATTCCCACAATCATTCTCATAGTCATCCCACCGGAGATTTGGGTGGGGGCATAAAATGCGAACCTAAAAAAAGCACCCCGAAGGGTGCTTTCTCAGATCATTCAGATCACTGTGCCGGTTGATTCTGGCCCAGGATCAGTTGGCCGTCCTTGCTCACCGGGATCTGGTTACCCGGGTCGCGGTCCATGCGGACCTTGCCTTCCTTGCCGTCAAGCATGTAGCGAACGTCGTAGCCGACCACCTTGTCGCTGATGTCATTGACCGTGTTGCAGCGAGTCTGAGTGGTGGTGTACGTGTCGCGTTCCTGCATGCCTTCCTGAATCTTGTTACCGGCATAGCCGCCGCCCGCCGCACCTGCCACGGTGGCGATTTTCTTGCCGGTGCCGCCGCCGACCTGGTTGCCCAGCAGGCCACCGGCCAGGGCGCCGATCACGGTGCCGGCGATCTGGTGTTGGTCCTGGACCGGCTTCTGCCGGGTCACGGTGACGTCCTTGCACACTTCACGCGGAGTCTTGATTTGAGTTTTGACCGGTTCCACGGCCAGTACTTGCGCATACTCAGGGCCACTTTTTACCAAGCTGTAGGTCGCGACCGCACCACCGGCAGTTACACCGACAGCACCCAATACCGCACCAACCAGCATCGATTTGTTCACTTGAACCTCCTGACCATCACAAGCGGATTAATCCGCGCTTCTCCCAGCCTTGGAGCATAAAAAAAGGCGCGAGTTCAACTCGCGCCTTCCAGGTCGTGACGGACGGAGACAGGCCTTATGGGCGGTCGTCCACTTCCGTCTCGGTGGCCGCAGGAGGAATCAGGTCCTCGGTGTTCAGGTTCAGCCAGATCAGCACCACGTTGGCGATGTAGATCGACGAGTAGGTCCCCGCCAACACACCGATGAACAGCGCGATGGAGAAACCGAACAGGTTGTCGCCGCCGAAGAACAGCAGCGCCGCGATCGCCAACAGCGTGGAGATCGACGTCGCCATGGTCCGCAACAGGGTCTGGGTGGTCGAGATGTTGATGTTCTCGATCAGCGACGCCCTGCGCAGTACGCGGAAGTTCTCACGCACCCGGTCGAACACCACGATGGTGTCGTTGAGCGAGTAGCCGATGATCGCCAGCACCGCCGCCAGCACCGTCAGGTCGAAGGTGATCTGGAAGAACGACAGGATGCCCACGGTCACGATCACGTCGTGGATCAGCGAGACAATGGCGCCCACCGCGAACTTCCACTGAAAGCGGAAGGCCAGGTAGATCAGGATGCCGCCCAGCGCCATGAGCATGCCGAGGCCGCCCTGGTCGCGCAGCTCTTCACCCACTTGCGGGCCGACGAACTCGACGCGCTTGACCTGTGCAGGGTTGTCGCCGCCGGCCTTCTGCAAGGCCTCGGCCACCTGGTGGCCCAGCTGCGGGTCTTCACCCGGCATGCGCACCAGCAGGTCGGTGGTTGCACCGAAGCTCTGCACGATGGCTTCGCCGTAGCCCGAGCTCGCCAGTTGCTCACGCACCTTGGTGACGTCGGCCGGACGCTCGTAGGTCAGCTCGATGAGCGTACCGCCGGTGAAGTCCAGGCCGTAGTTCAGGCCCTTGGTGGCCCAGCTGAACAACGCCAGCACGGTAAGGAACAATGTGATGCCGAACGCAACATTGCGAACGCCCATGAAGTTGATTGTACGTAACATGGCAGCCCCTTAAATCCACAACTTCTTGAAGTCACGTCCGCCAAAGATCAGGTTGACCATTGCGCGGGTCACCATGATGGCCGTGAACATCGAGGTAAAGATCCCGAGGGACATGGTCACTGCGAAGCCCTTGACCGGGCCGGTGCCCATGGCGAAGAGAATCCCGCCGACCAGCAACGTGGTCAGGTTGGCGTCGAGAATCGCGGTGAATGCCCGGCCGAAGCCTTCGTTGATTGCCCGCTGGATCGACATGCCCGCGGCGATCTCTTCACGTATCCGCGAGAAGATCAGCACGTTGGCGTCCACCGCCATGCCCATGGTCAATACGATACCGGCGATGCCCGGCAGGGTCAGCGTAGCCCCCAGCAGCGACATCAAGGCCAGCAGCATCACCATGTTCACCGCCAGCGCGACGGTGGCGATGATGCCGAAGAAGCGGTAGATGGCGATGATGAACAGCGACACGAACAGCATGCCCCACAGCGAGGCGTCGATACCCTTGGTGATGTTGTCGGCGCCCAGGCTCGGGCCGATGGTGCGCTCTTCAGCGAAGTACATCGGCGCGGCCAGGCCACCGGCACGCAGCAGCAGGGCCAGTTCGGAGGCTTCGCCCTGGCCGTTCAGGCCGGTGATGCGGAACTGGCTGCCCAGCGGCGACTGGATGGTCGCCAGGCTGATGATCTTCTTCTCTTCCTTGAACGCCTGCACGGCGACGTCTTTCTCGACGCCGTCGACCACCTGCTTGGTGTAGGTGGTGATCGGCTTCTGCTCGATGAAGATCACCGCCATGCTGCGCCCGACGTTGCTGCGCGTGGCGCGGCTCATCAGCTCGCCGCCGTGGCCGTCGAGGTGGATGTTCACCTGCGGACGACCGTGCTCGTCGAAGCTCGCCTTGGCGTCGGTCACCTGGTCACCGGTGATGATCAAGCCACGCTCGATCTGCGCCGGCGGACGGTTGCCCTCGCGGAACTCGAAGCTCTCGGAAGCGGCCTTGGACGCGCCGGGTTCGGCACCGAGGCGGAACTCCAGGTTGGCGGTCTTGCCGAGGATACGCTTGGCTTCGGCGGTGTCCTGCACGCCTGGCAGCTCGACCACGATGCGGTTGGCGCCCTGGCGCTGCACGATCGGTTCGGCCACGCCCAGCTCGTTGACCCGGTTACGCACGGTGGTCAAGTTCTGCTTGATGGAGTATTCGCGGATTTCCGCCAGCTTGGCCGGGGTCATCGCCAGACGCAGCACCGCCTGACCATTGAGGTCGGCCGGCACAATGTCGAAATCGTTGAAGGTCTTGCGGATCAGCGCACGGGCCTGCTCGCGGGTATCTTCATCGCTGAAGCCCAGCTGAATCGCACCGTTGAAGGCCGGCAGGCTGCGATAGCGCACACGTTCCTTGCGCAGCAGGCTCTTGACGTCGCCTTCGTAGACTTTCATCCGCGCGTCGAGGGCCTTGTCCATGTCCACTTCCAGCAGGAAGTGCACACCGCCGGACAAGTCCAGGCCCAGCTTCATCGGATGCGCGCCGAGCTTGCGCAGCCATTGCGGGGTGGTCTGGGCCAGGTTCAAGGCTACGACGTAATCGTCGCCCAGCGCCTTGCGCACCACGTCCTTGGCTGGCAGTTGATCTTCAGCCTTGACCAGGCGCAACAGGCCGCCCTTGCCGCCAGCGGCAACCGACGAGGCCTTGACCTCGATACCGGAGGTCTTGAGCGCCGCGCTCGCACGATCCAGATCCGCCTGGGTCACCTGCAAGGCCGTGCTTGCGCCACTGACCTGAATGGCCGGGTCATCCGGGTAGAGATTGGGAGCGGAATAAATCAGACCGATCGCCAGCACCGCCAGGATCAGTACATATTTCCACAGAGGGTATTTGTTCAGCATCACGCCGCCCGCTTATGACGCGGGGCGCCTTGCGCGCCCCGTCGATTGAAGAGAAGTTTGAAACCTTAGATCGCTTTCAGCGTGCCTTTTGGCAGCGTGGCCGCGATAGCGCCCTTCTGGAACTTCATTTCAACAGTGTCGGACACTTCCAGTACCACGAAGTCATCCGCCACTTTGGTGATCTTGCCAGCGATGCCGCCGGTGGTGACCACTTCGTCGCCCTTCTGCAAGCTGCCGAGCAGGTTCTTCTGCTCCTTGGCGCGCTTGGCCTGTGGACGCCAGATCATCAGGTAGAAGATAACCAGGAAGCCGACCAGGAAAATCCACTCGAAACCGCCACCCATAGGCGCGGCTGCGGGAGCAGCGGCATCAGCCATGGCGTTAGAGATAAAAAAGCTCATTTAGCACTCCAGTTGCAAGTATTGAATCTTAGGATCGGAAAACTCAGTCCAAGGGCGGTACAGGCAACCCGCGCTTGGCATAGAAGGCCTCGACAAAGGCGGCCAATGTACCCTGTTGGATAGCCTCGCGCAAACCAGCCATAAGCACCTGATAATGGCGCAAATTGTGGATGGTATTGAGCATACTGCCGAGCATTTCGCCGCACTTGTCCAAATGATGCAGATAAGCGCGGGAGAAGTTCTGGCAGGTGTAGCAATCGCACGTCGGATCCAGCGGCGAATCATCATGGCGATGAAACGCGTTACGGATCTTCAGCACGCCCGTGTCGATGAACAGATGCCCATTGCGGGCATTACGGGTTGGCATCACGCAATCGAACATGTCCACCCCGCGGCGCGCACCCTCAACCAGATCCTCCGGTTTGCCAACGCCCATAAGGTAACGAGGTTTGTCAGCGGGCATCTGGCCCGGCAGGTAGTCGAGCACCTTGATCATTTCGTGCTTGGGTTCGCCCACCGACAGGCCGCCAATCGCCAGGCCGTCGAAGCCGATCTTGTCCAGGCCTTCGAGCGAGCGCATGCGCAGGTCCTGGTGCATGCCGCCCTGGACGATGCCGAACAGCGCCGCGGTGTTATCGCCGTGGGCGTTCTTGGAACGCTGGGCCCAGCGCAACGACAGCTCCATGGACACCCGCGCCACGTCTTCATCGGCCGGGTACGGCGTGCATTCGTCGAAGATCATCACGATGTCCGAGCCCAGGTCGCGCTGGACCTGCATCGACTCTTCCGGCCCCATGAACACCTTGGAACCGTCCACCGGCGAGGCGAAGGTCACACCCTCCTCCTTGATCTTGCGCATCGCACCAAGGCTGAACACCTGGAAGCCGCCGGAGTCGGTCAGGATCGGGCCTTTCCACTGCATGAAATCGTGCAGGTCGCCGTGGGCCTTGATCACTTCCATGCCCGGGCGCAGCCACAGGTGGAAGGTATTGCCGAGGATGATCTCGGCGCCAATCGCCTCGATGTCCCGTGGCAGCATGCCCTTGACCGTGCCGTAGGTGCCCACCGGCATGAACGCCGGGGTTTCCACCGTACCGCGGGGGAAGGTCAGGCGACCACGACGCGCCTTGCCATCGGTGGCCAGCAACTCGAAGGACATGCGACAGGTGCGACTCATACGGTTTCCTCGGGCCCGCGTGGCGCGGGGTTACGGGTGATGAACATCGCATCACCGTAGCTGAAAAAGCGGTATCCATGCTCGACGGCGGCCTTGTAGGCGGCCATGGCTTCGGGATAACCGGCGAACGCCGAAACCAGCATCAACAGCGTGGACTCGGGCAAATGAAAGTTGGTGACCAGGGCATCGACCACATGGAACGGCCGGCCCGGGTAGATAAAGATGTCGGTGTCGCCGCTGAACGGCTTGAGCACGCCATCGCGAGCGGCGCTTTCCAGGGACCGCACGCTGGTGGTCCCCACCGCCACCACCCGCCCACCGCGGGCGCGACAGGCCGCCACGGCATCGACCACGTCCTGGCTGACTTCCAGCCATTCGCTGTGCATGTGATGGTCTTCGATGCGCTCCACACGCACCGGCTGGAACGTGCCGGCGCCGACGTGCAACGTTACGAACGTGGTCTCGACGCCCTTGGCGGCAATCGCCTCCAGCAATGGCTGATCGAAATGCAGCCCCGCCGTCGGCGCCGCCACCGCCCCCAAGCGCTCGGCGTACACGGTCTGATAACGCTCGCGGTCCGAACCTTCGTCCGGGCGATCTATATAAGGAGGCAACGGCATGTGCCCGACACGGTCGAGCAGCGGCAGCACCTCTTCGGCAAACGCCAGCTCGAACAACGCATCATGCCGCGCCACCATCACCGCCTCGCCACCGCCGTCGATCAAGATCGACGAACCCGGCTTGGGCGACTTGCTGGAGCGCACATGGGCCAGCACGCGATGACTGTCCAGCACCCGCTCCACCAGAATCTCCAGCTTGCCGCCGGAGGCCTTCTGGCCAAACAACCGCGCCGGAATCACCCGGGTATTGTTGAACACCATCAAATCGCCCGGGCGCAAATGCTCGAGCAAATCAGTGAATTGACGGTGAGCCATGGCACCGGTGACCCCGTCCAGGGTCAACAGTCGACTGGCGCGACGCTCGGCCAGCGGGTGGCGAGCGATCAGCGAATCCGGGAGTTCGAAAGTAAAGTCAGCAACACGCATGATGGGGTTCGTCTAGCAGGGCCGGAAAGTCTAGCGGAAATATCAAAAATTGACCATGAAACGTGATTGACCAACGGTAGTCACCTCTCTATACTTCGCCGCCATTGAGCCCTGATGGCGGAATTGGTAGACGCGGCGGATTCAAAATCCGTTTTCGAAAGGAGTGGGAGTTCGAGTCTCCCTCGGGGCACCATCTTAAAGAAAGACCTTGAAATTCAAGGTCTTTTTTTTCGCCTGGAGGAAAGTGGTTTTGGCCGTGTTCGAAGCAGATCCAAGCCCTCCCCCGCCCCGTTTTTGTGGCGAGGGGATTCATCCCCGCTGGGCCGCAAAGCGGCCCCAAACACAAACCTGCGGATGATAAGGAATCCCCTGGCAACGATGAACCCGGGGCAAGGAGAAACCCGCAGCGAGGAAGCTCGCTCCCGCTTGAGCGCAAAGCCCTCACAAAAAAGTCACTGCCCTCACCGATACTCCAGGTCATCCATCACCAAGACATGCACAACCCACCCAACTCCACCCCACCCTCCTCACCCAGTCACGAAGGATTTCACCCCATGGAATTGCTGCTGGAAACGGTTGCTCTTTACTCGCTGAAGCTGGCTTACGAGACGGAGGGGCATAGTCCGATTTTGCGGGATGATCCGTTGATGGGTGGGTGTGATCGGGAGGTTTTTGGGTTGTTGGTAAGGCGGGGGGATTTGGTGGGAGTTCAAGGCAAGGTAGAGCGCTGCCTAGACTCGGCTTTGGGAGCTGTTGGCGGCGTGGATACGGCGTTGGGACGAGAACTGGAACGTCTGGCGCGGGAAGTACGCGCCGCCCGGACAATGGAAGAGCTTGGAGAACCGCTGGCGGTGCTCAACGGCTACCTGAAAGATATCCAGTGAACGGCCTGGTTCAAGCACCGGTATTAGCTGGAAAAGATTAGGGTTAGGATGAAACGAGCCAGCCACTGAGATCAGTGGCAAACTTCGAAAGCTATCCATGACAGCGGCCTGCGGTTCACAGACAGTGCCGCCAAAGGAATCTCGCATCAATGAGCAAAAAAAACGCCATCGACCGGCTGACGATCAAAGGCTTCAAGTCCATAAAGAATCTGGACGGCCTGGAGCTTGGCAGCCTGAACGTCCTGCTGGGCGCCAACGGTGCCGGGAAGAGCAGCTTCGTCTCCTACTTCCGTATGCTTGGCGAAATGATGGAGCAGCGCCTAAAAACCTGGACCATTCAACAAGGCTCGGCGGATCGTATTGTCAGTTTCGGCGTGAAAGAAACTCGGAAAATCGAATCTTTCGTCCAGTTTGGCCTGAATGGCTATCGGTTTGAGCTAGAACCAACGCTGGACGGTGACTTCGTATTTTCGAATGAACAACTTTTCTTCGACGGTCCCCGGTACGGAGAGCAATGGATACCTCTCGGTTCGGGACATCAAGAAGCGAAACTTAAAGAAGCATTCAATTCCAAGCGCTCTTACGCCTCTTACAAAAACGATGTCGTCGCTTACTGCTACGAATCGATTTCCAGCTGGAAAGTCTTCCACTTCCATGACACCAGCGACACCGCAAGCGTCAAGCGCCGTGGCCCCGTCCACATCAACGACTACCTGCGCCCAGACGCGTCAAACTTGGCGGCCTACCTTTATCGCCTGACGCTGGAAGCACCGGACGTCTACGAACAGATTCGCAAGACCATTCAATTGGCGATTCCGTTTTTTGACGACTTCGTGCTCAAGCCCCTTCGCCTGAGCACGGAAGAAGAGCTGATCAACTTGCAATGGCGTCAGAACGACAGTGACTACATCTTCTGGCCCAGCCAGCTTTCGGATGGTTCGATCCGCTTCATTTGCCTGGTCACTGCACTGCTACAACCGGAACCGCCATCCACCATCATCATCGATGAGCCGGAACTGGGCCTGCATCCGTACGCCATTACTTTGCTGGGCTCACTGCTTCGATCGGCCTCGAAAAGAATGCAAGTGATTGTCTCGACCCAGTCCGTCCCCCTGGTGAACGAGTTTTCAATCAGCGACCTGATCATTGTCGAGCGCGAGCAAGGTGCCACAGTTTTCAAGAGGTTGGATGAGGAACAGTTCGAAGCCTGGCTGGAAGACTATTCGGTGGGTGAGCTATGGGAGAAAAACATACTCGGCGGGAGGCCGCGTAAATGATTCGAGTGCATGTCATCTGCGAAGGCCAAACGGAGGAAATGTTCATCAACGAGGTGCTTGCCCAGACTTTTCATTACCTGGATATCTACCTAACACCTTCGCTGATTGGC
Organism: Pseudomonas citrullilanati; assembly: GCF_030580855.1. GTDB lineage: Bacteria > Pseudomonadota > Gammaproteobacteria > Pseudomonadales > Pseudomonadaceae > Aquipseudomonas > Aquipseudomonas citrulli. Next base: position 105,901 of record NZ_JAUQOP010000012.1, on the reverse strand, counting down.
AAACCAGGCCATAAGGGCGGCAACGTCCGCTTCGAGCGTCTTCTCACCGACTTGGAAAAACGCCTGCTCGGCGACCGCCATGCCTATTGCACCACCTTCTTCGACTTCTACGGCCTGCCCGAAGAGTTTCCCGGCAAGGCCGACGCCAACGGCAAAGACACCATGGACGGCAAAGCCAACTGCTTGCTGAATGCGATGATGGAAAAACTTCAACTCAAGCTCGGCGAGGACGCGTTACGCAGATTCATTCCTTATGTCCAGATGTACGAATTCGAAGGACTGCTGTTCAGTTGCCCCAAGGGACTAGCCACGGGAATCAACCAGCCAGCGCTTGAGGATAAGTTCCTGCATATACGCAATGCATTTGATACGCCTGAAAGCATCAACAACAGTCCCGTTACAGCGCCGAGCAAGCGACTGCTGAAGCTATATGAAGGGTATGACAAACCGTTGCATGGTTCGCTGGCAGCGATTGAGATTGGGTTGCCGGCGATTCGGTTGCAGTGCAGGCGGTTTGATGAGTGGGTTCGGCGTTTGGAGGGGTTGGCGCCGATTAAATAGCGGGCAAGTGAACAGTACCTCCCCTTCTTAGAACAAGAAAGGCCAAGCCCTGCCAGGCCTTTCCCGTCATGGGCGAGCGTCTCGGCTACCTCACCTCAACAATATCCAACGCCCGACTCGCCAACAGCTCACTCACCTCAATCACCTGCAAAATCCCCAACGCAATCCGCCGCCTCGACCCATCCAGATCAAACGCCAAATCACTGATCATGGCATTCGCAGAAGCCAGGTTCTCACTAAGATTCGCCAGCAAGCACTCAGAATCCACCTCCGGATCAATCCGTAAAATAGAGTCCGTCTTGTCAGACGTTTCGCCCTTAGGCTTGGGTTTCAGGTAAAAATCCAACGCTCGCGTGGCAGCGTCATCGTTTTTCTTGTTGCGGGCAGACTGAGCACGGGAGACGTGTTCGTTCGTTTCAGGGGGATTCGGAGTCTCTTTTGCCATCGTCTTGCTTCCTGTGGTTGGAGCCATCCCCCACTCGCTGCTAAACGATGGGAGGCAGCTGTACGCAGGTTAGCAGACCGGGGAAACAAGAAGCCGGCGCGTCCGGGGACGCCCTGCGCACAGCCGCCATCGAATGCAGGACGGGAGTCCTGACTGGATGACGCCTTGCACAACCTGTTTCACCGCGAGCTGCTAAACCCGATCACTGATGAGCAGTGACAGGTCCAAACTACCGACGCAACCCAAGGCGGACAAGCCGGCGGATTCTGGCGTAGTTGTAGGCAAAGGCGCAAGGCGACGTCAGCTCGCGAGTTGCGCGCGCCCAGTGACTGACAGCCCCATCCGACACTTCGTTGTTTCGCTCTCTCATGTTGCTTCCAACTCACTCGAGCGCAGCCAACCGCTTACAAAACCATCCATGCATCAACCCCGTCTGAAAGAACTGCACAGGGGCGTCAAACCCGGCGGCCTCGATAAGGCTTGCGACCTTTGGGGCAGGCAGGACCGCAACACTAGTGGCGTAGGCTGTCCGAGCTCGCTCAAGCACTTCTGGCTGAGGACCATCGGCGGACATCAATGTCATCCAGCTGCGTAATAACACCTCATAGGCAGGCGATGCGGTGTCAGAGGCGAGGTCGGCGTTGGCCAGTAGTCCGTGGGGTTTAAGGCGGCGGGCAATCTCGCGAAAGAGCGCGGTGCGGGCACTTTCTTCTAACAGGAATTGGGATACCAGCAAGCAGGTAGCCGCTTCGTAGTTGGCCTCGGCAATGAGCGTATCAAGGTAGCCTTCGTGAAAATGGCAGCGCTCTAAGAAGCCATTCTCCACGGCTTTCTGGCGACAGACGTCAAGCATGGCGCCCGAAGGGTCGACAGCGGTGAAATGCCAGCCGGGGAAGCGCTCCGCCAGATGGGCAAGTTCCGCTCCCGTGCCTACGCCGACGCAGAGTATTCGGGCATTGTCTGGCAGATCGGTGAACAGGGATTCGAGCAGCAAATACAGGGCGGCGCGAATTGGCGCCATCCTTTCCCATTGCTTGTCGTAGCTGACCGCGTGTCGGTCGAACACTGTCTTGAGTTCTTCGTTGCGCATAGGGCACCTTGAGACGTGATGGACGCATCGCGCTAATCGGTTGTTGCTTTCAGTATCCCAGACCTGTCAATCCCCACGCCGATGGACCGTTCTCCTTCAGGTTGGGCTCACAATGGCGAGCCCCATCCGCCCGATAAGAAACAGCAGTAGGAGCAGGAAGAATATCCGGATGAACCCACTCCCATAGCGCATGGCTAAAAACGTCCCGGTCACAGCACCGGCCATGTTGCAGATGGCAACCACGCCGCCAATCGTCCAGAGGACATGGCCTGACGGTATGAAGAACAAAAGCGCCGCGCTGAACGTTCCCAGGTTGACCAGCTTTGCTGAAGCGCTCGCGTTGAGAAAGTCGAAGCCGAAATATTTGACGAATATGAACAGCAGGAGACTGCCGCTCCCCGGGCCGAAAACGCCGTCATAAAAACCCATCGCGCCGCCAAGAAAAATACCCAGCCAGATCTCTTTACGCCCGCATTGGATATTCGAATGCACACGGCCGAGGTCTTTCTTGGCGAAGGTATAGACGGCCATGGCTATCAATACAAAAAAGACCACGTATTCCATGAACGCCTTAGGAACCAGCGAAACTGAAAGCGCCCCGAGGAATGCAAAGACAAACGCGGAGGTCATCGTGGGGAGCATGAGCCGCCAGATGATCTTTACCCTTTTCAGGTAGTTGAAAATCGAAGAAACGTTGCCGGCCAGGGCCGCCAGTTTGTTCGTCCCGAACACCGTGGCCAACGAATGCCCGGGCAAGGCATGCAACAGCGCCGGCACCTGTACCAACCCCCCGCCGCCCACCGCCGCGTCAATCAATCCGCCGCAGAAAGCCAACACGCCCAATGCGAGGATTGCGGAATCACTGTGCATAAGCCACTACTCGGCGTCAGACCATTGAGTGAGACCTTATGTGGCTTGATCGCTTACCGACAAGCAACTTAACCTGAGCCCATCATTCAGTTTTAGTGAGCTGTTTAGCCGTGGAACTCGCACAATTAACGATGTTTAAAGTCGTCGCCGAACAGGGCAGCATTGTCCAGGCGTCCAAGCTGCTGCACTGCGTTCCCTCAAATATCACCAACCGAATCAAGCTCCTGGAGAGGGAGCTGGGTGTACCTTTGTTCATACGCAAAGGCCGAGGGCTGGTCATCAGCCCTTCCGGCACGTTGCTGCTTGGCTATGCAAACAGGATCCTGTCTCTATGCCAGGAAGCCCGTCGGGCACTCGACCCAGAGGCGGCGCCGGCCGGCCCCTTGAGAATCGGCGCGATTGAATCGTCCGCGACGGGGCGACTGCCCGCTTTGCTGTCGAGATATCACCACGAGTACCCGACGGTCGACCTGCAATTCAGCACGGGAACCTGGTCGCAATTGGTCGCTAAAGTGGCAGACCATCAACTCGACGGCGCCATTATCGCGGTCGACAGCAACCACCCCGACCTCGAGCACCTGGCGCTCTACGAAGAAGCGCTCGTCCTGATCGCTTCGCCAACTGTAGGAAAGATAACCCAACCACAGGACTTGGCCGGCAAGCCCCTGTTCATGTGGCCGGACGGTTGCCCGTACCGGCAGGCCCTGGAACAGTGGCTGAACAAGCATCAGGTGCCATTCAACATCACCAGCATCGCCAGCTACGGCACGATCCTCGGCTGCGTCAGTGCCGGCGCGGGTGTTTCGCTGGTGCCGGCGGGCGTGTTTGAACAGTTCAAGCACATGGGCAATATCAACGGTTTTTCGCTCAACCCGTTAAAGCCTGTGCAGAATTACTTTGTCTGGAACAAGCACACGGGGGCTCATCGGGCGAAGGATGCGTTTGTGTGGTTGCTGGAAGGCGAGTTCAAAGGGTTCGGGAGTGTGCTGGGGAACGCTGCAGGCTATGAGATCTAGACTGGCGGTCTTTTAATAGAAGCGGTCTTCATCCTTGATGCGATAAATCTGACCGAACGTCGTGAAGGAGATTGCGAAGAACAGCAATGTCAGCGCGATCCCGCCGGCCATGATGATAAAGCCGGGGCGATACGTGTGCAGCTCGCTGGCGATACTGCTGATTTGAGGGAACCAGCGTGAATACAACAGCGGAACGTCACCCCCGACCTCGTACTGATTGTGTTCGCTGTAGCGTTGGTCCGCGTACTCATCGTCATGAGGTTGTTGATCACCGTCGAGATAGCGGTAGTGAATGATCATGCCGTTTTCATTCATCGGAATACTTTCAAGTTGCGTCACGGTGCCTGTCACCTCGACAGCGCTCCATTGAATGGCCCCATAAATGGTCCCTGATTGTTTTGCCATGGAAGCCAGGAACAGCAGTACGCAGCACGCTACGGTGAGCAGGACGATTCGGTTGTAGAGATGGTCTTTTTCAGCTTCGCGAGGGTGAAACATGTTCCGCTCCTTCGGTGATTTTCTTCCGCACACCTATCGGCGTCCGATCCAATAACTTAAACCGTCCGACGCGCCCTCTGTGCCTGAAGTCTCGTTGAAGAGCGGGAACCATTGCCCGTTTGTTCGGCGGCCCCGTGTCTTCAACACCGTCCCTTAACCAACACTGACGAAAACGGAACAGCTATTCCCAGAAACCTCCTACAACCGCCGCCACTGCTCCCGCGTTAGCGTCTGTCCTGCCTTTACCGGACGAGACTCACGCCGTCGTGACACGCAAAAAAGACATCCCCCAAGTCCGCAACCCGCCCGGCGGCGACGGGCATCACGTCACCTATCGGGACATGACCGCCAGCGAACTGGCCGAGCGCGAAGCCCGGCAGTTGGCTCTCGAGGCCATGCTTGCCCGGCAAGCAGCCTATGAACAAGCACGCTGGGCCACGGTGGATAACAAGTCATTACTTACCGTGACCGGAAGCGTATTTGCCAAAAGCTGCAAGCTACCCAACGGCATCATCGATTACAGCAACCCCAGCGGCTTCGTCCCGGCGGATCAGGTCAAGCAGTACGGCGATCTCATGTGGCTCGGCGGCAAGGCCGTCGACTCATCCGGCACGATCCCCCTCAAGCGGATTGGCGCGGGGTCGGTTCCCGTTATCTTAGGTCGGCTCGCGCTGGGTGGTACGGCAACTTCCGCGGCTGCCACGGCGGGAAGCACCGTCGGCGCAGCCCTGCTGACTGGCATCGTCGCCCTGCTCTGGCCCAGCAGCCTGGGTGACAGCTCGCTCTACAGCGAAGATCAACTGCGCAGCCTCAAACAGGCACGCAGTCGCATGCGCCTGAGCATCGAGCAGCAGGCCGACGGCAGCCTCAAGGGCTATGGCTTCTATACCGGCCAGAACCGTGACTGGGAAATGGTCGACGTTGTCCAGTTCGCCCCGAGAGCCGACCAGTTCGTCGCCAACCTGGGTGATGGCGTCGAACTGATCTGGACACCTGCCACCGACCCGTCCGACACCCTCGGCATTCCTGCCTTGGAAGCGGCACCGCAGGCACCGCCGATTTGGATCTATCCACCGACGCCGGTGGCCGACAGCATCATCGTCAACCCGATCTATCCACCGGAGTACAAGGATTTCATCCTGGTGTTTCCGGCAGATTCGGGGGTTCGGCCGGTTTATGTTGTGGTGAGTACGGCTCATCATGACTACCACCCGAAACCAGCTTTTTTACCTGCGTTTCCCACTGCGAAATGGACGCCATCCAAAACCCGTATGAAAGGAGGAGGGTTGCGTCCTCGCTGGAAGGATAAAGAGAAATTCATATATGAATGGGATTTTCAGCATGGCGCCGTAGAAAAATATAACAAACGAGGAAAGCACTTGGGCGAATTCGACCACATTACGGGAGCCCAAACCAAACCAGCCGATCCAACGAGGTGGATAGAACCATGAAACACAAAATAATGGGCGTGACTGACGGTGACGACTTTGCCTCGTTCGAAAAAGAGCTCTGCATTGACACTAAGACGCTAGCAAAAATAATGAACTGGACCAAAGAGGAAAGCTATTTTTACGATTATGAGTTGAGCCCTCCTCAAATTGCAGCATTGGAAGAAGCGTGCTCAATAGAGCTGCCCCGAAACCTATTGATTTTTTTAACCAGCAGCAACTAAAACAATGCGAATAACGGTGTATTTTATGTCCCCCCAGGAATGGGGAAAAATACTCCAACCAAATTTTCAACACTCAATTGATTGGAGCACCTATGACTATCAGATTGCCTTTGATTTACCAAGACAATTGGTAGCTACAGAGTGAGTGGCCAGTAGAAATCCTAGGAATCATTGGTCATCGCCATCAGCCGAAGCCAGGCTCTCGATAGGGTTCGCCGTACCTTCTAGCAAGCAACCACGAGGCGACGCGCGCGCCCCCTTAACCCCCTTTCCCAAACAACCGGTCGGCAATCTGCCGTCCCCGCTCCAACCCTTCATCCGTCAACCAGATCGATTTGTTCCTATTTACCGGATCGCTGATCAGGCCCTGTTCATGCAATCGGTTCATGACCTCGAAGTCGAAGCCTTTCCAGGCGTTACCGGTGTCGGAACTGAAAGCTGCAAGCAAGGCTAACACAGCTTCTTCTATCAATTTGTCGTCATATTCCATGGTCGCGGCTCCGCTAGTGTTTAGCTAATGCGTCGTCTTCATGTGTTAGCGCTCTGTAAACCCTATTTGATCAAAGAAAAGCAGAGAGTTTAGCTTCAGCGACACCAAGGTTTTTTTATCAAGCTATTTGCGACGTCTTTCTGTTCCCAGCTTTTGTCATTTTCTTGCCCTTATGCTCAAACTCCCATCCCTTACAGGCCAAGGCTACATGCTTGGGAATCATTGAGGTCCCGCTGCTGTAAGCGGTGATAGTGCGACGGGTAAAGCCCAGTTCCTGCGCGGCGGTCGTCAACGAAAGCTTATTAGCAGCCATCCAGCGCTTGAACGCCTGGGTCGGCATCACCTCACCGGCTTGCTCCAGCGCTAACCGATGCAAGGTGACAGCCGCCAGTTCCAAGTCATCCCCCCAGCTCACATCGAAGCCCCATTCACCCACTTGGGCGGCACCGAACAATGTAAGGTCCTCCAAGGGCTTGAGCACCGGGAATTGTTGAATGTGGTCCCGCAGGTCAACGTCGTAGCATTTACCGTTGGCAAACTCCACCTGCAAGGCATGTTTACCGGGGATAGGCTTCACGCTGTTGATCCTGGCTTTGCTGATCATGGGTCAGCTCCTCCGATTTTGTTCATTCCACACACGCTGTAGCTTAGCCGTGTGATTTGACGCCCACGCCAAGGCGGCTTTCAGAGCTCTAGCATTGGCTCCTTTGCCAAGCACCCTGAGTCCGTCGATCTCCACCAGCGACTCACCGTCAGGCGTTTGCACATGAAAATGCGGCGGCGCGTGATCGTCCGGGTAGATTTTTATTTTCCAGTTACGGTCGCTATATACGGTAGCCATGCCAGGCATGCTAGGGAATTTTTTTCTCTAGCACAAGGAGGTGTGCAGAAGGACTTCACTGCCCCCTACCCCGACCTAACACCCACCCCCGCCAACCACTCCCGAGGCGACATCCCCACCTTCGCCGTGAACGCCCGCGAAAGCGCCGATGGCGTCGTGTAGCCCAGCTCTTCCGTCAAACCCTTGATCGATTCCCCCTGGCGCAGGCGGCTCTGGGCCAGGGCGATGCGCCAGCTGGTGAGGTAGTCGGCCGGTGTTTGCCCCACTACATCGCGGAAGGTGTTGGCGAAGGCGGTGCGCGAGAGGCAGGCGTGTTCGGCCATGCGTTCCAGGGTCCAGGGGGCGCCGGGGTCTTCGTGGATGGCGACCAGTACCCGGGCCAGGCGCGGGTTGGACAGGCCGGCGATCAGGCCGGGGCGGATGCCGGCTTCCTGTTGGTGATCGAGCAGCCAGCGCAGCAGTTGCAGCACCACGACTTCGAACAGCCGATCAGCGAGCATGCGCTGGCCGCAGCGGACGTGGTCGGTTTCGGCGAACAGCAGTTCCAGGGCCGCGTGCAGGCCGGGGACTTGGGCCAGTGGCAGAGCAATCAAGGGGGGCAACGCGCGGGCCAGGGGGTTGCGTGAGCCGCCTTCGAACTGCAGTCGCGCACAGGTGAAGTCCGCGCCTTCGGTGGGCGGATTGTGGAACTGATGGGTGAGCGGGCAAGGATAGAACAGCAGCGACGGTTCTTCGAAGCTCATCGGCGGCAAGCCCTGGCCGCCGGGGTGGCTGACTTTCAATTGGCCTCGGCGCAGCACATGCAGGTAGCCGAAACCTTCGCCGGCGTCGAAGCGGTTCACGCCACACAGGGCGCCGGTGTGGTGCAACTGCGCTTGCACGCGGAAGTGGTCGAGGATGCCGGAGAGGCGATCTATGGTGGGTAAGGTCTGCATTCTGAACGAATTGCTATGTTAGGCGTACGATAGGAGCCAAATAGTACAGCCCATATCCCTACACTGCCAACACCACCTCACTTGGCAGAAGGGCCTTTCCATGAAACTCACTCGCTCTCCCCTCTTTTGCGCGTCGTTGCTGCTTGGCCTGAGTGCCGGCGTCAGCGCCCACGAAGCCGCGCATCAGGACGGTATCGCCAGCAAGCCGGCGAAGGCCGTGCAGGCGCCGTTCGATATCGTCCATACCAAGATCAGCACCGAAGGCAACGTGGCGATTTTCCACATGGCGGTGTCCGGCAAGGCCGGCGCCACCCGCCCCGCCGCCAGCGGCCAGTTGGCCGGCAGCACGGTGTTCTCGTACGTCTGGCCCACCAGCCTGGACCCTTCGGTGATCGGCTTCGAGGCGAAGTCGGGGATCCTGGCGTTCGCGGTCACGTCACACCCGGATTTCGACGACACCCCGCTGTTCGACGAAAACCACGACGGACGCCTGGATAACGACGGCGACCTCTGGCATTCCCATTGGGTGGTGCTCAAGCCCGACCCGGCCTGTGGCAAGGATGCGCTGAAGGTGGTGGACATCCCCGCAGGCACCCAGCCACGCGTACCCAAGACCTGGCCCGGCTTGCCGATCCTGATCGACAGCCCCGGTTGGACCCCGACCATGAACCAGCAGACCGTCGAAGTGCGCGTGCCGTTCGACGACATCGGCCCTGTCGAGGCCGGTGCTTTCGACGGCGTGACCGCGGCCCTGCGGGTGAACGCCAGCGTGCACAACCCGCTGCTGTGCGTCGCCGACGTGTTCAAGGTGGCCTCGGGCGACCTGTCCCTGCCCGGCAAGGTCAAGCCCTGAGGCCGTACCCAAGTCACTGTTAACCCCGCCCCACCCTTGGAGAACCACCATGACTCGTATCAACATCCAGCCGCAACAAGCACCCGCCGCCAGCCAGCCCTTGCTGGCCCAGATCCAACAGGCCTTTGGCGCAACGCCCAACATGTTCAAGGCCGTGGCCAATTCGCCAGCGGCGTTGCAAAGCCTGTGGGCGGCGTTCGGCGCCCTGGGCCAGGGCACCTTGGGCGCGCCGCTCGGCGAGCAGATTGCGGTGGCCATCGCCAACCGCAACCGCTGTGAATACTGCCTCGCCGCGCACACGGCCCTGGGCCGGAAGGCCGGCGTGTCCCCGTCGGACATGGCGGCCGCCCAGCAAGGGCAATCCAGCGATCCCAAGACCGCGGCGGCCCTGGCGTTCGCCTTGAAGGTGGTCGAGCAGCGTGCGCAAGTGGACGATGCCGATGTTCAGCGCCTGCGTGAAAACGGGTTTGGCGATGAGCAGATTGTCGAGATCATCGCCCATGTCGCGCTGAACCTGTTCACCAACTACGTCAACGTCGCACTGGACATTCCGGTCGACTTCGCCAAGGTCGCCCTGAAATAAACCCGGTCGAGGCCGCCGGGCGCGGGGGGGGCGCACGCAGCTGGAGCGTCTATTCCGACGCTTCGGCGCTGTGCACCACCACCAGCAATTGCGCCTGGACCTCGCCCACCGAACGCAGGCGATGGGGTTTCTGCGCATTGAAATGCAAGGCATCACCGCGATTGAGCAGCACGCGCTCGTTCATGAAGTCCACTTCCACCTGGCCTTCGTGCACGAACAGGAACTCCTCACCCGTGTGTTCCTTGAAGGCGTGGTGCGCGGTGAATTCGGCCGCCGGATAAAGGATGAACGGCAACAGGCTGCGCTCGGACACCTGATGGGCCAGCACCGCGTATTCGGAGCTGCCGCTGCTCGACGCCAGCGATTGGCGGTCTTCACACCGCACCAGGCTGTAGCTGTCGAGGGCGACGTTTTCTTCGCAGAAGAGTTCTTCGACGTTGACGTTCAGCGCCTTGGACAGCTTGAGCGCGGTGGCGATGGAAGGCGAGCTGAGCCCGCGTTCCACCTTGGACAGGTAGCTCTTGGTCATCCCGGTTTTTTCGGCCAGGACGTCCAGCGTGACCCCGAGTTTTTTCCTGAGCAATTTCAAACGAATGGACATAGGTAACCCACATTTCCCGGGAAACGGACAATCAGCGGTTGCAAATGACACTTTGTGTCATATAGTATTTTTTGTGTCATTAGCACCTCCATTCCAAAGCTTCCATGACGCGGATCAAGAACGCTCAAAGAACGAATCGGGAGAACAGATATGAGCAAGACACTGGCGACGCCCAAGGACCAACTGGTCCAGCACGCGGTCAAGCAAATGCAAAAAACACTGCCGGATAATACGTGGACTGTGCGACAAAAGCTGGCCCTGACCTGCCGCATCCTGTTCGAGAACGGCCACGACTCGGGCCTGGCCGGGCAGATCACCGCGCGCGGGCCGCAACCGGGCACTTACTACACCCAGCAATTGGGCCTGGGGTTCGACGAGATCACGGCAAGCAACCTGCTGTTGATCAACGAGGACCTGGAGGTGCTGGAGGGCCACGGCATGCCCAACCCGGCCAACCGTTTCCACACCTGGGTCTACCGCGCCCGGCCGGACGTGAACTGCATCATCCACACCCACCCGACCCACATCGCCGCGCTGTCGATGCTGGAAGTGCCGCTGCAGATTTCCCACATGGACCTCTGCCCGCTGTACGAAGACTGCGCCTTCCTTGAAGGCTGGCCGGGCGTGCCGGTGGGCAATGAGGAAGGCGAATTGATCGCCGGCGCCCTGGGCGACAAGCGCGCCATCCTGCTTTCCCACCACGGCCAGCTGTCGACCGGCGCCACCGTGGAAGAAGCCTGCAACATCGCCCAATTGATCGAACGCGCGGCGAAGCTGCAATTGCTGGCCATGGCCGCCGGCGAGGTGAAACCGATCCTGCCGCACCTGGGCCGCGAAGCCCACGACTGGATCGCCCGGCCGAAGCGCCACGCGGCCGCCTTCGACTACTACGTGCGGCAGAACCTGCGCCAACACGCCGATTGCCTGAACTGAACCCACCAGGAGCGAAACCATGTCTACCCCCAACATCCACGGCATCATCGGCTACACCATCACGCCCTTCTCCGCCGACGGCCAAGGCCTCGACCTGGACGCACTGGGCCAGTCCATCGACCGCCTGATCGACAGCGGCGTCCACGCCATCGCGCCCCTGGGCAGCACGGGTGAAGGCGCCTACCTGAGCGACGCGGAATGGGACCAGGTCAGCGAGTTCAGCATTGCCCGCGTCGCCGGCCGCGTGCCGACCGTGGTCAGCGTCTCTGACCTGACCACCGCCAAGGCAGTACGCCGCGCACGCTTTGCCCAGGCCCAGGGCGCCGATGGGGTGATGGTGTTGCCGGCCTCCTATTGGAAACTGAGCGAGGCGGAAATCCTTGCCCATTACCAGACCATCGGCGCCAGCATCGACCTGCCGATCATGCTGTACAACAACCCGGCCACCAGCGGCATCGACATGTCGGTGGAGCTGATCCTGCGGATTTTCAACGCCGTGGAAAACGTCACCATGGTCAAGGAGAGCACCGGCGACATCCAGCGCATGCACAGGCTGCAACTGCTGGGCGAGGGCCAGGTGCCGTTCTACAACGGATGCAACCCCCTGGCCCTGGAAGCCTTCGCCGCCGGCGCCAAGGGCTGGTGCACCGCGGCGCCGAACCTGATTCCCCAGCTCAACCTCGACCTGTACGCCGCCGTGCTGGCCAATGACCTGGGTCGGGCCCGCGAGCTGTTCTATCGCCAATTGCCGTTGCTGGACTTCATCCTCAAGGGCGGTTTGCCGGCCACGATCAAGGCTGGCCTGCGCACCCTGGGCCTGGAGGTGGGCGACCCACGCCTGCCGGTGTTCCCGCTCGATGCGGCGCGCGACAACCAACTGCGGGCCATGCTGGAACAACTGCGCTGATCGACACATTGCCCGACGACCGCCAGGCGGGCGTTCATGGACGCCCACCTGCCCGGTCGCCCCACCCACTGCCGCGCCATTGATGAGGGACACGTTATGACCATCAAAGTCTATGACACACACGTACGCACCCAGGACGGGCGGTACCTGCATTTCGACGTGCTGATCGACCGCAACGACCTGGAATTCGCCCAGGCCTGCGCTCGACGCTTCCTCGCTGAACAGGGCATCGAAGACCAGGACATCACCCTCAACGACTGCCGCTTCTGCCACGTCGAGCCCAGCAACACCGAGGTCGTCGAGGCCATCGCCCGGCAGGGCTTCTACATCCTCAAGCTGCAAGGTTGCGGGGTATGAGATGAACACCTATCGGCCCCTGAACTGCGACCTGCACGACTACCTGGAGATCGCCTGCCTGTACGGCTACACGTTGGTCATCGAGCTGAGCGACGGCCAACGCCTGACCGCCCGAGCGATCACCACGCGCACCGCGCACACGCGGGAGGAGTTTCTCGAAATCGACACCGCCGAGGGCCGCCGCGAGATTCGCCTCGATCAGTTGTTGGCGATCACGCCGCAGGATGACAACGCCCGGTTTGGGCGGGTGGTGTTGGCCAGGGGTGATTCAGGCTAGCCGTTCAAATGGTCGATAAAACACAGGGGCTGGCCTCGTAAAACACAGGAAAATCCTCGATCCATCCCCTGCCGCAAAGCTTTCATCCGCTCCAGCAAAGTCCCCCTCTTTCCCGTCCCTCGATAATCCCCGCTCCAGCTTGCTTCCCCTAGCCACCAACCCGTATCCCATGAACTTTTTCATCTTCATCCGCCATTCCAAGTTCGCCACGACGGCATTGATCCGGCTGCACCGTGGGTTGTCTTCCCTGGCCCGCTATCTGGCCCGGCAGGGCTTCGACTCCGCGACGTGGCCAGCGACCCAGGACGGCAGGCTGGACCGTGGCCTCGACACCGTGAGCCCCGAGTTGGCCGCCAGCGTGTTCAGCCATGCCCGCGAAGGCGTTCTCCTGGTCGACCCCTACGGTCGGGTCATCCGCGTGAACGAAGCTTTCACCCGGCTCACCGGTTACGGGGCAGAAGAGATCACGGGCCGTGAGCTGAGCACCCATCGCATCGCGCGGCGGCTCACGGCGTTTTACCCGCCGATGAAAAACGCGCTGGATTTCCACGGGCACTGGTCCGGTGAAATCCAGAGCAACCACAAGGACGGTCGGGAGATGACGTCACGCATCAGCATCAGTGCAGTGCATGACCGTCACGGGAATGTTCAGCACTACGTGGCGCTGCTCGGCGACATGACGCAGATGAAGCAGCGTTTGCAGTTGCTGGAGCGTGATGCGCGGTACGACGCGCTGACGCAACTGCCCAATCGACTGTTGTTGGGGGAGCGGATGCGCCAGGCGTTGGGCAAGGCGCGCCTTCATCAGCAGAAGGTGGCTATCGCGTTTATCGACCTCGACGGGTTCAAGGCGCTGAACGACAGTTATGGGCATGACTGGGGCGACCGGGTGTTGCAGATTGTCGCGACGCGGATCAATGCGACGTTGCGCGAGGGCGATACGTTGGCGCGGCTCGGCGGCGATGAGTTTGTCGCCGGGTTGGTGGGGTTGCAGGCGGTGGAGGACAGCGAGCCGCTGCTCAAGCGGATGCTGGCGGCGGCGAACGCGCCGATCTTGATTGGCGCGCAGACAGTGGAGATCGCGGCGAGTATCGGGGTGGCGTTTTACCCGGAGCATGGGCATGAAGTGGATGGGTTGATCAGCAAGGCGGACCAGGCGATGTACCTGTCGAAAAAGGCCGGCGGCAATCGCCTTGCGTTCTGTCCGACGCGGTTCATTTCGGTCAGTAGCGAAGCCTGACGGTGGTGCCAACGGTTCGCTCGTTGCCGGGCATGACGCCGTAGTCGCCGGCACCGAGCAGTGAGTACACGGCGGTGATGTACTGGCGGTCGAAGACGTTGCGCACCCAGCCTTCCACTTCCCAGGCGCGGTCCTGGCTGCGCAGGCCCAGGCGCAGGTGGGTGAGGCCGTAGCTGGGTTGGTAGCTGCCTTCGCCACCTTCGAGGGTGCCGTAGGAGCCGCTGCGAAAGCTGTAGTCGATGCCGCTGAAGGCTTCCAATCCGTAGGGCAGCGGCTGGGTGTGGTCGAGGCCGCTGCTGAGGTTCCATTCCGGCGCGTTGTAGAGGCGCTCGCCGCTGAGGTCGCAGGCCCATTGGCCCGTGGCCGGCGGGCACGGTGCGTTGGGAAAGCTGCGGTAGCGCGCATCGCTCCAGGCCAGGCCCAGGCGCCCGCTGAGTCGGGGGGTGAGTTGCCAGGCGGAATCCAGTTCGATGCCGCGCAGGCGGACCTTGCCGACGTTGATCAGGTTGTCCCGCAGCGGCGGCGCGAACAGCGAGGTGGGCGGGCTGTAGGTGAGCGCTTGGTAGTTGTCGATGTCGGTCTGGTAGACGGCGAGGTCGAGCAAGGCCCGCTCGTCCCAGAAGCGCGTCTTCATGCCCAGCTCCAGGGAGGTGGCCCGCTCCGGTTCGAACGTCGGCGCGGTGAACGGGCCGACCACGTCGAAGTTGATGCCGCCGGCCTTGTAGCCCCGCGACCAACTGGCGTAGCCCATCACCGCGTCGCTGAAGTGGTAGCTGGCGCTGAGCAGGCTGGAGACGTTGTGTTCTTCAATGGAATCCTCGCGGTAATAACCTCGGCCCAGGGCGATGTCGCGCAGCAGTTGCCCTCCGGCCTGGAACACCGGCGGCAACCCCGTCAGCGGAGCGAGGTTGCTGGCGTCGCGAGCGATCCAACCGTCCTTGCGCTCCTCGCTGTAGCGCAGGCCGCCAGTAAGCTCCAACGGCTCGATCGGACGCCAGGAGAGCTGGCCGAAAACGGCCCGGCTGTCGCCCTTCTGCTCGCCGTCATAACGCTGCCGGGCGCCCTCCAGCAGCATGGCCGGCACTTGGCTGGGATCGGTGAAGGTGATGCCGTAGAGCTTTTGCAGGGCCTCCCGTTGATCGCCGACGAACCAGGGCGCGGCGTCCTTGCCGAATCCGACGTCGATCTCGCGGTCGAGCTGTTGGCGCAGGTAATAGAGCCCGGCGACGTAATCGACGGACGAGCCGGCCGTGCCGGACAGGCGCCATTCCTGGCTGAATTGCCGGTGACCCAGTTCGGTGTCGGATTGGGCCACCGAGAGCGCGGTGCTGTCGCCGTCGCGGCTGGCGCGGTAGTTCCAGTCGCGGTAGGCGGTAATGCTGGTGAAGCGCATCGCCTCGTCCAGGTCCCCATTCAATTCCAGGGAGACACCGTCCTGCAACGTGCGCGGATGGCCCGGTGCGTCGATGCGTGTCTGGCGTCGGTAAGGGTCGGGCTCCGCGAGTGGATAGCCGAGAAACTGGGCGCGCTCGCGGGTCTGGGTGCTGTAGTGATTGACCAGCAGGACGTTGCCGGCTTCGTTCTGCTCGGCGTAGTCGGCGATCAGGCGGGCGCTGAAGTCGGCGTCCGGTGTCCACAGCAACTGGCCGCGCAGGCCTTGGCTGTCGGCATCACCGAGGCGGGCGCCGTCTTGCAGGTTTACCACGGTGCCCTCGGCGGCGCTGTCAAAGACGTTGAGCCGCCCGGCCAGCACGTCGTCCTGCAGCGGGCCGGAAAGCGTCCCGCGATACTCCCGCAAGCCGTGCTCGCCGTAGCTCGCTTCGAGGTTGGCTTCGGGCTGGAACGTCGGTTGCCGGGTGATGATGTTCAGCGCCCCGGCGGTGGTGTTCTTGCCGAACAAGGTGCCTTGGGGGCCGCGCAGCACTTCGATGCGCTCGATGTCCATCAACTCGGTGAAGGCCATGCCCTGGCGAGCCTGGTAAACGCCATCGACGTAAGTGCCGACGCTGCTTTCCAGGCCATCGTTGTAAGCGGTCGCGCCGAAGCCACGCAGGCCAAAACCAGCGTAGCGGGCGTCGTGACCGGAGACCACCAGGCCGGGCACGCGCTGCTGGATGTCTTGAAGCCGGTGCAGGCCGGCCTCATCCAGTTGCTCGCCGTAGAGGACGTTGATCGGGATCGGTACCTGCTGCGGGTCTTCCTCGCGGCGGCGAGCGGTCACCGTGGTTGCGTCGAGCGTGAGGACGCCGGGCGCCTCTTCTGCGGCGTTCACCGATGCCCCAGGCCATGCACAGAAACTGCCGAGCAACAGCAGCCGGTAACCCCAACCGGGCACGCTATCGCTCCCCGGCCGTCGCGCGACGCACCGTGTCCGGGCAGGCCAGTGACTTGATCCACGCCAGCAATTCGCGGCTGTCGGCGGGCTTGAGCAATACCGCGTCGAACGCCAAGTCCTGCGGATAACCTTCGGGCCGACGCGGCGGGACCGCCGAATAGAGCATCACCGGCAGAGGGTGCCGACGCTCGCGCACCTGGCGCAGCAGTTCCCAACCGTCCATGCCGGGCATCATCTGGTCGCTGATCAGCAGGTCGACCGATTGCTCAGCCAGGCAGGCCAAGGCGTCTTCGCCGCTGGCCGCCATGCTCACGTCGAAACCGTAGCCGGCCAGCAGGTCGTAGAGCCATTCGCTGTTCTGCTCGACGTCGTCCACCAGCAAAACATGCTTGCCCTGGCCGTCGAATGGCGTGGTGTTGTTGTCGACGAGGCCGTTTTCCAGGTCCTGTTCCTGGGCGCATTTCAGCGACAGGCGAAAACTGAAGTGGCTACCCTGGGCGGTGGCCTGGGGTTCGAGGCGGCTGTCCATGCGTTCCAGCAGTTGGGTGACGATGGACAAGCCCAGCCCGCTGCCTTCGTAGCGGTGTGCATTGCGGCCGCGGCGAAACGGTTGCAGCAGGTGTTCGAACTCCTGCGGGTCGATGCCGATGCCGCTGTCGATCACGCTGAAATGCAATTCCACTGTGTCGGCGGTCGCTCCTGGACAGGTGCTCACATCAAAACGGATCTGGCCGTCGCGGGTGAATTTTGCCGCGTTCGCCAGCAGGTTCATGAGCACTTGCCGCAGGCGCTTGAAATCGGCCTCCACCAGGGGCGGCAGGTCATCGGCGAAAACGGCCTCGAAGGTGTTGCCCTGGCGCGCGGCGAGAAAGCCCGCTTCGTCCGCGATCTCGTTCAAAAAGCCGTACAGATAACCCGGCGCGAGGGTCAGTTGCATCTGTTCCAGCTCGCCACGGGAGAACTCGAGCATCTCGTCGATCAGCTCCAGTTGCTGGCGGGCGTTGCGCTCGATGGTGGCCTGGTATTCGCGGTTCGGCCCGGCGTGCAACAGGCGCGCGTAGTCGATGATGCGCACCAGCGGCGAGCGCAGGTCGTGGCTGATGCGCGCCATCAACGCGCTGCGCGCCGCCAAGGATTCGCGCAGTTGCACGGTACGCAATGCCACGGTGCTTTCCAGCCGCTCGTGCTCGGCCTGGCGTTGTTGGTCGAGGGTCGCCAGCGCGTGTTTTTCCCGGTGGCGGCTGCGGGCGACTTCCATGATCAATGTGCACACCAGCAACGCCACGCCCGGCAACGTGGAGGAGAGGCTGTATTTACTTTCCGGCGATTGCCAGGGCAGTTGTTCTTGCGGGAAGAAAATCCGCATCAGCAACTGCCCAAGCAACAGCGCCGGCACCAGCCAGGCCATCCAGGAGTAACTGAGCCTTCTGCGCCACGCCATGAACAGCGTGGCGAGCAGCACGCCATAAAAACTGAACAGGGACAGCTGGACGATCTGCGCGCCCTGGACCGGATCGACCTTCAGCCACCAGAGTCGGCCGAGGACGCAGCCCGACAGCGGCACCCAATAACTCCAGCCAACGACGCTGGGCAGCCGGGCCACCTGCAACAGCACGCGCATGTAGGCGAGAAACAGGACGAACGAGACCGCGCTGGTGGCGGTCAGCAGCTCCCGCGTCCAGCCCAGCGCGCTGGGCCAGTAGATCAGGTAGCCGTTCAGGAGGCAGGTCAGCAGGATGTAGCTCAGCACCGCCCCCGCGTTCACGGTCAACAATCGGGAACGCAGGATCCAGCCGACGATGAAGCCGAACGGCACCACGAGCAGGACAATGCCGAGGGTGAGTCCGTCGCTCAGGTAGGTCTGTTGCTGGCTGCGCAGCAACGCCGGCTCGGACCACAGTTGCGGCTCCAGCAAGAGCTGGAAATGGCTCGCCACGCGAACGAACACCGTGACGCTCTCCCCGGCCGCCAACGACACCGGGAACGCCGGCTGGCGTGCCACCGGCTGGGGCCATTCGGCCAGCGGATAGGCGCCTCCGCCATGGGCGACACGCCCCGATTGGTAGACGCGGATGTCTTCCAGGCGCGGTGCCCCGACCACCAGCAGGCGCGAACACGCCGCGGCGCTTGAGTTGGTGAAGTGCAATTTCAGCCAGAATGCGGAGCGGCTGTAGCCTTGCGTGGGCCAACTCGGGGTGGCGGGATTGAAACGGCTGTCGGGCAGTTGAGTGACGGCTTCCAGGCTCAGGTTGGCCTGGGGGTCTTCGAAGATTTCCAGCGCGGGCATCAGGTCCAGGTGATCGGTCCGGCAGATATCCACAGGTGCTGCGCGCAGCAGGCTTGTGGATAACAACGTCATCGCCAGCAGCAGAAACTGAAGAAACCGCATCAGGCGTGCCCGGCCGACTCGGTTTCGCTGATGCCCAGGGCTTGCTGGCGAAACTGGCTGGGTGTCATGCCGATGCGCTGGCGAAAAGCCGTGGTGAAGTTGCAGGCGTTGCGAAAACCTACCAGTTCGGCAACGTCCTGCACGCTCATGGCACTCTCGGAGAGCAGATCCTGGCCGCGCCGCAATCGCGCATCGCGGATGTAGGCAAACACGGTCAGCCCCAGGTGCTCGCGAAAAATCCGCGAGAGGCGCTTCTCGTGGGTGCCGACTTTTTGCGCCAGCGCCACCAGGGAAGGCATGTCCTCAAGGTGGTCATCAATCCAGCGCATCGCGGCGCGCAGGACGATTTCATCGCCCTCCGGCTCAGGGTTGGCCGGGCCGGCTTGACCAGTGGACGGGGCGCGCCAGGTCAGTTGCAGGTGGATCCTGATGCGCGCCAGCACTTCCTCGGGGGCGCAGGATTTGGGGATGTAATCGACCGCGCCAACGGTCAGCCCTTCCAGGCGCTCGATGGTGGTGTTGGCCGATGACAGGAACAGGATCGGCGTGTGCCGGGTCGACGGGGCCTCGCGCAACAGCCGGCAGAGGCTGAAACCGTTCATATGCGGCATGTGCACGTCCAGCACGATCAAATCCGGACGCAACGCCAGCGCGCGCTGATACCCCTGGTGGGCGTCGCTGGCCAGGGAAATGCGCCAAGGCTGCGCCTTGAGCAGGACAAGCGTTGCGCGGATATCCTCCGGAACATCGTCGATCAGCAGAATATGCGGCGGCTCCGACGCCCCCGCGCTTGCCTCCATCGCCGTCCGCCCTGCATACCGTCCGTCGTCCATTCGCTACGTTCTCTTGTCGTGCGTTTGCCCATTAATTGCCGGAAAGCACCGGTATTGCAAAGCCAATCGAAGGATGGGTAGAAATCGTTATACCGATAGCGGCAGGTCCGGCGAAGACTTGAAGACGTCATTCACCATGCCCCTCGCCATCGACCGCCTATGCTGAGGCGGTCTCACTTGAACAGGCAAACGCTGATGATCCAGTGCAAACGTGCCTATGAAACCGCGAGCGCCGAAGATGGCGTTCGGATTCTGGTGGACCGCTTGTGGCCGCGTCACTGTCGCCAGGAGACCTTGGCGCTTGCCGAATGGCTGCCGGAGGTCGGGCCGTCCCCTGCGTTGCGCAAGGCATTCAAGACCGGGGCGCTTTCATTTGCCGAGTTCAGCGCCGCGTATCGGCGAGAACTGGCGGGACGCCCGGAGCACTGGTGGAAGCTGGAGGTTGCGCAAGGTGGGACGTTGACGTTGGTGTACGCGGCCAAGTCGACGGTCGAGAATAATGCGCTGGTGTTGGCGCAGTGGCTGGAGGATGAGGTAGAGAAACGGACGGAGGGGAGTTCGCCGGTGTGTTATTTACAGTTCCCGGAGCTATGAGTGGGGATTGGGGCGCGGCTAAGATGGCGAGGGCGAAATCACCAGGAAGGCTGACGTAATGCAATCGCAATTCGATCCGTTGGTTCATATCGATTGGAAAACACCGGGCAGCGATCTGCTCCGGTTGTTGCAGCATTACTATCCCGATATCGGGCTGTTCACCGGCCCGGAATTCGAAGCGTTGCTGGATGAACTGTCCAACGAGATGCCCGAAGTCTGTTTCGAGGCGTTGGCGACGGCATTGGCGCGTCACGGCTACGACCTGTGGAACCTGGACGCCGGTGGCGATGATTACCGGCCCGTCATTATCGCGTCCGACCAGCGCGAAGCGTTCGCCCGGCACTGGCAGGCCGAGGCGGACCTCACCGCGCACTGGATCGAGCCGCAGGTACCCGTCGCCCCGCAACGCAAGCCCAGCCCGGCCAAACGCAAGGCATTGAACTGGTTGCAGGAGGTCCACGACTACCCCTGCCCCACGCATGTGCATGCGTACAACTACCGCAACGGCTGGGCCGCCATTACCGAGCAGGACGAAGACCAGTGGCTGTGCTTCCTGATCGACTACAACCCCTGGCCGCCCGCCGAACAGGACATGCTCGAACACCGGGCCGACGGGGTGGACGGTGCTGATTTGCAGTTCATCGACGCCGATGCCCAGCGCAGCCTGTGGCGCCGCCGAATCGAACAGGGCGCCTACAGCGCGGACGACCGCTACGTCTATGAACTTCGCCGTGGCGACGACATCCAGCCGTTCGGCCCCGCGCAGACGCAATGGCCCGGCTTCGAAGAACCCTGTGTGGTGGTGGACGACGCAGTATTCGAACGCCAGCGCCTCTACGAGCCCGAGCATCTGACCCGGATCTGGCGGATTACGGCGAACACCAGCGAGGTCATTTTCGAGCATTCGGATGAGTTGACCCTCCTGCCCATCGGCCCGCGCCGCGTGCTGTTCATGGAGGACAACGGTGCACGCTGCTGGATCTGGCACCAGGACGCCCCCCATCCGGCCATCGCCGCCCAGCCGCTGCCGGCCGACGGCGGCAAGCTGCGCGCCGCCACCGCGTACCTGGGGGGAGACGAGATTCTGCTGTTCAGCGAGGGCACGCGGCAGAACGTCGAGCATCCGGGTTATCAGGAAACGGTCCTATTGGCGTGGCGCTTCAACGTCATGACCGGCACCAAGACCCGGGCGACCCTGGACGGTTTCGGCAGCGAGCTGCGCCAGGACACGCGCCTGCTCGTCACCCAGCCCAAGCAGGTCATCACGTTGCGCACGTTCCATGGGCAACTTCATGTCTCGCGGGGGCATGGGGACTGGTGGGTGTGGAACTACCAAACCAACACCTTCGGCACGCAAACCTTGGCGTGGTTCTGGAACCAGCGTAGCCATGAGGTGGTGAAGCTGTCGTCCAAGGACATTGCGCGGGTCAAGCCGACGATTCGTTACCTGGCGGCACAGGATCGGTACCTGGCCTTCGAGACGGAATTCGTGGCGCGGTTGCCGGGGTTTGCGCAGATGGTGGAGGCCAAGGGCGTGGATGTTCTGGCATTCGAGTAAAACGGTCCGGTGATGTTGGATGTGCCGCCATCTTCGCGAGCAAGCCCGCTCCCACAAGGGATTTGTGACGGGCGTAGAAATCGTGAACACCCGGGATCAAAAACTGTGGGAGCGGGCTTGCCCGCGAAAGCGGTCTGTCTGGGCCGGTGATGTTGGATATGCCGCCGTCATCGCGGGCAAGCCCGCTCCCACAAGGGATTTGTGGCGGGCGTAGAAATCGTGAACACCCGGAATCAAAAACTGTGGGAGCGGGCTTGCCCGCGAAAGCGGTCGGTCTGGGCCGGTGAGGTTGGATGTGCCGCCGTCATCGCGGGCAAGCCCGCTCCCACAGGGGATTTGTGGCGTGAGTAGAAATCGTGAACACCCGGGATCAAAAACTGTGGGAGCGGGCTTGCTCGCGAAAGCGGTCGGTCTGGGCTGGTGATGTTGGATGTGCCGCCGTCATCGCGGGCAAGCCCGCTCCCACAGGGGATTTGTGGTGGGCGCAGAAATCGTGAACACCCGGAATCAAAAACTGTGGGAGCGGGCTTGCCCGCGAAAGCGGTCTGTCTGGGCTGGTGAGGTTGGATGTGCCGCCGTCATCGCGGGCAAGCCCGCTCCCACAGGGGATTTGTGGCGGGCGTAGAGATCGTGAACACCCGGAATCAAAAACTGTGGGAGCGGGCTTGCTCGCGAAAACGGTCTGTCTGGGCCGGTGATGTTGGATGTGCCGCCATCTTCGCGAGCATGCTCGCTCCCACAAGGGATTTGTGGCGTGAGTAGAAATCGTGAACACCTGGGATCAAAACTGTGGGAGCGAGCCTGCTCGCGAAAGCGGTCTGTCTGGCCCGGTGAGGTTGGATGTGCCGCCATCTTCGCGAGCAGGCTCGCTCCCACAGGGGATTTGTGGCGGGCGTAGAAATCGTGAACATCCGGGATCAAAAACTGTGGGAGTGAGCCTGCTCGCGAAAGCGGTCTGTCTGGGCTGGTGATGTTGGATGTGCCGCCGTCATCGCGGGCAAGCCCGCTCCCACAAGGGATTTGTGGCGTGAGTAGAAATCGTGAACACCCGGGATCAAAAACTGTGGGAGCGGGCTTGCTCGCGAAAGCGGTCGGTCTGGGCCGGTGAGGTTGGATGTGCCGCCATCTTCGCGAGCAAGCCCGCTCCCACAGGGGATTTGCGGCGGGCGCAGAAATCGTGAACACCCAGAATCAAAAACTGTGGGAGCGGGCTTGCTCGCGAAAACGGTCTGTCTGGGCTGGTGATGTTGGATGTGCCGCCGTCATCGCGGGCAAGCCCGCTCCCACAGGGGATTTGTGGCGGGTGTAGAGATCGTGAACATCATAGGGTACGCATCCGAGCGTTCGGGGTGGTTGGGCTGACATTTTCGCGAGCATGCTCGCACATACTTTTTTGTGTTTGACTTCGGCCTGTCCGGCAACAGTCGCCATTGTCCACTAAGGTGGTGGGGAACCCGCCATTCAACGTTCATGAGGCCGGCATGAGGAACTTCACGATTCAGCAGATCGATCACATCGTCCTGCGGGTAAAGGACATGGAGCGCAGCCTGGCGTTCTATACCTCCGTACTGGGCTGTGACCTCAGGAAGCGCCGGGACGATCTTGGAATGATCCATCTCGGCAGCGGCGTCTCGATGATCGACCTGGTGGCTGTGGACGGGCCTTTGGGGCGCCAGGGCGGGCCGGCGGCGGGCGAGCAGGGCCGGAATGTCGATCACTTCTGCCTGCGCGTCGAGCCCTTCGACGAGGCCGCTATCCTGGCGCATCTGGCGTCGAACGGCGTCGACGCCGAGCAGGCGCAGGTACGATATGGCGCGCAGGGCAATGGCCCGTCGATCTACTGCCTCGATCCGGATGGCAACCAGATCGAATTGAAAGGCCCCGCCCAGGCGTCGTGAAAGGCCTCACTCAAGTGGCGTGTTTCATCGGATTCGAGCCCTGCGCCGTCGATTCCAGAGGATGCCCAGCGCTACCGCCACGATCGCCACGGCGATATTACCGAACAGCCAGATCGCGCAATTGCGGCAGAAGCATGGCGGCACTTCTGTTGTAGCGACTCTGCGGCAGCCGACCAGTTCTCTCCTAGACTGAACGTGTCTCGTTTTTGAATCATCACGCCCCTTAAATAAAAACGTAAAAGGAACTTCGCAATGCTCAAGCGTTTGTGCAAGACACTCGTCTGCCTGCTGGCCGCCAGTGCGTTGGGCACGGCCATGGCGGCGGAGCCGATCGTCATCAAGTTTTCCCATGTCGTGGGCGAACAAACGCCCAAGGGCCTGGGGGCATCGATGTTCAAGAAGCGGGTGGAAGAGCGGCTGGCGGGCAAGGTGAGGGTCGAGGTGTATCCCAACTCCACGCTGTTTGGCGACGACAAGGAAATGGAAGCCTTGTTGCTGGGGGATGTGCAGATCATTGCCCGGTCGCTGGCGAAGTTCGAGCAGTACACCCGGAAAGTGCAGTTGTTCGACCTGCCCTTTCTGTTCGATGACATTGCCGCCGTGGACCGTTTCCAGCAGAGCTCCGAAGGCCAGACGTTGCTCAAGTCCATGGAAGGCAAGAACGTCACCGGTTTGGCCTATTGGCACAACGGCATGAAGCAGTTGTCGGCCAACAAACCCCTGCGCAAGCCGGAGGATGCTCGCAACCTGGCGTTTCGGATACAGACCTCCGCCGTGTTGCAGGAACAGTTCCAGGCAGTGGGCGCCAAAGCGCAACCGATGGTCTTCTCGGTGGCCTACCAGGCGTTGCGCACCGGCTTGGTCAACGGCACGGAAAACACCTACTCGAACTTCCACGACCAGAAATTGAATGAAGTGCAGAAGTACGTCACCGAGACCAACCACGGCGTACTCGACTACATGTTGATCACCACGTCGGATTTCTGGAACAACCTGCCGCCGGACATTCGTACCGAACTGGACAAGATCGTGGTCGAGGTCACCGCCTATGTGAACCAGGAAGCGGACCGGCTGAACCAGCAGGACAAGCAATACGTGCTCGACGCCAAGACCACCGAGATCATTACCCTCACGCCCGAAGAGCGCAACGCCTGGCGCGACCGGATGAAGCCCGTGTGGGCGAAGTTCGAAAAGGAGATCGGGGCGGACTTGATCAAGGCGGCGCAGGCGTCCAACGTCGCACCGTGATACAGCGAGCCGCACAGGTACCGTGGCGAGGGGATTTATCCCCGCTGGGCTGCGCAGCAGCCCCGCACCGTCCTGTGGTCCCAGCGGGCCGGCACATTGCGCTATGATCCCCGGCTCGCCCTGGACAGAGCCTGCGCCACCCATGCTGCCGTCTTCCCCCGACATCGCCCCTTCCCTGCCCCCCGTGCTGGTCGGCCCGCTGCTGCGGCGCCTGGAACCCACGCGGCTGGTGCTGTGGTTGGTGGGCACGCGACCATTGGCGTTGACGCTGCGGATCGACGGGGTGGGCGACCTGGTCCTCGACGCGTCTCGTTGCACGGTGGTGCCGGTGGGGCAGCGTGCGTTCGTCCACCTGATTGACGTGTCGCTCGACAGCCCCCTGCCCCAGGACACGTCGATCGACTACGACCTGTTGGTGGACGGCGCGCCGATTGCCCAGTGGGCCCCCCATCTGCTGTATGACGGCGCGCGGTGCCCGAACTTCATGCTGCATTCGCGCATCGAGCAGCTGGTCCACGGGTCCTGCCGCAAGCCCCATTACCCGGCCAACGACGGCCTGCTTTGCGTCGATCGGTTGTTGGCCCAGGAGCCCGTACAACGCCCGGCACTGCTGATGATGAGCGGCGACCAGGTGTATGCCGACGACGTCGCAGGCCCCATGCTGCGGGCGATCCATGCCTTGATCGAGCGCCTGGGCCTGTTCGAGGAATGCCTGGACGGCGCCGTGGTGGAGGACAGCGCCAAGCTGTATCGGCACCCCGCCAGTTATTACCATCGCGCCGATTTGCTACCGGCCCTGGAGAGCAACGAGACCCTGCGCGAGCGTTTTTTCGGCGGGGCGCGCAAGCCGATCTTCACCAGCAGCAGCGCCGACAATCACCTGGTGACCTTCGCCGAGGTCATGGCGATGTACCTGCTGGTGTGGTCGCCCGTGCCCTGGACGCTGATCGCGCCGACACCACCCGAACTGACACCCGACCGCCGCCAACGCTACGAGCTGGAACAGCAGCGCATCGACGTCTTCAAGGCGGGGCTGGACGGCGTGGCGCGGGTGTTCGCGCACCTGTCGTGCCTGATGATCTTCGACGATCACGACATCACCGACGACTGGAATCTTTCCGCGCAATGGGAGGAAACGGCCTACGGCCACCCGTTCTCCAAGCGCATCATCGGCAACGCCTTGATCGCCTACATGCTCTGCCAGGGTTGGGGCAACAACCCCGATGCCTTTGCCGATGTGCTCCAGCAAACCCTTGCCCTGACCGCCACCGCCCGCGACCGTTACCTCGACAGCGCGCCTCAGGACACCTTGATCGACACGTTGCTGGGGTTTCAACAGTGGCACTACGTGATACCGAGCACGCCAGCCCTGGTGGTGCTCGACACCCGCACCCGTCGCTGGCGCAGCGAAAACAACCTCAAGCGCCCCTCCGGCCTGCTGGATTGGGAAGCCCTGAGCGAACTGCAGCAGGAGCTGCTGGATCACCCCTCGGCGATCATCGTTTCACCGGCACCGATCTTTGGCGTGAAACTGATCGAGACCGTGCAACGGGTCTTCAGCTGGTGCGGTTATCCGCTGTTGGTGGACGCGGAAAACTGGATGGCCCATCGCGGTGCGGCCCAAGTGATCCTGAACATCTTCCGACACTCGCGCACGCCCGGCAGCTACGTGGTGCTGTCCGGCGATGTGCATTATTCCTTCGTCTACGAGGTGTTGATCCCACACCGC
This sequence comes from Pseudomonas citrullilanati, assembly GCF_030580855.1. Classification (GTDB taxonomy): domain Bacteria; phylum Pseudomonadota; class Gammaproteobacteria; order Pseudomonadales; family Pseudomonadaceae; genus Aquipseudomonas; species Aquipseudomonas citrulli. The sequence continues at coordinate 79,148 of NZ_JAUQOP010000012.1, read as the reverse complement.
AAGGGCGGCCCGCGCATCTGGCAGATCACCAGCAGCGGCATCAAGAACGAATTCCCACCCGCGTTGCTGGCGTGGTTCGACCGCCTGAACCGCTGGCTCTACGCCCCACGCTCGCCCCTGAACTGGTTCACCAAGCGCCGCAGCATGCGCATCGTTCCCCATACCCCGGAACACGCCGAGGCGGGAGAGCGGTTGTGGAATGGCGCGGGGATTGGCCAGGTGTTCCTCAATGAACAGGGACAACCGGCGCGGATCTACCAGCACAACGCCAACGGCCAGCCGCCGACCCGCATGCAGCCACCGAAGTCGCCGCCGGCCTGAGGGTCATCTGCCGTTGTGGGAGCGAGCTTGCTCGCGATGGCGGTGGCACATTCAACATCTATTCAAGCTGCCCCACCGCTTCGCGAGCAGGCTCGCTCCCACAGGGGTGGACTGGGCTTTCAGACAGGGTGGGCTGGCTTTCAGAAGGCCAGTTGCAGGGTCTGCTGGCCTTCGAGGCTGAGCAAGAACTGTTTGGCGGCCAGCCCGCCGGCGAAACCGGTCAGGCTGCCGGAGCTGCCGATGACGCGATGACAAGGGGCGATGATCGAGATCGGGTTGCGGCCATTGGCTGCGCCAACCGCACGCACGGCTGTCGGTTGGCCGATCTGGATGGCGATGTCGCGGTAGCTGCGAGTCTGGCCGAAGGGAATGGTCAGCAATGCCTGCCAGACCCGGACCTGGAAGTCGGTGCCGGCGAAATCCAGCTCCAGCTCGAAGCGGCTGCGCTGGCCGGCGAAGTATTCCGCGAGTTGGCGCTCGGTTTCCCTGAGGGTCGGGTGTTGGTTGTCTTCTTCCAGCGGCCCCAGGCGCACCCGGTTGAGCCGCTCGTTCTCCCAGAGGATAGCCGCCAGCTTGCGCTCCCGAGCGACGAGGATCAGTTGGCCGACGGGGGATGGGATGGTTTTGTAGAGGGGGAGCATTGACGTCGTTCCTTACTGATTCTGACCGGCTTTTGTGGCGCGAAGCAGCCCCAGAGCTTTGGGCAACGCTCTCGCCTGATGCACCGTGTACTCAGGTTTCATGGGTGCTTCGCACCCGACGAGGATAAATCCCCTCGCCACAAAAGCTTCTCGCCCCCCGTAGCGCTCATCACCCCAACAACCCCAACGCCTTCGCCCGCGCCACCGCCTGGGTGCGGCGCTCGACGCCGAGCTTGCTGTTGATGTGGCTGGCGTGGGTCTTCACCGTATGCAGGGAAATGAACAACTGTTCGCTGATTTCCTGGTTCGAGCAACCTTGGGCGATGAGTTGCAGCACGGCCCGCTCGCGACTGCTAAGAGTCTCGACCGAGGCCGAAGGGTCGACCGCCTGGGTCACCGCCGACGGCAGGCGTTCGAGCAACCGCTCGCGCACGGGGCTGGACGCGGCATGCGACAGCTGTTCGCGCAGCCATTCGCGGTGCTCGCCCAGCAGCCATTCGAACGGCTGCAGGACACCACCGCCTGCCGCTTCAAAGGCCTGGGCCAGGGCACGCCGCGCCTCGGGTTCGCGGCCAAGCCCGAGCAACAGGGCGACTTTCTGGTTCAGCGCCATCACGCTGAGCATTTGCCGGCCGGTTTGCTGCCCATGTTCGAGCAAGGCGTTGAGCCGTCCCTCGGCAAGCATCGGCTGCCCACGGATCGATTCCAGCAGCGCCTGTTGCAGCTCGACATGCAGCGGCAGTTGCGGATGGAATTCCGGCGGCGCGGCGGCCCGTTCGCCGGTGTAGGTCTGCCCGAGCCGCGACAACCAGGCCTCGGCCAGGTCGGTGCGGCCCTGGGCGAGCCAGAGCTCGCATTTGACCAGGGTGATCATCGCCAGGTAGTAGATCGGCGGCACGTCCCAGATGTGCATCAGGCGTTCGGCCTCGGCCAGTTCGGCGAAGGCCCGGGCGAACTCGCCGCTGGCACCCTCGATACGGGCGATCACGCAATGACCGAGCAACACGCTGATATCACGACAGGCACGGGCTTCGGTGAGACCGGCCTGCAACCGCGTCAAGCCGGCCTGGGGCTGCATGCGCAAGGTCAGCAGGAACCCTTCGTACAGGGTCAACCGCGCCCGCACCGCATACAGCCGTTGCGGTGACAGCGCGTGCAGGCGTTGCAGGCCCTGGTGCACTTCGTCCAGCGCCCGCTGGATCTCGCCGCGGGCTTGCAGGACCCGGGCGCGATCGTAATGGGCCAGGGCCTCGAACAGCGGGTTGCCGACTCGCTGCGCCAGTTCCAGGGAGTCCCGGTTCAGGGCGCGGGCGCGCCACAGGTCACCGTCGGCAATCGCCAGGTTGGACAACGTGGACAAACACATCAGACGCTGGCCGTAGCGCTTGTGCGGCAGGCTTTCCAGCGCTTCGCTGCAATAGCGCACGGTGGCTTCGCGATCCCCGCGGCCTCGGGCCACGATTCCGCTCAAGGCCAGCCATTGGGCAAGCATGGATTTTTGCGCGGTGGCCGAGGGCGCCGGCAGGAAGCGACTCAGGTGCGCCGCCAACTCCTCGGCGGCATCCAGCTGGCACGCCAGCCCCAGCGCCCAGCTGTAGAGCACGATCAGTCGCGGGGTGCTGATCAGCAGGCTGTCGGGCAGGTCCATTTTCCAGCGCAACAACATCCCGACGTTCTGCTCGGCCAGCAGTTGCTCCTCCGAGAGGTTCTGCACCAGGTTCGCCGCCACGTCCAGGTGCCCGGCCCGCAGTGCCTGCTCCACGGCTTCGTCGATCAGGCCCTGGGCGTTGAACCAGCGGCAGGCGCGCAGGTGCAGGGTCGCCGCCGGGACCATGGCCGGCAAGCTGGGTCGACTGCGCAACAAGTCGGAAAACAGGTGGTGATAGCGGTACCAGTGGCCGTGTTCGTCCAGCGGCACCAGGAACACCTGGTGGGCCGCCAGGTAGCGCAGGATCTCGGCGCTGTCGTGGGCTTCGCGCACCGCGTCGCACAATGCGCTGCAAAAGCGCTCCTGGGGGGCGGTGTCGTAGAGAAAGGCCTGCACCTCGGCGGGCAGGCAGTCGATGACCTCTTCGAGCAGGTAGTCGCGAATCAGCCCTTCCCCACCGTGCAAAGCCTGGGGCAACTGGCCTTCGGTACCGGCCTCGGCGGCGGCCAGCAGCCAGAAACGCAGCCCGGCCACCCAACCTTCGCTGCGCTGGATGAGGTTGTCCAACGCTTCGCCGCGCAACGAGCTGCTGTGGTGCTGGAGCAGGGTCTGGGCTTCTTCATGGGTAAGGCGCAGGTCCTGCTCGTTCAATTCGAGCAGTTGCCGCGACAGGCGCAGGCGCGCCAGGTGCCAGTCCGGACGCTGGCGGCTGGTGACCAGCACCAGCAGGCCGTCGGGCAAGTGATTGAGGAAGAATTGCAGGCAACGGTCCAGCACCGGGCTCTGGGCCAGGTGGTAGTCGTCGAGCACCAGCAGCAGCGGGTCACGCGGCGAAAGGTGGCTGGACAGCTCGTCCAGCAAGCCGTCGAGCCATTCCTCGAAGGCGAAGGGTTGATGCCGCTGGCGCATTTTCAACAGCCCCAGCGCCCGGCGCCCCAATTGCGGGAAGAACGCCTGGAGCCCTTCGAGCAGCCGCTCCAGGAAACGCCCCGGGTCGTTGTCGCGGACGCTCAACCCCAACCAGAGGCTTTGCCAATGACTCGGCAGGCCCTGGCAGAACTCCACCGCCAGGGAACTCTTGCCGAACCCCGCCGGGGCACTCACCAACAGCAGCCGGCCACCCAGCCCCGCGCTCAAGCGCTCGCACAACCGCGGCCGCACAACGTGACCGTCGGGCAAGGGCGGGCGGTAGAAACGCCCGTCCTGGACCGCGATGGCTGCGCGGGCAGAATCCGGAAGTGAGGACAAATCAGTCATGGCCGGCTCTTGTTGAAAGGCGGGTGGCGGCGTTGCAGATGTCCGCAGACTAGCGGTAAACGAAGAGGTATTGAAGGGAGTGCTACAAATGGCTACAAAAAGACTACAAGCCGATGGCCCTTGCAGAGGGCGTTTTTGTGGCGAGGGATGTATCCCCGCTGGGCGGCGAAGCAGCCCAAAAAGCTTGAAGGCTATCCGGCTGATGTTCCGAGGTAATGGCTTAGGGGGTCGCTTCGCCACCCAACGGGGATAAATCCCCTCGCCACAGGGGTTTTGTGTTGGCCCCAAAAACAACGCCCCGAACCAGGTCGGGGCGTTTCTTCGAGGATGCGGCCTCGGGTAAAGCGGTTTAGCGAATGCCGTCCTGACGCAGTGCGTTCGGGGTGAAGTCGGCGGTGCTGGCGGTGAAACCGAAGTCGTAGGCCTGCTTCTCTTCGTTCTTCATGCCCAGCGCCAGGTAGCGGCCGGACTGCAGGTCGTAGAGGGTTTCCACCGCGTACCACGGCACTTGCTTGTCGTAGTAGTTCTCGGCATGGGCCTCGGCCACGCGCCACAGTTGACCACGACCGTCGTAATGGTCGATGACCGCCGCCTGCCAGGTGTCTTCGTCGATGAAGAAGTCACGCTTGGCGTAGATGTGGCGCTGGCCTTCCTTCAGGGTCGCGGTCACGTGCCAGACGCGACGCAGCTCGTAGCGGGTCAGGTCCTGGTTGATGTGGCCGGCCTTGAGGATGTCGGCGTACTTGAGTTGCGGCGAATCGATCTTGTAGCTGTTGGCGGCGATGTACAGCTCTTTCTTGCCTTCCAGCTTCCAGTCGTAGCGATCCGGTGCGCCGTTGTACATGTCCAGGTTGTCGGAGGTACGCAAGCCGTCGGCGGCGGTACCCGGGCCGTCATAGGACACTTGCGGCGCACGGCGTACGCGGCGCTGGCCGGCGTTGTAGACCCACGCCGAACGCGGCTCCTTCACCTGGTCGAGGGTTTCGTGCACCAGCAGCACACCGCCGGCCAGGCGCGCCGGCGCGGTCACTTGCTGCTTGAAGTAGAACAGGATGTTGCCCGGGTTGGCCGGATCGAAATCCTTCATCTTGTCGCGGAACACGAACTGGTCGCGGAAGTACACCAGGCTGTAGGAGCCGTTGGGCTGCGGCGTGGCCTGGGTCACCAGGCGCGTCACGCTGCCACCGCGGTAGCGGGTGATGTGGTTCCAGATCACCTCCACGCCGCTCTGCGGAATCGGGAACGGCACGGCGGTCTCGAAGTTCTCCAGGCCGTTGCCGCCGGACACCAGCTTGGTGTTCACCGCGTTCTTCTTGATCGAGGCAAACACTTCATCCGGCACGGTGGCGCCACGATGGGTCGGGTAGACCGGCATCCGGAAGCTCTCCGGGTAGCGCTTGAACATGGCGTACTGGCCCGGCGCGAGCTTGTCCTTGTACTGGTCGACGTTCTGCGCGGTGATGGTGAACAGCGGTTTTTCACTGGCGTACGGGTCGGACAGGAAACCCTTGCTGTCGACGCTGCCGGCGTTCTTGGCCATGGGCTTCCAGGCGGAGATCGAACCATCGGCATTGCCGGCCATCTCGGCGCCCATCGGCGTCAGGCTCTTGCCCAGCTTGTCGGCTTCGGCGGCAGGCACTGCCGCCATGACGCTGGCGGCCAGCAGGGACAGCCCCAAAACGCCGACCTGCAACAGACTTTTTGTTCTTTTCATAGTGTGTCGTCCTGAAATACGGTGCTTAGAAGGTCACGCCGACGCTGAGCGCCAGGAAATCGCGATCGTCCACGGTGCTGAAGTCGCCACCAAAGAAGTTGGTGTAGGCCAGGCTCGCGTTGTAGGTGTTCTGGTATTCGGCATCCAACCCGAGGCTGACGGCCTTGCGGCCTTCCTCGAAGTTCCCGCCAGGGCCTGGCGAGTAGCCCTTGACGTCGTGGGACCAGGCCACGTTGGGCTTGAGGTTCACCCCGGCGAAGACGTCCGGGTATTCCCAGATGGCGCGTGCGCGGTAACCCCAGGACGTGGAGGTGGTGAAGCCGTCGTTGTTGCAGTTGCTGTTCACGTTGCCGACGGTCTGGCCGCCACCGGAAGCGGTCGAGGTATTGAGCGAGTTACAGAAATCATTGGGCAGCTTGCCCGGGCCGAACACCGGGTCACGGCCGTAGCGGGCCTCGGACTTGCTTTCTAGGCCACCCACATGAGTCACCCCGATCTCACCCACCAGGGTCAGGCGGCTGGCGCCCATGACCTGGTCGAGGAAGTGGGTGAAGGTGGTCTGGAACTGCGTGATCTCTTTACGGTTGTAGCCATGCAGGTCCTGGCCCGGCGTGCCTTGGAGCACCGAGGCATTGCCGTAGCCGGGGAGCGGCGTCACGCCAGCGAAGAGAATGTCGGTGGTACTCAGCTGCACCGGTGCATTGGGACGGTAGCTGATCTCACCGCTCCACGCCGTGCCGGTAGGCAGCGTGGTGGAGAAGCTCAACCCGTACAGGCGGATGTCTTCCGGGTATTCCACGAAATAGTTGGAGTTACCCGCCACGATCAACGGACGCAGTGCCGCGATGGGCCCAGCGGTGTAGAACTGCGGCGCAGCGCCTTGGGCGCTGAAGATCGGCGCACGGCTGTGGTAGTTCATGAAGTAGGCACCGAACTCGGTGTCCAGCGGTTCGAACATGTACTTCAGCGATGCGCCCCACTGGCCGCTGTCGCGGGCATCGCGGTCCGGGCCACGGCGTACCAGCACGCCTTCCTCGTTGATGTCGACACCCTGGCCTTCCAGGATGGGCAGGACCACGCCCGGCAGCGGGACGCTGGAACGCTTGTTCAACACCCGCAGGTTATTGTCGCAACCATCGGCAATCACATCCGGCTGGGAGAAGAAGGTGCCGCAGTTATCCACTACCGTCTGGTCCCATTCCAGCTGGTAGAACGCCTCGGCCGACAGGTTGTCGGTCAGGCTCTGGGACACGTAGAACATGTTGACCGGGATCAGGCCTTCCTTGATCTCGGCGCCGGGACGGCGGAACGCGGACACGTCGACCGGGTTGATGGAGTTGATGCCGCCCTGGATGAAGGTGCTTTCGCCCCAGCTGACGACCTGCTTGCCCAGGCGGACCGAGCCCGGCTGATCGGCGATCGCATAGTTGTGGTAGACGAATGCGTCGAGGATCTGCCCGCCGGAGGACTTGGCGCCTTCCTTGCGATTGTTGTCGCTGATGTCCTTGTACAGGCGGTTTTCGTCCTTGAGCTCGAAGTCATACCAGTACTTGCCACGCACGAACACGCCGGTATCGCCGTACTTCAGCTCCAGGTCATGGATGCCCTTGAAGATCTTCGAGAAGGTTTCCCCACGCTTGAAGTTCAGGTGGCCGTCATCGGAGGTCTGGGACAGGCCCTTGCCGCCATTGTTGACGCCGATCAGGTCCTTGTTGGGCTTGGCCGTGGACCAGCTCGCGCCGACCGACAGGGACGAGTCGAACTGGCCTTCGATTTCACCGATGTTGAAGCTGACGCCGAAGGCCGGGCCGGCGAGCGAAGAGGCGAGACTGACCGCCAGAGGCAATTTTGCCCGGCGCCAGAACGTGGTTGCTGAGGTCATCGACGCTACTCCATTGCATTATTGTTATGGCAGTGGTTATCCAGGAACACCCCGACGGCAGGGAGCGGCAGCGTCCCGACCTGCGTCGGAGTCGCATCGCCCTTTCGTGCGTGCGCCCCGTTCCTGAAAAATCCGTCAACGGACTATAGCCAGCAGGTAGTACGGCTTGATCCCTCTAAAGTGTGATTTGCAGCCCCGACCACTCTGGAACAGTCCTTTCGCCAGGCCGACAGGTGTCGGCACGGCAAGGATGGCTGAAATTTGCGGTTTGACAAGGCAAGCGCTTGCTTGGTGGGGCTGCCGTGCCCGTTCGGGCACGGCAAACAGGCTCAAAGCGTCGAGAGGAACGCGCTGTTGTTGCTCTGCCATTCGGTGATGTCGACGCGGATGCGCTTCTTGTCGAGCTTGCCGACACTGGTCTTGGGAATTTCAGTAACAAGGGCGATCTGGCTCGGGATCGCCCACTTGCTCAAGTGCCCCAGCTCGACGAAGGGCTTGAGGTGTTCCTTGAGCTCGCGCGCCCCGACCTGATGCCCTTCGCGAACCACCAGCAAGGCAAAGGGACGTTCGCCCCACTGCGGGTCGGGAATGCCGACCACTGCTACTTCGCGTACCGCCACGTGACGGCTGATGAGGTCTTCCAGGTCAAGGGACGAGATCCATTCGCCGCCGGTCTTGATCACATCCTTGATCCGGTCGCGGATGTCGATCACGCCCATGCTGTCGAGCGTGGCGACGTCACCGGTGTGCAGCCAGCCGCCCGCCCAGAGCTCGGCGCCCTTCTGCGGCTCGTTGAAATAGCCTTCGGTGAGCCACGGTGCGCGCAGCACCAGCTCGCCCTGGGTCTCGCCGTCGGCGGGCAGGAAGCGCCCCTCGGCATCGATGATCGCGGCCTCCACCAGCGGCCCCGGCACGCCCGCCTTGATCCGGTAGGTGGTGCGCTCGTCTTCGCTGCCCGCCAGCAGTTCTTCGTTGAGGTGCGCGCAGGACACCAGCGGGCCGGTTTCCGACATGCCGTAGGCGGCGGTGAGCTGGATCCCCCGGGCCTTGGCCGTTTCATAGAGGCTGCGGTTCAGCGCACTGCCGCCAATGACGATTTTCCAGCCGCCGAAATCGGTGTCCTGGGCGCCCTTGGCGTTGAGGAGCATCTGCAGGATGGTCGGCACGCAGTGGGAAAAGGTGACCTGCTCCTTGTGCCACAGCTGGACGAGGAATTCAGGGTCGTAGCGGCCCGGATAGACCTGCTTGAGGCCGAGCATGGTCGCCACGTACGGCAGGCCCCAGGCATGCACATGGAACATCGGCGTGATCGGCATGTAGACGTCATTGGTGCCCAGCAGCCGCACGCTGTCGATGGCGCCCATGATGGTGGCCACGCCCATGGTGTGCAGCACCAGTTGCCGGTGGGTGAAATACACGCCCTTGGGGTTGCCGGTGGTGCCGGTGGTGTAGAAGGTGGTGGCGACGGAGTTCTCGTCGAAATCCTGGAAGTCGTAGGTGGGGCTGGCGGCGGCCAGCAATTGCTCGTACTCGCCCACCAGGTTCGGCAGCTCGGCGTTTTTTTCCGGCAGGTCGGTGAGCAGCAGGGTCTTCTCGACCGTGGTCAGGTGCCCGGCAATGGCCTGGTACAGGCCGACGAACTCGCTGTTGACCAGCACGAAGCGGTCCTCGGCGTGGTTCATGGTGTAGAGGATCTGTTCCGGTGACAGGCGCACGTTGATGGTGTGGATCACCGCCCCGATCATCGGGATGGCGAACATGCATTCCAGGTAGCGATGGCTGTCCCAGTCCATCACCGCCACCGTATCGCCGGCCTTGACCCCGGCCTCGGTCAGGACGTTGGCCAGGCGCGCAACCCGTTCCATCAGCGTCGGATAGGTGTAGCGCAACTGGTCGCGGTAGATGATCTCGCGGGTCTTCTCGTAACGGGCACCGGACATCAGCAGTCGTTTGATCAGCAACGGATATTGATAAGCGCCTTCGGCTGGAGGAATAACGCGAGTCTGCAACATGGGAGTCCCTTTTCTGACTGCACGGTCTTGGCTGGAGGTAAGCACTCTAGAGGGCTTATGCGCCGATCAAATCAGCCAAAGGAATGATTTGAACGGTCCGTGGATACTAGCCTTGGGCCAGTAATTGCGCGGTTCCCGGGCCATTTGTACAAAACCTTGTCAGAACGCCCTTCAAAGGCGAGCATATGCCATCAGCTTTATTACAAAATCCATGGACGAATAAAGATTGCCGCCTGGCCATTACGGAGAACAATGAGCACTGAATTAGTACCTCCCCAGGCCACCGCGTCGCAAATACCGCCGCTGATTTCAATCGTGGCGCCTTGCTATAACGCCGAGAAATACCTGGAAGAGGCCATTCACAGCATCTTCGCGCAGGATTACCCGAACTACGAAGTCATCGTGGTCGACGACGGCTCGACCGACAACAGCCTGGCCATGCTCCGGCAGTTGCAGCAGACCTATGACTTCCAGCTCTATTCCCAGGCGAACCAGGGCGTCAGCGCCGCGCTCAACCATGGCTTGAAATACGCCAGGGGTGAGTACGTGTCGACACCGGACCTGGACGACGTGATGTTGCCGCATTCGCTGCGGGTCCGCGCCGACTACCTTGACCATCATCCCGAGACGGGGTGTGTCGGCGCGCTGATCATCTACATGAACAGCAACGGCCAGGCCATCAAGGAGCAACGCCGCACCAGCACCCGGGTGTATACCTTCGACGACATCCTGCGCGAGGCCGTGGTCATCGGTGCGCCCACGGCGTTGTACCGCATGAGCGCGCTGCGCAGCGCCGAATTCTATGACCCGCTGCTGCGGGTGCAGGATTTCCAGATCACCCTGCGTATTGCCCACCTGGGTTATGAAGTCCACGAGTTGCCCGTCACGGTCACGCGCTATCGACGCCACCCCAATAACCTGTCGCGAAAGTACAAGTTGATGCTCGAGGCGGACCTGGCGGCCATCGCGCCCTACCGTGATCATCCCGCGTACGAGTCGGCCCGCACGGTGCTGATCCACAAGGCGCTGAAGTACGCCGTGGTGGAAGACAAGAAAGACGCCTGGAAACTGCTGCGCAGCATTCCATGGCGCCACTGGAACAAGACCAGCCTCAGGCGTTTCAGGCGGTTGCTGCTGTCGCGCTCGACCGTGAGGTCCGGGTCGTGAAGTTTTTGCAGAAACTCAAGGAACGCAGGACCCGCAAGTACCTCAAGCGCTTGGAAAAACTCGAAAGGGCTCCGGAAAAGATCCGCCTGCGCTATCCCAGGTACCAGGTTGGCGTCGGCACCTATGGCATCCCCGAGGTGACCGAGTTCGGCGATGACACGGTGCTCAGGATCGGCTCCTACACCTCCATTGCCAACGGGGTGAAGATCCTCCTGGGGGGCGGGCACCGCATGGACTGGGTCAGCACGTTCCCCTTCCCGCTGATGATCGACGAAGCCAGGCACATCCCTGGCAGCAACCCGACCAAGGGCGACGTGGTGATTGGCAGCGACTGCTGGATCTGTGCCGAAACGATGATCCTTTCGGGGGTGACCATCGGCCACGGCGCCGTCGTCGCCGCCGGTGCCGTGGTGACGCGCGATGTCGAGCCCTACGCGGTTGTCGGCGGCAACCCTTGCCGGTTCATCCGCTGGCGTTTCGACGAACCGGTGCGCCAGGCCCTGCTGGCGTCGGCCTGGTGGGAATGGCCGATGGAGGAGGTCAAGGCTGTCTCGCCCTTGTTGTGCAGCGACGACCTCGAAGCGTTCCTGGACTACGCCCGCCAGCGCCAGGCCTGACGGCAGGACGCCCCCGGGCACCACCCGCGGGGCGTCCAGCCCCCTCAATGCATTTCGGTGAAAGCCAGCTTTACGCCGATGGCCACGAGCACCGCGCCCATGGTGCGGTCGAACCAGTGGCCCATGCGGGCGAAACCGGCGCGCACCCGTTGCTGGCTGAACAACATGGCCACCATGCAGAACCACATCGCGGTGGCCACCGCCAGGTACACGCCGTAGCCGGCCTGGACCGCCAAGGGCGTGTGCGGGTTGATCACCACGGTGAACAGCGACAGGAAGAACAGCGTGGCCTTGGGGTTCAGGCCATTGGTGATGAAGCCTGCGGTGAACGCCCCGCGTGCGCTGCGCTCGCCGACTTCCTTGTGCAGGTTTTCCTCGGCGGCCTTGGCCGGCTTCGCCCGCAATGCCTTGAAGCCGATGTACAGCAGGTAGGCGGCGGCGGCCCATTTCAATGCGTTGAACAGCACGATCGACTGCGACACGATCAGGCCGATGCCCAGCAGCGAATAACCCACGTGCAGGAAGATCGCCGTGCCCACGCCCAGCGCGGTCCAGGTCCCGGCACGTCGGCCGTGGGTCACGCTTTCGCGCACCACCACGGCGAAGTCCGGCCCGGGACTGGCGACGGCCAGCAGGTGGATCAGGGCGACGGTGAGGAATTCGGTGAGGTACATGGTGGAGCTCCTTGGCTAACGCAATCTCGAAACAACCATCGATTGTGTGGCGAGTGAATCATAGGCCCCCGACATTCGGGCCAGGCCACGGCCATATCCCATCTGATAGGCTCGCCACATTACGCCTTCGATTCTTGAGATAAAAGGTACAGCTGATGACAAACACTGCCCGCGCCGTTTTCCTCGATCACCCGTCCCTGGACCTCGGCGACCTGGACCTGGCGCCGCTGCGCAGTTGCTTCGACACGTTGCAGTTGTTCGCCCGCACCACGCCGGACCAGGTGACCGAGCGACTCCAGGGCGCCACCGTGGCGATCACCAATAAGGTGGTGATCGATGCGGCCGCGATGGCCGCCAACCCTGGCTTGAAGCTGATCCTGATCAGCGCCACCGGCACCAACAATGTCGATCTGGTGGCCGCCCGCAGCCAGGGCATCACCGTGTGCAATTGCCAGGGCTACGGCACGCCGTCGGTGGCCCAGCACACGATCATGCTGCTGCTGAACCTGGCGACACGCCTGGCCGACTACCAGAAAGCGGTGGGTGAAGGCCGCTGGCAACAGGCGTCGCAGTTCTGCCTGCTGGACTATCCGATCGTCGAGCTGCAAGGCAAGACCTTGGGGCTGCTGGGCCACGGTGAACTGGGCAGCGCCGTCGGGCGACTGGCCGAAGCCTTCGGCATGCGCGTATTGCTGGGGCAGATCCCCGGGCGTCCGGCCCGGCCCGACCGCCTGGCGCTGGACCAGCTGTTGCCGCAGGTCGATGCCCTGACCCTGCACTGCCCACTCAACGAACACACCCGGAACTTCATCGGTGCCCGGGAGTTGGCTCGGCTCAAAGCCGGTGCCTTCGTGGTCAACACCGCCCGTGGTGGCCTGATCGACGAACAGGCCCTGGCCGACGCCTTGCGTAGCGGCCACCTGGGCGGGGCCGCCACCGACGTGCTGAGCGTCGAGCCGCCGAGCCAGGGCAATCCGCTGCTGGCGGGCGACATTCCCCGGTTGATCATCACCCCCCATAACGCCTGGGGCAGCCGCGAGGCGCGGCAACGGATCGTCGGGCAGATGACCGAGAATGCCCAGGGCTTTTTCAGCGGTACAGCGCTGCGGGTCGTCAGTTGATAAACTGCCGGACTTTTTTCTACCGGCTTTTTCAAGGAGCAGACCATGGATCCGCGCAGTGAAGTACTGCTTCGTCAGGCCGAGTTATTCCAGGGCCAGGTCTTGCTGGCCGGCTTGCCCGCCGACGACCTGCTCGGCCGCTTGCCCGAGGCCCGAGGCTGGTGCTGGCATGCCGGCGACCAGGCCGCGCTGGATGCGCGGTTCCCGCAGCGCAGCCACTTTGGCGTCACCGTCCCGGAACACGGGTTCGACACCGCCGTGGTGTTCCTGCCCAAGGCCAAGGACCTCACCGACTACATCCTCAACGCCGTGGCGGCGCGCCTGGCCGGGCGCGAGGTGTACCTGGTGGGGGAAAAACGCAGCGGCATCGAAGGCGCGTCCAAGCAGCTCAACCCTTTCGGCAAGCCGCGCAAGCTCGACAGTGCGCGGCATTGCCAGTTGTGGCAGGTCACCGTGGCCAATGCGCCCGAGGCCAAGCCGCTGGAAAGCCTGGCCCAGACCTACGAATTGCCCCTGGCCGAAGGCCCGCTGAGCGTCATCAGCCTGCCTGGCGTGTTCAGCCACGGTCGCCTGGATCGCGGCAGCGCGTTGCTGCTCGAGCACCTGGACAAATTGCCCAGCGGGCATTTGCTGGACTTCGGCTGTGGTGCCGGTGTGCTCGGCGCGGTGGTCAAGCGGCGCTATCCACACAATACCGTCACGCTACTGGACGTGGATGCGTTCGCTGCCGCCAGCAGTCGCCTGACCCTGGCGGCCAACGGCCTGGACGCCGAGGTACTGACCGGTGACGGGATCGACGCCGCGCCGATGGGCCTGAACGCGATCCTGAGCAACCCACCGTTCCATGTCGGCGTGCACACCGATTACTTCGCCACGGAGAACTTGCTGCGAAAAGCCGCGAAACACCTGAAGAACGGCGGCGAACTGCGGCTGGTTGCCAACAGCTTCCTCAAGTACCAGCCGCTGATCGAAGAGCACTTGGGCGCCTGCACGATCAAGGCCGAGGGCCAGGGGTTTCGCATCTACCAGGCCAGGCGCGGCTGAGCCTTTTTGCAAAACAGCGCTTGCCCTATCGGATTTGCCTAGGCAGAATCCGCTCCGTCCTAGGGGAGTAGTCTCCCGCGAGCGCCCTGCTCGCCCGGCATACGTCAACACACTTGGTCAGCAGACCATGGCGTATGCGATCCAAGCGTCCACGCAGATGGCCGTTGGGTTTGACAAGACCTATGACACGCACACCTTACCCGGGGCGGGAAGGCTGTACGTGTCATAGCCGTGTCGACCCGCCCCTTTAGGAACCACCTGATGCTGGACTCTTTCCTCGTACCTACCACCATCGTCGCGCTGGCCGAAATTGGCGACAAGACGCAACTGCTCGCGCTCATCCTGGCGGCACGCTTTCGCAAGCCCTGGCCGATCATCGCCGGCATCGTCGCGGCCACGCTCGCCAACCATGCCGCTGCGGGGGCCGTGGGGGCCTGGGTGGGCAGTATCTTCTCGGATGCGGTCTTGCACTGGATCCTGGCGGCCAGCTTCGCGGCCACCGCGCTGTGGACCCTGGTCCCGGACAAGCTGGACGATGAGGAAACCACCACGGCCCGCAAATTCGGCCCGTTCCTGACCACTCTGATTGCGTTCTTCCTGGCGGAAATCGGTGACAAGACCCAGATCGCCACGGTGATGCTCGCCGCGCAGTACCCGGAGCTGTGGCTGGTGATCATCGGCACCACCCTGGGCATGCTGATTGCCAACGTGCCGGTAGTACTGGCCGGCAATTTCGCCGCCGAGAAGCTGCCCCTGAACCTGATCCGCCGCCTGGCCGCCTCGGCCTTTTTCGTCCTGGCGGTGGTGGCGGTGTACAAGGCAATGCAGAGCAGCGGGTGGGTTTGAAGACCGCGTTGTCGTTCATCGCGAGCAAGCTCGCTCCCACGGGGGCTGCGGGTGTCCACAAAGTTGTGTTCACTGCAGGTCTTCGTGGGAGCGAGCTTGCTCGCGATGGGGCCTGCCGCCTCAACGCATGATGAGGCTTACTTCTTGGCCTGCTGGTAAAGCGGCATCACCTTGGGGATTGCCGCCTGCAACGAGGCAATCCGGCTGCTCGACGCCGGGTGGGTGCTCATGAACTCCGGCGGCGCCCCTTCCGAGGCCTTGCTCATCTTGTTCCACAAGGTGATCGCGGCGTTCGGGTTGTAGCCGGCACGGGCCGCCAGTTCGAGGCCGATCAGGTCGGCTTCGTTCTCGTTGGCACGGCTGTTGGGCAGGGTCATGCCATAGTTGGCCACGGTGTCGGCCAGGGCGAGGCTGTCCTGGCCCAGGCCGAACAAGGCACCGGCGCCCTGCTTGGCCATCTCGATACCGTAGGCCTTGGACATCGCTTCGCGGCCGTGCTCGCGCAGGGCGTGGGCGATTTCATGGCCCATGACCGCGGCGATTTCATCGTCGGTGAGTTTCAGCGAATCGATCAACCCGGTGTAGAAAATGATCTTGCCGCCAGGGCCACAGTTGGCGTTGAGCTCGTCGCTCTTGATCAGGTTCACTTCCCACTTCCACTGCGCCGAGTCCGGGCGGAACACCGGCGCCTGGGCGATCAGCCGGCTGGCAATGGCCTGGACGCGCTTGGCTTCATTGCTGTTTTTGTCCAACGCCCCCTGGCTGCTCGCCTCGCCCACCGTCTTCTGGTAGGACTGGGCATACATCTGGTTGACCTCGTCGGTCGACAACATGCTGAACATGTACTGCTTGCGCTCCACGCCCACGGCGCCGCCGCTGGTGGTATTCACCGATTGGCAACCGGCGAGCAGCAGGCCCGCGCCCAGTACACTCACCATCAATGTCTTGTGCATATAAGAAGCTCCCTGGAAACGTGGGCGTATCCTAGGCGGTGATTTGTATCGGCGCCAGATACATGACGATGGATTACCGATTTTTCGGAAAACGCCCACGTTTCCATTTGCGACACTCACCCAGCCAAAACAGTCATCCGACGAACAGCGCCTCATGCCGGGGCGCCAAAATGCCGATACAAGTTCCAGACGTCATCCTGCGTCCGGAGCCTTTATGAAATTCAAATCGATCCAGTTTTCCGTAGCGGCCCTGGCCGGCGCTATCGTCCTCAGCGTGGTCGGCGCCCTGGTGCTGTACGCGTTGTTTGCCGGCGCCCGCACCCAGGAGATGGTGCAACAACGGACCCGGGCGCAATTCGAACAGCTCATCGAACAGCGCCTCGGCGCCCTGGCCCGCACCCAGGCCAGCCTGATCCAACGGGAACTGGAGGCGCCGCTGCAGCTCGCCAAGGGCCTGGCCACTACCAACGCACTGATGGGCATGCAGGGCGCGGACGGCAACCCGCCCTTGAAGGTGCCTCGCGAGCAGATGATCAGCCTGCTGCGCGAAACCGTGGTGCGCAATCCCAAGGTCCTGGGCGCCTATATCGCCTGGGAACCGAACGCCATCGATCACGACGACGCCCGCTACGTGAACAGCCAGGTGGTGGGCATGGAGACCAACGGGCGTTTCCTGCCCTGGTGGTTTCGCAACCAGGACGGCACCCTCGGCCTGGAAAAACTCGCCGACGTGACCGACCAGAAACTGCTTTCCACCGGCATTCGTGCCAGTGAGTACTACCTGTGTTCCCAGGACAGCCGCAAGGCCTGCGTGATCGACCCGGCGCCCTACCGCGTCGGCGACACCATGACCATGCTCGCCTCATTCATCGAGCCGATCCTCATCGACGGCAAGTTCCAGGGCATCGTCGGGGCCGACCTGTCGGTGAACTTCATCCAGGACATGCTCGTGGCCGCCGACGGCAAGTTGTACGACGGCGCCGGGGAAATGGCCTTGCTCTCCAGCAACAACCGCTTCGTGGCCTTCACCAAAGACCCGAGCAAGCTCGGGGAAAAAGCCAGCGACCTGCTCGACGCCAGCGAACTGGACAACCTGGGCAAGCTCGGCGCGGACGACGTGCGCTACGACATCGATGAAGAACACGGGCATATCGAGGTGTACATGCCGTTCGGCATCGGCGACACCAACGCACGCTGGACACTGATGTTGCAACTGCCGCTGAACGCCGTGATGGCTGACCTGCAGGCCTTGCAGGACGACCTCGATCATCAGCGCCAGGCCGACATCTTCGGCATGGCGATGGTGGGCCTGGCGATTGCCGGTGTCGGCCTGCTGGTGATCTGGCTGGTGGGCCATGGCATTGCCCGGCCGCTCAAGCAGATGGTGGCGATGCTCGATGACATCGCCCAGGGCGAAGGCGACCTGACCCGTCGACTGGTCAGCGACCGCGCCGACGAACTGGGTTCGATCGCCAGGGGGTTCAACACCTTCCTGAGCAAGTTGCAAGGCATGATCACGCAAGTGGTGACCTCGGTGCAGAGCGTCAGCGACTCGTCGGAACACACCGCCGACATCGCGATCCGCACCAACCAGGGCGTGCACAAGCAAATGTCGGAGATCGATCAGGTGGCCACCGCCGTCCACGAGATGACCGCCACCGCCCAGGACGTGGCCCGCAATGCGTCCCAGGCCGCACAAGCCGCCAGCCACGCCGATCAGGCCGCCAGCCAGGGCATGCAGATCGTGCAGGACACCTCCACCGCCATCGGCGCGCTGGCGGTGGAGATTGGCAAGGCGGTGGGCGTGGTGCAGACGCTGGCCAAGGACAGCGAGAACATCAACGCCATCCTCACCGCCATTCGCGGGATCGCCGAGCAGACCAACCTGCTCGCCCTCAACGCCGCCATCGAGGCCGCCCGCGCGGGTGAACAGGGTCGCGGCTTCGCCGTGGTCGCCGATGAGGTGCGCAACCTGGCGCAGAAGACGCAGCAGGCCACGGAAGAAATCCAGTCGATGATCCAGCAGTTGCAACAAGGCACCCGGGATGTGGTGCGGGTGATGGAAGACAGCCAGCACCGCACCGATGAAAGCGTGCAGCACGCGGCGAAGGCGGCCCAGGCCCTGGAGACGATCACCCAGGCGGTGTCGGTGATCAGCGACATGAACACCCAGATTGCCAGCGCCGCCGAGGAGCAGAGCGCCGTGGCCGATGACATCAACCGCAATGTGATCAACATCGGCCAGGTGGCCAACGAAGTTGCCAGCGGCGCGGACGAATCCAGCGCCGCCAGCGCCGGGTTGACCAAGCTGGCGGAACAGCAGCGGCGGTTGATCAATCAGTTCAGGGTTTGATTCCGACGCGTCTTCGCGAGCTGGCTCGCTCCCACAATGGAACGCGCCGCGCAACCTGTGGGAGCGAGCCAGCTCGCGAAAGGCACCAGCACCCGCACCAACACCCTCAAGCCGGCGTCAGGCACTCCGGCCCATTGAGCTTCGGGTCATTGACCAGGTTGGCCAGCACCCGCTCGCGCAGCGGCGCCGGTTCGCTGGCCAGCAGCCCTTGCAAGGCATGCAATGGCGTCTCGGGGTCGAGCCACAGGCGCTGGCCTTCTTGATCCAGGATCAATGGCCGACGCTGCCCCGCCGCCGGCTGGGTAATGACCGCGGTGCTCAGCCAGACCTGTTCCTGGACTGGGTACGCCTCCCAGATCGCGGCGAACAACAACGACGAACCCTCCCCCGGCGTCAGCCAGTACGGGCGCTTGCGCGTGCCCCCGCGCCATTCATAGAAACCGTTGGCCGGCAGCAGGCAGCGGCGCAGGCGCAGGGCCTCGCGGAACATGGGTTGCTCGGCCACGGTTTCGGCCCGGGCGTGGGCCGGGGTGCGGGACAGGTCGGTCAGCCAGGGCGGGGTCAGCCCCCAGCGAGCCCGGGCCAGTTCCCGCTGGCCCTCGGCGCCGGCACGCAACATCAGCACCGAATCGTTGGGCGAAATATTCCATTGGGCCTTCTGGTCGGCAGGAAAGCCGGGCAAGGCCGCGAAAGCGGGGTTCCAGCGAAACAGGGCATAACGTCCACACATGGGGTAACACGACTCTTGATCAAACGGCCGCCAGCCTGGGCCTTGTACGGGGATTCGTCGAGGGACGACCCCACGCTCTGCGCCCAAAGCCTAACAGACCAACGTGCCGGGGTAGCTCTCCGGCTCATCGCCGGGCACTGGCATCGCGGCATTGTACGCAACGATCAGCTCCCGGGCGTACTGCGCCTGCTCGTCCTCCACCGCCAGCCCCAGCAGGCCCTGCATCGGCAACTCGCCGGCGCCGCCCACCAGGTCACGCCCCACCAGGTGCGCGGTGATGCCCTCGCTGGCGAGCATGCCTTGCAGCAACTCGCCTTCCATCAGGCTTTCCAGCTCGTAGATGCGTCGCATGGGCACGCCCCCGTCAGTCGTTTTCGCCATGGACCTCGAGGTGCCATTCCTCGCCATGCACCTGCAAGACGAAGGTGACCGGCCGGCAACAGACCTGGCAGTCCTCGATATAGGTCTGGTCCCCTGCGGACAGGTCCACGGACGTCTCGATCTCTTCACCACAATAGGGGCAATCATAAAGCGCAGTTTCCAGCATCGCGGGCCTCCCAGGTGACTTGTGCGTATAATCGCCGGTCTGTTTGCAGGGCTATTTTCGCCTGGCTATCTTCCAGGCCGTGCCCCGTCGTTTTTTTCAAGCGAACCTTTACTTACCCTAGCCGTTTCCAACAAGAGAGCATGATGGGCGAATTCGATGCCATCCGACCTTACGACGACAGTGAAGTCCCAGCGGTGCTGGCACGGCTGCTCGGCGACAAGGCGTTTCTAGATATCCTCACCCACTTCCGCTTCCCGCGCATGGCCGGCGCTTTCGGCTGGATGCTCAAACCCCTTATAGCGCAAAGATTGCGTCGTGAGTTCGCCGGCGTGAGCTCCGTCGCCACTTTGCAGGACAAGGTGGAGTTCTATGTCGACCACACCATCGAGCGCGCCACCGACGGCGTGACGTATACCGGCGTGGAGCAGTTCAAGTCCGGCAGCGCGTACCTGTTCCTCGCCAACCACCGCGACATCGTGATGGACCCGGCCTTCGTCAACTATGCCGTGTACCACGCCGGCCTGCCGACGCCGCGCATCGCCATTGGCGACAACCTGCTGCAAAAGCCGTTCGTCAGCGACCTGATGCGCCTGAACAAGAGCTTCATCGTGCACCGCTCCCTCACCGGGCGCCGGGAAAAACTGGCGGCCTATCAATTGCTGTCGGCCTACATCAACCACTCGATCCGCAACGACTGCGCCTCGATCTGGATCGCCCAGGCCGAAGGCCGGGCCAAGGATGGCGACGACCGCACCGAGTCGGCGATCCTCAAGATGTTCCACATGAGCCGCAAGGACGAGCCCTTCGGCGAGGTGATCCAGTCGCTGAACCTCACGCCGGTGTCCATCAGCTACGAATACGACCCGTGCGACCAGGCCAAGGCCCGCGAGCTGTACATTCGCGCCACCACCGGCACCTATACCAAGGCGCCCGGCGAGGACGACGTGAGCATCGCCAAGGGCATCACCGGCTACAAGGGCCGGGTCCATGTGAACTTCGCCGCGCCGATCACCGAATACTACGAGGACACCAAGCAATTGGCCGTGGAGATGGACCGGCAGATCCTCGGCGGCTACCGGTTGTTCCCGGTGCATTACCTGGCCTACGCCCAATGGGCGGATGCCGACCCGCAGTTGCAGGTGCCCACGGCGGCCGAGGTGTTCGGTGCCGAGGAACTGGCCAAGGCCGAGGAAGAATGGCAGCGCCGGCTGGACGCTTGCCCGGCAGAACACCGGCCGTTCCTGGTGCTGCAATATGCAACACCGGTGCGCAATCAGTATCGGGTCAAGGCGGGGTTGGCGCTGTAAGCCAATGTTTGCAGGCGAAGGCCGTTCCTGTGGCGAGGGGATTTATCCCCGCTGGGCTGCGCAGCAGCCCCAAAGCGCTCATAGCTCGGTCCATCTTCGGAACGGGGCCGCTTCGCGACCCAGCGGGGATAAATCCCCTCGCCACAACAGCGCCTTAGCCTGGCAATCCCCGATGGCCGGGCAGGGCTGCTTCGTCAGATTTGCGTGCTGATCCAGGACACCAGCAACGCCAATGCCAGGCAGCCGAAACCGAACCGGTAGAAGAACCGGTTCATGCGCTGGGTCGCCAGGTCGAGCAATGCTTCGAAACGCTCCTCGCCATTGCCGCTGCGCGCTTGCAGGCAGGCCCGCGCCCGTTGCTCACGTCGGCGCGTCGCGTGCAGCACCCAACCGCCCGGGCAGGCAAACAGCAACGCGAGCAGGTTGACCAGTTTGGCGGGGTGGGCAGCGAACAGCGAAAACAGATGCAGCGACATCACGAACCTCAAGCGGGAAAAACGGACAGGACGCGCCCGGGACCTACGAACAGGGCGCGGATTCTACCGAAAGCCTGCCGCCCTGGGCGGTTTTTTCCGACCTGTGGGGCAAGGCCTGATCTGAGCGATTAATTTCCGCCGTCATGGTTTCGTCATCTGGATACGCCACCCTGTCGCCCTTCCAAACCTGCACGGACCCCACCATGCTTCACGCCGAAAACCAGGATCGTCTCTACCTCATCAGCCCCAGCGACGAACAGCAGGCCCTCGTCGGCAGCTTGTCCTTCAATGTGCAGGACCGGCACTGGCTGGTGTACTGCGCCCTCGGCGGCCACCCGCATGCCGACCTGCCCGAGACCGACCTGCTGACCGGGATCAGCGTGCTGGAGCTGTATTCGCAGGCGGCCTGAAAAGGATACAAAAAACCTGTGGGAGCGAGCTTGCTCGCGATAGCGTCAGTCCTGCCACACATCAGGCGACTGACTAACCGCTATCGCGAGCAAGCTCGCTCCCACAGGTTGGTGTTACAGGTCGAACGCTTACTCAGCCAGCACCTGGCCAACGGTCGGGTCCTTGAACAGCCGGGTCAGGGCATCGCTCAATACATCGCTGACCAACTTGGTGTTGGTGTCCTGGTTGGGCGCCATGCCGAAGCGCTGGTCCAGCGACGCACCGTAGCGACCGCTGTAGCGGCGGTTGGCGTTCTGCACGTCGGAACGGAACGTCGCGCCGATGGTGGCTTCGGTCACGTACATGCCTTCCTTGGGCGACTGGTACTTGAGTTCGGCCAGGGTCAC
The DNA here is from genome assembly GCF_030580855.1 of Pseudomonas citrullilanati. GTDB lineage: Bacteria > Pseudomonadota > Gammaproteobacteria > Pseudomonadales > Pseudomonadaceae > Aquipseudomonas > Aquipseudomonas citrulli. The sequence continues at coordinate 57,041 of NZ_JAUQOP010000012.1, read as the reverse complement.
GGTCAGTTGCGGCGCATTCAATGCGTTGGCGGTGGGGGTGAAGCCGAGCAAGCGGACGGCGGCTTCAGCCTGGGCCTGCAACTTGGGCAGGATCTGTGCGCCCTGCACCGTGATCACGCTGGTTTCCGGGTACAGCCCGCCACGGGTGCCGAGGGTCGGCGAGGGACGCCCGTCCACCACCCGCACCGCCACCGGCTGGCCACGGCCCACCGGCGCCAGTTGGGCATTGAGCTTGGGCTCGGGGTTGAGTTGTTGCGGGCTGTGGGCGCAGCCGACGAGGGTCAGACTGGTCACGGCGATCAAACCGAACAACAGGCGTTGCAACATGCGCTTCTCTCCAGAATCGGGCACGAACAGGCCCGCAGTATAGCGGCGGGCTCTGCCTTGGAACTAGCACCGGACGATGAATACTGAAATGTCTGACACAGGCCGCGCAAAGCGGTTCCTGTCACCCCTTTGTCACGGTCCTTACACCGCCATGTCATGGCCCGCTGTCAGGCTTGCCTCAAGCTCCCTGACCCGGTATCCGATCATGCGCTTCCTGATTTCGCTGTTCACCCCGCGCCCTCACCACCGCAGCTTCGCCCTGCTGGACAGCAATGGCCGCTGCCAGGCGTTCAAGCAATGCAGCCTGCAGCCGATGGGCGAAGGCTGGGTGGAAATCGAAGAGATCCGCCTCAACTGGTTGCACCAGCCATTGCCCGCCAGCGCCCGCGTGCAACCGCTGCGGGCTCGCGCACGCAACCGGCAACTGTTGACCATCTGACCGGACGGCTAATAAAAGTCATTAAACACGACCATTTCCCTGCGTTTCTTCGATACAATCTCCCCCCGATTATAAGGACGTCTCCTGATCGGGCCCCGCAACACCGCTGATGCGCTGGTATTGGCACCCCGCACCGCCCACAGAGAGCCGCCCACACAGATCGAGTGAAGCTGGCGTGCTTGCTGTTCTTCAAGCCATCGACCACTTTTCGCGCATCTGCAGAGCTGTCATTACGCTCGGTCACTGAGCTGTCTGCCCGTTTTGCCTGTCATGTATTACATGGGGGCAACCAAACCGGGCACGGTGCCAGGCTGGGACAGCCCTTTTTTGAGGTTCACGTCTTCAAAAGAGCGTGAAAAAACGGGTTTTCACAACTTCACGAGAGTGTGGCGAGCAAATGAAGAGTTTTGCGTCTGAACAAGCACCATTGGCGTCTGAAACAGCCCAACGACACAGGACCGGATATCGTTTAAGAACCGCTGCCTGAAGCCTGTCCGCTACGGATTTGGTTGCGCTACCGGATGTCTCGGCCATAAGTCGAATTGCCTGCCCGGCGCTTAAATGAGTTCATGTGACTCCATGAGGCCAGGCTGCATGCATCCGCGGTAGTTGCGAAAAATTGCGAAGATTCGGACATGGCGATCCTGGCCATGGGTACCTGGGGCACCATCAACCTGCCCCGCCAATCCTGGCCGCTATGCCGACAATTTGGTGCTGCAGATTTTGGAGACGCGTTAAATGGCGCATAACGAAGCAGTCGATGTAGTTCTGGTAGGGGCCGGCATCATGAGTGCCACCCTGGCCGTGCTGCTCAAGGAGCTCGACCCCGCGATCTCGCTGGAAGTCGTCGAGCTGATGGATTCCGGTGCCGCGGAGAGTTCCAACCCCTGGAACAACGCCGGTACCGGCCACGCCGGGCTGTGTGAGCTCAACTACACGCCCCAGGCGGCCGACGGCAGTATCGACATCAAGAAGGCCGTGCACATCAACACCCAGTTCGAGGTGTCGAAGCAGTTCTGGACCTACCTGACCAAAAAAGGCACGTTCGGCTCTTCCCGGTCGTTCATCGCCCCGGTGCCGCACCTGAGCTTCGTCCAGGGTGAAAAAGGCGTGTCGTTCCTGAAGAAGCGCTTCGAGCTGCTGAGTAAGCATCACGCCTTCGCCGACATGGAATACACCGAGGACAAGGCCGTGATGGCCGAGTGGATGCCGCTGATGATGCCGGGCCGGCCCGCCGATGAAGTCATCGCCGCCACCCGCGTCATGAACGGCACCGACGTCAACTTCGGCGCCCTGACCAACCAGTTGCTCAAGCACCTGACCAGCGCACCGGACACCCAGGTCAAGTACTGCAAGCGCGTCACCGGCCTCAAGCGCAAAGGCAGCGGCTGGACCGTGAGCATCAAGGACGTCAACTCCGGCAGCACCCGTGAAGTCGACGCCAAGTTCGTCTTCCTCGGCGCCGGCGGCGCGGCCCTGCCGCTGCTGCAAGCGTCGGGCATCGAGGAAAGCAAGGGGTTTGGCGGCTTCCCCGTCAGCGGCCAGTGGCTGCGTTGCGACAACCCGGACGTGGTCAAGCACCACCAGGCCAAGGTCTACAGCCAGGCCGCGGTGGGCTCGCCGCCGATGTCGGTGCCGCACCTGGACACCCGCGTGGTCGATGGCAAGAAATCCCTGCTGTTCGGACCCTACGCCGGCTTCACCACCAAGTTCCTCAAGCACGGCTCGATCATGGACCTGCCGCTGTCGGTACGCGCCGGCAACATCGGCCCGATGCTGGCCGTGGCCCGCGACAACATGGACCTGACCAAGTACCTGATCAGCGAAGTGATGCAGTCCATGGAACAGCGCCTGGAATCGCTGCGGCGCTTCTACCCCGAGGCGAAAGCCGAGGACTGGCGCCTGGAAGTGGCCGGCCAGCGAGTGCAGATCATCAAGAAAGACCCGAAGAAAGGCGGCATCCTGCAGTTCGGCACCGAACTGGTGGCCGCCAAGGACGGCACCCTCGCCGCCCTGCTCGGCGCATCGCCAGGGGCTTCGGTGACCGTGTCGATCATGCTGGAACTGATCGAGCGCTGCTTCCCGGACAAGGCCAAGGGTGAGTGGGCGACCAAGCTCGCGGAAATCTTCCCGGCCCGGGAGAAAGTGCTGGAAGCCGACGCGGCGCTGTATCGCAAGGTCAACGCGCAGAACAACGTCGCGTTGGAGCTGGTCGAGCAAAGCAGCGAGACCCCAAGCTACGCTTGATGCTCGCCGCATGAAAAACGCCCCGTTCTCTCTGAGAGCGGGGCGTTTTTCATGGAGGGCGCTTTCGTGGCGAGGCGCTTGCGCCCGAAGGCCTGCACGCAGGCCCAGGATCAATCAGCCACGTGCCTTCTCGATCAATTCGATGTAATCCTCGGCATTACGCTGGTCGCGAACCAGCGCCACGAAATCGTTACCGTGCTCGTCCTTGCCATTGAGGTCATGGCCGGCTTCGACGAAGAAGGCCAGGAACCGTTCGAAGTCGTCGACCCGCAGGCCACGGTAAGCCTTGATCAATTTGTGCAGCGACGGCGAAGTGGCATCGACCGGTTCGAAATTGAGGAACAGCTTGATCTGTTCGTCGCCAATCTCGTCACCAATCACCTGTTTCTTGTCTTTACGCATTGCCGGCTCCAACTCGCACGATTCACGGGGCGGGCAGTTTACCCCCGGCAGGCCCCGAGGCTCAACGCGAGCGTTCGGCCCCAGTGTGCAGATCGGCCCAGATGTGGCCGTTGGCATAGGTGAGGAACTGCACATACACCGTGTTATTGCGCAGCAGATCGATGACCACTCGGTACTGGGCTTGTGGATAAGTCAGGGTGAGGGTCTTGCTGGCTTCGTCGAAGACCGGCTTCTTCAGGCTTTTGCTTTCACCGTCGAAGTTGAGGATCACCTGGTTGAGGGTGGCGCCCTTGTTCAACGGCTTGCCCTTGAGGCGTACCAGCAAGGGTGAGGTGACCGGTATCGGCTGCTGGTTGGACTGGCGCTGGTTGCCCAGCACCACCGAATACTCGGTGACCTGCAGCAACTGTTGTTGTTCGGGCTGCTCCTGGCGCGCCACCAGGTCGTCGGGGGGCAGGAACTGACTGTGCATCGGCGCGGCCATGGCCGTCAAGGGCAGGCTGGCGATCAACAGCGAAGTGGCGCAACGGCGGATCGATACAGGCATGACAGGCTCCGGGATCTTGGCCCGGCACTCTAGCATGGGGGCGATGGGTAAAAATAAACGATCAGGGTCAATGCAGCCTGGCGTCGTGCGCGGCATACTCAAAAGGCCATCAGTGCAGACGCCTTAGTAAGACCTATTGTGGCGAGGGGATTTATCCCCTCGCCACCGTCATGTGTTTGCCGGGCGTTCGGTGTTGCCCTATTCATTCCGTGGAGTGTTTATGTCCTTCTCCGCCCCACCCTTGTTTGCCGCCTGGCGCCAGAGCTGGCGGGCCGGCTACACCCTTGCACGCCTGCGCGGCGACCTGGTGGCCGGGCTCACGGTCGGGATCATCGCCATTCCCCTGGCCATGGCCCTGGCAATCGCCGTCGGCGTGCCGCCGCAACATGGCCTGTACACCGTGCTGGTGGCCGCGCCGCTGATTGCCCTCACCGGCGGCTCGCGCTTCAACGTGAGCGGGCCGACGGCCGCGTTCGTGGTGATCCTGCTGCCCATCACCCAGCAATATGGCCTGGGAGGCCTGCTGCTGTGCACGATGCTGGCCGGCCTGATCCTGATCACGTTGGGCCTGATGCGCGCCGGACGGCTGATCCAATACATTCCCTATCCGGTCATCCTGGGCTTCACCGCCGGGATCGGCGTGGTCATCGCCACGTTGCAACTGAAGGATCTCCTGGGGCTGACCACCGCAGGCCAAGCCAAACACTACCTCGAACAACTGGGCGAATTGATCGTGGCACTGCCCAGCGTTCGTCTCGGTGATGGGCTCATCGGCGCCGTGTGCCTGGCGGTGCTGGTCGCCTGGCCGCGCTGGGTGCCGAAAGTCCCCGGGCACCTGGTCGCCTTGTTGGTGGGTGCGCTGCTGGGGCTGGCGATGGAGCGCTGGGGCCTGCCGGTCGCGACACTGGGGGAACGCTTCGGCTATGTGGTGGAGGGCGTCGCCTACCCGGGCATCCCACCGTTCCTGCCGAGCTTCGACTGGCCCTGGAATCTGCCGGATGGCCAGGGCCGGCCGTTGGCACTTTCCTATGACCTGATCCGCCAGTTGCTGGGCCCCGCCTTCGCCATCGCCATGCTCGGCGCCATCGAGTCGCTGTTGTGCGCCGTGGTGGCCGACGGCATGACCGGCAGCAAGCACGACCCCAATGCCGAGCTGATGGGCCAGGGCCTGGGCAACCTGGTGGCGCCGCTGTTCGGAGGCATCACCGCCACCGCCGCCATTGCCCGCAGCGCCACCAACGTGCGCAGCGGCGCGTCTTCGCCGCTGGCGGCGATCATCCACAGCCTGGTGGTGCTGCTGGCGATGGTGTTGCTGGCGCCGCTGTTCAGCTACTTGCCCATGGCCGCGCTGGCGGCATTGCTGGTGATGGTCGCCTGGAACATGAGCGAAGCCGGGCATGTGCTGCACACCTTGCGCATCGCCCCGCGCAGCGACGTGCTGGTGCTGCTGACCTGCCTGGGCCTGACGGTGCTGTTCGACATGGTGCTGGCCGTCGCCGTCGGCCTGCTCCTGGCCGCCGGGCTGTTCATCAAGCGCATGAGTGAACTGACCGACAGCACCGAACTGCCCCGCCACGTCCACCAGGCCTTGCTGGACCTGCCCGAGCCCGTGCGCTGCTATGGCATTCGCGGACCGCTGTTCTTCGCTGCGGCCGAAAAGGCCCTGGACGTGCTGCGCCACTTCGATCCGGGGGTTCGGGTGGTGATCGTGGAGATGAGTGCCGTGCCGATGCTGGACATGACCGCACTGGCGGCGTTCGAAAGTATCCTCAAGGATTACCGCAAGCAGGGCATCGGCCTGATCCTGGTGGCGACCGCGCCACGGGTGCGGCTGAAGCTGCGCCGCGCCGGCATCCATCGCGAGCAGCGCCAACTGGCGTATGTGAGGACGCTGGAGCAGGCGCGGGTCAAGAGTGAGCAATGGCTGGCCGGTGGCACCGCTCACCCAAGGTTGGCTTGATCTGTAGTGAGGGTGCAGATGATTCATGTGGCGAGGGGATTTATCCCCTCGCCACAGGTCAGTCGAACTGGGCGCGCATCCAGGCGTGGTACTCGGCCACGCCAGCTTCGCCTTCGCGGGGCGCCCAATGGGCCAGTTCGCCGTCGCCCACGGGGCGGTAAGGGCCTGCCTTGCATTCGAACATCAGGCTGTCGGCTTCCAGCACCACCAGGCCGTGATACACGCCGGCCGGCAGGTCGACACCCAGGCAATCACCGCCGGCCTGCAGGACGCGCTTGTCCACCACCGCGCCGCTTTCATCGAAGATCAACACCCCCAGCCGGCCCTTGAGCACCAGCAGGGTCTCGGCCTTGTCGGCACTCAGGTGACGGTGCGGCGGGATGTAGGTCGAAGGCTGCAAGCCCACCGCCATGCGATGGCAAGGTTCGTCCATCTCATGGAAGTTGTGATGCTGCCGCCCGCGAGGACTGGCCGCCGCTTTCCCGGCCAATTCGTCGAACAGCGCTTGATCCAGAAAGCTGGGCCGAGTCATCGCTTACATGCCCTTGACGGCGAAAATACCGTTCGCGTTGCGCCAGTAGCCTTTGTAGTCCATGCCATAGCCGAAGATGTAGCGATCGACGCACGGCAGGCCAACGAAATCGGCCTTCAGGTCGGGACGCGCCTTGCGGTCGTGGTCCTTGTCGATCAGCACGGCGGTATGCACGGCGCGGGCGCCGGCATGCTTGCAGAAGTCGATGATGGCGCCGAGGGTGTGCCCTTCGTCGAGGATGTCGTCGATGATCAGCACGTCGCGGTCGATGAACGAGACTTCCGGCTTGGCCTTCCAGAACAGGTCGCCGCCACTGGTTTCGTTGCGATAACGGGTGGCGTGCAGGTACGACGCCTCCAGCGGGAAGTTCAGGTAGGTCAGCAGCTTGCCGGAGAAGATCAGCCCGCCGTTCATCACGCAGAACACCACCGGGTTGGACTCGGCCAGTTGCTCGTTGATTTGCGCACCGACACGGGCGATCGCCGCTTCGACTTCGGCTTCGGTGTACAGGCAGTCAGCCTCTCGCATGACTTGACGGATATGCTCGAGATCAGCGGACATGGCGCTCTCCAGGGGGGCAGGGTTCGGAAAAGCGGGCAAAGGTACGCATCCCGCCCGGCCAGATCAAGCGTTTGTGGACTAACGTTCTGTATTGTCTATAGGACATCACCCTCGGATAGATTAATCTAGGCCGGTTTTTTTGCCCGCCGCCGGAGCCTTCCCCATGCCCATCCTCGAGATCCGCCATCCGCTGATCAGACACAAACTCGGCCTGATGCGCCGCGCCGACATTAGCACGAAGAACTTCCGGGAGCTTGCCCAGGAAGTCGGTGCCCTGCTCACCTACGAAGCCACCAAGGACCTGCCCCTGGAGGCCTATGAGATCGACGGTTGGGCTGGCAAGGTCCAGGTCGAGAAAATCGCCGGCAAGAAGATAACCGTGGTGCCGATCCTGCGCGCCGGCATCGGCATGCTCGAGGGCGTGTTGAGCCTGATCCCGGGCGCCAAGGTCAGCGCGGTGGGCGTGGCTCGCAACGAAGAAACGCTGCAGGCCCACACCTACCTGGAAAAACTGGTACCGGAAATCGACGAACGCCTGGCCATGATCATCGACCCGATGCTCGCTACCGGCAGTTCCATGGTCGCCACCATCGACCTGCTGAAGAAAGCCGGTTGCCGTGACATTCGCGCGATGGTGCTGGTGGCCGCGCCCGAAGGCATCAAGACCGTGCAGGACGCACACCCCGACGTGACCATCTACACCGCGTCCATCGACCAGAAGCTCAACGAACATGGCTACATCATCCCGGGGCTGGGCGATGCCGGCGACAAGATCTTCGGCACCAAGCAGAAGGACGCCTGAGCATGCAGGATGAGTTCAACGATCCGCTCTGGCGCCAGGTGCTGTCCGGCGCGCAGATGCTGTTCGTCGCCTTCGGCGCTCTGGTCCTGATGCCATTGATCACCGGGCTGGACCCGAACGTGGCGCTGTTCACCGCCGGCCTGGGCACGATCCTGTTCCAGGTCGTCACCGGGCGCCAGGTGCCGGTGTTCCTGGCGTCGAGCTTTGCCTTCATTACCCCGATCATCCTCGCCAAGGGCCAGTTCGGCCTGGCCGCGACCATGGGCGGCGTGATGGCGGCCGGCTTCGTCTACACCTTCCTGGGGCTGGCGGTGAAGATCAAGGGCACCGGGTTCATCGACCGCCTGCTGCCACCGGTGGTCATCGGCCCGGTGATCATTTCCATTGGCCTGGCGATGGCGCCGATTGCCGCGAACATGGCGATGGGCAAGGCCGGCGACGGCACCGAGCTGATCCATTACCAGACAGCGATGATGATCTCGATGCCGGCCCTGCTCACCACCCTGATCGTCGCGGTGTTCGGCAAAGGCATCTTCCGCCTGGTGCCGATCATTTCCGGCGTGCTGGTGGGCTTTGCCATGGCGTTTTTCTTCGGTGTGGTGGACACCGCGAAGATCGCCGCCGCCCCGTGGTTCGCCCTGCCGAACTTCACCGCGCCGGCGTTCAACTGGCAGGCGATCCTGTTCATCGTTCCAGTGGCACTGGCGCCGGCCATCGAGCACATCGGCGGCGTGATCGCGGTGGGCAGCGTGACCGGTCGCGACTACCTGAAGAAGCCGGGGCTGCATCGCACCCTGTTCGGCGACGGCATCGCCACCACCGCCGCCGGCCTCTTCGGCGGCCCGCCCAACACCACCTACGCCGAAGTCACCGGCGCGGTGATGCTGACCAAGAACTACAACCCGAAAATCATGACCTGGGCGGCCATCTTCGCCATCAGCCTGGCGTTCATCGGCAAGTTCGGCGCGTTGCTGCAAAGCATCCCGGTGCCGGTGATGGGCGGGATTCTCTGCCTGTTGTTCGGCTCGATCGCGGCGGTGGGCATGAACACGCTGATCCGCCACAAGATCGACCTGGGCGAAGCGCGCAACCTGGTGATCGTGTCGGTGACGCTGGTGTTCGGCATCGGCGGCGTGCTGGTGGGCACCGGCACCGGCCCGGATGACTTCGGCCTCAAGGGCATCGCGCTGTGCGCGGTGGTGGCGATCGCACTGAACCTGCTGCTGCCGGGCAATGACAGCTGGAAGCACAAGAAGGCGGATGAACCGCTGATCTGAAGTACTTTGCTGTCAGTCAGAAAGCCATCGCGAGCAAGCTCGCTCCCACATGAGATCTGCGGTGTACACATGTTTTGTGATCACTCTAGGTCCACTGTGGGAGCGAGCTTGCTCGCGAGGGGGCTTTGAATGTTACAAAGCGATCGGCGCCCGTTCACATAGAGTGCTCAACGCCTTGGCCCACTGCGGCTCATCATTGAGACACGGCACCAGCACCAACTCCTCCCCGCCCGCTTCGCGGAACTGCTCGCGCCCGCGATCGCCAATCTCTTCCAGGGTCTCGATGCAATCGGCCACGAACGCCGGGCACATCACCAGCACTTTCTTCACACCACTGTTGGCCAGCGCCTCCAGGCGTGCTTCCGTGTAGGGTTCGATCCACTTGGCGCGGCCCAGCCGGGACTGGAACGACACCGACCATTGGCCGTCCTTGAGCCCCATGCGTTGGGCGAACAGCTCGGCCGTGCGAATGCACTGCGCGCGGTAACAGGTCGCCATGACCTCCGGCGGTGCATTGCGGCAGCAATCGGCGTCCTTGAAGCAATGAAACCCCGTGGGGTCGAGCTTGGTCAGGTGCCGTTCCGGCAGGCCGTGGAAACTCAACAACAGGTGATCGTGGTCCTGCATCAGGTAGGGCTTGGCGCTGGCGACCAGCGCGTCGAGGTATTCCGGCTGGTCGTAGAATGGCTGCAGGACCGAGAACTGCACGTCGAGCTTCTTCTCCCGCACCACCCGCCTGGCTTCCTCGATCACGGTGGTGACGGTGCTGTCGGCAAACTGCGGATACAGCGGCGCCAAGGTGATCTTCCTGTGCCCCTGGCTCGCCAGGCGCACCAGCGCCGACTCAATGGACGGCTCGCCGTAACGCATCGCCAGTTCCACCGGCCCCTGGGTCCATTGGGCGGTCATGGCCTGTTGCAGGCGACGGCTGAGCACCACCAGCGGCGAACCCTCTTCCCACCAGATCGACGCGTAGGCATGCGCCGATTGCTCGGGGCGCTTGATCAGGATCAGCGACACCAGCAAGCGGCGCACCGGCCATGGCAGGTCGATGACATACGGATCCATCAGGAATTGATTGAGGTAGCGGCGCACATCGGCCACCGAGGTGGAAGCAGGCGAACCCAGATTAACCAGAAGCAACGCGTGATCGGTCATGCAACGTCCTATTTCAAAGGCGGCTGGACACGTCATCCAGGGCCGCAGGTAAATCGGTGAAGCGGAATGTGAAGCCTGCCGCCTGCAATCGGGCCGGCGTGGCGCGCTGCCCGCCCAGCAACAGCAAGGACAACTCCCCCAGCATGACTTTCAGCGCCAGCTCCGGCATCGGCACCAAGGCCGGCCGGTGCAGCGCGCGCCCCAGGGCCTTGGCGAAATCGCGATTGCGCACCGGGTTCGGCGCGCAGGCATTATAAGGACCGCTGGCGTCCTGCTGGTGCAGAAGAAAATCAATCAGGGCGATTTGATCGTCGATATGAATCCATGGCATCCACTGCCTACCATTGCCGATACGCCCGCCCAACGCCAGCTTGAACGGCAGCGCCAGCCGCGACAAAAGGCCGCCCTCGGCGGACAGCACCAGCCCGGTTCGCACCAGCACCACGCGCACCCCCATGGCCTCGGCACGTTGCGCGGTTTCTTCCCAGGCGATGCACAACTGGCTGGCGAAATCCTCGCTCACCGGCCCCGACGCCTCGGTCAACTCGCGCTCGCCACCGTCGCCATACCAGCCCACCGCCGAACCGGAAACCAGCACCCGCGGTTTCTGCTCGCAGCGTTCCAACCACGCCAGCAATACCTCGGTCAGGGTGATGCGGCTGCTCCACAGCAACATCTTGCGTTTGTGGGTCCAGGGACGATCGCCAATCGGCGCGCCGGCCAGGTTCACCACCGCATCCACGGGCTCGACGATGTCGTCGAGGTGGGCAATGCCCCTGACCTGCGCCCCACAGATCTTCGCCACCTCGTCGGGGCGACGACTCCAGACCGTCAAGCGATGGCCCTGCCCCAACCAGAGGTGGCAGAGCTGACGCCCGATCAAACCAGTACCGCCGGTCAGCAATATGTGCATGAGAGCTTCCTCGCGTCGCGTTTTACCCAGCCCATTAGTCTATTTTTATAAGCAGGGATTTTTCGTATCGGACAGGGTCTGTGTTTAACAATAGGACAACCTATCCGAACGCGAACGGTAAAACTTATACCAAAAACCCGAATTGTACAGGTTTAAACGACGGCGTAGTCTGTACAGAAAAGGTAAACGAGGCCCTCATGACTGTACCCATCGCAATCATCGGCGCCGGCATCGCCGGACTCTCAGCCGCCCAGGCCCTGACGGAGGCCGGGCACATCGTTCAACTCTTCGACAAAAGCCATGGCAGCGGCGGACGCATGTCCAGCAAGCGCAGCGACGCCGGCGCGCTGGACATGGGCGCTCAATATTTCACCGCCCGCGACCGCCGCTTCGTCACCGAAGTCCAGCGTTGGCAGGCCAATGGCTGGGCCGCGGAGTGGAACCCGCAACTCTATAATTTCCAGGGCGGGCAACTGAGCCCCTCGCCGGACGAGCAGACCCGCTGGGTCGGCACGCCCCGCATGAGCGCCATCACCCGCGCCCTGCTCGGCAAGCTGCACGTGCAGTTTTCCTGCCGGATCACCGAGGTGTATCGCGGCCAGGAGCACTGGCACTTGCAAGACGCCGAGGGCTTCACCCACGGCCCGTTTGGCCAGGTGGTGATCGCCACCCCGGCGCCCCAGGCCACGGCATTGCTGGCGGCCGTACCGAAGCTGGCCGGCGTGGCGGCCGGGGTGAAAATGGACCCGACCTGGGCGGTGGCCCTGGCGTTCGAGACGCCGCTGGACACCCCCATGGAGGGTTGCTTCGTGCAAGACAGCCCCCTCGACTGGCTGGCCCGCAACCGCAGCAAACCGGGGCGCGACAGCACGCTCGATACCTGGGTCCTGCACGCCACCAGCGACTGGAGCCGGCAACACATCGACCTGTCCAAGGAGGCGGTGATCGAACACCTGCACGGCGCCTTCGCCGAACTGTTGCACAGCGCCATGCCTGCGCCGCACTTCAGCGTGGCTCACCGCTGGCTCTACGCCCGCCCCGCCGGCAGCCACGAATGGGGCGCCCTGGCCGACGCCGACCTGGGCCTGTACGTGTGTGGCGACTGGTGCTTGTCCGGCCGGGTCGAAGGTGCCTGGCTCAGCGGCCAGGAAGCGGCCCGTCGCCTGCACGCTAGCCTGCAATAAATCGCGCTGCCCTCGCTGCCCGCTGCTGTCGAAACAGACAGCAGCCCCTCTGTGCAAGCCCTCTGGAACCGAGCCTGCTCGTGAAGGCGGCAAACTTCCGTGACAGCAAACATCTTCGCAAGCGACGCTCCCCACAAGCTTGACGCCCTCCTCGAAAAATCCCGTTTGACTTGTACAACTTCACCTCTATGATGAAACATATTGTACAAATTTCATGACCTGTACAAGATTATGTCAACCGAGGTGCCCATGCCCAACGACGCCACCGCCAAACCCAAGATCGCCGTCAGCGCCTGCCTGATGGGCGCCGAAGTGCGCTACAACGGCGGGCACAAGCAATCTCCCTTGTGCAGCCGTACCCTGGTGGAGTACTTCGATTTCGTACCGGTCTGCTCTGAAGTCGCCATCGGCCTGGGCATCCCCCGCGAGCCCATCCGCCTGGCGGGCGACCCTGCGCAACCTGTGGCGGTGGGCACGGTGAATCGCGACCTCGACGTCACCCAGCCCCTGGCCGATTACGGACGGCAAATGGCCGCGGAACTGGACGATATCTGCGGCTACATCTTCATGCAGAAGTCACCGTCCTGCGGCCTGGAACGGGTCAAGGTCTACGACCACAACGGCGTGCCACAGGACGGCGGCGGACGCGGCGTCTACGCCCAGGCCTTCTGCGCCCGCCACCCTGACCTGCCGGTGGAAGAAGACGGTCGCCTCAACGATCCGGTACTGCGGGAAAACTTCATCACCCGGGTGTTCGCCTACGCCGCCTGGCAACCCTTGCGTCGCCGGGGCCTGACCCGTCGCGACCTGATCGACTTCCACTCACGCCACAAATACCTGCTAATGGCCCACAACCCGGCGCAATACAAGGCCCTGGGCAATTGGCTGGGCAACATGGGCAAGGAAGACCCCGACGAACTCGGCCGACGCTACTTCAGCGCGTTGATGACCGCCCTGAAAAAATGCGCCACCCGCCGCACCCACACCAACGTGCTGCAACATCTGAGCGGTTACCTCAAGCGGGCCATCGGCGCGGAGGACAAGCAGGAAGTGCAGCACCTCATCGGCCAGTATCGCCTCGGCATCGTGCCGCTGGTGGTGCCATTGACCCTGCTCAAGCATCACTTGCGCCTGCATCCCGACCCGTACCTGGCGCAGCAGGTCTACCTGCAACCGCACCCGGAAAACCTCAGCCTGCGAAATGCCATCTGATGAAACCACCTGCCGACTCCAGCGCCAGCGAAGACCTCGGGGCGGATTTCGCCGAAGCCTTGGCGCAAGGCTGGCTGCCGATCCGTGAAGTGGCCCGGCAAACCGGCGTCAATGCCGTCACGCTGCGCGCCTGGGAGCGCCGCTACGGCCTGATCGTGCCGCACCGCACACCCAAGGGCCACCGGCTGTTCAATGCCGAGCATGTGCAGCGGATCCAGGGCATCCTCACCTGGATCAATCGCGGGGTGGCTGTGAGCAAGATCAAGCCCTTGCTCGACACACCGCAACCGGCCGCCGAACCGGTGGAAAACGACTGGCAACGCCAGCGTCATGCGCTGGTGCAGGCGGTGACGCAATTGGCCGAGCGGCAGATCGACGACCTGGTCAACCAGGCCATGGCCCTCTACCCGCCCCGGACCGTCTGCGAGCAGTTGCTGTTGCCGTTGCTGGCCGAATTGCAATTGCGCTGGCAGGGCCAGTTCGGGGCGCAGTTGGAGAGGGTCTTCCTGTATTCGTGGTTGCGCAGCAAATTCGGCAGCCGGATCTACCACAACAATCGCCAGTTGCGCGGCGCGCCGCTGCTGATGGTCAACCATTCGGACCTGGCCCTGGAACCGCACCTGTGGCTCACCGCCTGGCTCGTCAGCAGCGCCGATTGTCCGGTGGAAGTGTTCGACGGGCCGATCCCGGCCGGCGAACTGGCCCTGGCGGTGGAGCGCCTCGGGGCTCGCGGCGTGCTGCTGTACGCCAGCAACGCCATCAACCTGTCCCAGTTGCCCCGGCTGCTGGTCGGCATCGCCTGCCCGATCATCATCGCCGGCCCGGCCGCGTCGATCCATCAAGCGCGATTATCCACAGGCGTGTCGACGATTGACGTGGCGTGGGCCGAAGACCCGCTCTCGACCTACCACGAACTGAGCCACCGAGCACTTCTTTGAATGGAAAACAGCATGCAATTGATCTGGCTGCGCAGCGACCTGCGCCTTCACGACAACACCGCCCTGGCGGCCGCAGCGGCCCGGGGCCCCTGCGTGGCGGTGTACCTGATGAGCCCAGGACAATGGCGCGCCCATGACGATGCCCCGTGCAAGATCGATTTCTGGCTGCGCAACCTCGCCGCGTTGAGCAAAGGCCTGGACAGCCTCAACATCCCGCTGCTGATCCGCACCGCCGACCGCTGGGACCAGGCACCGCAGGTGCTGCTGACGCTGTGCCGGGAATTGAAGATCGGCGCCGTGCACGTCAACGAGGAATATGGCCTGAACGAAGCCCGGCGCGATGCCGAGGTGGCCCGGGCCCTGGCCGGACAAGGCATCGAACTGCACAGCCACCTCGACCAGGTGCTGTTCAAGCCCGGCAGCGTACTGACCAAGACCGGCAATTACTTCCAGGTGTTCAGCCAGTTCCGCAAGGTCTGCTACAGCCGCTTGCACCACTCGCTGCCAGGCCTGGCGCCGACACCGGCCCGCCAGCCGCCCTCCGGGATGACCAGCGACCCGGTGCCGACGCAGGTGGAAGGCTTCGCGCCTCCCGGCGAAGCACTGAGGGCGCTCTGGCCCGCCGGTGAGACCGAAGCCCGACGGCGCCTCGATACCTTCCTCGACCAGCAGATCGACTACTACCAGAGCGAACGGGATTTCCCGGCCAAGCCCGGCACCAGCCAGCTGTCGGCTTATCTCGTGGCCGGCGTGGTTTCCCCGCGCCAGTGCCTGCACGCCGCGCTGCAAGCCAACCAGGGCGAGTTCGAGAGCGGAAGCGCCGGCGCGGTCACCTGGATCAACGAACTGCTCTGGCGCGAGTTCTACAAACACATCCTGGTGGGCTACCCGCGGGTCTCCCGCCATCGCGCGTTCCGCCCGGAAACCGAAGCCCTGGCCTGGCGCAACGCCCCGGAAGAACTGGCCGCCTGGAAGCAAGCCCGCACCGGCCTGCCGATCATCGACGCGGCCATGCGCCAGCTGCTGGAAACCGGTTGGATGCACAACCGCCTGCGCATGGTCGTTGCCATGTTCCTGACCAAGAACCTGCTGATCGACTGGCGCGAAGGCGAGCGCTTCTTCATGCAGCACCTGATCGACGGCGACCTGGCGGCCAACAACGGCGGCTGGCAGTGGAGCGCTTCCACGGGTACGGATGCATCCCCCTGGTTCCGCATCTTCAACCCATTGAGCCAGTCAGAAAAATTCGACCCAGAAGGCCTGTTCATCAAGCACTGGCTACCGCAACTGAACGATCTCGATCGACAACAGGTCCATAACCCAAATCGCCACGCCGGGGGCGATCTGTTCGGTGCAGCGGACTATCCCGCGCCGATTGTCGATCTGGGCCAGTCCCGGGCGCGCGCCCTGGCAGCGTTCAGGCGCTTGCCAAAACGCCAGGACGCCGCCCTTGAGGGGTTGTGCGATCAACGAACATAAATAAGTGCGCGCGCGCGGTGTTTTTTTGGGGGCCGGGCTTATAGTCTTACAAATCCCACGGACTTCACACGAGAGCCTCCTATCCACCCGGCACGCAGCCTTTCGAAGAAGGAGTATGGAATGGGTCGTAGTTCGCCCCCTCGGTATTGGTTGACCGGTGCCGGCAATGGCATTGGCGCCGCATTGGCCGAAGCGATACTCGAAACCGGCGCCCACCTGGCGGTGAGCGCGTGTTCGGCACACGCCTGCGAAACCTTGTCGGCGCGTTATCCGGGACAGGTGCTCGCCGTGCCCGGCAACCTCAGTGACAGCCAGACCGTACGCGAGATCGGTGAAACGATCGCCCGGCAATGGGGCGCCCTGGATCGGGTGATTCTCAACCTCGGGACGGCCGAGTATGTCCACGGGCAACCGTCGGAACAAACGATGATCGAGCACATCGTGCGCAGCAACCTGCTGGCCGCCAGCTTTTGCATCGAAACGGCCCGGCCATTGTTGAGTGCTGGCCGCGAACCGCACCTGGCGGGCATCACCAGCCCCGTGACCTACCTGACGTCCTTGCAGGCCTCCGGCAGCAGCTCGTTGCGCGAACTGTTCGAGACGACGCGCCAGGCGTTGGCCGCCGAACGTATCGACGTGACGCTGGTCACCCCGGGGGTCGACAGCGCATCACTGAATGCCGACGATTGTTTCCCGAAGCCGGCCCATTGGTCGGCAGGCGAGGCGGCGACCTACCTTCTTGGCCAATTGGCAGAACGTCCCGCCGAAGTGACTTTCTCAGTCTCTTGCCTGACGGCACTCTGGCCGCTGGCGAATGCCGCCGACGCCCGTCCGGCGCAAGCCGCCTCCGGGGACTCGACGAACCGGGCGCCGATCAAGGGTCAACCCTGAACCGCCCGGGTGGCTTACACTGCGCGCCATGAAAACCATCCCCGTCCATGCCATCGCCACGCCCGTCGTCACCTGCTCGACGTGTGCGGCGTGCTGTTGCCAGTTGGAAGTGATGTTGATCACCGACACCGGGGTTCCGGAACGTTTCATCGACACCGACGATTGGGGTGGCGAAGTCATGCGCCGGCTCGACGACGGTTGGTGCGCGGCCCTGGACCGCGACAGCATGATGTGCACGATCTACGAGAAACGCCCGCTGATCTGCCGGGAGTTCGAGATGGGGGCTGCGGAATGTATCGAAGAGCGCAAGGGAATCGCGACGGCGTACAGGTAGAAAGGCCTGATCTGCGAAGGATGGGGCTTGAATCTGCAGGAGCGAGCCTGCTCGCGAAGCGGTCTGTCCAGCCATTCGAAAGTGACTGACACTACGCTTTCGCGAGCAGGCTCGCGCCCACACGGGGGTGGTGCGGTGTTACAACGGCATGGTGTAGTGCAGCGCGAAGCTTTCCACACCGTCGTTGGTCGACTTGATACCGGCGTTGGAGTAGTGAGTCGCGCGGATGCCCACTTCATGGCCGCCGTTGAAACGCACACCCAAACCGATGCGGTCTTCGAACTGGAAGGCCGTGCCCAGCTTGTTGGTTTCCACTTCGGTGTTGGCGAACAACGCCACGCCCACGCCCGCCTCGATGTAGGGCTTCACGTTTTCGCCGGCGAATTCATAGACGAAGACCGGCGAGAACGACAGGCTGTGGTTGCTGGAGGTCTCGTCGCCTTCCCAGTAGGTGTAGGCGCCGCTCCAGTAGCCGGTCAGGCGGCCGACGTCGCTTTGCAGCCAGCTCTTGTCCCAGTCGAACTGCATGCCCAGGCGATAGGTCATGGTCGAATCGCTGGTCTGGCCAACCCCAAATTCCACACCAGCCGCCTGTGCGGTGTAGGTGTGCCCCAGTAGTGCTGCCGCAAGTGCGGCAAAGCAGAATAAGCGCTTCATTAGAAACATCCTTTTCCGAACAGACTTAGTTAGTTTTTTGTTACAAACAGACAAAGCTATAGAAATCCGCGCTGAAACAGAAGTTCAGCGCTTTTTACACAATTTTCACATTTTTTTACAGACCGAAGCTTCGCACAATGCCAGACGATTGCCATAGCACCGGTAGGATTTTTCCTAAATGTGTCGGATCTGCACTCGTCCAGAACTGAGTTTCGCTGGCCGGCCCCTCGGCCAGCAGCTCCCGTTCTGCCAGCAGGCGCTGGAGTTGGCGGGCCACGGCGGCACCGGTGTCGATCAGGCTGATGTGCGGCGCGATCATGTCCTGGAGCAGTGGCTTGAGGAAGGGATAGTGGGTGCAACCCAGGATCAGCGTGTCGCAGCCGGCGGCAAGCAACGGCTCGACGTAGTGTTGCAGCAGTTGACGCAAGGCCGGGCTGTGCAGGTCCCCGGCCTCGATCATTTCCACCAGCCCCGGGCAGGGCTGGGTGATGACCCGCACATCGGCGGCAAAGCGGTCGAGCAGCGCGGCGAACTTGGCGCTCTGCAAGGTGCCGGTGGTGGCCAGCACGCCCACGATGCCGCTACGGGTGGCGGCCGCTGCCGGCTTGACCGCAGGTTCCATGCCGACGATGGGCCACTGCGGAAAATCGCGCCGCAGGTCGGCCACCGCGGCCACCGTGGCGGTGTTACACGCCACCACCAATGCCTTCGCACCTTGGCCCAGGAGAAAGTCGGCAATGATCGCGCAGCGCTGCCGGATGTAGTCCGGGCTCTTCTCGCCATAGGGAATATGCCCGCAGTCACCGACGTACAGCAGCGATTCATCGGGCAACAACCGACGGATTTCCCCCAGCACCGAGAGCCCGCCGACGCCCGAGTCCAGCACGCCGACCGGCGCTTCACGCATGACGGTCACCGCAGACGCCGCAACGCGGGTCGCGCTTGACCCGCAGCTCACGGAACCGCGAGCCCAGGGCATCGATCAGCAGCAGGCGCCCGACCAGCGGCTCGCCAAATCCCACCAGTAGCTTCAAGGCTTCAAGGGCTTGCAGGCTGCCGACCAGCCCTACCAGCGGCCCCAGCACGCCGGCTTCGCTGCACGTCAGTTCGGCTTCGCTGCCATGGCCGTAGAGGCAGTGGTAGCACGGGCTTTCGGCGCGCCGTGGATCGAAGACCGACAACTGCCCTTCCAGGCGAATCGCCGCGCCACTCACCAGGGGCTTGCCTGCCGCGACACACGCGGCATTCACCGCTTCGCGGGTGGAAAAATTGTCGGAGCAGTCCAGCACCAGGTCCACGCCGGCGACGGCGGCGGCCAGGCTGTCAGCGTCCATGGCGGCCCGGTGAGGCACCAGCCGGACCCCGGGATTGATCGCCGCCAGGCGCCGCATCGCCGATTCGACCTTGCCCAGGCCGACGCTGTCGGTGTCGTGGATGACCTGGCGTTGCAGGTTGGTCAGGTCGACCGTGTCGAAATCCGCCAGGTGCATTTCACCCACGCCGGCGGCCGCCAGGTACAGCGCCACCGGGGCGCCGAGACCGCCAAGGCCGACGATCAACACGCGGCTTTGCTTGAGGCGCAACTGGCCGTCGATATCGACATGTTGCAGCAGGATCTGCCGGCTGTAGCGCAACAATTCCTGATCGTTCAGCACGGCAGGCACCCCAGGCTGATGCGTTCGTGGCCGCCCAGGTCCTTGCGGCTATGGACCTCGTGCAGGCCTTGGGTCTGCAACAGGTCGCGCACGGCCTCGGCCTGATCGTAGCCGTGCTCGAGCATCAGCCAGCCCCCCGGCTCGAGATGGGCCGGTGCCCGGGCAATGATCTCGCGCAGGTCATCCAGCCCGTCCTGGCCGGCCACCAGCGCACTGGCCGGTTCGAAGCGCACATCGCCCTCGGCCAGGTGCGGATCGGCGGCGGCGATGTAGGGTGGGTTGCTGATGATCAATTCGAATCGCTCGCCTTCCAGCGCACTGAACCAGTGGCTGCTCAGCACCGTGACGTTGCCCAGGGCCAGGCGCTGGCGATTGCGCTCGGCCAGGGCCACGGCTTCCAGTACCCGGTCCACCGCCGTCACGCGCCAGGCCGGACGCTCGCTGGCCAACGCCAGGGCAATCGCGCCGCTGCCGGTGCCGAGGTCGAGGACCCGCGCGGGCGTGGCCGGCAGCAAGGCCAGCGCGGTTTCCACCAGCAGTTCGGTGTCGGGACGCGGGATCAAGGTGTGGGGTGCGACTTCCAGGTCGAGCTTCCAGAAGCCCTGCTGCCCCAGGATGTAGGCCACCGGCTCGCCGCAGCGGCGACGACGCAGGTATTCGGAGAACAGCAGCGCCGCTTCGCTCGGCACGATCCGCTCGGGCCAGGTGTGCAGGAAGCTGCGGGACTTGCCCAGCGCAGCCGCCAGCAACAATTCGGCATCCAGGCGCGGCGTCGGTGAATCCGGCAACTCGGCGGCGCGTAACAAACTGGCGATGATGGTCATGGGTTCACCTGTGCTTAATCGCCAATCGCCGCCAACTGGTCGGCCTGGTATTCGGCCAGCAAGGGCTCGATGACCGCATCGACACCGCCGGCAAGAATGTCGTCGAGGGAATACAGGGTCAGGTTGACGCGATGGTCGGTGACCCGGCCCTGGGCGAAGTTGTAGGTACGGATCCGCTCGGAACGATCCCCCGAGCCCACCAGCAATTTACGTTCGCTGGCGATGGCATTGGCGGCGGCGCTGGTCTGCTGGTCGTTGAGCTTGGCCGACAACCAGGCCATCGCCCGCGCGCGGTTCTTGTGCTGGGAGCGTTCTTCCTGGCACTCGACCACGATGCCCGAGGGCAAGTGGGTGATGCGGATCGCCGAGTCGGTCTTGTTGACGTGCTGGCCGCCCGCGCCGGAAGAGCGGTAGGTGTCGATCCGCAAATCCGCCGGGTTGATCTCGATGGCTTCCTGCTCGTCCGGTTCGGGCAACACCGCCACGGTGCAAGCCGACGTGTGGATGCGGCCCTGGGATTCGGTGGCCGGCACGCGTTGCACACGGTGGGCGCCGGATTCGAACTTGAGCTTGCCGTAGACGTTGTCGCCCTCGACCCGGGCGATGACTTCCTTGTAGCCGCCATGTTCGCCTTCGTTCTCCGACAGGATCTCCACCCGCCAGCCGCGTCGCTCGGCGTACCGCGAATACATGCGGAACAGGTCGCCGGAAAAGATCGCCGCTTCGTCGCCGCCAGTGCCGGCGCGGATCTCCAGGAAGACGTTGCGACCGTCGTTCGGGTCCTTGGGCAACAGCATGCGCTGCAAGCGGCTTTCCAGTTCGATCAGCTGTTCCTTGGCCTCGCGGACTTCCTCCACGGCCATTTCCCGCAGGTCCGGATCGCTGTCCTTGAGCAGCGCCTGGGCGCTTTCGAGATCGTCCTGCACCTTGAGCAACTGCTTGTAGGCCACGACGATCGGCTCGACCTCCGCGTACTCCTTGGAATAGGCGCGGAATTTGTTCTGGTCGGAAATGACTTCGCCGTCGCCGAGCAGGGCGGTCAGTTCTTCGAAACGATCCTGGAGAATATCCAGCTTGTTGAGCAGTGACGCTTTCATTGCGGTTTCTTATCCGAAAAGCTATCCGGTGAACCCTCACCGAGGGCAAAGAGTTCCTGAGCCATGGCCAGCGCATCGAGCCGGCCCTCGGCGGTCAACTTCTTGAGCTGGACACTGGGGGCGTGGAGCAATTTGTTGGTCAACCCGCGCGCCAGCTGCACCAGCACTTCTTCGGCACTGCCGCCGTTGGCCAGCAGGCGCTGGGCCTTTTGCAGTTCTTCGTCGCGCAGGCGTTCGCTCTGCTGGCGGTACGCCTTGAGCACGTCCACCGCCGCCAGCTCGCGCAGGCGCACCATGAAGTCCTCGGCGCCGACGGTGATCATCTCTTCCGCCGCCTGGGCCGCGCCCTGCCGGCTCTTGAGGTTTTCGGCGACCACTTCGTGCAGGTCGTCGACGCTATAGAGGTAGACGTCGTCCAGTTCGCCGACTTCCGGCTCGATGTCCCGGGGAACGGCGATGTCGACCATGAAGATCGGCTTGTGCTTGCGCAGTTTCAGGGCGCTTTCCACCGCGCCCTTGCCCAGGATCGGCAATTGGCTGGCGGTGGAACTGATGACGATGTCGCTGTGCACCAGCTCGGCGGGAATGTCCGACAGCAGCACCGCGTGGGCACCGAACTGTTCGGCCAGGGTACTGGCGCGCTCCAGGGTCCGGTTGGCGACGACGATGCGCTTGACCCCCAGGTCGTGGAGATGGCGGGCGACCAGGGTGATGGTCTCGCCGGCACCGATCAACAGCGCCTGGCTGCGTTGCAGGTCGCTGAAGATCTGCTTGGCCAGGCTGACGGCGGCAAACGCCACCGACACCGGGTTCTCGCCGATGGCGGTGTCGGTGCGCACCTGCTTGGCGGCGTTGAACGTGGCCTGGAACAGCCGTCCCAGCAGTGGGCCAACGGTACCGGCCTCGCGGGCCACGGCGTAGGCCGACTTCATCTGGCCGAGGATCTGCGGCTCACCCAGCACCAGCGAATCGAGGCCCGAGGCCACGCGCATCATGTGACGAACGGCCGCATCGTCTTCGTGCACATAGGCACTGGCGCGCAGCTCTTCGAGGCTCAGGTCGTGGAAACCGGCCAGCCAGCGCAGCACCGAATCGGCCGAAACGTGATCCTGTTCTATATAAAGCTCGCTGCGGTTGCAGGTGGAGAGGATCGCGGCTTCGCGGCTGTCGGTCAGCCGGCAGAGCTGCTGCAGGGCCTCAACCAGCTGCTCAGGCGTAAAGGCCACGCGCTCGCGGACGTCTACTGAAGCAGTCTTGTGGTTAATACCAAGTGCAAGGAAGGCCATTCAAGGTCGCTGATGGTGACGTGAAGCCGGCAATTGTCCTACTTCGCCAGATTCAGAACAACCACTCGATCTCTATCGCCTGGCACGCGTGCGTAAATCGACGGGGCGGTTATGTTTGACCGAAGGCTTGTGTCATGATGATCCGACCGCAGGTTAGTCGTCCTCTTCCTATATGAATAGATCTTCCGCGTTGTTCCTCGCTCTTGCCTTGCTCAGCGGCTGCCAATCCATGGCCCCCGTTTCGACAGACGGTTCGCCACCGGTCGAAGACAGCACGCAGGCCCCTGAAAAGCCCAAGGTCTACGGTTCGTTCAGCGAAGAAACCATCTTCAGCCTGTTGAGCGCCGAACTGGCAGGCCAGCGCAATCGCTTCGACATTGCGCTGGACAACTACGTGACCCAGGCCATCAATACCCAGGACCCGGGCATTTCCGAGCGGGCGTTTCGCATCGCCGAGTACCTCGGTGCCGACCAGCCTGCGCTGGATACCGCGCTGATCTGGGCGAAGAATGCCCCGGACGACCTCGAGGCGCAGCGCGCCGCCGCCGTGCAACTGGCGCGGGCCGGACGCTACGACGATTCCATGATGTACATGGAGAAAGTCCTGCTGGGCAAGGGCGATACCCACTTCGACTTCCTGGCACTGTCCGCGGCCGACACCGACCAGGAAACCCGCAACGGCCTGATGAAAAGCTTCGATCGCCTGTTGCAGCGTCATCCTAACAACGGCCAGCTGATTTTCGGCAAGGCCCTGTTGATGCAACAGGATGGCGACATCCAGGGCGCCCTCGCCCTGCTGGAAGACAACCCGCCGGAAGCCGGCGAGGTGGCGCCGATCCTGCTGCGCGCACGCTTGCTGCAAGGCTTGAATCGCGGTGACGAAGCCCTGCCGCTGCTGGAAAAAAGCATCAAGAAGTACCCCGACGACAAACGCCTGCGCCTCACCTACGCCCGCATGCTGGTGGAAAACAACCGCATGGACGACGCCAAGGTGGAGTTCTCCAGCCTGGTCCAGCAATACCCGGAAGACGACGACCTGCGTTACTCCCTGGCGCTGGTGTGCCTGGAGGCCAAGGCCTGGGACGAGGCCCGGGGCTACCTGGAAGACCTGATCGCCCGGGACAGCCACGTCGATTCGGCCCACTTGAACCTGGGGCGCATCGCCGAGGAACGCAATGATCCCGAGAGCGCGTTGATCGAATACGCCCAGGTCGGCCCGGGCAACGACTACCTGCCGGCGCAGCTGCGCCAGGCCGATATCCTGATGGGCAACGGCAAGACCGCCGAGGCCCAGAGCCGCCTCGCCGTGCAGCGCGACGCCCAACCGGACTACGGCATCCAGCTGTACCTGATCGAAGCCGAGACCCTGTCGGCCAACAATCAGGGCGACAAGGCCTGGAATGTGTTGCAACAAGCCTTGAAGCAATACCCGGACGACCTTAACCTGCTGTACACCCGCGCCATGCAGGCGGAAAAGCGCAATGACCTGGGCCAGATGGAAAAGGACCTGCGCCTGATCATCCAGCGTGACCCGGACAACGCCATGGCCCTCAACGCCCTCGGCTATACCTTGTCGGATCGCACCACCCGCTATGACGAAGCCAAGGTGCTGATCGAACAGGCCCACCAGATCAACCCGGAAGACCCGGCCGTGCTCGACAGCCTGGGCTGGGTGAACTTCCGCCTGGGCAATCTCGACGAGGCCGAGCGCCTGTTGCGCCAGGCCCTGGAGCGTTTCCCCGACCAGGAAGTCGCCGCGCACCTGGGCGAAGTCCTGTGGGCCAACGGCAAACAACGCGAAGCCCGGCAGATCTGGAGCCGCTTCCTCAAGGAGCAGCCCGACAGCCCGATCTTGCGCGGCACCATCAAACGCCTGACCGGATCAGAGACCCTTTAAGACCATGTTCTTGCGCCACTTCATCGTTTTCAGCTTCATCGCCCTGCTCGCCGGTTGCGCGGGCTTCGGCGCCCGTGAATCCGTCCAGGGCCATGGCGACCCGGCCCAGTGGCGCGAGCACAAGTCCCAACTGAGTGGCCTCGACGGCTGGCAGATCGACGGCAAGATCGGCATCCGCGCGCCGAAGGATTCGGGCAGCGGCACGCTGTTCTGGCTGCAACGCCAGGACTACTACGACATTCGCCTCTCGGGCCCACTGGGTCGCGGTGCGGCCCGCCTCACCGGCCGGCCGGGCCAGGTGGCGCTGGAAGTGGCCAACCAGGGACGCTACGAAGCCCCTACCCCCGAGGCCTTGCTGGAAGAACAACTGGGCTGGAAGTTGCCCGTCTCCCACCTGACCTGGTGGGTGCGTGGGTTGCCGGCGCCAGACAGCAAGAGCCGCCTGACCCTCGATGCCGACAGCCGCCTGTCGAACCTGGAGCAGGACGACTGGCAGATCGAATACCTCAGCTACGCCCAGCAGAACGGTTACTGGCTGCCCGAGCGCATCAAGCTGCACGGCAGCAACCTTGACGTCACCCTGGTGATCAAGCAGTGGCAGCCGCGCAAGCTGGGGCAATGACATGAGCGCGCCACGCCTGACCCTGCCCTCGCCGGCCAAGCTCAACCTGATGCTGCACATCCTCGGGCGCCGCCCGGACGGTTACCACGAGCTGCAGACGATCTTCCAGTTTCTCGACTACGGCGATGAGATCACCTTCGCCGTGCGCGACGATGGCGTGATTCGCCTGCACACCGAGTTCGAGGGCGTCCCCCACGACAGCAACCTGATCGTCAAGGCCGCGAAAAAACTCCAGGAACAATCCGGTTGCCCACTGGGCATCGACCTCTGGATCGAAAAAATCCTGCCCATGGGCGGCGGGATCGGCGGCGGCAGCTCGAATGCGGCGACGACCCTGCTGGGGCTCAACCACCTCTGGCAACTGGGCTGGGACGCGGATCGACTGGCGACGCTGGGCCTGGCCCTGGGGGCCGATGTCCCGGTTTTCGTGCGTGGGCACGCCGCTTTTGCCGAAGGCGTCGGGGAAAAACTCACGCCGGTGGAACCCGAAGAACCCTGGTACTTGGTACTGGTGCCGCAAGTCTCTGTAAGTACAGCAGAAATTTTTTCAGATCCACTGTTGACACGTAACTCTCCTCCCATTAAAGTGCGCCCCGTTCCCAAGGGAAACAGTCGAAATGACTGCTTACCGGTGGTAGCAAGGCGTTATCCAGATGTTCGTAACGCTTTGAATTTGTTAGGTAAATTTACCGAAGCAAAACTCACCGGAACTGGAAGTTGTGTGTTTGGGGGCTTCCCAAGCAAAGCTGAAGCTGATAAAGTCTCGGCCCTTCTTACAGAGACCCTTACAGGGTTTGTAGCAAAAGGAAGCAACGTTTCGATGTTGCATCGCAAGCTGCAAAGTCTGCTCTAAAAGGAATCGAGTGCTGGGCACTCGCAGCAACAGATACAGGGGCGTCGCCAAGCGGTAAGGCAGCAGGTTTTGATCCTGCCATGCGTTGGTTCGAATCCAGCCGCCCCTGCCATTTTCCTATACTCATCCAGGTATACCCTCAGCCTTCAGGTACTGCGCGTGTCCAAGATGATGGTCTTTACGGGGAACGCTAACCCCGATCTGGCTCGGCGTGTCGTACGTCAGCTGCATATCCCTCTCGGTGACATTTCTGTCGGTAAGTTCTCCGACGGCGAAATCACTGCCGAGATCAATGAAAACGTTCGCGGTAAAGACGTCTTCATTATTCAGCCGACTTGCGCTCCGACCAACGATAACCTGATGGAACTCGTCGTGATGGCTGATGCCTTCCGCCGTTCCTCGGCTACTCGTATCACTGCTGTTATTCCCTACTTTGGTTATGCCCGCCAGGATCGCCGTCCGCGTTCCGCACGCGTGGCGATCAGCGCGAAAGTCGTGGCTGATATGCTCACCGTCGTTGGCATCGACCGTGTCCTCACGGTTGACCTGCACGCTGACCAGATCCAGGGCTTCTTCGATATTCCCGTGGACAACATCTACGGCTCCCCCGTCCTGGTGGATGACATTGAAGACCAGCGCTTCGAAAACCTGATGATCGTCTCCCCGGACATTGGCGGCGTCGTGCGTGCACGCGCGGTGGCCAAGTCCCTGGGCGTGGACCTGGGCATCATCGACAAGCGTCGTGAGAAAGCCAATCACTCCGAAGTGATGCACATCATCGGCGACGTCGAAGGGCGTACCTGTATCCTGGTCGACGACATGGTCGATACCGCCGGCACCCTGTGCCACGCGGCCAAGGCCCTGAAAGAGCACGGCGCAGCCAAGGTCTTTGCCTACTGCACGCACCCAGTGCTGTCGGGCCGGGCGATCGAGAACATTGAAAATTCCGTGCTGGACGAACTGGTGGTGACCAACACCATCCCGTTGTCCGCAGCTGCACAAGCCTGTGCGCGTATCCGTCAACTGGATATCGCACCGGTTGTTGCCGAAGCGGTTCGCCGCATCAGCAATGAAGAATCGATCAGCGCGATGTTCCGCTAAGGGCCCTGCCCTGGCGATGACACCTCGTTGACGAAAAGCGCCCCGCCCCGGCATCCATTGTCGGGGCGGGGCTTTTTTGCCCATATCGCCTTTAGCGCTGGTCGCAAACGCTGGGGCGAGCATGGTTATCCTGGAGATACAACATGAACGATTTTACTCTGAATGCTGAAGTGCGTTCCGACCTGGGGAAAGGTGCGAGCCGCCGCCTGCGTCGTCTCGCAAGCCTGGTTCCAGCTGTAGTCTACGGTGGCGACAAAGCCCCTGAGTCCATCAGCATGCTGGCCAAAGACGTTGCCAAACTGCTCGAAAACGAAGCGGCCTACAGCCACATCATCGAGCTGAACGTCGGTGGTTCCAAGCAGAACGTCGTGATCAAGGCCCTGCAACGCCACCCAGCCAAAGGCCACGTGCTGCACGCCGACTTCGTCCGCGTCGTTGCCGGCCAGAAGCTGACCGCTGTTGTTCCAGTGCACTTCATCAACGAAGCTGCCCCGGTCAAGAAAGGCGGCGAAATCTCGCACGTGACTTCGGAAATCGAAGTGTCCTGCCTGCCGAAAGACCTGCCTGAATTCATCGAAGTCGACCTGGCTGACGCCGAAATCGGCACGATCGTTCACCTGTCCGACCTCAAGGCTCCTAAAGGCGTTGAGTTCGTTGCCCTGGCACACGGTGATGACAAGGCTGTTGCCAACGTCCACGCTCCACGTGTTGCTCCAGAAGCGACTGAAGAAGGCGCTGCAGAGTAATTTCACTCTGTCGCCGGAGTGACCGGAAACATCGCGGACTGGAACGTAGCGAGACAGCGGGCGAGAACGCGAAGTTTACTTAACGGTAGATCCGCAATGTTCATCCACTGTCGCGACGAGCTGGCCGCGACGTTACCCACACTCCAGGAAGGGCCCCTATCGTGACTGCCATAAAACTGATCGTTGGCTTGGGAAATCCAGGCGCTGAATACGAACAGACCCGGCACAACGCAGGGGCCCTTTTTGTTGAGCGCATCGCGCACGCACAAGGCGTCAGCCTGGCGGCCGATCGCAAGTATTTCGGCCTGACCGGGCGCTTCTCGCACCAAGGTCAGGATGTTCGCCTGTTGATCCCCACCACCTACATGAACCGCAGCGGCCAGGCCGTGGCGGCATTGGCCGGTTTCTTTCGCATCAAGCCGGAAGAGATCCTGGTGGCCCACGACGAACTCGACCTGCCTCCGGGCGTCGCCAAGCTCAAGCAGGGCGGCGGCCATGGCGGTCACAACGGGTTGCGCGACATCATCGCGCAACTGGGCAATCAGAATACCTTTCACCGCCTGCGGCTTGGCATCGGCCACCCGGGCGTCGCCAGCATGGTTTCAAACTTTGTCCTGGGTCGTGCGCCTCGCGCCGAACAGGAAAAACTCGATGCCAGCATCGACTTTGCCCTCGGCGTGCTGCCGGATATCCTCGCCGGTGAATGGAACCGCGCGATGAAAAACCTGCACAGCCAGAAGGCCTGACACTTATCCGAGGGGAAACACCATGGGATTCAATTGCGGCATCGTCGGCCTGCCTAACGTCGGCAAGTCCACCCTGTTCAACGCCCTGACCAAATCCGGTATCGCGGCCGAGAACTTCCCCTTCTGCACCATCGAGCCGAACAGCGGCATTGTGCCGATGCCCGATTCGCGCCTGGACGCCCTGGCGGCGATCGTCAACCCCAAGCGCATCCTGCCGACCACCATGGAATTCGTCGACATCGCAGGCCTGGTGGCCGGCGCGTCGAAAGGCGAAGGCCTGGGCAACAAGTTCCTCGCCAACATCCGTGAGACCGACGCCATCGCCCACGTGGTGCGCTGCTTCGAAGACGAGAACGTGATTCACGTTTCCAACAGCGTCGACCCGAAACGCGACATCGAGATCATCGACCTGGAACTGATCTTCGCCGACCTCGACAGCTGCGAGAAGCAATTGCAGAAGGTCGCTCGCAACGCCAAGGGTGGCGACAAGGACGCCGTGGCCCAGAAAGGCCTGCTGGAGCAACTGATCGCCCACTTCACCGAAGGCAAGCCGGCACGCAGCCTGATGAAGAACATGAGCGCCGAAGAAAAACTGGTGATCAAGGGCTTCCACCTGCTGACCACCAAGCCGGTGATGTACATCGCCAACGTCGCTGAAGACGGTTTCGACAACAACCCGCACCTGGACGTGGTCAAGGCCATCGCCGAAGAAGAAGGCGCCGTGGTCGTTCCGGTCTGCAACAAGATCGAAGCGGAAATCGCCGAACTGGATGACGGCGAGGAGAAGGACATGTTCCTCGAGGCCCTCGGCCTGGAAGAGCCGGGCCTGAACCGCGTGATCCGCGCCGGCTACGAGATGCTTCACCTGCAGACCTACTTCACCGCCGGTGTCGAGGAAGTCCGCGCCTGGACCGTCCGCGTCGGCGCCACCGCGCCGCAAGCCGCCGGCGTGATCCACACCGACTTCGAAAAGGGCTTTATCCGCGCCGAAGTCATCGCCTACAACGACTTCATCCAGTTCAAGGGCGAAGCCGGTGCCAAGGAAGCCGGCAAATGGCGTCTGGAAGGCAAGGAATACGTGGTCAAGGACGGCGACGTGATGCACTTCCGCTTCAACGTCTGACGGTTTGCGTGGCAGTGTGCCCCACTGCCACGCATCGCCCAGGCGGCATCAGGTCAGCAAGTGACCTGGATCGGTCTCTGGCGCCATCCCGACCAGTCCCACGTCGGCATTCGTCGCGAAGATCATGTTGTCTTCGTCGAGACTCTCCCGCCAATCCCCGGCCAGCCCGATCTGGAACCAGTGGCCTTGTGCATCCGCTTCCACGTCCTGCAAGTACGTGCGGTCCAACGCCTGGTTATAGGCCACCTTCAGCGTCGTCCCCGTCCCATCCCCCAAACCGGTATAGCCCAGGCTCGATACATCGATCCGGTCGTCGACCGTGAAGCGCTCGATCAGGTCGACGAAGCTCTGGCTGTCGGTGCGATAGCTGTCCTCGGCGGTGGTGTAGCGGAACACGTCGGCGTTCTCCCGGTGGTCCGTCCACAACGAAATGTCCCCCCTGTCACCGCCATCGAGGCGATCGGCGCCCTTGCCGCCGATGATCACATCCGCGCCGGCGCCGCCGTTGATCCGGTCATTGCCGTCCAGGCCACGGATGATTTCCGACAAGGCCGAACCGATAATCGTATCCTTGCCAGCCGTACCGTCGACGGTGGGCGCAGTGAACACCAGGTTGGTGTTGTTCAACTGCCCTGTCCAATTACCATCCAGGGTCAGTTCAAACCGTTGCCCTGAGGCATCGGCGTCATAGTTCTTGAGGTAGGTACGGGTGCCGTCCGCGCTGGCCAGGACCGCCAAGGTGCCGTCGTGACCATTGCCAATGCCGGTGAAGCCCAGGGCGGTCAAGTCGATGCGGTCCTGGGCGGCATCGAAGTCCTGGATCCGGTCGCTGCCGTTTTGCGTGTCGGTACGGAAGCTGTCGCCCAGCTCGGTGAAGCGGAAGATGTCGGCGCCGGCGCCACCGTGCAAGACGTCCCGCCCGCCATTGCCCTGGAGCACGTCATCGCCTGCCAGGCCCTGGATGACCTCGGCGGCAGCGGTGCCCTGCAGGATCTCCTCGCCGACGTAACCGTCGACATGGAGCTTGCCGTCGTGGCTACCGAAACCGGTATCCAGGCTGCCGTCGGCGTTCAGGCGGATGACACTGAAATCCCCATTGCTCGTGCCGGCCGCCACGATCTTGCCGTCGGCTTGCACCGTCAAGGCCACGGGTGTGTCGGTCTCGAAAGTCACCGTGCCGTGGGTGCCAAAGCCGTTGTCGAAGGAGCCGTCGGCGTTGAGCCGAGCGACCGTCGCCCAAGCGTTGCCCTCGACGTGGCCCATGACGATGATCTTGCCGTCGGCTTGGAGGGTGACCACCGAGTCTTCGCCGAAGCCCATTGCCGGGGTCAGGTAAAGGGCGCCGTTGTCGCCGAAATGGGTATCCAACTGACCGTCGGGGGTGAAGCGCTGCAGCAGGAAGGTCGGATCGCCCGCGCCGGCCACGTTGTACGCCGCCCCGACCACGACACCGCCGTCGGCCTGAACCGCGGTGGAAATCCCTCCGTTGTAGTACTTGTCTGTAGGAATGTTGACGCTCAGCACACCGTTATCGCCGAAGCCATCGACGAGCGTGCCGTCAGCGCCGATCCGGGTCACGCTGGCCTGGTCGAATCCACGGGCGCTGACCTGGAAGGTGCCATCGGCGTTGGCCGTCAGGTCGATGTCCTTGAACGCATGGCCAATGCCCAACGAAATGGCACCGTTTTGACCGAAAGTTGCGTCCCGGGTCCCGTCGCTGTTGAAGCGCTCGACCTGCACGCCGGTGTTCAGTGCCACGGCGACGAGCACCTTGCCATCGGGCTGCACCGCCGTCAGCTCGTAGTGAGATTCCGGCGCCGTCGCGGCAGGGACGATGTCGATGCCGCCGTCATGGAAACTCGTGTCCAGGCTGCCATCGGCGTTCAGGCGAATGACGCTGTGGTTTTGTTCGTAACCGTAGCTTTCTTCCCCCGGCGCCCCGGGGTACCCCCAGGCGAGGTACTGGGTATAGCCGCCGACCAGTATCTTGCCGTCTGGCTGGATCATGATGCTCTGGTTCGTGTCGAACTGGCCGGTGAGATCGACCTGGACAGTACCAGGCCCGGTTCTCACGGTATGGGTACTTGTCGTCTTGCTATCGGCGGTTGCCATGGGCTTAATCCTTTAAGGGGTGCGGGATCCGTCACTCTAGTAGAGCACCCGGGATTTGCACGGAGCCCCGCCGCTTGCACAGGCACCGCTCGACGAATGGCGTACAGCCCGCCGTTTGGCTTCGCTGGAGGGCTCAGGCACCTGGCCTGGCGTGTTGCACCCGTTGCCGTTGCCCACAAAAAAAGCCGCGTTGATTCGCGGCTTTTTCGTGGGTAACGCTCATGAATTTTGCTTAGAACAGATAGCCCATGTAGATGGCCGCGCCACCACCGGCCTGCGCGCCGGCGTTCATCCCGGCCATGACCAGCGCGCCCTTGGCCGACTGCAACAGCTGCCGGTTGACGGTACTGGAGGCGATCATCGACGTGGCCGGGCTGGCGCTCAACGCCACCGACAATGCCAACAACTTGGGATCGAGCCCGAACAACAGGGCGGTGGCCGAACCGCCGACCACCAGGCCTGCCCCTACCTCCGTGTACAAGCACGGCCCGGTGATGTCGTCATCGGTCAGGTCACGGCTGGCCAAGGCGTCGCTGACGAAGACCTTGCCGGTGCTGGGAAAGGCCTCCGCCGCGCCGGCCGCGCCCACGCTCTTGCCCTTGATCTGCAGATTGACCTTGCCGAAACGCGGCAGCCGCGCACCGAACCCGACCCCGAGGCCAACGCCTCCGTAGCAATAGCTGACGTCCTTGCCTTCTGGCGAACGCAGGATGATCGAACCACCGCTGCCGGCCACCACGGCCACGGTCAGGCCACCACCGCTGGCGGTCTGGTACTGCCAGCGGCTTTCATTGACCGGGATTGGGATGTTGTAGCTCATACGTTCAAAGTCCTTTAGCTGAATGAACCGCACCGCGGCCGCGCTGACGCAAGACCGTTGCCAGGCCGACCAGGGAGAACACCAAGCCGATCACGCCCAGGACCACCGAAGTGCCCCACAGCGCACCCGCGTCATCGACGATGGCGCTGGCGGCCGGCTGCTCGGGCAGGTAGTGCACCCGCACGGCCTGATTCGGCTGGTAGCCGAAGATAAAGCCGCCCTGGGGGTAGGAAATGTTCTCGCCGCTGGCGCTGGTGAAGGCGATCTCGGGATGCGAGCCACCGGCATTCAGGCGGCTGACGATGCCATCGGCGGTCTGTGCGCGTGCGAGAAATTCGCGGCGTTCGAGGGTGAGATTGGCGGTGATGACCAGCAGGCCGATACCGATCAGGGCAAACAGCAGGCCCAGCAGTACCTTCCCGATGGGGGACGAAGTGTCGTTAGCCATGGCGTGTCTCGGAATCGTCCTTGAAAGAGGGGCGTCAGGATAACAAGAACTGTCACCCTGCCGCATCTCCAATAGGTATTCCCAGGCGCAGGGCTGGCGGCCAGATTGCGCCGCCCCTTACCCGTCCTTGCGCATCAGCACCCGTGTGACACGGCGCTCCTGTACCTCCACGACGGTCACGTCCCAGCCTTGCCAATGGAGCTGGTCACCCATGACCGGCAAGCGGTCCAACCGGCTCATGACCCAACCGGCGAGCGTCTGGTAATCGTCTGTCGCCTGCGCCTGGAAACCGATGTGCTCGCGAATCTGGCTGAGATTCAGCGCACCGCTGACGCGATAGCCGTCCTCCTGCGCGACGATGTTCGGCCCTTCGATTTCACTGGCGTCCGGCAGCTCGCCAGCGATCGACTCCAGGATGTCGGTCATGGTCAGCAGGCCGATGAAGTCGCCGAACTCGTTCACCACGAACGCGATGTGGGTGGACGCTTTGCGCATCTGCTCCAAGGCGTTGAGAATCGTGAAGCTGTCCAGCAAGTTGATGGCCTGGCGCGCCATGGCTTCGAGGTTGGGCGAATGGCCCGCGAGCATTTCCTTGAGCAATTCCTTCTTGTGGATAAACCCCAGCGGCTCATCCACCCGCCCTTCCCGAACCAGGGGCAGGCGGGAATACGAGGAGTGCAT
This sequence comes from Pseudomonas citrullilanati, assembly GCF_030580855.1. GTDB lineage: Bacteria > Pseudomonadota > Gammaproteobacteria > Pseudomonadales > Pseudomonadaceae > Aquipseudomonas > Aquipseudomonas citrulli. Next base: position 23,170 of record NZ_JAUQOP010000012.1, on the reverse strand, counting down.
CAGCCGTGTGCGAATCGCGTCCGGCGCATCGGCCAGGTCGATGTGATCGACCTGCGCACGCGGCGTCATCACCGTGCGTATCGGGCGCTCCGCCAACTGCAGCACACCACTGATCATCACGCGCTCGCGTCGGTCGAACACCTGCTCGACCTTATCACCGGCGAGCATGTCGGCGATGTCCTCGCCCACTTCCTCGACACTCAACTTTTGCCCGCCCAGCAATCGCATCACCGCATGGGCGGTACGCTCACGCATCGGCCGGCGACCTTGCAGGCTCTTCTGGCGACGAACGCGCGCCAGTTGGTTGAACAACTCGATCAGGATCGAGAAGCCAATCGCGGCGTAGAGATAGCCCTTCGGGATATGGAAACCCAGGCCCTGCGCCGTGAGGCTGAAACCGATCATCATCAAGAAGCCCAGGCAAAGCATGATGACCGTGGGGTGCGAGTTGACGAAGCGAGTCAGCGGCTTGCTGGCAACGATCATCAGGCCGATGGAGAAGATCACCGCGATCATCATCACCGACAGGTGTTCGACCATGCCCACGGCGGTGATCACCGCGTCCAGCGAGAAGACCGCATCGAGCACCACGATCTGCGCCACGATCGGCCAGAACAGCGCATAAGCGGCGTTGCCCGTACGTTGCGCCACATGCCCTTCAAGGCGCTCATGCAACTCCATGGTGGCCTTGAACAACAGGAACACGCCACCGAACAGCATGATCAGGTCCCGCCCCGAGAACGTCTTGGCGAAGACCTCGAACAACGGCTCGGTCAGGGTCACCATCCAGGAAATGCTGGCCAGCAGGCCCAGGCGCATCAACAACGCCAGGGACAGGCCGATCACCCGGGCGCGATCGCGCTGCTCGGGCGGCAGTTTGTCCGCCAGGATGGCAATGAATACGAGGTTATCGATGCCGAGCACCAGCTCCAGCACGATCAGGGTCAGCAGGCCAAGCCAGGCCGTGGGGTCGACGATCCATTCCATGGGGATTATTCACTCCCTCGAAAAGACGTCGCGCAAAAGCGTGGGATGAAACGGAAAAGGTTGCCGGGAGGTTCCACGTGGGCGTTCATATCGACCTGACAGTGATTGGGGATAAAAATCCTACATAACTTCAGGACGCGTCATACGAGCGGAATCATTACAGGATCTGACAAAGCCGCCGCAACCTCGCATCGACACGCATTTTGCATTCGCAACGACCACCCCTTCCTGTGGGAGCGAGCTTGCTCGCGAAGCCGGTAGCACAACCCGACTACGACAATATAGGGTATCGCTTTCGCGAGCAGGTTCGCTCCCACCAAGTGCCATTTTTCGGTGCGGGGGCCGCGCTCCCCAGGGTACGATAGGCCTGGAAAAAAACACCCTGCCCACCAGGTAATAGCCCAACGCCATGGTCTGAATCTTGCCTTGTAAATGCCCTAAGACGCGGCCCCTTACAAAGTGGACCGAGAATGGGAAGTTTCGCTACAGAGCAGGCCTACAGAGCCGATTTGGACAAACTTTCGAAGCCTTTTAAAAGGGCACCTGTTCCAGCACGTGTGTAGAACCGCACAAAAACAGTGCACAGGTGTCCAGGGGAGTATGGGCATGCAGGCTTTTCTGTCACCGGGCATCAGATTGTTGGGACGTTTCGGCTTCGCCCGTAAATTCCAACTGCTTTTCCTGCTTTTCATCCTGCCGCTCATGGGCAGCCTGTGGCTCATTGGCCAGGATTATCGGGACAAACTCAGCCTGATTTCCGGGGAGCGCAACGGGGTCCGCCAATTGCTGGCCCTGGACAACCTGGACAACCTGCTGACCGCCCAGCGCAATCGGGCGGCGCGCTGGCGGGCCACGGAAACCAATCGCCAACCGACCCCGGCGACGCTGGCGGCCATGGCGGCATTCGATGCCGTGCAACCGGCGCTCAACCAGGCCGCCAACGACCTGGGCACGACCCTGCAAGCCGAAGGCGCCGAAGCCGACACCTTGGCCCGCTTCCAGGCCCTGCAGAACAGCCTCAACGGCCTGGATTCGAAAAGCCTGGGGACGGTGGGCTGGTGGCCGGACGGCTATGACCGCTTCACCGCCGCCCTCAGCGCCTTGCAAGCGTTGCGCGAACAAATGGTCATGGACAATCGCCTGAACCTCGCTTCCTGGCTGGAAACCTATCTGTTGACCCAGATTTCCACCCAGCAGACCCCGGACCTGATCGAACGGGTCGGGCGCCTGACCAGCGTTGGCCAGGCCTCCGTGGTCTCGGGTCAATTCTCCTTGCAAAGCCGCCTGCAACTGCGGGACCTGCGCAGCCGCATCGGCGACGCCCGGGACCAGTTGGTCAAGACCGGCGCACTGCTGGAAACCCGCCTGCCCAGCGATTTGCAAACCTGGGCCGGCCAATACCAGGCCAGCCTCAAGAACCTGGATGCCGGCTTGAAAGTGCTGGATGACGGCGTGTTCGGCGGCTCCATCACGCTCAAGCCGGAAGCCTTCGAAAAACAAATGGATGCACTCCTGGCCGACCTGGCGACCCTGCGCCAGCAATCCCTGGTAGCCCTGGATACGCGGCTGGACCACTACCATGGCTCGGCCATCCGCCAGTTCACCCTGGTGGCGACGGTACTCGGCTGCCTGCTATTGGCAGCGCTCTACCTGTTCATTTGCCTGCAAGCGTCGATCCGCCGCAGCGCCAGCGGCATCACCCTGCTCGCCGAGGCCCTGCGTGATGGCAATCTCAGCCTGCAAGTGCCGGTGCAGGGCCGCGACGAACTGGCGGCCATCAGCACCGCCCTCAACGTCGCCGTGGTGCAATTGCGCAACAGCTTGCTGGGGGTGGACCACGAGACGTTGCAGCTGAGCAACGCCGTGCGCACCCTCAACACCCATTCCAGTGGCGCCCTGGGCGAGGTCGAAGCCCAGCAGATGCAGATCAGCCAGATCGCGGCCGCGGCCACGCAACTGGCGGCCACCTCTCAAGGCGTGGCGAAGAGTTGTGAGCAGGCCTCCGACAGCGCCCAGCAAACCCGGCGCATCGCCACCGACAGCAGCCGCGACAGCCAGCGCACCACCACGAGCATCCAGCAGCTCAACCAGCGCCTCAACGACACCGCCGCCGCCCTGGGCCGGGTCAGCGAACAGGGGCAACAGATCCAACTGGTGGTCGACACCATCCGTGGCGTGGCCGAGCAAACCAACCTGCTGGCCCTCAACGCCGCCATCGAGGCCGCTCGCGCCGGCGAACAGGGCCGTGGTTTCGCCGTGGTGGCCGACGAAGTCCGCAGCCTGTCGCAACGTACCCAGTCGTCCACGCAACAGATTGCCGCCACCGTCGACAGCCTGCGCGCCACCGTCGACGAAGCGGTCAGCCTGATGGAAGCGGCCTGCGGCCAGGCCCAGACCGATGCGCAAGCCGTCACCGGCCTGGGCGAGCGCCTGGGGGAAATCGCCAGCGCCGTGCAGAGCGTCACCGACACCCTGGCGCAAATCGCCACCGCCGTGGACGAACAAGCCAGCACCGCCGACGAGGTCAGCGGCAATATCCAACAGGTCGACCAGGCCGCCATGCGCCTGCTGGAAGGCGCCCGCGCGGTGAACCTGGCGGCGGACACCCTGAGCCAGGGAAGCCAGGCCTTGAGTGCCAACACGGGGAGATTTCAACTCGGTTGACGGGCATTTGCGACGAGGATGGATAAGCGGTTGAAAGCGCAGAGAAATATTTCAGATTTACGCTTGACACATCTTCGTTACCGGCGAATAATGCGCGCCACTTGGCTACATAGCTCAGTTGGTTAGAGCATAGCATTCATAATGCTGGGGTCCGGGGTTCAAGTCCCTGTGTAGCCACCAAGTACCAAAAACGGCTTATCGAAAGATAAGCCGTTTTTTTATGCCTGGAGAAAAGCCTGGCTCGCCTCCATCGAGCCGTAGTGCGCTCACTCGTCGCACTCACCCGCCGATTACCCCTGATTTGCACCATACGCCTCCCCTCGCTACAGTCGGTCTCCCTACCCTGTCCCACGGATGGAGCGACACGTGCCCACACATCAGCCCTTGAATCTTCAACGCCTGTCAGCCGTTTCGCTGTTGGCGATCGCCCTGGTCCTTGGCGCATGCAAGGCGCCGCCCTCCTCGACCGCCACGCCAACCTTGCCCACCGCGCCGGAGATCGCTTCCGGCTACCGCACCGACCTGCACACCCAACACGCCACCCGGCACATGGCGGCTGCGGCCAACCCGCTGGCGGCCGAGGCCGGGCGCGAAATGCTGCGGCGTGGCGGCTCGGCCATCGATGCGGCGATCGCGATGCAGGCGGTGCTGACCCTGGTGGAGCCGCAATCCTCGGGCATTGGCGGCGGCGCGTTCATCGTGCTGTGGGATGGCAAGGCCGTGCGCACGTACGACGGCCGCGAAACGGCACCGGCCGGCGCCACGGAACGGCTTTTCCTGCAAGCTGACGGCAAACCCATGGGGTTCACCGCCGCGCAGATCGGCGGACGCTCCGTGGGGACACCGGGGGTATTGCGTGCGCTGGAACTGGCCCATCGCAAGCACGGCCGGCTGAAATGGGCGACGCTGTTCGAGCCAGCCATCGCCCTGGCGGAACAGGGTTTCACGATCTCGCCAAGGCTGCATTCGATGATTGCCGCCGATCCGTCCTTGCCGGGTTCGCCAGACATGGCCAGGTATTTCCTCAACGTCGATGGCAGCCCGAAAGCGGTCGGCACCCTATTGAAGAACCCGGCGCTGGCCGGTGTGCTCAAGCGCATCGCCGACGAAGGTGCCGATGCGTTGTACCAAGGCCCGGTGGCCGAGGAAATCGTCGCCAAGGTGCAAGGCCACGCCAATCCCGGCAGTCTTTCGCTGGACGACCTCAAGGGCTACACCGCCCGGGAACGGGCACCACTGTGCACCGACTACAAGCGCTGGCAAGTCTGTGGCATGGCGCCGCCGTCCTCCGGCGGGATTGCCGTGGCGCAAATCCTCGGCACCTTGCAGGCGTTGGAGCAGCGCGACAGCCGCCTCGCCCTCGCGCCCCTGAAACCGCACAAGACCGATAAACCGGCCGGCATCGAGCCCGCGCCCGAAGCGGTGCACCTGATCGCCGAAGCCGAACGCCTGGCCTACGCCGACCGCGCCCAGTATGTCGCCGACTCGGATTTTGTCCCCGTACCGGTCAACGGCCTGGTGGATCGCGCCTACCTGGCCAGCCGTGCCAGCCTGATCGGCCCACGCAGCATGGGCATCGCCAAGCCCGGCACGCCGCCAGGCATCCAGGTGGCCTACGCGCCGGACCGCTCGCCGCTGCGCATCTCCACCTCGCAAGTGGTGGCGGTGGATGACCAGGGCGGCGCCGTGTCCATGACCACCACGGTGGAGTCGGCGTTCGGCTCGCACCTGATGGTCCAGGGCTTCATGCTCAATAACCAGATGACCGACTTCTCGTTCATTCCCGAGGAGAACGGGCAGAAGGTCGCCAACCGTGTCGAGCCGGGCAAGCGTCCGCGCTCATCCATGGCGCCGACGCTGATCTTCGATCGCCAGAGCGGTGAATGGATGGCGACCGTCGGTTCCCCGGGCGGTTCGCAGATCATCGAATACGTGGCCAAGTCGGTGATCGGCCTGCTGGACTGGAACCTGGACCCACAAACAGCCATCAACCTGCCCAACTTCGGCAGCCGCAACGGCCCCACCGAGCTGGAACAGGGCCAGTTCAGCCCGACGCTGATCCAGGCGCTGAAAGACAAAGGCCACGCCGTCAGCGAAATCGACATGACCAGCGGCACCCAGGCCATCGTCCGGGTGCGTGATGCCCAGGGCAAAGCCTCACTGGCTGGCGGCGCGGAGCCGCGCCGCGAGGGTCAGGCGCTGGGGGACTGATCTTCCTTGCCCGGCGGTTGGTAGACCAGCAAGTCGGCGGGCTGGCAGTCCAGGTAGCTGCAGATGGCCTCCAGGGTCGCCAGGCGGATGCCCTTGACCTTTCCTTGTTTCAGCAAGGAAAGGTTGGCTTCCGTTATGCCAATGCCGGCAGCCAGGTCCTTGGACTTGACCTTGCGCAGCGCCAACATCACATCAAGTTGAATCACGATCGGCATGGGGCTCTCAAACGAAGGTTCGGTTTTCTGAATCGACTTCACTGGCCTGGGACAGTATCCGGGCAATGATCGCAATACAGGCCGCGAGAAACAAAGCGACGAACGACGGAGCGGTCACGCTGAGGGTCAGCAGGCGTTGACCGACGGGCGCATGAATCGTCACCAGCAGGCTGAGGAACGGTTCACAGAGGAAGTCCAACACCACCCACAAGACGACCGCCCGGCCGGCCTTTCCCAAATAAACCGCAGCGTCGCTGGAAAAGTACAGGCCTTGGGCGTACCGCTTGAACAACTGCCGCAAATTGGCCAACCCGGCAACCAGGGCGAGCAACGGGATGCTCGACAGCACAATGGCGCCCAGGCATTGCCAACCGGACAGGCGCATCGCCTCTTCGGACATGCTCGACAGTTGGCGCTCGGTCAAGGCAAACCCCAGGCCGTAGCGTGACGCTGCATCAGGAAACAACCAGGCAGCGGTGTTGATGACCATCATCACGACCATGAAGACAAGCGTGATGGCGGCCATGCGCTGGCTATACAAAGCAAGACGATTCGACGACATGTGAGAGCTCCAACCCTGAGAGGAGCCCAGACCATAACGACGAAATTATCGCAAAACAATAATTAATATGTAAAAAACAATAAACTCACGGCATCAACTGGAGAGCTGGTTCGCGAACTGGCTCACCGCGTCGACCACCTTCTTCGCCCCGTCCTGGATCTCGACGATCACCGAACCGGCCTCGGCAGCCAGGGCCAGGCCCTGTTCGGCCTGGTGTTGGCCGTCGGTCATGAGCGCCACGGCGTTGCGCGCCATGTCCTGGTTCTGGCGAACCACGCCGACAATCTCATCCGTCGCCTGGCTGGTCCGCGATGCCAACTGGCGGACCTCGTCGGCCACCACCGCGAAGCCCCGGCCCTGTTCACCGGCCCGGGCCGCTTCGATGGCGGCGTTGAGCGCCAGCAGGTTGGTTTGCTCGGCGATGCCGCTGATGGTCTTGACGATGGTCCCGATCACCAGGGACTGCTCGTTGAGCGCCTCGATGCCTTCGCCGGCGGTTTGCATGTGCCGGGCCAGGTCGCGCATCACGTCCACCGCCTGGGTCACCACCGTGGTGCCGCGCTGGGCGCTGTTGTCGGTTTGCAACGAAGTGCTGTAGGCGATGTTGGCGGCTTCGGCGACGGCTTTTTCCTGGTTGACCTGATCGGTGATGTTGGTGGCGAACTTGACCACCTTGTACAACCGCTCGTTGGCGTCGAGCACCGGGTTGTAGGACGCCTCCAGCCAGACTTCGCGACCGTTGCTGTCGATGCGCTTGAAGCGACCGGCGACAAACTCACCGCTGTTCAGGCGTTTCCAGAACTGCTGGTAGGCCGCGCTGTTGTACTCCTCCGGATCACAGAACAGGCGGTGATGCTTGCCCTTGATCTGCGCCAGGCTGTAGCCCATGGCGTTGAGGAAACGGTCGTTGGCCGTCAGCACATGGCCGCCCAGGTCGAACTCGATCACCGCCGTGGAGCGAACAAGGGCGCCGATCAGGTTTTCATGCTCGCGCGAGCCCTCGATCGTACGGGTCAGGTCGTTGGAGTACATCGAAAAATAGCGGATCCGCCCTTCGGCGTTGAGCACCGGCTGCAGGATCGAACGCAGCCAGGCTTCCTGGCCATTGCCACGGACCAGGCGCACGGCACCGGAGAAATGCTCGCCACGGGTCAGGGCCGTCTTGAAACGAAGCTGGAACTCGTTGTTCTTCAGGTACGCCGGGACCAGTTCCTCGACAGGCCGGCCAATCAGGTCCTGGCTCTTGTAGTGCATCTGCTCGAGAAAATTCTGATTGACCGTCTGAATTCGTCCGTCGACATCCAGGGTCAGGGCCAGCATTTCGCGGTCCAGGCTTTCTTTCACCTGCATGAGACTCGACAGTTCTTGGCGAAGAGCCACCAGCTCCTGCTTCAGGCGATTGTTGAACATAAGCATGCTCCAGGCAGGAGGGTTGACAGGTCCATTCCCTTGCCATCGGCCCGGCGAATTTTTTCTGAAGAGTACCGTTGGTCAGCGGTGCATTTTCTCGCGCGGCCGCGAACCACGGCCCGGCTTCCATGGTCAGTGGATTGTTCTACCGTTGTCGGGGCGTCGTCGCTCCAGTGCCCAGAAACCAATCATAAGAATAGAGGTAACGACCGTGACCACCGACATCGAAGACAGCCGTTCCGCCCGCTTTGCCTTGCGCTGCTCCAGTTTCGCCGAGCGCTGGTTTCCCGACTCCTGGGTCTTCGCCGCGCTGGCGGTGCTGGTGGTCGCCGTGGCCACCCAATTCATCGGCGCCACGCCCACGGCGGCGGCCATGGCGTTCGGCGATGGGTTCTGGAGCCTGATCCCGTTCACCATGCAGATGGCCTTCGTGGTGATCGGCGGCTATGTGGTGGCCAGTTCGCCGCCGGCGGTGCAGTTGATCGATCGCTTGGCGCGGATCCCCGGCAATGGTCGCTCCGCCGTCGCCTGGGTGGCGTTGATCTCGATGGTCGCGTCGCTGCTCAATTGGGGATTGTCGCTGGTATTCGGCGGCCTGCTGGTGCGCGCCCTCGCCCGCCGGACCGAGCTGAAAATGGATTATCGCGCCGCCGGTGCGGCCGCCTACCTGGGGCTGGGGGCGGTGTGGGCCCTGGGATTGTCGTCGTCGGCCGCGCAATTGCAGGCCAACCCGGCGAGCCTGCCCCCGTCGATCCTGTCGATCACCGGCGTGATTCCCTTCACCCAGACCATTTTCCTCTGGCAGTCCGGGGTCATGCTGCTGGCGCTGATTGTCGTCTCGTTGATCGTCGCCTACGCGACCGCCCCCGGGCCGAACAGTGCCCGTGATGCCGCCGCGTGCGGAATCGACCCGAGCTTCAGCATGCCGGCGTTGCAACCCCGCACCCGCCCCGGCGAATGGCTGGAGCACAGCCCGCTGCTGACCCTCGCCCTGGTGCTGCTGGCCGCCGGCTGGCTGTTCCACGAGTTTTCGACGAAACCGGCGATCAGTGCCATCTCGGGGCTCAATACCTACAACTTCCTGTTCCTGATGCTCGGGGCGCTGCTGCACTGGCGGCCGCGCAGTTTCCTCGACGCGGTGGCCCGGGCGGTACCGACCACCACCGGCGTGCTGATCCAGTTTCCGCTGTACGGCTCGATCGCGGCGTTGCTGACCACCGTCAAGGGCAGCGATGCCCAGACGCTGGCCCACCACATCTCGACGTTTTTCGTACAGGTCGCCTCCCATGACACCTACGCCTTGCTGATGGGCGTGTACTCGGCGGTGCTGGGCTTCTTCATTCCCTCGGGCGGCGGCAAATGGATCATCGAGGCCCCCTATGTCATGCAGGTGGCGAATGACCTGAACTACCACCTGGGCTGGGCGGTGCAGATCTACAACGCGGCCGAAGCCCTGCCGAACCTCATCAACCCGTTCTACATGCTGCCGTTGCTGGGCGTGCTGGGCCTCAAGGCTCGGGACCTGATCGGGTTCTCGTTCGTGCAATTGCTGGTGCATACACCCCTGGTGCTGGCGCTGCTATGGGCGTTGGGCACCACGCTGTCCTATTTGCCGCCAGTGATGCCATAAAGCCATAAAAAAACCCTGATATTTCCCCTGGCCCACTGTTTCTTCGGCTCGGTCTGTTTCAGTATGGAGACACCCTAACGAGGGGTCTCCACGCTGAAAAGGATCTGAGCATGTCAAAACTCGCCGTATGTTCTCTTGCCGCCCTGGCCTTCAGTGCCGCCGCCCACGCGGCCGATATCGATGTACAGCTGGGCAGCACCGAACGCGTCACCCGCCTCTTTGCCTACCCCAACAACTGCAACGTCATTTGCTTTCGCAACTGGACCCTGGAGCAAACCGTCGAGCATTACCTGACCCAGAGCGTGCAGCGCGACGGCTATGGCACGGCCAAGGTCAGCGTCAAGCGCGACAAGGGCAAGGTCTACGCCCACATCAGCGGGGTGCCCAAGGGCTATGGCCAACCGTTGACGGCGTTGCTCGACGCCGGTGACCTGGCCTACAACGGCGCGACGAAACTCAACAGCGAGAAGAAATGGGCCTACAACTGGTACCTGTTCCTGCCCCTGGGCATGGCCCTGGAGAACCGCAAGAGCATCGAACTGCTGCACTTCCCGCCGGATTACTCCCTGACCCAGGCCCAGGATTACCTGGAGTCGGCCACCACCGACCGCTGGGCCTCGTTGCTGACCGACAACGGCATCCCCGCCGCACAGACGCCGGGCTACCAGACCATCATCGACATCGCGCCCATCGCGGCCCCGTCCAATGCCGGCCAGACCCTGGAAGGGCTGTACGATTACTTCAACGCCTACCAGACCATCATGGTCAAGCAGCTCACCCAGACCTCCGCCGGCGCCTCGCTGCCCATGGTGGCCTTCGGCGCCCCCGTACGGAACTGGATCAAGACCCAATACGGGCAGACCGTGAATGTGCTCGGCCTGGCGACCATCACGCCGACAGGCGGCACCCCGGTATCGGTGCTGGGCTCCAACCACCCGAGCTATATCTGGTACGCCGCCGACAAGACCAACTACGACGGTGACGAAGCCAAGGCCGATGCGGCGGGCCTGAAGGTCATGGGCCAGGACCTGAGCGCGGCCTGCTGGCAGGCTGGCATGGGCAGCAAGCCGGGCTCCGACCCGACCACGTTGCTGAACCAGTGCACCCAGACCTGGCAAGTCACGCAAAAGGAAAAGACCTGCGAGCTGTTCTACACCACGATCCGCAAGTTGACCCCGGAAGAAGCGGCTAAAACCTGCGATACACCGGCGATCAAGACGCAACTTCCGCAATTGAAGGCGCCGATGCCGCTGCCCGCCGAACCGGTATAAAGCCCACGAGGCGCGTGCCCTGTCGGTTCACACCGACGGGGCATGCATCGCGCACGCCTGTCAGAGTTGACAGTAGCCGTCAGGTTGGAGTTGGAGGAAGCTGCGAATTACAACGAGCGTTGGCAGGATCGCTGGCGCTGAAAGCCGACCTTTGCCGACAGGGACAGTCATGACCACTTCCAGTCCATCCCAAGCCCGCTCGCGGATCGGGGATTGCCTCTATCCCCAAAAAGCACTCAGTACGCGGCTGCGCTATCCCTCGGCCCGGGATTTTCAAATCCTGCGTGCGGCCGACGGACACGGCTTCGCCGTCATCGCCCAGCGCGACTTCGCCCCCATGGAACGCATCTGCCGGGTGTCCGGGCTGCTGGTGGCCCGTCGAGGCCCGCATACGCTGCAGGTGCTGCCGGAAGTCCACATGTACGACCCGTACTTCGCCGGGCTGTTGGCGCATTCCTGCAACCCGAATGTGTTTCTCGACATGAGCGAATTGTGGCTATGGGCCCTGACCCGCATCGCCAAGGGCGACAGCCTGACCACCGACCACGCCAGCACCGAACAGAAGCTGTATCGCCAGTTTGCCTGCCGGTGCGGTTCGTCCAACTGTCACGGTTGGATCACAGGTTATGACGAACCGCCCAACGAGCAAGGAATGAAATTCCTACGGCACTGGCGCCATCGGTGTCATCGCGACTGACAGGCCTACGTCACGGCGCGCCGACGGGACGCAACCGATACTGCGGTGGCAACTGCTCGAAACCGCTGATGGTGGTGTCCAGGCTTTTCCAGCGCCCGTCCTTGATGCCGTAGATGCAACCATGGATCGACAGCTTCTGCCCACGGTGCCAGGCGTTCTGGACGATGCTGGTATGGCCGACATTGGCCACCTGCTGGATCACGTTCAACTCGCACAGGCGGTCCACGCGTTCTTCTTCGGTCGGCAATTGGGCCAGCGCCTCACGGTGCTCGTAGTACAGGTCGCGAATCGAGCGCAGCCAACCGTCGATCAGGCCCAGCTGGCGGTCCTGCATCGAGGCCCGCACGCCGCCACAGCCGTAGTGGCCGGTCACCAGGATGTGCTTGACCTTCAGCACGTCCACGGCGTACTGGATCACCGACAGGCAGTTGAGGTCGGTGTGCAGCACCACGTTGGCCACGTTGCGGTGCACGAACAGATCGCCCGGCAACATGCCGACGATTTCGTTGGCCGGTACCCGCGCATCGGAACAGCCGATCCACAGGTACTCCGGGGTCTGCTGACGAGCCAGCTTGGCGAAGAAGTCAGGATCCTCCTGCTTGATCGCATCGGCCCAGCGCGCGTTGTTATCAATCAGATCTTGTAGTTCGTTCATGCTGCTTGCCCTCGAGAATAGTGCGCAACTTTGACAATCGACCGGTCGTCGAGGTCACTTCGATAATGCCGTTGGAATTCTCGGCAGCGCTGCGGGTCCACCCAGTAACCCCAGTATGAGGAATTGCCATGAATGATTCACGACGTCCTTTCGACGCGGCCCAACCGGAGCCGATCGATGACAATGAAGACCGCATGGGCTCGATGCACGAGCTGGAGTTCGACGACGAACAGCCCAGCGCGAAGATCGGCGACGAACTGCCGGAGAACGAGCGCGAACAGTTGATGCCCCATGAACGGGTGCGCGAAGCGGGCCTGACCGGCGCCTCGACGGATGATCACCAGCCGACCGACGACGACCTGAGCCCCGAGACCCTGATTCGCGAAGACGGCGCCCGGGATGCCCATGAACTGGGCGAAGACGAACAGGCCGATTGGGACCTGAGCATCGTCGATGAGGATGAGATTGGCGGCGGCGATGGGCTGGACGAGGCGGAAATGGCGGACATCGATCCGCTGGATGGCAAGCGCTGACCCGGCCATCGCCATCGCGAGCAAACTCGCTCCCGCAGGGGCTTTGTGTATTCAGGTTTGTGTACCCCACCCAAACCCTGTGGGAGCGAGCCTGCTCGCGATAGCGGTGGATCAGTTTGCATCAGTGCCGGATGTACCGGCGTCTTCGCGAGCAGGCTCACGCCCCCATGGGGCGATTCAGTCCACCAGCGTGCAAGCCATGACCACCGCATCCTCGCGCCCACCCACCGCCGGGTAATAATCCCGGCGCCGGCCGATCTCGTTGAAACCGTAGCGTTCATACAACCGGAACGCCGTGCGGTTGCTGTCGCGCACTTCCAGGAAGCACTCCCGGGCCTGGGCCTGGTAGGCGATGGACATCAAGTGTTCCAGCAGGCGCAGGCCCAGGCCACGGCCCTGGTTTTCCGGCTTGACGGTGATGTTGAGCAGGTGCGCTTCATCCAGGATCACCTGCACCACGCCATGGCCCACCTGTTGCTGGCCTTCGAACATCAGCCAGATCTGGTATTTACCCAGCCCGTCGAGAAAGATCCCTCGGGTCCAGGGATGGCTGTAGGCGGCGTATTCGATTTTCAGCACAGCGTCGAGGTCCGCCTCGGTCATCGGGCGGAACGATACAGCGTCACTCATTCGATTCTTTCCAACGCGCCATCAGCCGGCGCATGGCTTGCCAGACGTCAGCCTTGCGCTGTGGCGTTTCCATTAACAGTTCCAGCCCGGGCAGCGCCCAGGCCGAGCCCAGGCCTTCGACCTGCAGTTCGCGAGTGAAGGCATCAGCGTCCGCCTCGCCGGCAAACTTCACCGCCGGCAGACCGATCAGCCACAGGCACACGCAGGGCTCGTCTTCCAAGCGGGCCGAGACGAAGCCCTGGACGAAATCCCGGGCCGCGTCCGGGCCCTGGTCCATGGTGCCGCGAGACAGCAGCGGCCAGCGCACCGGTTCGCCGACGATCTGCGGGCTGTCCGGCAGGCCGGCGGCGCGCAGCATGTCCTTGAGCAGCAGATAGGCCGGGTCGCGGCTCTGGAACGGCTCGCCGGTGGGCAGCTCGACCAACAGCAGGCAGCGCCCGGCGCGCAGCAGTTGCAAGGCGAAACGCGGCGGCGCGACCTTGGCCGGCGCGGGCGCTTCATCGGCCTCGGCGACCGGCTTGGCACTGGTGCGATTGGCCGCCAGGCTCGGACGCGGCACTTCGATCTTCGGCCGCTCGGGCGCAGGCGTCGAAGGTTCGACCGGCGCCTTGGCCACCGGCATGGCCGGCGCCGGCGGGACGTCCAGCGGCTCGGGCGCCTCCAGCAGCTCGGGCCGCGACGGGGCGGCGAAGGGCAATTCGGTACGCGGCAGCCAGCTGACCACCTGCATGGCGGTCAGATAGGCGCGGCGACGAGACTCGATAAGCAAGGGTCGGCCACTTGTGGATAACTGAAAGTGGGAGGGATTCTACCGCCCTTCGACGCGGATCGCTTCCCCGTCGAGCCAATAGTTGGACGATACGCACGACAGTCCGTCTCAGGGGTGAATCGCAACCGGCCCGATGCAGTACAATCGCCGCTTTTAATTGCCAACCCGACGGCCATTGCGATGATCGAACCCAAGCGCGTCTTGCGCGCCCTCGCCGAACACTGGGCATTGCTGGAACCTTTGTGCGAGCACTTCGACCAGGGCACCCTGAGCCTCAACGAACTGCGTTCACAACTGGCCGCCCAACAGCTGGACAGCACGCCCCAGGACATCACCCAACTGCTGGACGTGTGGATCCGCCTGGACATCCTGGTGCCAGTGGCAAAAAGTCCGAACCGCTTCGAACTCAATGCCCAGATCCACGACTTCCTCGCTTACCTGCGCCGCGAGCACCGCCTGGGCCTGTGCCTGGAGATCGAAGCCTACCTGCGCCACCTCGAGCGCCTGGCCGGTTATATCCAGGACGCCTTCGACGTGCGTGACGGCAACGACCTCGCGCGCCAGTTGCGCCTGCTGGACATGCGCGTGCGCGACGTGCTCAAAAAACTCGCCAACGACGAACAGGCCCTGGTGGCCGTGGCCGAGCGCGCCAAGACCAGCGACCGGCAGATCCCGCTGCGCCAGCGCTACGCCGAAGTGCTGGCGACCTGGGACGAATACGTCGAGCCGATGATCCAGCTGGTGAACGCCGACGGTGCGTTCGAGCAAGGCGTGCGCAAGGTCGAGAACGTGCTGCTGCGCATGCTCACCGAACAGCAACGCCTCGGCCACCTGGTGGACGACGACATGCTGCTGCGCACCCACGCCCGGATCCTCGAGATGCAGACCAGCGCCCAGTTGACCCTGCGCCATGCCCGCGAGCTGTTGCTGCCCCTGCGCGAAGAAGCCCGTCGCCACAACGCCGTGACCCGTGGCGCCGCCCTGGCCCTGGCCGCCATCCGCCGCAAAGGCATCGATGCCGTGCCCCAGGCCGCCATGCCGCTGTTCACCCGGCCGCAAAGCACCTTCCTCGGCAGCGCCAGCCAGGTGGAAGCCTATGTCTACGCCCTGGCCCGCTTCGAGCCGAAACCAGCGCGTTTCCCCAAGTCCCACAAGACCCACAAGGGCGGCGATGCCCCCCGTGCACCGCGCACCGCGCGCGAGATGGTCGAGCGCTGCGAAGACGCGCTGCCGATGCCGGACCTGATGACCTGGCTGCTGGAACAGGAACCGGACAGCGCCACCGACGAATTGCTGTACTGGTTCTCGCGCCTGTCGCGGGAGAAACGTTTCAAGCGCGAGCGTCTGGAACGCCGCGAATACCACACCCACGAGCATCAGGTCAGCCTGCGCTCCTTCGCCCTGCTCTCGGCCCGCGACAGCGCCGCCGAGGATTCTGCGAGCATCCCCCATGCATCTTGATCTATCCGAACTGTCCCAGCTGGCGCCGATCTTCCGCGAGCTGTTCAAGGGCTACCACGTCAGCCGCCGCGACCCGGAGCTGTACGCCCAACTGTCCAACTTCCAGGACCAGTACCGCACGCTGTTCAAGGCCCTGGGCTTCGAACTGGTATGCGACACCCGTGGCTTTTATTACTTCGTGCCGGACCTGGCCGCCGCGGCGGTGAACAAGACCGCCCAGCGCCTGGCCCTGTTCACTTTCATCCTGGTCGAACACCTGGCCGACCAGGGTCGCGACCCGATCGCCGTGCTCGACGGTGGCAGCCTGGGCCGCGATGAGCTGCCTTCGCTGCTGGAAAAGTACCGTGACCTGTTCATCCAGGCCGAAGTCCAGACCCAGGAAGAGCTGGAAGAAAAAATCATGCGCCGCATGACCCAGCTGGGCTTCGCCAGCGAAGACAACGGTGTGTACCGCTTCCTGCCGCCGATGCACCGCTTCCTCGACGTCTGCCTGTCGGTCCAGCAGGACCGCGACCTGGCCGCCAGCGTGCACAGCGTGTTGCCGTTGCCGGCGCCGGTGCTGATCGACGAAGACAGCGACGAGAAACTGCTGCAGACCGACGACCCGCTCGATCTGGCGCCTTTTGAAGACGAGAGCGAAGAAGACGCACTGGCCCGCGCCATTGCCGAAGAACAGGAGACCGACGCATGAGCCAGGAACGCTACGGCATCCGCCGCTTTGCCCTTTTGAATACCGCCGGCTACAGCCTTGGCCTGTTCCCGCTGGAAGAACCGTTGTCGGTGTATGGCGCGAACAACCTCGGTAAATCCGCGTCGATCAACGCCTTGCAGTTCCCGATCCTGGCGCGCATGTCGGACATGAGCTTCGGCAAATACAGCCTGGAACAATCCCGGCGCTTCTATTTCGCATCGGACACCAGCTACATCCTCGTGGAAGTTGCCCTGCCCCACGGCCCCCATGTCATCGGCGTGGTCGGTCGCGGCCCGGGCGGCGGTTTCGGCCACCAGTTCTTTGCCTACGCCGGCAAGCTGGACCTGGCTCACTATCAGCAAAACGACACGTGCCTGCGTCAGAAAGAGCTGTTCACCAACCTGGAGCGCGAAGGCCTCAAGGCCTACGAACTCAAGCCGGATGAACTGCGACGCCTGCTGGTGGGTGGACACACCTCGATCCCGCTGAACCTGACGCTGATCCCCCTGCGCTCCACCAGCGAACAAAGCCTCAAGACCTTCCGCGCGCTGTTCATCAACCTGCTGCACATGCGCGAAATCACCGCGGCCAAGCTCAAGCAGCTGTTCCTCGACGCGTTCGAACACAGCCTGCGCTCCGGCAGCGTGGACTACATCGCCGCGTGCGAAGAAGCGTTCCGCGACGTACGACGCATGGAGCAGGACTACAACTCCCTGGTGGCCGCTGGCCCGCTGGTGGAAGCCCTGGCCAATGGCGTGAAGCAACGCGATATTCTGCGCGGCAAACTGCATCGCCTGTCGCCGCTGCTCGATTCGCTGCTCGGCACCTGGTCGGACTACGCCAGTGCGCGCAAGGAAGAGCTGACCCTCCAGGCCGAACACTACCGCAACGAGCAGGATTCGCTGCAGAACGACCAGCGCGGTGGCACCCAGGAGCTGATGCGCCTGGAGCGGGAAATCACCGGCATCCAGCGCTGGCTCGGCGAACTCTCGGTGCTCAAGCACAAGTTCGCCCTGGTGGATGACGTCAAGGTCCTGGAGCAGCAACTGCTCGCCGCCAAGGACGCCCACGACGAATTGGCCGGCGCCCTGGCCCAGTCCCGGCAGTTCAGTGCCGAAGACCTGGAAGAACGCCTGCGGGACCTGGAAAAACGCCTGAAGTCGGTCAAGCAGCAACTCGATCACGCCGACAACAACAGCTACGCCCGCCTGCGCGAAGAATTCTCGCAACAGGACGTCGAACGCCTGATGCGCCTGTTCAACAGCGCCCTGTTCAGCCTGCCGCTGGGAGAGCACGGCATCGCGCTGGACGAGGACGGCCAATGGGTCAAGTCCCTGGAACTGATCCTCGACGGCTTCAAGGGTGAGCGCTTCGAGGTGCCGGGCCTGGCCATCGACCTCTCCCACATCGAGCCACCCGCCTTGCAGGCGCTGGCCGACCGCGCGGCGTTGCGCGACCAGAAGGAGCGCCTGGAAAAAGAGCTCAAGCAGCTCAAGACCCAGCAAGCCGTCGCGGCCGACCGGGCGGCGAGCAAGACCCAGACCGAAGCGCTGTACCAGCAAGTCCTGGACGCCCAGAAAGCGTTGGAAGATTTCCGCCGCACCCAGACCCTGAGCGCCGAAGAAGGCGAAAAGCTCGAGCAACTGGCGCAGATGGAAGCAGCCCAGGAGGAACTCAAGCGCTCCAGCGATGCCTTCACCGAACGCGTCCAGCAACTCTCCGCCAAGCTGCAACTGGTGGGCCGCCAGATCGCCGACATGGAAGCCAAGCAGCGCACCCTCGACGACGCCTTGCGTCGCCGTCAGTTGCTGCCGGCGGACCTGCCGTTCGGCACGCCGTTCATGGACCCGGTCGACGATTCCATGGACAACCTGTTGCCACTGCTCAATGACTACCAGGACAGCTGGCAAGGCCTGCTGCGCGTCGACGGCCAGATCGAAGCGCTGTATGCCCAGGTGCGCCTCAAGGGCGTGGCCAAGTTCGACAGCGAAGACGACATGGAGCGACGCCTGCAACTGCTGATCAACGCCTATGCGCACCGCACCGACGAGGCCCTGACCCTGGGCAAGGCGCGTCGCGCGGCGGTGACCGATATCGCCCGGACCCTGCGCAACATCCGCAGCGACTACGACAGCCTCGAACATCAACTGGCGCTGTTCAACCGCGAGATCAACAAGCGCCAGGTGTCCAACCTGCAAAGCTTCCGTATCGTCCTGGCGCCGAACAAGGAAGCCCTCAAGCACATCGACCAGATCATCCACAGCGCCGGCCAGTACGAGGAAGGCGAGACCCTGTCGGTGTTCGACCTCAGCCAGAGCGCGGAGCAGGACAACAAGAACGAAGAGGCCAAGGAATACCTGGCGCGCCTGGTGGCGGCGAACCACAACCAGCTCGGCCTCAAGGACCTGTTCGAACTGGCGTTCGAGATCACCAAGGTCAACGGCCAGCCGGTGATCCACACCGACATCGACGGCGCGGCGTCCAACGGCACCACCATGACCATCAAGGCGCTGACCAACATGTACCTGCTGCTGCACCTGATGGACCGCGAACAGGCCGGTCGCGTGCGCCTGCCGTACTACCTGGACGAAGCGGCGGACATTGACGAGAAGAACCAGGCCGCCTTGCTGGAAACCAGCCTGCAACTGGGCTTCGTGCCGATCCTGGCGAGCGTCAAGCCGCAAGTCTGCGCCAGTGTCGCCATCGACCTGGAAGGCGGCAGCGGCCCGAACGGGATCTACATCGACGAGGCGGACTGGAAATACATCCGTCGTCACGACGCGGTAAAAGCCACGGTGAACGTCCAGGCCGACGAGCCGGAGCTGGATGCGGTGTGAGGTGAAACGCCGGAAATAAAAAAGGCCGCGCTCCTGATGGAACGCGGCCTTTTTCATTGCGCTATTTCAGCACCTGCGTGCAGCCCCCCATGGGAGCGAGCCTGCTCGCGATAGCGCCAAACTACTTGCCAAGGCTGATCTTCGGCGCCCAGGTCAGCCATTCCTCTTCGAATTTATCGAACAGCGCGAAGGTCTGCTCCGGACGCGCCGGGGCGCCCATCCGCTCACCATCCGGCGTGGCGAAGGCGATGCCACCCTGGATCAGCGTTTCCAGGGATTCGGTGCGCACCGTCGCGCCCTTGAACAAACCGAAGTCCAGGCCAAAGCCACTGCTGTTCCAGAACCGCGTGCCGGTGCGCACCAATGGCGCGTACTTGGGTTCGATCAGGATATGGATCAACACTCGATCCGCGGTCTGGCCCAACTCATAACCGGTGACCTTGCCTACCGTGATCTCGCGGTAGGTCACCGGCACGCCGATCTTCAACGAGCCACGGCGAGCCGCACTCAATACCAGGCTCAGGCCCGCTTCGGGCGCGGCCGTTTCCGGTGGGTTGGCCAGGGCCACGAAGTTCTTCTGCGGTCCCAGGTTCTTTGCCGAGGGTTGCACCTCGATGTACTGGCCGCTCACCAGCGTCTCCAGGTTGGACGTCTTCATCAACCCCAACTCGGGCTTGACCACCCAGAACTGCGAACCGACCCGGGCAATGCGCTCCGGCACTTCGGTGATTCGCGCAGTGAGCAATACCGATTGCATGTCGGCGCTCAAATCGACCTTTTCGACCTTGCCCACATCCAGGCCTTTGAAACGGATCGGCGTGCCACTGCGCAAGCCATCGGCGCGATCGAGCTTGATCGTCACCTGGGTGCCCCGCTGCTGTGCCGCTTCACGGTCCTCGAACAAGCGGAAACGCGGGATACGCCGTTTCAGCGGCACATTCGGCTCTGGCGTCTCAAAGGAGATCCCGCCGGCCATCAGGCTTTGCAAGGACTCGCTCTTGACCTGGATCCCGCCGGTCAAGCCACCCGTGAGGGTAATGCCGCTGGCGTTCCAGAACCGGGTCGAACCGTTGACCAGGCCTTCGTACTCTTTCTCGATGTGCACACCGATGATCAGCTGTTTTTTCTTGCGCGAGAACTGGTAGCTCTGCACCGAACCGACCTTGACCTGTTTGTAGAGGATCGGGCTGCCGACCTCCAGCGATCCCAGGTTTTCCGTGAGCAGGACCAGGTGCAGCCCGGGCGAACGCAAGTCCAGCGGCGGCGCCTTGGCCCGTGCCTCGAACTCGCGCTGGGGCGCGCCGCCCTTGTCCCCCGGGCGCACGGCAATGTAGTTACCCTTGACCAACGCTTCCAGGCCGGTGATCCCCGCCAGGGAGATCGATGGCTTGACCACCCAGAACTGGGTGCCGGTGACCAGGTAATCTTCAGCCAGCGGATCCATGGTCAACTCGGCCGTGGCGCTGGACAGGTCCGGATCGACCTTGAGGGCCTTCAGGTTGCCGACCTGGATGCCCTTGTACATCACCGGCGTCCGACCGGCCTGCAGGCCTTCGAAGTCGCTGAGCTTGACCTTCACACGGATACCCGCGGCGGCGGCGTCAAAGTCTTCGTAGAGCCGGAACGGCAGGCTCGGATCCGTCGGCGGGCTGTCCTTGCGACCTTCCGGCGTGGCAAACGCAATACCGCCGGCCACGATGCTGGCCAGGGATTCGCTGCGCACCTTGACGCCCGACAGGTTGGCATCGATGCTGATGCCGCTGGCGTTCCAGAAACGCGTGTGCTTGCGCACCAGGCTGGCGTAGGTCGGCTCGATGAACACCTTGATCTCGACCGTGCTCTGGTCTTCGGACAGCACGTAGCTTTTCACCTGCCCAACCTGAATCTGCTTGTAGAACACCGGGCTGCCGCGGTTCAGCGAACCCAGCCGGTCAGCCTTGATCGTCAGGTGCAGGCCCGGCTTGGAATCCGACAGCGGCGGCTCCTCCGCCAAGGCCTTGAACTTGCGCGTCGACTCCCCTTCCCCCGGGCTGATCGCCACGTAGTTGCCGGACACCAGGGTTTCCAGCCCGGTGATGCCGGCCAGGCTGACACTCGGCTTGACCAGCCAGAAACGCGTTCCAGTCTTGAGGTATTGCTCGACGTCCTTGTTCATCTCGATGGTGGCGATCACGCCTTTCGAGCTGCCTTCATCGTCCAGCGTCAAGGCCTTCACCTTGCCCACCGACATGCCCTTGTAGACGATCTCGGTTTTGTTGGCCTGGATGCCTTCGCCGCTTTCGAAGCGTACGCTGATCTCGATCCCGGTGTCGTTGTAGGCCCGCCAGCCGAGCCAACCGCCGATGACCAGGGCGATCAACGGCAGGATCCAGATGGCCGACCAGTTCGAAGCCGGTCGGGTTTTTGCGGTAGGCAAATCAGTCATGGTCGTTATCCGACTCCGTGTTATCCCAGATCAGTCGGGGATCGAAGGTTACTGCGGCAATCATTGTCAAAATCACTACGCTGGCAAATGCGATGGCCCCCAGCCCGGCTTCGACACTGGCGAGGCGGCCGAAATTCACCACGGCCACCAGGATCGCGATCACGAAGATATCCAGCATCGACCAGCGGCCGATGAACTCGATGAAACGGTACATGAGGATGCGCTGGCGAGCCGACATCGGCTGGTGCCGCTGTACGGAAAACAGCAAGAGGGCAATACCCACCAGCTTGAACGTGGGCACCACGATACTGGCGATGAACACCACGGCCGCGATGGGGATCATGCCGTGCTGCACCAGCTCGATGACGCCGGCCATGATCGTGCTCGGGGCCCCCTTGCCCAGCGAGTTGATGGTCATGATCGGCAGCAGGTTGGCCGGAATGTAAAGAATCGCGGCGGTGATCAACAACGCCCAGGTCCGCATCATGCTGTCCGGGCGACGAGGATGAACCAGCGCCCCACAGCGGGTGCAGGTTTGCTTGTCGGCCTCGGGGTCCTGCCGATTCAATTCATGGCATTCCGTACAGATCAGAATGCCTGCATCAATCGCCCGCATGATCATCCTCCCCTGATAACGCTTGCCAGATCTGATGCGGTGACATCACCACTTCCAGCCAGACCTGGACCAGCAACATACTGATGAAACACACCAGGCCAAGGCCTACGGTGATGGCCGCCATGTCCGCCAGCTTGACGATGGCCACCAGTACGCCCATGAGGTAGACCTCGAGCATTCCCCAATCGCGTAGATGGTGATAGATGCGATACAGCAACAAACCATAACTGCGGCCGATATCCAGGCGAATGGTCAGCAGCACCAACAGCTGGCAAAGCAGCTTGAGGAGTGGAATGCCCATGCTGCACAGGAACACCACCACCGAAATGCCTTGCATGCCCGTATCGAACAAACCGACTACGCCGCTCCAGACGGTGTCCTGGGAGGACTGCCCGAGCAGGTTGAGTTGCATGATCGGCAGGAAATTGGCCGGCACGTACAACAGCAGTGCGGCAATCACCAAGGCAAGGCTGCGCTCGACGACATTGTGCCGGTGCGCGTAGAGCTCATATCCGCAACGGGGACACTCGGCTTTTTCGCCATGGGCCAGCCGAGGCTTGCGCATCAACAGGTCGCATTCATGGCATGCCACCAGATCGTTCAGGGGTAGATCCGACAATCTCTCAGTGTCTGACGGGTCGGGCATAAAGCGCTCTGGCTCGGCTAAGGTGGGGCTATTCTAGTGCCCTCGTTCGTAAATGACCGTGCAAATTTATCACGAGCTTCCACGGGTGTTTATTGCGGGCAAAACAAAACCCCAACTGCTTTCGCAATTGGGGTTTCGGAATTCAATCTTGACGATGACCTACTCTCACATGGGGAAACCCCACACTACCATCGGCGATGCATCGTTTCACTTCTGAGTTCGGGATGGGATCAGGTGGTTCCAATGCTCTATGGTCGTCA
>NZ_JAUQOP010000011.1 GCF_030580855.1 Pseudomonas citrullilanati | reverse complement strand
TTTGAGGTCCATAGGTTTCAGCTCTCTCCAGGGCATGGTCAGATCCTCGCGAAATCGACCATGCCAGTTAAAAACTGTTACCTATGTGCGTGAACTGATTTGTAACCCATGTGGGTGAGTCATACCGGGCGAAGACCTTTTGGTTACTTTTGGGGCGTCTGCCAAAAGTAACCCGCCGTAAGGGCGGAACCATTAGCAGCCGTTACCTCAACAACGGATATACACACCAACCAAAAACCCAAACCAAACCTAAACCCGAAACGCATCAATCAACCGCTTCAACTCCATCACCTGCGCAGACAACGCCCGACTGGCATCCTCCGTCTGGTGCGCCCCTTCAGCCGTCCGCTCACCGGCGCGATTAATCTCGACAATGTTCTGGTCAATATCATGGGCCACCGCCGTCTGCTGCTCCACGGCCGCGGCAATCTGCTGGTTCTGGTCGACGATCATGCCAACCGCCCCGAGAATATTCGCCAACGCCTGCTGGACCTTTTCCGACTGGCCGACCGTGCCGCTGGCCATCTCATGGCTGGTACCCATCGCCTTCACCGCCGCCCCCACGCCGCCATGCAAGCGCGTGATCATCGCTTCGATTTCCTCGGTCGATTGCTGGGTCCGCTTGGCCAGGGTCCGTACTTCATCGGCCACCACCGCGAAGCCACGGCCCTGCTCCCCCGCCCGGGCCGCTTCGATAGCGGCATTGAGCGCCAGCAGGTTGGTCTGCTCGGCAATGCTCTTGATCACGTCCAACACCCGACTGATAGCCTGGCTGTCGGACGCCAGTTGGTTGATCACCTGCACCGACTGATCGATCTCACTGGCCAACCGGGCGATGCTGCCCTGCTGGGATTCTACCAAGCCACGGCCACTCAAGGTTTCGTCGTTGACACTGTGGGCACTGCTGACCGCCGCCGCGGCGCTGCGGGCCACTTCCTGGGCGGTGGCGGACATCTGGTTCATCGCCGTCGCGACCAGTTCGATCTGGCTGCGCTGCCCGGCAACCGCCTGGTTGCTCTGGGCCGAGACCGTTTCCACCTGCCCGGCCTGGCGCTCGACTTCGGCGACGGTCCGGCCGACTTGTTCGATCAGGTCATGGATCTTCGCCACCGTCCCGTTGAACACCTCACCCAACTCGCCCAACTCGTCCTTGCTGCGGGCCACGAAATTGACCGTCATGTCGCCGGCGGCCACCTTGTCCATCATCAGGCCCAAGTGCTGGAGCGTGGTGCGGGTCGAGGCGTAGAAGCCGGCGTACAGGTAGAAGATCAGCAGGAATACCACGGCCAGCGCCACGGCTTGCAGCACCATGTGGCTGCGGTTCTGCTCCAGGCGATGCTGCAACTGGACACCGAGGAAGTCCTGGGTCGCCTCGTTCAACCGGTAGGTCTGCGCCATCAGGCCGCTGACCTGGTCGTAGAACGCCGGCCACGGCGCATCGAGGGTATCGGCCATCACCACCTGCTCTTCGATCAGCTCGCTGGTCTTCTTCAGGCTGGCCTTGCTGCCGTCGGCCTGCTCGGCCAAGGCTTGCCCGGCCGCCTTGCTGGCGCCCAGGGTGTCCTGCAGTTTCACATCGTATTCGCCCTGGAGCTTTTCGATCTGGGCCAGCAATTCATCGAAGCGGGTGCTCGATGCCGAATTGAGAAACCCCAGCCCCAGCGACGATGCACCCAGCGCCCGGCCTTCGCCCAGCAGTTGGGTGACTTTCGGGGTCATGCCGATGATCAATTCGCTGAGCTGGCGAATGTCGCTCTGGTTGTCGCGGCTCAGCCCCGCCTGGCTGGCGATGATCTGGCTGAACGTCTGGGCATTGTTGAGTAGCTTGCCGATCAGCGCACTCTTGCTCTGCAACGAGCTTTCAGCCTGCTGGGCCTTGAATGCGGCAATCATCTCGTCGCGCTTGGCATCGAAGGCACTGACCTGCTCGGGTTCGACCGCCATGGCACTCATGCCTTGCAGACGCGCCAGGACTTGTTGTTCGAGGGTGCCGATCTTCGCTTCCACGTCCCCGGCCTTGCCGGACTGACCCAGGCTGGCGTTGATCTGCACCAGGTTGTTCAGGGTTTCCAGGTCCCGGCGCAAGGCCAGGCTGCTGCCCAAGAGATCGAGGCTTTGCAGCTCCACCTGGGTGCCCTGGAATTCGCGGTAGGAATCACGCACCAGGAAAAAGTTGGTCACCAGCATCGGCACCAGGAACAACACGCTGATCAGGCTGAACTTCATGCCGAAGCTCAGGCGGTTCATCAGCGCGACAGCGGGCCAGAGCAAACTCTTCACAAGGAAGCCTCCCGGTAGTGTTCTTATTGTTATGGCTGGCGCACAGAGACAGCAGAAAGCCACCATTCGGGGCGCTGTCCCTATATAGCCTAAATCGGCGGGGAGATTTGTAACTTAAGGTTAACGGGTTGTTCTGTGGTGAGGGGATTTATCCCCGCTGGGGCGCGAAGCGGCCCCCATCACTCTCGTGCCTGAAATCGATGGGGCTGCTTTGCAGCCCAACGGGGATAAATCCCCTCGCCACAAGGATTGCGTTGTTGCCTTCAGGCCAACACCGTCCACAACGCAAACCCGGCATACCAGAGCACCGCTGCGCGCAGCAGCAGTTCCCAGAGCCGATCCAGGCTGTTGATCCCGTCCGGCCCGGCCATGGGCCTGGGGATTTCGCCAGCCACCAGGCCAACCTTGTCGATCAGGTCGGCGGCGCTGATGTTCCAGTTCAACAGTTCATGCAACATCACCCGGCTGACCGCGACGAAATTGCCCACCAAGGCGAAGCTCGCTGCGAGCAAGCGCACCGGCACCCAGTCGAAGGCATGGCGCAGTTGCCCGG
The DNA here is from genome assembly GCF_030580855.1 of Pseudomonas citrullilanati. Lineage (GTDB taxonomy): Bacteria > Pseudomonadota > Gammaproteobacteria > Pseudomonadales > Pseudomonadaceae > Aquipseudomonas > Aquipseudomonas citrulli. The sequence continues at coordinate 124,523 of NZ_JAUQOP010000011.1, read as the reverse complement.
CACGCTCGGCGACGCCGGGGTTCTGGCTGTGCTCGGCGGCCAGCGCCAGCAGTCGATAGCTGAGGGCCGCCACCGGGCCCAGCAGGAAATACCAGAAGATCACCGCGAAAAAGCTCTGGTAGGCCTGCCACAACAGATGCCCCTGGACCCGCTCCAGCAGTTGATCGCCGTCGTCGGCTTCGATGCCCAGGTCACGCTTGGCCACATGGGCAGCCGCTTGCAGGTCCTCGCGCCGCCAGGCATCGCGAAACGGCCCCAGGTCGGCCAACAGATCGCCACGCCCCAGGCTGTAGATCACCACCAGCAAGTGCACCGGCAACGCGAGCAAGCCATAGGCCACCGGCTCCAGTACCCAGAGCAGCAATGCCAGCAACGCCACCGGCAGCAACACCAGAACGACCAACACGAGCCAGGGCCGATTGACCCAGCGGGGCCGAGCCTCCAGCGTATTCAATTCACGCAGCCAACCGCCATCGCGCTGGACGCGCTGGCGCAGGGCCGAGAATTTCTCGATCCAGACCGCCAGCAGCAACACCAGAAAACTCATTGTCCTTCCCCTTCTGTCAGGGCCGCACGATAGCGCGCCCAGTCGAATGCCGGTCCCGGATCAGTCTTGCGTCCCGGGGCAATGTCGCTGTGCCCGCAGATACGCTGCACCGTGATCGCGCTGAAGGCCGCCTGCAACTGCCGGGTCAACGCCACCAGGGAGGTGTACTGCGCGTCGGTAAAGGGCACATCATCGGTGCCCTCCAGCTCGATGCCCAGGGAAAAATCATTGCAGGTTTCCCGCCCTTCGAAACACGAGACGCCCGCATGCCACGCCCGGTCCAGGCAAGAGACAAACTGGGTGACGGCGCCGTCACGTTCGATCAGGAAATGCGCGGAGACACGCAGGTCGGCGATACCGGCAAAGTAAGGATGTTCCGTGACATCCAGGCGATTCTGGAAGAACTCCTGCACCTTGCCCGTTGCGAACTGGGCCGGTGGCAAGCTGATGTTGTGGATCACCAGCAAGGAGATCTCGCCCTCGGGGCGCGCATTGAAGTTGGGCGAAGGGCAATGACGCACGCCCTCGCACCAACCGCTCGCGGAGTCCAACTGCATACGGGTTCCTTCGGAGACGACGGTGGATGCCGTCAGTATGCCGTGATCGGGCCGGGCTGCGCGATCACTTGCCGCGATTGAGCTGGCGCAGGTTGCCCAGCACCGACTCCAGGGCCCGGTCGAACAGCAACGTGTCGTCCAGCAGGCGCGCCGCCCCCCGGCGGAATTCCAGCGCCAGGCTGGTGCGGCTGTGCTCCTGCACTTTAAGGCCGGTGCGGTTGACGAAGATGTATTTGCCGGTGGCCTCGATGATCGCCGCCAGCTTGCACCGCAAGGTGTTGTCATCGTCTTCCTGGAACTCGACCCAACTGCCCAGGCGCAGTTGATCGACCTGGCGCAAGCCCACGTCATCGGCCGGCAAGCGCACCGCCGCACTGTCCCCCGGGCCTTTCTGCGACGTACGCAAGACAATCTTCTCCGACACTTCGACCATCGCCGGTGAATCCGCCGATGGCGCCTGGGCCTGGGCCTGCCCCATGCGCTCCAAGGCCTGGACGTGCAGGACCTCCAGTTCGCTGAAAAACTCGCTGGTGGCGAACGGGTCGAACGCCGAGCGGCTCAGCCCTTCACGCAGGGCCTTGAGCAACTCCGGCACCATCGCCAGCAGACGCAAGCCGGCATCGGGCTCGTCGTGGGGCTGGACGCTCCAGATCAACTGCTCCAGGGTCAGGACGTCGGCCTGCCACTCGGCGGAGTACTTGCCGTGCTTGAAACAGGTCAGCAGGAGCACCTGGCTCCAGGCCTGCAGGACGAATTCCACCACGGCCTGTGGCAAGACCTTGCCCAGCATGACCTGGTTCAGCGCGCCCTCGACCCGCAAGCGCGCCAACTCGGCCTTGGCGCGCCCTTCCTCGGCATCGCGGATGCGCTGTTCGAGCAATTCGCAGCGGCGGCGCTCGTCGCTGGTGAAGGCGAGGAAATCGGCGAGCAGCTCGGAAAAGATCGCCGGATCATCGACGTAATCATTCAACAGGCGTTGCACCACCTGCTCGATGCGCAGGTAGAGCGCGTCGCGCTGATGATCATCGCAATCGCCCCAGCCCATGGCGGCGGCGGCGATTTCATTGAGCAGCCGCCGGGCGGGATGGTTGCCGCGGCTGAAGAAACTCTTGTCCTGCACCGCGACCTTGAGCATCGGGATCTGCAGGCGACCGATCAGCGCCTTGAAGGAATCCGGCAGGTTATGGTCGTCGAGGATGAACTCGAACATCATCGAGATCAGGTTGATGACATCCTCATCCGCGTCCTCGACTACCCGGGACTTGCCGCTGCGGACACTGACCCGTGTCAGCAGTTGCTCAAGCTGGCCGCGCAGGTCGAATTCGTCCCGGACAGTGGGCGCGTACTGCTGCAGATGGGACAGCAATCGCAACAGGTCGCGGGTGGAAATCGGCTGGGCCGGCGCGCTGGCTTCCAGGGTCGGCGCGACGCTGCCGCGCACTTGCATCAGCAGCTTCTGCAACGCCGCGAACACTTCCTGCACGCTGTCATCGACCTCGGCCGCCCGGGGCTTGGTCACGGTTTCGGCCTTGGGCCGCGCAGGCTCCTCGACGCGATCCGAGGCGCGTCGCGACGGTGCGGCCTTGAGCTCCGGCAAGATACCAGTGGCCGCCAGCAACTGGTTGGCTTCGGCGTAGAGCGGGTCGCATTCGCTCAACACATAGCGTTCGAAGAGCTTGAGCAGGATCAGCTTGACCTTGATCCCAACGCCCAGGTTGCGCCCGGCTTGCAGGAAGTTCTCGCACAGCAGCCCAGGGCTCAGGGGGTTATGGGCGTTCGCCAACGGCCGGGCCAGCAACGCGCCGAGCCGGGCGGTCAATTGTTCGAGCGCCAGGCCATCGCGCTTGAGCACCCGGTTGACCATGGCCTCGACCGCCAGATGTCGCTCCAGCTCTTCATGGGACGGTTGGGGCGAGGTGCAGGAAGCCGGGACGGGGGCCAGGGTGGCCTGGGTAACGTCGTATTGGGCCAGGCGGACGAACGCCTCGAAAAACTGCTCGATGAACTCGCGCTCGATGCTCTTGCGCTTGAGGCGCAAGTCGCGCATGGCTTCGAAGAACAGGTTCTGTTCGATATCGTCCCGCGCTCGGTCGGCCATTTCGAACAGGGTGTCGTCGGCGTTATCGAACAGCCCTTGCAGGCCCTGGCGCAGTTGCTGCGCGGCCTTGTCGCGAACCTGGAGCAGAATCACCGGCAGGCGCGGGAGCGGCGAACGAGTCGCCTGGTCGGCAGATACCTTGTGTAAAGGCACTACATTCCCGTCATTGTGCATCCTGGCCCCCTGAAACGGTGTTCTTCGGCTGGAGACGTCAAAGTCATGACGTCAATCGAAAGGCGGATTATCGACCAAAAGAACCCTGTCGCACCAGTGGTGCGCTGTGAACCAGCTCGAAATACCGTGCAACAACTGACCCGGGAAATGCGCAAACGTTGCGGCGATGCGACCAAATGCAGCTCCGTTTGGCACAGCCGCCCGCCAGCGCCTTGGGTTCGTTCGTGGCCTGGCCCTATAATCGGGCCACTTTGTTTGTGGAGCCCGTTATGCCGAATCTACGTCTCGCCGATCTGACCGTTGAAATCGAAGCCAATGTGCGCCGTGCGTTGCTCGAAGACATCGGCAGCGGCGACATCACCGCGCAACTGATCCCCGCCGAACGCCTGGCCAAGGCCACCATCATCACCCGCGACGCCGCCGTCATCAGCGGCACGGCCTGGGTCGATGCGGTGTTTCGGCAACTGGACCCGCGTGTCGCGGTGCATTGGCAAGTGCGCGATGGCGACCGGGTGAATCCCGACCAGGCGCTGTTCCACCTCGAAGGCCCAGCCCGTTCGCTGCTGACTGGCGAGCGCAGCGCGCTGAACTTCCTGCAACTGCTCTCGGGCGTCGCCACCCGGGCCCGCTACCTGGCCGACTTCGTCGCCGGCACCCAGGTCAAGCTGCTGGACACCCGCAAGACCTTGCCCGGGCTGCGCCTGGCGCAGAAATACGCGGTCACCTGCGGTGGCTGCCACAACCACCGCATCGGCCTGTACGACGCATTCCTGATCAAGGAAAACCACATCGCCGCCTGCGGCGGGATCGCCCAGGCCATTGCCGCCGCCCACAAGATCGCCCCGGGCAAACCGGTGGAAGTCGAAGTGGAAAGCCTGGCTGAACTGAAGGAAGCGCTGGCGGCCAATGCCGACATCATCATGCTTGACGAACTGAGCCTGGACGACATGCGTGAGGCCGTGCGCCTGAACGACGGCAAGGCGAAGCTGGAGGCCAGCGGCGGGATCAACGAAAGCACGTTGCGCCCGATTGCCGAGACTGGCGTGGACTACATCTCGATCGGAGCGATGACCAAGGATGTGAAGGCGGTGGATTTGTCGATGCGCTTGAGCCTCTGACAACAAAAAACGCCAGCCTTGAAAGGCTGGCGTTTTTTTCAGACCACCAGATTGTTCATCTCGCAGTACTCATCCCATTCCACACCCAGCACCTCGGCGGCTTCCTTGTGCAATGCAAGGCGCTGCACCTCGAACTCTTCAGGCGTGCTGGTGTACTTGAGCGTCAACTCCCAAGGCTGCAAGCCCTGGGCTTCGGCCTCGTCCTCGAATGCCCACTGGATCTGGTCTCTCTGATCGTCGGCAGGCAGGTCCTTGATCTCTTCCAGCAACTGGGGCGCATCCAGTACGTACTTCTTCAGCGCTTCTTCGTGCCTGGCTTCCAGGGTCAATGCTTTAACGGTCATGGCGTTCTCGTTGATCGGGGGAATGGAAGATGGATCTGGATCATCAAGGATCTCTCTGACGCAGAAAACCGTTTAAAAGCCCGGTTTACCTGGCCTTCAGAACCATTCGGGGATCATCTGAAAATTGCTGGGCAATGCACATGCAGGCAACGAATATAGGACGTTTTGCCAACGAGTTACACGGTTCTTTACATCTGCCCCACAAAAAAAACCTGCGCATCAGAAACCCGGGAAACTTGGGAACATCTGTCAAAATAACCAGTCATAGCCATGTGCCATACCGGCACCTCACAAGGAATCCCAGTGATGCGCAGCTTTCCCAAACGTTCGTCGACCCTGCTGACTACCACAGCCCTGCTGCTCGGCAGCCTGAGCTTGGCCGGCGTTGCTCAAGCGGCTGTTGACGTCTCCTCCGATGGGCCGTCCTACGACGACGCCATTCCCGCCCTTCATCATGTCGATTTCGATAAGTACAAACTCCTCAAGACGAACGTCACCGCGAGCACCCTGGAAAACCTGCCAAAAGCTGTAAAGAACAACACTGACGAACTGGAAAACCAGAAGCGTACCCTCGGCGAACAGGCCCGCCAGATCGAAGAACTCAAGCGCAACGGTGGCTCCAGCGCCAGTTCCAGCAGCAAGGAGATCGACGATCTCAAGCGCACGGTCAAGGAACAGGAACGCGACCTGAACGACCTTGGCAAGCAGGTGGAAGAACTCAAGCGCAACAGTGGTTCCAGTTCAAGTTCGAGCAACAGCGAGATTTCGTCCCTGAAGCGGGAGCTCAGCGATCAGGACCGCGAGATGGATCAGCTCAAACGTACTGTCGAGGAGCTGAGCAGGAAGGTGAAATAACGAGGAGTGGTGCCCGAGACAGGAATCGAACCTGCGACCTTCGCGTTACGAGTGCGCTGCTCTACCGACTGAGCTACACGGGCGGTGGCTAAACCTAGCATCGTCCCCCATAGCCAGGCAACCGGCGCCCGAGGATTTTTCGACCCACAGCAAAACGCCCCGAACCAGTCGGGGCGTTTGCTTGTTCAGCGCTCAGGTAACGGGGGTGATTAAACGCCCGAAGCCTTGGCGGCTGCCACGTCCTTGATGGACAGCTTGATACGGCCGCGGTTGTCCACGTCCAGTACCAGCACTTCCACTTCCTGGCCTTCCTTCAGGATATCGGTCACTTTCTCGACGCGAGCATCGCTCAGCATGGAGATGTGAACCAGACCGTCCTTGCCCGGCAGGATGTTGACGAAGGCGCCGAAGTCGACGATGCGCTCGACCTTGCCGACGTAGATCTTGCCGATCTCGGCTTCGGCGGTGATGCCCAGGACGCGCTGGCGAGCTGCTTCTGCCGCTTCCTTGGTTTCGCCGAAGATCTTGATCGAACCGTCGTCTTCGATGTCGATCGACGCCTTGGTTTCCTCGCAGATCGCACGGATGGTCGCGCCGCCTTTACCGATGACATCACGGATCTTGTCGGTGTCGATCTTCATCGCGATCATGGTCGGAGCGTTTTCCGACAGCTCGGTGCGGGACTGGCCGATGATCTGGTTCATCTGGCCGAGGATGTTCAGGCGAGCTTCCAGGGCTTGGCCCAGGGCGATCTCCATGATTTCTTCGGTGATGCCCTTGATCTTGATGTCCATCTGCAGCGCGGTGACGCCCTTGGCGGTACCGGCCACTTTGAAGTCCATGTCGCCCAGGTGGTCTTCGTCACCCAGGATGTCGGTCAGGACGGCGAATTTCTCGCCCTCTTTAACCAGACCCATGGCGATACCGGCCACCGGCGCCTTCATCGGCACACCGGCGTCCATCAGGGCCAGGGAAGCGCCGCAGACCGAAGCCATCGAGCTCGAACCGTTGGACTCGGTGATTTCCGATACCACGCGGATGGTGTACGGGAACACGTCGGCGGCCGGCAGCATGGCCTGGACCGAACGACGGGCCAGGCGACCGTGACCGATTTCGCGGCGACCGGCGCCACCCATGCGGCCACACTCGCCCACCGAGAACGGAGGGAAGTTGTAGTGCAGCATGAACGGGTCTTTCTTTTCGCCTTCCAGGGTGTCCAGCAGTTGCGCGTCACGGGCGGTGCCCAGGGTTGCAACGACCAGGGCCTGGGTTTCGCCACGGGTGAACAGTGCCGAACCGTGGGTCTTCGGCAGGACGCCGACTTCGATGTTCAGCGGACGTACGGTGCGGGTGTCGCGACCGTCGATACGTGGCTTGCCGTTGACGATGTTCTCGCGAACGGTGCGGTATTCGATTTCACCGAAAGCGGCTTTGACTTCAGCGGCGGACGGTTGGCCTTCTTCACCGGACAGCTTGGCGACGACCTGGTCCTTCAGCTCGCCCAGGCGCGCATAGCGGTCGGCCTTGACGGTGATGGTGTAGGCCTGGGAGATCGCGTCGCCGAACTCGGCACGGATCGCGCCCAGCAGCTCGGTGGCTTCGGCTTGCGGAGCCCAGGTCCAGGTTGGCTTGGCGGCTTCGGCGGCCAGTTCCTTGACAGCGTTGATCACAACCTGGAACTCGTCGTGGGCGAACAGCACGGCGCCCAGCATCTGGTCTTCGGTCAGTTCCTTGGCTTCGGATTCAACCATCAGCACGGCTTCGGACGTACCGGCGACAACCATGTCCAGGCTCGAGGCCTGCAGTTGCTCGTAGGTCGGGTTCAGCAGGTAGCCGGTGCTTTCGTGGAATGCCACGCGGGCAGCGCCGATCGGGCCATCGAAAGGAATGCCGGAGATGGCCAGGGCAGCCGAGGTACCGATCATCGCAGCGATGTCCGGATCGGTCTTCTTGCTGGTGGAGACGACGGTGCAGACAACCTGCACTTCGTTCATGAAGCCTTCTGGGAACAGCGGACGGATCGGACGGTCGATCAGTCGGGAAGTCAGGGTTTCTTTCTCGGAAGGACGGCCTTCGCGCTTGAAGAAACCGCCAGGGATCTTACCGGCAGCGTAAGTCTTTTCCTGGTAGTGAACAGACAGCGGGAAGAAGCCCTTGCCTGGATCGGCTTGCTTGGCACCGACGACGGTCACCAATACGCTGACGTCGTCGTCAACGGTGACCAGCACTGCGCCGGAGGCCTGACGGGCGATACGGCCAGTCTCGAGGGTGACGGTCGACTGACCGAACTGGAATTTTTTGATTACCGGGTTCACGGTGTCCTACCTTCTTTGTGGCTCTTGGGGGAACTTGTCTTCTTGCGAAATTCTTGGGCAGCGCGGGGAATCGGCCCAACGGCTGTCCAGATAAAACTTGAGGCTGGGAGCCTGCCCATTGCCAACGCAAGGCGTGGGCAACCGACAGACAACCAACCTCATAGCGCAATCGCTGATTAGCGACGCAGGCCCAGGCGGCCGATCAAGGTGCTGTAACGATTAACGTCCTTGCCCTTGAGGTAGTCCAGCAGCTTACGACGCTGGTTTACCATGCGGATCAGACCACGACGGGAGTGGTGGTCCTTACCGTTGGCCTTGAAGTGACCTTGCAGTTTGTTGATGTTGGCGGTCAGCAGTGCAACTTGCACTTCTGGCGAGCCAGTATCACCCACAGCTTGCTGGTAGTCGGTCACGATCTGAGCTTTTTCTTCAACGCTGAGTGCCATGTGGCTTTCCTCTTGTGAGGTACCGTTTCCAGGGAAACCGTACCAACAGGCCAGGGACAAATCCCTGTATCTATAAATGAGTGGTGACCGTGCCTGTTAACAGCCACACTCGCCCGCCTGCTGTTACACCGGCGGGTTCCGGTCATTCCGACCGAATCAAGCGACGCGGCGCAATGCGCCCGTCTTCGCTCACTTCACCGATACCGATGAAGCGACCATTGTGATCCTGTACCCGGACCATGCCGAACTTCGGCGCATCCGGGGCACGTACTGGCTGGCCGTTGAGCCAGTAGAACGCACTGTGTTCCGAGAACTGCAGCAGCGGCCAATCCAGCAAGCCGCTGTCCGATGGCATCAGGAAGCGATCGACCGCTTCGTTGCCGCCCTCGGCATGTGCGGCCTCCAGCTCTTCCAGCGTGACCGTCTGGACCAACGAGAAAGGCCCGGCCTGGGTCCGTCGCAACTCCGCCACGTACGCACCACAGCCCAGCTTCTCCCCGATATCCTCAACCAGCGTACGGATATAGGTGCCTTTGCTGCAATCCACGGCCAGCCGCGCAGTATTACCGTCGAAGGCCAGCAATTCCAAGCGCGCAATAGTAACAGAACGCGGTTCACGCTCCACTACTTCGCCTGCACGGGCCAGTTTGTACAACGGTTGCCCATCACGCTTCAAGGCCGAGTACATCGGCGGTATCTGGCTGATTTGCCCACGAAAACCTGGCAGTACAGCCTCGATATCAGCCTGACCAACGGTCACCGGACGCTCCCGCAAGACCTCGCCCTCGGCGTCCGCCGTGGTGGTGGTCTTGCCCAGTTGCGCCAGGGTTTCATAGCCCTTGTCGGAATCGAGCAGGTACTGGGAGAACTTGGTCGCCTCGCCAAAGCACAGCGGCAGCACGCCGGTGGCCAGTGGGTCGAGGCTGCCGGTGTGGCCAGCCTTCTCGGCATTGAGCAGCCAGCGAACCTTCTGCAACGCCGCGTTGGAGGTAAATCCCAGCGGCTTGTCGAGCAGGATGATGCCGCTGACGTTACGGCGGATACGTTTGACCTGGGCCACCGATTACTCCTTGGAGTCTTCGGGTTCAGTCGCGTGCTGGCTGTCTTCAGCCACCGCGCGCTCGATCAGCGCCGACAGGTGCGCGCCCCGCACGACGCTTTCGTCGTAGTGGAAGTGCAATTGCGGAACGCTGCGCAGCTTCATTTCACGGGCCAACTGCATCCGCAGGAAACCGGCGGCCGAGTTGAGCACCTTGATGCTCTGGGCGATTTCATCGGCACCGTCCTGGCCCATCACGGTGATGAAAATCTTCGCATGACCGACGTCACGGCTGACTTCCACAGCGGTAATGGTGACCAGGCCGACACGCGGGTCCTTGACTTCGCGGCGGATCAACTGGGCCAGCTCGCGCTGCATCTGATCGCCGATTCGTTGGGTACGGCTGTATTCTTTTGCCATGTCTTGTTACCTGTTACTGCCCTGCGGGAAACCCGCAAGGTCTGAAAGCGGCAAACGCCCGGCCTGGCAAGAAGCCGGACCGGGCGTTGCGTTTAGAGTCCGCCAGCGAGGCAGCGCATGTTCATGCGGCTGCCCGTTGCGGCTCTTGAAGTACGCGAGTCAGAGGCTGCGAGCAACCTGGACCTTCTCGAAGACTTCGATCTTGTCGCCGACCTTGACGTCGTTGTAGCTCTTGACGCCAATACCGCATTCCATGCCGGCACGGACTTCGGAAGCGTCATCCTTGAAGCGACGCAAGGACTCCAGCTCGCCTTCGAAGATCACGATGTCTTCACGCAGTACACGGATCGGACGGTTACGGTGAACGACACCCTCGATCACCATGCAACCGGCGATGGCACCGAACTTCGGCGAGCGGAACACGTCGCGCACTTCGGCCACGCCCAGGATGTTCTCCCGCACGTCGCTGCCCAGCATACCGGTCAGGGCTTTCTTGACATCTTCGATGATGTCGTAGATCACGTTGTAGTAACGCATATCCAGACCTTCCTGCTCGACGATCTTGCGCGCGCCGGCATCGGCACGCACGTTGAAGCCGAACAGTACCGCGTTGGAAGCCAGGGCCAGGTTGGCGTCGCTCTCGGTGATACCACCGACACCGCCGCCGACCACGCGCACTTGCACTTCGTCGTTGCCCAGGCCGTTGAGAGCGCCCTGCAAGGCTTCCAGGGAACCACGGACGTCGGATTTGAGGACGATGTTGAGCGTCTTCTTCTCTTCCTGGCCCATGTTCTCGAAGATGTTTTCCAGCTTGCCGGCATGGGCGCGAGCCAGTTTGACTTCGCGGAACTTGCCTTGACGGAACAACGCCACTTCACGGGCCTTCTTCTCGTCAGCCACAACGCTCATCTCGTCGCCAGCGTCCGGCGTGCCGTCCAGGCCGAGGATCTCGACCGGGATAGCCGGGCCGGCTTCCTTGATCGGCTTGCCGTTCTCGTCGAGCATGGCGCGCACACGGCCATAGTTCGAGCCGACCAGCACCATGTCGCCCTGACGCAACGTACCGTCCTGGACCAGGACCGTGGCGACCGGGCCGCGGCCCTTGTCCAGGCGCGATTCAACCACGACACCACGGCCAGGGGCCGATGGGGTGGCGGTCAGTTCGAGCACTTCGGCCTGCAGCAGGACGGCTTCGAGCAATTCGTCGACGCCGGTACCCATCTTCGCCGAAACCGGTACGAACGGGGTGTCGCCACCCCAGTCTTCGGAGGTCACGCCGTGGGCCGACAATTCGCTGCGGATGCGATCGAGGTCGGCACCCGGCTTGTCGATCTTGTTCACCGCAACCACCAGTGGCACGCCAGCCGCCTGGGCATGCTGGACGGCTTCGATGGTTTGCGGCATCACGCCGTCGTCCGCCGCAACCACCAGGATCACGATGTCGGTCGCCTTGGCACCACGGGCACGCATCGCGGTAAACGCGGCGTGACCCGGGGTGTCGAGGAAGGTGACCATGCCGCGTTCGGTTTCAACGTGGTACGCACCGATGTGCTGGGTGATACCGCCGGCTTCGCCCGCGGCCACCTTGGCACGACGGATGTAGTCGAGCAGCGAGGTCTTGCCGTGGTCAACGTGACCCATGACGGTCACGACCGGCGCACGCGGAACCGCTTCACCTTCGAACTTCAGCGACTCGGCCAGGGAATCTTCCAGGGCGGTGTCGCTGACCAGGGTCACCTTGTGGCCCAGTTCCTCGGCAACCAGTTGGGCCGTTTCCTGGTCCAGTACCTGGTTGATGGTGGCCGGGGTACCCAGCTTGAACATGAACTTGATGATTTCAGCAGCCTTGACCGACATCTGCTGGGCGAGGTCGCCCACGGTGATGGTCTCGCCGATCTTCACTTCACGCACGACAGGGCCGGTCGGGCTCTGGAAACCGTGGGCGTTGCGTTTCTTCAGCTTGGCCTTGCCGCGACCGCCGCGACGGAAGCCATCGCTTTCCTCGTCGGTGGTACGTGGCGCAACGCGTGGCGCTGGTGCCTTTTCCTTGACCGAGGCACGGTGAGGCGCGTTCTTGCGCTCGCCATCGCCACGACGGTTGTCGTCGGCACGAGGCTTGTCGGGACGACGCTGCTCATCGCGCTTGCGGGTATCGGCCGCAGGTGCCGGGGCAGGTGCAACGACCGGCGCGCTTTCGCGCACAGGCTCGGCCACCGGCGCTGGCGCCGCGACGGCTTCGACCGGTTCAGGTTGCGCAGCGACAGGCTGGCGACGCGCTTCTTCTTCGGCGCGACGCTTGGCTTCTTCTTCAGCCTTCTGGCGTGCAGCATTTTCCACTGCACGACGTTCTTCCAGCTCGCGCTTGCGCTCGGCTTCGATTTCTTCCGGGCTACGCTGTACGAAGACTTTCTTCTTGCGTACTTCGACACTGATGCTCTTGCTGCCGGCAACACGCAGGGTGCTGGTGGTCTTACGCTGCAGAGTGATCTTGCGTGGCTCTTCCACTTTAGCCTTGTGACTGCTCTTCAAGTGAGTCAGCAGGGATTGCTTCTCACTGTCGGTCACATGTTCCTCGGCGGCGGTGTGCGGCAGACCTGCCTCACGCATCTGCTGCAACAGGCGCTCTACCGGTGTTTTGACCTCATCGGCCAGTTGTTTCACCGTGACTTGCGTCATGCACTTCTCTCCTCAGGCCGCGCCTAATTACTCGAACCAGTGGGCTCGGGCGGCCATGATCAACTTGCCGGCACGATCATCGTCAATGCCGTCGATGTCGAGCAGGTCGTCAATAGACTGCTCGGCCAGGTCTTCGCGGGTAATCACGCCGCGCACCGCCAGTTCCATCGCCAAATCCTTGTCCATGCCCTCAAGCGAGAGCAGGTCTTCGGCCGGATGGGCGTCTGCCAGCTTTTCCTCAGTAGCGATGGCTTTGGTCAACAAGCGATCCTTGGCCCGAGCGCGAAGCTCGTTGACGATTTCCTCGTCAAAGCCGTCGATGTTGAGCATCTCCTCCACCGGTACGTAGGCAATCTCTTCCAGGCTGGTAAAGCCTTCATCCACCAGCACCTGCGCCAGCTCTTCATCGACTTCGAGCTCTTCGATGAAGTTGCGCAGGATGTCGCCGGTTTCAGCTTGCTGCTTAGCCTGGATGTCCGATTCGGTCATCACGTTCAGGGTCCAGCCAGTCAATTGGCTCGCCAGACGCACGTTCTGACCACCGCGACCGATGGCCTGAGCCAGATTGTCTGCGCCAACGGCGATGTCCATGGCATGGGCATCCTCGTCGACGATAATTGCCGCCACTTCAGCAGGCGACATGGCATTGATCACGAACTGAGCCGGGTTATCGTCCCACAGGACGATGTCCACGCGCTCACCGCCCAACTCGCCGGATACGGCCTGGACACGCGAACCACGCATGCCAATGCAGGCACCTTGCGGGTCGATACGCTTGTCCTTGGAGCGGACCGCGATCTTGGCACGCGAACCCGGATCACGGGAGGCGGCCATCACTTCGATCAGGCCTTCGGCGATTTCCGGCACTTCGATGCGGAACAGCTCGATCAGCATTTCCGGCGCGGTACGCGACAGGATCAGCTGCGGGCCGCGGTTCTCCGTGCGGATTTCCTTGAGCAGTGCACGCAGGCGCACGCCCACCCGGAAAGTCTCGCGGGAGATGATGTCTTCACGGGCCAGCAACGCCTCGGCGTTGTTGCCCAGGTCGACGATCACGTTGTCGCGGGTCACTTTCTTCACGGTGCCGGAGATGATTTCCCCCAGGCGCTCGCGATAGGCGTCGACCACTTGCGCGCGCTCGGCTTCGCGGACTTTCTGCACGATGACCTGCTTGGCGGTCTGTGCAGCAATGCGGCCGAACTCGATGGACTCGATCTTTTCCTCGACCACATCACCGACCTTGGCGCCCGGATGTGTTTCTGCAACCTTGCTCGGCCAGGTCTCGATAGCCGGATCGTCCAGGTCGGCTTCCTCGACGACCGTCCAGCGACGGAACGTCTCGTAGGCACCCGTGTGGCGATTGATCTCCACACGCAAATCAACTTCGTCTTCGAACCGCTTCTTGGTAGCAGTGGCCAGGGCCAGCTCCAGCGCTTCAAAAATCACGTTAGCCGGTACGCCCTTTTCATTGGATACCGACTCAACAACCAGCAGTACTTCTTTGCTCATCGTACGCCTCGCCTTTCGCAAGCCATTGGATCCGCGGGATCCGCAGTATCTGGCACGTATCAGTCAAAACTGGGAATAATGTTGGCCTTGTCGATCATATCGATCGGCAACAGGAACTCATGGTCATCTACCTGCACCACGACATCCTGTTCTTCTATACCGCGCAGAAGGCCTTGGAAGTTGCGTCGACCTTCGAAAGGCGAACGCAGCCTGATCTTCACTTGTTCACCGGCAAACGAAGCGAACTGTTCAAGGGTGAACAGGGGGCGCTCCATGCCAGGCGAGGAAACTTCAAGGGTATATTCGGAGGCGATTGGATCTTCAACATCCAGTACGCCGCTGATCTGACGGCTGACGATGGCGCAATCGTCCACCAACACGCCGCCTTCCTTATCGATATAAACGCGCAACAGTGAGTGGCGACCTTGAGCCGAAAACTCAATACCCCAGCATTCATAGCCAAGGGCCACGACCACCGGGGCCAACAAGGCCTGCAACTGTTCTAGCTTGCTCGACACCTGAACCCCCTCGTGCATGTTTGTGCATGCTGTGCAAATAAAAAAAAATGGGCGAATCGCCCATCCCTGAAACGCCGTCAAGCAACGGCGTTATAAAGTGTCCAGCTAACAAAAAGCCCCTTGGAAGGGGCCTCTGAAACTGGTTGCGGGAGCCGGATTTGAACCGACGACCTTCGGGTTATGAGCCCGACGAGCTACCAGACTGCTCCATCCCGCGACAAAGCTGGGGCGGAAGTATACGACCGATCCATGACAGGGTCAATGTAACCCTTCCACCTACAAGAAAGCCCGCAAGTGCGGGCTCTCCTGATAATTGGTACCGAGAAGGGGACTCGAACCCCTACACCCTATGGGCACAACCACCTCAAGGTTGCGTGTCTACCAATTCCACCACCTCGGCAATACAGCGCTTGAAACCTTCTTACTTCTGCTCTTGAGCTGGAGGTACGTCAGTCGCCGGATTGGCCGACTTTTGCTCTTGAAGCACCGGGACATCATCAGAAGCCGGTTGTTGCTTGGGTGCCTCCAGTACCGCTGGGTTTGGCAAACCTACTTGAGTCAGCTCGTGAGCTTTCTCTTTAGCAAAGTAACCTAACCCCAAGCTGGTCATGAAGAAACCGGCGGCAAGTATAGCAGTAAACTTACTAAGAAAGGTAGAGGAACCTTGGCTTCCGAACACAGTATTTGAAGCACCTGCACCGAAAGACGCGCCAGCATCCGCACCCTTACCCTGCTGCAGCAATACGAGGGCTACTACACCCAGCGCACCCAGCAGATGAAAAACGACTACGACTGTTTCCAGCATTTTTTCAGTTTCCCGCGGCGCGACAGATCGCACCGAACTCATCTGCATTCAGGGAAGCTCCACCAATGAGCCCCCCATCGATATCCGGCATGCCGAACAGTTCGACCGCATTGGCCGCCTTCACGCTGCCGCCGTATAGAAGCCGCACACCTCGTGCCACTTCAGAATTCTCTGCCGCCAACTGCGCGCGGATGGCGGCGTGCACATCCTGCGCCTGTTGCGGCGAAGCAGTCAGCCCGGTGCCAATGGCCCAGACCGGCTCGTAAGCGATGACTGCCTTTGCAAAAGCACCGACACCCAGGTCTTCGATGATGCTGCCCAGCTGACGCCCGACAACTTCAAGGGTCTTGCCGGCTTCACGCTGCTCGAGGGTCTCCCCCACACACAGCACCGGAGTCAGACCACACGCCTGGGCCGCTGCAAACTTGCGAATCAGGGTCTTGTCCTGCTCGCCCATGATCAGGCGACGCTCGGAGTGTCCGACCAGGACCAGGGTACAACCCGCATCCACCAGCTGACTCGGCGCGACCTCACCGGTCAACGCACCCTGCATGGATTCCACCGCAGAGTTCTGCGCGCCGACCGAAATCGACTTGCCTTTCAAGCCATCAATCACTTGATTGATATACAAGCAAGGCGGGAACACCGCGACATCAACACCGCTTGGCAAGGCCAGATGACGAAGGCCATTGATCAGCTCAGCGACGCTGGCGCGGGTACCGTGCATCTTCCAGTTACCAGCTACCATAGGGCGACGCATGCTGTACCTCGTCGGTCAAAGTGGGCGCAGATGTTACCCAACCGATTCATCACTGGCAAGCCGAATTCAGGCAGAAACTTCAGTAACCAGTTTTGCCAGCTCTTCGGCGTAGCCCCGGACCTGTGCTTCGTCCTCGCCCTCGACCATGACGCGCACCAAGGGCTCTGTACCGGACTTGCGCAGCAACACTCGCCCACGCCCCGCCATCGCCTGCGTCACGCGCTCGCTGGCCTGCTTGACCGTCGCGTGCTCGATCGGGTTGGCACCGCCACCGAAACGCACGTTGATCAGCACCTGCGGGCATTTGCGCAACGCCTGGCGCGACTGTGCGAGCCCCTCATCGCGAGCCTTGAGCGCCATCAGCACCTGCAAGGCCGCGATGATCGCATCCCCGGTGGTGGTATGGTCGAAACACACGATGTGGCCGGAATTCTCGCCACCGATCACCCAATTGCGCTCCAGCAACTCCGAGATCACGTAGCGGTCCCCCACGTTGGCCCGCACGAACGGGATATCCAGGTCCGCCAGCGCCAGCTCGAGGCCGAGATTACTCATCAACGTACCGACGACGCCGCCCTGCAGCTTGCCGCGCCCATGCAGGTCGCGGGCGATGATGAACAACAACTCGTCGCCATCGACGACCGCACCGGTGTGGTCGACCATCAGGACCCGATCGCCATCGCCATCGAAGGCGATGCCGAGATCGGCTTGCTCGGCCAGCACCGCAGCCTGCAACGCCTCGGTGTGGGTGGAGCCACAATTGTGGTTGATGTTCAGGCCGTTGGGCTGGGCGGAAAGCACCACCACTTCGGCGCCCAACTCACGAAACACGCTCGGCGCGACTTTATAGGTGGCGCCATGGGCGCAGTCGACGACGATTTTCAGGCCGGCGAAACTGGTGCCGGTCGGCACGCTGCCTTTACAGAATTCGATGTAGCGACCCGAGGCGTCGTTGATCCGCGACACCTTGCCAATCTTGCTCGACTCGACCACCGTCATCGGCGTGTCCAGCAACTCTTCGATCATCAGCTCGATGTCATCCGGCAGCTTGGTCCCCTGGCCGGAGAAGAACTTGATGCCGTTATCGTCATGGGGGTTGTGGGAGGCACTGATCACGATCCCGGCCTGGCCCTGGAACGTACGCGTCAGGTAGGCGATGGCCGGCGTCGGCATCGGGCCCAGCAGCATCACGTCAGCGCCCGCCGAGGTCAGGCCGGCTTCGAGCGCCGATTCGAACATGTAGCCGGAAATACGCGTGTCCTTGCCAACCAACACCTTGCAGGCGCCCATCTTGCGGAACGCCATGCCGGCAGCCCAGCCGAGCTTGAGCATGAAATCCGGGGTAATCGGATATTCGCCGACCCGACCACGAATACCGTCGGTGCCAAAATATTTTTTGCTCATAAGTGCTCCGTCATTCTTATTCGGCTGAATCCACAGCTGCGATCATGCGTACAACGTCCATCGTTTCGGCCACATCATGGACGCGCAATATGCGCGCGCCCTTGGTCAGGGCCAAGGCAGCCAGCGCAAGACCGCCATACAGGCGCTCCCCCACCGGTCGGCCCAAGGCATTGCCTATCATGCTCTTTCGCGACACCCCAACCAACAGGGGGCGCCCGAGCGCATGCAATGCTTGCATATGCTTGAACAGGCTCAGATTGTGATCCAGTGTCTTGGCAAAGCCAAACCCGGGATCGAGGATGATCTTCTCGGCAGGAATGCCCGCGGCGGCGCACTGGTTCAAGCGCTGGGCCAGGAATTCACCCACCTCGCGGGTCACATCATCGTAATGCGGGTCATCCTGCATGGTGCCGGGCTCGCCGAGCATGTGCATCAGGCAGACCGGCAGGCCAGTGGCCGCCGCAGCGTCCAGGGCGCCATCGCGTTGCAGTGAGCGCACATCGTTGATCAGGCCCGCCCCCAGTCGCGCCGTCTCACGCATGACCGCTGGCGTGGAGGTATCGACCGAGATAATGACATCGAGCTCGCGATGGATACGCTCGACAATCGGCGCCACTCGCTCCAGCTCCTCGGTCGGAGAGACCGCCCGCGCACCCGGCCGGGTCGATTCGCCGCCCACGTCGATCAGCGTGGCACCGGCAAGCACCATCGCTTCGGCATGACGCAACGCAGCATCGAGCTGGCTGAATCGCCCACCATCGGAAAAGGAATCGGGAGTGACATTAAGGATGCCCATGACATGCGCCTGGGCCAAATCAAGAACCCGGTTGCCGCAAGGCAACCGGGTCGAGGACTGTACAGAAGTCATTTCACGCCTTAGACATCAGCAGCCGGACCGCCAATCGGAGTTTCCGGACGCTCGCCCTGTACCGCCGGCGGCGTACCGGAAGAACCGGTACCCCCTGACCAGTCACGCGGCTCGCGAGGCACGCGACCCGCCATGATGTCGTCGATCTGCTCGGCATCGATGGTTTCGTACTTCATCAGCGCATCGGCCATGGCATCGAGCTTGTCGCGGTTGTCCGTGAGGATCTGCCGGGCAGTGCCATAGCACTGGTCGATGATGCTACGCACTTCGGAGTCGATCAGCTTGGCCGTCTCGCCGGAGAAACTTGCATTCTGGCCACCACCGCCACGGCCGAGGAACACCTCGCCCTCTTCTTCGGCATACATCAATGGCCCGAGCTTCTCGGACAAGCCCCACTTGGTGACCATGTTCCGGGCGATCTGGCTGGCACGCATGATGTCGTTGGACGCACCGGTGGTCACGCCGTCGAAGCCCAGCGTCATCTCTTCAGCGATACGACCGCCGTACAGCGAGCAGATCTGGCTGATCAGCGCACGCTTGGACAGGCTGTAACGGTCCTCTTCCGGCAGGAACATGGTCACGCCGAGGGCACGGCCACGGGGAATGATCGAGACCTTGTAGACCGGATCGTGCTCGGGCACCACGCGACCGACGATCGCATGGCCTGCCTCGTGGTACGCCGTGTTCTGCTTTTCCTTCTCGGACATGACCATGGATTTGCGCTCTGCGCCCATCATGATCTTGTCCTTGGCCAGCTCGAATTCCTTCATTTCCACCAGGCGCTTGCCCGAACGAGCGGCGAACAGCGACGCTTCGTTGACCAGGTTGGCCAGGTCGGCACCGGAGAAGCCTGGGGTACCACGGGCAATGACCGCCGGAGCAACGTCGTCACCCATGGGCACCTTGCGCATATGCACCTTGAGGATCTGTTCACGACCACGGATGTCCGGCAGACCCACCACGACCTGGCGGTCGAAGCGACCTGGACGCAACAGCGCAGGGTCCAGCACGTCAGGGCGGTTGGTAGCGGCGATCACGATGATGCCGTCGTTCATTTCGAAACCGTCCATCTCCACCAGCAACTGGTTGAGGGTCTGTTCGCGCTCGTCGTGGCCGCCACCCATGCCGGCGCCACGATGGCGACCGACGGCGTCGATCTCGTCGATGAAGATGATGCAGGGGGCGTGCTTCTTGGCTTGCTCGAACATGTCACGAACACGGCTTGCACCGACGCCCACGAACATTTCCACGAAGTCGGAACCGGAAATCGTGAAGAACGGCACCTTGGCTTCGCCGGCAATCGCCTTGGCCAGCAGGGTCTTACCGGTACCGGGTGGGCCGACCATCAGCACGCCACGCGGGATGCGGCCGCCCAGGCGCTGGAACTTGCCCGGGTCGCGCAGGAACTCGACCAGCTCGCCAACCTCTTCCTTGGCTTCGTCGCAACCCGCGACGTCGGCCAGGGTGGTTTTCACCTGGTCTTCGGAAAGCAGCCGGGCCTTGCTCTTGCCAAAGCTCATCGGGCCGCCCTTGCCTCCTCCACCGCCCTGCATCTGGCGCATGAAGAACATGAACACGGCGATGATCACCAGGATCGGGAAGCTGGCCACCAGAAGCTGGGTCCAGATGCTTTGCTGTTCAGGCTGCTTGCCTTCGACCACGACATGATTGTCCACCAGGTCGCCGATCAGGCCGTTGTCCTGGATCGCCGGACGAATGGTCTTGAAGCTGTCGCCATCGGTGCGCTTGCCGGTAATCACATAGCCATCGACGGCTACGCGCTCGACCTTGCCATCCTTGACCTGCTGGATGAAGTCGGAATAGTTGAGGGTCTGCGGCTCGTTAGGGCTGGAGAAGTTGTTCATCACGGTCACAAGGACAGCGGCGATGATCAACCACAGGATCAGATTCTTTGCCATATCGTTCAATTAACTACCCTCTGAAGCAAGCTCCGCTACTGGCGCGCGCTTCGCATGATATTCACCGGCCTAACTTACTACATTACCTACGACTTGGCAGGCGCCGTCTGTAACCCTTTGTGAAACTTTGACCGCATCATTTTCATTACACGGCGTTTTCAACGCGAGACAAAAAAATCTATCGCCCCTGTCAGAGACGCTCATCGCTGGCAGCGCCCTCGATACCGCGAAACCCCCGTGCCAGCAGGTACTGCTCGCGGGAACGGTCGCGGGACGACAAGGGTTTGCGCATCTGCACCTTGTCGAACAGCTTGCGCATGCCCTTGTGGTACTCGTCGAAGCCTTCACCCTGGAAGACCTTGATCAGGAAATCACCACCCGGACGCAGAACCCGCCCCGCCAGATCCAGGGCCAGCTCGCTGAGGAACATCGCACGGGGCATGTCGACAGCCGCCAATCCACTCATATTGGGGGCCATATCGGAAATCACAAGGTCAACCTCGGTATTTCCGACGGCTTCGAGGATTTTCGCCAACACGGCGTCCTCGGTGAAATCGCCCTGGATGAAGGTCACATCGGGGATGCCGTCCATTTCCAGGATGTCGGAAGCGATCAAGCGCCCTTGACCACCAATCAGACGACTGGTCACCTGGGACCACCCGCCCGGCGCCGCACCGAGGTCGATCACGGTCATGCCGGGGCGGATCAGGCGATCCTTTTCCTGGATCTCCAGCAATTTATAGCTGGCGCGAGAGCGATAGCCGTCCTTTTGCGCCATTTTGACGTACGGATCGTTGAAATGCTCTTTGAGCCAGTTCTGGCTAGTCTTGGAACGGGCCACGGGCCACCTCTAAAAATAAAACGGGTCGTGATTAAGTGGGCGGTCCCGGACTCGCTCGGGTAAACTGGCCGCCGCTTTTTTACAAGATCAGACGCAGGGGTCAGATTATGCCGCTCACTCAAGAGCAGAAGAAACAATACAAATCCATTGGCCACCATCTGAAACCGGTTTTGACTGTGGCTGACAACGGTTTGACTGAGGGTGTGCTCGCCGAGCTGGAACGCGCGCTGGGTGATCATGAGCTGATCAAGATCAAGCTCAACATCCTCGACCGCGAGGCCCGCCTGGCTGCCGTCGCCGAACTGTGCAAGGCCGGCAAGGCCGACCTGGTGCAGGTCATCGGCAAGATGGCGCTGATTTATCGCAAGAACTTCAGCGTCAACAAGCAACTGTCGAACGTTCACCGCTTCAAATGATGCCAAACGGTCAAGGGTGTGCCTCGCGCACCCTGCCGCTCCATCCGGGAACCGGTTGCAATACCAGCACCAGCCCGGAAAACCCCAGCACCAGGTAACTGAATACCTGCCACTGATTCGCATCCGGCCAGCCAAGCCGCACGGCAGCGAACATCCCGCACGCGTACATGGCCATGAGCAGCAATTGCCCACGAATGTCGCGCCATAGACTGGCAAGGCCCTCGGCCTGAACCAGCACCAAAGCCTGAAACACCACGCACACTGCGCAAAAACCCACCAGCAGTGCCGTCAGCATACTCGCGATTTCATCGATGAGCAGCGGTGCCAGGCCGATTCGGCCCAGCACCGGCAGCAAACCGATGTGCAACAACCAAACGCCGCCCACCCACAACATCTGGGCGAGCTGCCAGATCATGGCGCCGGCACGTAGCGGGCGCCTTCGTTCAGACGTGACGGACTTCGACAATCTCATACTCGATGACACCGCCGGGTGTCTTCACCGCCACCACATCGCCCTCTTCCTTGGCAATCAAGGCACGGGCGATAGGCGAACCGACGGAAATCTTGCCCAGCTTGATGTCAGCCTCATCCTCACCAACGATCTGGTAGGTGACACTTTCATCCGTCTCGACGTTGGCGATTTCCACGGTGGTGCCGAAGATCACCTTGCCAGTGTGGGGAATGGTCGTGACGTCGATGATCACTGCGTTCTGCAGGCGACCCTCGATATCACGAACCCGCGCCTCGACCATGCCCTGCTCTTCGCGGGCCGCATGGTATTCAGCGTTTTCCTTGAGATCTCCCAGCTCACGCGCTTCCCCGATAGCCTGGCTCAAGCGCGGGCGCTCGACCTTGGTCAGGAAAGCGTGTTCTTCCTCCAGGGCCTTGGCGCCCTGAACGGTCATCGGGTACTTGGTTATGCTCATGCCTTCAATCCTGCATGTAGATCCTGCAAGCGGCGCACGGTCTTCTCGGGACCGAACTTGAGCGCTTCGCAGATCGCTTCGCCCGCAGCAATGGTCGTGGTGCAGTAGATCTTGTGCTGCAGCGCGTTGCGACGAATGGAATAGGAGTCGGCGATCGACTGGCGGCCTTCGGTGGTGTTGATGATCAGCGTGACTTCGTCATTCTTGATCATGTCGACCACGTGCGGACGGCCCTCGGTCACCTTGTTCACGCGGCGCACTTTCAGGCCTGCGGCCTCGATCAGCTTGGCAGTACCGGCAGTGGCGACCACTTCGAAGCCCAAGTTGATCAGATCACGGGCCACGCCTGCAACCAGTGGCTTGTCGTCATCACGCACGCTGATGAATGCCGTGCCGCCGGTCGGCAACACTTCGCTGGCGCCCATCTGGGCCTTGGCGAAGGCTTCGCCGAAGGTATCGCCAACGCCCATCACTTCACCGGTGGATTTCATTTCCGGGCCGAGGATCGGGTCTACGCCAGGGAATTTGGCGAAGGGGAACACCGCCTCTTTCACGCTGTAGAAATTCGGAATGATTTCCTTGGTGAAGCCCAGTTCCTTGAGGGTTTTGCCGGCCATGACGCGCGCCGCGATCATCGCCAGGGAAACACCGATGCACTTGGAAACGAACGGCACGGTACGGGACGCGCGCGGGTTGACTTCGATGACGTAGATGTCTTCACCCTGAAGCGCCAACTGCACGTTCATCAGGCCGACAACGCCCAGTTCCAGGGCCATTTTCTTGACCTGCTCGCGCATCTCGTCCTGGATGTGGGCCGGCAGCGAGTAAGGCGGCAGCGAGCACGCGGAGTCACCGGAGTGAACACCGGCCTGTTCGATGTGCTGCATGATCGCGCCAATCACCACGTCCTTGCCGTCGCAGACCGCATCCACGTCCATTTCGATGGCGCAGTTGAGGAAGTGATCCAGCAGGACCGGGCTGTCGTTGGACACCTGGACCGCCTCGCGCAGGTAACGCTTGAGTTCTTCTTCCTGGTAGACGATTTCCATCGCACGGCCGCCCAGTACGTAGGACGGGCGCACCACCAGCGGGTAGCCGATCTTGGCCGCGGCACGAATCGCTTCGTCTTCGCTGCGCACGGTGGCGTTTGGCGGCTGGCGCAGGTTCAGGCGCTCGACCATCTGCTGGAAGCGCTCACGGTCTTCGGCACGGTCGATCGCATCCGGGCTGGTGCCGATGATCGGCACGCCTGCGGCTTCCAGTGCACGCGCCAGTTTCAGCGGGGTCTGGCCGCCGTACTGGACGATCACGCCTTTTGGCTTCTCGACACGGACGATTTCCAGCACGTCTTCCAGGGTCACCGGCTCGAAGTACAGGCGGTCGGAGGTGTCGTAGTCGGTGGACACGGTTTCCGGGTTGCAGTTGACCATGATGGTCTCGTACCCGTCGTCCCGCAAGGCCAATGCCGCATGCACGCAGCAGTAGTCGAACTCGATGCCCTGGCCGATCCGGTTGGGGCCGCCACCCAGGATCATGATCTTGTCGCGGGTCGACGGTGCGGCTTCGCACTCTTCCTCGTACGTGGAGTACAGGTACGCGGTGTCGGTGGCGAACTCGGCCGCGCAGGTGTCGACGCGCTTGTAGACCGGGAACACTTCCAGCTTGTGGCGATGGGCACGCAGGCTCTTCTCGGTCACGCCGAGCAGCTTGGCCAGGCGCTGGTCGGAGAAGCCCTTGCGCTTGAGGCGGAACATCATGTCGCGGTCGATGCTGGACATGCCCAGGGTCTTGACCTTCTCTTCGTCCTTGATCAGGTCTTCGATCTGCACCAGGAACCAAGGGTCGATCATGTTCATGCCGAAGATCTGCTCGACGGTCATGCCGGCCCGGAAGGCATCGGCCACGTACCAGATACGCTCGGCGCCTGGCACGGTCAGCTCGCGCTTGAGCTCGCTCATGCTTTCCGGGTTGCTCAGGTCCAGCTTCGGATCGAGACCGCAGACACCCACTTCCAGGCCGCGAAGGGCCTTCTGCAGGGATTCCTGGAAGGTCCGGCCGATGGCCATGACTTCACCGACCGACTTCATCTGGGTGGTCAGGCGGGCGTCGGCCTTGGCGAATTTCTCGAAGGCGAAGCGCGGCAGCTTGGTGACGACGTAGTCGATGGACGGTTCGAAGGACGCCGGGGTCTTGCCGCCGGTGATGTCGTTCGACAGCTCGTCGAGGGTGTAGCCCACGGCCAGCTTGGCCGCGACCTTGGCGATCGGGAAACCGGTGGCTTTCGAGGCCAGGGCCGACGAACGGGAGACCCGCGGGTTCATCTCGATGACCACCATGCGGCCAGTGTCCGGGCAGATGCCGAACTGGACGTTGGAGCCGCCGGTTTCCACGCCGATCTCGCGCAGGACCGCCAGGGAGGCGTTACGCAGGATTTGGTATTCCTTGTCCGTCAGGGTCTGGGCCGGGGCGACGGTGATCGAGTCGCCGGTGTGCACGCCCATCGGGTCGAAGTTCTCGATGGAGCAGACGATGATGCAGTTGTCCTTTTTGTCGCGGACCACTTCCATCTCGTACTCTTTCCAGCCGATCAGCGATTCGTCGATCAGCAGTTCCTTGGTCGGCGACAAGTCCAGGCCACGGGCGCAGATTTCTTCGAACTCTTCACGGTTGTAGGCGATGCCACCACCGGTGCCGCCCATGGTGAAGGACGGCCGGATGATGCAAGGGAAGCCCAGCTTGTCGAGGACCGCGTTGGCCTCTTCCATGCTGTGGGCGATGCCCGAGCGCGGGCATTCCAGGCCGATGGCCTTCATTGCCTTGTCGAAGCGGGAACGATCTTCGGCCTTGTCGATGGTGTCGGCGTTGGCACCGATCATTTCCACGCCGAATTTTTCCAGGACGCCTTCGCGCTCCAGGTCCAGGGCGCAGTTCAGCGCGGTCTGGCCACCCATGGTCGGCAGCAGGGCGTCAGGACGCTCCTTCTCGATGATCTTGGCCACGGTCTGCCATTTGATCGGCTCGATGTAGGTGGCGTCGGCCATGGCCGGGTCGGTCATGATGGTGGCCGGGTTGGAGTTCACCAGGATGACGCGGTAGCCCTCTTCGCGCAGGGCCTTGCAGGCCTGGGCGCCGGAGTAGTCGAATTCGCAGGCCTGGCCGATCACGATCGGGCCAGCGCCGAGAATCAGGATGCTTTTTATGTCTGTACGTTTTGGCATGGGTTTGTCACTCAAATCCGCAGGTCAGTCGGCTAGGCCGTCGAACAATCTTTGAAGCGCCCGGAGGGGCCGCCGCGCTCGGGGCCGCCCTCGGGCTTCGCGCGGTCAGCGTCGCTTGGCCATCTCGTTGATGAAGCGATCGAACAGCGGGGCCACGTCGTTCGGGCCCGGGCTCGCCTCAGGGTGTCCCTGGAAGCTGAACGCGCTCTTGTCGGTACGCTCGATGCCTTGCAGCGTGCCGTCGAACAGCGACTTGTGGATCGCCCGCACGTTGCCCGGCAGGGTCGCCTCGTCCACCGCGAAGCCGTGGTTCTGGCTGGTGATCATGACGACACCGGTGTCCAGGTCCTGCACCGGGTGGTTGGCACCGTGGTGGCCGTGGCCCATTTTCACGGTCTTGGCGCCCGAAGCGAGGGCCAGAAGCTGGTGGCCCAGGCAGATGCCGAACACCGGGATCTCGGTTTCCAGCACATCCTTGATCGCCTGGATCGCGTAGTCGCAAGGCTCGGGGTCGCCCGGGCCGTTGGACAGGAACACGCCGTCGGGCTTGAGGGCCAGGACGTCGGCGGCCGGGGTTTGCGCCGGCACCACGGTGACGCGGCAACCGCGCTCGACCAGCATGCGCAGGATGTTCAGCTTGACGCCGTAGTCGTAGGCAACCACGTGATACGGCAGTTCGGACGCGTCGATCGTCGGGTGGCTGTCGGTTTTCAGGCTCCAGACCGAGGAGCGCCACTCGTATTGCGCCTTGGTGCTGACGACTTTCGCCAGGTCCATGCCCTTGAGGCCCGGGAACCCCTGGGCGGCGGCGATGGCGGCTTCTTCGGAAATGTTGTCGCCGGCCATGATGCAGCCGTTCTGCGCGCCTTTTTCCCGCAGGATGCGCGTCAGGCGGCGCGTGTCGATACCGGCGATCGCCACGACGTTGTTGGCTTTCAGGTAGTCGGACAGGGACATCGTGTTACGCCAGTTGCTCGCTACCAGCGGCAGGTCACGGATGACCAGGCCGGCGGACCAGACACGATCGGACTCGGCATCTTCCGGCGTGGTGCCAGTGTTGCCGATGTGCGGGTAAGTCAGGGTAACGATTTGCTGGGCGTAGGAAGGATCGGTAAGAATTTCCTGATAGCCGGTCATTGCGGTGTTAAACACCACCTCACCAACGGTCTGACCGTCGGCTCCAATGGCTTCGCCGCGAAAAATGCTGCCATCAGCAAGGGCGAGTATGGCTGGCTTAGTCAAGAAGACCTCCCGTAAATAAAGCCTGAAAGGGCGATCGCAGGTTGTAAAAAAGCGGAGTGACGTATGGACACGTCACCCCGCTTCTTCACTGAATTATTCTGCGCGCTTTTAGTGGACACACTAAAGCTGTAGCTTACAGAAAAAGGCTTTTTTGGTCCACCGCTAATGAGCCTTAAAGGCAGGGGGATGCGACAGGCCGTCGCGAAGCGGTGTAAAACGGGGCCCAGTATAACGTGAACCCCGCTTCCATTGGCATCAACGCAGGTCGAGAACGTCCTGCATGTCGTACAGGCCAGGCTCGCGGCCATCGAGCCACAGCGCGGCACGCACGGCGCCCTTGGCAAAGGTCATCCGGCTCGACGCCTTGTGCGTGATCTCCAGGCGCTCGCCCTCGGTGGCGAACAGCACCGTGTGGTCACCCACCACATCACCCCCGCGCACCGTGGCAAAACCGATGGTGTCCCGCTCGCGGGCGCCGGTATGGCCCTCGCGCCCGTATACGGCCACCTTGCCCAGGTCGCGACCCAACGCATCGGCGATCACCTCGCCCATGCGCAAGGCCGTTCCCGAGGGCGCATCGATCTTGTGCCGGTGATGCGCCTCGATGATTTCGATATCCGCATCGTCACCCAGGACCCGGGCCGCCATGTCCAGCAGCTTGAGCGACAGGTTCACGCCCACGCTGAAGTTCGCCGCGAACACGATCGGAATATCCTTGCCCGCCTCGGCCAGCAGTTGCTTCTGCGCGGCGTCCAGGCCCGTGGTGCCGATCACCATCGCCTTGCCATGCTTGCGGCAGATGGCGAGGTTCTTCAGCATCACTTCAGGCAGCGTGAAGTCGATCAGGACATCGAACTCGTCGAGCACCTTTTCCAGGCCGCCGGACATCGGCACGCCAATGCGCCCGAGCGAAGCCAGCTCGCCCGCATCCGCGCCCACCAGCGTGCTGTCAGGCCGCACGATGGCCGCCGTCAGGCCGGAGAGCGGCGAGCGCTGCTGCACCGCCTCGACCAACGCCTTGCCCATGCGCCCGCCAGCGCCCATCACAGCTATACGTCGCATGCGACCTCCTTACAGATCGCCGAAGAAGCGCTTCACGCCTTCGAACCAACCGGTGGTTTTCGGGGAGTGACTGTTGTCACCCTCCAGCGAACTGCGGAACTCTTCCAGCAGCTCCCGCTGGCGCCGACTCAGGTTGACTGGCGTTTCCACCGCCACGCGGCACATCAGGTCGCCGGCGCCACCGCCGCGCACGGGCGCGACGCCCTTGCCACGAATGCGGAACTGCTTGCCGGTCTGCGTCCCCTCGGGGATCTTCAGCTTGACGCGACCGTCGAGGGTCGGGATTTCAAGCTCGCCACCCAAGGCTGCATCGACGAAGCTGATCGGCACTTCGCAGAACAGGTGCTTGCCGTCGCGCTGGAAGATCGCGTGCTCGCGCACGTTGATCACCACGTACAGGTCGCCGGTCGGGCCGCCCTGGGCACCCGCCTCGCCTTCGCCGGACAGGCGAATGCGGTCACCGGTATCGACACCGGCCGGCACCTTGACCGACAGCGTCTTGTACTCTTCGACACGCCCTTCGCCGTGGCAGGAATCGCACGGGTCGGAAATGATCTTGCCCTGGCCATGGCAACGCGGGCAGGTCTGCTGCACCGAGAAGAAGCCCTGCTGCATGCGCACCTGACCGATGCCGCCGCAGGTCGGGCACGTGACCGGCGAGGAACCCTTCTTGGCCCCCGAGCCATCGCACGGCTTGCAATTGACCAGGGTCGGCACACGGATATTGACGGTGGTACCGCGCACCGCCTCTTCCAGGTTCAGCTCCAGGGTGTAACGCAGGTCGCTGCCACGCTGGGCGCCGCCACGGGCACCGCCGCGACCGCCACCGAAGAAATCGCTGAACACGTCACCGAAGATGTCGGAGAAGTTCTGGCCGCCAAAGCCGGCACCGCCACCGCCCATGCTCGGGTCGACACCGGCATGACCATACTGGTCGTAGGCCGCGCGCTTGCTGGAATCGGACAGGACTTCGTAAGCCTCGTTGGCTTCCTTGAACAGCTCTTCAGACGCTTTATCGTCGGGATTACGATCCGGGTGGTGCTTCATCGCCAGGCGACGATAGGCCTTTTTCAGCTCTGCCTCGCTGGCCCCCCGCTCAACACCCAATATTTCGTAATAGTCACGCTTTGCCATTAGTCTTTGCACTCTTATAGGACGTTCGGCAAACCTCTCCTGAACCTTGCCAAACTCGTCGAGCCCTCACCGTAGAGGCCCAGGCCCAACCACGTCGATTCAACGATCCTGGTCTCGGGCCTTGCACGAAAAGCGCTGCGCGACCTTTCGTGCAAACCCATGTCGTTCAGCCAGGGAACCGGCCAAAACGCGGTGTCACCTGCCCGGGAAGCAGGAGCATTCCCGATCACACCGCCAGCATCCGAACGCTGTCGCATGCCGTAAAAATTCATTGGCTCCAGACACGCCAACGCGGGAGCAAGCTCCCGCGCGGCGACATCCTACCAGCCACCGCACAAACGCAGTCAACCGGCCGACCAACAAGCGATTACTTGTGGTCTTTCACTTCTTCGAACTCGGCGTCCACGACGTCGTCGGCTTTTTCGGCCGATTCGCCCTGTGCCGCCGCGCCTTCTGCAGGTTGAGCCTGCTCGGCGTACATCTTCTGGGCCACTGGCGCGGAGACCTTGGACAGCTCTTCGATCTTCGCTTCGATGGCTGCCTTGTCGTCGCCTTTCACAGCGGCTTCCAGAGCCACCACGGCCGCTTCGATCGCGGTTTTCTCTTCCGCGGTCACTTTGTCACCGGCGTCGGCGATCATCTTGCGAGTCGAGTGCACCAGGGCGTCACCCTGGTTACGGGCGCTGGCCAGCTCTTCGAACTTGCGGTCTTCCTCGGCGTTCACTTCAGCGTCGCGAACCATCTGCTGAATTTCTTCCTCGGACAGGCCGGAGTTGGCCTTGATCACGATCGACTGGGTCTTGCCGGTGGCCTTGTCCTTCGCGCCGACGTGCAGGATGCCGTTGGCGTCGATGTCGAAGGTCACTTCGATTTGTGGCACGCCACGTGGTGCTGGTGGAATCTCGGCCAGGTCGAACTTGCCCAGGGACTTGTTCTGGGCCGCTTGCTTACGCTCACCTTGCAGCACGTGAATGGTCACGGCGCTCTGGTTGTCGTCGGCCGTCGAGAACACTTGGGATTTCTTGGTAGGAATCGTGGTGTTCTTTTCGATCAGCGCGGTCATCACGCCGCCCATGGTTTCGATACCCAGGGTCAGCGGGCTGACGTCGAGCAGCAGAACGTCCTTCACGTCACCGGCCAGCACGGCACCCTGGATGGCAGCACCCATGGCCACGGCTTCGTCCGGGTTCACGTCCTTGCGTGCTTCCTTACCGAAGAAATCGGTCACCAGCTTCTGCACCAGCGGCATACGGGTCTGACCGCCGACCAGGATCACGTCGTTGATCGAGCCAACGTCGATACCGGCGTCTTTCATGGCAATGCGGCAAGGTTCGATGGTGCGCTGAACCAGGTCTTCCACCAGCGCTTCGAGCTTGGCGCGGGAGATTTTCACGTTCAAGTGCTTGGGACCGGTGGCGTCTGCGGTGATGTACGGCAGGTTCACGTCGGTCGACTGGCTCGAGGACAGTTCGATCTTGGCTTTCTCAGCGGCTTCTTTCAGGCGCTGCATCGCCAGCGGGTCACCCTTGAGGTTCATGCCGCTTTCTTTCTTGAACTCGTCGACGAGGTAGTCGATCAGGCGGATGTCGAAGTCTTCACCACCGAGGAACGTGTCGCCATTGGTTGCCAGTACTTCGAACTGGTGCTCGCCATCGACTTCAGCGATTTCGATCACGGAAACGTCGAAGGTACCGCCACCCAGGTCATAAACGATCACGGTGTGGTCGCCCTTGGCCTTGTCCATGCCGTAGGCCAGTGCCGCGGCGGTCGGTTCGTTGATGATGCGTTTTACGTCCAGGCCCGCGATACGGCCGGCGTCCTTGGTCGCCTGGCGCTGGCTATCGTTGAAATAGGCAGGAACGGTAATGACGGCCTCGGTCACCGCTTCGCCTAGGTAGTCTTCGGCGGTTTTCTTCATTTTCTTCAGGATTTCAGCCGAGATCTGTGGCGGCGCCATTTTCTGGCCGTTCACTTCAACCCAGGCGTCGCCGTTGTCAGCCTTGGCGATCTTGTAAGGCACCATCTTGATGTCTTTCTGGACGACTTCTTCGTCGAACTTGCGACCGATCAGACGCTTCACCGCGTACAGGGTGTTATGCGGATTGGTCACTGCCTGACGCTTGGCCGATTGGCCAACCAGAATTTCGCCATCGTTGGCGTACGCGATGATCGACGGCGTGGTCCGCGCGCCTTCCGCGTTTTCAATCACCTTGGCCTTGCCGTTTTCCAGCACGGAGACGCACGAGTTGGTGGTCCCCAGGTCGATACCGATAATCTTGCCCATGTTAACTCTCCCGGAACTTGGATTTGGTTGCCGCAGCAGTGGTGGCTAACTGCGGTAGCACTTAAACGCTTGACTTCTAAATGGGGCCGTTACGACCGATTTCAAGCCTGTTCGTCGATAGAAGGCGAAATCGGTGCAGGCGCCTTGCTGACCACGACCATGGCCGGGCGCAGCAGGCGGCCGTTGAGCAGGTAGCCCTTCTGGAACACCTTCAGGACACTGTTGGGCTCGACATCGGCACTTTCCTGCATCGCCATGGCCTGGTGATGCTCGGCGTTGAAGGGTTCGCCATGAGGGTCGATGGCTTCGAGCTGGTAGCGCTTGAGGGTGTCCTGGAACATCTTCAGGGTCAGCTCGATGCCTTCGCGCATCGGACGGATATTTTCGTCGTCCGGGTTCGACAGCTCCAGGCCGCGCTCCAGGCTGTCGATGATCGGCAACAGGTCGCCGGCGAAACGCTCCAGGGCGAACTTGTGGGCCTTTTCAACATCCTGCTCGGCGCGACGGCGGACATTCTGCAGGTCGGCTGCCACACGCAACGCCTGATCCTGCGCGCCGGCCAGTTGCTCTTCGAGCACTTGTACACGTGCTGCCAGCTCGTCACCCGAATCCTGGGGAGCCTGATTGGCGTCTAGATTTTGCGTATCCTGCGTCTGTTCGTCAGCCATAGATTTCTCCTTTCAATTTCGTCCGCGAGCTCGACTCGCACTTCTGCCCCGGTATATGGGGCCAGGTTTTTCAGCTTCAAGGGCCGGCCGACGAATTAACCTTACAAAAAACAGCTGCATATCCATTCCACCCAGCGCTAAGAAAACCCGCCGCTCAAGCAAATCGAGCTAAGCGAAGGCATTGTCAGGTCAAAACAAAACACTGTATAAATAACCAGACCTAACGCCTGGGAGCGGCCTTATGCTGGTGCACCTGTCCGTACACAACTACGCCATCGTCGAACACCTCGACCTCGAACTCGATCGAGGCATGAGCGTGATCACCGGTGAAACCGGTGCCGGCAAATCGATCATGCTCGATGCCCTGGGCCTGACCCTGGGTGATCGCGCCGACAACGGCGTGGTGCGCCCCGGCGCAGACAAGGCCGACATCCTGGCGACCTTCGACCTGGTCGACATCCCCGAGGCCAGCGCCTGGCTGGCCGAACGCGACCTGGACAGCGACGGCCCGTGCATCCTGCGCCGGGTCATCACGGCGGAGGGACGCTCGCGGGGCTACATCAACGGCACGCCCTGCCCACTGGGCGACCTCAAGGCCCTGGGTGAACTGCTGATCGACATCCACAGCCAGCACGAACACCAATCCCTGCTCAAGACCGACACCCATCGCCGCCTGCTCGACGAATACGCCGGCGCCACCGACCTGGCCCGCCAGGTGCAACTGGCCGCCCAGCGCTGGCGGCAGACGCGACAGGAACTGGACCGCCTGTCCAATTCCGGCGACGAGCAACGGGCGCGCCACCAGTTGCTGAGCTATCAGCTCGAAGAACTGGAGAACCTGGCCCTGGGCGAAAACGAGCTGGAGGAACTGGAGCAGGAACACAAGAACCTGACCAACGCCGAAGCCCTACTGGGCATCTGCCGCCAGGTCGTGGAGCAGTGCAGCGAAAGCGATTCCGGCAATGTGCTCAATGCACTGACGACGAGCCTGAACCGGCTCACCAGCGTGAACAATTCCGTCGGCGCCCTGAATGAAGCGACCAACCTGCTGACAAGTGCGCAGATCCAGGTCGAGGAAGCCGTCGGGGAACTGAACCGTTTCCTCGATCACTTCGATGCCGACCCCGCGCGCCTGCAGTACCTGGAAGAACGGTTGGACACCATCTATACGCTGGCGCGCAAGCACCGCGTCCAACCGACCGACGTCGTCGAACTCCAGCAGCGCCTGCTGGAAGAACTGGAAACCCTGAACGCCAACGATGAATCCATCGAGCGCCTGGGGGATGAGCTGGCGTCCTATGCCCGTCATTACCAGGAGAAGGCCAAGGAACTCAGCGACCTGCGGCACCAGGCCGCGACCGGGCTGGCCAGTGCCGTGGAACAGGAGATCCAGCGCCTGG
This sequence comes from Pseudomonas citrullilanati, assembly GCF_030580855.1. Classification (GTDB taxonomy): domain Bacteria; phylum Pseudomonadota; class Gammaproteobacteria; order Pseudomonadales; family Pseudomonadaceae; genus Aquipseudomonas; species Aquipseudomonas citrulli. The sequence continues at coordinate 90,960 of NZ_JAUQOP010000011.1, read as the reverse complement.
GCATGCCAGGGGGCCGCTTCACCATCGAGCTCAAACCCAACGCCAGCGACGAACTCCAGCCCAACGGGTTGGAGCAGGTGGAACTGTTGGTCAGCGCCAACCCTGGGCAACCGCTCAAGGCCCTGGCAAAAGTCGCCTCCGGTGGCGAGCTGTCACGGATCAGCCTCGCCATCCAGGTCATCACCGCACAGACCTCACGCGTGCCGACACTGGTGTTCGACGAAGTGGACGTGGGCATCGGCGGCCCGACCGCGGAAATCGTCGGCCAGTTGCTGCGTCGACTGGGCGAACGTGGCCAGGTGCTGACGGTGACCCACTTGCCCCAGGTGGCCGCCCAAGGGCACCAACATCTATTCGTGCACAAGGTGCGTGGCGAGGATGCCACCCGGACGGCCGTGTCCAAGCTCAACAAAAACGAGCGCGTGGAAGAAGTGGCGCGGATGCTGGGGGGGATCGATCTCACCAAGGAATCCCTGGCCCACGCGAAGAAAATGGTCGTCGCCGCAAAAACCTGACACACAACCAGATAAAAGCCGCAAAGCAAGAAGGCGACCCTGGGGTCGCCTTCTTTCGTCTCGGGAGCCCTTGGGCTCAAGCAACGTGCCTACTTCTTTTTGCGCACATGCAGGACGAGGTGGTGATCGATCAGCTCGAAGCCATACTCTTCCGCAATTGCCTTTTGCAGCTTTTCGATTTCCGGACTGACGAATTCGATGACCTCGCGGGTTTCCACGTCCACCATGTGGTCGTGGTGCTCCCCATCAGCCAATTCAAAGACCGCATGACCGCCATCGAAATTGTGACGAGCCACGAGACCCGCCGCCTCGAATTGAGTCAGGACACGGTAGACCGTGGCCAGGCCAACGTCCTCGCCAGCTTCCATAAGCGCCTTGTAGACGTCTTCGGCACTCATGTGGCGTTGCTCGGCAGAATCGAGCATTTGTAGAATCTTGACCCGTGGCAGGGTCACTTTGAGGCCGGCTTTGCGTAGTTCGCTATTTTCAACCATGGTCAGCTTTCTCGCGATGCTGCTTCGCAGCTTCTCTTAATGCGGGTATGATCGGCGTTTACGTTGTCCCAGCCAAGATAGTGGAAGTCGCCCACCGATGCAAAACACCAAGCTCTTGCTAACCAGTTTCACCTTCGTGGGACTGCTCGCACTCGCCGGTTGTTCATTCCCCGGGGTTTACAAAATCGACATCCAGCAGGGCAATGTCGTCACGCAGGACATGATAGACCAGTTACGCCCGGGAATGACCCGCCGGCAAGTACGGTTTATCATGGGCAACCCCCTGCTCGCCGACACGTTCCACGCCGATCGCTGGGATTATTTGTACAGCTTGCAGCCAGGTGGTGGTGAGCGCCAACAGGAACGCATCAGCGTTATCTTCAACGGCAATGACCAACTCGTCAGCCTGTCGGGCGACTTCATGCCCGGCGTGAGCCGTGACGAGGCGATCATGGGCAAGGACAGCGGCACGACCGTCACCGACCCGACCCAGAACGCCGAGAAACCGAAACCGGAAAAACCGGCCAAGCCAGGGTCGCTGCTGGACCAGATCCAGAAGGATGTGGACAACGTCGAGACCGTACCTGTGCCGACGCCAGAACCCCTGGACACCTCGCCACAATAAATGGCGACATGAAAAAACCCGGCAATGCCGGGTTTTTTATTGCCTCGACTTTCGCGGGCTACGGTTCGGACTGGCGCGCCTGGGCTGCCTTGAGGGCACGCAAGCGGCGAATTTCCTTCGGATCCGCCAGCAACGGTCGGTAGACCTCCAGGCGATCAGCGGCCTGCACCCGCTGGTGCTCGGGATCGGCAACCACCTTGCCAAAGATCCCGACCGGGCAAGTTGCCAGATCAAGCTCGGGAAATGCCTCGGCAACCCCAGAGGCTTGCAACGCCGCGCGCACGCTGGTGCCTTCCGGCACCGCGAATGCGCGCAGGAACTGGCGCTCCACGCCGGCATGCACCACTTCGATTTCAATCAACGCTTGAGCTCTGCGTTCTGCTTGGCACGCTGGCAGAACGCATCGACCAGGGTATTGGCCGCCTGATTGAACAGTGGCCCCAATGTCGCTCGCACGAGCGGGCCGGCGTAATCGAACGACAGGTCCAGGCTGATCTTGCAGGCCTTGTCACCCAGGGGCTTGAACACCCAGACACCGTGAAGCTGGTTGAACGGCCCCTCTTCCAGGTTCATTTCGATGGATTGGCCCGGCACCAGGGTATTGCGCGTCACGAAGCGCTGGCTCAACCCGCCCTTGGCGATGTCGAGGCTGGCGCGCATGTGGGTGTCGGAGCTTTCCAGCACCTCGGCGGACGAGCACCATGGCAGGAACTGTGGATAGCTCGCCACATCGTTGACCAGGTCGTACAGCGCCTGCGCCGGATAGGGCAGCAAGGCCGAGCGTTGAATATGTGTCGTCATGTAAGCGTCACTTCCACAGCTGGGCGGCAAACACTACGAGAATGCCGATGGGCGCCACGTAGCGCATCAAGAACAGGCTCAAGGCAAACAATACAGGGCTGCGCAACGACAATTCATCACGCACCGCCTCACGCCCCATGATCCATCCCGCAAACACCACGAAACACAAACCACCCACGGGCAGCATGATCCGTGATGTGAAGAAATCAATCACGCCGAAGAAATCCAGGCCTCCGGTGGCTCCCCACTGGTAGAGATGGAACAGGCCGTCTTCGTTCACGAAAAACTTTGCCTGCTTCCATATATTGAAGGAAAACACCGTGCCCAGGCCGACGAACCAGCAGGTGAAGGCCAGCCAGAACGTGACCCAGGCGCGGCCGATGCGCGTCCGCTCCACCAGGTAAGCCACCATGGGCTCCAGCAGGGAAATCGCCGAACTCCAGGCCGCGATGGCCACCAGGACGAAAAACACCACACCCATGACTTGGCCGAACGCCATGCTACCGAAGGCAAAAGGCAGGCTGACGAACATCAACCCCGGCCCTTCGCTGGGGTTGAGGCCGGCCGCGAACACGATCGGAAACAACGCCACGCCCGCCATCAGCGACACGAAGGTATCCAGCAGCGCGACGCCGACGACGGTGCGGGTGAGGGAGGCGTTCTTGGGCATGTAGGCGCCGTAGATCATGATCGAGCCAACCCCCACGCTCAAGGAGAAGAACGCGTGCCCCATGGCCGGCAGCAAACCGTCCAGGACTTTCTCCGGCTTGAAGTCGAACATGAAGTGCAGGCCTTCCATGAAATGCCCGGTGGTCATGCTGTAGCCCAGCAGCACCAGGATCATCACGAACAGCAGCGGCATCATGATCCGCAGGCTGCGCTCCAGCCCGGCGACCACGCCCTTGGCAATCACCACGGCCGACAGCACCATGAAGATCGTGTGCCAGAGGGTCAGCCGCCAGGGGTCGGCGATCACCTGGCCGAAATACGCGCCGACCTGGTCTGGCGCGACGCCCTGGAAATCCCCGCGCCCCATGTCGATGATGTAGTCCAGCGACCAGCCACCGACCACGCTATAGAACGACAGGATCAACAACGCCGTGATCATGCCGGCGAAGGCGCCCCACGACCATTTGGTCGAGTGCCCGGCTTCCACGGCGAGGACCTTCAGGGCGTTGGCCGGGCTTTGCCGGGCGCGACGACCGATCAGGGTCTCGGCGAGCATGACCGGCGCGCCAATGAGCGCGATACACGCCAGGAACATCAATACGAAGGCGCCGCCCCCGTAGACCCCGACCATGTATGGAAACTTCCAGATACTACCCAGCCCCACCGCAGAACCGGTCGCGGCGAGTATGAAGACCCAGCGGCTAGCCCAACTGCCGTGGACAGAAACCTTGTCTGTCGACATCGTGATCACGCCCAAGCGTTCAAAAAAGAGGCCGCATTGTCCGGGATTCACTCAAGGTGCTCAAGCATGCAGCTTCACCGTAGCCGACACGCACGCAACTGCCTATAATGCCGCCCCTATGGCTAAACAGAAGAAACACCCCACAGGGACCATCGCGCAAAATAAAAAGGCGCGACACGATTACTTCATCGAACAGCGTTTCGAGGCTGGCATGGTCCTGGCCGGCTGGGAAGTAAAGAGCCTTCGCGCCGGCAAGGCGCAGCTGGTGGACAGCTACGTGCTGCTCAAGGACGGCGAAGCCTGGCTGCTGGGCAGTCACATCACCCCGCTGACCACGGCCAGCACCCACGTGATTGCCGATCCGGTACGTTCGCGCAAGCTGCTGCTCAACAAGCGCGAGCTGGAAAAGCTCTTCGCCTCGGTGCAGCAAAAAGGCTACACCTGCGTCTGTACGTCGCTGTACTGGAGCAAGCACCTGATCAAGTGCGAAATTGCGCTGGGCAAGGGCAAGAAGGAATACGACAAGCGCGATACCGAACGCGAACGCGACGCCGGTCGCGAGCTGCAGCGTGCGGTGCGCAACAAGGGCAAGGAAGACTGATTCTCTTGCCTTGAGACCGCATTCGCGCCCACACCAGATCCCGGTACGCCTATCCCGTGTTCACCGAAGATCCATGTGGGAGCGAGCCTGCTCGCGAAAGCGGCGCCACGTTCGGCGTCGATGCGCCAGGCAGACCGTTATCGCGAGCTGGCTCGCTCCCACCTGGGTTGAGTGAGAGACCGCGGCCTACATGCCCTTGCGCCGCTCCGCCCGTGCCACTCGCTGCACCTCCTGACGCACCTCTTCCAAGACTTCCTGCACATACAGGATATGCCGGCTGGACACTTCCCGGGCCCGCTCGGCGTGGCCGTCCATGATCGCCTGGTACAGCTCCCGGTGCTGGCTGATCAACATGTCGCGGGTTTCACTGCGCTGCTTGTACATGCCGCCGATGTTGGTCACCACATTGCGCTTGAGCAGGTCGAACAAGCCGCGGATAGTGTGCAGCAATACCGCGTTATGGCTGGCCTCGGCAATCGCCAGGTGGAACCGCGCATCCGCCGCCCCCTCCTCCGCCCGACTCACGTCTTCGTGCCGCGCATAGCAATCCTGCAGCGCTTCGAAGGCCGCCGTCAGCCGTTCGCGATCGACGTCCGTGGCCCGCAGCGCGGCGTAATAGGCACAAGAGGCCTCCAGGGTGTGACGAAATTCCAGCAGGTCCCGCTGCGCGTCGGGGTTGCTTTCCAGCAGTTGCAACAGCGGGTCACTGAACGTCGAGCCCAATGATTCCACGACGTAGTTGCCGCCGCCCTGGCGGCTGACCAGCAAACCCTTGGCCGCCAGCTTCTGGATCGCTTCACGCAGCGAAGGCCGTGACACGCCGAACTGTTCGGCCAGGGTCCGCTCGGCCGGCAGCCGTTCGCCAGACTTCAGCGTACCCTCGAGGATCATGCCCTCAAGCCGCTCGACAATATCGTCAGACAAACGGCGCTGACGAATCTGATCAAACCCCATAACTCACTCTCCACGATCCCGACGGCTCGCCGGGCTCTCTATTCTGGCCCATCCGGGCCTCGTCCACACCCTTCAGAAGCCATTTGCCGGAACAGATCAGATGCGATCTGCACCGCTTATTCGACGAAAGTTTCCAGGCGGCAAATTGACACACGACAACCAAGGCTTTTACCCTAGCCGACAGCGTTTGTAAATTGGTATTACCAATTATCCACTTTCGCTGATCAGTGCCTGACCAACAACAATTAGGGGCCCACCCACATGCAAACCTGGCAACAGCTCTACAGCCCGCTCGGCAGCCTCGGCTTGTCCGCACTCGCGGCCGTCATTCCCATCGTGTTTTTCTTCCTGGCCCTGGCGGTGTTTCGCCTCAAGGGCCACGTGGCCGGCAGCATCACCCTGGCCCTGGCCATCGCCGTGGCGATATTTGCCTTCAACATGCCCGCCGACATGGCCTTCGCCGCCGCCGGCTATGGCTTTGCCTACGGCTTGTGGCCCATTGCCTGGATCATCGTGGCCGCGGTGTTCCTGTACAAATTGACGGTCAAGAGCGGCCAGTTCGAGGTCATCCGCAGCTCGGTGCTGTCGATTACCGATGACCAACGCCTCCAGGTGCTGCTGATCGGCTTCTGCTTCGGCGCGTTCCTGGAAGGCGCCGCCGGTTTCGGTGCGCCCGTCGCGATCACCGCCGCGCTGCTGGTCGGCCTGGGCTTCAACCCGCTGTATGCCGCCGGCCTGTGCCTGATCGCCAACACCGCCCCGGTCGCGTTCGGCGCCTTGGGCATCCCGATTATCGTGGCCGGCCAGGTCACCGGCATCGACGCTTTCAAGATCGGCGCCATGACCGGTCGCCAACTGCCGTTGCTGTCGCTGTTCGTGCCGTTCTGGCTGGTGTTCATGATGGATGGCCTGCGCGGCGTGCGGGAGACCTGGCCCGCTGCGCTGGTGGCCGGCCTGAGCTTTGCCGTCACCCAATACTTCACGTCCAACTTCATCGGCCCGGAACTGCCAGACATCACCTCGGCCCTCGCCAGCCTGATCGCGCTGACCCTGTTCCTGAAAGTCTGGCAGCCCAAGCGCACCGCGGGTGCCCAGATTGCCGGCGCCACGTCCAGCGCAACGGTCACCGCCAGCGTAGGCGGTTTCGGTCAACCCCGCAGCACCGTGGCTTCGCCCTACAGCCTGGGGGAAATCTTCAAGGCCTGGTCGCCGTTCCTGATCCTGACCGTGCTGGTCACGATCTGGACGCTGAAACCGTTCAAGGCGATGTTCGCCGCGGGCGGTTCGATGTACGGCTGGGTATTCAACTTCGCCATCCCGCACCTGGACCAGATGGTGATCAAGGTCGCGCCCATCGTAGTCAACCCCACGGCCATTCCAGCGGTGTTCAAGCTCGATCCGATTTCCGCCACCGGCACGGCGATTTTCTTCTCGGCACTGATCTCGATGCTGGTGCTGAAGATCAACGTCAAAACTGGTCTTACCACTTTAAAAGAGACCTTCTTCGAGCTGCGCTGGCCAATCCTGTCCATCGGCATGGTCCTGGCATTCGCCTTCGTCACCAACTACTCGGGCATGTCGTCGACCATGGCCCTGGTGCTGGCCGGCACCGGCGCGGCGTTCCCGTTCTTCTCGCCCTTCCTCGGTTGGCTGGGAGTATTCCTGACCGGTTCCGACACCTCGTCCAACGCACTGTTCAGCTCCCTGCAAGCCACGACTGCGCATCAACTCGGCGTCAACGACACCTTGCTGGTGGCAGCCAATACCAGTGGTGGCGTGACCGGCAAGATGATCTCGCCGCAATCGATCGCCGTGGCGTGCGCAGCGACCGGGCTGGTGGGCAAGGAATCGGATCTGTTCCGGTTCACCCTCAAACACAGCCTATTCTTTGCAACGATCGTCGGCCTGATCACCCTGGCCCAGGCCTACTGGTTTACCGGCATGCTGGTGCACTGAGTCCTACGGGCAATACTGAAAGAACCGACGCCGAATCCCGATTCGGCGTCCGCAAATGAACACCGGGTCTGCAAGGCTGCTGAAAGTTTCGAACCCTATATTCAGCAGCCTCAGCGGACGGATAACCGGGACCACCCGGAGACACGCCTGATGAGCGAGCTTTTTTACAACGCTGTGCCGAACGCGACCCGTGTCGCCCCGCCGCTGCCCGAACCCCGGCAGTACCCCAGCGCGAAGCCGCAACGGGTCTACCTGTTCGGAACCTGCGTGGTGGACCTGTTCTACCCCGAAGCCGGGATGGACGCGATCCACTTGCTGGAACGCGAAGGGATCCGGGTGGAGTACCCGCAAGGGCAGAGTTGCTGCGGGCAACCGGCCTATACCTCGGGCTACACCGAGCAGGCGCGCACGGTGGCGCGGGCGCAACTGGCCCTGTTTGCCGAAGATTATCCGGTGGTCGTGCCGTCGGGTTCCTGTGCCGGCATGCTGCGCGAGCACTACAGCGACCTGTTCAAGGATGAGCCCGACACGCTCGCACACGTCCAGGCCCTGGCGGCGCGGACCTACGAGCTGGCTGAATTCCTGCTGTTTGTCTGCAAGGTGCAATTGAACGACAGCGGCGAGCCGGTGAAGGTGGCCCTGCACACCTCCTGCTCGGCACGACGGGAAATGAACACCCACCTGCACGGCCGCGCCCTGTTGGCGCAGCTGCACAATGTGGAGCGAGTCGAACACAGCCACGAAAGTGAATGCTGCGGTTTCGGTGGAACATTCAGCGTACGCCTGCCGGATATTTCCGGCGCGATGGTGGCCGACAAGACCCGGGCGCTGAAGGAATCCGGCGCGCACAAGGTCGTCAGCGCCGACTGCGGTTGCTTGATGAACATCAACGGCGCGCTGGAAAAACAGCAGGCGGCGTTACGCGGACAGCACCTGGCGAGCTTCCTCTGGCAGCGAACCGGAGGTGGCGCATGAGCACGCCGACGCTGATCCCGACCGTAGAGGTGCAGGAAGATTTCCGCGCCCGAGCCCACAAGGCTTTGGACGACACGCAACTGCGAAGCAACTTTCGCAGCGCGATGGATTCACTGATGACCAAGCGGGCAACGTCCTTCAGCGATGCCCACGAACGAGAACACCTGCGAGTGCTGGGCAATGCCGTCCGCGCCCGTGCGTTATCCAAGTTGCCCGACCTGCTCGAACAACTTGAAACCAACCTGACCCGCAACGGTGTGACAGTGCACTGGGCGGAGACGGTGGACGAAGCCAACGGCATCGTCCTCTCGATCATCCGCGCTCACGAGGCGCGGCAAGTGATCAAGGGCAAATCGATGGTCAGCGAAGAAATGGAGATGAACCATTTCCTCGAGGGTCGGGACATTGAATGTCTCGAATCCGACATGGGGGAGTACATCGTCCAGCTCGACCACGAGAAGCCTTCACACATCATTATGCCGGCGATCCACAAGAATGCCGGTCAGGTCGCGTCCTTGTTCCACGACAAACTCGGCGTGGAGTACACCAAGGACGTTGACCAACTCATCCAGATCGGTCGCAAGGTGTTGCGGCAGAAATTCTTCGAAGCCGACATCGGCGTATCAGGCGTCAACTTCGCCGTGGCCGAAACCGGCACCCTGCTGTTGGTGGAAAACGAAGGGAACGGGCGGATGTCCACCACCGTTCCACCGGTGCACATCGCCGTGACCGGCATCGAAAAAGTGGTGGAGAACCTGCGCGATGTCGTGCCATTGCTCTCGTTGCTGACCCGTTCGGCCCTCGGCCAACCGATCACCACCTACGTCAACATGATCTCCGGCCCGCGCAAGGCCGAAGAACTGGACGGCCCCCAGGAGGTTCACCTGGTGCTGCTGGACAATGGTCGCAGCCAGGCCTTTGCCGACAGCGAATTGCGCCAGACCCTGAACTGCATCCGCTGCGGCGCCTGTATGAATCATTGCCCGGTGTACACCCGAATCGGCGGCCATGCCTACGGCGAGGTCTACCCGGGGCCTATCGGAAAAATCATCACGCCCCACATGGTCGGCCTGGCCAAGGTGCCGGACCACCCCAGCGCCTCATCGCTGTGCGGTGCCTGTGGAGAAGTGTGCCCGGTGAAGATCCCGATCCCGGCCTTGTTGCGGCGCCTGCGCGAAGAAAACGTCAAAGCGCCAGACAGCCCGAACCCGGTGATGCGCGGCCAGGGCAGCAAATACTCGGCCAAGGAACGCTTCATCTGGAACGCCTGGGCCAGGCTCAACAGCTCGCCGCGGCTGTATCGGCTGTTCGGTTTCCTCGCCACGCGCCTGCGCGCCCTGACGCCGAGCAACGTCGGCCCCTGGACGCAAAACCACAGCGCCCCGCAACCCGCCGCCCGCTCATTGCATGACCTGGCGCGCGAACACCTGAACCGCCCGGGAGACCGTCGATGAGCGCCAAGGCCAACATCCTCGCCAAGTTGCGTAACAGCCTGACCGGCACTACGCCGGTTGCCGACAATTACGACGTCGACCTGGTGACGCAAACCTACCGCTACACCCGCGAAGAACGCATCCCGCAGCTGCGCAAATTGATGGAGGCGGTGCACACCGAAATCCACCTGACCACGGGCGAAGACTGGCCGGCCCTGTTGGCGCAACTGCTGCGCGACCGCCAACTGCCGAGCCTGCTGATCGCACCGACGACGCCACACGGGCAAACAATCACACAGTTCTGGGCGAACAATCCGGGCCTGCCAACCCTCAAGGCCTACGACCGGCCGATCGAGGAATGGAAGGCCGAGCTGTTCAACGACACGCCCGCCAGCCTGACCGGCACCCTCGGCGCCATCGCCGCGACCGGCAGCCTGATCCTCTGGCCGACACGGGAAGAGCCACGCCTGATGAGCCTGGTGCCGCCGGTGCATTTCGCCCTGCTCAAGGCCAGCCAGATCCGCGACAACTTCTATGAAGTGCAACAAGAATTCGCCTGGGCCCAAGGCATGCCCACCAACGCCCTGCTGGTGTCGGGCCCGTCGAAAACCGCCGACATCGAACAAGTACTCGCCTATGGCGCCCACGGTCCGAAGGATCTGGTGGTCTTGATCCTGGAGGACCAATGACGCTTCCTGCCGCTTTCCTACATGACGTCCAGCAACTGATCCCGCAAAAGCGCCGTTTCGACGACCCTCTGTCGACCTTGGCCTTCGGCACCGACGCCAGTTTCTATCGGCTGATTCCGAAACTGGTGGTGCGGGTCGAAAGCGAAGATGAAGTGGTCGCCCTGCTGCAACTTGCCCAGCGCGACCAAGTGCCCGTCACCTTCCGCGCGGCCGGCACCAGCTTGTCTGGCCAGGCCATCAGCGACTCGGTGCTGATCGTGCTGGGGGATAACTGGAACGCCCGGGAGATCCGCGGGCAAGGCGCGCAGATCCGCTTGCAACCCGGCGTGATCGGCGCCCAGGCCAACGCCTGGCTGGCCCAGTTCGGGCGCAAGATCGGCCCTGACCCGGCCTCGATAAACGCCTGCAAGATCGGCGGCATCGTGGCCAACAACGCCAGCGGCATGTGCTGCGGCACGGCGCAAAACACCTATCACACGCTGGCCGGCATTCGCTTGGTGCTGGCCGATGGCACCCGCCTCGACACCGAAGACGCGGTCAGCGTCGCGGCGTTTCGCACCAGCCACGGTGACTTGCTGGAGCGCCTGGCGACCCTGGGCCGCGAGACCCGCGACAACACCGAACTGGCCGCACGAATTCGCCACAAATACCGTCTGAAAAATACCACCGGGCTGTCACTCAACGCCCTGGTGGATTTTGATGAACCTGTGGATATCTTGAGCCATCTGCTGGTGGGCTCTGAAGGCACCCTCGGCTTCATCAGCGCGGTGACCTACAACACCGTGATCGACCATCCGCACAAAGCCTCGGCACTGATTGTGTTTCCCGACGTGGAAACCTGCTGCAACGCGGTCACCGTACTGAAAAGCCAGCCGGTGTCAGCCGTGGAATTGCTCGACCGCCGCAGTCTGCGCTCGGTGCAGGACAAGCCGGGCATGCCGGATTTCGTACAACAACTGTCGACGAATGCCTGCGCCCTGCTGATCGAATCCCGCGCGGCGTCTTCATCCCTGCTGCAAGAGCAACTGGCCCGGATCATGGCTTCGCTGGCCGGCTTCCCGGTGGAAAAACAGGTCGACTTTACCGAAGACCCACGGGAAAACGCCCGGCTCTGGGCGATCCGCAAAGACACCTTTCCCGCCGTGGGTGCGGTTCGCAAAACCGGCACCACGGTGATCATCGAAGACGTGACCTTTCCGGTGGAACAACTCGCCATAGGCGTGAACCGCCTGATCGAACTGTTCGACAAACATCACTACGACGAAGCGATCCTTTTCGGACATGCACTGGAAGGCAATCTGCACTTCGTCTTCACCCAAGGCTTCAACAGCGCCGAAGAAGTCGCACGCTACCAGGCGTTCATGGACGACGTCGCGCAACTGGTGGCGGTGGAGTTCGGCGGCTCGCTGAAAGCCGAACACGGCACCGGACGCAACATGGCGCCGTTCGTCGAACTGGAATGGGGCAGCGATGCCTACCAACTGATGTGGCAACTCAAGCGCCTGCTCGACCCCAACGGGATCCTCAACCCGGACGTGGTCCTCAGCGAAGACCCGCAGATCCACCTCAAGCACCTCAAGCCGCTGCCGGCCGCCGACGAGATCGTGGACAAGTGCATCGAATGCGGCTTCTGCGAACCGGTGTGCCCCTCCAAGGACCTGACCTTGAGCCCGCGCCAACGCATCGTCATCTGGCGCGACATCCAGGCGAAAAAACGCGCAGGCACCGACACCACCGAACTGGAACAGGCCTATCAATACCAGGGCATCGACACCTGCGCGGCCACGGGCCTGTGCGCTCAACGCTGCCCGGTAGGCATCAACACCGGTGAGCTGGTGAAAAAACTGCGCAGCCGCGACGCCACGCGTACGAAAACCGCCACTTGGGTCGAAGGAAACTTCGCTACCACACTGCAAGGCCTGCGCTTCACCCTGCACGTCGCCAACGGCGCCCGCATGCTGCTGGGCGCACCGCGCCTGGCAAAACTGTCGGCCACCCTGTCACGGCTGTCCAAGGGCCAGGTGCCACAATGGACCAACGCCATGCCCCAGCCAGAAAAGGCCATCCGCTTCACCCCAGCCGTGGCGGACCAACGCCCGCGCGTAGTCTACCTGGCGGCCTGCGTGTCACGGGTCATGGGCCCGGCGGCGGGGGATAAAGAGCAGGCGTCGCTGTACGACAAGACCCAGAGCCTGCTGGAAAAAGCCGGTTATCAAGTGGTCATTCCCGACAATCAGGACAACCTGTGCTGCGGCCAACCCTTCGCCTCCAAAGGCTACGCCGAACAAGCCGAACACAAACGCCAGGAACTGATCGCCGCCCTGCTGCACGCCAGCCGCGGCGGACTCGACCCCATCTATTGCGACACCAGCCCCTGCACCTTGCGACTGGTCCAAGACCTGGGCGAAACGCGTTTGGATTTGTACGACCCGGTGCGCTTCATCCGCACCCATTTGATGGATCGCCTGGACTTCACCCCGCAAGAAGCGCCTATCGCCGTGCACGTGACCTGCAGCACCCAGCACCTGGGCGAAAGCCAGGCGTTGATCGACCTGGCGCGCCAGTGCAGCACGAACGTGGTCATCCCCGAAGGCATCCACTGCTGCGGCTTCGCCGGCGACAAAGGCTTCACCACGCCGGAACTCAACGCCCACTCGCTGCGCACCCTCAAGGACGCCGTCCAACATTGCAGCGAAGGCATCTCCACCAGCCGCACCTGTGAGATCGGCCTGACGCAGCACGGCACCATCGACTACCACGGGCTGGTCTACCTGGTGGATCGAGTCACCCAGCCGAGGGCCACCTGAAGAAAAATAGAACCCTGGCGCCCGGCCGCAGTCCACAGGATAAGTCCCGCAAAAGCGGGACCTTTCCCTAACTGGTAGCCGTCCTGATGGCCAGCGTAGCCTGCGCCACAGTTCAAGGAGAGACACATGAAACGCTCTGTACTGCTAGGCCTGTTCGTCACTGCCTCCATGATGGCGTCGTCTTCGTTTGCCGCCGGCGGCACCGACAATCTCTGCGACACCAACATCACCACCCTCGAGAACGCCAAAACCCAAGTCCAGGGTTCTGACCTGGAAGGCCGGCTCGCGAACACTCTCCAGCAAGCCAAAGCCAATCGCGACGAGAAGACGGAAGCGGCCACCAAAAAATGCGTGACCGATACCACCCAGATGCTGCAAGAGATCCAGAAGGTCAGCAAGGACGGCAAGAACTCCTGACCGCCACAGGCCAACCTTCGGGTTGGCCTCGCAGGCGGATTGGCGTACACTGCACACGCCTGTCTCTCCAACCGATCCACGGAGCGACAGGTTCGGGGCCGTTTAGGATTCGACGCTGGTTGCGAAACTCTAGGTGCATGCCGAGTTGGTAACAGAACTCGTAAATCCACTGTTGCAACTTCTATAGTTGCCAATGACGATAAATACGGCCAGGAATTCGCTATCGCTGCGTAAGCAGCCTTAGATCCTGAGCTTCTGGTACCTTCGGGTCCAGCAATCATTAGGGGATGTCCGTAAACCCGAAGTGATTGTCATATAGAACGGAATCGCCGTGCAGTACGTTGTGGACGAAGCGGCTAAAACTTACACAACTCGCCCAAAGCACCCTGCCCGTCGGGTCGCTGAGGGTTAACTTAATAGACACGGCTACGCATGTAGTACCGACAGCGGAGTACTGGCGGACGGGGGTTCAAATCCCCCCGGCTCCACCAAATGATCAATCAAAGACGTCCACGGACGTCTTTTTTTGTGCCTGCGAGCCAGCAAATACGCGGCTTCCAGCGCTTTTGCGGTCTTTTGAGAGTTTTTGAGTTCCAGCCATTCGGGTATTCCAAGCGGTATTCCACCTCATCCGGTGCTAATCTTTGGAATACCGAATCAGTGCCTGAGGACAATCTCATGCCTGCTCAAAACCTCCGCCTCTCCGATCGACAACTCAAGGGAGTCAAACCCGCGTCCAAGGATTATGTCCTCACGGACGGTGACGGTTTGCAGCTCCGCGTACGCAGCAATGGCTCGTTGCTGTGGAATTTCAACTACCGCGAACCGGTGACCAAGAAGCGCATCAACATCGGCTTCGGGACCTATCCCGAACTGTCACTGGCGAATGCACGAAAGAAGGCAGTCGATGCACGCGAGTTGCTCGCCCAAGGCATCGACCCGAAGGTGCAGCGCAATACGTTGAATGAAGCCAAGCGCGCAGAAACTGAACACACCTTCGAGAACGTGGCCACCGCCTGGTTCGAGCTCAAGAAAGACTCGGTGACCCCGGCCTACGCCGAGGACATCTGGCGGTCGCTCACGCTGCACGTGTTCCCCGATTTGAAGACGACACCACTCGCGAAGATCACCGCGCCGATGGTGATCGCATTGCTTCGTCCAATCGAAGCGAAAGGCAGCCTGGAGACAGTCAAACGTCTCAGCCAGCGGCTAAACGAGATCATGACCTACGGCGTAAACTCCGGCCTGATCTTCGCCAACCCGCTCAGCGGCATCAGGGCTGTATTCAAGAAGCCCAAGAAAGAGAACATGGCTGCACTTCCGCCAGAAGAGCTCCCCGAACTCATGATGGAGATCGCAAACGCCAGCATCAAACGCACGACCCGCTGCCTGATCGAATGGCAATTGCACACGATGACTCGCCCTGCCGAGGCGGCAACTACTCGCTGGTCAGACATCGACTTTGAAAGGCGTGTCTGGACTATCCCGGCGGAGCGGATGAAGAAGCGCCGCCCACACAGCATTCCGTTGAGTGATCACGCTGTCGCACTGTTGGAGTCACTGAAGACTCACAGCGGCCATCGCGAATACGTCTTCCCGGCAGACAGAAACCCACGCACCCACGCCAATAGTCAAACGGCCAACATGGCGTTGAAACGCATGGGGTTCCAGGATCGGTTGGTCAGCCACGGCATGCGCTCGATGGCCAGCACTATCTTGAATGAACATGGCTGGGATCCTGAGCTCATCGAAGTCGCCCTGGCGCATGTCGACAAGGATGAGGTGCGGAGCGCCTACAACCGAGCCGACTACATCGAGCGCCGGCGCCCGATGATGGCCTGGTGGAGTGAGTACATCCAGAAAGCCGCCACCGGCAGCCTGCTCGCCTCAGCATACGGCCAAGTCAGAGACAAGAACGTGGTGCCGATACGCTAGCGCTATGCAGGCGCAACAACGGCAGCAACAACAACTGAGCGTTCAATATTCAGGGCGAGCAGCCTCGCTTATCCGCTTCTCAGCGCGGGTCCATCCAAACAGGGCTGCAAAGCCGCCCTGTTTGGATGGACCTTACTTTGAAGAGCTAAAAGCCACGACGTTGTCCGGGATTTACCACGGAATTCCACCGATGGATAACCGCTTTTCACGTCCACAAGAGCGCTGAATCTCGGCCCTTGACCGGGTTTATCCACAGGCGTAGAACTGGCCGTGCAAGCGCTGTCGATGACAGCACCCCAGGTGACCCGAACCTTAAAGGTCACGCCGCTCCCGCGGTGGTTCTCCCCAAGGGCGATTCGCATCCGGCAGCTCGCCCGGTCACCTCCCCGGTGATGGATGCCAACTACATTTCATGGCCTTCGTGCGCCAGACGACACTTCCTATTGCGCTGCCCTGCAGCAACCTATCCGCTTGGCCGAATCTTGCGCCAACCTGTGCCCGTCTCTTTCTTCTGGAAAGAGACGGGCACTTCTAACACTGCTGCAGCCCTGATCGCATATGGCTTTGCGGCAATCCCCCTCGTGACAATCGGCGTGACAAACGCCGATGTCACCAGCAACAGCGCTGTAGATGATGGTGCCGCAGACCAGGGAATGGACTGCACCTGACTGACAGTCAGGCATGCCCCGGTCATCGCATTGCTGCTTGCACCTGACTCAGGATCTTCAGGCGCTGGTCTCGTCAGCCAATGCTGCCTCCACCCGCCCACCGGTAACGGTGCTCAGGAGGCCAGATCATGAGATGCCCTTGCTCCCGGACGTAAGGAGCCGCCAGTCCTGCGTAGTGGACGTTCCCCCACAGGTCGCAGGGGCCTTGATCCCTGATAACACTCAACATTCTTGGCGGGATGACGTGGGGCGAGGACCGGAGAACGGCAGATGAGGTGACCGATATGGCATTGGTGGGTAGACGCGATGGTCGTAATTTCGGTTACGGCAGACAATTGAGCTACGCAGGACCGCAGGCGCTGAAAGACATGTTCGGCGGCGGCCACTACGGCACTGTGAAGGCACACTGTGATCGGTGGCAGTCATTCGTTAAGTGGTGCCGCTCCGAACAGGGGCCCGGTATCAATGATGCACGGCAGATTGATCGAAAGGTATTGGCCGACTATGCGGCGTATCTGCGCGACATTGTTAGGCGTGGTGATCTCGCCGTCAGCACCGCGCAAAACCGCCTATCCAGCGTTAACAGGACCATGGCAGCGCTTCGCGGTGATCACCATGTGAAACTGCCAAGTCCGAGCAAGGCATTGGGTATGCAGCGCAGCGGGGTTCGTCACGCAGTCCCTCAGGGCCAGAATCGCAAACAGGTTGAGCAGATCGTCGATGCGCTTTGCAGTCGCGACCAGAGACGGGCCGCCGCGATCGTATTGTTGGCGCGAGCCACAGGCATGCGCCTGCGTGAGACCATCTTGGCTGACCTGCCACGGCTAACCCGTGAGGCTAACGACCTAGGCAGAATTAATATTCAGGATGGCACCAAAGGCGGTCGTTCCGGCGCTTCGGCACCGCGTTGGATTGCGGTGGACGACCATATTCAAGGTGCGCTTGGGTTTGCACGGCAGGTGTCGCCTGCTGGTAGCCACAACCTAATTGCGCCACACGAAAGCTATCTGAATTTTCTGCAAAAAATCATCCGCCCTGTGCGGTGCATCCTGCATGCACACAACCTAAAAGGCTTCCATGAGCTGCGAGCGGCATACGCATGTGAGCGCTATGAACAAATCACCCAACACCGTGCCCCTATCAACGGAGGCCAGTATTACCTCGTAGATAAGAACCTTAATCGTGAGGCACGAAGGCAAATCAGCTATGAACTGGGGCACGGTCGAGTCGATGTGGTAGCTGCCTACATTGGAGGGCGCGCATGAGTAAGCCATTCGACATGGACCTATTCCTGGCAAGCGTTTTGACCGGTTCTTACTCCACCCGCCAACGCCACATTTGCCAGGCGAAGACAATTCAAGCAGCAATCGCTGAGCGGTGGAGTAGAGATAATCCATGGGCCTGGAAACGCAAACATATTGCTTGGTTTCTTGCAAACAAAAGAAATGGCCGAAGCGAAGCCACTTGGAATTACTATAAAATCACCATCAGATTAATAGTAAAGCGCCTTGAAAAACAAAACGCCTTTAAAAACATCCTATAACAAGCCAGCTCACCCTGCAGGTTTAGTTTTTACCTTTTTACCAGACCTATAACTAGACCCAACGCTGCGAAAATCAAACATGTTCATTTCAAAAGAAGATATCGACACTTGATTAGAACCATGAACATGAGTTACAAGTTTATCATAGCGCTCTTTATATGGCGCCTTTGCAACCGAACCGCCAAACTCTCCAGTATTAACCAGCGCAACATGCTGGTACATATGATAATACAAAGCATCCACCATTGAGTCAAATGTGGTCACATCTTGATTCAATGCAACGACCAAGTATGCATCCGACTTATCTTTCAAGTCAGCACTAATCTTTATATCAGTAGCATCGTAGCATACTGACCCCGAGAGCGTAAATCCTTTATCCTTCGGAAAAGCCGGGTGAACTAACTCAATTAACAGCTGATAAGGACGCCAAGGTTTCACCTTGCCTACTTCGTCCTTCATCATATTAAACTTACCTTGAAGCCTACTTATAAATTTCTTACCCGCTGAAAGCTTTTGAGGTATGAGCCATTTTGCTACATTATTAGGCCCCTCCACCCCATGAAGCTTCATAAAAGTTAAACCTGTAAAGATCATTGCCCCAGTTTTATTCGCGAGCTGATGCAAAATATCAACATCTTGTTCACTAACTGATAATTCTGGCCAAATTATAAGATCTATACTACTATCTTTGTAGTTAAGATCATCAATACTACGCTGACTATGAGCTTTGTGTAAAATTAACTCAGCAACAGAAGCTATGTGCCTACGGTGTCTGGACCTATATTTTGGTGTATCCAACATAAGCCCATGCTCTTGGAAGTCGCCCTTCAATGGCAACAAAGATTGGACCATAACAACCTTTAGTGACTTCTTGTCTTTCTGCCAATCAAAGCTAAATCTTTCTACATATGCAGGAATACCTGTCATCGTACAGAATAGTTTCTTCTGATACCTCAAGCGCTCAATTGTTAATTTCTGAAGGGATTTAATATCCCAAATTTTTGGCCATTCATAATTCCCCTCGTGCAAATTGGTTCCCGGCCATTGCAGTAAAGCAAACAAAAGACTGGAAACCCAGTTAGACATAGGTGCCGTCTCACCATTCAAAGCTTCAGGAGAGTGCATCATGCCTAACTGACGCTTCACAAAACTCGATCTCAAACCTATATATCGAGCCTGACTTGAGTCAGCAGAGCTCATTGAAGACCAGTCAACATTTCCCATTAAGCAACTACGGAGGAAGATGCCTAACCTGTATAGAGGCTTGTGATTTTCCTCGATCCATTCCGGCAAAGGAAATATCGGATCTTCATCGAAGTCAATCACGATACTGAATCGAACATCCAACGACTGAATCTTGCCCCAGTTTGAGCATGTTATCGTACACTTCCCTAGATCAATATTAGAAATGAGATCTAACGAATATTCAGTTAAAGAATCCAATTCACAATCGAAGTCACCACCACTCAGCAACGCCTGCAACAAAGCAAGAGCGGAATTCTCATGTGCAAACGGATTATCTGACCTTTTGACAACCCCAAGTAATGAAATAGGCTTTCCATTAAAACGGTTAAGGTCGCCGGTAATGGCCAACTGAAATAGGCCGGCCTTTTCCATAACGTCTTTGCATTCAGATATCCAACGGCAATCGTTATTTTTCGCATAATCAGCTAAGGCAGACAAAAAAGCTGGTGACTCAACAGCTATTTTTTTGCAAAATATTTTTACATCTAATCTACATAGACTACCGGCAGGCAAAGGAAAAACCTTTGCAAAAGCCTTTTCTAGCAAACAACTGACAGCACGAACAACCAATCCCTTATCACACGACAACTGATAGGATAGAAGTGCATTTGCCACAAAATCGGCGGCACTCATTTTTGCTGAAATATTACGATATCCCTTCATCATCTTTGTAATGACATTAAAATCATCACTACTTGTATCTTGATCTAAGGGAGAGTCATTTCTAACCAAGCAATAAAACATTGCCTGATCAATAAGATTTTTATGAGCAGACGAAGAAGAAATGATATTTACCGCTAGATTTTGCAGGTGCTCAAAAAAACCATTTGTGTCAGCATGCGCTGGAAATGTCCATTTATCTTTTGTGTGTATTACTGTTGCCGCATGACGAAAAATCTCCCCCAAACAATATTGAGCAACTTGCTGTTGGTGGACTTCAGCCTCACGCTGAGCGACCGACATTAGCTGACCCAACACAGGCTTCAGGACTCGCTTATCTGGAAATAGTTCTAATCCTTTTTTCAACAAAAGAGTTAAAGATGGATCTTTACTCCAACATGAAATAAATTTTCGGGCCATCCTTTCCTGTAGGTAATCCCAGGTTCCTGGTTTAGGGTTACCATTTTCATCTAGTTCTTGCGAAAAAAAACTTCGCTTTTGCTTCAACAAGGAATGAATCTTATTAGCCGAAAATCGTAACAGCGTGTCATCACGAACGTCATTACTAGGCGCTTCGATAATTGCAAGCGGGTTGGTGTTATCCTGATCAGTTTGGGAGTCTCGCAGACTGTCCGCCAGACCAATCAGTCCCTCCAGATGACCAAGCTGCTCATCTACTTCCGAGGCAGATAACGGGCCGCTGACCTTGCTTTGAATATCCTTAAGTTTCGTAGAAATTCCAGAACGCTTATATATAAACTTCTCTACTTTAGTCTTATCATGATTGAATTTCAGGCCAAGCGCTAGAAGATAGCAACCTATCTTTTCATCAATCACAGACCTAATTTCTTCCGAACGAATACCGTCGTCCACTAACAGAATCAATCTCATATCGTCGACATAGCGACAGTAATCTACAAGACGGATTTTATCCGAAAGATCTTGACCTATTAGAACCTGAGCTACCTCATCAAAATTCAAAAGATAAATATTCGCTAGAAAACCACCCACAACCAAGCCCTGCGGGATCCCACTTGGAATATTTTCTTGATCACTTTTGCATACTTCTTCATAAATAGCTGGACTAGCTGCGTCCCACTTCCAACTAACAAGGCTTTCTAGCAACCGCTCAACGATCGGATCTTGATTGTTATCACACAGGTCTCGAATACCAGACACTAACTTGTTACGATCTATATTATCGTAAAACTTAGCTATATCTAAATGAACTTCAAAGACTTGTTGCCCCTTGTGCTTCTGCTGCAGCGCCTCCGCTCCAAAATATAAAGGCCTGGCAAGGAATTTTTGGTAATCCGAAAAGTACTTACTATAGCTCGTACTGTTACCCCATGCGAATGTCGCATCAGAGTCCTTGAATTGACAATAGAGGCGATTACCATAATTCACTATTTTTTTCTGGTGGACTTCATTTAGAGGTGTAGCCGCATTACCTTGACTAGATTCGACCTTATTTACCAAGCACATCATGAGTGCCATCAGTAAGCATTGATCACGAATGGAAACATGGGCTAAAGGTCTAAGTGGTTTCGGTTTTTTTGCCTCGGGAGACCATCTATGAGTATAAGTTTCTGATGCATCAAAAGTCCAATCGTGCAACACCATATCTAATACATTTAGATCTTGAGCCTTAATAAAAGCCCAACGCTCAGCTTTAGGCGCAGGCACTAGCCGTAATGCGTCGAAAGAAAATTCAGGGCTCTTTAATTCTGCAATCCAATGATTGAGACGTTCATCTAGATCTAGTGCAGACCTATCGAGCTCAAAGTTGTCAGCGTACCAATTCGTCGACCGAATATACTGATGCGCCTTTTTCCAGGCTTGAGCAAGCACAACTTTATCTGTCAGATACTCAAAGGTAGGTTGTAGCGCACGATATTTACTTGCAAGTAATCCCATTTTTCATAGCTCAGAAATTTACAATCATTCTAATTTGTTGTACTAATTACAAACTAATTGAAATCACTACATATCGTATGCATACCTACCCCGCACTAACCATATCCGCGATTGGCTAAAATACGAAACCTAAATCACTGAAGATACTTCATGCACGAAAAGCTGTAACATGCTATTTCAGCTAATCACCTGAACGGCCAATTAAAAGCAAATTAAAACAACAGCTTCATACAAACTGCCTTGCATGCTTTGCAGCAACAAGTTCTTTATACTCTATTACCTCATGCACAACCGAGTGTATATGGTGGTTGGTGTCAATAGAGATCCAATCTGAAGACGTCCCCGAAAATTCACCCTTACTACAACGATAAATCTCATTGTCACCCCAACTGAACTTTTCTGTAGCCCAGTGACCTGATGCAATAACTAACCTTGCAAGCCCCTGATGCTGAGCACCTTTGAGCCCCTCTGTCAGAGGGTAACCTCTAGCGATGAACATCTCTTCCTGAATGGTATAACGAATTTTTCCGTTCGCATTCGACGGCCCACCTGTCTCTTTAGAATTGGGACCGCGGATGCCATAATCGCTAAAACCTAGCGACTCGAATCCCGGCTGTACAACCAAAGTTCTCCATGCAGACATCTCTTTGCGAAGAACCAAGCCAGTGCTATTTTGATCCTTAATCGCCGTAGATATAAAAGCAGGAAGCGAACAGCCCGCCACTCTAAAATTATTAAATCCAACTCTTTTCAACAAAGCTATCGCCTTTTCCGACTTAGACACAATATCAGGAACAGTGTGCTTTTGGGAGGATACGTCTCCAAAGTCGATCATAACCATGACAAGGACTGGATCAAGGTCCAAAGTATCAGTTATCTCATTCAGACGTTCTAATACAAAATCCTCTTCAGAGAGTTCCTCCACGGTATCTGAATCCATAACAAGACGCAGAACAAAATCACACGCTGAGGATAGGCGAGCTCCACGAAGCGCATTAACGTATACAGGATCATCCCATCGAACATAATCGACAACTAGATTTGTTTTAACGCGAAACGATTCCAGCTGGTTTCGTAGAAATGGAATAACATGCTCCCCACCCTCTGTTTGAGCATTAGTAGACCACTTTGGCATATCTAAGAAAATTTGACGACCTTTCCAAACAGTGGAGATCTCTGCAGCAATACCACTCAAATAGGATTCGATCGGAGGAAACAGCTGACCGCTAAGCTTT
The DNA here is from genome assembly GCF_030580855.1 of Pseudomonas citrullilanati. GTDB lineage: Bacteria > Pseudomonadota > Gammaproteobacteria > Pseudomonadales > Pseudomonadaceae > Aquipseudomonas > Aquipseudomonas citrulli. The sequence continues at coordinate 68,079 of NZ_JAUQOP010000011.1, read as the reverse complement.
TCTAACTTATCATCGTTAATTGGTGAAATATCGAACCAAGGTACAATTTTTTCTGCCGCAAACTTTTTTAGCTCGGCAAGAGCAGTGAGTTCACCAGGTTTAGCTTTCAAAATTGGGACGTAAATAAGTTTCATAACTCACCATTAAGATTATTAGAAAGCATTTTTCTAACTTCGCCACGCCCCAACAAATCAGAAAACAACTGGTAGTTTTCTCTCTCTCGCTGGATTCTGCCTGCAATAATAGCAGGATGTATCTTTAGCTCTCTGGATAATTTATCTATGTTTTCCCTGCTGGGATCTAAGTAGGCGCCAGAGCGCTTCCAAGTAACCCTAGGTATACAAGCTTCTCTCGCTATTCGATTTGCTTCCGACTCTCTTCTATCTTCTGAAGAAGCATCTAAGTCATCTAGGAAAGCCTCTTCATTACCAATATGCTTCCATATATGAGCAACTTCGTGAAGCAACGTGAACCAGAAGTTATCTAACCGATCGTGCCTAAGCGTCAAGCCTATAACAGGAGTTCCATCTACATCTTTCAACGCAGCACCATCTAACATGGTACCCTTCAGATGAGGTTCAATTATCACTGCTATTCCATGCTTCTTAAGAAACTCGATTGCTAGGAGAGGTCCATTCTCAAACCAACTCAACTGGGCCAAATCCTTCAAAAATGAATTCGACAGCTTACTCTGGTCAAATGTACCTAAAAGATGACTACTCTCTCTAGCACGTTGAATAACCCTAAGAAGCCATACATACAGAGAATATTTCGTAGTCGGTGAGTATGCATCACCCAATGGTGTACGCCTGAATGCAGCCTCACCGAACTGCCATCCTATAAGGGACACGAACTCCCGAAGCGTTTCCTCAGTAGTTTTGGAGGCCTTCCCTATAGCTTTATCAATCCATCCCCTAGCAACCATCTCTTTCACTGGGAATCTAGACCAGTCAACTTCGTCGGTCGATTTCTTTTCTTCTGTATGGGATAACCCAAGTAAGGTCTCTGCCGAAATCCCCAATCCGACCGAGAGAGCCTTTATCATAGGAACAGTCAGGGGACGTTTGCGACCCAGAACTTCCGAAACCCTACTTCTAGTGCCAAAGTAAGGAATCAGATCTGCTTGCTTTAAATTTCTCTCGTGCATCCTAAACAGAATTGCATCGATTGGGTCAGGGGCATCTATCGGATGTTTTTTACTCTCATAATCTTCAATAAGAAGAATCAGAACCTCAAGGCGATTACTTTCTGAAGAACCAGGCTTAGGCATCATTGACATCAACCTATCCACTTCACTCAGATAAGCTCGATGCTGTTCTTCTGTTTTTATGACCTTAGTGTCCATCAATTTCTTCTGCACCTAATAGCGCGGTTATGAGGGCTATTTTTTGAGGAAACAAAATTTTCACCTCTAACCAGCACTTTGCTAAATTCACTTCAAAAATAAAAACACCGGACTTCCGCTCTTTTGCCGAGGGAAACTGGTCAAATAGATCAGATTCCTGCGTCCACACCGCATGGATAATTTCAGCAACCCACGCGCTGACCCACGTGTCAATTTCTGGTCCACGCCCTCTCAGCCTATCGAGTATGTCCTTGCCAACCAGATGCATAGTAATGTTCCCAATTTGGGATCAATATAAATCCCTTTCGAACGCGCGTCAATCGCATAAATTCCCAAAACGGGAACACCGCATGAATCCAATGGTAGCGTTTTACCATCGCCCGCAACAAGCAGCTGAATCTGTGGGGGATTGGCGGTGGATAGCTAGGGAAGCCCGCAAGAAATCTAGCTCGGCCACCATGCGCCGCATCGTTACTCTAGGTAGCAACGACACTGCTGCTGTGTCCCCACGTGTAAGGCCAGAAACTGCGCAGATTGTCACCTGCCGCCTCACGATTGGAGTCTGCCGACCTCGCAAAGCTAGGTGAGCGACTGCTTAGCAAACAGGCGGCAATTGGAAAGTGCCAACCACAGGAACGCACTGCCGCTCTATCTGCACACGCTATGAGGGCGAAGAAAAGGCCGCTGTTCGCTGGGCATAATCGTTATTGCGGTTAACCGAGCTACGCCCACCGACAAGCAGTGGAAGACTTGTTTTTTGACGGAACAATTCCCCACGCCCAAAGCAAGAACGCCGACAAGGAGTTCCGCCGGCAGACCGCACGTGAGAGAGAAAACACAAAAAATCTGCTCATACAGCGAAAACCCTTACAATCCAAGACCGGATTTCCTACACCTGATTCAGCCCCTCACCGATACCCAAGAGATAAGCCCGTGAGTCACTCAGACAGTTCATCAGCGCCACTGGTTGACGTAGTGAAGCTTGCCGCATCGCTCCAGCGGTTCGCAGATGATCGCGACTGGCAGCAGTTCCACTCCCCCAAAAATCTCATCCTGGCTCTCACTGGCGAGGTAGGTGAGCTCTGCGAGATTTTCCAATGGATGAGCGATGCGGATTCGATCTCCTCCGCAACAGATCCCGAAATCGGCCAAGCCATCAAGGATGAGCTGGCGGATGTTCTGATGTACCTGGTTCGCCTGAGCAGCGTACTTGGCATTGACCTCAACGAGGCGGTGACACAAAAACTCGCCTCGAATGACCAGAAGTACCCGGTAGATAAAGCCAGAAGCACCAGCAAAAAGTACGACCGACTCTGACCAACACGCACCTAAGGACAAACCGTGATCGTTTACGCTGCGACCAAACAGCAATTTCTTAAAGACAACGATAACGATGACATTGAGGAGGTGATCCTCAGGCACTACAAGGAAGCTACCGGCAAGAACGTCGGCTCCTCGGAAATCAGGTCGTGGCAAGGGTCCCTGACGTACATGGCCAAGGTCCTTAGAGATGAAGGCCTGCCGAGCGATGCAGGCCTGGCCATCGAATTGCACATCCCGCAGTCGTCGAAGCGAATCGACTTTCTACTCACCGGTCGCGACGAAAACCAGGCAAAAAAGGCCGTACTGATCGAGCTGAAGCAATGGAGTAAGGCCAACGCCACTACCAAGGATGCCATCGTCAAAACAGCATTGGGTGGCGGCCTCATTGAGACCATTCACCCGTCCTATCAGGTGTGGTCATATGCAGCGCTGTTGGAAGGCTTCAACGAGGCGGTGTATGACAAAAGCATCGAAATCCGTCCGTGCGCCTATCTCCATAACTACGTCAGCGACGGGGTCATAGATTCAGCCCACTATGAGCCCCACATCAGCAAGGCTCCGCTGTTTCTGAAAGGCCCGGAAGAGCTCAGTAAACTCAGAAACTTTCTGAAAAAGCATATAAGCCATGGCGACAACAAAGAGGTGCTGTACGAGCTGTCCGAAGGAAAAATTCGCCCATCCAAGGCGCTAGCCGAAGCCCTCGGGGGGTTGATGAAAGGCAAACCCGAGTTCGTATTGATTGACGATCAGAAAGCAATTTTTGAGTCGGCGCTGGCGGCGGCAAGCGAGGCCTCGGACCAAGCACCAAAGGTGATGATCATCGAAGGTGGGCCGGGCACCGGGAAGACTGTCCTGGCTATCAATTTGCTGGTGAAGCTCACCGAATTGAAGCTGATGAGCAAATACGTCTCCAAGAATGCTGCCCCTCGCAAGGTCTACGAAAGCAAACTGGTTGGCACCATCAAGCGCAGCCATTTCTCGAATTTCTTCTCAGGCTCTGGGGCATTCATCGACACTGAGCCCAACACATTCGATGCGCTTATCGTGGACGAAGCTCACCGGCTAAATGAGAAAAGTGGGCTTTATGGAAACCTTGGGGAAAACCAGATCAAGGAGCTGATTGACTCAGCGAAATGCTCCATTTTCTTTATTGATGAGGACCAGCGTGTAACCTTGAGCGATATCGGCAGCAAGCAGGCGATACGCGCCTTTGCAAAAGCCAAGGGTGCTGTGGTTGAAGAACACGTGCTGTCTTCGCAGTTTCGCTGCAGTGGTTCTGATGGTTACCTGGCATGGCTGGATGACACGCTAGGCATTCGCCCGACGGCAAATCCGACGCTTGAGACCCAAGAGTACGAGTTTAAGGTGTTCGACTCACCTCAGGCGATGCATGACGCAATCAACGAGAAAAACCACGGAAACAAAGCTCGTGTGGTCGCGGGCTATTGCTGGCCTTGGTTGAGCAAGAAAGACCCCACCGCTGCTGATATCGTGATTGGTGACTACAAACGCCAATGGAACCTGGATCAGGATGGCAGCCTATGGATCATCGCTGAAAACTCCATCGAGCAGGTTGGCTGCATTCATACCTGCCAAGGTTTGGAAGTCGACTACATCGGGGTGATTATCGGACCAGATCTGGTCGTACGTGACGGTCAGGTAGTGACATCCCCGGATGAGCGCGACAAGCACGATAAATCGATTCGCGGCTGGAAAAAAATGATGAAAGAGCAACCTGCCCTCGCGAAAAGTGAAACAGACCTGATCATCAAAAATACGTACCGAACCCTGATGACAAGGGGGATGAAGGGTTGCTACCTGTACTGCACTGACAAAGAGACGGCGCAATACTTCGAGAGTCGGCTTAGCCAATACAGCAATCATTGACGGTATCGTTTGCTAGGAGCCCCTGTACCGGCGAGCGCAGGGGCAACGATCAACAGTGCGACCATCTGCTTTATAGATTCGGCCACGATTCGTTTTTGGGCGCGATTCTCAAAAAGCACCGTCCATCGGAATCCAGGCCACGCAGCGTTCCAACTGGTATTCCAAGCAAGTTGATCAAAAAATTATTTACTAGCCAAAACAGGTAGATACCGACTGGTTTCAAATTACCCCGGCTCCACCAAATAAGCTATATAAATCAGGCACTTAGCGAATATCGCAAGTGCCTTTTTTGTGCTTGAATGGGTGGTTTTGGCTCGGTTATGCCAGCTTAATGACAGCTTTTATAGCGCCCTGTTCATCTACTGCCTGAGCGCTCTCCTACGATTGCGGATAGGCGCAGGGCTATCGAGGCGATGATGGGTGTTAAGGTTTTCGAGAGTGCCTTCAACGAGCTCAGGGCGCGTTTCGCCGGCCTGACGAAGGATGTATATCTGGTAGCACGCGAGCAGATGAAGGAGGAAACTGACCTTCTACGACTGTGCGGAGTTGAGTACGACGAAAAGCTCTATTTCAACGACCAAGCGGCTGACTTGGCTACCTACAGAACCACTGACGCCGGAGGCGTAACTATCAATTTTCTACGGGGCGGCAGTGGTCGTAGTGCGGTCTTCATTAACGAGAGCTGCATGCCTGAGGGTACCCGGGAGGATCTCGTTTGGCTCTGGCGGTACAACTCGCTACATCACGAGCTGATGCATGCCCTTGATTTTAATAAGCAGAAGAATTTCAACACCTCCACACGAACGATGGATCTAGTAGGTGCTGAAGTCTTCGCCGACCAAAGGACCTTGCTGCATTTGAAATCTAAAATGTCCAACGGATTCATGAAAATTGCCTTGCAGCAATATGTCCGAAACGCCCAGACGATGGGCAAAGAGGGGGGAATTAGGACTCAGATCTACCAGCGTCTCCTAACCAAAATTGATCAGAAAACCATAAATTACTGGATGACAATGGAAATCTAGAGGCACAGCTAATAATCCCCTGGCCCTGCTATGTGAGCTGATTTTGAAGGTGGGCGCGAAGCTTTGGGCCCAGAGTCCACTGAGCGCGCCATTGACTGGAACTATCTGATGAGCCATGCCCAGCTGGCGGTATGGCGCGGCAATCAACGCGCTACTACTGGGGGCACGGTTGCTCCTGGAGCGTCAGCAGAAATTACCCGAGCCGCTTACCGCACGAGAGATGGGCCAGAACAACTGGGACGGGATTGGCCTCGCAGGACATCGTGAATAATGCGCTTGCAATTCTGGTGGAACACGACTTCATCGTTGGCACGAGGTTGCCGGTGAGAAAGGTGGCTGCACATCGACACGCTATGCCTGGCGAAAAACGTAGCCTCGCCCGAGCCTGTTTGCTCAAAAGGTAGCCCTACCCCTGGCTGGGATACGAAACTACTGGCCAAACAGCGATATCCAACCTCATACCTACTGTGCTGAACGAGAACGCGTTTATACACCTGGGGCGACATATATTAGGGAACGCCAGACAGTTACATCGGTACCATGGCTTTCTGGTTGCGTAGTCGGTTGCACACGTCCAGTTTTTTCGATCAACCCTTGCCTATGAGCCCGACGCATCACCCCACCTAAGGCGCGCGCTTCACCAGGCTTCTGAAGTCCAGTTGCCCATATATCGTCAGGCGTGAACTCTGACTGTCTCTCAGCAACCTGACGCACTGCGGCGTATGCCAATTCGGCCCAAATGTTACCTGCCATGTGCCCCCCCTAAAATACCTTTCCAGAGATAATGTTTGCGGTTCGTACGTCAAGTAATCAGCACTAGAAAGGTTTCTCAACATGCCTCCCTGGAAATCACTCCAGCCCAACAACGCTCTGCTTAAACGGAGCACTGAATTGGTCCAGTGAACTGAAAACTGACTTGATTCCTATCCAGTTGCCCCTCGCGCTTTGCTCGTGTTCCCTAAGGAGCTAATAGCTGGTTCAAGCTAGACAGAGGGCTGACTCCGTCACGAAGCATGAAAATTTTATCGGGCTCACTCATAAACCAGGCAAACGACCCCCAGGCCAAGCCTGTGACGGTCTTCTTGAAGCCTGCCGACTCCCGATCCGCATACGCAGTGACAAAAGCGACTTGCGAGCGCTTGAAGCCGCCTTTGTCCGTCAGATCGAACAAGGCATCCTGGCGGCGCGCGGTGATTGCCCCATCGGTGGCCACCACCTCGATAAAGACGATCAAGGGATTGCTCGGTCCGAGATCCACCAGGATCAGATCGGGTAGATTCTTCTGCGCCTCGATGTCGAGTCCAATGGTGGAAGCCATGCGCAAGTCCTGCATGGCGACCTTGTTACTCGACTCACTGAGCCAAAGCACAGCAGGTTTCTCCAGGAACTGCTTGGCGAAGGCCTCAACGACTGCCCGTGAAATCAGCGAGCTGGGGCCATGGGAGAGTGTGCGCGTTTCACCGTTGGGGAAGCGTACAAGCACGCCTTCCTGGTCGGCAGCGCCCATACGCATCAGCGAAATCCGCGCAAGCGCGCCTTTGTTCAAGTGTTCATCTTGCCACTTGAGAATAGCGCCCTCTAACTCTTCGCCCTGGAGCGCAGGGTCGAACAAGGCAGCCAGATCAGTCTTGAGTGCATAGCGCGGCTTACCAGACGTAGTGGGCACGTCCTTGTCTTCCATGACGGCGCCAACTGCTACAAGACCTTCGCGGAGGGTCTCGTCGCGGATGGGTTCACGGGTGTTGTCGGCGTACCAGCGCTTGCCGGGAACCTCGTACGTTTTCTTACGCAAGTTAGACCTATAGCTGAGGCGCTCCTCGTCGCTGTCATTCGCCGCCTGTGCGTCGGTCATGCGATAGACATGCACCGGTCCCAGCCGAGCGCAGGAGTGCTCGACAGCCCCAATATACAGCATGGCAAATACAGTGCTTGCAGCTAGTTCGCGAATGCAGTAGATCCGATTCGGAGTTCCTTCCGGGAAGATCAGCGGGAGCCTTTCAGCGACCAGTTCCCTTGATACGTACGGTGGCAGCACTACATATCCCCTTCAAACAAACGACTGCATGCAGCCTCAATGGATTCGCGATCGGCACCAGCATCGACCAGCCGGGTTAGCTCCACGAGTTTATCGGGGCCTGGCAGCGGTAGCGACTCCAGCTCATAGGCAGAGACCGCGACAGAGCCACTTACGCAGCGAAACGCGCGGTCTGCTGCGGCGCTGTTGATAAATGCACCCAGCACCTCGGCGCTAACCTGGGGCACTTCGGTGATCGGCCGAATCATATTGATGTGGTTCTCGATGACGACGCCGCCATGCCTCTCTAGGAACTCAGCAGGCAGCGCTGCGGCAATCAGACGGCGACTCTGTTCCTTGGCCGTGGTGCGTTGCAGCAGAACGCAGGGCTTAGTGGTCACCAGCCAGTCATCCCCGACATTCAGCTCGAAGTAGGGTGCGTGGTTCTTCTTGTCTGCGCGGAACACGAAACGGCCGTCGGCAGTGATTGCCTCGGCCCAGATCAACGGTAGGCGTTTACTACTTGGGCGGTGTGCGAGCTGGCTCTTGAAACGGTTCCACACCAGAGGTCCGGTGCTCACGCCATATCCCCAATCGGCCAGACGATGGGGCATGTGTGTCAAGAGCTCGACCAAGGCGCTTTGCTCGGTCGTACGGGGCAAGAGCCAGGGCAGGGAAGGATCAGCCGGGAGGGCGATAGCGCCTGTCTGCTGGACCTCCAACCCGTCCCTGGAGGGGGCAATCTCGGCAACGACGACCGGAGTGCTATCCCCCCCGCGACGATAGGTCGCCAGGGCCGTTTCCTGCAGCACATCATCAAAAACGCCCTTACGGGCGGTGACGAAATCGATGGTCAGTGGCGGCGCTGAGCGCCCCAGCAAAGCCCGCAGATTCTTAAAGTAGACGCCGGCCAGGAATGAAGTCGGGGTGACGTAGGCAATCACGCCGCCCAACTTGGTGTGACGCAGCGCCAGATCGGTGAACAGCCCATACAGGTTGGCATGGCCATACAGCGAGCGCTTGTAGCGTTCGCGGGTCTCGGTATCGAGCTTGGCCCGACCATATGGAGGATTACCAATCACTAGGTCGAAACGGTCTTTCGGCAGGCTGCGGCGAAGCGAATCGCAAACCGTTACCATGACAGGCAGCTTGCGCCCAGCCAGCCGGCTAATCGGCAGTACCACAGCATCCAGGGTGACCTGGCTGAGCCAGGCACCGAAGGGATCAATCTCGTAGCCGCGCAAGCGGTTGCCTATGCTCTGCATCAGTAACTTCGGGCTGCAATCCTTCTGCTCGTCCATTATCCGCTGGGCGATGGGTGCCAGGAAGGCTCCTCCGCCGCAGGCTGGATCAAGCACGCGACACTTTGCCCAGTCAAGATTGGCTGCCGTTATTTGGTCGAGCAGACGGGCAGTCAAAGCAGGTGGAGTGTAGAAAATGCCGTACTCCCCGCGATGTTCTGCTGGGAGCATGCCGGTATAGGTAAGACCAATCTGGTAGGCGGCGGTCTCGGCATCAAATTTAGCGGCAGTGCGACCGATGGTTTCCGCGAGTGTGGCGGCAGCCTCTGGCAGCGGCTCGGTAGGGAACGGCTGGAGCGGTGAGCGTAGTTCCTGGGGAACGATGTCGACGCTGCTCAGACCACACCACCAAGCCTCGATCAGGCGAACGCCGAAAGCACGCGCTAGGGCCAGTTGGTGATCCGCTGGGAAAGTGGTAGCCAGGGCGCGAGCCATGACTCTGGCGGAGGCCAGTACTTGGCTCGGGGATTCCGCAGCCGTTTGGTCTGCCTGCCGTGCCTGTTTTGTCTGTGCCGTGCGAGCCATATTTCCCCCTTTTTTCGCGGGCCGTGATTCTACAGGATTCGGCATCCCGCCGACCGCTTTTGCGCAATATTGCGTGATTACGTGATACTCAACAATCGCAGGGCGCCAGTTACGCAACCGAACTACCCCTCAGTTCGAGCCAGGCCAGATGGTACGCAACGTCTTCGGCGAGCGTTTGGTAGTCGCGTCCCAACTGGATGCCAAGTCTTTGTTGAGGGTAGAACCGACTGGTATCACCCAACAAAGCTGATTCCATACAGCACAAAGCCGTCTGCTGAAGAACAGGCCATGGCATAACCCGTGCCCCCCGCTCTCTCTATCGGCGAGATGCGCTTAAAGAATACTGTTCAAATATACAGCATAACTGAGCTCGCGCCATTTCTTTCCAGGCCTCATAGAGAGTCGCCAAAAGCTTGAGTATGTCGCCAGCAACGACATGTCTACTGCAACGTTTTCTGCCCTCACCAGACACGCCTCGATGATGCTGTCAGCAGACGCGCACCCGATGTGGGTGGAAAGACGGGACATTCTGACTGGACTATGATCGCCAGGGTATATGAAAGGTGGATGCCATCAGGCGATACGCATGCCGGCGGCAAAGCTGAGTGCATGTGAATGGTCAAAAAGGAGAAGGTAAATGACAGAACTGGATAGAGTTATGCGAGGGCCTAGTGAGGACACAAGAGCTATCGCATTGTTACTTAGTGCGAAACTTGAGAGTCAGGCACTGTCCATCATCTACATGACAATCGATCGCGCGGCATGGGTGATATCGGAAAAAGAGGAAATCGATAAAAACGATTTCATCGCCTGGGCTCAAAAATTTCTAATCGCCGATAACGAAGTGGACTTCACCGGTCTTGATCTATGGGCGGCCAGGTGCGGTCTACTCCATACAGGCGCGGCAGAATCCCGTGATTATCGAAGAAACGGCGCAAACTTGATTTATTACAAGGTCAAAGCCGAAATGGCAGAGGAAAAAGTTTTAATTCTGATCGGTGATTGGCTGACAGAACTTGGAGTAACTCCTGAACGTGTACGATTTGTGGATTACTTCTGGCTAGCACATGAACTGATTGAAGCCTTGCAGCGATTCGAGGCATGGCTTAGGAACGAGCCGGAAATTTGTGCGAGGGCGGCCGCCAAGGCGGATCGACAAATATCATTCCAGCCATTGCCGAAAGAATGACAGCGTTATAGCAGCTACAGACTGTTACTCACGTAATTGCTGAATCAGACGCAGGTTCAAATCCCCCCGCCGCCCCCAATCCAAATAAAAGAAGACGCCAATTGGCGTCTTTTTTATGCCCAGAATTCAGTCACCTAAAGCTCCAACGACCGCCCCATCCCCACTCCAATCACCCCACCTCCCCCACAAACCCCTCATACCCCCGCAACGCCCGCCCAAGAATCCCCTCAATCCTCCCCACCGCCCCCTCCCCCGCCCGCATCCCAAACGCCTGAATCCCTTCCATCATCAGCCGCATGTCATACGCCAACCAGGCCGGCCCATACGCTGCCAACTGCCCTTCGAACGCCGCGACGTCATCCCCGCCGTAAGCAATCTCACGCCCCAACGCCTCACTCCAGATCCGCGCCACGGCCGCGCCGGTGAGCGCTTGGGGCCCGACCAGGTCCAGGGTTAATCGGTCGAGCGCCGAGGGTGATCGGTCGCGCCGCAGCAGCTCAGTCACGGCGACGTCGGCGATGTCGCGTGTGTCGATCATCGAGACGCCCGCCGAGCCGATGGGCATGGGGTAGACGGAGTAGTCCTGGATCGCCTGCAGGACCATGCGGTCGTTTTGCATGAAGTAAGCCGGGCGCAGGATGGTGGCGGGGATGTCGAGGCTTTCGATCATGCGTTCCACCGTGTGCTTGCCGGTGAAGTGCGGGACGTTGGTGAACGTGTCGGCGTGGATCACCGAGAGGTAGACGATGCGTTCGATGCCGGCCTCTCGTGCGAGGTTCAGGGTGATGAGGGCCTGGGTGACTTCGTCGGGCGTGACGGCGTTGAGCAGGAACAGCGTGCGTACCGAGGACAGTGCTGCGCGCATCGAGGGGACGTCGATGAGGTCGGCGACGACTTCGGTGACGCCTGCCGGGAATTCACGTTTGCCCGCCTGGCGCACCAGGGCTTTGACGTCGGCGCCGGCGTCAGCCAAGCCTTGGGTGACGAGTGAACCGATGGTGCCGGTGGCGCCGGTAACGAGAATGCTCATGTTGAAAACTCCTGCAATGGGTTGAAAGTGCGATTGCGTTCGAACGGCCTGGGCGTGCTTGGTTTGGCTCGGCCGTTCGATGGAGCGACAGTATTGCGTTGCACTTGGAAAACGAAGACCACAGAATCCAGACACATCGTTTCAAAAACGGAACACCATGAACCTGAACGCGCTGATCGATTTCATCCTCGTCGCCACCCACGAGGGCTTGGGCAAGGCAAGCCGTGCGAGCGGTATTTCCAAGGCCACGCTGTCGCGGCGGATCGCCGAGCTGGAAGAGCAATTGGGGGTGAGGCTGATCGAGCGCAGTGCGCGCGGGTTGAAGCTCACCGAGGCGGGCGAGCGGCTGATGGCTCGGACGGAGGGTCCGCTGGGTGAGGTCGGCGAAGCCATGACGGCGGTCCGCGAGGGTGTTTCAACGCCGCGCGGTCGCTTGCGGGTGGCTGCGCCGGTGTTGTTTTCCCAGCTCGCGATGGGGCGTATCGGGGCTGAGTTCTGCGCGGCCTATCCGGAGGTGGTGATCGATGTCGTGGCCGAGGATCGCACGGTGGACCTGGTGGAGGAGCAGTTCGACGTCGCCATCCGGATCAACCCCAGCCCGGACAGCAACCTGGTCGGTCGCTGCTTCGCCAGGGACCGGTTGGTCGTCGTCGCGGCGCCTGGAATCCCCAAGCCGCTGCCCGGGGCCATCCGCGCCGTGCCCGCTGTCGTGACGTCGTTTTTCCAGCCCACTCAGTGGAGTCTCGATGGCGGGAAGCTGATGCTGGAGCCGATTCCGAAGCTGCAATTTTCCTCGCTGCTGATGGTCCGCGATGCGGTGATCGCCGGGGGCGGTGTCGCGCTGATTCCGCAGTCCATCGCCTGGCAACAGTTGGCCCGTGGCGAGTTGGTTGAGTGGGGCACGGTGCCGGGCGCCGAACCCGCGCTTTGGGTCCTGCATACGTCCAGGCGCCTGGCGGCACCCAAGGTTCGCGCGTTCGTGGACTTTATTTGCGCGGCGCACCCGGACATGTCGTTGGTGTTGAGGGGGTAGCGTGGCGTGTGCCCCTGGGCACTAATGCGACGACACATAAATCGAAGATGCCGTCGGCGCGGGCAACGCATAAGTCGCCTTCATCCACTCCACCTCGGCCTGGGGCGTGCGGCCGAACAGGCGCTTGAATTCGCGGCTGAATTGCGAGGCGCTTTCGTAGCCGACGCTGAATGCCGCCGTCGAGGCGTTCATGGCGTTGCGCAGCATCAGCAGTCGCGCCTGGTGCAGGCGCGTGGACTTCAGGTATTGCATGGGCGAGGCGTCGGTCACGCTGCGAAAATGCAGGTGGAAGCTGGGCACGCTCATGTTGGCCTCGCGGGCGAGGGTCTCGACGTCCAGGCGTTGCGGGTAGCTGCTGTGGATCTTGCGGATCGCACGGGTGATCTGGCCGAAGTGGCCCTGGCGGCTCAGCGCCGCGCGCATCGAGCCGCCCTGCTCGCCGGTGAGGATGCGGTAGTAGATTTCCCGCACCAGCGACGGCCCGAGAATGTGCGCTTCGCCCGGTGTGGCCATGGCTTCCAGAAAGCGTAGCATCGAGGTGCACAAGCCATCGTCCATGGGCGAGGCGTACATGCCCTTGGGCGGGGCATCGCTGGGGCCGAGCGCTTCGTCGACCTGCAGCATCAATTCGCTCGCCAGTTGCAGGTCCAGGCGCATGTAGACCGCCAGCATGGGCTCGGCCTCGCTGGCGTCGGTCTCCATGGTGAAGGGCACGGGAACGGAGACGACCAGGTAGTGCTGGGCGTCATAGACGTAGACGTCGTCCCCCAGGTACCCGCGCTTGCGCCCCTGGCACAGGATCACGATGCCGGGGTCGTACAACACCGGCGTGCGACTCAGTGGCCGGTTCGAGCGCAGGAAGCGCACGTCGTCCAGCGCACTGAGGTTGTAGCCTTCCACCGGCGCCAACCGTTCCATCAACGTCACCATGCGCGCGGTGCGCGGGTCGGCCTGGGTCATTCACGTCTCCTTCAGGTTGCTCAGCCGTCGGTCGAACGGGTCAGCGCTTCCCACTGATCGATCTCACTGGCCGTCCGGCTGAGCTTATCGCGCACCAGCCTCAGTGCATCGCTGCCCAGCAGCAGATGGGCGGGCGGCGCCGGGCTGGCGATCACCTGCAACATCGCTTGCGCGGCCTTGCGAGGGTCGCCCAGTTGCCGGCCGCTCTTCGCCTGGCGTGCCTGGCGAACCGGGTCGAAACTGGCGTCGTAGTCGGCGATGCTGCGGGGCGTGCGTTGCATCGAACGACCGGCCCAATCCGTTCGAAACGAACCGGGGGCGACGGCGGTCACGAAGATGTTGAACGGTTGCAGTTCCTGGCTCAAGGTATCGGAGATCCCTTCCAGGGCAAACTTGCTCGCGCAGTAGTAGGCGATGCCCGGCATCGTGATGGTGCCGCCCATCGACGTGATGTTGAGGATATGCCCGGCCCGGCGCTGGCGAAAATAGGGCAGGAACGCCTTGGTCACGGCCACCGCGCCGAACACGTTGACGTCGAACTGGCGCCGCATCTCATCCAGCGGCGATTCTTCGAAAATACCTTCATGGCCGTAGCCGGCATTGTTGACCAGCACATCGACCGGGCCGTGGGCGGCTTCGGTGGCGGCGACCACGCTGTCGATCCGGGCGAAGTCGGTGACATCGAGCAGAACGCCATGGGCCCGCTCGGCAGACAATTGCTCGAAAGCCCGCAACGCCGCCTCGCTGCGCACGGTGCCGATGACGCGATGACCGGCCGCCAGCGCTTCCTGGGCCAGGGCGCTGCCCAAGCCACTGCTGACGCCGGTGATGAACAGGGTTTTCAGGTGGTGCATGACGAGCTCCCATGGGTAGATGTGCGCCATGGTAGCCACCGGCACCCGGGCCACCTATGCCGGTTTGCCTTGCAACCTTGCCTATTCCTATCAGGGCAAGGCATCGCGTGGCGAACGGCGTATCGCGCAGATTTGCCCTGGCGTCTGCGGCCTGAATATAATGCGATTCATTATCAATTATGTAGTTTCCGGGATGCTGATGCGCAGCAACGACACTCTGGGCAATGCCGATCTTGCGCTGCTCTATCGCAGCCACCACTCCTGGTTGCACAGTTGGTTGAGCCGACGCATCGGGTGTCGCGAAAGCGCGGCGGATCTGGCGCAGGACACCTTCGTGCGTCTGCTCAAGTCTCGCCAATCCAGCCCCTTGCGCGAGCCTCGTGCCTACCTGAGCAGCATCGCCCGTGGGCTGATGATCGACCGGTACCGTCGTCGCGAACTGGAACGTGCCTACCTCGAGAGCCTCGCGCTGTTCCCGGCCCAAGACGTTCCTTGCGAAGAAGAACGGCTGCTGATCCTCGACAGCCTCGAACGGATCGACCGCCTGCTGGACCTGCTCAAACCGAGGGTTCGCGAGGCATTCCTGCTGGCCCAGCTCGACGGCCTGACCTGCCAGCAGATCGCCGACAAGTTGTGCGTGTCCCGCTCCACGGTCGAACGCGACCTGGCCAAAGCCCTGCAACACTGCTATCGCTTGCGTTATGCCGAACAGTGACGCGCGGGTGCTGGAGGCGGCGGTAGTCGACCAGGCGATCCACTGGCTGGTGCGCCTGCGCTTCAATCCGGCCGATGAACACACCCAGCGCACGTTCGAGCACTGGTTGCAGCAGCGCCCGGAGCATTTGCAAGCGTGGCGGCGAGTGGAAGCGCTTGGCGATGACTTCGCCGGCCTCCCGCCGGATCTCGCCCGGCGCACCCTCAAGGGCAGCCGCGCGGGCCTGCATCGACGCCAGGGCCTGAAGCTGCTGGGCGTGTTGGCCACGGTGGGCGGCGCGGCCTGGCTGGCCCGGGACTACACACCGCTGCCGGCCCTGTTCGCCCAACAACACAGCGGCACCGGCGAGCGCAAACGCGTCCAGCTCGATGACGGCAGCGTGATCCAGCTCAACAGCGACAGTGCCATCGACAGCTATTTCGATGCACAGCGGCGCCTGGTCATCCTGCGGCGCGGCGAGATCATCGTGAACACCGGCGCAGATGCCGGCGCAGCTCAACCGCGGCCTTTCTGGGTCCAGACCCGGGATGGCCTCGTTCGCAGCCGCGATGCCCGGTTCCTGGCGTACGCCCGTGATGACGGGACCCTCCTCTCGGTACAGCGCGGCGCCGTCACGGTGTTTCCCGGCACGCGCCAAACCCCGCTCAACGCCACCGTCCAGGCGGGGAGCCAACGGCTGATCACCTCCACGGGCGTGGCTGAGTTCAAGGATAACGGCCTGGACCCCTGGGGTTGGAGCGACGGGGTGATCAGCGCTCGCGACATGCGCCTCGGCGACTTCATCGAGGCCTTGTCGCGCTATCGCCCCGGCGTGCTGCGCTGCGCCGAAGAGGTCGCGGGCCTGCGCGTTTCCGGCACGTTCCAGCTCGCCAATACCGATCAGGTGCTGGCGTTGGTCGCGCAGTCACTGCACCTGCGCATCGATTACCGAACCCATTATTGGGTGACGTTAAGCGCCGACAGCTGAGCTTTTTTGGTCGCGGGCCGATACCAAATAAAAATGAGGTGATTTCTCATTCTCGTTCGGCATGTAAGAAAGGCTGGAATACAAGCCGATCTGCCGATCCCCTTCCCACGGAGCGAGTTAATGAGTTCGTCCCCGGTTTCACAGCGCGTTCGACTGAATCGCGCCCTGCACGGCGCGGTCCTTGGCGTCATCGTCAGCAGCCACGCGCTACCATCCCTGGCGCAATCCTCGAGCGTTGGGCAGACCTACCCGGTCCATCAATGGAACATTCCCGCCGGCCCACTGGCCCCGGCGCTGGATCGCTTTGCGCGCGAGGCCGGCATCAGCCTGTCCTTCGACGCGCCGAGCGTGGCGAACCGCACGACCCGGGGCGTGAGCGGCACACTGGCGACGCCCGACGCCCTGTCATCGTTGTTGCAGGGCAGCGACATGGAGGTCCAACAACAAGGCCCGAACGCCTACCTGCTGACGCCGCAAGCCAAGGCCGACGGCGACTCCGACGACTACCGCCTCGCGCCCATCCTGGTCAACGCCAAGGCCAGGGTCGATGGCACCGAAGACACCCAATCGGTGGTCGCCCAGGAGCTGTGGGTCGGCGGCAAAGTCGCCACCAGCATCCTCAACACGCCCGCCTCGGTCTCGGTGGTGACCGACAAGGAAATGCAGCAACGCAGCGTGAGCACCACCGAAGAATTGCTGCAATACACCCCGGGGGTCATCACCGACTATTACGGCACTGACGACCGCAACGATTACTTCCAGATCCGTGGCTTCCAGGCCACCACCTATCGGGACGGCCTGACCCTGGGTTCAATGCGCGGCGTGCGCGAGGAGCCCTTCGCCTATGAGCGCGTCGAGGTGATCCGCGGGGCCAACTCCACGCTGTTCGGCCCGGCCGACCCGGGCGGCTCGGTGAACTTCGTCAGCAAGAAGCCGCGCTTCGAGCAGTTCGGCCAGGGCTATGTCACCTACGGCTCGTTCGATCATGTCGAATCCGGCATCGACGTCGGCGATGCGCTGAACGAAGAGAAGACCGTGGCCGGTCGCTTCACGGCCAAGATGCAGGACAGCGACCGCGAGTACGACCACTCCCGGGACGACGACAAGTTCCTGATGGGCGGCCTGACCTGGTCGCCCACCGACTTCACCTCGGCCTCGGTGATCGTCGACTACCTCAAGACCCAAAGTACGCCCAACAGCGGCGGTTACCCGCTGGACAAGGAATACGACCGCAAGAAGTTCTACGGCGAGCCCAGCTACAACTTCCACGATGTCGAGCGCACCAACATCAGCGGCACCTTCAGCCACGATTTCGACAACGGCTTCATCGTGCGCAGCAACCTGCGCTACAGCGAACTGAACGACGATTTCGGCTACGTGTTCCTCAGCGACTCCACGACCCGCACCGGCACCACGGTGCCTCGCTATATCTTTGGCACCGACAGCGAAGCCGAGCAACTGAACGGCAACTTGATGCTGCAATACGATGCCCGTTTCGAAAACATCGACAGCAGCACACTGGTGGGCGTGGAGTATGGCGACTCATCGACCGAAGAACGCTCGGTCTACGCCCCTACAGGCTCCATCGACCTGGCCCACCCGGTGTTCACCGGTGTCCCGAGCGCCGTAGCGCCCTATAGCAACGACAAGCTCGATACCAAGACCAAGGCCGTGTTCCTGCAGCAGAACCTGTCCTTCTACGAGCGCTTCATCGTCACCGCCGGCGTGCGCAACGACTCGCTGGACTTGTCCAGCACCGACATCAACAACGTCAAGACGTCGGATAACTTCTCGGAAACCTCCTACCGCGGCGCGCTGACCTACATCGTCAACGACGAAGTCTCCACTTACGTCAGCATGGTGGAATCGGTCTCGCCGCCTACGGTGGGGGTGGTTCCGAAAACCGGCAAGCAATACGAAGTGGGGGTGAAGTACGCGCCCATCGGCATGGACGCGTTGTTCTCGGCGGCGGTCTACGACCTGACCCAGGAAAACGTCAGCATCGCCGTGGTGTTGCCCAGCGGCGTCATCGAGCAACAAACCGTCGGCGAATCCCGCGTGCGCGGCCTGGACTTGGAAGCCAAGGCCGAGCTGACTCCCAACCTGAGCCTGGTGGGCGGCTATTCCTACATGGAGTCCGACGTGTTGCGCGGTACCTTGTACGACGGCAGCTCACTGAAAGGGAATGAATTCGCCACGGCGCCAAGGCACTCCGCGTCGCTATGGACCTACTACAACGTGCCCGACACCGATGTCAGCGTGGGCCTGGGTGCGCGCTACGTGGGCGCCTATTACTTCGACGCGGCCAACTCCGGCAAAAGCGACGGCACGACCCTCTTCGACGCGGCCTTCAACTACAAACTCTTCAAAGGCACCGACCTGGCGCTCAACGTCAGCAACCTGCTGGATGAGCAACACGTGGTGGGTTCCGGCACCGCGAACTACTACAACCCTGGCCGCGAAATCACCGCGAAGCTGAGTTACAACTGGTAAGCCAGCCGTTCATGAACGTGCTTGACCTGTGGGAGCGAACGGGCTCCCGCAGGATCGCCGCAAGCGTCAAATGCCCGGGCCGGTGACATGGGCCGGCAACCTGGCCAGGCGATTCCAGCCGTCCGCGCTGATCCGCGAGCCATTGCGCAACCACAACCGCTCCAGTGGCAAGCGCTCCAGCACCGGCACCATGGCCGACGTGAGCCGCGACTCCCCCGGCCCCGCCTCAAGCGTCAGGTCCCGCAATGGCAGCCCGGCAAGGTGGGCGACGCCGGCGTCGGTCAACCAAGGGCTTTCGTACAAACCCAGGCGTCGCAGCGGCAGGTGACGCAGGCACGCCAGGTCGTCATCGCGCAGGTCCAGGCCGCTGATCTCCAGTTCCTCCAACGGCAATCCCAGTTCGACGAGCTTGCGCAACACCTTGCCGTCCACGCCCTGGCAGAAACTCAGGCTCAGCCGCTTCAGCGGCAGGCCGGCCAATTGCTTCAGCGCCTTCCAACTGACCTCGTTCAAGGACAAGTCCAGGGACTCCAGGCCCAGCCCTTCAAGATCGCCCAATGTCTGCGCGCTGATGCCCTGCACATCGGAGAGCCCCAGCCGCTTGAGTGGGAAGGCGTGCAGCACGTCGAGCCGCTCGATCATCATCCGTGACGCCTTGAGGTCCAGCTCGGCGAGCGGCATGCCTTCGAGCCCGTCGAAATCGTCCGCGCACACATACGCCGAGTGAAGCGACAGCCGCTCGAGGGGCAGGTCACGGATGGCCTGGAGCGTGTCCTCGCTGGCGTAGCAATCGTTCAGGTTCAGCGCCCGCAACGCCGTCAACTCGCTGAGCCATGCAGGGTCTCGCACGATGGCACCGCAGGAGCCGATGGTCAGTTGTTCCAGTGGCGACGCACACAAATGCCGCATGCCCGCTGGCGTCAACTCCCCCGCGCCTTTCAAGGTGAGCGAACGCAACGGGAGCGACGACAACGCGCGAAGACCGTCATCGGTGATGTCATCGCAGCGATTCAACGACAACGCCTGCAACGGACTGCCGCCCAGTTGCCGGAGGAAACTGTCGTTGAAATCTTCGCCATAGGTGTCCAGCGTCAAGTGACGCAAGCGTTCGAGGGACGGCAGGCTGGTCGCATCGTCCTGGCGGGCGAAGCCGCTGATCTCCAGGGTTTCGAGCGCAACACCCGGCAAGCGCCGCCAGATCTGCGGCCCGCAACTGAACCGCGGACCACTGAGCACCAGCGAGCGCAACGGTAGCCCGGCCAGGGCATCAAGCCACTGCGGCTCTGCACCGTCCAGCGCCACATGATCCACCGGCAGGCCACGCAGTTGGGGCAATAAAGGGCCGGGACGATTGCAGTGGGGCGTGGCGTTCAACGCGGCAATCACCGCCATTGCCGCCGGATCACGCAGCCCAGCCGCCACACGCACGCCCTCCAGCGAACCTTCCCCGGTATCGAGCAGATCACGGTAAAGCGAAGCCCGCGCCGCGACATCATCGGGTGCATGGGAGAGGCGGGTTAACAGGGCGTCGCGGTCAGCGGTTGGCATGGGTCGGGCGTCCGAAATGAACAAGCCGCCTATGCTGCCGCAAAAAATGGGTTTGATCATCGACCAAACCCAAATTTTCAGTGCCTAGCGCGGGTCCACCGTATCCAGCGCCCGGTTCGCCAGCAGTTGACCCAGTTCGATCAACTGTTGCAGCCCCAAGGCAAAATGCCGGCGCGAACCTTCCAGTTCGAATGCCAGGTCCCCGGCCATCACATTGGCCGAGGCCAGGGTTTCGCTGAGGTTGGCCAACAGGCTTTCCGTATCGACGCCCTCCACGAGGGTGAAGAGCAGGTCCGGCGAGGGTTTCTCTTCGGCCTGGGCGGGTTTGGGGTTCAGGTAGGAATCGATGACGCGTTCGGCATTGGCATCGGCGGCGATGTCCAGGTGCGGCGGTGGGACGGGTGGGTCTGGGATGAGCTTGTCCATGGGTACTCCTAACGTAAGTCGGAGCCGCCACGTTCGCTGCTAAACGATGAGGTGGCAGCCATGCGCAGGTTAGCAGACCGGCACGTTAGGAAACCGGCGCACCCGAGGATGCCCTGCGCATAGCCGCCATAAAAATCGGACGATCAAGATGCCCGCGTTCATGGTGATTGCCATGCGCCTAACGTGATTTCCGAGCTGCTAAACCCGACCGCTGAATGGGCAGCGGTGAACAGAGACTAGGCACCGAAATCGGCAGGCGCAAGGGGTTGGAATTTTCTAGGAAATGTCCTGCAAGTCAATGGGAAAGGTGCCTACACAAGGGGATTTCATTGCGAACAAAGCTCGGCTCTCGCAAGCCGCCGTCCTGTGGGAGCGAGCTTGCTCGCGAAAACGGTGTGTCAGCCCACCTGCAAATGACCGGGACGACGCCTTCGCGAGCAGGCTCGCTCCCACAGGCGGGATCTTTGGCAGGTTCTCGCCCCGGTAGCCCACAGTGGCGAGCGAACCTGCCTGCCCCATGAACTTTTCTTCACCCCCGCCGTGGGCATGATCCGGTACAGTCCCCTCGCTCATTCAAGAAACTAAGGTTTTAGCCCGCTCTCCCGCGGGCTTTTTTTTTGCCTGTCATTCATGCCGATGAAGGCGCCCCGTCCAGGCGGGCCAAGGCAGGTGTCGCCGGGGGCCCCTTCAGCACCGACTGCTCCAGGGCCGGCCGGCCGTAGAACAGCAGCGCCATCAGCCAGCAGCTCAACCAGACAAAGATCCCCGCCCAGAAAGTGTGCGACATGTAGTGCCAGCCCTGCAGGACCCGTGTGGTGCCGTAGACAAACCCCAGCGCCAGCGCGCCATACATCAGCGCTTTCGAATGGCGCCAACGGTAACGGCGGGCGACGAAATACAAGGCGAGCATCGTGAAGCCGCCGGAGGCATGGCCGCCGGGCCAGCAGCGACCCTCACCGGCGACTTTCAACACGTCGAAATTCTGGTACCACGCCTTGTGCTCGACCTTGCCGGCGTACTGGGTGGTTTCCACCGGGCAATACACGCTGGTGTGCCCCTTGAGGTAATGAATGACCCCAGTGCTGAGGGAAAAGGCGAACACCACATAAAGGAAATCACGGCGGTGCTTATAGGCAAATCGGAGCGGTTTGCTCAGCCTGGCCTTGTCCAGTATGCGCAGCAACCCAGGGCGTTTTTCCGGTTTGAGCAGCGGCCAGATGAACGACAACAGCGCGCCGATGATGGCCGCTTCGCCGGTCCAGTTCGGGATGATCCTCGCCCACTTGTGGGTGATCTGTTCGAACAGCCGCACATGTTCCAATGGAAACAGCTGATGCACCGGGTCGTAGAAAAGATCGCTGATGGCGATGTCGATGCGGGTCATGTCGAACAGCAAGAACACCACGGCGGCGCAGACCAGGGGAATTCCGAGATTGAGCCCGTAGAAACGGGAGCGAGCAGACGTCAGCATGGGCGGTCCTGATCGTGGGAAAGGTTACTGAAATGCCACCGAGCGCCAGTCAGACGCTTCGATAAAACCGAGCAGTCGAGGCGCCTGGGGTTGTGCGGTGGAAACGAACAGCGACGCGCCATAGCCAAACGCCGAGGTCGGTTGCTTGAGCGCGGTCTCCATGGCCTGCATGCATTCGCTGTGGGTCACCAGGATCAGGTTGCGTCCGGGCACCTTGTGGGCCAGGGCGTTGCGCAGCAGGTCGTGCCGGCAATTGACCAGCCAATCGTCGCCGGCGCTCACCTTGTTGAACATGTACCCCGCCGTCTGGGCGGTGCGGGTCAGCGGGCTGTTGTAGAGGTCGGCAGTGTCCAGGCCCAGGTGCTCGAACCGGGCACCCAAGTCGACCGCAACGGCGCGGGCCCGGTCCGTGATGCCGTCACGCTCACTCAAGCAAGCCGCCTTGGAGTGATCGCAGCGCTCGACATGGCGCACCAGCACGATCATCTCCCCCTTCGCCCAGCCATCGGCCAACGCCCGCGCACCGGCGACGTTGCCATGGGCCAGGTCTGGCAGCGCCGCCGGGGCCAGCAGCCAGAGGCTCAACGGAATCACCAGTAGCGCCGAAGCCACGACGACCAGGGCGTTTTGGTAACGGGCGAAGCGGCGCGTATCGATCGAGCGTGTCAGGCCGAAAAGACTCAGTCTCAGTTCCACATCAAGCCGCCCCGACGGCATCCAACCCATGATTCGATGGCGCGACAGTAGAGGGGCGCACGTAGGCAAGCGGTGAAACCGATGTGAAAAAAAGCTTGGCGCTCGCGCTGATCTTTCGACGCCGTGCAAGACCGGGAAAAAAATCTTTCAGATCCAGGGGCGGTGGCCGATACAGGCCTGTTACATATCTCTGCTGGTGCTTAACAACAACAATCTTCCAGCCAACCGACGACAAGCAGCACAACGTTTCCTGGAGGAATTGGATGAACAGCTGGTTTGGCAACATTAGCGTCAACATGAAACTGGGCCTGGGTTTCGGCCTCGTCCTGGTCCTGACTTGCATCCTGGCCCTGACCGGCTGGACCAGCCTGGGCGGGCTGATCGACCGCAGCAACTGGATGAGCGACATCACCCAGCTCAACACCGGCCTGACCAAGTTGCGGGTCACTCGCCTGCAATACATGTTGACCAACGGCGACGAGACCGCCGCACAAAATGTGCAGACCACCCTCGATGGTTTCGTGGCGCAACAGAATGCGCTGCTGAACAGTTTCAAGAGCCCGGAAAACGTCCGGCTGCTCAAGGAGCAGAGCGCAACCATCAGCGCCTACCAGGTTTCCCTGAACAAAATGCGCAGTGCCTATCGCACGGGCAACACCGCCCGCGACGCCATGGCGGCGAACGCCGAGACCGCCTACAAGCTGATCGAAGCCATCAACGCCGACGTGCAGCAAATGGACTTGAGCGACCAGCGCTTCGAACAGTTCAAGGCGATCACCCGGGCCAAGCAAGAATTCATGTTGGCCCGCTATGAAGTGCGCGGCTACACCGCCAACAGCAACGCCGACACCGAGCGCAAGGCCGTCGCCCAATTGGACGCCGCCATCGCGTCGCTCAAGCCGCTGGATGAACATTTCGCCAGCACCCGACAAGTTGAACTGCGCCAACTGGAAAACGCCCTGCTCCAATACCGCAGTGCGTTGCAGGCCTTCAAGGCGGCCACCGCCGATGCGGTGCAGGCGCGCAAGGAAATGACCGACCAGGGCGCGACCATCGTTACCCTGAGCGAGCAGTTGTACCAGATCCAACTCGACCGCCGTGACGCCGAAAGCGCCCAGGCCCGCACCCTGCAATTGGTCAGCACCTTGCTGGCGCTGCTGGTGGGCATCATTGCCGCCGTGGTCATCACGCGCCAGATCACTGGCCCGCTGCGCGACACCCTGGCCGTGGTCGAACGCATCGCCAGTGGCGACCTGTCCCACACGGTCGTCGTGACCCGTCGCGACGAACTCGGCGTCCTGCAACAAGGCATCGCGCGCATGGGCGTGACCCTGCGCGACCTGATCAGCGGCATCCGCGATGGCGTGACCCAGATCGCCAGCGCCGCCGAAGAACTGTCCGCCGTCACCGAGCAGACCAGTGCCGGGGTCAACAGCCAGAAAGTCGAGACCGACCAGGTGGCGACCGCCATGCACGAGATGACCGCCACCGTGCAGGAAGTGGCGCGCAATGCCGAGGAAGCTTCTCAAGCGGCCGCCGCCGCCGACGGCGAAGCCCGTGCCGGCGACCAGGTGGTCAGCGAAGCCATCGCCCAGATCGAGCGCCTGGCCAGCGAAGTGGTGCGCTCCACCGATGCCATGACCGTGCTGCAACAGGAAAGCGACAAGATCGGCAGCGTCATGGACGTGATCAAGGCCGTGGCCGAGCAGACCAACCTGCTGGCCCTCAACGCGGCGATCGAGGCGGCACGTGCCGGTGAGGCCGGTCGTGGTTTCGCCGTGGTGGCCGACGAAGTCCGTGGCCTGGCCCAGCGCACGCAGAAATCCACCGAGGAAATCGAAGGCCTGGTGGCGGGCCTGCAGAACGGTACACAACAAGTGGCCGCCGTGATGAACAACAGCCGCAGCCTCACCGACAGCAGCGTTGCCCTGACGCGCAAGGCCGGTGCGTCCCTGGAGAACATCACCCGCACGGTGTCGAACATCCAGTCGATGAACCAGCAGATCGCCGCCGCGGCCGAGCAGCAAAGCGCCGTGGCCGAAGAGATCAGCCGCAGCATCATCAACGTGCGCGACGTCTCCGAACAGACCGCCGCCGCCAGCGAAGAAACCGCCGCCTCCAGCGTCGAGCTGGCGCGGCTGGGCAATCAGTTGCAGATGATGGTCAGCCACTTCCGGGTCTGATCATGAAAAACGCCCGGCTCCAGTGGGAGACGGGCGTTTGTGCGAAGCATGATTCAAGCATTCCAGGGGTTGATGACTTCAATCCCTGAGCACTCGAAATCCCGGGTATTGCGGGTGGCAATCAGCGCACCGTGAGCCCGGCAAATTGCGGCAATTTGTGCATCGGCCAAACTTACCGCCCTCCCCTTGGCCTCGCATGACGCAACAAGAGTCGCGTACTCGACTGCGGCATGGGCATCAAAGGGCAAGATCCGGCCAGCAAAATCTTCTTCGAACATGGCCATGGCGTGGGCTTCAAGCCTTTGCTTGCGTTTACCAAACGGTAGCCGGGCGACACCATGAAGAATCTCCGCCACTGTAATGGCGCAAATGACCAGATCCATTGCCGGCTGTAAATCAATCCAGGCCAAGACATTGGCGTTTGGCTCTGTACGCATGAACTCTGAAATGACATTGGTATCGAGCACAATCATTCAGGGAGATCCGCCGCAGTGGCCTTTTCGTCGCGCGAAGGCAGATCCAGCTCAACACCGCCCAGGGCCCTGAATCTGTTTCGGATACGACTCCCCAACCCACCCTCCGGACTCACCCGCGCCAATGCACGCCCTAGAATCAAGCGGGCCTCCTCCTCCATGGAATGACCATTGTGGGCCGCCGCGATACGCAGTTGCTCCTTTATTTGATCGTCCAGGTTTCGAATCGTGATGCTGGCCATGTAACCTCCGCAATCAATGAAATCATTGATTGCAGGCTAGTTGAAAAGTGCGCAGTGTGTCCAGCCACCGTTCATCCACAACCAGCAGCTTCCAGGCATTCAGCACCAATCCCCGTTAGAGCGGGGGCACCGGTTAACCAAACCCGCCCCACGCATCGCCCTTTCATACAACACTTCCCCCGGCGTCCTACCGCCTTTTTTTGGCCGCTCCTGTACGGTTTCCATCTGGACAAGCACCCACCGTGCAAACAGGAGATGGACCCTACATGGACGCAAGCAACGACTCGCCGCTGCACAGGCTCGCCGCCTTTGCCGACGATAAAGGCAGCGCAAAAGCCCGCTTCAGGACAGCCTTGCAGCAACTGGGCGTGGAGTCGGTTTTCGACATCGTGCGCATGGGCAAGGCGCGATTCGTCGCTGAGTTCGCCAGGCACAGCGACGCGGATGCCGGGCAGGCCTATGACAATGCGGCGAGCTACGCCGGGCAGATCAGTCGCCTGTACCAGGAGCATCGCGTCTCGTCCCGCAGCGATGCCCAGCGGCGTGTTCGGCGCAGCCAGGGTTCGGACTCGACGCCGGCATCCGTCGGCTACCAGGCGCTCTTCGAGGAAAACTGGGATCAGTTCAGCGCCGAAGGCGATATCGCGGCAATCGATTCGCCCGTGGCGTACCTGCGTGCCCTGTACCTGTTCGCCAGGCAACTGGAGCAATTACCGACGCCCGCCTCATCCGCGCGGATCACCCTGGAAGCACGGCGTCCGGACCTCAAGAACCTGATGCTCGACCGACAGAGCGCCTTCGCTGCGCGGCCCATGCTCGACATCATCAACGACACCCTGCGCAGCCATATCGAGGCGCACCTGGCAAAAACCGGCGAGAACAGGACCGTTCACCAAGTGCTCGCCAGCGCACATTACCCCTTCTCGCTGCCCTATGACCTGCATCATCACCAATGTGTACTCGGGCTGGGCACGGGCAAGCCCGCGCTGGGCGAGCTCAATTACCGGGTCAGCCCGGGACTGCCGTTTGCGACGGACCGGAATGTTCACGGGAATGTATTCGTCAATTCTGCGCAAGCGCAAAAACTCCTGTCCGGGTTGAGCCCCGAGCAACAGGCGCTGCTCACTGCGCCCACCGCCTCGCAGGCCCGCCTCGGATCGCTGGAAAAAAGCTACGGCACGGGCAACCTCCTTGGCTTGAGTGAGCTTGAGTTCTTCAAGGAACGCACCGGGCTCACGACGCAACAGGTCGAGGAGCTACTGGCGCAAGGCAGGTACAGCCCGCGAACGTCAGCCAACAGCCCGGTTTCTACCCGGATGAATTACGGCGCCAGCTACATCAACGGCGCCGGGGCGACCCCCGCCCTGGGCATCGAGACCCAAGCGGCCCGAAGGGTCTTCGTCCACAACGCGCCTGAACGTTTCGACCGTTTGCAGCGAATGATTCGCCTGCACCGCTGGACCGGTATTCCCATTGCCGAACTGGACTCGCTCATCTTCAATGCCCAACGCTCGGAACGGGTCGAAGCGCTCACCACCAATACCTTGCGCGCGCTGGGCGTCTATCGGTACCTCGATCAGCGCCATGGCATCGCCGCGCAAGAGTTCGCTTCATTCCTCCACGACCTGCCCATTCACGCTTGCGGCGAGCGAGCGCCACTGTTCGATCAGGTGTTCAATCGCACCCAACTGCTCAAAAGTCCTGTGTGGGGCACCCTCAAGGAAAGCCTGCTCGCCGGGGACGAACAGACCCTCAGTTACCTCGGCGCCGGCCTCGGGCTTGCCGTCGCGCCAGATTCATTGCTGTTGTTGACGGAGCAGGCCACCCGGTACGTTGCGCAGGAGGACGATTTGTCCACGGTATCGGCCCTCTATCGCCAGGCACGCATCGCCCGGATGTTCGGGCTGACCCCGCTCGAATGCACCGAGCTGGCCCGCTTGCTCGGAGGAGAAGCTTTCTGCAAGGCCTTGGTGACAGGGGCGCTCAAGGCGACAGGGCCGGACATTCTCGATGTCCTGATGGCAATGGACTGGGCCGTTGACTGGCTCAGGCAAAACAATCGCGACGTGCTGCAATGGTGTCACCTGTTCAACGCCGGTGCACATGACTGGCCGCTGACCCACAACCTGGAACAACGCCTGGAGAAATTCCAGGCGGACACCGCCGCCGCCCAGGATCACGAGCAGCAGGTGGAGGTACTGCTGCATGACATTGCGGACCTGCCCGCCGAGTACGTACCAGGGGTATTGCAAATGTCCGGCACCCACGCCGCGACGATCGTCGCGACCCTCCGGCAAGCCGCGGGAACGATGCCCCCGCTGCTGGCGGCGGTATTGCGCACGGCCGAGGTTTGCCAACGGCTGCACCTGAGCAGCGGCACGCTCAAGGTCCTGATGGAAAACCCGACATGGCTGGCCTCGCGCCCGTCCACGGCCCTGACGCCCCACACGCTGTACCTGCTCGAATGCTTCAGTCATTGCGCCCGCCACCAGGCTCAATCGGAAGAGCACCTGTTGCACTACCTGCAAGTCGCCAACCAGGGCCCGCAGCATTCGGAAGAGGAAGCCAACGGCCTGCTGGCCAAGCTGCTGGATTGGAGCGCCGAGGAGGTGAGTGCCCTGACGGCGTCACTGGACACCAGACGCGCAAGTTCCATGGAGACCGTGGATTGGGTCATGCGCTGCCAGGCGTGCTGCCAGCAAACGGGGTTGTCGGCGAGCCTGCTGATCAAGGCGACCGGACTGACGACCGCCAGCCCTGCATCGGATTGGAAGGTAGTCGGTGAAGCACTGATCGCCGCCTGCCACTGAGGGCTGCACCCCTTTTCAAATTCAAGGATTGAATCGATGACCGAAGCCATGAGAAAGCAGCTCGATGAACGCCTGCGCGAGGCCCTGTTGGCGCTCTACCTGAACAAGGTCGTGTCCGATGACACTGCCACGCGGCTCAAGAGTGCCCAGGACCTCTATGACCACTGGCTACTCGACGTGCTGGTCAGCCAGGACGTACCCACCACGCCGGTCGCCTGCGCCATCGCCAGCCTGCAGCAGTACATCAACCGTATCCTGATGAACCTGGAGCCTGGTTACGGCCCCGAGGACGTCACTGCCGAACACCGGCAGACGTGGCGCGACGAGATGCATCAGTACGCCACCTGGGCGGCCCACCAGAAGTTGCTCCACTTCCCGGCGACTTACCTGGACCCGGTACTGAAGGCCAACAGCAGCGCCAACTTCCAGCAACTGGAAAACGCCCTTAACCAGAGCCGGATTCAACCCGACGCGGTGCAGTCGGCGGTCCTGGCCTATCTGGCCCGATTCGAAGAGGTGGCCAACCTGACGGTGCTCAACGGCTATATCGACGGCGAAGACTTTGCCAACGGCACCTATTACTTCATCGCCAAGTCCCGCACCGAGAACACCTACTTCTGGCGCTCACTGAACATGGCGCAACGACCGCTGGACAGCACGTTATCCCCTCCCGCCAAGCTGGATCAGCCGGATCCCTACGCCTGGTCGGACTGGGAAAAGGCCGATGTGCCGATCCCCGAAAGCGCGGTCGAACATTCGATCCGTCCCGTCTGGTTCAACAATCGCCTGTTCGTCGTCTGGGCAGAATGCATCCATCAGGAACCGTCAGCCTCTAGCAGCACCCCGTCGCAAGCCATCGCCGCAACAGCGGGCGCCCATCGCCCGCTGTTGCGCTTGAGCTATTGCTTCAGGAAGCAAGATGGCAGTTGGAGTACGCCGCGGGTGGCCTTGCAAGGTCATTGCGAGGACGAGACGTTGGCCGGCAAGGACATCGTGGCGATCAAGGCTACGATCGGCACGACGGTCGTGCATTGCCACCAGGGCTCCCATGGCTATCTGTTCCTTGCCTTGTATGCAGGGGGTCCCCTGGCCGCGTCGGGCATTGCCTCTGGCAACAGCGTCGCCTTCAGCAAAACGATCTGCATCGACAAGCACCTGGGGCTCGAAACGGGACGCCCAATGGACTCTGCCGCCGAGAACGCCCTGCTCGGCGCTGCCGCCCAGCGCATCCAGGCCACCACATCCGCAGGCCTTGAACTCGTCGACGCTGCCCTGCCCAGCAATATGGCCGCGACCATGGAGGATTTCGAAAGAGCCTACCGCGATCGGATCAAGCTCAGTTATACGCAGCAGGAATCCAAGCTCACGCTGCACTTGGCGGCAGATATCGGGATGACCGGCACAAGAAAGGCCGATCGTGGATACCTGCCACGCAATCGAATGCGCTTGAGAGTGGACAACGCTCCCAGCCAGGAACCGCACTTGCAGCTCCACCTGTGGTTTCCTGCCAAAAGCCTGCCGAACACCCCCTATATGAGGCTCGATAAGAATTCGTTTAGTCTCGTCCATGCCCGAAGCGCTCTTGACCGACGCTTCACGTTGTCTTTCACGCACACGACAGACGCGCTAAGAGACGATGAGCGATCCCCCAGCGTCATGCTGTCCAGCCAGACCGACCTCGAAGGGAAATTCATTTCCACGCAGGCCGTGAGACATCTGATCGAAGCCTGTCGACGCAACAATGGTAAAAACACCATCAGGCCATCGCAGACCATCACCCTGCAAGCAATGAACGCCGCGCCTCTTGAGGTGACACGCCTCGCCGTTCTCTGTGATGAACCGTTGGACAAGCAATACGTCGTCTTCCGGCAACCGCCCGCCCTTACGGACCGCCCCCTGACCTACGAAGACCTGACCGTCGTGGCCGAGTCCGCCCCCGCAGAACATCTGGCGCCATCCTTCGACGTCGAGTGGCCCGACAGCGATCCCGGTCACGACGGCACTACGCTTCTTTTCGGGGTGGCCTTCGTTCATCCCCTGGAACCCGCGATAAAGCTCTATTCCGTCCTCAAGGCCATTACGCTGAAACGCCCCTTGAAGCGCCAGCAGCCTCCCACCATCACCCAGGTCACGACACCCGGGCTGGGAACCACTCAGTTCATCGCGTTCGACAAGTCCGCGATCGAAGCCAGTGACGCCTCCAGCCGACCGCGCTCGCCGATCCGACTGAACACTGTGTTCGCCGCCGAACTGATCCGCCGCACCGAGAACAGCCTGGATGAACTGTTCGACTGGACGACCCAGCACCTGCAGGAACCCGCGATACCCAGCGACTTGGACAGCACGATGGACTTCCACGGAGCCTATGGCCGTTATTTCACCGAACTGTTCCTCTACGTGCCCTGGTTGGTCGCCCATCGCCTGAACACCGAGCATCGGTACGAGGAAGCCGAACGCTGGCTGCGCCATGTGTTCGATCCGGGTCGCCACGGGGCCGAATGCTGGAGAAGCGTCCCTTTGCTCGACCGTGATACGCCTTCGTACGCCCATCAGGCGCCCCACGATCCTCATCAGATTGCCCGCAGTCATCCGGTGCATTTTCGCAAGGCGCTGTACTTCCTGTACCTGGATATCCTGATCAACCGAGGCGACGCCGCGTACCGTGAATTAACGCCCGACAGCCTCAGCGAGGCGAAGCTCTGGTACGTCCGGACCCTGGACTTGCTGGGACCGCGCCCGGTCGTTCAACCGACCGACTCGTGGACCGACATCAGCCTTCACAGCCTGGGCCTCGCGAACAATGACGACCTGCGCCGCTTTGAAAACCGGCTTCCCCCGCTCACCCTCAGCTCTCCATCGGCCGTGCAGGAAAGTCGTTCCCAAGCCTCCCTGGCGGCGATCGACAGTCCGTACCTGCGCGTGCCGTTCAATCCACAGTTGCTGACGTGCTGGGACGTCGCCGAAAGTCGCCTGCATAACCTGCGGCATAACCTCGATATCGCCGGCAAGCCGCTGCATCTGCCCGTGTTCGCCGCCCCGCTGGACCCGCGCACCCTAGCCGAAAACCGCGCCTCGAATAACCCGAGCGGTGCCGCGGCCCATTTGCCGACGGTCCCCATTCCTCACTACCGCTTCACGGTCATGCACAGCCAGGCACAGCACGCCGTTGAAACCCTCAGCCAGTTCGGTGCCACGCTGCTCTCGCTGATCGAACGCAAGGAACAGGCCCAATTGCAGGAACTGCAACAACAGCAAGCCTGGGACCTGGCGAAAATGTCCATCGACTTGCAACGCCAGGCGTTGAACATCGACCGGCGGCACCGCCAGGAATTGCTGGCCAGCAAAGCGATCGTCCAGGGCCGCGCCAGCCACTACGAAAAACTGCTGAAGGACAATCTGAGCGACCCCGAGACACACGCCACCCAGTACTATCTGCTCAGCGGCGCCTCGGAGCTGGCGGCAATGACCGGCCAGATCACGGCAGCCGGCATGATGATCTTGCCAAATCTCTTTGGCTTCGCCTACGGTGGCAGCCGTTGGGAAGGGCCAGCGCTCGCCGCTTCCGCGGCGGCCCACAGCGCCGCCATCATCGCCCGCACGGCAGCGGACCAATGCGACCGCCTGGCTGCATTCAATCGGCGGTGGGAGGAATGGCATCACGCCTTCGATCAGTCGTGGCTCGAACTGGCCCAGATCGACGCGCAGCTGGCGCATTTCACCGAGCAGGAAACCGCCACCCGCCTGCAATTGCGCCTGGCGGAAAAAACCCTGGGCCAGGCCAAGGCCAACTATGACTTCCTCGGTAAGCGCTTCACCAAGGCCCAACTGTACCAATGGCTGAACGCCCAGCTGGCGGTGGTCTATCGCCAGGCCTACGACACGACCCTGGGCCTGTGCCTGGCCGCCGAGGCCTGTTGGCGCTACGAGATGGCCGACTTCGACCGCCGCTTCATCCAGCCCGGCGCGTGGCACACGACTTATCGAGGGCTCGGCGCCGGCGAGTCGCTCAAGCTGAACCTGCTGCAGATGCAGGCCGCCTACCTGCAACGTCACGAGCGGGAACTGGAAATCCGCAAGACGGTTTCGTTGCGTCAACTGAAGGACAAAACCCCGGCCAGCCACTTGAACAAGGCGTGGCCGCACATGCACGCCGACCTGAAGAAAGGTCGCTGCGAGTTCGAGCTGACGCACCAATTGTTCGAAGACGATTACCTGGGCCAGCAACATTACCTGCGGCGCCTCAAGACCATCAGCGTGACCTTGCCGGCTGTCGTCGGTCCCTATGAAAACATTCGGGCCACGCTGACCCAGACCGCCAGCACGGTATTCCTGGCGCCGGGGGCGGGAGGCAACGCCATGGAGAGCCGGCGCGCCAACCAGCAGATCGCCCTGTCGACAGGGGTCGACGACAACGGGCTGTTCACCCTGAGTTTCAACGACGAGCGCTACTTGCCGTTCGAATACACCGGGGCCATTTCCCGATGGCAGTTGACCTTCCCAAACCCCGAAGCGCAAAAAGACCTGCTTGAATCACTGACCGACGTCATCGTGCACGTGAGCTACACGGCCAGGGTCGGCGGAGGTGCGCAGTGACTGAGCAACCGCTTCTGCCCGTCACCGCGCCGTCATTGCCCAAGGGCGGTGGCGCCATTCAAAGTATCGGCAAAGGATGGGCCGCCATCGGCGCCCACGGTACAGCGTCCTACGAAATCGCCCTGCCGATTTCACCCGGGCGCGGCTTTGCTCCGCCCTTGTCCCTGAGCTATGCCAGCTCCCTCGGCAACGGCGTGTTCGGCATCGGTTGG
This sequence comes from Pseudomonas citrullilanati, assembly GCF_030580855.1. Lineage (GTDB taxonomy): Bacteria > Pseudomonadota > Gammaproteobacteria > Pseudomonadales > Pseudomonadaceae > Aquipseudomonas > Aquipseudomonas citrulli. The sequence continues at coordinate 34,764 of NZ_JAUQOP010000011.1, read as the reverse complement.
GGGCTGTCACTGCCCAGCGTGGCGCGCTGCACCAGCAAGGGTGTGCCAGCCTATACCGAGGATGACGAAATCATCGGCCCCAGCGCGGTGATCTGGTTGCCCGAGCGAGATCGGCAAGGCGTCATCTCCTCGACCCGCATCGATCGTTACAACGATCTGGACCTGGGCACGACCTACTGCGTCACACGGTACTTTCCCCGCATCGAACACAGCTTCGAGCGCATCGAGCATTGGTCTGCGCCCGACGACAAGGCGGGCTTCTGGCTGGTGCACAGTGCCGATGGCAGCCTGCACCTGTTCGGAAAGAGCCCCGCCTCCCGCCGAGCCGACCCCCTGGATACGGAACGCGTCGGCGAATGGCTGCTGGAGGAAAGCCTGAACGCCTACGGCGAACACATCCTCTACCAATACAAGACCGACGCAACGGCCCAGCGCTATTTGAGCCAGGTGCGCTACGGCAATTTCAAGGCCGATCCGCACCTGTACTCATGGAAAACAGACCGGCTCGCCTCTGTGCAATGGCACTTCGAATTGGTCCTGGACTATGGCGAGCGGACCACGGCCTACGAACAGAAACCGCCGTACGAAGGTCAGCAGTGGGTAACCCGTGGCGATGGTTTTTCCAGCTTCGCCTACGGTTTTGAACTACGCACCGAACGCCTGTGCCGCCAGGTCCTGATGTTTCACCGCTTTCCCGAGGAACTGGGAGCCGCCCCCGCCCTGGTGCGCCGCCTGCTACTCGATTATCGCCAGACATCCCTCGGCTATCACCAACTGAGCGCCGCCCATGACCAAGCCTTTGGCGACTCGGCCATCGTCGATAGCCGGCCGCCCATCGAATTCAGCTATAGCGAATTCAAGCTCCGGTTGGAGCCCCACGCCTGGCAACGTTTTGCAAACATGCCGGGGCTCAACGATGGTCAGCGTTATCAACTGGTGGACTTGTACGGCGAAGGCTTGCCAGGCGTGCTCTATCAAAGCGACGCGGGCTGGCATTATCGCGAACCCGTACGGGCCAAGGGCAAAGGCGACAATGTGGCTTACGCGCCGTGGCGGACGCTACCCGCCATCCCGGTCGCCGACCTTGCCAAACCGATGCGCCAGTCGTTGAGCGATCTCACCGGAGACGGCCGTTTGGACTGGCTCGTGGCCCAACCCGGGCTGAGCGGTTTTTTCTCCCTCGGTGCCGATCGAAGCTGGTCGGATTTCGCCACGGTCAATGCGCTTCCGGCAGAGTTTTTCAATCCTCAAGGGCAATTGGCCGACCTTTCAGGCGAAGGGCTCGACGACCTGATATTGATCGGCCCGCGTAGCGTTCGCCTGTACGTCAACCAGCGGGAGCACGGTTTCGCCACCCCGCGGGAAGTCGTTCGCGACGAGCATGAGGATGCCCTCGCGATATTCAGCGCCACGCCCGGCGAACTGGTGGCGTTCAGCGATGTGCTGGGCAGCGGCCAGCAGCACCTGGTGCGCATTCGTCACAACGAAGTGCGGTGCTGGCCAAACCTGGGTCGCGGGCGTTTTGGCACGGGCATCGTGCTGGACTTTCCCGGGCTAGCCTACGAAACCTTCGATGCCTCGCGCATCCGCCTGGCGGATCTGGATGGCTCCGGCGCCGTCGACCTGATCTATTTGCAAGCGGACCAGGCACTGATCTTCATGAACCGCTGCGGCCAGGGTTTCCACCCGGCAGTCGCGCTGCCCTGGCCTCCAGGGCTGCGTTACGACAACTTGTGCCAAGTGAGCATTGCCGACCTGCAAGGGCTCGGCTGCTCCAGCCTGATCCTGAGCGTGCCGCACATCACACCGCAACACTGGCGCTACGATTTCGTCGAGGCGAAACCGTATCTGCTCACCGGCACATACAACAACATGGGCGCCAGCGAAACCATCAGCTACCGCAGCTCGGTGCAGGAATGGCTGGATGAAAAAGCCGCCCATACCAAGACCGGCACGCCCCCGATCTGCCATGTGCCCATAGCGCTGCATCTGGTTTCGAGCCAGACCCGGGTAGATGAAATCACCGGCAATCGACTGACCCGCAAGTTTGCCTATCGCCAAGGCTATTACGACGGCGTCGAGCGCGAGTTTCGCGGCTTCGGTCTGTTGCTGGAAACCGACAATGAAAGCAACCCCGACGATGCCGACGCCCAGGGTTTTACGATGCCCAGCCTGAAGAAGACCTGGTTTCATACCGGGCAAACGGTGGACATGCCCCGTATCGGTTACAACAACGACGACCCGCAAGCCGTGGCGCGGGGCAAGGCACTGCTTTGCCAATATCAGGAGGAAACCGGGCGCGACATGCCCGTGGTTGCGCCAACCCCAGCCACCCGCAGTGAAATGGCCCGAGCGTTGAGTGGCCATGTGCTGCGAAGCGAGACATTCGGGGTCGACAGGCGCCGGAAAACCCGGACCCTGTACTCGGTCCAGGAACATCGCTATCGCGTACGCCTGCTGCAAGCGCCCGAGCGCCAGCGGTCCTATGCCCGAATGCTACCGCTGCCGCTGGAAGTCATCACGTATCAATACGAAGGCACGGTCGATGACCCGCAGTGCCAGCTCACCTTGAGCCTGCAACACGATCTGTACGGCGCCCTCACTCACCGCCTGGACATCCATTACGCCCGCCGGAAAACCGCCGACGATCCCCCTCCATTCAGCGACGTCGATCTACAACGATGGTGGCGCGATGCGCACGATCCGGCGCAACAGTTTTACTACCTGAGCGAAACCCGGGCCGAATTCATTCACCTGCAAGCGTCCCAAGCATGGCGCTTGGGCCTGCCTTATCGGCAGCGTACCCAGGCGTTGCGCTGCCCCAAGGCTCCCGAAGCCGGAGGGCTGGCGCCTCAGGACATGAGCTTCGAAACCCTCAGCGAACGCGTGACGCAAACAACCTGGACGGACCGGAGCGTGCTGACTGGCCTGACCGTGCAGCGCTATAAAGACGCTTCGAGCGCAGCCACCCTGGCGGATGGCGTCGCGGACTTCCAGGCCCTGGCCGACCATCTGGAAACGGCCGAGCTGGACGAAACCGCCCTCAAGGCCTTCCATTTGCTGCCCCAGGAATTACGCCCCAAGGGAAAAATGCTCGAACGCAATCACTATCACCGCATGGCCGATTTTCTTCCCGCGAGCAGCCGCCCCGTACGACTCTGGTCAGTCAAAAGCGGCTTCGCGACTTATGCCCCATGGGACGGGTTCTACAAAATCCGTACCTTGCAGCCGAGCGAAAGCCATGGCGTGATCGAGATCAGCCACGACAACCCTCACTGTGTGATCACCCGGTTCCAACAGCCTGATGGCTGTGCCATCGAAGCGACCTACGATTACCGTTCACTCCAACCCCGGCGTATCACCGACCCAAACGGCAATGTCCAGGAAAGCCTGAGCGATGGTTTCGGCCAAGTATTGGCGACCTCTTTTTATGGCGACGAGCAGCGCACGCGCCGGGGCTTCAAGCCGCTCGCGCAGTTCAAACAGCCACCGTTCCGCAGCCCGGCAGAGGCCATCAGCCAAAGCCGGGACGCGCTGCAGGATGCCGCCACGGCGCTCTATTACGCGCCCTTCAGTTGGATGGGGCGCGTATCCAAGGCAGCCCTGGCGGACACCGACTGGCTGGCGCGTTGCGTGAGCAATGGCGACCTGCTTCCTGCCGGGCATATTTGCGCGTCGGCTCGGGTCCGGCTGGCGGCGCTTCAGGCATTCTCCGCCGACGACCTCAAGCTCAAGCACGAACTCGAGGCCGTGCCGCGTGAACCCGTGCACGTCGCCACACTGGTCGCCGACCGCTACCCCGATGACGATCGAAAACAAATCCGCATCGCCGTCACCTGCTTCGATGGTTTCGGACGAACCCTGCAAAGCAAGCAACTCGTCGAACCGGGCCTGGCTTACATCGTCGACGCCAAGGGCGACCTGACGCTGATGGATGGAGCGCCCATGGAGCAGATCGTCGCAAGGCGCTGGCGGGTCAGCGAGCGGGTGGAATACAACAGCAAGGGTTTGGCGGTACGCATCTACCGCCCTTATTTCGCTGATCAGCATCGCCGTATCAACGATGTGTCCATGCGTCAGTTCGGCCATTGCGACCGGCAGTTCTATGACGCCCTCGGTCGCCCCACCCTCACGCGCCTGGCCAGGCAAGCCGGCCTCTCCTACATGCGGCGCCACACTCGCCACCCCTGGTACACCGTGGACGAGGACGAAAATGACACGCTGCAAGAAGTCCAGTCCGAACACGCCGCTACGGCCGGAGGTGGCGCATGACCGCACGCCTTCATCACAAGACACCGACGATCAATGCCGTCGACGGCCGTGGCCTGCCCGTGCGACAAGTCGCTTACTACCGGCGCGATGCCCAGGAACCCTCCCAGGCGCGCATCGCCCAGCAAGACTACGACGTGGCGGGACGGCAGGTGGCACGGCGCGACCCTCGGTTGTTTGCCAAGGCAACGGGCGGGTCGAACCTGCAGACTGTCTACAGTTTGTCCGGCAAGACGCTATTACTCGACAGTATCGATGCCGGGTGGCGCCTGTACCTGCCTGGGGATGCCGGGCAGGTATCGCACTGCTGGGATCAGCGAGGCACTTATTGGCGGACCACCTACGACACGCAATTGCGCATGACCGCCCTCCATGAGCAAGGGGCAGGCGACGTGCCGCGCAGGGTCGAATGCCTGCACTATGGCGACAGTTCACCGCAGTCCGCGGCGCACAACCAGTGCGGTGCGCTGATCCGTCACGATGACAGTGCCGGCACCCTACTGATCCATGACTATGGGCTCTGCGCCAAACCGATCAGCCAGACCAGGCACCTGCTGGCCTCCGCCGAACGACCCGACTGGCCAGAAGAGGAAAAAGACCGCGACCGCTTGCTGGAGCCGGGCGACGGCTACACCACGAGCTGGCGCTACGACGCCCTCGCCGGGTTGATCCAGCAGACCGATGCCGCCCAGCACCAGCAGCGCTACTCGTTCGATGTCACGGGTCAGCTCAAGTCCATGGGTCTGCAGATAAGACACACGGCGATCGAAAAAGTCATCGTGAGCGATCTCGTCTACAACGCGTCCGGTCAGATCGAGTCCCAGACGGCCGGCAACGGTGTCGTCAGTCGCGCTGTGTACGATCCGGCCAACGGTAGACTGACCGCCCTGCGCACATCGCTGGCGGCCAGGACCCTGCAGGACCTGCGCTACACCTGCGACCCGGTGGGCAACGTGACGCACCTGGAGGACAAGGCCCAACCGGTGCGGTTCGGCAGTAACCAGCGGGTCGAAGCCTCCAGCACATTCACCTACGACAGCCTGTACCAATTGATCAGCGCGACGGGCCGGGAGGCTGCCGGATTGACCAGCCCCCCGGACCTTCCGACCCTCGGCAAAACACCTATCGACCCCAGCCAGTTGTTCAATTTCACCGAACACTACGAATACGATGCTGGCGGCAACCTGATCGAATTGCGCCATCGTCGCGACGGCAATCACTACACTCGAACGCTGAACGTGACCGCCGCGAGCAATCGTCTGCGCGCCTGGAACAAAGGCCATTCGACGCCCGACGTGGCCGTGGGCTTCGATGCCAATGGCAACCAGCAGGCACTTTCCCCGGGCCAGGCACTGACCTGGAACCTGCGCAATCAGCTCGACGGCGTGGTACTGGTGCGGCGCGAAAATGCGTCCGATGACATCGAGCGCTATCGCTACGACAGCGGTGGCCAACGCGTGCGCAAGATCCAGACAACCCAAGGTGCGACGAGAATCCACACCCGGGAAGTGCGCTATCTACCGGGCCTTGAGATTCGCACGCGGGATAACGAACGCCTGGAAGTCATTACCCTGCAGGCAGGACGCTGCAATGTGCATTATCTGCACTGGACTCAAGGCCGTCCCTCCGCCATCGCCGGCGACTCACTGCGCTACAGCTTCGGCGATCATCTGGGCTCAAGCTCACTGGAACTGGATGATCAGGGCGGGCTGATCAGCCAGGAAAGCTACCTGCCCTATGGGACCACCGCTTGGGCGGCGTCCCGCTCGGCCGTGGAGGCTGACTACCGGACCATTCGCTACTCCGGCAAGGAACTTGATGCCAGCGGCTTGTATTACTACGGGCAGCGTTATTACGCGCCGTGGCTGCAACGTTGGATCAGTCCCGACCCGGCGGGGGCAGTCGACGGGTTGAACCTGTATTGCATGGTGGGGAACAACCCGCTCCGGTTCGTCGACCACCAAGGATTGGGGAAAGATGATGTCATCCAATGGGTGAAAGCTGATGGCCAGGCCCGCTCCCGGACGATGATGCAGGAGCCACCGACAAGAAAGGCCAACAGAGGTGCCAGGGTTCATCAAGAAGTCCCTCTCGACCCCGACGCCAGCTCCAACTTCAGTAAAACTCAACGCAAGGACCTGGTCGTTCACTCCTATGGCGTAGTCCTGGATCGCAATGGCGACAATCACGTGGGCCTCAACGAGTACCATAATCTCACCGGCCCCAAATCCGGCCCGAAGAACTACCGCGGCGTGGACAAGGATTATGACGGCTCGGCCAAAAGCGAGAGGTTCTACCTGAATTTCGGCAGCTACAAGATCGGCAATACCGCTGAATACCTGGCCGACCTGGCCGAACGATACAGCGCCGCGAATGACAATAAGCCCCATCGACTCGACATAGATCCTGATGTGTTGAAGCTCGAGCCAACGCTGAGCAGGACGGTCGAGACCATGCACGAACTTCAGCAACCCACCCAGCACCTCATCGCCACGCACATCGAGAAATCCAACGGCATCATTCCCGAACGCGCTGGAGGGCCTGGGGCTCATGGGGAAGTCCGCGTGCTCAACTCAATCGTTGCGCTCTTTCCGGGGCAAGCAGAAAGGGTGCTTTCGGATACGCATCTGTTCACTGAAAAAATCACCAGCGTGACGCAACCGGAGCCTTTCATCGCCTGCTTCAACTGCAGCGGCATCATCCCCGAGGAGGTCAACATCCCGACGGGGCGCAACCCTCGAGACTATGGGTCGTACAACCGTCACGTCTTGGAAATAAATCGACCTCGGCGTTCTGGTAGTACGTCTTGACCGGGCGTCTTGACGCAGAACTTGCTCGGTTCAAATTGGGTCGGCCATGCCCTGGGTTTCAGGGTATGGCCTGAAATGCGTGAACGGTCGGATAAAACCCATTATCAGGACTGCTCAGGATTGATTACCTCGATCCGACGGTTCACACGTTAATCGCATTGGTAAACACCAGCCGGTTCCCGAACGGATCACTGATCGCCATGTCTTGGCTACCCCAAGGCATCGCCTGGATCTGCGGATGAGCGTAGCGATACTCCCTGGCCTGCAATTGTTGGTGGAAGGTTTCCAATTCGTCGGTCTCGATCCGCAGCGCCGAACCTGGCGTGCAATCGCCATGGTGCTCGGACAGGTGCAGCACGCAATCGCCCCGGGAGACTTGCAGGTAGAGGGGGAAGTTGTCGCCAAAGCGGTGTTGCCAGTCGACGTTGAAGCCCAGGAAATCGACGTAGAACTCCAGCGCCTTGGCTTCATCGAAGATCCGCAGGATCGGAGTGGTTTTACCGAAGCTCATGGGGTTGCTCCTGGCTGAAAAAGACCCAGTGTAGATGGGTTGAACCCAGTGCTTCGGCCTGGAGCCCCGCTTCTTTAGTGTCTATGTGCCATTATCGTGGCGCCAATTTAAATGAAATCGGCCCTCAAACGCCCCTTCTATGGGATGAATCCTTCGCGCAGATCCCCCTGGCGCGCCAGAAACCGTCCTTCCCGGCGCCCATTCGCTTGCCCCGCGCCATAGCTCAGGACACCGTTGACCCAAACCCCGTCAATGCCTTCGGCAGCCCGTTGTGGCTGGTTGAAGTCGGCCACGTCACGAATGGCCTGCGGGTCGAACAGCACCAGGTCGGCCCAGTGGCCTTCACGAATTTCGCCCCGGTCCTTCAAGCCGAAGCGCGCCGCCGACAACCCGGTCATCTTGTGCACCGCCGTGTGCAGCGGAAACAGCCCGACATCACGACTGAAATGTCCCAGCACCCGTGGGAAAGCGCCCCACAAGCGCGGGTGGGGAAACGGGTCTTCGGGCAGTCCGTCGGAGCCGACCATGGACAGTGGATGGGCGAGGATTCGCCTGACATCGTTTTCATCCATGCCGTAGTACACCGCACCCGCCGGTTGCAGGCGCCCCGCCGCTTCCAGCAACGACACCCCCCACTCGCCAGCGATGTCGGCCAGGTCGCGCCCGCCCACCGAGGGATGAGGCGTCGACCAGGTGATGGTGATGCGATGGGCATCGGTCACCTGCTTGAGATCCAGGGTCGAAGAGCTCGCGGCGTAGGGGTAGCAATCGCAACCGACGGGATGGTGCCGGGCGGCGTCTTCCAGGGCGGCGAGCACCTGTGGGCTGCGGCCCCAGTTACCGGCGCCGGCACATTTGAGGTGGGAAATGATCACCGGGCTCTGTGCATGACGACCGATCTGGAACGCCTCGGCCATGGCCTCGAGTACCGGTTCGAACTCGCTGCGCAGGTGGGTGGTGTAGACCGCGCCGAACGCGCTCAACTCTTCGGTCAGTTGCATGACTTCGTCGGTGGTCGCGCAGAATGCATTGGCGTAGGCCAGGCCGGTGGATAAGCCCAGCGCACCGCCCTCCAGGCTTTCGCGCAATTGCCGGCGCATGGCGGCGATTTCTGCCGCGCTGGCGGTACGCAGCAGATCATCCAGGTGGTTGCTGCGCAGCGCGGTGTGGCCCACCAACGCGGCGACATTGACCGCCGGGGCCGCGGCCTCCACCGCATCGCGATAATCGCTGAAGCGCGGGTAGGCGAATGCCCGGGCAGGACCGAGCAGGTTCATCGGGTCGGGTGGATCGCCCCGCAGGCTCACCGGTGCCGCGCTGATGCCGCAGTTGCCCACGATCACCGTGGTCACGCCCTGGCTGAGCTTGGGCAGCATGTGCGGTTGGCGAATCACCACCGTGTCGTCATGGGTGTGCACGTCGATGAACCCCGGCGCCAGCACGCGCCCAGCGGCGTCGATTTGCGTCGCTGCCCGGGCCTCGCCGAGGTCGCCAATGCGCTCGATGCGCCCGGCGCGAATCGCCACATCGGCGCTGTAGCCCGGCGTGTTACGGCCATCGATGACCCGAGCGTTGCGGATAAGCGTGTCGTACAGCATGTCAGTCTCCCAGCGGCAGGTCGTCGTCGCCGCCACGGTAGTCGTCCAGCGCGAGCTTGACTCGCCGCAGGCGCTCTTGATTGTCTTCGGGGTTGGCCAGGGCGAGTTCGGTGGCGAGCACGTCGATGGCCAGCAGCATGCCGTAGCGCGCCGCCGTGGGTTTGTAGATGAACGAGGTTTCGGCGCCTTGCAGGGGCAGTACGCCATCGGCCAGCCGGGCGAGCGGCGAGTCGGCTCGGGTAATGGCCAGGATCGACGCGCCATAGTCGCGGGCCAGCTCAACGGCACCGAGCAATTCCGGGGTGATGCCGGTGAGCGAACAGGCGATGACCACGTGCGCCTCGCTCAACGAGGTGGCGGTGATGCGCATCATCACCGGGTCGCGGCACGCGGCAATCGGGTAGCCGAAACGCACCAGGCGCACCTGCAATTCTTCACTGCACAGGGCCGACCAGCCGCCGAGCCCGAACGCATGGATCATCCGCGCCTTGCCCAGCAGGCGCACGGCATCGGCGAAGCGTGTCTCTTCGAACGCCGCCAGGTGCTGGCGCAGCGTGGATTCGATATCGCCGACAATCTGCCCGTAGAACGCCGATTGTTCGGGCGCGCCCGCCGGGTCGAGAAACCGGCTGCCGACGCCGCTGGCCTGGGCCAGTTGCAGGCGCAAATCCCGCAGGTCGCGACACCCGACGCTACGGGCAAACCGCGACAGCGTGGCGCTGCTGACGTCGGCGCGCCGGGCCAGCTCGTCGAGGCTGGCGGAGGCGGCAAAACCCACGTCGTCGAGCATCAAGCGGGCGATCCGGCCTTCGCCGGCGCTGAAGGAATCCTGGCGGGCGCGGATCTGGTAGAGGATGTCCATGCGGGCTCCTGTGTGGTTGCGTTGCGCTCAGAGCAAACGCGCAAGCCCAAGGGTCAGGCCGAAGGCGACCAGGGAAATCAGGGTTTCGAGCACTGTCCAGGTCTTGAAGGTCTGGGCAACGGTCATATTGAAGTATTCCTTGATCAGCCAGAAGCCGCCGTCGTTGACGTGGGAAAAGATAACCGAGCCGGCCCCGGTGGCCAGCACCAGCAATTCGGGATGGGGATAGCCCAGGCTGATCGCGACCGGTGCGACGATGCCCGAGGCGGTGGTCATCGCCACCGTGGCCGACCCCGTGGCGACCCGCATCAGCGCCGCGAACAACCAGCCCATGACCAGCGGCGACAATTGGAATGCCTCGGCCAGGCCGACGATCTGCTGGGTGACTCCGGCGTCCACCAGGATCCGGTTCAGGCCGCCACCGGCCCCCACCAGCAAGGTGATGCTGGCCGTGGGCGCCAGGCATTCGTTGGTGAACTTGAGGATCGACTCGCGGTTGAAGCCCTGGGCCAGGCCGAGGGTCCAGAAACTGAGGACCGTCGCCAGCAGCAGGGCGATCACCGAGTTGCCGATGAATAACAGGAACTGGTTGAACCCGCTGCCGGGGGTGGAGATCAGGTTGGCCCAGCCGCCGATGAGCATCAGGATCACCGGCAGGAGAATGGTCCCCAGGGTGATGCCGAATCCCGGCAACCTGGCCCGGGGTTCGCGGTCGAGAAACTGCCGCTCCAGCGGGTTTTGCGCCGGCAACGAGATTCGCGGCACGATGAATTTCGCATAGAGCGGCCCGGCGATGATCGCGGTCGGGATGCCAATCAGGATCGCGTACAGCAAGGTCTGCCCCACGGACGCCTGGAACGCCTGCACCGCCAGCATCGCCGCCGGATGCGGCGGCACCAGGGCATGGACCACCGACAGCCCGGCAACCATCGGCAACCCCACCATCAGGATCGACACCCCGACGCGCCGGGCGATGGTGAAGGCGATGGGCACCAGCAGCACGAAGCCGACTTCGAAAAACAGCGGCAGCCCGACCAGGAAGGCGATGCACACCATTGCCCAGTGGGCGTTGCGCTCGCCGAAGCGCTCGATCAGCGTCTGCGCCATTCGCTCCGCACCGCCGGACTCGGCCATCATCTTGCCCAGCATCGTGCCCAGGGCCACCACCAGCGCAATGTGCCCCAGCGTCTTGCCCACCCCGGCCTCGTACGCCCCCACCACGCCCGACGGCGGCATCCCCGCCAGCAGCGCCAGGCCGATGGACACCAGGGTGATCACGATGAACGGATTGAGCCGGTAACGGGCGATCAGCACGATCAGCGCAATGATGGCGATGGCCGCGTAGACCAACAGCCAGTATCCGAAAGCAGGTGCCATGCGGTACTCCTTGAACAGGGTCACGTCTATGAGTTGTGAAACTCATAAATCATTTCAAGGAGACGTTTTCAAACAATGTGAAAGTAATTTTCGCGAACAGATAAATCTTGTCGCTGACGGACATCGCCAGACAGGCCCGATGAAAATCCCGTGCAAAATATTCATTGAAAAATGTTCCTTTGTGGCGAGGGGATTTATCCCCGCCGGGCTGCACAGCAGCCCCAAGGCATCAGTCTCAATGCCAACTGACACACCGAGTTGCCTGGTTGGGGGCCGCTTCGCAGCCCAACGGGGATAAATCCCCTCGCCACAAACGGTGGTCGCTCCACACACAATTCCGTACCATCGCCCCCTGTTTTTTGCACCACATCCCCGGCAGCCGAGTCTCACCGGCGCCCAGTCAGGTAAACCATGAAACCAGCACGCCTTCGCGCCGACGTCCTCGCCGGCCTCACCACGTCATTCGCCTTGCTTCCCGAATGCATCGCCTTTGCCCTGGTCGCCCACCTCAACCCACTGATGGGCCTGTACGGCGCGTTCATCATCTGCACCCTCACCGCCCTGTTCGGCGGGCGTCCGGGCATGGTGTCCGGCGCGGCGGGGTCGATGGCGGTGGTGATTGTCGCGCTGGTGGTGCAACACGGCGTGCAGTACCTGCTGGCCACCGTGCTGCTGGGCGGGCTGATCATGATGGCGTTCGGGCTGTTGCGACTGGGCAAGCTGGTGCGGATGGTGCCGCACCCGGTGATGCTCGGCTTCGTCAACGGCCTGGCCATCGTCATCGCGCTGGCCCAGCTGGAACATTTCAAGAGCGGCGACACCTGGCTCAGCGGCACCGCGCTGTACCTGATGGCGGGCCTGGTGGCGTTGACCATGGCCATCGTCTACCTGTTGCCCCGCCTGACCCGCAGCGTGCCGCCGGCCCTGGTGGCGATCCTGGGCGTCGGCCTGGCGGTCTACCTGCTCGGCCTGCCCACCCGCACGCTCGGCGACATGGCCCACATCGCCGGCGGCCTGCCGACCCTGGCCTGGCCGGACCTGCCCTGGAACCTGCAAACCCTGCAGATCGTGGCGCCCTATGCGGTGATCATGGCGATGGTCGGCCTGCTGGAAACCCTGCTGACCCTCAACCTGACCGACGAAATCACCGAGAGCCGCGGTTACCCCGACCGCGAATGCGTGGCCTTGGGCGCCTCGAACATCGTCTCGGGCCTGTTCGGTGGCATGGGCGGTTGCGCGATGATCGGCCAGACGGTGATCAACCTGAGCTCCGGCGGACGCGGTCGCCTGTCGGGCGTGGTGGCCGGGGTGATGGTGTTGCTGTTCGTGCTGTTCCTGTCGCCGCTGATCGAGCGCATCCCGCTCGCCGCGCTGGTGGGGGTGATGTTCGTGGTGTCGCAGCAGACGTTCGCCTGGGCCTCGCTACGGGTGATCAACAAGGTGCCGGTCAATGATGTGCTGGTGATCATCGCGGTGACCGTCATCACCGTGTTCACCGACCTGGCCGTCGCCGTGCTCTGCGGCATCCTCATCGCCGCGCTGAACTTCGCCTGGCAGCAGGCGCGGGAGCTGTACGCCGACGCGCACCTGGAAGCCGACGGCAGCAAACTCTACCGCCTGCACGGCACGTTGTTCTTCGCCTCCACCACACCGTTCCTCAACCAGTTCGACCCCGCCAACGATCCGGCCCAGGTCACCCTGGACTGCCGCCACCTGCGCTTCGTCGACTACTCGGCCATTGCCGCGCTCATGACCCTGCGCGAGCGCTACAGCAAGGCCGGCAAGCACCTGCGGGTGTTCCACCTGTCCGAACGGTGCAAGCAGATGCTCAAGCGCGCAGGCGTGCATCACGACTGATGACCGAGGAGGATCCGGACACCCTGTGGCGAGGGGATTTATCCCCGCTGGGGCGCGCAGCGGCCCTACTACTTTTGGGGCTGCTACGCAGCCCAGCGGGGGTAAATCCCCTCGCCACAGGGGTACCTTCGCGTCTGTCTATCAGGCCTGGGGGCGCACCATTTCATCAAGAATCCACTCCACCACCGAACTGCGCTTCGGCGTCCAGCCCAGTAGCTCGCGGGCGTTCTTGCCTCGCACGCGGCTGTTGGAGCCCAGGCCGTAGTTGGCCATTTCGTAACCCCACTGCGCTTCGGCATCGGCCAATGGCCAATCCTGCGGTTCGCCAAGGTTCAACGCCCGTGCCATGGCGGTGGTCATGTCGATGAACGAGGCTTCACCGCTTTCGACAAAGTAGAAGGTGCCCGGCTGGTTGCGGGTCAGGGCCAGTGTGTACAACTCAACCACATCCTCGATGTGCACATTGGACCAGATGTTCTGTCCCGGCCCGACATGCCGCACCACGCCGCTTTTCACGGCCTGCTTGAGCAAGCGCGGCAGTTGCACGCTGTCACGCTTGACGCCCAGGCTGTGGCCGTAGATCAAGGTGTTGCAGATCACCGCCGAGTTCACGCCTTGCTTCGCCGCATCCAGCACCCGGTTGTCGATGGCGACCCGGGCGGCTTTGTCGGCGGTGGGGGCCGGCAGGTCATTTTCATAGTAGATAGCATCGCTGGAACGACCGCCCGAAGCGTCGCCGACGATGCTCGAACCGCTGGTGTGCAACAGCACCTTGTTCGAACCCTGGAGCCCTTCGATCAACGCCTCGACCGCACCGCGGTGGTCGCTGCTGGCCGCATTGATCACCGCATCGGCGGCGCGGGCCTGCTCGGTCAGCAGCGCGCTGTCTTCGAGGGTACCGATTACCGGCTCGATGCCCAGTGCCGTCAGTTCGTTCGCCTGTTCGGCGCTGCGCACCAGACCGGTGACTCGATGCCCGGCGCGTACCAGGCCGGTGGCGATGGAACCGCCGATGAAACCGGCAGCGCCGGTGATGAATACGTGCATGGACAAACTCCTTGGCCAGATCAGTGATGGAACGAGTATCGCGGTCCTTTTCCTGACGAAACAGGCCTCATTGCCCAAATCACTCTTGCCTTGAAGTCACGAATCAGTCCTTGGACTCCCGCAACGCGTAATCGGCGAGCTTGCCTTGGATGAAGTCCAGGAAACACTGGATCCGCAAGGCCAGTTGCGAGTTGCGGTAGTACACCGCATGAATCGGTTGGCGATAACCGCTGTTGGCATCGGCCAGCAGCACCTTCAATCGGCCGCTGCGGATGTCGTCGCGGGTCATGAAGTCCGACAGGCAGGCGATGCCTTGGCCTTGCAGCGCCAGGTGGCGCACGGTCTCGCCGCTGGACGCGCTGATGGCCGGCTGGATCGGCCAGCGGTCACCGTGTACGTGACGCAGTGGCCACTGGTTGAGGCCGTCGTTCTGGGCGAACCCCAGCAGCGCATGACCGGCCAGTTCGGCGACGCTGGTGGGGGTACCGTGCTGCTTCAGGTAAGCCGGGCTCGCCAGGATGTGCAGCGGGCTGCAACCCAGGGCGCGGGCGTGGAGCGTCGAGTCGGTGAGGGTGCCGATGCGAATGGCCACATCGGTGCTTTGCTCCAGCAGGTCGATGATCAGGTCGTTGCTGTTGAGTTCGAGTTGGATGTCCGGGTAGAGCCTGCGAAACGCTTCGATGTGCGGGACGATGGCATGCAGCATGAATGGCGAGGCCGCGTTGATCCGCAAGCGCCCGGCCGGTTGTTTCTGGCGGGACGACAAGCGCTCTTCAAGCTGCTCCATCTGGTCGAGAATGCCCTTGGCCTGCTCGAAGAAATACTTGCCCTCCTCCGTCAGGTCCATGCGCCGCGTGGTGCGGTTGATCAGCGTGGTCTCCAGCTTGGCTTCCAGGCGCGACAACGTGCGACTGACCGCCGACGGCGTTTGCCCGACCTGCTCGGCGGCGGCGGAAATGGACCCGCACTCGATCACGCAGACGAAAACCTGCAATTCGTCGGATCTGGCTTTCACAAACATCCTCTCGTGGCATGCACATCCTGTGTGAAGGATGCTTTCAGGCAAGTCCCGATAGTAGCCGGATTACCGCGAAAGACCGAACACCTCGCGCAAATGCTGCTCATACCGCGCCACGTCCGCCTCGATGTTCGGACGCTTCATCACATCCACGCACAAGAAGGTCGGCAGCGCGGTCATGCCGAGGAACTGATTGGCCTTGTGAAACGGGAAATACACCGCGTCCACGCCCTTGGCCTCGAAGAAATCGGTCGGGTCGTCGAAGGCTTGCTGCGGGGCGTTCCAGGTCAGGGACAACATGTATTGCTTGCCCTGGATCAGGCCGCCGCTGCCGTACTTCTGCGAAGCGTCGGAGCGCGTACGACCGTCGCTGGCGTAGAGGCTGCCATGGCCTTCGGTGAAGACTTCGTCGATGTATTTCTTCACGGTCCACGGCGCGCCCATCCACCAGCCGGGCATCTGGTAGATGATCACGTCGGCCCAGAGAAACTTGGCGACTTCTTCCTTGATGTCATAGCCGCCATCGATGAACGTGGTCTTCACGTCCAGGCCGCCACGGTCCAGTACGCTGAGCGCCGTGTCGTGCAGGGTGGCGTTATAGCGACCGTCGGAGTGGGCGAATTGTTTGCCGCCGTTGAGCAACAGGACTTTTTTCATGGGAAGCGCCTCATCGGGTTCCACGGCGAGACCGGTCTATGGCTGCCGAATGGGAAGGTTGAAAAACGATGGCGGCAGAGTACCGACGAGATTCACGCGGAGTAAGCACCACGCCCGCAAAAGTGTTTTGACTTTAAAGCACGAATCTAACGCTTATTGTTGCTTTAAAATTCGATTTCCTTTCATTCCAGGAGCCGCCCGATGAGCGAGCAACACGCTTTCATCCTTCACGCCAAGACCCGCCCGGAACGAGCCGAGGCCTTCGAAGCCCTGTTTCGCGCCTATGTCGAACCGAGCCGCGCCGAGCCCGGCTGCATCGAATATCACATGCTGCGCGACCAGCAGGACCCGACGCTGTTCATCTTCTACGAAGTCTGGGCCTCCCAGGCGCACCTGGATGTGCATTCGAACCTGCCGCACATGAAGCAATTCTTCGAGCAGCGCATGGAGTACCTGGAGCGGGATTTCGAGATCCGGCGCATCGACATGCTCAGCCCGTCCTCGGCTAGCCGCTGATCAGCAGATGCCCGCCGAGCACGCCGAGGCCGATGAAAAACACCCGCTTGAACACCTCGGCACTGATTCGCTGACGCAGCCACTGCCCCAGCCACATCCCCAGCAACGCGGGTACCAGCGCCAGCAACGAAGCGCTCAACTCCCCGCCGCCCAGGGCGCCGCGCCACAGCAGGCCGGCGCCCAAGGCCACTGTAGAAACGGTGAACGACAGGCCCAGGGCCTGCACCAGCTCATCCCGGCCCAAACCCAGTGCTTGCAGATACGGCACTGCCGGAATGACGAACACGCCGGTGGCCGAAGTAATGAGGCCGGTGAGCAGCCCGCAAATGGGGGCGAGCCAATGTTCGGCGTGGGGACCCACCCTCAGCGTCGGCAATAACAGCCCGCTCAGCGCATACAGCAATAGCGCCCCGCCCAAGGCTCGCACCACCCACGCCCCGCCCGCCATGCCAATCCACAGCGTGCCGAGCCCGGTGCCGATGAAGATCGCCAGCAGCAGCGGCCACAGGCGCCGGATCAAGGTTTGCAAGTGACCGCCGAAGGCCAGTTGCCAGGCATTGGTCACGGTCGCCGGAATGATGAGCAACGCCGCAGCCTGCGCCGGTGCCATAGCCAGGCCGAGCAAGCCCATGGAGATCGTCGGCAGGCCGAGGCCGATGATTCCCTTGATGGTGCCGGCCAGTAGGAAGGTACCGATAACCAGCAGGGATAGGGCCAAACCGAGGTTTTGATAGAAAGCGATGAGTGTGTTCATGGGGGTATCGTGCGCCCCGGGCCTTGGCTTTAAAATCTGCCATATACTGAGGCAGCCTATTGCGCGACAAGAGGCTTTGAATTCGCTGATGCGGCCGACGCCATCGCGAGCAAGCTCGCTCCCACAGGGGGATTGCATTTCAACTGTGGGAGCGAGCTTGCTCGCGATGACAATAAACCAGGCGCCACAGCACTTGAGACAGGATCCCCTCATGCACTTCGACCTCACCGACCTGCGCCTCTACCTGAACATCCTCGACAGCGGCAACATCACCGCCGGTGCGGCTCGCAGCCATTTGTCCCTGGCCGCGGCCAGCGCACGAGTGCGAGCCATGGAAGCCTCCCTGGGCATCGACCTGCTTGAGCGCGGGCGGCGTGGTGTAACACCCACGCCCGCGGGCAAAGCCCTGGTCGAGCACGCCAGGCTCCTGCTGCAACAGGCCGAACGGCTGCAACAGGACCTGGCCGAATACGCCAAAGGCGTCAAAGGCCGGGTGCGGCTGCTGTGCAACACCAGCGCCATGACCGAGTACCTGCCCGAACTGCTGGCCGGCTTCCTCAACACCCATCCCAACCTCGACATCGACCTGCAGGAACTGCCCAGCTCACGGATCACTCATGCATTGCGCCAAGGCGCGGCGGACCTGGGGATCGTTTCCGACGCAGTGGACACCGATGGTCTTCAGACCTGGCCTTTTCGCGACGATCCGCTGGTATTGATCCTGCCGACCGGACACCCCCTGGCTGACGGTCGCGCCGTACGTTTCAGCGAGACCCTCAGCCACGATTATGTCGGCCTGAACGCATCCAGCGCCCTGGCGATCCACCTGGAAGAGCAGGCCCTGCACATCGGCTCACGCATGCAAGTGCGTATTCGTGCCGAGGGTTTCGACGGGATGATTCGCATGGTCGCGCATGGTGCAGGCATTGCCATCGTGCCGAAAGCCGCTATCGACCGGCGCCCACCCGAGCCTTCGTATCAATGTGTCCCGCTGCAAGAAGCCTGGGCGCACCGGGCGTTGCTGCTGTGCGCCCGCAACTTCGACGGTTTGCCTGCCTACGCCATGGCCCTGGCTCGGCATCTGGCCGATTGATGCGCGCTTCTGGATAGCCCGGTGTCGACCACAGACATCTACCCGCTCATGCCGCGCGTTAGGGTGCCCGTTCTCTCTTGCCCCCTTTCGGAGCTCACATGACCGCACCCATCACCGTCCTGCGCGACACCCATCCATTGCCCGTACTCGACGCCTGCAAATGGGAAAAACTCGAAGGCGACCCGCACACCGTCAACCTCAACGCCTACACCAGCGAAGACGGCAGCAAGATCATGGGCACCTGGATCTGCACCCCCGGCAAATGGCGGGTGGATTATGTGAAGTGGGAATACTGCCATTTCCAGGAAGGCTATTGCGTCATCACCCCGGACGGCATGGCGCCGATTCACCTGCGTGCCGGCGACATCTTTGTCGTCGAGCCCGGCATGAAGGGCACCTGGGAAGTGGTCGAGACCGTACGCAAATATTTCGTCTTCGCCTGAAACAAAAAACCGAGAGGCCCCCCGACAGGGTCTCTCGGTAAACAACTTCTGGAAATGCAGCCCCCTGTGGCGAGGGGATTTATCCCCGTTGGGTCGCGAAGCGGCCCCAAACAGTCAGCTCTATCCATCTGGCACGCCGAGGCGTCAGATTTCAGGGCTGCTGCGCAGCCCAGCGGGGATAAATCCCCTCGCCACAAAAGCTCCTTGGCACCCGCCAAAGCGGGCCTTACTGCGGCTTGCGATAGCTGTTCACAATCGCCGAAAAGTCCTTGCCGCCCTCGCCCCGCTGGCTCATCGCCTGGTACAACTGCTGCGCGACCGCTCCCAGCACCACCGGCTGACGGGCCTGTCGAGCGGCTTCGGTGGCCAGGCCCAGGTCCTTGAGCATCAGGTCCGCGCCAAAACCACCGGTGTAGCCACGGGATGCCGGCGCGGTTTCGATCACGCCCGGCCACGGGTTGTAGGTGTCCGAACTCCAGCAGCGACCCGTCGAGCTGTTGATGATGCCGGCCAGCACTTGAGTGTCGATGCCCAGGGCATCGCCCAGGGCCATGGCTTCGCTGACGCCCACCATGGAAATCCCCAGCAGCAGGTTGTTGCAGATCTTGGCGATCTGTCCCGTGCCGACCTCGCCGCAATGGACGATGTTACGGCCCATCTGCGCCAGCACCGGTTGCAAAGTGGCGAACAACTCGGCCGTGGCGCCGACCATGAAGGTCAACGTGCCCGCCGCCGCACCGCCGGTGCCGCCCGAGACCGGTGCATCGGCCATCGCCACCCCTTGTTTCGCCGCGGCAGCCGCCACGTCCCGGGCGGTTTGTGGATCGATGGTGCTGCAATCCACAGCCGGCGTGCCGGCGGCGATGCCAGCCAGCACACCGTCCTCACCCAGCCAGACACTGCGCACATGGGCGGCGGCCGGCAACATGGTGATCACCAACCCCGCGCCCTGGGTCGCATCGCGCGGCGAGGCGCTGATCGTGCCGCCCAACGCCGCCAACTCGGCCAGGACCGCCTGGTTCAGGTCGAACAGGTTCAACGAATGGCCGGCCTTGAGCAGGTTGCGCGCCATGGGGGCGCCCATGTTGCCAAGGCCGATGAATGCGATGTTCATGTCCGGCTCCTTAACGCAGGTTGATGGTGGTGTTCACGCCGTCGTTGACGCTGTCATCATCGAACCAGCGTGCGGTCACGGTCTTGGTCTGAGTGTAGAACTGCACCACCTGTTTGCCGTACGGACCGAGGTCGCCGAGTTTGGAACCCCGCGAACCGGTGAAGCTGAAGAACGGCACCGGCACCGGGATCGGGATGTTGATGCCCACCTGGCCGACGTCGATCTCGCTCTGGAACTTGCGTGCCGCCGCGCCGCTCTGGGTGAACAAGCCCGTGCCATTGCCAAACGGATTGGCGTTGACCAAGGCAATCGCCTGGTCGAGGGTGTCGACTTCCAACACCACCAGTACCGGCCCGAAGATTTCCTCGGTGTAGATGCGCATGTCGGTGGTCACCCCGGAAAACAGGGTCGGCCCGACGAAGTTGCCCTGCTCGAATCCCGGCACGCTGATGTCACGGCCGTCGAGTTCCAGCTTCGCGCCTTGCTGCACGCCGCTCTCGATCAACTCGAGGATCCGCGCCTTGGCCCGCTTGGAAATCACCGGGCCAACATCAGTACCCGGCTCGCTGCCGGCATTGACCTTGAGCTTCTGCGCCAAGGCCTTCAGCTCTGGCAGCCATTGCCTGGCCGCGCCCACCATCACCACCACCGAGGTGGCCATGCAACGCTGGCCCGCCGCCCCGAAACCGGCCCCGACCAGGGCATTGAGGGTTTGCTCGCGATTGGCATCGGGCAGCACCACCGCGTGGTTCTTGGCGCCCATCATCGATTGCACGCGCTTGCCATGGCGGCCGGCCAGGTCATACACATGGGTACCGACCGCCGTCGAGCCGACGAAGGACACCGCCTTGATGTCCTTGTGGGTGCAGAGCGCATCCACCACATCCTTGCCGCCGTGCACCACGTTGAGCACACCCGCCGGCACGCCGGCCTCGATGGCCAGCTCCACCAGCAGCATGGTCGACAGCGGATCCTGTTCCGACGGCTTGAGCACGAAAGTGTTGCCGCAGGCGATGGCCATCGGGAACATCCACAGCGGAATCATCGCCGGGAAGTTGAACGGCGTAATGCCCGCGCACACCCCGATCGGCTGGCGCAGGGTGTAGGTGTCGACGCCACCGGCGACGTTCTCGGCGAATTCACCCATTTGCAGGGTACCGATGGAACAGGCGTGCTCGACCACTTCCAGGCCACGGAAAATGTCGCCCTCGGCGTCCGCGAGAGTCTTGCCCTGCTCAGCGCTGAGCACGGCGGCGATGCGTTTGGAATGCTCGCGAATCAAGGCCTGCAGCTTGAGCATGATGCGCATGCGCGCACCGATGGGCGTCTGTTTCCAGGTCTGGAAGGCGTGTTGGGCGGCCGCGATGGCGGCATCGACTTCCGCGGCGGTGGCGAAGGGGACTCTCGCCAGGACCTGCTGGGTGGCCGGGTTGACGATGTCGTGCCATTCGCTGGACTGGGACTCCACCCACTCGCCATCGATCAGCAGTTTGACGGTTTGCAGGGTGGTGTCGCTGGGCGTAAGGGAAACGTTCATGCTGGCCTCCGGGATTGTTCTTATAGAGAGCGCTGCTTCAGCAGAAACCAAGGCGCACAGACACCTTGGTGATAAGACGGTTTTTGGAGTATAGATGTGCAAACTTCTAATAAGAACGCACATAAAAACCGGTCCATCATGCAAAAAAACATCACCTCCCTGGGGTCGCTGAACTGGGACGACCTCAAGTTTTTCCTCGAAGTGGCCCGTACCCGCAAGGCCAGCACCGCGGCCAAGCGCCTGGCCGTCGACTACACCACGGTGTCGCGGCGCATCAGCTCGCTGGAAGCTTCATTAGGGACATTGCTGTTCGAGAAATCCCGGACCAACGGTTTTGTCCTGACCGCCGAAGGCCAGCGCTTGCTGGGGTACGCCGAATCGATCGAGAGCACCCTGCACATGGCCTGCGAGCAGGTGTCCGGCTCCGGCGTCGCGCTGTCCGGCCACGTGCGCATGGGCTGTACCGAAGGCTTCGGCAGTTTCTTTATCACCCCGCAACTGAGCCACTTCGTCGACGCCTACCCGGCCATCTCGGTGGACATCCTGCCACTGCCGCACTTCATCAGCCTCTCCAAGCGCGAAGCCGACATCGTCATCGCCCTCGAACGCCCGGAACATGGCCCGTACGTGTGCTGCAAACTCTGCGACTACCGGCTCCAGCTCTACGCCACCCAGCCCTACCTGGACAACCACCCGCCCATCCAGCGCCCGGCGGACCTGGGCAAGCACTCGTTCATCAGCTACGTGGATGACCTGGCGTTCAGTTCCGAACTGCTCTACCTGGCGAACGTGCTCCCCGGCGCCAATGCCCACCTGCGCAGCACCAGCGTGATCGCCCAGTTCGTCGCCGCGCAGCAGGGTCGGTCGCTGGCGATCCTGCCGTGCTTCCTCGCCGCCCAGGACCCGCGCCTGCTGCCGGTGCTGCCGGAGGAGATCACCATCACCCGGCAGTTCTGGATGTACTGCCGGGAGGATCTGAGGAAGCTCAAGCGGATCACCTTGCTGTGGGATTACATCCGCGAGGTGACCGAGGGCAACCAGGCCCTGTTGATGGGCGAAAGCCGGGAGATGGTGTTCGCCGATTAATCGGCGATGACCACGATGGCGACGCGACGGTTTTCGGTGCGGCCACTGGCCGTGTCGTTGGAGGCGACCGGTTTGCTGCTACCCAGGCCGCGCAGCTCGATGTTCTCCTGGCGCATGCCGACGCTCGCCAGCACCGTGCCGACGCTGCTGGCGCGGCGTTTCGACAACTGCTCGTTATAGGCTTGCGACCCCGAGGCATCGGTATGGCCATCCACGCGCACCCGCTGGATGCCTGCGTCCAGCAACGCCTTGCCGATGCGCTCGACGATCTCGGTGCTGGCCGGGTTGAGCTTTTCCACGTCGCTGCCAAACAGCACCTTGCCCGACAGGCCGAAGGCCCAGCCGTCGTCAGTCAGCTCGAAACCCTGTTGCTTGAGGACGGCCACCTGGGCCGGGCTCAACCCTTTTGGCGGGGCGGTCTGGCAACCGGCCAGGGCCAGGGTGGCGATCACGATGAGCGCGGCGAACCGCTGCAAGGACAGTTGAAGAAGTACACGCACGAATCAGCTCCTGGTTTGAAGATCTGTGACAGGGTGCTCCGACCCCGCCATGTGTTGGCCGCCTCGGGCGAGGCGCTTGGCTTGGTACATTGCCGCATCGGCCGCATGAAGCAGTGCGCCGGGGGTGGCGCCATGATCGGGGTAAACGGCGATCCCGACACTGAGGGACGTCAAGACCGAGGCATCGCCGGGCAGCTGAATGGGCAATTCCATGCAGGCGATGATCTTTTCCGCGATCCGTTCGGCGTCCTCGGCATCGTGCAGGGGGGCCAGCAGCACGGCGAATTCGTCGCCTCCCAGGCGCGCCACCAGATCATCCTCGCGCAACTGCGCCCGGACGCGGGTCGCCACCGCCGTCAGCACCGCATCGCCGGCGGCGTGGCCGAAATTGTCATTGATGCCCTTGAACCGATCGCTGTCCAGGTACAGCACCGCCAATTGCTCGTCGAGCTTGCTGGCGTTGCGCAGGGCACGGATCAACCGGCCCTCGAAGAACGCCCGGTTGGGCAACCCCGTCAGGCTGTCGTGGCTGGCCTGATGGGCCAGGGTTTCGTTTTCGCTTTGCAGGTGGGTCTGCCAGGACTCCAGCTCGTCGAGCAGCGCATTGAAGTCATTGCCCAGGTTGTCCAGCTCGGCGATGGCGGCCGGTGGCACACGCCGGTCCATAGCGCGCTCGCTGCGCGCCGCGTGAGCCACTTCGGCGAGACTGCGCAGGGGCCCGGTGATCGCCCGCAACTGGCGTCGCGCCAGGTATAGCGCCACGCAGGCGCTCACCGCCGTGCACAGGATGATCCCCGCCAGGCCGCTGAGCAGGAAGCGCAACAGGCTGCCGCCATGGCCTGCCAACTGGATCCTGCCGATGTTCTGCCCCTGGTGGACGATCGGCAGGCTGATGGGCTTTTCCAGAAACGCCTTGGCGATGTGCCTTTCCAGTTCGGACAACAACCCGATATCGGGTCGTTGCCAGCGTGCCAGCAAGCGTCCGTGCTCATTGAACACCTGGGCCTCGGCCACTTCTTCGGTGCTGGCGATCAAGGCCAGCGCCTCGGTGGCCGCGGCCGAGTCATCGAACACCACTGCCGCTTCCACGGTGTAGTTGATGGAGCGGGCGATCAGGTGCAGGTTGTGATCGGCGTAGACCCGCAGCGCGAGTACCCCGAGCAACGTCAGGGAGACACTGGCCATGGCCACGGCCACCAGCGCGACGATCAGGTGTCCACGACCGATGACCGAGCCCAAGGTCGGCCGGATACGCTGGGGCCGGCTCATGGGCTTGTCGTCCGGCGGCGGGAAAGCTGCAGGACGCTCGGATGGATGCGCACGCCACTGCGCGCCACCGAGTCGAGGTTGACCTCGAACGACACCTGCTCGTCTCCAACCCTCAGGCAGAACAAACTACCGACGGTGCAGTGATCGCCCCCTTCGCTGATGCTCAGCACGGGTTTGTCGACCAGCGAGGCAAACAGCCGCGTGCGTTCATCGTCGGTCAGCCGGCCGATGTAGAGGGCATTGCAGTCCGTGGCGATGCCAGGGCTGTCGGCCAGCAGTCGCTGAACGGTCACGGGCCGGCCGGTGGCCTGGGTGGTGCCATGGATCAGGTCGTCGGTGTATTGGGTCGGCCCGACGATGCACAACGCCAGTCGCGTTGGCTCCACCGGCCAACGGGCATAACTGAGAATGCCCAGGACAACCTGCGTGACGGATTCGGCACGCAACTCGGCCTTGCTCGGCGACGCCGGGTCCTCGGCCAGCACGACAGGCGGCAGCAGGCACAAGAGAATGGCGAGCACGTAGTGCTTCCAGCCTC
Organism: Pseudomonas citrullilanati; assembly: GCF_030580855.1. GTDB lineage: Bacteria > Pseudomonadota > Gammaproteobacteria > Pseudomonadales > Pseudomonadaceae > Aquipseudomonas > Aquipseudomonas citrulli. Next base: position 9,908 of record NZ_JAUQOP010000011.1, on the reverse strand, counting down.
CGCAGCGCATTGCCCCCCGCACAGCCACACCCATGGCAAGTCTCTATCCAATACAAAAGTGTCGGAACGATAGCACAGTGCCAAAAAGCCAGCGAGACGCCGCATTTCAGTTACTTCTGACAGAAAAGCGTCAAATCAGTGTCGGATCGCTTCCCTATCGTTCATTCCGCCTCCCCCTCCAGTTCCAGCATCAAGCCGCTCAGGCGCTTGACCTTGCGCCGCACCGCCTCCTCGAATACGCCCGCACGCGGCTCGATCAGGCTGAACCACTGCTTGGCCCGGGTAATGGCCGTGTACACCAGCTCCTTCGTCAGTACCGGGTTCAGCGCATCCGGGAGGATCAGGGCGGTGTGGGTGAACTCCGAGCCCTGGGATTTGTGGACAGTCATGGCGTACACGGTTTCCACATCGTTCAGGCGACTGGGCAAGACGAAACGCACGCCGCCCTCGCCGTCGTTACGCAGGAAAGCCACCCGCAAGACCTGCTTGCCGGCGTCGGGCCCGGCCCGCTCGGGCAGCTTGAGAGCGATCCCGATATCGCCGTTCATCAAGCCCAAGCCATAGTCATTGCGGGTCATCAGCACCGGCCGTCCTTCATACCACTGGTGATCGCTCTCGATCAGCCGGGCCCTGAGCAGCGCGTCGGTGATCCGCTGGTTCAACCCGTCGACGCCCCATGGGCCCTTGCGCACGGCACAAAGCAATTGGAACGCGTCGAACGCCGACAGCACTTCCCGGGCCCAATCGGCCCAGCAAGGCTCCTCCAATGGGTGGGTTGTGGCCGGGCGACGCTCGCGCATTACATCCAGGTAATGCCGGTAACCCTGAGGCCCGCCGGCGTGGCCATCGAGCAACAAACGCTCGAGCTTTCCATCGTGCTCCCCCTTCAACGCCAGGGAAAACAGGTCGGCATACTGGCCGCCCGCCAATGCCTGGCGGGCTTTTTCAGGTTGTTGCTGATTGACCTGGCGAGCCATCTGGCCAATCCCGCTGCCTTCGCCGAAACGCCGGGAATGCCTGAGCATGACCACTTGCTGCGCCAAGGGATGCGTGCCGTCGAGGTCCTGCCGCAAGTCGCTGGCCGCGAGGTTTTCACCGCTGACCGACTCAAGCCAGGCTCGGGTCCTGGGGTTGTACCAGCCGTCCTCGGCGTCCCGGCACAAATCCCCCAGCACCGCCCCGGCTTCGACCGAGGCCAACTGATCCTTGTCCCCCAGCAGGACCAGTCGTGCATGGGGCGGCAGCGCATCCAGCAAGTTGGCCATCATTTCCAGGTCGATCATGGACGCCTCATCCACCACCAGCAGGTCCAGCGGCAACCGATTGCCGGCATGGTGACGGAAATGCCGGGTGCCGGGACGGCTGCCCAGCAACCGATGGACCGTGGTCACATCGCAGGGAATGCGCTCGCGCACCGCGTCATCCACATCCAGGGTGCGGACCTGCTGGCTGATGGACTCGGTCAGGCGCGCCGCAGCCTTGCCGGTGGGGGCCGCCAGGCGAATCCGCAGCGGCTTTCCAGCCTCCACCGCCGGCGCCTGCAGCAAGGCCAGCAGGCGCACCACCGTGGTGGTCTTGCCGGTGCCGGGCCCCCCCGTCACGATGCTGAAGGCTCCCCGGGTCGACAGCGCGCAGGCCAGCTTCTGCCAATCGATCGGACCCGCGGCATCGGCCGGCCCGAACAACCCGTCCAGACGCTCACGCAGATCGCCCGGCGCGGCCTCCTGTTCAGCGAGCCGTTGGCGCAATGCCTCGTCGATTCGTCGTTCGTAACCCCAGTAGCGGCGAAGGTAGAGCCGCTTGCCGGACAGCACCAACGGGCGTTGCCGGGCTTCTTCGTGCTCATCGACCGCCAGGGCCACCAGGCGGCTGGCCGCCAGGACCTTGCACCAATGGGCGCCGTCCAGCGTGTGCAGCAACTGCGACGGCAGCAGCATGGCACCGGCCTGCTCGTCGCCCTCCGGAGGCAGCGACAGGGCGAAGTCCGGTTCCTTGAGGGTTTCGAACAGGTCCAGGCAGACGTGCCCATGGCCCAACTGATGGCTGGTGAGTGCCGCAGCGAGCAGGACCAATGGATCGCCGTCTGGCGCCAGTTCATGGAGGAATGCGACGAAGGCCTTGTCCAGGGCACGCAACCAGCCTCGCTCGACCCAGCGCGTCAGCAACAGCAGCAGGTCCTCGGCCCGACTCAAGGGGGCCAGGTCGACCAGGCGCTCGTCGTCCGACGGCGTGGGTAAGAGATCGGCAAAGGAACGACTCATAGCAATTCTCCCTGTACCCAGGCCGGCTCGGCCTTGGGTTCGGGCACGCCCTGGAACAGGCGATCGAGCTGTTCGATCAACGCCCGGGGCGGCTTGGTGAAGTACACCCCACGGCTGGCCGAGCGCGTCCCGCGAAGGAACAGGTACAGCGCACCACCGACGTGCCGGTCATAGTCATAGTCGGGCAACCGCGCCTTGAGCTGGCGGTGCAGGGCCAACAGGTACAACACGTATTGCAGGTCGTAGCGGTTATCCAGGATCGACTGCTCCATGGCCTGTGGGGTGTAGGCCGCGTCATCGACGCCCAGCCAGTTGGACTTGTAGTCGGCCACGTAATACCGGCCGCCATGTTCGAACGTCAAATCGATGAAGCCCTTGAACATGCCGTTGAGCAGCACCGGCTCGGCGGCGACACGCGCAACGCCGCCATGGGTAAGTTGGCAGACCAACCGGTCGAGCTTTTGCACGTCGACCTTGTGGCTGGCGAACCAGAACTCCATCTCGACCTGGAACTGGGCCAGGTTTTCGAGCACCACCGGTGCCTGGTCAGGGCCGACAGGCATAGGCGTCTTGACCAGGTGCAGCAGCCAATCACTCAGCGTGGGGATCCAGCCTTTCCAGCCGCGGCGATTGCAGCGCCGGGCAACCGCGTCCCCGATAACCGCCGGCGCAGGGCAAAAGCGTTCCTCCGCCGCCCACTCCAGGAGGCCATGAAGAAACGTGCCCGGGTTGGGACCGCGAGGGAAGCGATGGATGTCGCCGCCCACGGCGTTGACTTCCCGGGGCGCCTCGGGGTCCAGTCGCTCATCGTCGAACAGCTTCTGGGCCTGCGGATTCTCGGGCGCGGCATCGGTGCCCTCGCTCAGGACCTCACCAATGCGCAACGCGCTATAGGAGGCGATCCACCAGTGCTCGCTGGCCTTGCGCAGGGGCACCAGGGGATCGAGCAGCACGGCTTCGTTGCGAGGGGGGTGATAACGCTCGTCGGTGGCCTCGGGCATCTCTTGGCAACTGATGGCCTCGCTGCCTTGCTGCAGATCTTCCAGCCAGCGCTTCAAGGCGACCGACTCGGCCAGCGGGACGCCGCCGCCCAGCAGGTAGCCCAGCGCGGAGAGATGCAGGATCGAGCGGCTGTTGCTGCCCCGCTTGAGATCGGCGACGCCCAGCCAGCAGGCATGTTGCGCCCGGGTGAGCGCCACGTAGAGCAACCGCAAGTCTTCGGCCAGGCGCTCGTCGTCGGCCTTGGCAATCAACTCGGCGGTGGGCTGCAGACTGATCTGCGCCCTGCCGGCCTCGTCGTGGTAATGCAACGGCAATCGACTGCCGTCCACCGGTTTCGTCGAGCAGATGAAGGGCAGGAAGACCAGCGGATACTCAAGGCCCTTGGATTTGTGGATGGTGACCACCTTGACCAGTTGCTCATCGCTTTCCAACCGCAGGATCTGCTCTTCCCCGGCCTGCCCGGACAACGCCAGGTGTTCGGACAAATGCCGAATCAGGGCCTGTTCGCCATCCAGCTCGCCGGCCGCCTGCTGCAGCAACTCGCAAAGATGCAGCAGGTTCGTCAGCACCCGCTCGCCATCGCTGCGCGCCATCAATGCCTGGGGCAGTTCAAAGTCATGCAGCAGGCGCCGCAACATCGGTAACACGCCCTGGGTCCGCCAGACGGTGCGATAGCCACGGAACTGCATCACCCGGGCTTCCCAGGCCAACTCGTCCTGGTTGAGACGCTCCAGCTCCGTCAACGGCAGGTTCAACGTGATGCTGGCGAGCGCAGCCCGCAGCGGCCGCTCGACATCCGGCTCGGCGCAGGCCCTGAGCCAGGTCAGCAGGTCCCGCGCTTCCTGGGAAGCGAAGACCGAGTCCTTGTCCGACAGATAGACGCTGCGCACACCCCGGGCGGACAACTGGTCTCGTACGGCCTGCGCCTCCTTGCCGTCACGTACCAGGATGGCGATGTCCGCGGGGCACAATCCACGGAATGCCCCGTCATCGCTCCTGAAGCCGTCGCGTCCCACCTGGCCGCCATTGAGCAACCCAGTGATCTGGCTGGCGCAGGCGGCGGCCATGTGTTGCCGGTACACCGCGCCGGAGACGGGTTGATCCGAAGGCAACTGCCAGACGTTCAATGCCGCGACGGGTTGCCCGGCGACCTGCAAGGACTCCTTGCGACCCTGGGACGCCACGGCCAGGAACGGCACCGGATTGTCGCCCGACCGTTCACGGAACAGGAAAGCCCCGCGCCCCTCTTGGCGGGCTTCGGCGTTCAGGAAGATGTGGTTGACCGCGCCAACCATGGCATGGCTTGAACGGAAATTGGTGCCCAGCGTGTGCAGCCGGCCTGCGGTGGCTTCGCGAGCACGCAGGTAGGTGTAGATGTCGGCGCCGCGAAACGCATAGATCGCCTGCTTCGGATCGCCGATCAGGAACAGCCCGGTGTCAGGGTGGTTCGCTTCGATGCGATAGATGCTCTCGAAGATCCGGTATTGAACCGGGTCCGTGTCCTGGAATTCATCGATCAGCGCCACTGGAAACTGCTCGCGAATCAGGCTCGCCAGGCGTTCGCCGCCATCGGCCTGCAGCGCTGCGTCAAGCCGCAGCAGCATGTCGTCAAAGCCCATTTCGGCACGACGGCGTTTCTCTGACTCGAAGCGCGCACCGACCCATTGCGCGGCATGTTGCAGCACGGCGGCATCGGGCGTGGGCAACGCTTCGAGGCTGGCCTTGAGGCCGGACATGGCGTCCAGCCCGGGATGGCTGGGCACTTCGCCTTTCCAGGCCTCGGCCATGCCCTCGGGCGTCAGCCGGGTGAAACCGCTGCCGATGTCCAGCAGTTCGAGGCTTTCGTCCTCGACCCAGGCGGTGATCTTCTGGAACCACGGTTCGAAGTAACGCGCCTGCATCTTGCGTCCATCGACGCTCTTGCTGGCGACGCCTTGCTGGCAGATCTGCAGCAACTCCACGGCCCATTGACGCCAGGGCGCCTTGAGATCCAGCAAGGCGGCACTGCGTTCCTGCAAGGATGCCGCGATCAGTTCGGCGGGTTCGGCCCCGTCGCCTGTATCGCGCTCGCTGGAAAACAGCCCCCTTACCCGGGGCAACAGCGCAGCCGGGCTTCCCCAATGGCTACGTACCCAATTCAACGCATCGCCTTGCATCGAGTAGCAGAACAACCGCCAGTAATCGCGCAGCACCTCGCCGAGCAACTCGCTGTGATCGGTCTCCAGGGTCTGGGTAAACAGACTGCCGCTGTCGAACGCATGCTCGCGCAGCATCCGCTGGCACCAACTGTGGATGGTCGAGACGGCCGCTTCGTCCATCCACTGCGCGGCAATGTCCAGCCGGTTGGCACAACCCGGCCATTGCCCGGGGTCGAACTCATCGCGCAATTCGGCGATCAACGCGTCCGGCGCGGGGATCTCGTCACGAAAGAAGCGCGCCGCTTCGGCGAGGCGGGTGCGGATCCGTTCGCGCAACTCCTTGGTCGCCGCGTCGGTGAAGGTCACCACCAGGATCTGCGGCGGAAGCAACTCGCGGCCAAACCCGTGGTCAGGCCCACCGTGGCCGAGCACCAGGCGCAGGTACAGCGCCGAGATGGTGAAGGTCTTGCCCGTACCGGCGCTGGCTTCGATCAGTTGGCTGCCACGTAGCGGGAACGCCAGGGCCAGGGGTGCCTGTCGACTCATGGACGAACCTCCTCGCCAACCGATGAATGCCAAGGTGCCTGGAGCAATGGCCGGTACAACGCGTCACACCAATCGGGGAAGGTTTCGTCGGCCATCAGCGCGTCGAAGTCAGGAAACTGGCGAGCCAGGGCCGGGCTCTCCCGCCGCTCGCCTTCAGAGGTCTGCCCATCGCCTTCATAGGCTTTTCGAGCGGCCGCCTCAGCCTTGGGCGGTTCGCCCTGGCCGAGCCAGGCGAAGGCTGTCTTCACCGCAACAGGCAGCGGCTGGCGCATGCCGGCTTGCCAGGCTTGCAACAGATCGTCCAACAGTCGTTGTGCCACGCACGCCTCGAAAGGCTCCAGCAACAAGCTGTCATCACTGGCCACCAAGGCGGTCGTCAGCGACAGGCCATTGGCACAGGCCACGAGGTGGTTGACCCACGGCCTTATCAACCGGTGCCATTTGCGCGTCTTGGGGGAACCAATGCCATTGGGTATCGCGGTGATCGCGAGGACAGCGCCATCGCCGCGCTGGTGCAGGCCGCTGAGCCAGCCTTCGACGCTTACGCCTTGCGACTGCACGGTGACTTGCACCGCGCTGGTCAGCGGTGTGGGCCATAGGGCCAGAAGCGCCTGGTAGCGTTGGAGCAGGCCCGGCAAGGGTTCGATCAACTCGCGCTGCATGCATTCGCCGAAACCGGCCATGGGTAGCAGGCCGCTGTTCTGTAGCCGCTTGGCGTGGGCACTCAGGGCCAGGTCCGGCTGGTCCAGGCGGACCAGCGCGGCTTCCAGCAAACTGTCGCTCAGGCTGTAGCGTTGCAGGGCGTCGAGCACGAAGGGTTCGTCGTCGGCGAGCGGCGCTTCGATGACTTCGAAGAACACCTTCAGTCGCTGGCTGAAGAAATGGCGGACGGGATTGCGCAGGAAGTCCTGCAACTGGCCGAGGCCCAGGGGTTCTTCCTGGACGTAGGGTGGCAGAATCTGCGGCTTGCCGGCGTGATCCCCGGCATCGTGTAGCATCCGCCATTCGCTGGCGTAGCTGAACAGCTCGTCGCCTTGATGAAAATAGCGCGCACTGAACGGTTGCAAGGGGTGTTCCTGGGTCAGGGCGTCGAGAAGCGCCTCACGGCCATCGGCTAACCGCCACCCGCTGGCCAGATGATCACGCAGTTGGCCGATCAATACCGATGCGGGGCGCTCGCTGTTGTCACGGATACTGCGTCCCACCCAACTGATGTAGAGTTTTTCCCGGGCCGAAAGCAGCGCCTCCAGCAGCAGGTAGCGATCATCCTCGCGACGGGAGCGATCGCCGGGGCGATAGTCGCTGCCCATGAGGTCGAAATCGAGGGGCGGCTGGGCTCGCGGGTAGTCGCCATCATTCATCCCCAGCAGGCACACCAGCTTGAAGGGAATCGCGCGCATCGGCATCAAGGTACAGAAATTCACCGCTCCAGCCAGGAAGCGTTGGGACAATCGACCTTGATCCAGGCCCGCCAGCCAGGCCTCACGCACGACCGTCAATGGCATTTCGTCCTGCAAGCCAACCGACTCGCACGTTTCCAGCCAGGTTTCACGCAGGTCTTCGAGTTGGGCGAGCAGGTAGTCGTCGTGTTCGTTGCTCGCCTGGAAAAACAGTTGCAGGAGATCGTGCAGGCGTGCCCCCCATTCCTGTGGGGACGCCGGCAGGGTAAGGGCCTGGTGGGCGACCTCCAGCGCGTCCAGCAAAGCCACCAGGGGACCGATCAGGGCGGCGTCCAGGCCGCCGATCTCATCGTAGGGCTCGATGCCTTCGTAAGCGTGCGAGCTGCCGACGGCGTACCCCAGCAGCATTCGGCGCAGGCCGAAACGCCAACTGTTCTGCTCAAGCTCCGCCGGCAAGCCCAACCCGGCGCGATGTTCGGCGTTCATCCCCCAGCGGATACCGGCCCCTTCGATCCAGAGGTGCAGCGTGGGCAGGTCGGCCTCGTCGATACCGAAGCGTTCACGCAGTGCCGGCACATCCAGCAAATCAAGGATCTCGCTGACAGGGAAGCGACTGTCAGGCAGCTTGAGCAGGTGTTCGACAGCGATCAGCAGGGGATCACGTCCACGCTGGCCTTGGTCCGTCAGCGTGAAGGGAATGAAGCGCGGGTCCGTTCGATCGAGCTGGCCGAATACCGCGCGAATATGCGGGGCGTAGCTGTCGATGTCGGGGACCATGACAATGATGTCGCGGGGACGCAGGGTCGGATCCGCGCTGAAGTGAGCCAGTAACTGGTCGTGGAGGATCTCGACTTCGCGCTGGGCGCTGTGGGCGACATGGAAGCGGATCGAGTCATCTTGCGTGGTATCGACAGCAGGCCAGTGTTCCCGGGTTTCGTTGAGGGGGCGCAGTTCGAGGATGTCGTCCTGCAACTGGCCAAGCAACGTCGTGGGAGTCGTATCACTGAACAGGTCGATACGCCCGTCGCGAAATACCGAGCGATAGCTGTTGGGCTCATCGTAGCTGTCGAGCAGGTTGATGTAGTCACGTCCCTGTTTTCCCCAGGCCGCCAGGAGCGGGTGGGCATGTTGATGCAAGGTCTGCGGGTCAAGGACGACCGGCATGCCATGCTTGCGGGCCTGGCGCTTGTATTGATGGCGCAGCAGATCCTTGTCGGCCACGATATCCGCCCAGTGGTGGCGGCACGGGTTATGGACGCACAGCAAGACCTGGCTGAACCTGGAAAGCCCGGCAAGCGCCTCGAGGGCCTGGGCGGGCAACGATGAAATGCCGAAGACGATGACCCGCGCCGGCAGGCCTGGGGGCGCGACGTCCAGGCTGTTGATGCGCTCGATGTAGCGCTGGTGGACACCGGCGCGGCTTTGCGCCATGCCGGCCTCTCCCACATCCAGCAACAAGGCTCGCCACAGTTCCGCCTGCCAGCAATTTTCCGGCGCGAGGGGTTTGGTTTCGCCTCGGACATTTCTTGTCTGGTGCCGGCCGTCGGTCCAGTCTTCCAACCAGTCGGCACGGTATACCTGGTATTGGTCGAACAGGTCGGCAAGACGTTCGGACAACTGATAGCGCTTGCGCAAATCGGTGTCATGGGTAAGGAAGCGTCGCAACGGTTCGAAATGTGGCTGCTCGATCAATTGCGGCAGCAGGCGCATCAGGCGCCAGGTTAACGGAGACTTGTCGAGCAGGGACTTGGCCGGGATCTCGTGTCGTCCCAGGACGGTCCGGTACAGCTGCCACATGAAGCTGCCAGGCAATTGCACATCAATTGCCGCGGCGATACCGCAGCCGCCCGTATCATCGTCCTCTGGGTCTTCCGCCAGTGCCAGCTTGAGCCATTGGGCGATGCCGTTGCTCTGTACCAGGGCGATTTCATTCTCAAGAGGTGCCAACGGATAGCGCCGCATCAGGTTGATCACCAGGCTGCGCAGTTCATCGAGGCGATTCCCGTGAACCACCATGAACGCTGGACTGAGGGATGTTGCGTCCGGCATGAAGGGCATCCTTGAAAATGCAAAAGCTAGGGCAGAACCTTAGCATTGTCGGGGGGCTGTGACAGCCGGGAGCTTTCCGGCCTTGTTGTCAGAACTTTCCTGCGGGCAAAACAAAACCCCAACTGCTTTCGCAATTGGGGTTTCGGAATTTAATCTTGACGATGACCTACTCTCACATGGGGAAACCCCACACTACCATCGGCGATGCATCGTTTCACTTCTGAGTTCGGGATGGGATCAGGTGGTTCCAATGCTCTATGGTCGTCAAGAAATTCTTGAGCTAGCGCGCCTTGCGGCGTTCCAGCGAATTGGGTATGTGATTCGGTCGTGAGTCGCAAACTTTCGGTTCGTTTCGTCTTCACCACCGCAATCTGGTGCCCGTTCAGGTCAACAAATTGCTTGGGTGTTATATGGTCAAGCCTCACGGGCAATTAGTACAGGTTAGCTCAACGCCTCACAGCGCTTACACACCCTGCCTATCAACGTCGTAGTCTTCGACGGCCCTTCAGGGA
>NZ_JAUQOP010000010.1 GCF_030580855.1 Pseudomonas citrullilanati | reverse complement strand
AGGGAGCTACCCCGCTCCCTAAACCGGTGGTACAATGTACGTGATGTTGGCTGCACTGCCGCCATCGCGAGCAGGCTCGCTCCCACAGGGTGGGTACACGCAGGACCCTTGTGGGAGCGAGCTCGCTCGCGATGGCGGTGGGGCTGTGACGGTGATGTCGGGCTATACCGCCGCTATCACGAGCAGGCTGGCTGTCACATCGTGTTGCCAAAACAGGTGCGGCGCTGGTCGCCGGTGGGGTCGAGCGCCTAGACTTCGCCCGTCTACAGTTCAGGAACCGCCCGTGACTTCCATCTTCTGGTACGACTACGAAACCACCGGGATCAACCCGCGTTGCGACCGGCCCTTGCAAGTGGCGGGGATCCGTACCGATTTCGAGCTCAATGAAATCGACGCACCGGTGAACCTGTATTGCCGGCCCAGTGACGACATCCTGCCGCATCCGGCGGCCTGTGCGATCACCGGGATCACCCCGGGCTGCCTGGCGGAGAACGGCTTGAGCGAGGCCGATTTCATGACCCGCGTCCATGCTCAACTGGCCGCGCCGGGCACCTGTGGCGCGGGCTACAACACCCTGCGTTTCGACGACGAGATGACCCGCTACAGCCTCTACCGGAATTTTTTCGATCCGTATGCCCGTGAGTGGCAGGGCGGCAACAGTCGCTGGGACTTGATCGACCTGGTGCGCGCGGCCTACGCACTGCGCCCCGATGGCATTGTCTGGCCCGAGGAAGAGGGGCGCGTCACCCTCAAGCTCGAGCGCCTGACCGCCGCCAACGGCATCGATCACGGCCAGGCCCATGATGCGTTGTCGGACGTGCGCGCCACCATTGCGCTGGCCCGGCTGATCCGCCAGCGCCAACCCCGGCTCTACGACTGGCTGTTCCAGTTGCGCAGCAAACAGAAAGTGATGGACCAGGTTCGCCTGTTGCAGCCGATGGTGCATATCTCCGGAAGGTTCTCGGCCGCGCGAAACTTCATTGGTGTGGTCCTGCCGCTGGCCTGGCACCCGAAAAACCGCAACGCGCTGATTGTCTGCGACCTGCACCTGGACCCCCAGGGGTTGCTGGAGCACGACGCCGAAACCTTGCGACAGCGCCTGTACACCCGCCGCGAAGCGCTGCTCGAAGGCGAGCTGCCGGTGCCCCTCAAGCTCATCCACATCAACAAGTGTCCGGTGGTCGCGCCGCTCTCGGTGCTGCGAGCCGAGGATCAGCAGCGTTTGCAACTGGACATGGCCGGCTACCAGCAGCGTGTGGCGCGATTGACTGACGCACAGCAAGTTTGGCAGGACAAACTTCAAGCCATTTATGCAAGCGAGGATTTCGCCGCCAGCGATGATCCCGAGCAGCAGTTGTACGCAGGTTTCATTGGCGATCGCGATCGACGTTTATGTGAGCAAGTGCGCATGGCCGACCCGGCACAATTGGCACAAGAACGCTGGCCTTTCGACGATGAGCGTTTACCGGAACTATTGTTCCGCTATCGCGCGCGCAACTTTCCGGACACATTGAATCCTGAAGAGCAGCGGCGTTGGAGAGTTTTCTGTCAACAGCGCCTGTCTGCCCCGGAATGGGGTGCGCCTAATACCCTGGAAAGTTTCGATGCGGCGATGGCGGAGTGGTTGACCCTGTCGACACCTTTACAGCGTGAAGTACTGGTGCAATGGCAGGGCTACAGCCAGCAATTGCGCAAACGTTTAAGCCTCGATTTGTCGTGAAACAGCAATAGGGGCAGGCATAAAAAAAACGCCAGCGATGCTGGCGTTTTTGTGTTCGCAAGAACGGCGTGAACCGGTGAGGCTCAACCCAGCAGGGTTGCCCAGCCTTCGACCACATCACCGCCCCACTTGGCTTTCCACTCTTTCAGGGTCTTGTGGTTGCCACCTTTGGTTTCGATGACTTCGCCGTTGTGCGGGTTTTTGTATTGCTTAACTTTGCGAGCACGTTTGGTGCCGGTAGTTTTCACGGCACCCCGTGGAGCCTTGCTCGACTTGGCGTCCGGATCCAGCAGGGCAATGATATCGCGCAGGGACTTGGAGTATTCACCCATCAACGTGCGCAGTTTGCCTTCGAATTCCAGCTCGGTTTGCAGCTTGTCGTCCTGGGACAGGTTTTTCAGGCGGGCTTGCAGTTCTTTGATGGCTTCTTCGGTGGCACGGTATTCATTGATCAGGGACATGGGGACTACCTTATGTTGGACTCGGGTGACAAGGGCACAGTGCGGCAATAGTAATCAGACAGTTTCATCAAGTAAACATTTAACCGAAGTTTTATTTAAGTAATTAGTGCTGTGCCACAAAATGGCTATTGCAGTTAAATACCTGCCCGCCGACTTCACATCCGTTCGCACATATAGCCCGCCGCGCAGGCGGTGTCCCGTGCCGTGAGGGCGTGCGCGAAGCAGCGAACGCATGATCGATACTGCAGTTTTGCCGCGCAATGGCTAGAATGGCCGCCTTTGCGAAGTTCTGGAGTTCCCCTAATGCGCACTTTTCGGCTGGTGATCGCTTGCCCGGACCGCGTCGGTATCGTTGCTAAAGTCAGTAACTTTCTGGCGTCCCATAACGGCTGGATCACCGAAGCGAGCCATCACTCGGACAATCAGAGCGGCTGGTTTTTCATGCGTCACGAGATTCGTGCCGACTCGCTGCCCTTTGGCATCGAAGCTTTTCGCGAGGCCTTCGCGCCGATTGCCGAAGAGTTCTCGATGGACTGGCGCATCACCGACACCGCGCAGAAAAAGCGTGTGGTGTTGATGGCCAGCCGCGAGTCCCACTGCCTGGCAGACTTGCTGCACCGCTGGCACAGCGATGAGCTCGACTGCGATATCGCTTGTGTGATTTCCAACCATGACGACCTGCGCAGCATGGTCGAATGGCATGGCATCCCTTACTACCATGTACCGGTCAACCCGCAGGACAAGCAGCCGGCGTTCGCCGAAGTCTCGCGCCTGGTCAAGCAGCACGACGCCGAGGTGGTGGTGCTGGCCCGCTACATGCAGATCCTGCCGCCGTCCCTGTGCAGCGAATATGCCCACAAGGTCATCAACATCCACCACAGCTTCCTGCCGTCTTTCGTCGGCGCCAAGCCGTACCACCAGGCCTCGATGCGCGGCGTGAAGCTGATCGGCGCCACCTGCCACTACGTCACCGAAGAACTGGACGCCGGCCCGATCATCGAGCAGGACGTGGTTCGCGTCAGCCACAGCGACAGCATCGAAGACATGGTGCGTTTCGGCCGTGACGTGGAGAAGATGGTCCTGGCGCGGGGCTTGCGCTATCACCTGGAGGACCGGGTGCTGGTGCACGGCAACAAGACCGTGGTGTTCTGACCCTGTCATCGTGGCGGGGGAGCAAGGCTCCCTTGCCACGCAACATTGCCCGACTTTCCCGGGAGGCCCGTCATGACCGATCCATTGGACAAAGCCACTTCCAGGGCGCCGGCCACCCTCGGCGAGGGCTGCCTGAGCCGCTACGACCCCGATGACCTTGGCCCGGAAGACGGCACGGAGTTTCCCGATGCCGCCGAGCTGTGGAAACAGACCCATCCCGACGACCAGCCCGACCCTGCGCAGAAAGCGCTCACGCCTGCCGCAAGGCGATCAACTTCTTGATCAAGGGCCGGCCGACCATCAGCAAGAACACCGGCCCACCGGCCACCAGGTAGAAGTAGTAGGTCACCGCCCGCCAGATCAGGATCGCCGCGGCCGCGGTGGATTTGCCCACCATCGGCGCCAGGAGCGCCGCCGACGTCAGTTCCGCCGCCCCGGCGCCCCCCGGCAGCAGGCTGAATTGCCCCGCGCTCAAGGACAGCATCTGGATCAGGAAACTCCAGGCCCATTGCAAGTCCGCCCCCAGCCCCTTCAACGCCAGGTACAGCACGCTGTAGCGCAATGCCCAATGCAGGCAGGTCAGGCCGAACACCTGGAACAACGTCTGTCGTGGCAGTTTCAAGGTGTCGGTGAACGCCGCCAGGAAATGCAGGATCTTGCGTCCCCAGCGATGACGGGTGGCACTTTTCACGCGCAACCGTCGCAGCAAACGCGCGCCCAGCAGGATCAGCCGGCGGTGATAGCGCGCCACCAGCACGCAACCGAACAGCCCGCCAAACAGGGAGATTGCGCTCAGGGTCAGCATCCACTCCATGCGCTGGCTGAGGTTCTGGAACAGTGCGTAGAACAGGATGCCTACCAGGGCGCAGAGAAAGAACAGCAGGTCGCTCAGTTGGTCCATGGCAAACACCGCGCTGCTGTGGGCCGGGCGTACGCCGTTGCGCGCCAGCAGGGCCATCAGGGTCAGCGGTCCACCACTGCCTCCGGGCGTGGCGCACAGGGCGAACTCGGTGGACATCACCACCCCCAGGCTCTTGAGCTTGCCCAGGCGCCCGCGATGCTCGCCCAGCAACAGGCGCAGGCGCAGCGCGTTCAGGACCCAGCACAGCACGATCATGCCGAGCATGGCCAGCAGCAGGGACAAGGGAAAGCGCTGCACCCGCGCCCACATGTCCGTACCGCCCACCAACAACGGGACCAGCAACGCCATGAGCAGCGCGGCGGTCAGCCAGATCAGCCGCTTCATGCCGCGCTGCTGACCCGCAGGCCCTGGGTGGCCAGCCAGTCGACCTTGGTCATTGGCACACGCCCCTCGTTGAGCAGGCGTTCGAGGGTGCGCAGCCAATAGTCCCGGGAAAACCGATGGCGCATGTCCACCGGGTGCAGGCCCAGGCGAATCACCGGTGCCTGGCGCCAGCGCTGCTCACGTTGGTCGCTGAGGACTTTCGACAGGCCCCGGCGCCAGGCGCTGCGGGCGCTCCAGACCAGCCCGGGGGCGTCGAGCCGGGTGAAGTCGGGCAGCCGATACAGGTGCTGGGTATCGCTGGTGTAGCTCAGCGGCAACTGGCGCAGGGCCCGGCGCGTGCCTTCGCTCATCAGCCAGGCCGGGGCGACGAAGCCTTCCAGCGGCCAGTGGTAGCGCTCGAAGGTTTCAATGCCGGCGCGCAGGCGGGCGAGGGCGGCTTCCTCGGACAGGTTGTAGAACTCGCCTTCATGGGTGTAGACCCGGCGCATGAACCAGTCCTTGGGATGACGCGCCGCCGGCCCGTCGTCACAGTGGTAGTAGCCATGCAGCACCAGTTCGTCGCCGCGCTCGATCCGCCGATCGAGCAGGCGCCTGAATGCGGGATGGTCCTGCAACGGATTGTTGTGGTGGAAATCCGGCACCACCAGCCAGGTCATCGGCACGTCACCGAGGGCATCGACCGCTTCGACGAAAGGCTGGTAGTCGGGCCAGGTTTGCGGCGCCACGTCATGCAGCACCAGAAGTACGCTGGGCGAGGCATTCATCGACACGGACCTCGCCTCAACCATTGGCCAGCAGCGGCATCTGCGCGCCGAGCACCGCGTAGTAATGCCCCAGCAAGCTGTTGACCACCGAATCCCAGGCGTAATAACGCTCCACATGGCGGCGCGCGAGCACGCCACGCCGCTGGCAACCCTCGGCGAACAATTGCCGCACGGCGTTGGCCATGGCCTGTGGATTGTTGGGCGTGCACAGCAGGCCGCAATCTTCATGGACGATTTCGGTGAACGCCCCGGCCGCCACCGCCACCACGGGGATGCCGCTGGCCATCGCCTCGAGAATCACCAGGCCGAAGGTTTCCTGGTCACCGGCATGCAGCAGCGCATCGGCACTGGCCATGAGCCGCGCCACTTGCGGTGCCGGGCAGAACTCGTCGACCACGGTGACATTGTCCGGCACCAGCGCTGGCATCGACGAGCCCACCAGCAGCAGGTGATAGCGCTCGCCCAGGCGCTTCATGCACTTGAGCAGCACCGGCAGGTTCTTTTCCTTGGAGCCGCGGCCGGCGAAAATCAGCAGCCGGGTGTCTTCGGCGATCCCCAGCTCCGCCCGCAGCTCCGGGTCACGGGCGGCGGGGGTAAAGGTTTGCAGGTCCACGCCCAGGGGTTGCACGTAGACATTGCGGACGCCCAGGCCGGTCAGCTTGTCGGCCATGACCTGGCTCGGCGCCAGGACCCGGTCGAAGTTGCCATACAACTTGCTGACATACGCCTCGATGTTGGGGGTGAACCAGTTGCCCATGCGGTTGCTCACCAGCAGCGGCAGGTCGGAGTGGTAGAAACCGATCACGGGCACGTCGAGCTGCCGACGGGCATCCAGGGCGGCCCAGGCGGTGAGGTAGGGGTCGCCGACTTCGATCAGGTCCGGTTGCAGGTCACGCAGGACATTGCGCCAGGGCGCCAGGCGCAGTGGAAAGCGGTAGCCCTTGCCGAAAGGCAGCGCCGGGGCCGGGACCTTGTAGACCCCGTCGTGCTCGCTCAAATGTGCGCCGGGAATCAACAGGCTGTGGCGAATACCGGGCCGATCGCCCAGGCGCCGGTGCTTGGCATCCAGGTAGGTGCGCACGCCGCCGCTGGCGGGGGCGTAGAACATGGTTATGTCCGCTATATGCACGATGAACATCCCTCCGGTCTGAGTTCTCCTTTGTTGACCTTTATGAAGAATAGATGTTCGGTTGGGTTATGGGCGAGCGGAGAGCCAGAGGGTGTGGCTTTGTTTGACAGGGCCCCATCGCGAGCAGGCTCGCTCCCACAGGTTGGACACATTCCAATGTGGGAGTGAGCCTGCTCGCGATGAGGGCAGTTCAGGCGCTAGTGGCCTTTGCGGTTAATTCTGGCGCCGAAGTTGCGTATACGAGTTAGCCACCAGGCCACTAGATACGGAAACTGCCTACCAGTTGCTTGAGCCGCGCTGCCTGCCGTTCCAGGTCGGCGCAGGCGCGCAGGGTCGATTGCAGGTTCTCCACCCCTTCCTGGTTCAGCATGTTGATCTCGGTGATGTCGACGTTGATCGACTCCACCACGGACGTCTGCTCTTCCGTGGCGGTGGCCACGGACTGGTTCATGCCGTCGATTTCGCCGATGCGCTGGGTCACGCTGGTCAGGCGCTCGCCGGCCAGGTTGGCGATCTCCACGCTTTCCTGGCTATGGCGCTGGCTGTCGTTCATGGTCATGACCGAATCCCGCGCGCCGACCTGCAACTCCTCGATCATGGTTTGCACCTGCTGCGCCGACTCCTGGGTGCGGTGGGCGAGGTTGCGCACCTCGTCCGCCACCACGGCGAACCCGCGCCCGGCCTCGCCGGCCCGGGCGGCCTCGATCGCTGCGTTGAGGGCCAGCAGGTTGGTCTGCTGGGAAATGCTGGTGATCACTTCCAGGATCTGGCCGATGTTCACGGTCTTGCTGTTCAGCGTCTCGACGTTGCCGCTCGAGGTACTGAGCAACTCGGACAGGCGATTCATCGCGGCGATGCTGCGCTCCACCACCTGCTGGCCGTCCTGGGCCAGACCGCGGGCGTCGCTGGCCTGATGGGAGGCCTGGGCGGCGTTGCGGGCGATCTCCTGGGCCGCGGCGCCCAGTTGATTGATGGCCGCGGCGACGCTGTTGGTGCGGCTCGATTGTTCGTCGGAATTGACCATCGACGAATTCGACGCGCTGACCACGCGCAGGGCGACTTCGTTGACGTGCTCGGTGGCGGAGGACACTTCGCGGATCGAACCGTGGATGCGCTCGACGAAACGGTTGAAGGCGGTGCCCAGGATGCCGAATTCGTCCTGGTTCTGGATGGTCAGGCGCTTGGTCAGGTCGCCTTCACCGTCGGCGATGTCTTCCATGGCCCGGGTCATGGTGTGCAGGGGCTGGATCAGCAGGCGGATCAGCATGCTCAGCAAGGCAATGATGAAGACCACTGCGATGATCGTCGCCACGACGGCCGAGGTACGGAAATCGCTGAGCATCGCGTAGGCCAGGTCTTTGTCCACCGACACCCCGACGTACCAATTCACCGACGGCAGGCCCTTGATCGGCACGAAGGTGACGATGCGCGTATGGCCGTCCACCTCGACTTCGGCGATCTGCTCGCTGATTTTCGGCGTATTGCCGGGATAGGCTTCGGCCAGGGTCTTCATGACCAGGGCCTTGTCCGGGTGCACCAGGATCTTGCCATCGGCGCTGACCAGGTAGGCATAGCCCATGCCGGCGAAGTCCACGGTCTTGAGGTTGTCGACAATCGCTTGCAGGCTCAGGTCGCCGCCCACGACGCCGACGGTCTGCGTGGCGTTCCGGGAGGCGCTGGCGATCGAGATGATCAGCGCGCCGCTGGCGGCGTCGATGTACGGCTCGGTCAGGGTCGAGGTGCTGCTGCTCTGGGCACCTTTGTACCAGGGGCGCACGCGGGGGTCGAAGCCGTCGGGCATCTTCGCATCGGGGCGAATGATGAAGCTGCCCTGGGCGTCGCCCAGGTAGGAAGCCATGAAGGTGGAGGTCAGTGCTTTCTGCTCCAGCAGCCGGGTGACGCTGGCTGAATCCGGGCTGGCGGCGATGTTCTGGGCCAGGTTCTCGATGAGCAGGATCCGGCCGCTGAGCCAGGTCTGGATGTTGCTCGCGGTGACCCCGGCCATTTCATGCAGGTAGCTGTCGAGGTCGTCGCGGATGGCATTGCGTTGCAGGTAATCGTTGTATGACGTGAAGGAAGCGAAGGCGGCAACCACGATAAGGGCGGCGGCAAGCAGGATTTTATGACTGAAACGCAGGTTTTTCTTCATGGTTCGAGGTTCCGCTGAGTCTTATAGCTCTGGGCGTGCTTTTATATGAAAAGCGCGCTAAATATCGCCGTATTGAAAAAAGCTGATATTTCCATCTCTCCCTAGGGAATTATCGACCTTGTTTTCAGTAGGGTCCGTCTTTCTAGGTATCGGCCAAGCAGGGCCGCAGATTAATCGCAGGTGACGAAATGCCTGACTCACTCCAGCTTGTTATCGGTGCCGACCCGACCGGCCAACCCATCTCCCAGGCCATGCGCCTGGCGAACCGTCACGGCCTGGTGGCGGGCGCCACCGGCACCGGCAAGACCGTCACCTTGCAGCGCCTGGCCGAAGCCTTCAGCGACGCGGGCGTGGCGGTGTTCGCGGCGGACATCAAGGGTGACCTGTGCGGCCTCGGCGCCGCCGGCAACCCCCAGGGCAAGGTGGCCGAGCGCATCGCCGGCATGCCCTGGCTCAATCACGCCCCCCAGGCTTATCCGGTAACGTTGTGGGACATCCACGGCCAGTCCGGTCATCCGCTGCGCACCACGTTGAGTGAAATGGGCCCGTTGTTGATCGGCAGCCTGCTGGAACTGACCGACAGCCAGCAGTCGGCGTTGTACGCCGCGTTCAAGGTGGCGGATCGCGAGGGCCTGTTGCTGCTGGACCTCAAGGACCTGAAGGCGTTGCTCAACCACCTCAGGGACCACCCCGAGTTGCTGGGCGACGACGCGGCGCTGATGACCACGGGCTCCAGCCAGGCGCTGTTGCGCCGCTTGTCCAGCCTGGAACAACAAGGCGCGGACGCGCTGTTCGGGGAGCCGGCCTTGCAGCTCGAAGACATCCTGCAACCGGCCAGCGACGGCCGGGGACGCATCCACCTGCTGGACGCCAGCCGGCTGGTCCATGAGGCGCCGAAGGTCTACGCGACGTTCCTGCTGTGGCTGCTGGCCGAGCTGTTCGAGCAACTGCCCGAGCGTGGCGATGCGGACAAGCCTTTGCTGGCGCTGTTCTTCGACGAGGCGCACCTGCTGTTCGCCGGCACGCCCAAGGCGTTGCAAGAGCGCCTGGAACAGGTTGTGCGGTTGATCCGTTCCAAGGGCGTCGGGGTGTATTTCGTCACCCAATCACCGGGCGACCTGCCGGACGATGTGCTGGCGCAGTTGGGCTTGCGCATCCAGCACGGCCTGCGGGCGTTCACCGCCAAGGAACGGAAATCCCTGCGGGCGGTGGCGGACGGTTTCCGGCCGAACCCGCAATTCGATGCCCTGGCGGTGCTGACCGAACTGGGCATCGGCGAAGCGTTGGTGGGCACCTTGCAGGAAAAAGGCACGCCGCAAATCGTCCAGCGCGTGCTGGTGGCGCCCCCGCAGTCGCGCATCGGGCCCCTGAGCGAGGCCGAGCGCGCCGCCTTGATCACCGGTTCGCCGCTGCAAGGGCGCTATGACAAGCCCATCGACCGCGAGTCGGCCTATGAAGTGCTGATGGGGCGCAAAGGGCTGGAGCCCGAGGCCGAGGTCGCGCCGGGCAAACCGGCGGCCGCCGAACCGAGCCTGGCCGACAAGGCCGGGGAGTTTCTCGGCACGGCGGCCGGGCAGGCGCTCAAATCGGCGATGCGCCAGGCGGCCAATCAGTTGGGCCGCCAGCTGGTGCGAGGGCTGATGGGCTCGTTGCTGGGGGGCAGCAAGCGCCGCTGATCGAAAGGGGGGCGGGCAGTCGCATTGGTATCGCCCCCTTCGCGAGCAAGCTCGCTCCCACGGGGCCTGACCGGCACCAAGAATCTCAGCCCTTGGGCCGGGCATGCGCCGCCAATCGCTCCAGCGCCGCCCGCAGGTTCGGATCGCTGATGCCTTCGGCCGTGGACTGGATGGTTGCGGCGGCGTCGCTGGACAGGTCCAGCGTGTGCCCCTTGGCGCCGACCTGCACCGTGGGCGGTTGGACCTTGAACTGGATCCGCACCAGGCCGGCGAATTCCTCGAACGCCTGCAACTGGCGTAACAGGCGTTTTTGCTGGTAGCGCAGGCGCGTGGCCCAGTGGCCGTCGGTGACAATCAGCAACAAACTGCCCTCGCGCCAGGACGCCACGTGACAATGCTCGCGGGCGGCAGGTTGCAGCTGGCTGTCCAGCAGGCGTTGCAGGTGGCCCAGGCGCCGGGCATGGCCGAAGATGGCTTTCAGCGGCTTGGCTTCGCGCAGCAGGATGGCGGGCGCCTTGGCGGTAAGAGGGCGAAAGGCCATTGAATGAATACCGCAAATGACAGAGGCGCCATGGTAGCAGAAAGCATCGCAGGCGCCTCGGCCCGGTGGTCCGAGGGGTTTTGCCCTGGGGCAATCGAGGGTTAACTTCTGCGCTTTGTGGGTTGAAGTTCGCGCAAAAGCCCTTATTTTAAGCAAGCCCCGTCACAGCGCTGTGCCAGCATCGTGGAATAACGCCACTTTCCTCTCCATCGTTTCCGGGTAGAATGCTCGTTCGCATGCGGCCATGAGGGCTGCACGGGCGACTCACGGGGCCGCCCTCCATCCCTTTAGTGTGGAAGATCCTGCCGATATGTTTGCGCCTTTGTTAAAGAAACTCTTTGGAAGCAAGAACGAGCGTGAAGTCAAGCGCATGCTCAAGACGGTACAGACTGTCAATGCCTTCGAAGAGCAAATGGTGGCCCTTTCGGACGATCAGTTACGCGCCAAGACTGCCGAATTCAAGGCCCGCATCGCCAAGGGGGAAACCCTTGACCAGCTCCTGCCCGAAGCCTTCGCGGTTGCCCGTGAAGCCGGCAAGCGGATCATGGGCATGCGCCACTTCGACGTTCAGTTGATCGGTGGCATGACCTTGCACGAAGGCAAGATCGCCGAAATGCGCACCGGCGAGGGCAAGACCCTCGTGGCCACCCTGGGTGTGTACCTCAACGCATTGTCCGGCAAGGGCGTGCACGTGGTGACGGTCAACGACTACCTGGCCCGCCGCGACGCCAACTGGATGCGCCCGCTCTACGAATTCCTCGGCCTGACCGTCGGCGTCGTCACGCCGTTCCAGCCGCCGGAAGAGAAGCGCGCTGCCTACGCTGCCGACATCACCTACGGTACCAACAACGAATTCGGTTTCGACTACCTGCGCGACAACATGGCGTTCAGCATGGAAGAAAAATTCCAGCGTGAACTCAATTTTGCCGTGATCGACGAAGTCGACTCCATCCTCATCGACGAAGCCCGTACCCCGCTGATCATCTCCGGCCAGGCCGAGGACAGCTCCAAGCTGTACATCGAGATCAACAAGCTGATCCCGCAGCTCAAGTTGCACGTCGAGGAAGTCGAAGGCCAGGTGACCCAGGCCGGGCACTACACCATCGACGAGAAGACCCGCCAGGTCGAGCTCAACGAAGCCGGGCACCAGTTCATCGAGGAGATGCTCACCCGCGTCGGCCTGCTGGCCGAGGGCGAGA
Organism: Pseudomonas citrullilanati; assembly: GCF_030580855.1. Classification (GTDB taxonomy): domain Bacteria; phylum Pseudomonadota; class Gammaproteobacteria; order Pseudomonadales; family Pseudomonadaceae; genus Aquipseudomonas; species Aquipseudomonas citrulli. Next base: position 118,757 of record NZ_JAUQOP010000010.1, on the reverse strand, counting down.
GCCTGTACTCGGCCCATAACCTGGGCCTGCTGACCCACGTCTATGCCGGCCTGCGTGCCCACAAGCTGTTCCATCGCAACGTCGAGTACATCGTGCAGGACGGCCAGGTCGTGCTGGTGGACGAGCACACCGGCCGGACCATGCCGGGCCGTCGCCTGTCCGAGGGCCTGCACCAGGCCATCGAAGCCAAGGAAGGCCTGAACATCCAGGCCGAGAGCCAGACCCTGGCCTCGACCACCTTCCAGAACTACTTCCGCCTGTACAACAAGCTGTCCGGCATGACCGGTACGGCCGACACCGAGGCGTTCGAGTTCCACCAGATCTACGGCCTGCAAGTGGTGGTGATCCCGCCGAACAAGCCGCTGGCCCGCAAGGACTACAACGACCTGGTGTTCCTGACCGCCGAAGAGAAGTACGCGGCGATCATCAACGACATCAAGGAGGGCATGGCCCAGGGCCGTCCGATCCTGGTGGGTACCGCCACGATCGAGACCTCCGAGCACATGTCGAACCTGCTCACCAAGGAAGGCATCGAGCACAAGGTCCTCAACGCCAAGTTTCACGAGAAGGAAGCCGAGATCATTGCCCAGGCCGGTCGCCCGGGTGCGCTGACCATCGCCACCAACATGGCCGGTCGTGGTACCGACATCCTGCTGGGCGGCAACTGGGAAGTGGAAGTCGCCTCCCTGGAAAACCCGACCCCCGAGCAGATCGCGCAGATCAAGGCCGACTGGCAGAAGCGCCACCAGCAGGTGCTCGAATCGGGTGGCTTGCAGGTGATCGCGTCCGAGCGTCATGAATCGCGTCGTATCGACAACCAGTTGCGTGGCCGTGCCGGTCGCCAGGGTGACGCCGGTTCCAGCCGCTTCTACCTGTCCCTGGAAGACAGCCTGATGCGCATCTTCGCCTCTGACCGGGTGAAGAACTTCATGAAGGCCCTGGGCATGCAGCCAGGCGAGGCGATCGAGCACCGCATGGTGACCAACGCCATCGAGAAGGCCCAGCGCAAGGTCGAGGGACGCAACTTCGATATCCGCAAGCAACTGCTGGAGTTCGACGACGTCAACAACGAGCAGCGTAAAGTGATCTATCACATGCGCAACAGCTTGCTGGCCGCCGACAACATCGGCGAAACCATCGCCGATTTCCGCCAGGACGTGCTCAACGCCACCGTCAGCGCGCACATTCCGCCGCAGTCGTTGCCGGAGCAGTGGGACATCGCTGGCCTGGAGAGCGCATTGCAGAGCGATTTCGGCGTGGCATTGCCGATCCAGCAATGGCTCGACGAAGACGACCACCTGTACGAAGAAACCCTGCGCGAGAAGCTGCTGGCCGAACTGATCGCCGCCTACAACGAAAAGGAAGACCAGGCCGGCGCCGAAGCGCTGCGCTCCTTCGAGAAGCAGATTGTGCTGCGGGTGCTGGATGACTTGTGGAAAGACCACCTGTCGACCATGGACCACCTGCGCCACGGTATCCATTTGCGTGGCTACGCCCAGAAGAACCCGAAGCAGGAGTACAAGCGCGAGTCCTACACGCTGTTCTCCGAGCTGCTGGATTCGATCAAGCGCGACTCGATCCGCGTGCTGTCCCACGTGCAGGTTCGCCGGGAAGACCCGGCCGAGGAAGAAGCTCGCCTGCGTCAGGAAGCCGAGGCCCTGGCCGCGCGCATGCAGTTCGAACACGCCGAGGCCCCTGGCCTGGACGTTGTTGCCGAAGAGGGCGTCGATGTGGATGTCGCCCTGGCGACCGCGCCGGTGCGCAACGAGCAGAAGCTGGGCCGCAACGAACTGTGCTACTGCGGTTCGGGCAAAAAATACAAGCATTGTCACGGGCAGATCCAGTAACACCCGTTTCCAACGCTGAACGACCTGCGCCGCGACCGGTTTCCGACCGTCGCGGCGTTTTGCCATTTGATTCAGACATACATTTATCTAAGGAGCGCATTCATGGCTGTTGGTCTTGGTCCGTTGCCAACGTTGCACCCGGTTGCCGGTTTTGAACTCGGTATCGCTTCGGCGGGCATCAAGCGTCCCGGGCGCAAGGATGTCGTGGTGATGCGTTGTGCCGAAGGCTCGACGGTTGCCGGCGTGTTCACCCTCAACGCGTTCTGCGCCGCGCCGGTCATCCTGGCCAAGCAGCGCGTGCAGGGGCCGGTGCGCTACCTGCTGACCAACACCGGCAATGCCAATGCCGGCACCGGCGCGCCAGGCCTGGCCGCCGCCGAGCGCACGTGCGCCAAGCTGGCCGAATTGACGGGCGTGGACGCCAGCCAGGTGCTGCCGTATTCCACCGGTGTGATCGGCGAGCCGCTGCCGGTCGAGAAAATCGAAGGCGCGCTGCAGGCCGCCCTCGATGACCTGTCGGAAAACAACTGGGCCGCCGCCGCCACCGGCATCATGACCACCGACACCCTGCCCAAGGGCGCGAGCCGCCAGTTCGAACATGACGGCGTGACCGTGACCGTGACCGGCATCAGCAAGGGCGCCGGCATGATTCGTCCGAACATGGCAACCATGCTCGGCTACATCGCCACCGATGCCAAGGTTTCCCGGCAAGTGCTGCAGGACCTGATGCTCGACGGCGCCAACAAGTCGTTCAACCGCATCACCATCGACGGCGACACGTCCACCAACGATTGCTGCATGCTGATCGCCACCGGCAAGGCCAACCTGCCGCAGATCACCGAGGCCAGCGGCCCGTTGTTCGCCGCGTTGAAGCAAGCTGTCTTCGAAGTGTGCATGGAAGTGGCCCAGGCCATCGTCCGTGACGGTGAAGGCGCGACCAAGTTCGTGACCGTGCAGGTCAACGGCGGTGGCAATCACCAGGAATGCCTGGATGTCGGCTACACCGTGGCCCACTCGCCGCTGATCAAGACCGCGCTGTTCGCTTCCGACCCGAACTGGGGCCGGATCCTCGCCGCCGTGGGGCGTGCCGGCGTGCCGGACCTGGACGTGAGCAAGATCGATGTGTTCCTCGGCGACGTCTGCATCGCCAGCCAGGGCGCGCGTGCCGCGAGCTATACCGAGGCACAAGGGGCGGCGGTGATGCAGCAGGAGGAAATCACCATTCGCATCGAGCTGGGTCGTGGGCCGTGCAGCGAGACGATCTGGACCACCGACCTGTCCCATGAATATGTGAAGATCAACGCTGAGTACCGGACTTAACCCGGCTGTCGGCTTCGCGAGCAGGCTCGCTCCCAGGAGGTCTTGTGAAGTCCGGTGGGAGCGGGCCTGCTCGAAGGCGACTTGGCGCACAGACAGCCCATTTCCGGTGGTTCCTGCGAACTCCCAGGCGGAGCCGTTCAGGTGGAACTGCCGGCGGTCGATGTGGCCTATGTTGAAATCCTTTACCAACGGCCGGCGTAAGGCCTGGCAACAGGCCGGCCTGGAGGAAGCAGCGCAGTGAAACGAGTACACGTAGCGGCGGCGGTCATTCGCGACGCCGGCGGCAGGATCCTGATCGCCCGGCGGGCCGACACCCAGCACCAGGGCGGCCTGTGGGAGTTTCCCGGTGGCAAGGTCGAGGCGGATGAGTCCGTTGAAACGGCCCTGGCCCGGGAGCTTCATGAAGAGTTGGGCATTGTGGTCGGTGGCGCCCGGCCATTGATCAAGGTGCGTCACGATTACCCCGACAAACAGGTGTTGCTGGATGTCTGGGAAGTCTCGGCGTTCACCGGCGAACCCCATGGCGCCGAAGGGCAGCCGCTGGCCTGGGTGACGGCGCGCGAACTGACGAACTACGAGTTCCCGGCCGCCAACCAGACAATCGTGGCGGCGGCCCGTTTGCCGGGCGACTACCTGATCACCCCCGAGGGCCTGGAAACGCCGGCCTTGTTGCGCGGCATGCAGAAGGCGATCGCCGGCGGGATCAAGCTGGTCCAGCTACGCGCGCCCAGCGGCTATGACCCGCAGTACCGCGACCTGGCGGTGGATGCGGTGGGGCTGTGCGCTGGCAAGGCGCAGTTGATGCTCAAGGGGCCATTCGAATGGCTGGGGGATTTCCCGTCCGCCGGCTGGCACATCACCGCTGCGCAGTTGCGCAAGCATGCGGCGGCCGGTCGACCGTTCGGCAAGGAGCGCTGGCTGGCGGCCTCCTGCCATGACGCCGAGGAACTGTCCCTGGCGCAGCAGATGGACGTGGATTTCGTGACGCTCTCGCCGGTCCAGCCGACCCAGACCCATCCCGAGGCCCAGCCGTTGGGGTGGGCCGAGGCGACCCGGCTGATCGAGGGTTTCAACAAGCCGGTCTATCTGTTGGGCGGGGTGGGGCCTGGCGAGCGGCAGAAGGCCTGGGAAGCCGGGGCGCAGGGTGTGGCGGGTATCCGGGCGTTTTGGCCTGAAGCTTGATTTTGTGGTGTGGCTGCGGGGCCCTTCGCGAGCAAGCCCGCTCCCCCACTATGATCGGTGGTGAACACAAGTTCTGTGTCTGACGCAGATCCAATGTGGGAGCGGGCTTGCTCGCGAAGGCGGCCTGACTGGCGATACATCTCTTCGATCAACTCCCAGGCTTGGCCGCCGCCTCCCACAGCACTTCCGCCACCCCCTGGTGCCGGGCGATGATCCGCGCCGCCACGAACAACAGGTCCGATAACCGGTTGATATAGGCCAGGCCTGGCCCGGCCAGGGGTTCCACGGCGTTCAATTGTTGGCAGCGGCGCTCGGCACCGCGGGCGAGGCTGCGACAGACGTGGGCCTGGGCCACCAGGGTCGAGCCACCGGGCAGGATGAAGTTCTCCAGGGGCCCGAGCGCCTCGTTCCACCGGTCGATCGCCGCTTCCAGTCGCTCGACTTCGGCGGTGCTCAAGGCCTGGTAGGCCGGCATCGCCAGTTCGCCACCGAGGTCGAACAGCCGATGCTGGCAAGGCGCCAAGACCTCGATGACCTCCGCCAGGGCCGGGTAGCGAGCGGTTTCAGCGGCAAGCCCGGCCAGCAACAAGCCCAGTTGGCTGTTCAGGGTATCCACTTCGCCGATGGCTTCGACCCGTGGGTGGTCCTTCGCCACGCGGCGACCATCGCCCAGCCCGGTTTCACCGGTGTCGCCGGTGCGGGTGTAAATCTTCGACAGGCGAAAGCCCATGCTCAACGCTCCAGTTGTATGTTTTCCTGCTGGGTGAGGGATGTGCCGGCCAAGGGCAGGCGCAAGGTGAAGCAGGTGCCCTGGCCCGGCGCCGATTGCACTTCCATCTGGCCCTTGTGGTTGTTGGTGATGATGAAGTACGACACCGACAGCCCCAGGCCGGTGCCCTGGCCGATCTCCTTGGTGGTGAAGAACGGTTCGAAGGTGCGCTTGCGCACGTTCTCGCTCATGCCGATGCCGTTGTCCTCGACCTGGATCTCTGCCCACGGCGGATTCAGCCGCGTGCGCAGGATGATGCGCCCGGGTTCGCTGTCGTCCTGGCGTTGGTGGATCGCCTGGGCGGCGTTCTTCAGCAGGTTGAGCAGCACCTGTTCCAGTTCGTTGGCGGTCCCGGGGACGGGGCCCAGGTTCGGGTCGAACTGGCGGATGATCGCCTGGCCCTTGAAGTCGAAGCCGATCGCCAGGTCGAAGTCGTTGCCGGCGATTTCCACCGCCTGGTCGATCAGCGCGGGCAGGTCGCAAGGTGCCATTTGCCGGGTGCTGCGACGGCTGAAACTGAGCATGTGGGTGACGATCTTCGCGGCCCGGGCGCCGGCCTGCTGGATGCCGTCGAGCAGCTGCGGGATCTCCCGGCCCTGCAGGTAGCGATTGACCACTTGCAGCTCGATGCCCAGTTGCTCGGCCTGTTCCAGGTTCTTCGGCAGGTCCGGCGACAGGCGCCGGCGGATGTTCTGCACGTTGTGCAGGATCGCCCCCAGGGGATTGTTGATCTCGTGGGCCATGCCCGCCGCGAGGCCACCGACCGAGAGCATTTTCTCCGATTGCACCATCATTTCTTCCAGGGACAGGCGCTGGGTGATGTCATCGATACGGATCACCACCCCGCGCCCGGCGCCGCCCATCAGCGGATAGAACGTCAGGGCGTAGTGGCGGGCCTCGTCGTCCTTGGTCCAGGTGACGCGTTCGATCTTGGCCACCGTGTGTTGCTCGACGGTCTGCTTGAGCTGGGGCAGGTACGGCTTGAGGGGCTCGAAGGCAAGGAAAATCGGTTGGTTCAGCGCCTCGTCCAGGCGGGTGCCGGAGAGGGCGCTGGCCTCCTGGTTCCATTGGGTGACGTAGAGCTGTTCGTCGAGGGCGATCAGCGCCGACGGCATGGAGTCGATGATGCTGTTGAGGTAATTCTGGAAGCCGGTGAGCTTCTTCTCGATCTTGCTGCGCACCTGGACTTCCAGTTCCAGCTTGCGATTGGTGTGGCGGGTTTCTTCCGCCAGGCCCTGGGCCTGGTCGTAGGCGGCCTGGGAATCGTCCCGTGCGCGCTTGAGCTGCTGCTCCCGGGCTTCGATCCGCGACAGCATGGTGTTGAACGCCTCGGCCAGGCTGCCGATTTCATCATGGTTGCCCCGTGCGGCACGCAGGGCGTAGTTCTCCTCGCGGGTGACCTGGCGCGAGAGCTCTTCGAGTTGATGAATCGGCTGGGTGATCAGGCGCTTGATCTGCTGGGCGATGACCAGCCACAGCAATACGCTGAAGATCAGGATGCCCAGGCTGGCGGTCAGGGTCCCGGTGTAGAACGCAGTGGGCAGTTCGCTGCTGGCCACCAGGAGCAAGTGTCCGGGCTCCGTGCCGGGGCGGGGCAGGGTGATGACCTGGTTGCTGCGAAACTCACCGGCCTGCCAGGCCTGCACTTTGCGGAAATGGTCCGGCAGCTTGAGCTTTTCACCCTGTTGCAACTGCGCGAGGCGTTCACCCTGGCCGTCATACAGGGCCGCCGCCCGAAGCGGGGCGTAGCTGTTGAGTTCATCGAGCAGGCGCTTGGCGCTCTGGGGCGACTGCACGGCATCGGAGATCAGGCTCGGGTTCGCCACCAGCCGGCCGATGGTCTGCAAGGCCTGGGGCGCCATGCTTTCCTGGGAGATGTAGTAGGCGGCGCTGATAAAGGTCAGGTTGGCCACCAGCAGGACAGTGGTCAATAACACCAACAGGGCGGCCAGCAGTTTCTGGCCGACCGGAAGGTTCTCAAGGCGCTGGCGCAATGGCATCTGGGTCGTCGCTAAAAAGGAATACGGGGCCAGCGTAGCCGCTGCTCAGTCGCTGGGCAATCCGAGGTTGTCCAGGTGGACAATCAGTCGCTGGCGCAGCTGTTGCAGGTGCGGCACCGGCACCTGGTGCCGCTGGGCCACCTTGCAGGCGTGGCCGAGCAGGTAGCTGATCTCGGTACGGCGCCCATGGCTGACATCCTGGTACATCGAGGAGTAATTGGCGGCGGTGGCCTGGATCACCCGTTCGACCTCCGGCTGCAAGTCTTCGGCGGCGGCAGGTTGGCCGCAATGTTCGAGCAGGTCGGTGAGCTCCGCACACAGGGTGGCGACTTCGCAACGGTGATCCTGCAGGCCGCCGTTCTTGCAGCGATGCAGCACGGTCAGCGGGTTGATCGCGCAGTTGAGTGCCAGCTTGCGCCAGAGACGGATGAGGATGTCGGCGCTCCATTCATGGGGAATGCCCGCGGCCTCCAGGTCGTCCAGCCAGAACGGGGCCACCGGGTGCGCGGGGTCGCCGAGCCAGGTGTAGCCGTGGCCGGCGAACACCACGCGCCAGTCGCCGTCGCGAAACGCCCCTTCGGTGCTGGAGGCGCTGATGCAGCGGGCCAGGGGCACGCGATTGGCCACGGCGTCTTGGCTGCCGAGGCCGTTCTGCAACAGGATCAGTTCCGCTCCGGCGTCCAGGCGGTGGGCCACCGAGCTCACGGCGGCCTCGGCGTCATAGGCCTTGCAGGCCAGCAGCAGGCGCTTGATCGGTTCGCCTTGGTCCGCTGTTTCGCCGGGTACCGGGTAACACTGCGCCTGGCCTTGTTCCACCAGCGTCAACCCGCCGGCGGCTCGATAGGCCTGGAGGCGGTCTTCGTTGCGCAGCACCAGCCGCACCGGCAGGCCGGCCCGGGCCAGGCGCGTGGCCCACAACGTGCCGAGGCTGCCGGCCCCCAGGACATGCCAGGTGGTGGGCATCAGTTTTTTACTCGGTTTGGCGCAGGCATCCGGGGGCTCGCAGTGTCAGTCGGGAAAGACCCGTTATAATGAGCCCGATTTTAACCACAAGCCAAGCGCGCGCCTTTGTTACCGGCGCGCCTTTTTATTGGAGAACACTACATGCCGTCATTCGACGTGGTATCCGAACTGGACAAACACGAAGTCACCAACGCCGTTGAAAACGCCGTCAAGGAACTCGACCGTCGCTATGACCTCAAGGGCAAGGGCAGTTTCGAGTTCAAGGAAAAGGACCTGACCGTCAACCTGACCGCCGAAGCCGATTTCCAGCTCGAGGCGATGATCGAGATCCTCAAGCTCGCGCTGGTCAAGCGCAAGATCGATGTGCAGTGCCTCGAGGTCAAGGACGCCTTCGCCTCGGGCAAGCTGATGAAGCAGGAAGCCGTGCTCAAGGAAGGCATCGACAAGGAACTGGCGAAGAAGATCGTCGCTCACATCAAGGACGCCAAGCTCAAGGTGCAAGCGGCCATCCAGGGCGAGCAGGTCCGGGTGACCGGCAAGAAGCGTGACGACCTGCAGGAGGCCATTGCGGCGCTGCGCGGCAAGGAATTCGGCATGCCGCTGCAATTCAACAACTTCCGCGACTGATCCCGGTTGCCGCATAACCGTGGCGAGGGGATTTATCCCCGCTGGGCTGCCTGGCAGCCCTAAAGCCGCCACCGTGGCGTGTCAGCTCGATGCAATTGGCTTTGACGGGCTGCTGCGCAGCCCAGCGGGGATAAATCCCCTCGCCACAATGTATTCGAACTGTTTTCGATAACAGGACTAAGGAGAATGAGATGGACTTGAACGCTGAAGTGGATCACCTGGTCAAGGCGTCCCAGGCCTGGATCCCGATGATCATGGAATATGGCAGCCGGGTGCTGCTGGCGATCATCACGCTGGCCATCGGCTGGTGGTTGATCAACAAGGTGACGCAGAAATTGGGCGCGTTGCTGGCCTTGCGCAACGCCGACCTGGCCTTGCAAGGGTTTATCAGTACCCTGGCCAACATCATCTTGAAGATATTGCTGATTGTCAGTGTCGCCTCGATGATCGGTGTCGAAACCACCTCGTTCGTCGCTGCCATCGGTGCGGCGGGCCTGGCGATCGGTTTGGCCTTGCAGGGCAGCCTGGCGAATTTCGCCGGTGGCGTGCTGATCCTGCTGTTCCGTCCATTCCGCATCGGCGACTGGATCGAGGCCCAGGGCGTTGCCGGGACCGTCGATGCGATCCAGATCTTCCACACCGTACTGCGCACTGGCGACAACAAGACCGTCATCGTGCCCAACGGCAACCTGTCGAACGGCATCATCACCAACACCAATCGCCAGCCCACCCGCAAGGTGGTGTTCGACGTTGGCGTGGATTACCAGGCGGACCTGCAAAAGGCCCGGCAGGTGCTGCTGGACCTGGCGAAGGATGAGCGCGTATTGGCCGATCCGGCGCCTGAAGCGGTGATTTCCACCTTGGGTGACAGTTCGATCACGGTGTCGTTGCGGATCTGGGTGAAGACAGCGGATTACTGGAGCGTGATGTTCATGTTGAATGAACAGGCCCGGGACCGTCTGAAGGATGCGGGGATCGATATTCCGTTTCCACAGCGCGTGATTCGAGTGGTTCAGGAATCCTGACCTGTTGGCCAGGCGTCGATGAATAAGCAGCCATGAAAAAGGCCCATCCGAAGATGGGCCTTTTTTTTGATTACCGCGAACTCACTTTCGGCAATTACAGAACCGAAATCGGGTAGTCGACGATCAGGCGGAACTCTTTGATATCGCCTTCACCTTCGTCAGCGTTAGCGTAGTGCCAGGCTTGACGAACACGGAAGGAAAGATCTTTCGCCGGGCCAGACTGAACAACGTACTTGGCTTCGAAGTTGGTTTCGTTGTGCTTGCCGTCTTCACCGTACAGGCCGGCGTAAGGGCTGCCTGCTGGGGTGTTGGTGCCGTCGATGTCCCAACCTTTGACGTAGCGGGTCATGAAGCTCAGGCCTGGAACGCCGTACTCGGCCATTTTCAGATCGTAACGGATCTGGGCAGACTTCTCGCCAGGGGCGTTGAAGTCGGAGTACTGGATGGAGTTGGCGAGGAAGATCGAGTCGCCGCCGCGGTTGTTGGTACCCACGCCGATGTAGTCGAATGGCGTGTCGCCGTTGATTTTCTGGAAGGCCACGGTGATGGTGTGCGCTTTCAGGAACGAGAAAGCCGCTGCCAGGGAGAACGCGGTGTTGCTGATGTCACCGGCCTTGGAGCTACCAGTGTCGGTGGTGCGGTAGATGTTACCGTCCAGGTTCAGCGACTGATCGCCACCCATTGGGATGGTGTAGTTCAGGTTGCCGTAGTACTGGTTCCAGATGTCTTCCAGCTGGGCGCCGTAGATCGATGCGCTCAGGTTGTCGGTGATGGAGTACTTGCCACCGGCGTAGTCGATGGAGTTGGCTTCCACGCCGGCGTAGGTTGCATACAGGCCGCCGTTACGGGCATTGCGGTCCTGGCTGGTAGCCGAGTAGAAGTGACCGGCTTCGAGGTCCAGGTCTTTGATCTCGCTGCTCTGCAGTTGGAAGCCACTGGCAGTTTGCGGCAGGATGCGGGAACCACCGACAGCGAACACTGGAGCGGTGCTTGGCTGCTGGTCACCGATTTTCAGCTCGGTCTTGGAGATGCGGAACTTGACGGCTGCGCCGGCTTTACCTTGGCTGTCGTTGACGTCACCATCGGCATCGCGGCTCATGTTGCCGGTGCCGCCGGTGCCATCGCCACCGTCCAGTTTCACTGCCAGGTAACCGAATGCATCGATGCCGACGCCAACGGTACCTTGGGTGTAACCGGAGTTGAAGTTGCCCCAGATGCCTTGGGTCCAGTCTTTCTGATCGGTCGCGCCGTCTTTGCGGTCACGGTTGAAGTAGTAGTTGCGCAGCAGCAGTTTGGCGCTGGCATCTTCAACAAAGCCCTTGGCTTCAGACTGGTCGGTTACAAAAGGTGCGGCCGTAGCCATTTGAGTACTGGCTGCTGCAGCAACGGCCAGTGCGATCATGCTCCACTTCATCACGCGCATCGTGATTTGCTCCTTTGGTTTTAGAAGAGTACTGCCGTCCCACCTGTTTTATTATCTGGGCGGCTCTTTCTTTTTGTGTCGGCGCAAACTTATATCACGCCGACCCTATTGGCGATACTTGCCCATACAACCTTTCAGCTTCTTTACGACCATGTCGCCAATGGCTCGATCCATGTCGTATTTCGGCTGACCCAACGCAATCGGATTCACAACTTCTTAAGGTCGTTTTATGTTCCGGCATCGGTGTAAAGAGTCCGTCATTACCGCGCTTGATGCTCCTTGAGGGCAGCCTTGCCACTTTAATTCTCAAGTCTTCGGGTTCCGCTTCCGGCGAGCCCCTTGGACGATGGTGGGGATGAATGCAACAAGCATGCACAAATCCGAATTTCGTTTACATTTTTTTCACATCTTGCCGATTGACGCGGTGAAACCTCATGAAACCGGGGCCCAAAGGCCTTGTTTTAAATAGAGTTGACGACCGTCCGGCTCTCGTGTTTGACGTCACGAAGCGGAGCGCGACAACCAAAAACGTTACCGGTTCACCCCATTGAGTGAGTAAATCCCGGATGCTTCGTGCACTGAGCGTAGACGCACTGTGCTGTTTTGGTGCAAAAAATTTTCAAGCTGTACGAAAATCTGACAGCGCGGGCGAGTTTCCCGGGCCCTGGGACGCTGCTGTCGGGCCGAATCAGCGGTGTTGCGCCGAATTGGTGCGAAGGCCGCCTCGTCCATGCCGATTCTGGAACATCCGCCGAAGAAAAAAGAGCAACGATGCCTGAATCGCGAGTGCCTCGTGAACCGCCCGCCGTTCACAGGTATGCTGCCGGTCTGTGTCGACGCTGGCCTGTATGGCTGCCAGCCGGACCCATCAATATCCAGGAGTGCGCACGGTGTTTGCCTTAGATCCACGACTGCAACAAGACACATTGCCGATCGGCGATTTCCCGCTGTGCCGGCTGCTCTTGTCCAACGATTCGAATTACCCGTGGTTCATCCTCGTGCCGCGGCGGGAAAATATCAGCGAATTGTTTCAATTGGATGACACCGACCAGCGGCAACTGTGGAAAGAAACCACAGCGTTGGCCGAGACGCTCAAGGATTCGTTCGATGCCGACAAGCTCAACGTGGCGACCTTGGGTAACGTTGTCAGCCAATTGCACATGCATGTCATCGTGCGCAAACGCGACGATGCCGCCTGGCCGGCGCCAGTCTGGGGCAAACACCCGGCCCGGCCTTATAATGACGAGCAGGTGAGCGCCATTCGCGAACGCTTGCGCATGGCGTTGACCGATGATTTCAAGTTTCTGGAGGGTTGAAACCATGAACCTTGAAGACCGTGTCACCGATCTGGAAAGCCGCCTGGCGTTTCAGGATGACACCATCCAGGCATTGAACGATGTGCTGGTGGAACAACAGCGCGTGGTCGAGCGTTTGCAGCTACAGATGGCAGCCCTGCTCAAGCGCCAGGAAGAAATGGCCGGGCAATTCGAGTCTTTCGAAGAAGAGGCGCCGCCTCCGCATTACTGACCGGCAGCGTTTGCCAGGCCAAAAAAAACCGCGAGCAGCCAGGCTGCATCGCGGTTTTTTTACGGCCGGATCAGCGGCGCGGCAGCGCGGCGATCACGTCTTCGGCCTGCAGGCCTTTGTCACGGTTCATCACGGAGAATTCCACGCGTTGGCCTTCCACCAGGACGCGATGGCCTTCGCCCCGGATAGCCCGGAAGTGCACGAAGATGTCATCGCCGGAATCCCGGGAAATGAAGCCGAAGCCCTTGGACGTGTTGAACCACTTCACGGTACCGGTATCGCGGTTGGACATGTCGTAGTTTTGTGGTGCCGCAGCGGGCGACGACTTCTTGTAGAAGCTGACACCCAGGTGCACGGCCACGGCCAGCAATGCGCTGGCAAGGCTGTACGCAATGGCCGGTTGGCCGGCGATTTCCGGCATGGGGGCCAGCAGCGCCAGGGTTTGCAGGGCGACAGCCAGTACCAGCAGGACGCTGACGAGGTTTTGCAGTTGGTGACGTGGACCTTTGTTCCAGTTAGGAATAACGGGCGCGAGGGTCAGGTTGAGAAGGCCGAAAAAGGCCAGGTACAGTGCATCGGGGTGTTGCAGGTAAGGTGTGGCTTCGGAACCCAGGCTAGGGATGAAGGACAGCAGCAAGGCAGCTGCGCCCATTAGCAAGTGGACGATTTTCAACATTTTAATTGGCTCACGGTTAAGACAGATCACAAGGAAGAGCTGGTCGAGGGCGGTTCGCTTCGGAAAAATGGAGAGGCGTTGGACACGTACCCGAATCAGCCTATGCGCCGCGCCCGGGAAAATAGGCGTAGCGACACACTGTCTATTTAACAGTAAAGCCTGTGCCTTCTCAAACTCGTTGCGGGCCCGTGCCGCGCTGTTCGTCGGCCAGGAACCCGGTGGTGCCTGCGGCTTGGCGAGGCGCGTTGAATTCGCACGGGGGTCGGAACCGTCCGGCGTCCTGGCTTGTCGGTTCAGGTGGGCTGGCGATCTGTCGCAGGCTGCCGGCGGCAAAAACCACTACAGTGGAGGGGCCGCTGTCTCATTCATCACCGTCAGGAGATCAATCAACATGGCCATTGATATCGGTATCAGTGAAGAAGACCGCAAGTCCATCGTCGACGGGCTTTCGCGCCTGCTCTCGGACACTTATGTGTTGTACCTCAAGACCCACAATTTCCACTGGAACGTCACGGGGCCGATGTTTCGCACCCTGCACCTGATGTTCGAGGAGCAATACAACGAGCTGGCGCTGGCGGTGGACCTGATCGCCGAGCGCATTCGTGCCCTCGGTTTCCCGGCCCCGGGCGCCTACTCGGTGTATGCGCGCCTGTCTTCCATCAAGGAAGAAGAGGGCGTGCCAGGCGCCGAGGACATGATCCGGCAACTGGTGGAGGGCCAGGAGGCGGTGACGCGTACCGCCCGCGGCATTTTTCCGCTGCTGGACAAGGTCAGCGACGAGCCCACCGCCGACCTGCTGACCCAGCGCATGCAGGTTCACGAAAAGACCGCGTGGATGTTGCGCTCGCTGCTGGAAAATAAGTAAGCCGGGCAGGGGCCGCAGCGCCTGCTCCCTGTGGGCACGGCGCCAGGATCTGTAGGCAGCGGGTAGGACGGCGTAACTCGTCGCCTGCCGGCTGTCGGCTTGTCCTACATCGATGGCCATAAAGTCGTCTGGATCTGCCGCTGCCGTTGAGCTTCCATAGGCGCCACAGGTGGGTTGTTCCACCTGACAGGTTCGTATGGCAAAGGAGTGTCAACGGTATGATTCAAGGAAAAGAACCCGGCGAGGGTTTGCGTGGGCGTGGTCAGTCCATCCAGGTCGATCCGTTCGTCCGGGGCTTCGACATGCAGCTGGCCAGGCCGTGGGCCCGGTCCATCCGCCTCAATGGCTTCGCCACCTGCCTGCGGCTGGAGCAGGTCTATTGGGATATCCTCGCCGACATGGCCCGGCTCAACCGCTGTTCCATCAGCACCTTGCTGTCCCATGTGGACCGGGAAGTGCACCTGCGCCATGGCGGCGTGCGCAATTTCAGTGGCCTGGTGCGCGTGGTCTGTGTGGTGCACAGCCTGAAGGAAACCGGGCAGGAGGCGGTCGGACCTCACTGACACGCCCGGCACTTACGCTTGAAACCGGCCGGGAGCGGCCTGTGCGGTCTTACGGCTGCACAGGCCGCATTTAATGGATATAATCTCGCCCTTTGCCGCAAAGCCCGCCTTTGCGCGAGTAACCTGATCGCCGAGACAACCCCATGCCGATGTACGACTATCAATGTGCTTCCTGTGGTCATCAGATGGAAGCCATTCAAAAGATCAGCGAGGCACCGCTGGTCGACTGCCCTGCATGCCAGGCGCCAGAACTGAAAAAGATGCTTTCCATGCCTGGTTTCCGCCTCGGCGGCACCGGCTGGTATGAAACCGACTTCAAGACCGGCGCCAAGAAGAACCTGGCCGGTGGCGACAAAGCAGATTGAGTTGAACACGCGCGAGTTCTTGCACGGGCAGGGCCTCCAACCGAATGTCGAATTACGAGAAGTGAAACCACTACCATGATGCGCAGCCATTATTGCGGCCAACTGAACGAAAGCCTGGAAGGTCAGGAAGTTACTCTTTGCGGATGGGTCCATCGTCGCCGTGACCATGGCGGGGTGATTTTCCTCGATATCCGTGATCGTGAAGGCCTGGCCCAGGTGGTGTTCGATCCGGACCGCGCTGAAACCTTCGCCACCGCCGACCGCGTGCGCAGCGAATACGTCGTCAAGATCACCGGCAAGGTACGCTTGCGTCCGGCCGGCGCCGGCAACGCCAACATGGCTTCCGGCATGATCGAAGTGCTGGGCCATGAGCTGGAAGTGCTCAACGAGGCGGAAACCCCGCCGTTCCCGCTCAACGAATTTTCCGACGTGGGCGAAGAAACCCGCCTGCGCTATCGCTTCATCGACCTGCGTCGTCCGGAAATGGCCGAGAAGCTGCGCCTGCGTTCGCGCATGACCACCAGCATCCGTCGCTACCTGGACGAGAACGGCTTCCTCGACGTCGAGACGCCGATCCTGACCCGCGCAACGCCGGAAGGCGCCCGCGACTACCTGGTGCCGAGCCGTACCCACCCCGGCAGCTTCTTTGCCTTGCCGCAATCGCCGCAGCTGTTCAAGCAACTGCTGATGGTGGCCGGCTTCGACCGCTACTACCAGATCGCCAAGTGCTTCCGCGACGAAGACCTGCGTGCCGACCGTCAGCCTGAGTTCACCCAGATCGACATCGAGACCAGCTTCCTCGACGAAAAAGACATCATGGGCCTGACCGAGGGCATGATCCGCAACCTGTTCCAGGAAGTACTGGGCCTGGAGTTCGGTGACTTCCCGCACATGACCTGGGACGAGGCCATGCGCCGCTACGGTTCCGACAAGCCGGACCTGCGCATTCCGCTGGAACTGGTGGACGTGGCCGACCAGCTCAAGGACGTCGAATTCAAGGTCTTCAGCGGTCCGGCCAACGATCCGAAGTGCCGTGTCGCGGCCCTGCGCGTCCCGGGTGCGGCGAGCATGCCGCGCAGCAAGATCGACGACTACACCAAGTTCGTCGGCATCTACGGTGCCAAGGGCTTGGCGTACATCAAGGTCAACGAGCGCGCCAAAGGCGTCGAGGGCCTGCAATCGCCAATCGTCAAGAACATCCCCGAGGCCAACCTGAACGTGATCCTCGATCGCGTCGGCGCGGTCGATGGCGACATCGTGTTCTTCGGCGCCGACAAGGCCAAGATCGTCAGCGAAGCCCTGGGCGCGTTGCGGATCAAGGTCGGTCACGATCTCGAGCTGCTGACCTGCGAATGGGCGCCGCTGTGGGTCGTCGACTTCCCGATGTTCGAAGAAAACGACGACGGCAGCTTCACCGCCCTGCATCACCCGTTCACCGCGCCGAAGTGCACGCCGCAAGAGCTGGAGGCCAACCCGGCCACCGCGTTGTCGCGTGCCTACGATATGGTCCTGAACGGCACCGAGCTGGGTGGCGGTTCGATCCGTATCCACCGCAAGGAAATGCAACAGGCGGTGTTCCGCCTGCTGGGCATCGACGAAGCGGAACAGGAAGAGAAATTCGGCTTCCTGCTCGACGCCCTGAAGTTCGGCGCACCGCCCCACGGTGGCCTGGCCTTTGGCCTGGACCGCCTGGTGATGCTGATGACCGGCGCCCAGTCGATTCGTGAAGTGATCGCATTCCCGAAAACCCAGAGCGCGGCCGATGTCATGACCCAGGCCCCGGGTGTGGTGGATGCCAAGGCGCTGCGCGAGCTGCACATCCGTCTGCGTGAACAGCCAAAGGCTGAGTAAGGCTGACACCTGAAGGCGCATCTTCGGATGCGCCTTTTCGTTGGTGTCGATATTTCTGCTTGCCTGCCCCTGCGCCAGTGCGGGGCGGGCAACGTTTCAAGAAAAACCGGAGCGAGTTATGGCAGGTCATTCCAAGTGGGCGAACATCAAGCACCGCAAAGAACGTCAGGATGCCAAGAGGGGCAAGATCTTCACCAAGTGGATCCGTGAACTGACGGTCGCGGCCCGCCAGGGCGGCGGCGATCCGGGTTCCAACCCGCGCCTGCGCCTGGCCCTGGACAAGGCGCTGGGCGCCAACATGAGCCGCGACATCATCGACCGGGCCATCGCCCGTGGCGCGGGTGCGACCGAGGCTGACAACGTCGAAGAACTGACCTACGAAGGTTATGGCCCGGGCGGCGTGGCGGTCATGGTCGAATGCATGACCGACAACCGCAACCGTACCGCGGCGGCCGTGCGTCACGCCTTCAGCAAGTGCGGCGGCAACCTGGGCACCGATGGTTCGGTGGCCTACCTGTTCGAGCGCAAGGGGCAGATCAGCTTCGCGCCGGGCCTCGATGAAGACGCCTTGACCGAAGCCGCCCTGGAGGCCGACGCCGACGATGTGGTCAGCCACGAGGACGGCTCGTTCGACGTGTTCACCTCGTTCGCCAGCTTCTATGCCGTGCGCAACGCCCTGGAAGCGGCCGGGTTCAAGCCGGCCGACGCGGAGATCGTCATGCAGCCGACCACCAGTGCCGAACTGGACCTGGAAGGCGCCGAGAAAGTGCTCAAGCTGATCGACATGCTCGAGGACCTGGATGACGTGCAGAACGTCTACTCTAACGCCGATATCCCGGAGTCGGTGGCTGAGCAGCTCGGTTGATATTCATTTATCCAGCAGCATGAGTACCAAGGTGGGAGCGGGCTTGCTCGCGAATGCGCTGCATCAGTCGACACTTATGTCGGAAGTGACGGCCTCTTCGCGAGCAAGCCCGCTCCCACAGGTCCAGGCAATCCTCTTCAAACCGCAGGCGTTATGACTTTAATCCTTGGTATCGACCCCGGTTCGCGCATCACCGGCTACGGCGTGGTTCGTGATACCGGGCGCGGCTGCGTGTACGTGGCGTCCGGTTGTATCCGCACCGGGGCCGGTGAGTTGCACGAGCGCCTGCAGATCGTCTATCGCGGCGTGAGAGAGGTGATCCAGACCTACGGCCCGGTCACCATGGGCATCGAGAAAGTGTTCATGGCGCGCAACGCCGATTCGGCGCTGAAGCTGGGCCAGGCCCGGGGCGCGGCCATCGTCGCCGGGGCCGAGGAAAGCCTGGAGATCGCCGAGTACACCGCCACCCAGGTCAAGCAGGCGGTCGTCGGGACGGGCGCGGCGAACAAGGAGCAGGTGCAGATGATGGTGATGCACCTGCTGAAGCTGGTCAGCAAGCCGCAGATCGACGCCTCCGACGCCCTGGCGATCGCCATTTGCCATGCGCATACCCGTTCCAGCCTGTTGCCCCATGGCCTGGGGACCGCACGCAGTCGTGGCGGGCGCCTGCGTCTCTGATAGCATCAGCGCACTCATTCGTGAGCCCGGGTGGGGTGTGCCGTGTCGTCGGCCCTCATGCCGGGCCGTTATTCGCCAGCCCACGGCTGGCCAACGCCCAAGGATCTGAAACGTGATTGGACGCTTGCGCGGCACCCTGGCTGAAAAACAGCCGCCGCACCTGATTCTGGATGTCAACGGGCTGGGCTATGAGCTGGAAGTGCCCATGACCACGCTGTACCGCCTGCCGTCGGTCGGCGAGCCGCTGACGCTGCACACCCACTTGGTCGTGCGCGAGGATGCGCAGTTACTCTATGGCTTCATTGGCAAGCGCGAGCGGGACTTCTTCCGTGAACTGATCCGCCTCAATGGCGTCGGCCCGAAGCTGGCGCTGGCCTTGATGTCGAGCCTGGAAGTCGACGAGCTGGTGCGTTGCGTGCAGTCCCAGGACACCTCGGCCCTGACCAAGGTGCCCGGGGTGGGCAAGAAGACCGCCGAGCGCCTGCTGGTCGAGCTCAAGGACCGCTTCAAGGCCTGGGAGACGGTGCCGGCCATGTTCGCGCTGGTGCCGAACCAGCCGGACGCGCCGGCACCGGCGGTCAGCGCCGAGAACGATGCGGTCACCGCGCTGATTTCCCTGGGCTACAAGCCACAGGAAGCCAGCAAGGCGATTTCCGCCATCAAGGAAAAAGGCCTGAGCACTGAAGACATGATTCGCCGTGCCCTGAAGGGAATGATCTAAGTGATAGAAGCTGACCGTCTGATCGCCGCCACGGGCGCGCCCCGTGACCGCGAGGAAATCCAGGACCGCGCGATTCGTCCTGTCAGCCTGGCCGACTACATCGGCCAACCGACCGTGCGCGAGCAGATGGAACTGTTCATCCAGGCGGCCCGCGGGCGCAGCGAGTCACTGGACCACACCTTGATCTTCGGCCCGCCGGGCCTGGGCAAGACCACCCTGGCCAACATCATCGCCCAGGAAATGGGCGTGTCGATCAAAAGCACCTCGGGGCCGGTCCTCGAACGGCCAGGCGACCTGGCGGCGTTGCTGACCAATCTTGAACCCCATGACGTGTTGTTCATCGACGAAATCCACCGGCTGTCGCCGATCGTCGAGGAAGTGCTGTACCCGGCCATGGAAGATTTCCAGCTCGACATCATGATCGGCGAAGGGCCGGCGGCGCGCTCCATCAAGCTGGACCTGCCACCGTTCACCCTGGTGGGCGCGACCACCCGGGCCGGCATGCTGACCAACCCGCTGCGGGACCGCTTCGGTATCGTCCAGCGCCTGGAGTTCTACAGCAACGCCGACCTGGCGACGATTGTCAGCCGTTCGGCGGGCATCCTCGGATTGCCGCTGGACCCGGACGGCGCGTATGAAGTCGCCCGGCGGGCCCGTGGGACACCGCGGATCGCCAATCGATTGCTGCGTCGGGTCCGGGACTTTGCCGAAGTCCGGGCCAAGGGCCACATCACCAAGCCGATCGCCGACCTGGCGTTGAACCTGCTGGACATCGACGAACGGGGGTTCGACCACCAGGACCGGCGCCTGCTGCTGACCATGATCGAGAAATTCGACGGTGGCCCGGTGGGTGTCGACAGCCTGGCGGCGGCCATCAGCGAAGAGCGCCACACCATCGAGGATGTGCTGGAGCCGTACTTGATCCAGCAGGGCTACATCATGCGGACCCCCCGCGGGCGCGTGGTGACGCGCCATGCCTACCTGCACTTCGGCTTAAACATCCCGACACGAATGGGCGACATGCCGGTGGTAGACGAATTTCTCGATGCCGTGGACGATTGAACACGCTCGATAAGCTGACTTTTTTCAGGTTCGTGCTGTCCCAGACGACGCCTGGAGCGTCAATGCATTCGAGATTGAAAAAACAGTTGCCTGGCCGATTGGCAACCTGAGGAGTAAGCACTAGAGTATGCGCGCGCAAAACGGGCTGGAGTCGTTCGCACATCGCTGTCGCGTTTATTACGAGGACACCGATGCCGGCGGCATCGTTTACTACGTCAATTACCTCAAGTTTATGGAACGGGCTCGAACCGAACGGCTGCGGGAACTGGGTTTCGCCCAATCCGCGCTGGCAGGGGAGGACCTGTTATTCGTCGTGCATTCCAGCGAAGCGCGCTACCACGCGCCGGCGCGACTGGACGACGAGCTGGTGGTAAGTGCCGATGTCATCGAGTTGAACCGTGTCAGCCTGCGCTTCAAGCAGCAGGTCAGGCGGGCTACGGATAATGTGCTGCTCTGTGAAGGGCAGTTCCTGGTGGCCTGTGTGCGCACCCATAGTTTGAAACCCCGGGCCATTCCCGAAGCTCTACGCGCGGCCTTTGCCGGCGTGAGCGGCGCGGGTACACACTCAGAGCAGGAGATAAAGCGTGGAAGCTAACGTCGTCGACCATACCTCCATGTGGAGCCTGGTCAGCAATGCCAGCGTCGTGGTGCAACTGGTAATGCTGACCCTGGTAGCCGCATCGGTGACCTCATGGATCATGATTTTTCAGCGCAGCAACCTGCTGCGCGCCGGTCGCCGAGCCCTGGAGAGCTTTGAAGAGCGCTTCTGGTCGGGCATCGACCTGTCCAAGCTGTACCGCCAGGCGGGCAGCAACCCGGACCCGGATTCGGGCGTCGAGCAGATCTTCCGCGCCGGCTTCAAGGAATTCTCCCGTTTGCGCCAGCAGCCGGGCGTCGACCCTGAAGCGGTGATGGAGGGCGTGGCCCGGGCCATGCGCGTGGCCATTTCCCGCGAGGAAGAGAAGCTCGAGCAGAGCCTGCCGTTCCTGGCCACCGTCGGTTCGGTCAGCCCGTACATCGGCTTGTTCGGTACCGTGTGGGGGATCATGAACTCGTTCCGCGGCCTGGCTTCGGCCCAGCAAGCGACCCTGGCCACCGTGGCCCCGGGCATCGCCGAGGCCCTGGTCGCCACCGCCATTGGCCTGTTCGCGGCCATCCCCGCCGTCATTGCCTACAACCGCTTCGCTGCCCGCAGCGAAACGCTGATCGGCCGCTACTACACCTTCGCCGATGAGTTCCAGGCGATCCTGCACCGCAAAGTGCACACCAGCGAAGAATAAGCAGGTATTTCCCGATGGCTTTAATCGCTCGAGCCCGAAACAAGCGCAAGCCGGTTGCCGAGATGAACGTGGTGCCCTACATCGACGTGATGCTGGTGCTGCTGGTCATCTTCATGGTGACCGCGCCGATGCTCAACCAGGGCGTGAAGGTTGATCTGCCCAAGGTTTCCAGCGAAGCCTTGCCGCAGGACAACAACACCCAGGTACTGACCATTTCGATCAAGGCTGACAAGACCTACTACTGGAACCTTGGCAGCGAAGTCGACACCGAGAAGCAGCAGGACCGGGCCATGACCCTGCCGCAGATGACCGATGCGGTGACCAAGATCATTCGTGTCGGCAATGACGCCGGCAAGCGTACGCAGGTCTTCATTCGCGGCGACAAGACCGTCGACTACGGGGCCGTGATGGGCGCCATGGGCGGTCTGCAGAAAGCCGGGGTCGGTAATGTTGGCTTGATCACCGAGGCCCCCTGATGCAGCAACAGCGAGAGCCGTCCGCCTCGGAAAGCTACTTCTGGCCCACTGTCCTGGCTGTCGGCCTGCATGTGCTGGTGTTCGGCATGCTGTTCGTCAGCTTTGCCATGACGCCGGAGCTGCCGCCGGCCAAGCCGATCGTGCAGGCGACGTTGTACCAGCTCAAGTCGAAGAGCCAGGCCACCACCCAGACCAACCAGAAGCTTGCGGGCGAGGCGAAGAAATCCGCCGCGCGCCAGACCGAAGTCGAGCAGATGGAGCAGAAGAAGGTCGAGCAGGAAGCGATAAAGGCCGCGGAACAAAAGAAAGAGGAAGCGGCTCAAAAGGCCGAGGAAGCCAAGAAGGCCGATGAGGCGAAGAAGGCGGACGAGGCTAAGAAGGCCGACGAGGCGAAGAAAGCCGCCGAGGCCAAGAAGGCAGAAGAGAAACAATTGGCTGATATAGCCAAGAAAAAGGCCGAGGAAGAAGCCAAGAAAGCCGCCGAAGAAGAGGCCAAGAAAGCGGCCGCTGAAGAAGCCAAGAAAAAGATCGTCGAGGACGCGAAGAAGAAAGCGGCCGAAGACGCCAAGAAGAAAGCCGAGGCTGAAGAGGCGAAGAAAAAGGTCGCCGAGGAAGCGAAGAAGAAAGCCGCCGCCGACGCCGCCAAGAAAAAGGCCCAGGACGCAGCGCGCAAATCCGCTGAAGACAAGAAGGCCCAGGCCTTGGCGGACCTGCTTTCCGACAAGCCGGAGCGCCAGCAGGCCTTGGCCGACGAGCAGGGCGATGAAGTCGCCGGCAGTTTCGACGATCTGATTCGTGCCCGGGCGGCAGAAGGTTGGGCCCGTCCACCTTCGGCGCGCAAAGGCATGACGGTAGTATTGCAAATCGGCATGTTGCCCGACGGTACGGTTACCTCGGTCAGCGTCGCCAAGTCCAGCGGTGACGGTCCGTTCGACGCTTCGGCGGTCGCGGCGGTCAAGAACATTGGACGACTGACGGAAATGCAAGGAATGAAACCGAGCGACTTTGCTCCCTATCGTTCGTTCAAGATGACATTCACACCTGAGGATCTAGCCTTGTGAGAAACATTCTTCGATCAATGCTTGTCGTTATCTGCTGCCTGGCAGGGATGGCGGTAGCAGAGGAAAAGAACATTCTGGTCACCAGCGGCAGCGACCGGGCGACCCCGATCGCCGTCGTACCGTTCGGCTGGCAGGGCGGTAGCGTCCTGCCGGACGACATGGCGGAAATCATCGGCAATGACCTGCGCAACTCGGGTTACTACGCGCCGATTCCGAAGCAGAACATGATCAGCCTGCCGACCCAGGCCAGCGAAATCATCTACCGTGACTGGAAGGCCCTGGGCGCCCAGTACATCATGGTCGGCAGCATTGTCCCGGCTGGCGGTCGCCTGCAGGTGCAGTACGCCCTGTTCAACGTCGCCACCGAGCAGCAAGTGCTGACCGGCAGCGTCTCGGGTGGCGTCGACCAGTTGCGCGACATGGCGCACTACATCGCCGACCAGTCGTTCGAGAAACTCACCGGCATCAAGGGCGCGTTCTCCACTCGCATGCTCTACGTGACCGCCGAGCGCTTCTCCGAAAACAATACCCGCTACACCCTGCAGCGCTCCGACTATGACGGCGCCCGCGCGGTGACCCTGCTGCAATCTCGCGAGCCGATCCTGTCGCCGCGTTTCGCCCCCGATGGCAAGCGCATCGCCTACGTTTCGTTCGAGCAGAAGCGTCCCCGGATCTTCGTGCAGCACATCGACACCGGTCGCCGTGAGCAGATCACCAACTTCGAAGGCCTGAACGGCGCGCCTTCCTGGTCGCCGGACGGTTCGCGCCTGGCGTTCGTGCTGTCCAAGGACGGCAACCCGGACATCTACGTGATGAACCTGGCTTCGCGCTCGATCTCCCGCGTCACCAATGGCCCGGGCATCAACACCGAACCGTTCTGGGGCAAGGATGGCTCGACCATCTACTTCACCTCCGACCGCGGTGGCAAGCCTCAGATCTACAAGACCAGTGCCGGTGGCGGCGGTGCCGAACGCGTGACGTTCGTGGGTAACTACAACGCCAACCCTAAACTGTCGGCGGATGAAAAGACCCTGGTGATGATCCATCGCCAGGACGGTTTCACCAATTTCAAGGTGGCGGCCCAGGATTTGCAGCGCGGTAGCGTAAAAATCCTCACTGATAGCACTCTGGACGAGTCACCTACTGTTGCGCCCAACGGCACCATGGTAATCTACGCCACCCGCCAGCAGGGCCGGGGAGTCTTGATGCTCGTGTCCATTAATGGACGCGTGAGGCTCCCGCTTCCTACCGCACAAGGCGAAGTCAGAGAACCGTCCTGGTCCCCTTACCTGAACTGACGCGGCGCAATACGTTTTACTTAACACACTGGGGTTCATTAGGAGTTTCACGATGGAAATGCTGAAGTTTGGTAAATTTGCTGCGCTGGCTCTGGCCATGGCTGTAGCTGTAGGTTGCTCGTCCAAAGGCGGCGACAACGCCGGTGAAGGCGCTGTTGATCCAAACGCTGGTTACGGCGCTAACACTGGTGCTGTTGATGGCTCCTTGAGCGAAGAAGCTGCTCTGCGCGCAATCACCACCTTCTACTTCGAATACGACAGCTCGGACCTGAAGCCAGAAGCCATGCGCGCTCTGGACGTTCACGCCAAGGACCTGAAAGCCAACGGCGCTCGCGTTGTTCTGGAAGGCAACACCGACGAACGTGGTACTCGTGAGTACAACATGGCACTGGGCGAGCGTCGTGCGAAAGCCGTTCAGCGCTACCTGGTACTGCAAGGTGTTTCCCCAGCTCAGCTGGAACTGGTTTCCTACGGCGAAGAGCGTCCAGTTGCTACCGGCAACGACGAGCAGTCCTGGGCTCAAAACCGTCGCGTCGAACTGCGTAAGTAATTCGTCATGCGAACGTGCCGTCGTGCTGTAACTGTTCTGGCTCTCAGCCTCGCGCCGCTTGCGGCGTGGGCTGCGGTTCCTGTGGTCGATAACGATGCCGGCTATAGCAATAGCGGGAGCAGTTATCCGCCTGCAGGTTACGGTACGAACGGCGCCTATGCCGGGGGAGGGGTTTCGGCCCCTGTCTCGGCACAGGGCGAGCTGTTCAACCAGCTCCAGCAAATGCAGGATCAGCTGTCGCGCCAGCAAGGCGTGATCGAAGTTCTGCAGAATGATATTTCGCGCATGAAGCAGGAAAACCTGGAGCGTTACCAGGATCTTGATCGGCGCATAGGAACCGGCGTTGCACCTGCCGCGACTCCTGAGAATTCTCCTGCCGGAGGCGACTTGAACGCCCCCGGCGCAGCCGCAGGCGCTGGTGCGGGGGCGGCTGCTCCCGCCGCACCGGCCGCCGGTGGCGAACCGGCTGATCCGGCGAAGGAAAAGCTCTACTACGACGCTGCCTTCGACCTGATCAAGGCCAAGGATTTCGACAAGGCCAGCCAGGCCTTCGCCGCTTTCCTGCGCAAGTACCCCAACAGCCAGTACGCGGGCAATGCCCAATACTGGCTGGGCGAGGTGAACCTGGCCAAAGGCGACCTGCAAGGCGCTGGTCAGGCGTTCGCCAAGGTCTCCCAGCTGTATCCCAAGCACGCCAAGGTGCCGGATTCGCTGTACAAGCTGGCTGACGTAGAGCGCCGCCTTGGTCACACCGACAAGGTCAAGGGCATCCTGCAACAGGTGGTGGCCCAGTACCCGGGTACCTCCGCCGCCCAATTGGCCCAGCGCGATCTTCAGCGCATGTAGGGCGGTTTGACCCCGTATTGAAGAAACCCGCGCTTGTCGCGGGTTTTTTCGTTAGAATTCACGCCCTTTTTATGAAACACGCTTCTTGGGATCTACGCGTTGGCGGGGTTGCTTGAAGTGCCTGACGGAGGCGGGCAGCCTGTTCAGCTGTTACGCCCGTGGCGACTATGCAAGACACATTGAGAATCACCGAAGTCTTTTACTCGTTACAGGGTGAAACGCGAACGGCCGGGCTGCCCACGGTATTTGTGCGCCTCACCGGTTGTCCGTTGCGTTGCCAATACTGTGACAGCGCCTACGCGTTCAGCGGCGGCACCTTGCGCACCCTCGACGATATCCTTGAACAAGTGGCCGGCTATCGTCCGCGCTATGTTTGTGTCACGGGCGGCGAGCCTTTGGCGCAACCCAATGCCATTCCCTTGCTCCAGCGCTTGTGCGATGCCGGCTACGAGGTCTCGTTGGAGACCAGTGGTGCCCTGGATATCTCGGCCGTCGATCCCCGTGTCAGCCGCGTCGTGGACCTGAAGACCCCAGGGTCCAAGGAAGTCCATCGCAACCGTTACGAAAATATCGAACTGCTGACGCCCAACGATCAGGTCAAGTTCGTGATCTGCTCTCGGGAAGATTACGACTGGGCCGTGTCCAAGCTGATCCAGTACCGGCTCGACCAGCGGGCCGGCGAGGTCCTGGTGTCGCCCAGTCACCATGACCTGAATGCCCGGGAACTGGCGGACTGGGTGGTGGCGGATAACCTGCCGGTGCGCCTGCAGTTGCAGTTGCACAAATATCTTTGGAACGACGAGCCGGGGCGCTGAGATGACTGAACAGACCAACATTGCAGAAAAACGAGCGGTCATCCTGTTGTCCGGCGGCCTGGACTCGGCGACAGTCGTGGCCATGGCCCGTGCTGAAGGTTACCGCTGCTACACCATGAGTTTCGACTACGGCCAGCGCCATCGCGCCGAGCTCCAGGCCGCCGAGCGGGTCGCCCGGGACTTGGGCGTGGTGGAACACAAGGTGATCGGCCTGAACCTCAACGGTATTGGCGGTTCGGCCCTGACCGACAGCTCCATCGACGTGCCCGAGGCGCCGAGCGAAGGGATTCCGGTGACCTATGTGCCGGCACGCAACACGGTATTCCTGTCGCTGGCCTTGGGGTGGGCCGAAGTGCTGGGCGCCCGTGACATCTTCATTGGCGTCAATGCGGTGGACTATTCCGGCTACCCTGATTGCCGGCCGGAGTTCGTCGAGGCGTTCGAGCGCATGGCCAACCTGGCGACCAAGGCTGGCGTGGAAGGGCAGGGTTTCCGCATCCAGGCGCCCTTGCAGAACCTGAGCAAGGCCGACATCGTCAAGGCCGGTGTACGGTTGGGCGTGGACTACGGACTGACCGTTTCCTGCTACCAGGCAGACGATCAGGGCCGTGCCTGCGGCAAATGCGACAGCTGCCGCCTGCGTGCGGAAGGCTTCGCAGCGGCGGGCGTCAGCGATCCAACACCTTATTTTTGATTTATTTAAAATTAGGTATTGAATAGTCCTTAGAAATCAGTATTATACGCGCCACCACACAGCGGGTCGTTAGCTCAGTTGGTAGAGCAGTTGGCTTTTAACCAATTGGTCGTAGGTTCGAATCCCACACGACCCACCATTTTTAGCAGTTTTAAAAGTCTGGAAGGCCCACGAAAGTGAGGATTTCCGGATTTTTTTTTTGCCTGCGAGAAAGTCCCCGGCCAGGGGCCGCAATCAGCGCTCTGTCGTGGAAGTAACCGCAGGGCGAGCGATGGCCCACCCCGCTTACGACTTGGCGGGGCCGTCAGCCCTTCCTCCCTCCCGGTGCGTGAGGGTGAATGCCCGGAACCAACGCTTCCCACGCAAGCCAGCGTCCTGCATGGACCCGCCATGCGGGCACCCGGCAGGCCCATTCAGTGGGTGGTCTGCTGGCGAAAACCGGTAGCCGCGGTTTTCGCACAACTTTGCTATTGAGCGTGCTGACACAGAACCTCGAGTAGTCTTTCAGCTCCTTGAGCTCAAGGGGCAGCATGTCTGTTGGGCACAGCAGCAGTACGTCCCCGAAGGAATACAACTGGAAGGCCTCGACCTCTATTTTTTGTGAGGCTACCTGGCGGGTTTTCCACAGGGTGGCGCTCAGGTCTTGCAGCTTTATATCGTCTGGCAAGGCGTATCGCTCCGCGGTCTGCTGGCGAACCGATAAGCCTCCCGCTGCGATGTAGGTGATCTGGCTCAAGCTGCCTGGCGAGATCACTGTGAAGGCGCAGAAGGCTATGACCGTTGCAACCAGGCCATTGGCGGTGCGCCTGAAGACGTCCCCTTTGGAGCAATAAAACGTGATGACCGGTAGCAGGGTGAAGATTAGCGTCAGCCAGGAAATGCCCGCGATGTGGCGCAGGGTATCGGGCGTTTCTCTCTCCATGTATGAACGTATGGTCAGCAGGATTGGAAAGGCGGCGAAGATCACGGTGATGAACAGGGCGATCGAGACCAGGGTGACGAGCCAGAACGCTTTGCGCGCCTGTATCCAGGACAGGCGTCGCTGCCAGGTTTCCTTTGCCCGGAGCCACGTTGGAGCCGTCTTGTCTTTGAATGCCTGCCAATAGGTGAGCCATTTTTGCCACCAGGCCTTTTGGGAAAGGACGGCCTTGTTCGGCTGCAGCTTTTTTCGCTTGAGTTGCTGACGAGCTGCCAGGCATTTCAAGCGGGCTCGATCCAGCCTGGCCTGGACAAGGGTGCTCTTGCGGATGATTCTCTTGAACGGCGTGAATGCGTACATGAGCACGCACGTAGCGAAGACGATCAGGAATAACGCCGAAAATGTTGCCCAGGTGTTCAACCAGGTGGGCAAGAAGAAGGTGATCCCGATGAATGCGCTAAACCCGACAATCGTGGGGAACGCCAGGTAAAAGACAATCTTCGGCTGGTTGACCTTGATGTTTGAAAAGAGCAAGACCGAGCAGCCAAACATCCAGGTTGTTGCCCCCAGGATGAACAAATACGACAGCATCAGCAGCAGGACCAGCACGACCCACACCAATAGCGCGGACTTCACATCGATGGACGGCATGAACAGGTCGATTCGTCCGATCGTGCGGGTATACAAGTACAGGGTGATGAACCCCAGCCCGGTGGCGAGCAGGCCTAGCGTGACGGTGATCTGGGTCCAGTAGCAAAGAATGCGTTTGACGGTGCGCTTGAATACTTCAGCGAAGGTTCTGTCAGGCGTGACGGACAAGGCGTAGCTCCCTTACAAGGTAAAAATCCTGGCAGGTATAGTAACGCCAAGTCGCGCCAGCCCACGTCGTCTATGGAGCCTCCCCCTGGAGCGTTCAGCGGATGTGCCGTCCGTAATGTTTCGGGTCCAGGCGCATCACCATCCCCAGCATCACCACCATGACCGCCGTGAGCGACCACCAGGCCGATTCAAAGCTTCCCGACTGGTCGCGGATCATCCCGGCGATCAACGGCGACAGCCCGGCGATCAGGTAGCCGATACCTTGGACGAAAGCCGTCAGTCCGCCCGCCCGGCGTGGGTTGTCCAGGTGGTCGAGGGAGACGATCAGGCTCATGGGAAACAGGCCACCGATACCCAGGCCCAGCAGGCAAGCCCACAACAGGCTGAACCCTTGCGGGCTGAGGATCAGGCCAACGAAACCAGCCATGATCAACGCCAGCAGGGCTGCCAGGACCAGGCGTTTGTCCCGGCTTCGATTGGCAATCGCCGGTACCAGGAGGCCGGACAATACTTCCATCGCCGTGAGGAACCCCAGCAACAGGCCAGCCTGTTGTTCGCTCCAGCCCTGTTCCACGTAGTACGGTGCCAGCCACGCCAGGACGCAGGTGTAGGAAGCGGTGCCCAGGCCGAAGAAGATTGCCAACAGCCAGGCCCGGGTGTTGCTGGAGAATGATTCACGGCGGCTAGCCGGGGCGGCGGGTAGCGGTGTGATGTTCGAGCGCTGGGTGTACCACGCCCCGAGGGCAATCAGGGCGAGCAATGCCCAGATCGCCAGGGCGATGCGCCAGCTACCGGTCTGCGCCAGGACAAGGGGCGAAAGCGCGGCCGCGATTGCCGCGCCTCCCATGATCGAAGTGACGTACAGCCCCATGAACAGCGAGACGTTGCCTTCGAAGCGCAACTTGATCAACGCCGGCATTGCCGCCTGGATCAATGCGATCCCGAGCCCGGCGACGATCGCGCTGGTGATCAGGCCTGTCGCGCTGTCCAGGTACAGGCGCGATGCCGTGGCGAGGCCGATGATCGCCAGCGACAGCACGATGGTGCGGTGTTCGCCCAGGCGCAGGGCGATGCGCATGCCAAGGAACATCGCCAGGCCCATGGCCATGACCGGCAGCATGGTCAGCAGCGAGGCGGTGCTGAAGCTCAAGGGGATTTCGCCTCGGATGGCTGACAGCAGTGGCCCGACCGCAGCCATCGAAGGCCGCAGGTTCAACGCCACCAAGACGATGCCGAGCATGAGCCAGGCGGCATGGGTGGTTGAGGTTCTGATGTTTTCCATGACAGGGCCCTGGTTTAGCAAAGCATCATTAGGCTGGCGTGGCTGGCCGCAGGCAAACTGAAAAATGGCCTGGGTTATCGAGAAATCAAATACCGCTCCAGACAGCGCATGCCCCCTGGCCGGGGCGCAGGTCAGAATGATCTTTTGCATCGACGGGATATTCTGTAGCCTTGCCGGCTTCACGCTGCACCGTGCCTGATCCCAATCCCCGGCGGTACCCGAGTGGTCCGGAGCCGGGTGTATACTCGACTTTCGCGCTAAACGCGCTTGCAGGTCTTGCGAACATGACGCAAATTTCCGAACGCCTTCTGGTCCAGGCCCATCTCGACGCCAAGCAGCCCAAGCCGCTGTCCGCCGAGCAGGAAGCCTGGTACCGCGCCGCCATCGCCGCCGAGCTCAAGGCTCAGGATGCGGTACTGGTCGCGCATTTCTACTGTGACCCGATCATCCAGGCCCTGGCCGAGGAGACCGGTGGTTGCGTCTCCGACTCCCTGGAGATGGCCCGCTTCGGCAACGCCCATCCGGCCAAGACCGTGGTCGTCGCCGGGGTCAAGTTCATGGGCGAGACTGCCAAGATCCTCAATCCCGAAAAGCGTGTATTGATGCCCACCCTGGAAGCCACCTGCTCCCTGGACCTGGGCTGCCCGGTGGACGAGTTCTCGGCGTTCTGCGACCAGCACCCCGAGCGCACCGTGGTGGTGTATGCCAACACCTCGGCGGCCGTGAAGGCCCGGGCCGACTGGGTGGTGACGTCCAGTTGCGCGCTGGAAATCGTCGAGAGCCTGATGGACAACGGCGAGACGATCATCTGGGGCCCGGACAAGCATCTGGGAACCTACATCCAGCGCAAGACCGGCGCCGACATGCTGCTCTGGGACGGTGCCTGTATCGTCCACGAGGAGTTCAAGTCCAAGCAACTGGAGGACATGAAGGCGCTGTACCCGGACGCCGCAATCCTGGTGCACCCCGAGTCGCCGACGTCAGTGATCGAGCTGGCGGATGCGGTGGGCTCCACCAGCCAACTGATCGCCGCGGCGCAGAGCCTGCCGAACAAGACGTTGATCGTCGCCACCGACCGCGGCATCTTCTACAAGATGCAGCAGTTGTGTCCGGACAAGGTCTTCATCGAGGCCCCAACCGCCGGTAACGGCGCGGCCTGCCGCAGTTGCGCGCATTGCCCATGGATGGCGATGAATACGCTGGAGCGCACGCTCAAGAGCTTGCAGGAGGGCGCCAATGAGATCTTCGTCGACCCGGCGCTGATTCCCCAGGCCGTTCGCCCGCTCAAGCGCATGCTGGACTTTACCCAGGCTGCGCGGATGCGCTTGGCGGGCAACGCCTGACTTGGGATAAAGCTTATTGTGGCGAGGGGATTTATCCCCGCTGGGCTGCGCAGCAGCCCTAAAACCTGACACCAGCCGTGTCAGGATGACCACAGGGGGCCGCTTTGCGACCCAGCGGGGATAAATCCCCTCGCCACAATGTATTCCAGCGACTGGTTTGGTGTGTTTATTTGGTCTTCTTCGGAATCCGTACCAACCGGGTATCCGAGTAGATGTCATGCCAGCCGCGCTTCTGCTGGTCGAACAGCGACCAGACAAAGCCCATCCCCAGCAGCAATAACGACGCGATCGACACCACGAACCGCAGCAGCGCCTGCCACAGGCTGATGGCGGTGCCATCGGCGTTCTGCACCCGGATGCCCCACACCTGCATGCCCAGGGTCTGGCCGTTGTGGGTCCAGAACTTGGCGAAGAAGCCGAACAGCACGAACAGCAGCACGGTGGACAGTAGCGGGTCGCCGTCCAGTGCGCCGGCCTCGGTCAGGGCGCGCATCTTCTCTTCGCCGATGATTGCCATCTGGATCATCTTGTAGGCGCCGCTGGTGACGATCAACAACGCCGTACACAGCAGGAAATCATAGAACATCGCGGCCAGGCGACGGCCCAGGCCAACAGGGGGGAAGTCGCCCTGGGGTTTGAGCAGGTGCTTGGGCATGGAGGCCTCTGAAAAAAAGAAGGCATTCTACGCAATTGCGCCCATAAAAAAGCCCCTGAGATCAATCAGGGGCTTTTTAGTGCTCGGAAGCCTCAGGATTCGCCGATCACTTCGTCAGCCTGCATGCCTTTCTGGCCTTGCACCGCAACGAAAGTGACTTTCTGGCCTTCTTTCAGGCTCTTGAAGCCGTTGCCCTGGATCGCGCGGAAGTGCACGAACAGATCCGGACCGCTTTCAGGGGTGATAAAACCAAAACCCTTTTCGTCGTTGAACCACTTGACGGTACCGCTCTGACGTTCAGCCATTTTCTTATTTCCTTGACGCTTAATTGATGACAGCCTCTTTCACATGAAAGAGTACTGGGGCTGGGTTGCAGGAAAGTAAGAGACGTCGAGCGGGATGTAGCGAACTTCATAAGCTACTGCCCAGGTCACGATTCCAAGCGACCCATGCAAACACAGTGACCAAACTCTACGCCAACCACGAACTAAAAAACAACCCCCCGAGGGGCCCGTATTTGCTTGCGTTGATGGTACATAAGCGCTTCGTGGGCAGGGGCTTATTCGATCGGCGAGTTGACGAGTTCTTCATTGTTATAAGCAAGAGGCCGCTGGCAATTAGATGCACCTTTTTATGGCGGTTGCGTTACACATTAGTGCACGTATAACGCAATCGCGTTACTTATAGAAACAATCAATCAACCGCGATAGTAGCGTTGTGCAACAAATGGCATTTTGCTTACAAGCAAAGGCACCTTTTTCCCACGAACTATCGCCCAAACCGGTGTTTCCAGTGCGATATAGGCGCTGTCCAGGTAACCCATGGCCAACGGTCCCCCCAGGGTCGGACCGAAACCGCCACTGCACACGATGCCAATCATTTCGCCCGCATCGTTGACGATCTCGGCGCCTTCGCGCACCGGTGTGCGTTCCTGGGGCAGGAGGCCCACGCGTTTACGCTTCACGCCGCCCTGTTGTTGGGCGAACACGGTTTCGGCGCCGGGGAAACCGCCGGCACGGGCACCCTCGGCACGCCGCACTTTGGAAATGGCCCACAATAGGCTGGCCTCGATCGGTGTCGTCTCGGTGTTCATGTCGTGGCCATACAGGCACAGGCCGGCTTCCAGGCGCAGGGAGTCACGGGCGCCGAGGCCGATGGCCGCCACTTCCGGCTCGGCCAGCAGGGCGCGGGCCAGCTTCTGTGCATCGGCAGCGGGCACGGAGATCTCGAAACCGTCTTCACCGGTGTAGCCGGAGCGGCTGACGAGGCAGTCCATGCCCAGCAGCGTGACGCGCTGGAACTGCATGAAGGTCATCTTCGCCACGTCCGGCGCCAGGCGAGCGAGCACGGTGACGGCGGCGGGGCCTTGCAGGGCGAGCAGGGCGCGAGCCTCGAACAGCGGCTCGATCGTGCACCGGCTGCCGATATGGCTGCGCAGGTGGGCCAGGTCCTGCTCCTTGCAGGCCGCGTTGACCACCAGGAACAGTTCGTCGTTACCCAGGTTGGCGACCATCAGGTCGTCGAGGATCCCGCCTTGCTCGTTGGTGAACATGGCGTAGCGCTGCATGCCCACCGGGAGATCGATGATGTCTACCGGCACCAGGGTTTCCAGGGCCTTGGCGGCATCCGCGCCGCTCAGGCGGATCTGGCCCATGTGGGACACATCGAACAGCCCGGCCTGATCGCGGGTGTGCTGGTGCTCTTTCATCACGCCCAAGGGGTACTGCACCGGCATGTCGTAGCCGGCGAACGGCACCATGCGGGCGCCGAGTTCGAGGTGCAGTGCGTGCAGCGGGGTTTTCAACAGTTGTTCGGTGGACATATCGACTCCAGGAAAGTGAAAGTGGCGCGTGTCAGCATTCGATGATGTTGACCGCCAGGCCGCCGCGGGCGGTCTCCTTGTATTTGCTTTTCATGTCGGCGCCGGTCTGGCGCATGGTGCGGATGACTTTGTCGAGGGAGACAAAGTGATGGCCGTCGCCGCGCATCGCCATGCGCACCGCGTTGATGGCTTTCACCGAGCCCATGGCGTTGCGCTCGATGCACGGCACCTGGACCAGGCCGCCGATGGGGTCGCAGGTCAGGCCGAGGTTGTGTTCCATGCCGATCTCGGCGGCGTTTTCCACTTGTTGCACGGTACCGCCCAGCACTTCGCAGAGCGCCCCGGCGGCCATGGAGCAGGCGACGCCGACTTCGCCCTGGCAGCCGACTTCGGCGCCCGAGATGGAGGCGTTCTCCTTGTACAGGATGCCGATGGCGGCGGCGGTCAGCAGGAATCGCACCACGCCGTCTTCGTTGGCCCCTGGAATGAAGCGCATGTAGTAATGCAGTACGGCCGGGATGATCCCCGCCGCGCCGTTGGTCGGCGCGGTGACCACGCGGCCGCCGTAGGCGTTTTCCTCGTTGACCGCCAGGGCATACAGGTTGACCCAGTCGAGCACCGACAGCGGGTCGCGCAGGGACGCCTCGGGGTTCTTGCACAACTGGCGGTGCAGCGCCGCAGCCCGCCGCTTGACCTTCAGCCCGCCGGGCAGGATCCCTTCGTTGCGACAGCCGGCCGCCACGCAGTCCTGCATCACTTGCCAGATCTTCAGCAGGCCGGCGCGGGTTTCGGCTTCGGGGCGCCAGGCGCTTTCGTTGGTCAACA
This sequence comes from Pseudomonas citrullilanati, assembly GCF_030580855.1. Taxonomy (GTDB): domain Bacteria; phylum Pseudomonadota; class Gammaproteobacteria; order Pseudomonadales; family Pseudomonadaceae; genus Aquipseudomonas; species Aquipseudomonas citrulli. Next base: position 83,743 of record NZ_JAUQOP010000010.1, on the reverse strand, counting down.
TCACCTGGCTGATGGACAGGCCGTAGGTGGCGCAATGGCCCAGCAGGTCCTTGGCGCTCTTGAACGGGAACGTCAGGGGCGTGGCGTCCTCGACGATGCGGTCGGCCCCGGCGGCGTCTTCGTCCACGACGAAGCCGCCGCCGACCGAGTAGTACTCGCGGCTGCGCACTTGCAGCCCGGCGCCGTCGAAGGCGCGGAAGATCATGCCGTTGGGGTGGAAGGCCAGCGGCTTGCGGATCATTGCCAGGTGCAGCTTTTCATTGAATTCGATGGGGTGCTGGCCGAGCAGGTTCAGGCGTCCGCTGCTGCGGATTTCCTGCAGGCGGGCGGTGACTGTCTCGGTGTCCACGGTGTCCGGGTGTTCACCTTCCAGGCCCAGCAGCACGGCCTTGTCGCTGCCGTGGCCCTTGCCGGTGGCGCCGAGGGAACCATAGAGTTCGACCTTGACGCTGGTGATGCTTTCAAGCAGGTCATCACGGCGCAGCCCCTCGACGAAACGGGCTGCGGCACGCATCGGGCCGACGGTATGTGAGCTGGAAGGGCCGATACCGATCTTGAACAGGTCGAACACGCTTAACGACATGGTGTTTCTCCGGTTTCTTTTTATGAGATCGACGGTTGCAAGGTTTGAAGCAGATCCCTTGTGGGAGCGAGCTTGCTCGCGATAGCGGTGTGACAGTCACACACGTGCTGACTGACAGTGCGCTATCGCGAGCAAGCTCGCTCCCACAGGGGCTGTGGTTTCCCTTGGAAATTGCTTTCACAGGGAGTGGCTATATCTGAGAAAGGCGAGCAAACCCGCCCCTCACACCTCAAGCGTAGCTTTCGATCGACGGGCAGGCGCACACCAGGTTGCGGTCGCCGAACACGTTGTCGACCCGGCCCACGGGCGGCCAGTACTTGCCTTCGATCAACGACGCCACCGGGTACACCGCTTGCTCGCGGCTGTAGGGGTGGGTCCACTCGCCGACCAGCTCCGCCGCGGTGTGGGGGGCGTTTTTCAGCGGGTTGTCGTCTTTGTCCAGGCTGCCGTTTTCCACGGCGCGGATTTCTTCGCGGATGCAGATCATGGCGTCGCAGAAGCGGTCCAGTTCTTCCTTGGATTCGCTTTCGGTCGGTTCGATCATCAGCGTGCCGGCCACCGGGAACGACATGGTCGGGGCATGGAAGCCGAAGTCGATCAGGCGCTTGGCCACGTCATCGACGCTGATGCCGCTGCTGTCCTTGAGCGGGCGCAGGTCGAGGATGCATTCGTGGGCCACCAGGCCGTTGCTGCCGGTGTAGAGCACCGGGTAGTGCTCTTCCAGGCGGCGGGCAATGTAGTTGGCGTTCAGGATCGCCAGTTGCGAGGCGCGCTTGAGGCCGGCGCCACCCATCATGCGAATGTACATCCAGGTGATCGGCAGGATGCTCGCGCTGCCGAACGGCGCCGCGCACACCGCGCCTTCCTTGCGTTCCATGCTCGCGTGACCTGGCAGGAAAGGCGCCAGGTGCGACTTGACGCCGATCGGGCCAACGCCCGGGCCGCCACCGCCGTGGGGAATGCAAAAGGTCTTGTGCAGGTTGAGGTGCGACACGTCACCGCCGAACTTGCCTGGCGCGCAGAGGCCGACCATGGCGTTCATGTTGGCGCCGTCGATGTACACCTGGCCGCCGTTGTCATGGATGATGCCGCAGATTTCGCGGATACCTTCCTCGAACACGCCGTGGGTGGACGGGTAGGTGATCATCAGCGCGGCGAGGTGTTCGCGGTGCTCGATGGCCTTGGCGCGCAGGTCCTCGATGTCGACGTTGCCACGGGCGTCGCACGCGGTGACCACCACGCGCATGCCCGCCATGTTGGCGGTGGCCGGGTTGGTGCCGTGGGCCGAGGACGGGATCAGGCAGATGTCGCGGCGGTCTTCGCCACGGCTCTGGTGATAGGCACGGATCGCCAAGAGGCCTGCGTATTCGCCCTGGGAACCGGCGTTGGGTTGCAGCGACACGGCGTCATAGCCGGTGGCGGCACACAGCATGGCCTCCAGTTCGTCGGTCAGTTGCTGGTAGCCCGCACTTTGTTCGGCCGGTGCGAACGGGTGCAGGGCGCCGAACTCGGCCCAGGTCACCGGGATCATTTCACTGGCGGCGTTGAGCTTCATGGTGCAGGAACCCAGCGGGATCATGGTGCGATCCAGGGCCAGGTCCTTGTCGGCGAGCTTGCGCAGGTAGCGCATCAGCTCGGTTTCGGAGTGGTAGCGGTTGAACACCGGGTGGCTGAGGATCGCCGATTGGCGTGCCAGTGGCGCCGGGATGCGACTTTGCACACTGGCGGCGAGGCTGGCGAAGTCCGGCTGGGCCTTGCCGTCGGCCAACAGGTTCCACAGTGCTTCGACGTCAGCCTGGCTGGTGGTTTCATCCAGGGACAGGCCCAGGCGCTCGGCGTCCACTGCACGCAGGTTGATGCGTTGGGCGCGGGCCTTGTCGTGCAGGGCAGCGGTTTGCGCGCCGGTGCGCAGGGTCAGGGTGTCGAAGAAGCTTTCTTGCTCGACGCTCAGGCCCAATGCGTCCAGGCCCTTGGCGAGGATCGCGGTCAGGTGATGGATACGGTTGGCGATCTGCACCAGGCCCTTGGGCCCGTGGTACACCGCGTACATGCTGGCGATGTTGGCCAGCAGCACCTGGGCGGTGCAGATGTTGCTCGTGGCTTTCTCGCGGCGGATGTGCTGCTCGCGGGTCTGCATGGCCAGGCGCAGGGCCGGCTTGCCGAAACGGTCCACGGACACACCGACCAGGCGGCCCGGCATGTCGCGCTTGAAGGCGTCCTTGGTGGAGAAATACGCCGCGTGCGGGCCACCGAAGCCCAATGGCACGCCAAAGCGCTGGGCGCTGCCGATGGCCACGTCGGCGCCGAATTCACCCGGTGGGACCAGCAGGGTCAGCGCCAGCAGGTCGGCCGCGACGGCGACCAGGGCGTTGCTGGCGTGGAAGCGTTCGGTCAGTTCGCGGTAGTCGAACACGTCACCGTTGCTGGCCGGGTATTGCAGCAGCGCGCCGAAGAACGGGCTGGTGTCGCTCAGCTCGCGCTCATCGCCGACCACCACGTCGATGCCCAGGGGCTCGGCACGGGTGCGCAGCACGTCGAGGGTCTGCGGGTGGCTGTGCACGGAGGCGAAGAACGCGTTGCTGCCCTTGTTCTTGCTCAGGCGCTTGCAGAAGGTCATCGCTTCGGCGGCGGCGGTGGCTTCATCCAGCAACGAGGCGTTGGCGATCGGCAGGCCGGTGAGGTCGCTGATCAGGGTCTGGAAGTTCAGCAGCGCTTCGAGACGACCCTGGGAGATTTCTGGCTGGTACGGGGTGTAGGCGGTGTACCAGGCCGGGTTTTCCAGCAGGTTGCGCAGGATCGGTGCCGGCGTGTGGCAGTTGTAGTAGCCCTGGCCGATGTAGGTCTTGAACAACTGGTTCTGGCTGGCGATGGCCTTGATCGACGCCAGCGCGTCGGCTTCGCTCTGGCCGTCGCCCATGTCCAGCACGCTGGTGCCCTTGATGCTTTCCGGGATGACGCTGGCGCTCAGGGCTTGCAGGGAGTCATAGCCCAGGCGTTCGAGCATGGCTTGCTCGTCGCTGGCCCGGGGGCCGATGTGGCGGGCGATGAATTCGTTGGCGGTGCCGAGATTAACGGTCATGTGGCGCTCCTCAGGCTTCGGCGTTGGCTTTGATCAGGCGGTCGTAGGCATCCTGATCCAACAGTTGGCCAACTTCAGCGGGATTGGCTGGCATGAAACGGAAAAACCAGCCTTCGCCCAGCGGATCTTCGTTGACCAGTTCCGGGTTGCTTTCCAGGGCCGGGTTGACTTCCAGCACGTCACCGTCCAACGGCATGTAGACACCGCTGGCGGCCTTCACCGATTCCACGGTCGAGGCTTCGGCCCTCTTGGCGTAGTTTTGCAGTTCCGGTAACTGAACATAGACCACATCGCCCAAGGCGTTCTGGGCAAACGCGGTGATGCCGACTGTAACGCTGCCGTCGGCTTCGGTGCGCAGCCATTCGTGATCTTCAGTGAAACGCAACTCGCTCATGGAAACTCCTGGGGCCAGATTCGTCTGGTGGACGCAAAGGAGGCGCGGGGCTTGGCCCGGCCGTGTGGGAATACCCATAGCAAGAACGCGGCCAATATTGAAAAGTGCTTGTGGGTCAATGATTTGAGGCGGCTCAGGAGATTATGAGTCCCTTGCGTTGTAGCGAAATCGCTACAGCGCCGCGCCTGAATAAAATCATTGCTGGATCAAAGCCTTATCTGGCGCAGTCTACGTCCGTCTGTAGCGATATCGTTCCACTGTAGCGCTTTCAGTACAGGTGGAGGTCGTTTTTGACGCTATTCCGACCACAACACTGAACCCTTGTGGGAGCGAGCTTGCTCGCGATAGCGGTGTGTCAGTCAACCTGGGGCTGACTGGGCTACCGTCATCGCGAGCAAGCTCGCTCCCACAGGGGGCTGTGGCGGGTTTATGGCTTTCCGGAAATGCCGTATTTGCGCAACCGATGGGCGATCGCGGTATGGGAAGTCTGCAGGCGGCTGGCGAGCTGGCGGGTCGAGGGGTAGTTGACGTAGAGGCTTTCGAGCAGGTGCTTCTCGAAGGCTTCCACGGCCTGTTCCAGGCTTTCGACCTCCACGTCGCCCTGGCGCGCGACGGAGGTGCCGGCGATGTCCAGGTCGCCGATGTCCACCAGGCTGCTTTCGCAGATGGCGGCGGCGCGGAAGATCACGTTCTGCAGTTGCCGCACATTGCCCGGCCAGCGATTGCCCAGCAACGCCGGGTAGGTGCCGGGGGCGAGGCGGCAGACCGGGCGCTGGATCTGGGCGCAGGCCTGCTGCATGAAGTAGCGCGCCAGCAGCAGGATGTCCTGGCCGCGCTCGCGCAGCGGCGGGACCTCGACGTTGAGCACGTTGAGGCGATAGAACAGGTCTTCGCGGAACGAGCCTTCGCTGACCATTTTCTCCAGGTTGCGGTGCGTGGCGCTGAGGATCCGCACGTTGACCTTGATTTCCCGATCGCCGCCCACCCGGCGGAAGCTGCCGTCGTTCAGGAACCGCAGCAGCTTGGCTTGCAGGTACGGCGACATCTCGCCAATTTCATCGAGAAACACCGTGCCCTGGTTCGCCAACTCCATGAGCCCCGGCTTGCCGCCCCGTTGCGCACCCGTGAAGGCGCCGGGGGCATAGCCGAACAGTTCGCTTTCGGCCAGGTTCTCCGGCAACGCGGCGCAGTTCAGGGCCAGGAACGGCGCGCTGTGACGGGCGCTGATGGCGTGGCAGGCACGGGCCACCAGTTCCTTGCCGGTGCCGGTCTCGCCCTGGATCAGCAACGGCGCATCCAACGCCGCGACCCGTTGGGCCCGGGCCTTGAGGGTGCGGATCGCGGGGGAGTCGCCGAGCAGCGCGTCGAAGCCTTCGGCGTGATCGTGGTGCAGGGCCGACAGGCGTTCGCCGATGCGGTTCGGTGGATAGAGTGTCAGCAGGGCGCCAGCGTCCGTGATGGGCGTGGCGTCCAGCAGCAAGGTCTGGCCATTGAGGGTGATTTCCCGCAGCGGCAGGCGAAAGCCGTTCTCCAGCAGGGCGCCCAGCAGCGCCTCGTCACCGAACAGCCCCGCCACGCTTTCCCCGGCCGGCTCCCGGCCGTACAAGGCAATCAGCGCGGGGTTGGCCAGCAACACATTGCCGGCGCTGTCCAGGGCCAGCACCGGGTCGGTCATGGCCGCCAGCAGGGCGTCGAGCTGCAAGTGCCGGCGTTGGCCTGGCAGGATGTCCACCACCGTCACCGTTTGCACACCCCGTACGCTGAACAAGGCCTCGCGCAACTCATCCAGCACTTGCGGGCTGAGGGTCGGGGCGTCGATGTAGACGTTGGGCGGCACCATCTCCACGGCATCCAGGTTGAGGTTGCGCCCACCGAGCAAGGCCAGGACTTCCTGGGTGATGCCGACGCGGTCGATGAAACTGACGTGGATACGCATGGAGCGGTTCTGGGTTCTGGCGCAAGAAGGGTGGCCAGTATGCCTCGGGGCGGGCGGTTGGTGAAATCCTGGCGCAATACTTGAGAGCGACGGTGACCCCGTGTGGGAGCGAGCTTGCTCGCGATGGCGGAGTGTCAGCCACCCTTTATTGACTGACACACCGCTATCGCGAGCAAGCTCGCTCCCACAGAGGTTCCCCAGGCGGCAGCTACAACCCCACATCCCACTCAGGCGTCTCGGGAAACGTCACCACCAGGAAATCCAGCAGGCTGCGTAGCGCCGACGGCATGTGCTTGCGTGAGGCATACACGGCGTACATGTTCATCCGGCGCGGTTCGGCGTGGGGCACCAGGCGCACCAGTTCACCGCGCTTGATATGGGCGCCAGCCTGGTAGCTGGGCAGCATGGCCACGCCGGCGCCTGCCATGGCCGCTTGCAGGAGGGTGGTGGCCTCGTTGCTGCTGATATTGCCTTGCACCGGCACCGAGACCGGCTCGCCGTCCTGTTCGAAGTGCCAGAGGCTCTTGCCCACGTAGGCGTGCGTCAGGCAGTTGTGCTGGCTCAGGTCCTCGACCCGCTGCGGTGCCGGGTGCTCTTTCAAGTAATCGGGCGAGGCGCAGATCACCGAGCGGCACACCGTGAGGCGGCGGGCGATCAGGTTCGGGTCCAGGTCGTTGCTCATGCGGATCGCCAGGTCGATGCGCTCGTCCACCAGGTTCACGGTGCGATCGAGCATCTGCAGGTCCACGCTCACCCCGGGGTAACGCTTGACGTATTCGGCCATGGCACGCGTCAGCTGGGCCTGGCCGAAGGAGGTGCTGGTGCTGATGCGCAGTTGGCCCCGGGGCGCGTCGTCCGGCTTGCTGACGGCCGCTTGCAGGTCGCCGGACAGGTCCAGCATCTGCCGGCAGCGCGGCAGGATTTCCGTGCCGGCGGCGGTCAGGCTCAGCCTGCGGGTGGTGCGGTGCATCAGCCGGGCGCCGACCCAGTTCTCCAGTTCCGCCAGGTATCGCGATACCACCGGTCGCGACAGGTCCAGGTGCTCTGCCGCCGCCGACTGGCTGCCCAGGTCCACCACCGTGACGAACACTTGCATTGCTTGGAGACGATCCATGATTTGCCCGGTTTCAGAAACAAACTATGTCTGATCATCGCATTTTTTAGAACGAGTCTGGTCACTAAGCTCCTTCTCCATCCCTACGGGCATTTGGACAACGGAGCACAGCATGACCCCCTTCACCCCCCTCAAGCGCCTGTTGCTGGCGGCCGCCTCCCTGGCGTTCGCGGCCCACGGCTGGGCAGCCGACCTGACGCTGGATGTCTACAACCCTGGCGCGGCGGCGATTTTCCCGGTGACCTCGGTGCTGGTCAGCGGCGAGCACGAAGCCATCCTGGTCGACGCCCAGTTCGGCAAGTCCCAGGCCGAACAGGTCGTGGAAAAAATTCGCGCCAGCGGAAAACGACTGACCACGATTTATATCAGCCACGGCGATCCCGACTACTATTTTGGTTTGCCCACCCTGACCGCCGCTTTTCCCGAGGCCAAGGTGCTGGCCTCCGCGCCGACCGTCGAACACATCAAGCACACGGTCGACGGCAAGCTGAAGCATTGGGGGCCGATCCTCAAGGCCGATGCGCCGGACACTGCCATCGTGCCCCAGGTGCTCAAGGGCGACAGCCTGACCCTGGAGGGCAAGCGTTTGCAGGTCGTCGGCCTGGACGGCCCGCAGCCGGCGCGCAGTTTCGTGTGGATTCCGTCGATCAAGGCGGTGATCGGGGGCGTGGTGGTGGCCGAGAACATTCATGTGTGGATGGCTGACACCCAGACGCCGCAGTCCCACAAGGACTGGCTGGCGACCCTCGCCGGTATTGAAAAGCTGCATCCGGACACCGTGATTCCAGGCCACTACCTGGGTGAAAGCGCCCGGTCCCTGGCCCCGGTGACATTCACCGCTGGCTATATCAAGGCCTTCGATGAAGAAACCGCCAAGGCCAAGGATTCCGCCGCGCTGATCGCCGTCATGAAGCAACGCTACCCGAACCTGGGTGAAGACAGCTCCCTGGAACTGAGTGCCAAGGTCGCCAAGGGCGAGATGAAGTGGTGAATACCGATCGTTGATCGGAGCACCGTTGTGGCGAGGGGATTTATCCCCGCTGGGTTGCGCAGCAACCCCCTGCGTCCTGACTGTCACATTGCAGCGATTGATAAGTCGTGGGACTGCTTCGCAGTCCAGCGGGGATAAATCCCCTCGCCACAAAAAGCAGGTCTTTTCAACCATCCTGAGTTACTGGAGAACACCATGAGCAAGATCGCAATCATCGGCGCCACCGGTCGTGCCGGCAGCCAACTGCTGGAAGAAGCCCTGCGTCGCGGCCACAGCGTGACGGCCATTGCCCGCAACACCGCAAGCATCGGCGACCGCCCCGGCGTGGTCAGCCAACCATTGGACGTCCTGGACAGCGAAGCATTGACCGCCGCTGTCGCCGGTCACGATGCGGTGATCAGTGCCGCGCACTTTGCCAGCGTACCAGCCGACAAGATCATCGCGCCGCTGAAAGCCGCCGGGGTCAAGCGCTTGCTGGTGGTGGGCGGGGCCGGTTCGTTGCTGCTGCCGGACAACACCCGGGTGATCGACAGCGACGGCTTCCCGGCGGAATACCTGGCCGAAGCCAGCGCCGGCGCCTTGTTCCTGGACGTGCTGCGCAAGGAACAGGACCTGGACTGGACCTTCCTCTCGCCGTCGGCGGAGTTCGTCGAAACCGAGCGCACCGGCCAGTTCCGGGTTGGCAAGGATCACCTGCTGTTCGACGAGGCCGGGCGCAGTTGGATCAGTTTCGCCGACTATGCCATTGCGATGATCGATGAGGTCCAGACCCCTCGGTTTTCGCGGACCCGGTTTACCGTCGGCTACTGAGCCGTGCTTGCGCGCCTCTGATCAGCCGTGGATTCTCACCCAGGCACTGACCAGCACCGTCGCGGCCATCAGCCAGGCGACGGCTGCCACCGCCAATGAGGCTTCGAGGCGCATCCGGTCGATCATCACGTACAGCGTCGCGAGATAGACGAAATACGGAATGATCGACCACATGCCGAACACGATGGTGGTCTTCAGGTCGTCCACCGAGCGGCCCTTGCCGACGATGTAGTGGGCGATCAGGGCAAAGGTGGGAAACAGCGGCACCAGCCCGGCGATGTAGTAGTTGCGCGTCTTGGCCAGCATCGCCAGGATCACCACCACGGCGGCCCCCAGCGCCGCCTTGAAAATCAGATCCACAGGTTTTTGCCCCGGTTGTTAATGGCTCAGGCCGTACTTTTTGACTTTGTCGAACAGGGTGGTCTTGGCCATGCCCAGTTCCTGGCTGGCCTGGGTCAGGTTGCCACCGCTGCGCTGCAGGGCGTCCGCCAGCAGGTTGCGTTCGAAGGCTTCCACCGCTTCGGCGAAGGCCAGGCCCTGGCCGCCGCTGCTGGCGCCGGATTTCTTGAAGGCGGGCAAACCAAGGGCGTAGCGCTCGGCGACGTTGCGCAGCTCGCGCACATTGCCCGGCCAGTCATGGCTCATCAGGTTCGACAGCGTCTGGTTGTCCAGCGCCGGTACCGTGCGGTCGAAACGCAGGGACGACTGCTGGAGGAAATGTTCGAACAATTGCAGGATGTCCTCGCGTCGCTCGCGCAGGGGCGGCAGTTCCAGCGTCACCACGTTGAGACGGTAATACAAGTCGCTGCGGAACTGGCCGGCGCGGCCCATTTCGTCCAGGTCGGACTTGGTCGCGGCAATCACCCGGCAGTCCACCGCCACGCTCTGGTTCGAGCCCAGGCGTTCGAGGGTGCGCTCCTGCAACACCCGCAGCAGCTTGATTTGCAGGGGCAGGGGCATGCTTTCCACTTCATCGAGAAACAGCGTACCGCCGTCGGCGTGCTCGATCTTGCCGATCCGGCGCTTGCCGGCGCCGGTGAAGGCATTGGCTTCGTGGCCGAAAATCTCGCTCTCGAACAGGTTCTCCGGCAGGCCGCCGCAGTTGAGCGCGACGAACTGCTTGTCGTGGCGTCGGCTGAAGTCATGCAGGCAGCGGGCGACCAGTTCCTTGCCGGTGCCGGTCTCGCCTTCGATCAGCACGTTGGCCGAGGTGTCGGCGACATTGGCGATCAGTGCGCGCAGGTGCTGCATGGCTGGCGAGCGGCCGATGATGCGGCCTTCCAGGGAGTCGCGTTCGGCCAGTTGCCGACGTAGCGAGGACACTTCGCGGGCCAGGCTGCGCTGTTCCAGGGCGCGGCGGGCGACGTCCACCAGGCGTTCGGGGGAGAAGGGCTTCTCCATGAAGTCATAGGCGCCTTTTTGCATCGCGCCAACGGCCATGGAAATGTCGCCGTGGCCAGTGATCAGCACCACGGGCAGGCGGCTGTCCCGGGCCTTGAGGCGGGTCAGCAGTTCCAGGCCATCGATGCCCGGCAGGCGAATGTCGCTGATGACGATGCCGGCAAAGTCATCGCCCACCCGCTCCAGGGCTTCTTCGGCGCTGCCCACGCCGATGCACGGGATGTCTTCCAGGCTCAGGGCCTGCTGGCAACCCAGCAGGACGTGGGGGTCGTCTTCGACGATCAGTACGCTCAGGTCGTTGTTCATGGCTGCTCGGCTGGAGGAAGGCTTACCAACGGTAAACTGAGGACGAAGGTGGTGCCACGCTCGACCGGGAATTCAACGCCCAGGTGCCCGCCCGCGGCGGCGGCCAGGCTTGCCGAGAGCGTCAGGCCCAGGCCCAGGCCCTGTTCGCCGGGCTTGGTGGTGAAGAACGGTTCGAACAAATGCTTGCGGGCTTGCGGGTCGATGCCGTGGCCGTTGTCCCGCACCCGCAGGCGGTACTTGCCGTGGCTGGTTTCGCCGTCGAGCCACAGCTGCGGATCGGGCTGGCCCTGCATGGCGTCCAGGGCGTTGCCGACCAGGTTCACCAGGATCTGCTCCAGGCGCGTCTGGTCGATCTGCAACTGGACATCGGTGAACCCGTCGTGGATCTGGATGTTCAGGTGTTCCAGGCGCCCGGCGAGCAATTGCAGCGCGGCCTCGACGGCCTTGCCCAGGCTTGCCCGGCCCTGGTCGTCGCCCCGTCGGGCAAAGGCGCGCAGGCTGGCGGTGATGCGGCCCATGCGGTCGATCAATTCGTTGATGGTCTTGAGGTTGGTGCTGGCGATGTCCAGTTGGCCGCGTTCGAGGAAGCGCACGGTATTGCCGGACAAGGTGCGCAGCGCCGCCAGCGGCTGGTTGAGCTCATGGGCGATGCTGGTGGACATCTGGCCGATGGCCGCCAGCTTGCCGGCCTGCACCAGTTCGTCCTGGGCCCGGCGCAGGGTCTCTTCGGCCTGCCGGCGCTCGCGGATCTGGCTCTTGAGCCGCTCGTTGCTGGCCCGCAGGTCGGTGGTGCGTTCGGTAATCCGACGTTCCAGCTGGCTGTTGGCTTCCTGCAAGGCTTCCCGGGCCGCGAGGCGGGTGGCGATGACCTTGCGCCGCTCGTTCCAGGCGATCAGCAGGAAAGCCACCAGGGCGAAGGCCACCGCCACCAGGATGCCTTGGTTGATCGCCTGGCGACGCAGGTCTTCCAACGGGGTCAGCAAGGTGAAGTTCCACGGTGTGTCGCTCAGTGGGCGGGTCTGCGACAAGTAGCTGATGGCGCGTTCATCGGACACCAGCTCGGTGTTGGCCGGGAAGGTCAGTTTTTCCATACCTTCAGCCAGGCGCTCCCGGGCCAGGGGCACCAGTTCGTTCAGCGGGAACCAGTAGTACTGCAGGCTGCGGGCCAGGCGCTCCTTGGTGTCGTCGCTCAACGGCCGCACCGACTTGAGCCGCCGCGCCGGATCGCTGGACAAGATGATGATGCCGTTCTCATCGCTGACGAACGCTTCCAGGCGTGCCCGTTGCCAGCGTTCCTCCATGGCTTCGAGGCGCACCTTGACCACGGCGACGCCGATGATCTTGCCCTGTTCTTCCAGGCCGTGGGCCAGGTAGTAGCCGGGTTCGCCGTTGGTGCTGCCGATGCCGTAGAAGCGACCCGGCTGGCCGCGCACGGCGTTCTGGAAATAGGCGCGGAAGGACAGGTCCTCCCCCAGGTAACTGTCGACGTCGCGCCAGTTGCTGGTGGCCATGACCCGGCCGGTCGTGTCCATCACGTAGATGGCCCGGCTGCGGCTGCGGCGGTTCAAGCCTTCGAGGTATTCGTTGACGGTCTTGCGGTGCTCGGGCGTCGGGTCATCGAGCAGCGTCGAGACACTGGATTCAAGCTCCAGCAGGCTGGGCAGATAGGTGTACTTGCTGATCTCGCTCTCCACCGCCCGGGCGTGCAGCTCCAGTTGGCGTTCGCCGTTCTCGGCGAGGCCACGCACGCCGTAGTGCTCGCTGATCCAGAAGCCGAGATAGCCCAGGCCGATCGTCAGCGCGATGATCAACGGCGGCAGGAACAGATGGCGGATCAGGCGGGGTTTCACGGCAAGTGATGGCGGCGCGGCGCGATAGAGGGTGGGGTCGCATTTCATCACAGAAGCCTTGGGTCAACCACAACACAAATCGACAAAGCCAACACTACCCCCTTGTGGGAGCGAGCTTGCTCGCGATGAGGGCAGCACAGTCAACAGGGATGCTGAATGTCGGTCCGCTATCGCGAGCAAGCTCGCTCCCACAGGATTGGAGCGGTGTTGCTTAGTGCTGCAGGATTTTCTCAAGGAAATGCTGCGCACGTTCGGAGCGGGCACTGATGTCGCCGAAGAACTCTTCCTTCTTGCAGTCCTCGATGATCTGGCCCTGGTCCATGAAGATCACCCGGTTCGCCACTTTGCGGGCGAAGCCCATTTCGTGGGTGACGCACATCATGGTCATGCCTTCGTGGGCCAGTTGCACCATGACGTCGAGCACCTCGTTGACCATTTCCGGGTCGAGGGCCGAGGTCGGTTCGTCGAACAGCATCACCACCGGGTCCATCGCCAGGGCACGGGCAATCGCCACGCGCTGCTGCTGGCCGCCGGAGAGCTGGCCCGGGTGCTTGTGGGCATGGGCCGAAAGGCCGACGCGCTCAAGCAGTTGCAGGCCTTTCTTGGTGGCCTCTTCCTTGCTGCGGCCCAGCACCTTGATCTGCGCGATGGTCAGGTTTTCGGTGATGGTCAGGTGCGGGAACAGTTCGAAGTGCTGGAACACCATGCCCACCCGCGAACGCAATTTCGGCAGGTTGGTCTTCGGGTCGGCGATGGACGTGCCATCGACCACGATGTCGCCTTTCTGGAACGGTTCCAGGGCGTTCACGCACTTGATCAGCGTGGACTTGCCCGAACCCGAAGGGCCGCACACCACCACCACCTCGCCTTTGCTGACCTCGGTGCTGCAATTGGTCAGTACCTGGAAGTCCCCATACCACTTGTTGATGTTCTTGATAGAGATCATACGGCGAACCTTTTTTGCAGACGCTTGACCAGCAGCGAGGCGGCAAAGCTGATTGTGAAGTACACGAGACCTGCGACGATCAGGAACTCATTGGAGCGGCCGATGATGTCGCCATTGGCCCGCGAAGCATTGAGGAAGTCCACCAGGCCGACCGTGTAGACCAGCGAGGTGTCCTGAAACAGGATGATGCTCTGCTGCAACAGCAGCGGGGTCATCTTGCGAAACGCCTGGGGCAGGATGATCAGGCGCATGGTCTGGCCATAGTTCATGCCCAGCGCCTGGGCGGCACCCATCTGGCCCTTGGGGATCGACTGCACGCCGGCCCGCACGATTTCGCAGAAGTACGCCGCCTCGAACATCATGAACGCCACGACGCAGGAGCCGAATGCCCCGATCGGCGTGTCTTCGCCCGTGATCCAGCGCAGCACGAACGGCACCGCCAGGTAGAACCAGGTGATCACCAGCAGCAGCGGGATGGAGCGGAAGTAGTTGACGTAGGCGCCGGCGATGTTGGAGACCAGCTTGTTGTGGGACAGGCGCATCAGCGCCAGGATCGTCCCCAGGATGATGCCGCCGATGACGCCCAGGGCCATCAGCTTCAAGGTCATCACCATGCCGTTCCACAGGCCGGGAATGGCCGGGACGACACCACTGAAATCGAATTCCATCATTTACCCCCCACGGAGATCAGGCCGGGCACCGCGACTTTCTTCTCGACCATGCGCATGAGCAGCATCAGGCTCATGTTCAAGGTGAAGTAGATCAGCGTCGCCAGGGTAAAGGCTTCGAACAGGTTGGCGGAGAACTCGGCGGTCTGCTTGGTCTGCGCGAGCAGCTCCATCAGGCCGATCAGCGAGGCCACGGAGGAGTTCTTGAAGACGTTGAGGAATTCCGAGGTCAGCGGCGGAATGATGATCCGATACGCTTGGGGCAGCAGCACGTTCCAGTAGATCTGCGGCAGCTTGAAGCCCATGGCGCGGGCGGCGGATTCCTGGCCGCGGGGCAGCGCCTGGATACCGGTGCGCACCTGTTCGCACACCCGTGCGGCGGTGAACAACCCCAGGCACACTACGACGCTCAGGTAGGCCGAGGTGGTCGGGTTCAGGTCCTGCTTGTACCACTCCTGCAGGTTTTCCGGCAGCAGGTCGGGCACCAGGAAGTACCAGATGAACAGCTGAACCAGCAGCGGCACGTTACGGAAAAGCTCCACGTAGCAGGTGGCGATGCCCGACACCAGCCGGTTCGGCACGGTGCGCATCACACCCAGGATCGAGCCCAGCAGCAGGGCGATGATCCAGGCGACGACGGCGATGGCGATGGTCCAGCCCAGGCCGGCGATGTACCAGTCGAGATACGTCTCGCTGCCCACGCCGGTGGACTTGAAGAACACGCCCCAGTCCCAGTTGTAATTCATTAGGGTCTCCCCTCAGATCGTTCGATATGCAAATGCCCGCCTGGGGAAGCTCCGTTCCCTCCCTGGCCTTCGAAGGCCAGGCACACGCGATCGGCTCGACAACCACCGTTCGAGTGTTTCCAGATATGCCAGCAGGGAGTGACCATCCCCTGAAAGGGCGGGAGCCCCTTCAGGAGATAAGGTTAGTCAGAAAAATCAGGACTTCTTGTCGTCAGCCGCTTTGTCGGTCGGATTGGCGATCAGGGCCTTGAGCTCGTCGCTCATCGGGAAGTTCAGGTTCAGGTTTTTCGGCGGGATTGGCTGGGTGAACCACTTGTCGTAGATCTTGTTGATCTCGCCCGACGCGTAGGTGGCCTTGATGGCGTCATCCACAGCCTTTTTGAACGGCTCGTCGCCCTTGCGCATCATGCAGCCGTAGATCTCGTAGGACTGTGGCGTACCGGTAACGGCCCAGTCGTCGGCCTTCTTGGCCTTGGCGGCTTCACCGGCCAGCAGGGCGTCGTCCATCATGAACGCGACGGCGCGGCCCGATTCCAGCATCTGGAAGGATTCGCCGTGGTCCTTGGCCGAGATGACGTTCATGCCCATCTGCTTGTCGGCGTTCATGGCCTTGAGCAGGCGCTCGGAGGTGGTGCCGGCGGTGGTCACGACGTTCTTGCCCTTGAGGTCGTCGAAATCCTTGTACTTGGAGTCTTTCTTGGAGAGCAGGCGGGTGCCGATCTCGAAGATGCCCACGGAGAAGTCGACTTGCTGCTGGCGCTCGACGTTGTTGGTGGTGGAGCCGCACTCCAGGTCCACGGTGCCGTTCTGTACCAGCGGGATACGGGTCTGCGAGGTCACCAGGTTGTACTTGACCTGCAGGTTCGGCAGGTCCAGGTCTTTTTTCAGCGCTTCGACGACTTTCAGCTGGATGTCGTGGGAGTAGCCCACTGGCTTGCCGGAAGCGTCCGCGATGTAGGAGAACGGAATGGAAGCGTCGCGATGCCCAAGCGTGATGACGCCGGACTCTTTGATCTTCTTCAGCGTGCCGGTCAGTTCGGCGGCGAAAACCGGGGTGCTGATCAGAGCGGCAGCAATGGCTGCGCCCAGGAGATGGGGAACGATGCGCATCGATGTTTCCTCGACATTGTTTTTTTTATTTCAGCCGGTACGTCGGCCCTGAGTGCTTCGAAACGCCTGGCAGCTCCTGTTGTGTTGGCATGCAGGCATTCGTCTCGAAGGAGTGTAGAGCATGACTCGTGCCAGGAGCCTACCAATAGGCTTTGTGATTGATTTTAAAAGTATTTTTTATTTTTCCAGGACCTGGAAAGCGGGTTGCTGTTCGGTTCGTCGAATGAAGGCTTTCAGCTTCGTTCGGAAAACCGAATGGCGACGACAGCTGGGCGGGTCGCGAGGTGTCTGAAGTGTGCGGGCGCCGGGGGCATGAAGATGGTTGGGGATGCACGCAAGGTGTCATCCCCATCTGCTCGGTTGCTTGCGCCAAGTGAATGCCTGCGCAGCCTTTTGAAGAGGCGCGCCGAAATGTTCCTGCATCGCCACGAAGGTTTACGGGGTGGTTTCTGTGTCCGTGGATTCCGGGTAGGTCCGGAACTCTACTTCAGGGCAGTATTCACCGTAGTTCCCGTCGGTGCCCTGTGCCCGAACTTTAACCAGGTAATATAGGGGGACATTCAAGCCGCTGACATTGATTTCATGCCGATACCATCCATTGGGCCCCGGCGCCACCGTGGTTGCCGGGGTCGGTTGCTCCTGGCCAGTATTCTTGTCAACGACCTTGAACGTGTGGGCGATAATGTCGGATGGGGCGGCGTTCGCCGAGATTAGCCACCCCAGCACGAGCGAGTATTTGGTGCCTCCCTGCTGGGTAAGCTCTCGAGGCGGGGAAGGAATGATCGCCTTGTTTTGGCCACTGGGTGGGGTAGATCCAACTTTGGCAGACATAACAGACTCTCCGGGATGAAATACCATCGGTCATGGCACGTTCATCCTAAGAGTCGTTATCGAAGCTGGGTACTGGTAGAAATGCCAGGTATTACGCGCCTGAGCTACCGTTGGTCGAAAACACCTCCTGTTGGCCGGTGGGGACGTCCTCCCTTGGGAGGACGAGGTTCACGCCGCTTCGATCTTGCGGCGGTTATGCTCGACCTTTTCCAGGTATTGCTGCAGTTTTTCCTGTTCGGCCGGGGTGGTGAACAAGCCCAGTTTGCTGCGGCGCCAGAGGATGTCCTGGGCATCGACGGCCCATTCATCGCTGCACAGGTAGTCGACTTCGCGGGTATAGAGCCCCGCGCCGAGGTGTTCGCCCAGGTCGGCAAGGGTGTGCACGCCTTCCAGCATGCGCCAGGTGCGGCTGCCGTAGGTGGTGGCCCAGCGACGAGCGATCTCGGTCGGCAGCCAGTCGAACTTGTCGCGGATGGCCGAGCACAGCGCTTGCGGGGTGGTCATGTTCTCGCCGCCGGGAAGCGTGGCGATGGCGGTCCAGCTCGGGCGCATCTGGGTGAAGTACGGGGCCAGCAGGGCCATGGCCGACTCGGCCAGCTTGCGGTAGGTGGTCAGCTTGCCGCCGAACACCGAGAGCAAGGGCGCTTCCTCGCCACCGCCGGAGAGTGCCAGGGTGTAGTCCCGGGTCACGGCCGAGGGGTTGTCGGATTCGTCGTTGCACAGCGGCCGCACACCGGAATAGCTGTGCAGGATGTCGTCGCGACCGATCTGTTTCTTGAAGTGGGCGTTGACCACCTTCAGCAGGTAGTCGGTTTCGCCCTCGGTGATGGCCACTTTGGCCGGATCACCGGTGTATTCGCGATCGGTGGTGCCGATCAGGGTGAACTGGTTCAAGTACGGAATGGTGAACACGATGCGCTGGTCTTCGTTCTGAAGAATGTGCGCATGTTCGCCTTCATAGAGTTTCGGCACGATCAGGTGGCTGCCCTGGATCAGGCGGATGCCGTAGGGCGATTCCATCTTCAGGTCGTCACGAATGAACTTGGCGACCCACGGACCGGCGGCGTTCACCAGGGCCTTGGCGCGAATCGAAAACAGGCTGCCGTCGGCGCGCTCCAGGTGCAGGTGCCACAACCCTTTGCTGCGACGGGCGTTCACGCAGCGGGTGCGCGTGTGGAGGTGGGCGCCTTTTTCCCGGGCGGCCATGGCGTTGAGTACCACCAGGCGCGCGTCGTCGACCCAACAGTCGGAGTACTCGAAGCCTTTGGTGATCTCGCTTTTCAGCGCGCTGTCGGCACCGAATTTCAAGCTTTTGGAACCGGCGAGCTGTTCACGCTTGCCAAGGTGATCGTAGAGGAACAGGCCGGCGCGAATCATCCAGGCCGGCCGCAGGTGCGGGCGGTGGGGCAGCACGAAGCGCATCTGCTTGACGATGTGCGGCGCCTTGGCCAACAGCACCTCGCGCTCGGCCAGCGCTTCGCGCACCAGGCGGAACTCATAGTGTTCGAGGTAGCGCAGGCCGCCGTGGATCAATTTGCTGCTGGCCGACGATGTATGGCTAGCCAGGTCGTCCTTTTCGCAAAGGAACACCGAAAGACCGCGACCGGCAGCGTCCGCGGCAATCCCTACGCCGTTGATACCGCCGCCAATGACGGCAACATCGTAGACTTCGGCGAGAGGGGGCGTAGGCAAGGTAGAAGTGGGCATCGGCTGGCCTCGGGTTCTTTTCGTAATATTTGAATTCGAACATAAATGTTCATTTGCGAAAATACTAGCCCATAAAGACGACGACAGCCAGTCCGCTTCGATTGAAAATACTGATCAAGGGAAACTGAAAGGAAGATTTTCGAACATTGAAGGAAGGGAGACAGTGCTTGGGCACGCTCTTATGGTGAGAGGGATTTGTGGGAGCAGAGCTTGCTCGCGAAACAGGCAACTCGTTCTATTTAGAAAACTGTGTCGCCTTCATCGCGGGCAAGCCATGCTCCCACAGCAGCCTTGCCACAGGATATTGAAGGGATCTCAGACCACTTCCAGGCGAATCTTGTGCTGGTTCAGCAACTGCACCAGGGCCGGCACCGGTTGCTGGTCGGTCACCAGGCAGTCGATCAGGCTGATCGGCCCCAGGCGAACCATGGCGTTGCGCCCGAACTTGCTGGAGTCCGCCGCCAGCAGCACTTGCCGGGCGTTGGCGATGATGGCCTGGGACACCCGCACTTCCTGGTAATCGAAATCCAGCAGGCTGCCGTCCTCGTCGATACCGCTGATGCCCACCAGGGCGAAGTCGACCTTGAACTGGTTGATGAAGTCGACGCTGGCCTGGCCTACCACGCCGCCGTCTCGCCGCACGTTGCCGCCGGCGATCAGGACTTCGAAGTCGTCCTTGGCACTGAGGATCGACGCCACGTGCAGGTTGTTGGTGATGACCTTGAGGTGGTTGTGGTTGAGCAGCGCGCGGGCGATGGATTCGGTGGTGGTGCCGATGTTGATGAACAGCGAGGCGTGGTCGGGGATCTGGGCGGCAATGGCTTCGGCGATGCGTTGCTTCTCGTCGCGCATCTGGTCGGCGCGCATGGCGTAGGCGGTGTTTTCCACGCTGGAGTCGTAGGCAGCGCCGCCGTGGTAGCGGCGCAGCAGGTTCGCTTCCGCCAGTTGATTGATGTCGCGGCGGATGGTTTGCGGGGTGACGATGAATAACTGCGCCATTTCCTCGATGCTGACGTAGCCGCGCTCGCGGACCAGTTCGAGGATTTGTTGCTGGCGGGGAGGCAGATTCATGGGGCTTCCTTTGGGCTGCCGTACAAAATTTGCCCATGATGCCGCAGGAATCCACTCCCGACCAGTTACAGAACCTTATCAGGCCTTATTCAGCGTCTTGGTGGGGCTCCCAGTCGCGGGTACGGCTGACCGCTTTCTGCCAGCCGGCGTAGAGCTTCTCCTTCGCCGGTTCGTCCAGTTGCGGTTCGAATTCGCGCTCGATCACCGCCTTGCCGCGCAATTCTTCCAGGCTGCCCCAGAAGCCGCACGCCAGGCCGGCCAGGTAGGCCGCGCCCAAGGCCGTGGTTTCACGCATTTTCGGACGTTCGACCCGGGTGCCCAGGATGTCGGCCTGGAACTGCATGAGGAAGTTGTTCGCCACCGCACCGCCGTCCACGCGCAGGGCCTTGAGGCGCTCGCCGGAATCCTGTTGCATGGCATCGAGCACGTCGCGGGTCTGGTAGGCAATCGACTCCAGCGCCGCGCGGATGATGTGGTCGACCCGCACGCCCCGGGTCAGGCCGAACAATGCGCCGCGAGCATAGGGGTCCCAGTACGGCGCGCCGAGGCCGGTGAAGGCCGGCACCAGGTACACGCCGTTGCTGTCCTTGACCTTGTTGGCGAAGTATTCGGTGTCCAGGGCGTCGTTGATGATCTTCAGTTCATCGCGCAACCACTGCACGGTGGAGCCGCCATTGAACACCGCGCCTTCGAGGGCGTAGGCGACTTCGCCGCGTGGCCCGCAACCGATGGTGGTAAGCATGCCGTGGTTGGACTTGACCGCCTTGTTGCCGGTGTTCATCAGCAGGAAGCAGCCAGTGCCGTAGGTGTTCTTCGCCTGGCCCGGTTCCACGCACATCTGGCCGAAGAGGGCGGCCTGCTGGTCGCCGGCGATGCCGCCGATGGCGATGCCGCTCTTGGTGCGGCCGTAGATCTCCGAGGACGATTTCACTTCCGGGAGCATTTCCCGGGGAATGTCGAGGATCTCCAGCATCTTCGCGTCCCACTCCAGCGTGTGGATGTTGAAGAGCATGGTGCGCGAGGCGTTGGTGTAGTCGGTGACATGGACCTTGCCGCCGGTAAATTTCCAGATCAGCCAGCTGTCGACGGTGCCGAACAGCAGTTCGCCGTTGCGGGCGCGTGCGCGGCTGCCTTCGACGTTGTCCAGGATCCACTTGAGCTTGGTGCCGGAGAAGTACGGGTCGGTCACCAGGCCAGTGGTTTCACTGATGTACTGCTCGTGGCCGTCGCGCTTGAGCTGCTGGCAGATCTCGGTGCTGCGACGGCATTGCCAGACCACGGCGTTGTAGATCGGGCGACCGGTGGTCTTGTCCCACACCACCGTGGTTTCACGCTGGTTGGTGATGCCGATGGCGGCGACCTGGTCATGGTGCAAGCCGGCCTGGGCCAGCGCCTCGACCATGACGGCGCTCTGGGTGGCGAAGATTTCCATCGGGTCGTGTTCGACCCAGCCGGCCTGGGGATAATGCTGGGCGAATTCGCGCTGGGCGATGCAGACCACGTTGGCGTCGCGGTCGAAAATGATCGCGCGCGAGCTGGTCGTGCCCTGGTCGAGGGCAATGATGTAGTTCTTGTTCTGGAGGTCGGTCATGTCGATTGCCTTGGGACGAAAATAAGGGCTGAGGCCATGGCGCACGTTCGAACGGGCAGGAACGTGCGCCGACTGTTTCAGGATGTTCTGGGCTTGCCATCAATGGCCGGTTCTGCATCCTTTATAGCGGTCGTGGCACTGGGCAGATGGCGGGCGATCAACCCGCGATAGGCCGCAGCACCCAGGCATGCACCCAGCAGCGGTGCAAAAATCGGAACCAGGAAGTAGGGGATGTCGCGTCCACCGGTGAGGGAAATTTCACCCCAGCCAGCGACGAAAGTCATCAGTTTAGGGCCAAAGTCCCGGGCCGGGTTCATCGCGAAGCCGGTCAGCGGCCCCATCGAGCTGCCGATCACCGCGATCAACAGGCCGATCAGCAGCGGCGCCAAGGGCCCCCGGGGCAGGCCATTGTTATCGTCGGTGAGGGACATGATCACCCCCATCAGGATCGCGGTGATGATCATTTCCACGACGAAAGCCTGACCCGTGGAGAGGGCCGGGTGCGGGTAGGTGGAGAACACCGACGCCAGTTCGAGGCTGGCCTCGGTGCCGCGGATCATGTGCCGTGACTGTTCGAAATCGAAGAACAGGTTGCTGTACAGCGTGTACACCAGCAAGGCACCGCAGAAGGCGCCGGCGACCTGGCAAAAGATATAGAAGGGCAATTTGCGCTTTTCGAAGTCAGTGAACAGGCACAAGGCGATGCTGACGGCAGGGTTCAGGTGCGCACCGGAAATACCCGCGGTGAGGTAGATCGCCATGCTGACGCCGACGCCCCAGATGATGCTGATTTCCCACAGGCCGAAACTCGCACCCGCGACCTTGAGCGCTGCAACGCAACCGGTCCCGAAAAAGATCAATAGCGCTGTACCCAGGAATTCGGCCAGGCATTGGCTGGAAAGGGACGGCTGTTGTGAAGCAATGGTCATTCGAACCTCGGTTATTGTTTTTTTCCGGGCGCGTTCGAGCAGGCTCTATAGCGCGATTTCCGCCGAGACAGGATCCCTTCCTGGACTCGGGTTGTTGCTTGAGACATGCGTTTTGACTTTCAGTTTCGAAAAAATATAGACAAGAAACGCCGGTGTCAAAGGTCGAAAGTGAACCGTCGGTCACATTTAAACTATTCGCGGTGTGAATGACTGCTTCTTCGCCAGGCTGGTGCCCACGGCGGCAGCGCAACCCGCAGCGTTTTGGTCGGTGATGACTTAGAATCCGTCCCAGTCTTTTTGATTGCCTTGCCAGGAGCGGCCATGACCCCCGCGTTGGATCTGCTGAAGAAAGTGCGTGCCGAACATCGTATCCACAGTTATGAACACGACCCCAAGGCCGCGTCCTACGGCCTGGAAGCGGCGGAAAAACTCGGGTTGGAACCGGCCCAGGTGTTCAAGACGTTACTGGCGGCCAGCGAAAAAGGTGAGCTGCTGGTGGCGGTCGTGCCGGTGGCGGGGAGCCTGGATCTGAAAGGGCTGGCCCACGCGGCAGGGGTGAAGAAGGTGGAAATGGCTGACCCGGCGGCGGCGCAGCGTTCCACCGGGTATTTGCTCGGCGGCATCAGCCCGTTGGGGCAGAAGAAGCGCCTGCGCACGTTTATCGATACCTCTGCCGAGTCGTTCGACAGCATCTTCGTCAGTGCGGGACGGCGCGGGCTGGAAGTGGAGCTGGCGCCTGCGGTGCTGGCCGAACATACCGGGGCGAAGTTCGCCGGGATCGGGCGCGCTTGATCCCCGCCTCGTTCGCGGGTGTAGGGTGAAAATTTTCCGGATCTGTCACTGGATACGGCCGTTGCGGCCCTTCATGCTGGCGCATCGATAAAAAAGGAGAAGGGCCATGCAGCTTGCGTTTCATCAGGTCGATGCGTTCAGTGACCGGCCGTTTGGCGGCAACCCGGCGATGGTCTATCGGCTCGACGCCTGGCTCGCCGATGACTTGATGCAGAAGATCGCTGCCGAGCACAACCTGGCGGAAACCGCGTTCCTGGTGCGCGAGGGCCAGCAGTGGCACATCCGCTGGTTCACGCCCACCACGGAAGTCCCGCTCTGCGGGCATGCCACGCTGGCCAGTGCCCATGTGCTGTTCGAGGTCTATCACGAAACCGTAGCGCAGCTAGATTTCATCTCCCGGTCCGGCCCGTTGAGCGTTACCCGCGACCAGGGCCGGCTATGGCTGGACTTTCCGGCCATCGTGCCGGCCGAACTGGGCGTTTCCCTGGCGGTGCAGAGTGCGCTCAACGTGGAGGCGGTGGACGTGCTCAGTTGCAACGAGTTGTTCGTGGTGCTGGAGTCGGAGCAGGCGGTGCTCGATTGCAAGCCGGACATGGCAGCCCTGGCAAAACTGCCCTGGCCGGGGGCGATCGTCACCGCGCCGGGCAGCAAGCACGATTTCGTTTCGCGCTATTTCGCCCCGGCGATCGGCATCAACGAAGACCCGGTGACCGGCTCGACCCATTGCAGCCTGATTCCCTACTGGTCCAAGCGCCTGGGCAAGCTGGGGCTGACGGCCTACCAGTGCTCGACCCGGGGCGGGGCCCTGTTCTGCCGGCTGGAAGGGGAGCGGGTGAAGATTGGCGGGGATGCGCGGCTGGTGGCCAGTGGAACGTTGACCTTGAGTTGAATCGTGGTGAGTGAGTTTGTGTGGCGAGGGAGCTTGCTCTCTCGCCACACAGCCGATCCGGCGCATCCAACGCCTCAGCTGGCGTTGCTGTAGCGCCGTACACCGCTGTCCACCGGCGGGATATGGGCCGCCGTGCTGCCAGGCGCCTGGAACAGCACCAGATGCTCAGCCGCCACGCGAATGCCGACCCGGGCGCCGACCTGATGGTCGGCATGGCTCGGGAAAATCGACTCCAGTTGCGCGCCTGTCGGCAATTGCAGGCGATACAAGGTCGACGCGCCAAGGAAGGTCTTGTTGACGATCTGGGCGGTGAGGGCGCTGTCCGGGGCGTAGACGATGTCGTCCGGTCGCAGCAAGGCGTCCACCGCGGCGCCAATCGGCCAGGTATAGGCGCGGTTGCCGCGCAGGGTGCCCAGCTCGGTCTGCACCGATTCCGGGCTCTCGAGGCGGCCGCGAATGAAATAGCCCTGGCCGATGAAACTGGCCACGAATGGCGTCAGCGGTTCGTGGTAGAGGTTGTAGGGCGTGTCCCACTGTTCCAGTCGACCTTCCTTGAACACACCGACATGGTCACTGACGGCGAACGCTTCTTCCTGGTCGTGGGTGACCAGTATCGCGCTGGTGCCGCGGGCCTTGAGGATGTCCCTGACCTCATGGCTGAGCTTGCGCCGCAGCTCGCCATCAAGGTTGGAGAAGGGCTCGTCTAGCAACAGCAACTGAGGCTCCGGGGCCAGCGCTCGGGCCAGGGCCACGCGCTGTTGCTGGCCGCCGGACAGCTCATGGGGGAAGCGCTTGCCCAGGCCCTTCAGGTTCACCAGTTCCAGCAGTTCCTCGATCACGCGCGCCTTGTCAGGGTGCTTGCGGATGCCAAAGGCAACGTTTTCGGCCACGTTCAGATGGGGAAACAGCGCGTAGTCCTGGAACACCATGCCGATGCGGCGTTTTTCTGGGGCGAGGGTGAAGCCGGCGCGGGAGATGGTTTCCCCGGCCAGCTGGATCTCGCCTTCGTGCACCGGCTCGAAACCGGCAATGGCGCGCAACGTCGTGGTCTTGCCGCACCCGGATGAACCGAGCAGGCAACCGATGTCGCCGGCGTTGAGGTGTAGGTTGAGGTTCTGCACGACCCGCTGGCCCTGGTAGCCACAGGCCAGGTTGTGCAAGTTCAACAACAAGGGCTGGCTCATGCGTGGTGGTACGCCGGCTCGACCAGGAACTCGAGCAGGGCCTTCTGGGCATGAAGGCGGTTCTCTGCCTGGTCCCAGGCCACCGAGCGCGGGTCGTCCAGCAGGTCGACACTGATCTCTTCACCCCGGTGGGCCGGCAGGCAGTGCATGAACAGCACGTCGGCATCGGCCAGGTCGAGCAGGGCGCGGTTGACCTGCAGCGGAGCGAACAATTCGAGGCGCTTGGCGGTTTCTTCTTCCTGGCCCATGGAAGTCCAGACGTCGGTGCTCACCAGGTGTGCGCCGGCCACGGCCAGTTTCGGATCACGGACAATCGTCACCCGGTCGCCGGCCCTGGCGAGCAGCGTGGCATCGGGGTCATAGCCTTCGGGGCAGGCAATGCGCAGTTGGAAATCGAACTGCATCGCCGCTTCTATATAGCTGTTGCACATGTTGTTGCCGTCGCCGATCCAGGCCACGGTCTTGCCTTGGATCGAGCCACGGTGTTCGAGGAATGTCTGCATGTCGGCCAGCAACTGGCAGGGATGCAGGTCATCGGACAGGCCGTTGATCACCGGCACGCGGGAGTGGGCCGCGAATTCGGTCAGGGTGCTGTGGGCAAAGGTGCGGATCATCACCGCATCCAGCATGCTCGACATGACGATGGCGCAATCGCCGATGGGTTCGCCACGGCCCAGCTGGGTGTCACGGGGCGACAGGAAGATCGCCTGGCCGCCCAGCTGGATCATGCCGGCTTCGAAGGAGATGCGGGTGCGAGTCGATGACTTCTCGAAGATCATCCCCAGCACCCGGTTTTTCAAGGGCTCGAACAGTACGCCGCGGTTACGCAGGTCCTTGAGCTCCACGCCTCGACGGATGACGCCGAGCAACTCATCGGGCGTGAAATCCATCAGGGAGAGAAAGTGCCTTGCGCTCATGATTGACTACCTTTTTTTGTTACTGACCGCAGATGCTCAAAGCCATGTTTCAAGGAAAACGGGCGAGACCTGCGGCAAAAGCCGCACGGGGCGACGAAAATAGGGGAAGGCGCGATATTGACATTAAATGTCGCGTCTTACCAATAGGGCTACGGTTCTTGGGGATTCAGCGAGGCCAGCACCGGGGCTGCAATGGCGGGTCCGGGGCCGTTTTCGTGACGGCAGCGAGCCTTTGTACACCGCCGTCGCGCCGCTTGGCAATCAAGCGGGACGGGGCCTGCGTGGGCCGGGAGAGGTTTTCGCTGGCCCTGGCACGCGTCCGCCTGCCCGCCGGTGGCGGTGAAACATTTCCTAATGCAAGGGCGTGGGTTATAAATGAACCCCGCGTGACACTGGAGCCCCGAAATGGATTCGAAAGAGCAGCAACTGATGGAATTGCTAGGGCTGACGGCACGTACGCTGACGCACCTGACTGCTTCGGTGACGTCCATGTCATTCGAGTTGTTGCGCAGCGAGGATGAGGTGACCAAGGCCGCGGCCCGCCGAATGATCGATCGCATGGCGACTATCAGCAGCGGCATCGATGAGCACTGGCGTCTGATCGGCGAATTGACCGGCGAGCCCATCACCCAGGAACTGGTGGAGACCGTCGAGGAGATCCAACTGTTGGCGCCGCCGCCCGACCGGCCTTGACGGCACTGCATCGGCGGGCCTGATGCCCGCCAATTCACGGGACGAACGTCGCTGGCGCTGGCGGGTATCACGCGCCATAGTTTTGTTCCCGCGGCCGACAGGGCCCGCTACGAATAAAACAGAGGCTGGCCATGACCAAGACTCTTCACCACCGTGCGTGCCATCTGTGCGAAGCCATCTGTGGCTTGACCCTCGAAACCACCGAAACCGAAGGCCAGGGCCTGGCGATCACCTCGATCAAGGGCGACGCCCTGGACAGCTTCAGCCGCGGCCACATCTGCCCCAAGGCGGTGGCCCTGCAAGACATCCAGAATGATCCGGACCGCTTGCGCCAGCCCATGCAGCGCGTCGGTAACGAATGGCAACCCATCGCCTGGGACGCGGCCTTCGCCCTGGTCGCCGAGCGCCTGGCGGATATCCAGGCCCGTCATGGCCAGAACGCGGTGGCGGTCTATCAAGGCAACCCCAGCGTGCACAATTACGGGCTGATGACCCACAGCAACTATTTCCTTGGCCTGTTGAAGACCCGTAGCCGCTTCTCGGCGACCTCGGTGGACCAACTGCCCCATCATCTGACCAGCCACCTGATGTACGGCCATGGCTTGCTGATCCCGATCCCGGACATCGACCACACCGACTTCATGCTGATCCTGGGCGGTAACCCGCTCGCCTCCAACGGCAGCATCATGACCGTGCCGGACGTGGAAAAACGCCTCAAGGCCATCCAGGCCCGTGGCGGCAAGGTGGTGGTGGTCGATCCACGCCGCAGCGAGACGGCCGCCATCGCCGACCAGCATGTCTTCGTACGCCCCGGTGGCGACGCGGCGCTGTTGCTGGGCCTGCTCAACACGCTGTTCGGCGAAGGCCTGGCTCGTGACAGCCACCTGCCAGTGGACGACCTGGACCGGGTACGCGAGGCTGTCGAGCGTTTCACCGCTGAAGCGATGAGCCCGCTCTGTGCGGTACCGGCGACGCAGATCCGCCAACTGGCCCGGGATTTCGCCGCCGCGCCGTCAGCGGTCTGCTACGGGCGGATGGGGGTCTCGACCCAGGCCTTCGGCACCTTGTGCCAGTGGCTGATCCAGGTGATCAACCTGGTCACCGGCAACCTCGACCGCGTGGGCGGGGCGTTGTGCACCGAGCCGGCGGTGGACCTGGTGGCGACCACCTCGGGCGGGCATTTCAACCGTTGGCAGAGCCGCGTGTCCGGGCGTCCCGAGTACGCAGGGGAGTTGCCCGTGTCGACCCTCGCCGAGGAAATGCTCACCGAAGGGGAGGGCCAGGTCCGCGCGCTGGTCACCGTCGCGGGCAACCCGGTGCTGTCCACGCCCAACGGGCGGCAATTGGAACAGGCGCTGGATGGCCTGGAGTTCATGGTCAGCATCGACTTGTACATCAACGAGACCACGCGCTACGCCGACCTGATCCTGCCCTCGACGTCGGCGCTGGAAAACGATCATTACGACACCACGTTCAATGTGTTTGCGGTACGCAACGTCACCCGGTTCAACCGGGCGATCCTGCCCAAGCCCGAGGGTGCGTTGCACGACTGGGAGATTTTCGTCGGCCTGGCCAAGGCCTTCGCGGCGCGGACCGGCAAGGAACTCAAGCCCACCCTGCCGCCGGCGCAAATGATCGATGTCGGCTTGAGGGCCGGGGCGTACGGCGATGGCTCGCCCCACAAGTTGTCCCTGGCGACGCTGTTCGATCATCCCCATGGCATCGACCTGGGGCCGCTCAAGCCGAACCTGGCCTCGCGCCTGAAAACCGCGAACCAGCGCGTGCAGGCCGCGCCAGCGGTGATCCTCGCCGATATCGAGCGCTTTGCCACGGTGCAGGCCCCCGCGGCGGACGAGTTGCTGATGATCGGCCGCCGCCATGTGCGCAGCAATAATTCCTGGATGCACAACTTCCATCGGCTGGTGAAGGGCAAGCCCCGTCACCAATTGCTGATGCACCCGGACGACCTCGCCAGCCGAGGCCTGGTCGATGGCCAGCGGGTGAAGGTCAGCTCCCGGGTGGGCACCATCGAGGTCGAGGTCCAGGGCAGCGCGGACATGATGAAGGGCGTGGTCAGCCTGCCCCACGGTTGGGGGCATGCCCGGCCGGGTGTGCAGATGAGCATCGCCAGCGGCCAGCCGGGCTCCAGCGCCAATGACCTGACCGATGAATGCCAATTGGACGAGCTGTCCGGCAACGCGGCGCTTAATGGTGTACCGGTGAAGGTCGCGGCTGCGTGAATTTGTCCCTGGGACAGCACGCTCGGCTTTCCGTTACAATGCGTCACCGTGTCGACGACTTAAGTCGCAGAAGTTCAAGCCGAGGTGCTCCATGGATATCATCGAAACGATCAAAGACCAGATTGCCAACAACACCGTCCTGCTCTACATGAAAGGCGCGCCGAACGCTCCGCAATGCGGCTTCTCGGCGAAGGCTGCCCAGGCGGTGATGGCGTGTGGCGAGAAGTTTGCCTACGTCGACATCCTGCAGAACCCGGAAATTCGCGCCAACCTGCCCAAGTACGCCAACTGGCCTACCTTCCCGCAACTGTGGGTGGCCGGCGAGCTGATCGGCGGCAGCGACATCATGACCGAGATGGCGGCCGACGGCTCCCTGCAGGCCACGATCAAGGCGGCCGTGGAAAAAGCGGCAGCGAACAAGACCGAAGCCTGATCGAAGCCCTGTCCAACCTCGGCGGTTGGACAGGGCTCTTGCAGTCGTTTTGTGTCTGGCCTGGAAAACGGCCAACAAAAAGCCCCGCCTCTCACAAGAGGGCGGGGCTTTTTAGTGGCTCGCTGGGCGAGAAGTTACTCTTCGCCCATCTGCGATTGCAGGTAGTTTTCAAGACCCACTTTGTCGATCAGGCCCAATTGGGTTTCCAGCCAGTCGATGTGCTCTTCCTCGGACTCGAGGATGTCTTCCAGCAGTTCGCGGCTACCGAAGTCGCCAACGCTTTCGCAATGGGCAATGGCGGCTTTCAGGTCGGCATGGCCAGTGCGCTCGATGCGCAGGTCGCACTCCAGCATTTCCCGGGTGTGTTCGCCAATGTGCAACTTGCCCAGGTCCTGAACGTTAGGCAGGCCTTCGAGAAACAGGATGCGCTTGATCAGCTTGTCCGCGTGTTTCATCTCGTCGATGGATTCGTGGTACTCGTGCTTGCCCAGCTTGTTCAGGCCCCAATCCTCGTACATGCGCGCATGCAGGAAGTATTGGTTGATCGCGACCAGTTCATTGGCAAGGATCTTGTTGAGATGCTGGATGACTGTGATGTCGCCTTTCATGTTGAGGCCTGCCCTGTAATAGCTGTGTATGGGCAGAGTTTGAGCCGCGCATTTACCAGTGTCAAACCTAAGTTATTGAATAATAAATGAAAATTAATCGGAATAAGAATGTTTGTGTTCCGCGTCTTGACGCTAACCAATTGATTTACAGACATAAAAAAACCGGACATGGCGTCCGGTTCCTTGAAATGCTGTTTGTTACGCCGCGGTAAATTCTACCGGGTAGGGAATGGCGGCCTGGGCCGTCTGTACCTTGGCGAGGGTTTCACGTACCACTTCCTTGGCCAGGCAGGCGCATTTGCCGCATTGGCTGGCTACGCCGGTGGCCTGGCGGACTTCGCGATAGCTGCAGCAACCTTCATAGATCGCTTCGCGGATTTGCCCGTCGGTGACGCCAGTGCAGAGGCATACATACATAAGTGAGAACCGTCGCTGGTTGTGACTCAATTGAGACGGATCTTAATGTTAACGAGAATGATTGTCAAAGTGGTTTCTGGAACCCTTGGCCTGCAGCGGCACCTGCCTGACGAACGGTCCGGGCCAGGGGCGTGGCGGGATTATGAAGCGATACATTGATTTTTCAATGCCGTGGAAAAACCGTTGAAGACAGTCCAAATGCCCGGTGTATGATGGTCGGTCCTTGCAAAGCGGGTTCGTGTCACAGGGCTGTCGCCCGAGGGTGACAGGCTGGCCCGGACCTTGTTTTCACGTTACTACACCAGGAGATATCCAATGAGCGTACTCGTAGGCAAACAAGCCCCTGACTTCACCGTGCCAGCCGTCCTCGGCAACGGCGAAATCGTCGACAGCTACACCCTGTCCTCGGCCATCAAAGGCAAATACGGCCTGGTGTTCTTCTACCCACTGGACTTCACCTTCGTCTGCCCATCCGAGCTGATCGCACTGGATCACCGCATGGACGACTTCAAGGCGCGCAACGTCGAAGTGATCGCTGTCTCGATCGACTCGCATTTCACCCACAACGCCTGGCGCAACACCCCGATCAACAATGGCGGTATCGGCCAGGTGAAATACACCATGGCTGCCGACATGAAGCACGAGATCGCCAAGGCCTACGACGTTGAGTCCGAAGGCGGCGTGGCTTTCCGTGGCGCTTTCCTGATCGACGACAAAGGCGTGGTGCGTTCGCAGATCATCAACGACCTGCCGCTGGGTCGTAACATGGAAGAGCTGATCCGTCTGGTTGACGCCCTGCAATTCCACGAAGAGCACGGCGAAGTGTGCCCAGCCAACTGGAAGAAAGGCGACAAGGGCATGATCGCATCGCCTGAAGGCGTTGCCACCTACCTGGGCGAGCACGGCGACAAGCTGTAAGCCCGCAAGGCATGAAAAAACCGGCCCTCGATAGGCCGGTTTTTTTATGCCTGTTTCAACCAGGTCATTTGCTGAAACAAGAGCCGTGCGGCGAGGGATTTATCTGTGGGAGCAAGGCTTGCCCGCGATGGCAGCGGTGCGGTCTTCCAGGAACCGAGTTGCCTGTGTCGCGAGCAAGCTTTGCTCCCACGAAGTTGGCCGCCACAAAGGCTCCACTCTTTAGTCGTCGAAATCCTGCCAGCCGCCCATTTCCTTCCACCGGTTGACGATGCCGCAGAACAGTTCGGCGGTCTTCTCGGTGTCGTAGCGGGCCGAATGCGCCTCGCGGCCATCGAAGTCGATGTCGGCCGCCTGGCAGGCCTTCGCCAGTACGGTCTGGCCGTAGGCCAGGCCGGCCAGGGTGGCCGTGTCGAAACTGGAGAACGGATGGAACGGGTTGCGCTTCATGTCCAGGCGCGCGACGGCGGCATTGAGGAAGCCCAGGTCGAAGCTGCTGTTATGACCCACCAGGATCGCCCGTTTGCAGCCGTTGGCCTTCAACGCCTTGCGCACGCCACGGAAGATGTCGGTCAGGGCCGTCTCTTCGCTCACGGCCATGCGCAGTGGGTGATCGAGCTTGATCCCGGTGAACTCCAGGGCCGCGGCTTCGACGTTGGCACCTTCGAACGGCTCGACGCGGAAGAAGTAGGTGTGGTCAGGGAACACGAAGCCCTTTTCGTCCATGCCGATGGTGGTGGCGGCGATTTCCAGGAGGGCATCGGTGGCGGAGTTGAAGCCGCCGGTCTCTACGTCGACGACAACCGGCAAGTAGCCGCGGAACCGGGCCGCCATCGGGTGGCGGGCGCCGCCCGGGCCACCGTTGCCTTCCAGTTCGTCGTCGAAATGTTCTTCACTCACGCGTTTTCCTCCAGCAGGCGCCAGCGCAGTTTTTCACCGGCGCGCAGCGGGATGACGGTCTGCTCGCCGAACGGCAGGCTGACAGGGGCGGTCCACTCGTCGCGGACCAGGGTAATACGGTCGGTGTTCACCGGCAGGCCGTAGAAACGCGGGCCGTGCAGGCTGGCGAAGCCTTCGAGCTTGTCCAGGGCATCGCGCTGTTCGAACGCCTCGGCATACATCTCGATGGCGGCGTAGGCGGTGTAGCAACCGGCGCAACCGCAGGCGGCCTCCTTGGCGTGGCGGGCGTGGGGCGCCGAGTCCGTGCCGAGGAAAAACTTGGCGTTGCCGCTGGTGGCCGCGTCGAGCAGCGCCTCCTGGTGGGTGTTGCGCTTGAGGATCGGCAGGCAATAGAAGTGCGGCCGGATCCCGCCCACCAGCATGTGGTTGCGGTTGTACAGCAGGTGATGCGCGGTAATGGTCGCGCCCACGTTGGCCGGGGCCTCGTTGACGAACTGCACGGCATCGCCGGTGGTGATGTGTTCGAACACCACCTTGAGGGTCGGGAAGCGTTCCACGACGCGGCGCATGTGCTCGTCGATGAAGATTTTCTCGCGGTCGAATACATCGACGTCGCCGCGGGTCACTTCACCGTGGATCAACAATGGCATGCCGACTTCGGCCATGGCCTCCAGCGCCGGGAAGATCTTGTCGATGCTGGTGACGCCGGAGTCCGAGTTGGTGGTGGCGCCAGCCGGGTACAGCTTGGCCGCGTGGACAAAACCGCTGGCCTTGGCGTCGCGGATCTCTTCGGGCTGGGTGCGGTCGGTGAGGTACAACACCATCAGCGGTTCGAAGCGGGTGCCCGCCGGGCGTGCGGCGAGGATGCGCTGGCGATAGCCATCGGCCTCGGCGGCGTTGCGCACGGGCGGAACCAGGTTAGGCATGATGATTGCGCGCCCGAAGGTGCGCGCGACATCGGCGACGGTATGGGTCAACACAGCACCATCGCGAAGATGAATATGCCAGTCGTCGGGACGCAGCAGGGTCAGGCGGTCGGACATTGGGGGGCTTCCAGGCGGGTCAAACTCTGGGGAATGCTACCGGAAAAGACCGATTCAGGCACCCGCTATCAAGTTCTGGCGCCAGCGACCGATAGCTCCTACAGGTACGCCACGAATCCCTGGGGTGCCTGGGACCTGCGTCAGACTCTCAGTGGGTGTCGAACTTTGTAAAAAGCCAGTGGAGCCTCCCGTGCGCCAGCGTTATCTAGCCTTGCTCAGTGTGTTTGCCAGCCTTCCCGCGATGGCGCTCACTTTCCAGACCCGTCTGGAGAGCATTGAGTGGACGGTCGAAGGCGACAAGTTCGAGTGCCGGCTGAGCCAGCCGATCGCCGATTTCGGCAGCGGCGAGTTCGTGCGCCGGGCCGGTGAGCAGGCCACGTTCCGCCTCAAGGCCTATAACCCGATGCTGGGCGGCGGTTCCGCCACCCTGTTGGCGGCGGCGTCGCCCTGGCAGCCGGGGCGTGGCGACATCAACCTGGGGTCGGTCAGGATCGGCAGTGGCGACGTGCTGTTCAACAGTTCCCAGGCCCAGGCGGGGCGCCTGATCAGCGGGCTGATGGAAGGTCGCAGCCCGGTGGTGCGCCGTAACAGCGAGGACGGACGCGTCTCGGAAGTCCGCCTGCTGCCGGTACGCTTCAACAAGGCCTTCAACGACTATCAGGGCTGCGTGGCAAAACTGTTGCCAAAGAATTTCGAACAGATCAAGCAGACCCAGATCGCCTTCCCTGGCGAGTCCATCGAACTCGATGCCCGCGCCAAGGCGCAATTGCAGGTGATGCTCGACTTCATCAAGGCCGATCCGAGCGTCAACCATGTCGAACTCGACGGTCACTCCGACAACAGCGGCAATCGCCTGACCAATCGCGAACTGTCGCGCCGCCGCGCCCTGGCGGTGCAGGAGTTCTTCAAGGCCAACGGCTTCCAGGAATCACAGATCACTGTGCGTTTCCACGGTGAGCGCTACCCCCTGGCGCCCAATACCACCGCCGCCAATCGGGCCAAGAACCGCCGCGTGGTCGTGCAACTGGCGCGCGTGGAACCTGCCCAGGCTCCCGCGCCGGCAGCGCAACCCACGCCACCGCCAGCGCCGGTCGCCGCACCGGCCAAGGCTCCGGCACCTGCCGCTGCGCCGGCCAAGACACCGGCCGCGGCGCCAGCGGCGACCGCTGCGCGCACGTCCTGATCCTGCGCGGTCGTCGCGCGTTCGACATAATCTGTCGCTTCGTCGTCATAAGCTGTCGCGCCTCTGTAAATTATTCGCGCTGGACGTTAGACTTCCCGGCTTTCCGTACAACCCGTGGAGTGATGGCATGGCGGACGTAAACAAGGTCGTTCTGGCGTATTCCGGCGGCCTGGACACTTCGGTGATCCTCAAGTGGCTGCAGGACACTTATAACTGCGAAGTGGTGACCTTCACCGCTGACCTGGGGCAGGGCGAAGAAGTCGAACCTGCACGCGCCAAGGCTCAGGCCATGGGCGTCAAAGAGATCTACATCGATGACCTGCGCGAAGAGTTCGTCCGCGACTTCGTGTTCCCGATGTTCCGCGCCAACACCGTTTACGAAGGCGAGTACCTGCTGGGTACTTCCATCGCCCGTCCGCTGATCGCCAAGCGCCTGATCGAAATCGCCAACGAAACCGGCGCCGATGCCATTTCCCACGGCGCCACCGGCAAGGGCAACGACCAGGTCCGTTTCGAACTGGGCGCCTACGCCCTCAAGCCAGGTGTGAAAGTCATCGCCCCGTGGCGCGAGTGGGACCTGCTGTCCCGTGAAAAACTGATGGACTACGCCGAGAAGCACGCGATTCCGATCGAGCGTCACGGCAAGAAGAAGTCGCCGTACTCGATGGACGCCAACCTGCTGCACATCTCCTATGAAGGTGGCGTGCTGGAAGACACCTGGACCGAGCACGAAGAAGACATGTGGCGCTGGACCGTCTCCCCGGAGAAGGCCCCGGACACCCCGCAGTACCTGGAACTGACCTATCGCAACGGCGACATCGTCGCCCTGGATGGCGTGGAGATGAGCCCGGCCACCGTGCTGGCGACCCTCAACCGCATCGGCGGCGAGCATGGCATCGGTCGCCTGGACATCGTCGAGAACCGCTACGTCGGCATGAAGTCCCGTGGTTGCTACGAAACCCCAGGCGGCACCATCATGCTGCGTGCCCACCGCGCCATCGAATCGATCACCCTGGACCGTGAAGTCGCTCACCTCAAGGATGAGCTGATGCCCAAGTACGCCAGCCTGATCTACACCGGCTACTGGTGGAGCCCCGAGCGCCTGATGCTGCAACAGATGATCGATGCGTCCCAGGTCAACGTGAACGGCGTCGTGCGCCTGAAACTGTACAAGGGCAATGTGATCGTCACCGGGCGCAAGTCCGATGACTCGCTGTTCGACGCCAACATCGCGACTTTCGAAGAAGACGGCGGTGCGTACAACCAGGCCGACGCGGCCGGCTTCATCAAGCTCAACGCCCTGCGCATGCGCATTGCGGCAAACAAGGGTCGCAAGCTGTTCTGACCCTGTCTGTAGAAAAACGGCCTGCCACGTGCAGGCCGTTTTTTTTGGGCGATCCTTTTTCCGGGCAGGGCTCAGCCAGCCTGCCTGTCCGCCGCGTCGCCAGCGCCCCGGCAGATGACATGCAGGGTGATGCAGGTCGTGTGCCTGGCGTGTTTGGGTTGCTGGCGCTGCCTGCACAGCACGCACAGGGGGCGCCGCGACTTGCGCCGAGGTCGATGATGTTGCATCGACGACGCCTTGCGCTTGTTTGCCCGGCGCAATATCCGTTTACGTCGACCGTTCGAACGATCGAGGGTCTCGATGAAGTGCCTGTTCTTGCGAAAGTCCGAGGGCGAATATAACGAGCGGTAGTTGAAGTTGAGTGTGGAAAAAAACAGCAATAACAGACAGAACGGAAAACTGATCAGGAACCAGAGATAGTACTCGCGATCGTCATCGTCCAGAAATGGCAGGGAGAGGGCTGCGGAAGTTTCCGACAGCGTTGCAAGTACAGCGATGAGGGTCATGGGGTTGGTAATGGTCTTCAGGGATTTGTTCATGATAGTTGCTCATGGAATAGGCTCGTGAGTGAGTGGGACGGGGTAGGGTTATTAATAACTAGTTCAATTTTTCGGCGCTGGCAACACGTGACATTGAGCGGGCTTGTCCTCACCTGTTTGTTATAGGTGCATGACGGGCACTTTAGATGCGGGGTATTTAACCGTTTCGTCGCCAACGCTATAGGAATGACTCGCCACGAGCGCCGCGTCCTGGGGAAACGCGTGGGGTACGCATTGTCCACCGGTTACCGGGAGATTAAGAAAGGTCGCTTCCAGGCTGGCGAAAAATTCATGACACATTTTTTCGGGGGGAATTTGTAGGATTTTTCTGTATAGCTTGTAGGTTTCGTCTTTCGCTGCGAGCGGCCAGGGGGGGGCGGCATGCCAAGGTAGAAATGACTAGGCTATTGTGCGTGCTCTAAAAATTCGAACAGCGAAGTTGGATTTGCCCATGAATAAAGTGCTGATCGTGGATGATCACCCCGTCATTCGTCTTGCTGTACGTTTGCTGATGGAGCGTCATGGTTATGAAGTTGTGGCCGAAACGGATAACGGCGTCGACGCGTTGCAACTTGCGCGGGACCTTGTTCCCGACATCGTTATTCTCGATATCGGTATTCCAAAGTTGGATGGCCTGGAGGTTATTGCCCGCCTGAGCGCCATTCCCTCGGCGATGAAAGTCCTGGTACTGACTTCACAGTCGCCCGGGCATTTCTCCATGCGGTGCATGCAGACGGGGGCGGCCGGGTATGTATGCAAGCAACAGGACCTTACCGAGTTGCTGAGTGCGATCAAGGCGGTATTGTCCGGCTACAGTTATTTCCCCAACCAGGCGCTGCATACCGTGCGTTCCAGCCTGGGTAACGCCAGCGAGTCGGATATGGTCGATCGTTTGTCCGGACGGGAAATGATGGTCCTGCAACAACTGGCTCGCGGAAAGACCAATAAGGAAATTGCCGATGGGATGTTTCTGAGCAACAAGACGGTCAGTACCTACAAGACACGTTTATTGTTGAAGCTCAATGCGCGTTCGCTGGTGGACCTGATCGAGTTGGCGCAACGCAATGGGTTGGTGTGAGCCCGGCGGCCATCCGTAGCCAATAAAAAAGCCTCCAGCAGGGAGGCTTTTAGGTGCCAGGGGTCACAGGTCGAAGTCGTAATCGGCCAACTGCTTCTGCAAGCGGCGTTCTTCCAGCAGGTTATCGATGGTGCGGCGTTTGCTCAGGTTGGTTTTCGCCACTTCCACGACCACAGGTTCCGCGTCGTCGGACTCAACGGCGATGAAATCGTCTTCTACATCCAGTTGTTCTTTGCCAGTACTCATGGGTTCGACTCCAGGCTAAGACTGCCATTGGCGCTCCTTATATCGATAAACCACGGGCGGGTAAAAAAGATTTTTTCAATCGACCAATCAATAAAACCAATAGCGCCTCAATCATCGGAAGTCTTGTGCTTGTATTCGCATAAATCTTCGATCCGGCAGCTGCCGCAGCGAGGCTTGCGGGCCAGGCATACATAGCGCCCGTGAAGAATCAGCCAGTGGTGGGAATCGAGGAGAAATTCCTTGGGCACGAACTTCATGAGCTTGCGCTCCACTTCCACCACGTTCTTGCCTGGGGCCAGCCCGGTACGGTTGCTGACGCGGAAGATATGCGTGTCGACCGCCATGGTCAGTTGCCGGAACGCGGTGTTGAGCACCACGTTGGCGGTCTTGCGGCCGACGCCCGGGAGGGCCTCCAGGGCTTCGCGGGTCTGCGGGACTTCGCTGCCGTGGCGTTCGATCAACAGGCGGCAGGTTTCGATGACGTTCTTGGCCTTGCTGTTGAACAGGCCGATGGTCTTGATGTACTCGGACAGCCCCTCGACGCCCAGGGCATGGATCGCCTCCGGCGTGTTGGCCACCGGGAACAGCTTGGCCGTGGCCTTGTTGACGCCGACATCGGTGGACTGCGCGGACAGGATTACCGCGATCAACAGCTCGAACGGCGAGGAGTAGGCCAGCTCGGTCTTCGGTTCCGGGTTGTCCTCGTGAAAGCGACGAAATATTTCCAGGCGTTTTGCGGCGTTCATGAGCGCGGCGTGTCCTTGGTGGGTGAATGAGGTCTGGCGGCCGTCCAGGCCTGGCGGGCCGCCAGCAACAGGCCGAGCAGGATGAACCCGCCCGGGGCAAGCGAGGCCAGGGGCAGGCCGCGGCCGATCAATTCGCGCGCGGCGCCCAGCCCGAGCATCCAGAGGCCGAACAGGCCAGCCAGCCCGAGGCGGGCGAGCAGGCGGCGCCCAATGAAGGTGTCTTGTCGCTCCAGCACCACGCAGCTCAAGGCGATCCAGCCCAGATAGAGGTCCGACACCCGGTACGGTTCCGGTACCCAGGCCTTCAGGAACAAGCCTGCGCACGCGGTGAGGGTGGCGGCCAGCACGACGCAGGCGAGCAAGCCTTGATGCGCGGTCAGGCGGTGTCGCACAGTATCCATCGCCGCGCCATGAACCATGGTGACCAAGGCCCAGGCCAACGCTGTTCCCAGTGCACCGGTCAACGAGGCGGTCGCGCCGATCAACGGGACGAGCAGCAGCCCGCGTGTCAGGGCCCAGGGTTTATTCATCCGCCGCTCCGGTCAGTTGGGCCCTGTGCTCGTCGAAGTAGCGCAGTGCGTCGTGGACCGCTTCGAGAACGGCCCGGGACGTCACGGTGGCGCCGGCCAGTTGGTCGAATGCCCCGCCGTCCTTTTTCAACGCCCAGGCGCTGTCGCCCGTCTGCTGGCGTGATTGGCCGGTGAAGGTTTGCAACCAGGCGTTCGGCCATCCGGCAATCGCCGCGCCCAGGCCGGGTGTTTCGGACTGATGCAGGGTTTTTACGCCCAGCAGGCGGCCTTGTACGTCGATCGCGATCAGCAGTTCGATGCTGCCTTCGTAGCCTGCCGCCTGGCTGCGCATCAGGAGCGCGCTGGGCTGGCCGGCGCGAGTGGCCCGGTAGGCCGCCAGCAGCGTGCTATGGGCCAGGGGCACCGCAGCCGCCATCACCGGCTGGGCCAACGGTTGGTTGTCGTAACGCTCCTGCGGCAATACTTCGAGCAGGGCGCGATTCTCCTTTGCCTGGCGCTGGGCCTCGATGCGCCCGGCCGTGCTCAGGTGCGCGAGGTACGTGGCACCGCTGCCGAGGGCAATCAGCCCGATCAGGATGGCCACGCCGCCGGGGTTGTTCATACCGGTTGCCGCCGTTGTCGCGCATCGGCCAGGCGGTCCAGCGCCGGGACGCCGAGGTTCATCAGCAACACCGCAAACGCCACGCCGTCGGGGTAGCTTCCCCAGGTGCGTATGGCGTAGGTCAGCAGCCCTACGCCGGCGCCGAACAGCAGGCGAGCGAGCGCCGCCTTGGCGCCCGAAACCGGTTCGGTCACGATGAAAAACGCGCCGAGCATGGTTGCGCCGGTGAGCAGGTGAAACAGTGGCGAGCCGTGGGAATCGGAGCCTGACCCGTTCCAGCAGAGCAGGCTGACAAGGAACAGGCTTGCCAGCATGCCCACCGGTGCGTGCCAACTGAACACCCGTTGCTGCAGCAGGAACAGGCCGCCCGCCAGGAACGCCAGGTTGACCCATTCGGCGCCCCGGCCACCGAAATGGCCAAACGCCGGGTCGTGGGCGAACAGCTCATCCATGGTCAGGCTCCGGTTGATCCGCAGGCTGTCCAATGCGGTTGCCCCGGCCCAGGCGTCGGGCGCCGGTGGCACGCCGAACACCTGGTGCAGGCCGTCCAGCAAGCCCATGCCGTGGGGCGCCGGCCATTGACTCAGGTGGGCAGGAAACGCCACCAGGACCAAGGCGTAGCCGAGCATGGCCGGGTTGAACGGGTTGGTGCCGACGCCGCCCCACAGGTGTTTGCCAAACAGCAGGGCGCAGGCCACCGCCGTGACGGTCAGCCACCAGGGGCCATACGCCGGCAGGGCCAGGGCCAGTAGGGTGGCGCTGACCAGCGCACTGCCATCGTACAGCTCAGGGGCAAGCGGTCGGCCGCGCAGGCGCAGCACCATCGCTTCGACTGCCAGCGCGGTCAGGCCGGCCAGCAACAGGTTCAGCGCGATGCCCCAGCCCTGGAACCACAGCAGCGCCAACACGCCCGGCAGCGTCGCCAGCAGCACCCGCTGCATGGCTGGGCGCAATCGATCGTCTACGGGCTCAGGGCGTGACATGGGTGTCCACCTGGCGCTCGGCGGCTTGCACCGCTTGTTCCAATGCCGAGATCTGGTCTGCCGGGGCCGCCGCCGCGCGCGCCTTGCTGAGTTCGGCACGGCGCATCGCCAATTGGATCTTGGCTCGCTTCAGGTCGGCGTCCTGCGTCGGTGCGGGGGCTGGAGCGGACGTTGGAGCCGCCTGGGGCGTGGCACTTTCAAGTTGCATCAGCGCCTGCTCTGCAGCTTCGAATTGGCGTTGCAGCACGATCAGTTGCGATTGCTGCTCGAAGGTCGGAGGGTGACCGAAGGCCTTCAAGGATTTGTTCAATTGCGCCCGGCTCATGGCCAGGTCGACCTTGGCTTTTTTCAAGGCA
The DNA here is from genome assembly GCF_030580855.1 of Pseudomonas citrullilanati. Taxonomy (GTDB): domain Bacteria; phylum Pseudomonadota; class Gammaproteobacteria; order Pseudomonadales; family Pseudomonadaceae; genus Aquipseudomonas; species Aquipseudomonas citrulli. The sequence goes on along the minus strand of NZ_JAUQOP010000010.1, from coordinate 43,042 downwards.
GCGTCGACGCTGGCGGCTTTTTGCGCCCGCACCCGTTCCAATGCGGCTTGCACCGGGTCGAGCGCCTGGGGTTGAGCTTGGGCCTGGGCGGCGCGTTGGGTGCGTGCCAGGCGTTCGGCCTGGCGCTGCTCTTCTTCACGACGCAAACGCGCATTGCGCTGTTCGAAGCGCCGGCGGGCATGGTTGCGTTTGGCCGCGCGGGCCTGTTGTTCTTCGAGGCTGAATGCCAGGCTGCCGACAATCGGCAGCACGCCCGCTGCCGGCAAGGGCCGCATCTCGATGCAGTCGACCGGGCAGGGCGCCACGCACAGGTCGCAGCCGGTGCACTCGTCGATGAGCACGGTGTGCATCAGCTTGGCCGCGCCGACAATCGCATCCACCGGACAGGCCTGGATGCACTTGGTGCAGCCGATGCACTCGGCCTCACGGATAAAGGCGATTTGCGCCGGCGCCGCGCCGCGGCTGGCGTCCAGTTCCAGCACCGGCACGTTCATCAGCTCGGCCAGGGCCGCGATGGTTTCCTGTCCACCCGGCGGGCACTTGTTGATCGGCTCGCCCGCGGCGATGCCTTCGGCGTAGGGCTTGCACCCTGGATGCCCGCATTTGCCGCATTGGGTTTGCGGCAGCAGGGCGTCGATAGTTTGAATCAGGCTCATGACTTGACCAGCCCGCGCAATCCGAGAAAAGCCACCGCCATCAGTCCGGCGCTGATCAACTGAATCGGCAGGCCCCGGAAGGGCAGGGCAACAGGGTGAGTGAGGGTGCGCTGGCGCAGGTCCTCGAACAGGCCCAGCACCAGCCAGAAACCCAACCCGCCCCCCAGGCCCAGGGCGACGGCGTGGCCCAGTCCCGAATCATCCTCGCCATTGAGCAGGGTGATGCCCAGGACGCCGGCATTGCCCAGCAGCAGCGGCCACAACCCGTCGAACGGCCATGCCGGCAACCAACGGGCCAGCGCGCGCAGCAACGGGCCGATCAGCAACACGCTCAATGACAGCCAGACCAACAGGCGCAGCGCCGTCAGTTGGGTCGGCACCAGCAGCCAATGATCGAGCAGATAACCCAGGGTGCCGACCGCCAGCATCAGGCCCGTCGTCGCCAGGCCCAGGGCGTGGACCTGGCGCCTGCCATCGGCGGCCAGCAGCGGATCGACGCCCAATGGCCAATGCAACACCAGGTTGTTGATCAGGGCCGCGCTGAACAGTGTGAGGAAGAGTTCGGTCATGGACGTAGGGGCGGCAAAGGGCCTGTTACAAGATGAGGCATTATCCGCCACGGGAGCAGGGTGGGCCAGATATGAAAATCCCACAGCCGCCTGCAAAGCGACTGTGGGATCGGTGCAGCGCGCCGTGGCGTTACTTGATCCGCTGGCCTGGCTTGGCGCCGCTGTCCGGGCTCAGCAGGTAGATTTCCTCGCCGCCGGGGCCCGCCGCCATCACCATGCCTTCGGACACGCCGAAGCGCATTTTGCGCGGCTTGAGGTTGGCGATCATCATCGTCAGCCGGCCTTCGAGCTTGGCGGGGTCCGGGTACGCGCTCTTGATGCCGGAGAAGACGTTGCGTTGCTCGTCGCCGATGTCCAGGGTCAGGCGCAGCAGCTTGTCGGCACCTTCGACGGCTTCGGCCTTGACGATCAATGCCACCCGCAGGTCCACGGCGGCAAAGGCGTCGAAGTCGATTTCCGGCGACAGCGGATCCTTGGCCAGCTCGCCATTGCCGGCCGGGGCACCGGTGTCGGTCTGGCTGGCGGCCAGGTCTTCCTTGGAGGCGTCGATCATGGCTTGGACCTTGGCGGAGTCGATGCGGGTCATCAGTGGCTTGAACGCGTTCAGTTGATGGTTGCTCAGCAGGGTCTGGTGATCGTTCCAGGTCAATGGCGCGACGTTCAGGAACGCCTCGGCATCGGCGGCCAGCAACGGCAACACCGGCTTGAGGAAGATCACCAGCTGGCGGAACAGGTTGATGCCCAGGGCGCAGATCGCCTGGACTTCTTCCTGCTGGCCTTCCTGCTTGGCCAGCGACCACGGCGCCTTGTCGGCGATCCAGGCGTTGGCACGGTCGGCCAGGGCCATGATCTCGCGCATGGCACGGGCGAAGTCGCGGCCCTCGTAGGCCTCGGCGATGCTCGGCGCGGCGGCCAGGAAGGCGTCGGTCAGTTCCGGCGCGGCGTTACCGGCGACCAGAACGCCAGCGTTGCCCTTGTGGATGAAGCCGGCGCAGCGGCTGGCGATGTTGACGACCTTGCCCACCAGGTCGGAATTGACCTTCTGCACGAAGTCGTCGAGGTTCAGGTCCAGGTCGTCGACGCCACGGCCGAGCTTGGCTGCGTAGTAGTAGCGCAGGTATTCCGGCGACAGGTGGTCCAGGTAGGTCCGCGCCTTGACGAAGGTGCCGCGGGACTTGGACATTTTCTGGCCATTGACGGTCAGGTAGCCGTGCACGTTGATACCGGTCGGTTTGCGGAAACCGGCGCCTTCGAGCATGGCGGGCCAGAACAGCGCGTGGAAGTTGACGATGTCCTTGCCGATGAAGTGATACACCTCGGCCGTGGAGTCCTTGCCCCAGAACGCGTCGAAGTCCAGCCCCGGCGTGCGGTCGCAAAGGTTCTTGAAGCTCGCCATGTAGCCGATGGGCGCGTCCAGCCACACGTAGAAATACTTGCCGGGCTCACCGGGGATCTCGAAGCCGAAGTACGGCGCATCGCGGGAAATGTCCCACTCTTGCAGACCGGCGTCGAGCCATTCGGCGAGCTTGTTGGCCACCGCGTCGTGCAACGTGCCGCTACGGGTCCAGGTTTGCAGCATCTGCTGGAAGTCCGGCAGCTTGAAGAAGAAGTGCTGGGAGTCCTTGAGCACCGGCGTCGCCCCGGAAATCGCCGATTTCGGGTCCTTCAGGTCGGTCGGTGCGTAGGTGGCGCCGCATTTTTCGCAGTTGTCGCCGTACTGGTCTTCGGTGCCGCATTTCGGGCAGGTGCCCTTGATGAAGCGGTCGGCCAGGAACATTTTCTTTTCCGGGTCGAAATACTGGGTGATCGAACGGGTGGCGATGTGCCCGGCGTCACGCAGTTTCAGGTAGATCTGGCTCGACAGCTCACGGTTTTCTTCGGCGTGAGTGGAGTGGAAGTTGTCGAAATCCACCAGGAACTCGGCAAAGTCGGCGCTGTGTTCGGCCTGGACGTTGGCGATCAGTTGTTCCGGGGTGATGCCTTCCTTTTCCGCGCGCAACATGATGGCCGAACCGTGGGCGTCGTCGGCGCAGACATAGATGCACTGGTTGCCGCGATGTTTCTGGAAGCGCGTCCACATATCGGTCTGGATGTATTCCAGCATATGGCCGAGGTGAATCGAACCATTGGCATAGGGCAGGGCGCTGGTGACGAGGATCTTGCGTGGCTCGGACATGGGGCTCGGCTACTTGATGAAACGGAGGTCGGCCACTATAAAGCGCCGGGAAATATATTTCACCCCGCGAGCCTTTTTCGAAACGGCGAAAGTATTGCGTCATGCGCAATTGTGGCGAGGGGATTTATCCCCGTTGGGGGGCGAAGCGCCCCTAAAGTCAGTCGACTCGGTCCACCGGGCACACTGACCGAGTGGATTTCAGGGCTGCTTCGCACCCAGCGGGGATAAATCCCCTCGCCACAGGAACGGTTTGCCCGGGTAATCGGGTCGCCACGACAGCATGCACGGCGTAGGATAGCGGCCTGTTTTCCCAGTCTTGCTATCGGAGTTGCCCATGAGCGCCGTCAATCGCGCAGCGGTGGAAGCCGTCCTTCGCCAGTACACCGACCCTTACCTGAACCAGGACCCGCTCAGCGCCGGATGCGTGCGCGCCATCGATGTCCAGGGCGATCGCGTCAGCGTCCAGTTGGAAATCGGCTACGCCGCCGACCTGTTCAAGAAAGGCTGGGCGCAAATGCTGCAGATGGCGATCGAGGGCCTCGACGGCGTCGCGGCCGCCCGGGTCGACATCACCAGCGTGATCGCCGCCCACAAGGCCCAGGCCCAGGTGCCGGGGCTGGCGAACGTGAAGAACGTGATCGCCGTAGCCTCGGGCAAGGGCGGCGTGGGCAAGTCCACCACCGCTGCCAACCTGGCCCTGGCATTGGCCCGTGAAGGGGCCAGGGTCGGGATCCTCGACGCCGATATCTACGGCCCGAGCCAAGGCATCATGTTCGGTATCGCCGAGGGCACCCGGCCACAGGTCAAGGACCAGAAGTGGTTCGTGCCGATCCAGTCCCACGGCGTGGAAGTCATGTCCATGGCGTTCCTCACCGATGACAACACACCGATGGTCTGGCGCGGGCCGATGGTGTCCGGGGCGCTGCTGCAACTGGTGACGCAGACTGCCTGGGGCGACCTCGATTACCTGGTGATCGACATGCCGCCAGGCACCGGCGATATCCAGCTGACCCTGGCGCAGAAAGTCCCGGTGGCCGGCGCGGTGATCGTCACCACGCCCCAGGACCTGGCGCTGCTGGATGCACGCAAGGGTGTGGAGATGTTCCGCAAGGTCAACATCCCGGTGCTGGGTGTGGTGGAGAACATGGCCGTGCACATCTGCTCGAACTGCGGGCATGCCGAGCACCTGTTCGGCGAAGGCGGCGGGGAAAAACTGGCGACCCAGTACGGCGTCGAACTGCTGGCCTCGCTGCCGCTGTCGATGGTGATCCGTGAACAGGCCGACGGCGGCAAGCCCACCGTGAGCGCCGAGCCGGACAGCCAGATCGCCATGGTCTACCAGGAACTGGCCCGCCACGTGGGCGCACGGATCGTGCTGCAGGAAGCCGCCATGCCGGCGATGCCGAACATCACGGTCAGTGACGATTGAATAAGCCGTAACACAATCCATTGCGCGAGCAAGTCCGTGGGAGCACAGCTTGCTCGCGATGGCGGCGTTACCTACAACACATTTGTTGGCGGTAGAACCGCTATCGCGAGCAAGCTGTGCTCCCAGGGCTCGCTCCCAGATTTTGTTAGGCGGTGGGCTTAGATCCGCAACCCGCCATCCATCTCCAGGATCCGGCCGGTGTAGTAGTCGTTCTCGAAGATGTACGCCGCCGAGTGAGCGATCTCCTCGGGCCTGCCCATGCGCTTGAGCGGGATACCCGAGGTCATCTTTTCCAGGGCCTCGGGTTTCATGCCCAGGGTCATTTCAGTCTCGATGAACCCCGGGGCGATGCCGGCGACGCGTATGCCGTAGCGCGCCAGTTCCTTGGCCCAGGTCACGGTGGCAGCGGCCACGCCGGCCTTGGCGGCGGAATAGTTGGTCTGGCCGACGTTGCCGGCGCGGGAAATCGAGGAAATGTTGATGATCGCGCCGCTGTTCTTCAACTCGACCATTTTCGCCGCCACTTCGCGGGTGCACAGGAACACGCCGGTGAGGTTGACGTCGATCACGGCTTGCCACTGGGCCAGGCTCATCTTGCTCATCTCGCCGTCCTTGACCTTGAGCAGCAAGCCGTCGCGCAGGATCCCGGCGTTGTTGATCAAGCCGTGGATCGCGCCGAAATCCTCGGCTACCCGGGCGACCATGTCGCACACTTGTTCTTCATTGGCGACGTTGCACAGGTACGCCCGGGCTTCGACACCTATGGCCACGCAAGCGGCCACCGCCTGGTCGAGTTTTTCCTGGCTGAGGTCGACCAGGGCCAGTTTCGCGCCCTTGCGCGCCAGGTACTCGGCCATGGAGCGACCCAGGCCCTGGCAACCGCCAGTGATAATGATTACTTTGTCAGTGAGTTGCATGTGCGTGTCCCGGCATGGCGAAGCGGTTGAGAGAGTTGGGTGGACGGGCGCTCCCGGGCAGCGACTGGACCGCTGCACCGAAGACCTGTCCGACGGCACCTGGGAACATAGTCCAGCTGCTTGATCGTATTCAAGACGAATTTAGTTGAAGGAGTCATAAATTGAGCGTTGAAGCTGCCAAGCATGCCCGAGAGCTGTTGCTCAAGGAATACCGTGGAGTGCTCTCCACCCATTCCAAATCCATGCCCGGGTTTCCGTTCGGCTCCGTCGTGCCGTACTGCCTGGACGAGCAGGGTCGGCCGTTGATCCTGATCAGCCGCATCGCCCAGCACACCCACAACCTGCAGAAAGATCCCAAATGCTCGCTGCTGGTGGGCGAGCGTGGTGCCGAAGATGTGCAGGCCGTGGGGCGCCTGACCTGCCTGGCCCAGGCGCAGCAACTCGAAGACGGCGCCGCCATCGAGGCGGCCGCCGAGCGTTATTACCGCTATTTCCCCGAATCCCAGAACTATCACCAGGCCCACGATTTCGATTTCTGGGTGCTCAACCCGGTGCGTCACCGCTATATCGGCGGCTTCGGCGCCATCCACTGGATCGACCAGCTCACCTTGGCCAACCCCTTTGCCGGCAAGGCCGAGGCGGGGATGATCGAGCACATGAACGCCGACCACGCCAAGGCCATCGCCCACTACGTAGCCCTGGCCGGGCTGCCGGACCACGAACCGGCGCGGCTGGTCGGCATCGACAGCGAAGGCATGCACCTGCGCATTGGCCAAGGGCTGTACTGGCTGGCGTTTCCCACGCCTTGCAACACGCCGACACAAGTGCGCGAAGCCTTGGTTTACCTGGCTCACGCCGAGCAATGGCCGAAAAATGCAGGGGCCGATGCTTGAATTCACGAAAGGGCGACGTCATTTAGGGTTTGATAGCAAGGCATTCTTGCGTTGAGGAACCTTTTGATGCGCCCTTTTTTATTGCTCTTTCTGCTGTTCCCGGTGTTGGAGCTGTTCGTATTCGTCAAGGTCAGCGGTGCGGTCGGGTTTTTCCCGGCGCTGCTGCTAGTCATTCTCGGCTCGATGCTCGGCGTGTTCGTGCTGCGCATCGCCGGCCTCGCCACGGCCTTGCGTGCCCGTGAAAGCCTGAATCGCGGCGAGTTGCCGGCCCAGACCATGCTGGAAGGCCTGATGCTGGCCTTGGGTGGCGGCCTGTTGATCCTGCCAGGTTTCATCAGCGACGTGCTCGGCCTGGTCCTGCTGCTGCCATTCACCCGGCGGATGCTCGCCAACAAGATGCGCCAGCGCGCCGAGGAACAGGCGATGCGCCAGCGCGCGTTCGCCGATGACCTCCAGCCCCGTGGCGGCCCCGCCCCGCGAGAACCGGTGGGCCGCGAGCCGAACGTGATCGAAGGCGAATTCGAACACCGCGACTCCAAGTGACACCTCCAACACGGCGCCTTCGGGCGCCGTGTTCGTTCAGGCGCGGACATAAAAAATTTTCCACCCGGCCCTTGTAATCGCCTTGGGCGCCCCTATGTATGGGTCACCGCAAGGTTTCCGGTGGCAACACCGGACAGACTTCCGCGGTTCGACTGACGAACCGCACCCGGCTTCGCCGGCTTTGTTAAACCCGCCGGGACTACACCGGCCGATGAAAACCAAAAATTAGGAGAGATCGACAATGAAGCTTCGTCCTCTGCATGACCGCGTCGTCATCCGTCGCAGCGAAGAAGAGAAGAAAACCGCTGGCGGTATCGTCCTGCCAGGTTCGGCTGCTGAAAAAGCCAACCACGGTGAAGTTCTCGCTGTAGGTACCGGCCGCGTGCTGGACAGCGGTGAAGTGCGTGCGCTGGCCGTGAAAGTGGGTGACAAGGTTGTGTTCGGCCCTTACTCCGGCAGCAACACCGTGAAAGTCGACGGCGAAGACCTGTTGGTAATGAGCGAGAACGAGATCCTCGCTGTTATCGAAGGCTGATTTCCCCGCCCATTTTTCCCGCTACTACACAGTATTTAAGGAATATCGATCATGGCTGCTAAAGAAGTTAAATTCGGCGATTCCGCCCGCAAGAAAATGCTCACCGGTGTCAACGTCCTGGCTGACGCAGTAAAAGCGACCCTGGGCCCGAAAGGCCGCAACGTGATCATCGAGAAGAGCTTCGGCGCTCCGACCATCACCAAGGACGGCGTTTCCGTAGCCAAGGAAATCGAGCTGGAAGACCGTTTCGAGAACATGGGCGCGCAGCTGGTCAAGGACGTTGCCTCCCGTGCCAACGATGACGCCGGCGACGGCACCACCACCGCCACCGTCCTGGCCCAGTCGATCGTCAACGAAGGCCTGAAAGCCGTCGCTGCCGGCATGAACCCGATGGACCTCAAGCGCGGTATCGACAAGGCGACCATCGCCATCGTCAAGGAACTCAAGGGCCTGTCCAAGCCTTGCGCCGACTTCAAGGCCATCGCCCAGGTGGGCACCATCTCCGCCAACTCCGACAACTCCATCGGCGACATCATTGCCGAAGCCATGGAAAAAGTCGGTAAAGAAGGCGTGATCACCGTTGAGGAAGGCTCGGGCCTGGAAAACGAACTGTCCGTCGTCGAAGGCATGCAGTTCGACCGTGGCTACCTGTCGCCTTACTTCGTCAACAAGCCGGACACCATGGTGGCCGAGCTGGATGGCCCGCTGATCCTGCTGGTCGACAAGAAGATCTCCAACATCCGCGAAATGCTGCCCGTGCTGGAAGCCGTTGCCAAAGCCGGTCGCCCACTGCTGATCGTGGCCGAAGACGTCGAAGGCGAAGCCCTGGCGACCCTGGTCGTGAACAACATGCGTGGCATCGTCAAGGTTGCCGCGGTCAAGGCCCCTGGCTTCGGCGACCGCCGCAAGGCCATGCTGCAGGACATCGCCGTCCTGACCGGCGGTACCGTGATCTCCGAAGAGATCGGCCTGAGCCTGGAAAGCACCACCCTGGAGCACCTGGGTAACGCCAAGCGCGTGACCCTGTCCAAGGAGAACACCATCATCGTCGACGGTGCTGGCGTTCAAGGCGACATCGAAGCACGCATCAACCAGATCCGTGCCCAGGTGGCTGAAACTTCCTCGGACTACGACCGTGAAAAACTGCAAGAGCGCCTGGCCAAGCTGTCCGGCGGCGTCGCAGTGATCAAGGTTGGCGCCGGTTCCGAAGTTGAAATGAAAGAGAAGAAAGCCCGCGTTGAAGACGCCCTGCACGCGACCCGTGCGGCCGTTGAAGAAGGCGTGGTACCTGGCGGTGGCGTTGCGCTGATCCGCGCACTGGAAGCCCTGACCGAACTCAAGGGCGACAACGCCGACCAGAACGTGGGTATCGCTGTTCTGCGTCGCGCCGTTGAAGCACCTCTGCGCCAGATCGTTGCCAACTCCGGCGACGAGCCAAGCGTAGTGGTCGACAAGGTCAAGAACGGCGAAGGCAGCTTCGGCTACAACGCTGCTTCTGGCGAGTACGGCGACATGATCGAAATGGGTATCCTGGACCCAACCAAGGTCACCCGTTCGGCCCTGCAGGCAGCGGCTTCCATCGGCGGCCTGATCCTGACCACCGAAGCGGCCGTGGCTGACGCACCGAAGAAAGAAGGTGCAGCTGGCGGCGGTATGCCAGACATGGGCGGCATGGGTGGCATGGGCGGCATGATGTAAGCCAGCCTTACCCCGTAACGCAAAACCCCGCCTTGCGAAAGCAGGCGGGGTTTTTTATTGCCTTGAATCCATCACGCGACGCCTGTCTCCCTGTGGGAGCGAGCTTGCTCGCGATGACGGCCTGACAGCTGCCTATCTGTTCTGCCGGATACCGATCCATCGGTAGGAGCGAGCCTGCTCGCGAAGGCGGCGGTCCTGTTGCACAGGTATTGAATGCCCCGTCGCCATCGCGAGCAGGCTCGCTCCCACAGGGGGCGCTGTTCAGGCGTTGACGGGCTTGGGCAGCGCCATGCCTTCGGCCCTGGTGGCCGGGCGGTACAGGACGAAGTAATAGCAACCCAGGCAAATCAACCAGCAGAACACCGCCGTCCACACGTTGTGGGAGAAGAAGTGCGCCCCCTGCATCATCCGCCCGATGGAAAACACTGTTCCCAAGCCGAAGGCGAATATGAAGGCCCGGCGGGCCAGGCGCGGCCGGCGGTCACGCAATACGAAAAACAGCGCGAACAGGGTGAAACCGGTGGCGGCATGGCCGCCGGGCCAGCAGCGGCCGGGTTTGTCGGTGGCCGGGCGTGGGCTCAGCAACTCGCTGTAGGTTTCCTTGCCGCCGAATTCCTTCAGGCTCCAGGGGCATTGCACGGCCGTGACCGCTTTCATTGGCGTGACGAAGGAGGTAGCCAATGCCAGGGACAACACCAGGCAACCCAGTTCCCGTTTGAACGGTTTGAGCCGGGCCACGAAAAACGTGGCGATGAACCCCAGGATGGCCAGCACGGAAAACGCGATGACCACTTGTTTCGCCCGGTCGTGAAGAATGTTCTCCAGGAAGTAACTGTGGCGCCCGATGAAATCACCAGTGGCTGGATCATAGAGAACTCGTGCCAGGTCCATGTCCAGGTCGGTCCATTCCAGCACGATCAGGATCAGCGCTGTAACGGCGGGAATTCCGAGACACAGCCAGGGGTTCAGTGGACGAGGGGTGACGCGTGCAGCATTCGATGACATGACAGATCCTGAACAAAATGCTGCCCCAGGTATCGGCCTGGGGCAGCCCGGTTAACGTTCGCTGACTTGCTCGCCACCTTCCCTGGGTGCTTTCCAGCCAAGCAGCTGTTGCTTGAAGCCATAACTGGCGGTTTGGTAATACGTAATGGTTCGACGGATCAAGGGGTCGTCGCTGCCGACCCGGTACTCGCGGCTCTCGGTCAACGCGTCGTCGTGGCGACGTAGCCCCTGGCGCGGACTGAGGATCGCCAGGTCCTTGCCGTCGAACAACCCCAGGTGTTGGTAGTTGCCCACGACCACGCGGGGTGGCAATGGGTTGTTCTGCAACACGTTGCGGCCGAAGAACGTCGATTGATACTCCAGGTTCAGCAACCCGAGCAAGGTCGGTGCGAGATCGATCTGGCTGGCGAGCTGGCGGTTCTCGCCAGGCTCGATCAGCTTGGGGGCATAGATGAACAGCGGGATCTGGTAGTTGCTGATCGGCAGGTCCTCCTTGCCGGCGCTGCCAGCGGTGTGGTCGGCCACGAACACGAAGAGCGTGTCGTCGAACCACGGTTTTTGCCGGGCCTGTTCCAGGAACTGGCCGATGGCGTAGTCGGTGTATTTGACCGCGCCGTCACGACCGTTGCCGGATTTGATGTCGATCCGATTTTCCGGGTAGGTATAGGGGCGGTGGTTGGACGTGGTCATCAACTGCAACAGAAAGGGTCGCTGCTGGGCGTAATTGGCGTCCGCCAGTTTCAAGGTCTGCTTGTACAGGTCCTCGTCGGCCATGCCCCAGGCATTCTTGAAGTGGATCTCGGACTCATCGACGCTGGTCTGATCGACGACACGATAGCCGTTGCTGCTGAAAAAAGCGTTCATGTTGTCGAAGTAACCGCGCCCGCCGTAGACGAATACGCTGTCGTAGCCGACGGCTGTCAGTTGCTGACCCAGGCTGGCGAAGCCGCTTTCACGGCCAATGCGCTTGACGATGGAGCGCCCCGGGGTCGGTGGAATCGACAGGGTAATGGCTTCCAGGCCGCGATCGGTGCGGGTGCCGGTGGCGTAGAAGTTGCTGAAGTACAGGCTTTGCTTGCGCAGGGCATCCAGGTTAGGGGTCAGGTTGCGGTTGTCGCCGTTGCTACCCAGGTATTTGGCGCTGAGGCTTTCAATGGTGACCAGCACGATGTTCAGTTTGCGAGCGGTGCCGGGATTGTTGACCATGCGACGGATATCTTGCGGATCTTCTGCGATGAAGCGAGCGTCGGGTTCGTTCAGTTCGGTGCGAATCTGCTCGGCGACCGTGGCTGGGGTCAAGCTGCTGTAGAACTGTCCGTAGTCCAGTTCGTTGTTACGAAACGCCGCGAAGAACTGGTACGGGCCATTGCTCGCCAGTTCGTTCTGATAGGCGTTACCGCCTTGCACACGTGGCGCATCCTGGCTGAGCAACTGCAGGCTCAGGCCGGCGACGAGCAGCAGGCCCAGTACGCTGGCCAAGCGTCCGCCCACGGTTGGCAACGGAGCGTCCAGCGCGGCATTGAGCGGCTTGCGCAAGGCCAGGCCCAAGCCCAGGGCCACCACGGCAAGAACGCTCAGCAGCGTGCCGATCGGGTACGACTCCAAGATGTTGTTCAGCACTTCATCGGAATAGACCAGGTAGTCGACGGCAATGAAGTTGAAGCGCACGCCGAATTCATCCCAGAACAGCCATTCGGCCACCGAGACGAACAACATCGCGAACACACTGAGGGTCAACAACCCCTGGAGGAACCAGCGATGGCCACGGCGACGCCACAGGGCTGGCGGGCACAGCAGCAGGTACAGGCCCATGGGCAGGATCGCATAGGCCAGGAAGCCCAGGTCATACAGTAAACCCATGCCGAACATGGCCAATGTGCTGCCGCCGGCCTCATCCAGATGAGTCAGCAGCAGCACCGTTCGGGTCAGGAGGAACACCAGTAGCCAACTACTGGCAATCAGCAGCAAGTAGCGCATCGGCGCCGTTTTCATAAAGTCCATTTAACGCATTCCTTTATAGATCAAATCGATAGCGCGAAAGTGTCGCCCCCTTACTGTAGTCAGGTTGTGAACCGACGGTGAAAAACTCATTATTGATTTCATTGCCCGGAAGTCTTGACTCGCGCTGCATCCTGCCCTAGCCCTGGCTGGCTATTGCCCGTAAGCTGCGCGGGCCAAGACGGCCGTTACCTGTATACGCAGAGGTGCCCATGCGAATTCTATTGGTCGAAGACAACCGCGACATCCTGGCCAACCTGGCCGATTACCTGGGGCTCAAGGGCTACACCGTCGATTGCGCCCAGGACGGTCTGTCGGGGTTGCACCTGGCCGCGACCGAGCACTACGACCTGATCGTGCTCGACATCATGCTGCCGGGCATCGACGGCTACACCTTGTGCAAGCGGCTGCGCGAAGACGCCCGCCGCGACACCCCGGTGATCATGCTCACTGCCCGGGACCAGTTGGACGATCGCCTGCAAGGTTTCAAGTCCGGGGCCGACGATTACTTGATCAAGCCTTTTGCCCTGTCGGAACTGGCGGCGCGGATCGAGGCGGTCATGCGCCGGGCCCAGGGCGGGGGGCGACGGGCGTTGCAGGTCGGTGACCTGAGCTACGACCTCGACACCCTGGAAGTGACCCGCGAGGGCAAGCTGCTCAAGCTCAACCCCGTCGGCCTGAAGTTGCTGGCGGTATTGATGCAGAAAAGCCCCCACGTGTTGCGCCGGGAGATCCTCGAAGAAGCGCTCTGGGGCGATGATTGCCCGGACAGCGACAGCCTGCGCAGCCATGTCCATCAGCTGCGCCAGGTCATCGACAAACCGTTCGACAAACCCCTGCTGCACACCGTGCACGGCGTCGGTTATCGCTTGGCCGAGGGCCGCGATGGAGTTTAAGCAAAGCCTTGCCCAGCGGATCATCATCGCCTTTGCGTTGATGAGCGCGCTGGTGGCAGGAGCGTTCGCCATGGGCATCGTGGCGACCGTCCATCTGGTCGAGGAAAAACTGATTTCCGCCGGGCTGGGCGGCGACCTGCAACGCCTGTTGCTGATGGACAGCGTCGCGGACTGGAACCATCGCCCGGAACCCGACCAACTGTTCTATTTCAGCGGCGGCCCCGGGGATTTCGAGCTGCCCAAGGACCTGCGCCACCTGGAGCGCGGTTTTCACGAAGTGTTTCGCGAACAATTGTCCTATCACGCCATGGTCGAGATCGTGGACGGCCGGCACTACGTCCTGCTCCAGGACCAGAGCGACTTCGAGGAGCGCGAACGGGTGCTGTTCGCCGTGGTGCTGGTGGGCTTCGTGCTCAGCCTGGCGCTGGCGGTGTTTCTGGGTTGGGTCCTGGCACGTCGGGTGATGGCGCCGGTGGTTCGCCTGGCTCGGCAAGTGCGGCACCGCGACCAGTTGCTCGGGCTTGCCCCACCACTGGCGCCGGATTATGCCGCCGATGAAGTGGGCGAACTGGCCGTGGCGTTCGACGCGACACTGGGTCAACTGCGCCAGGCACTGACCCGCGAACGACTGTTTACCAGTGACGTGAGCCATGAGTTGCGCACCCCGTTGATGGTCCTGGCGACCTCTTGCGAACTGTTGCTGGAAAACCCGGCACTGGACCAGCGCGGTCGGACCCAGGTCGAGCGGATCAACCGCGCCAGCGAGGAAATGCGCGAGTTGGTGCAGACCTTCCTGATGCTCGCCAGGGCTCGACGCGAAGACAATGGAATGTCCCCTCGAGCGACCCTTGCGCAAGTGGCCGAGAATCTTCTTGGGGTGTGGCGCTCGGCCATCGAATCCAAGGGCCTGACGTTGATCTTCGAGCCGGGGCAAACCCTGGAGACGCAGTACAACGCCACGTTCCTGACCGCCGTGATGGGGAATCTGCTGCGCAATGCCCTGCATTACACCGACCAGGGCTTTATCCGCCTCTCGTTGACCGCCACCGGTTTCGTGGTCGAAGACAGCGGCGTGGGTATTCCGGAAGAAAAGCGCGAGGCGATGTTCGAACCGTTCGTGCGCGGTAACGAGCAGCGCGGCGAGGGCCTGGGCCTGGGGCTGTCGCTGGTCCAGCGGATCTGCGAGAACCAGGGCTGGACCGTGAGCCTCAGCACCATGGAGCCTAACGGCTGCCGTTTCGAAGTGGCGTTGAACCCGACGGTTGGGGCCTGATTGTGGACAAATCTTGTAACTATTGGTGGCGTGTACATGACTTTGTTTTCACAAAGAGATGACATGTCGATTCATAAGGTGGGGCGCATCTGTATTGGAGGCCCCCACAATGTCCAAACCCATCAAGCTGGATTTTTCCGAAAAATATGACGAGCAGCACGCTCGCAAATACTTTCACAAGCATCGCAATGGCTTGAGTCGCCGCCTTTCCAATCTGCGAGACCAACAATTGGCCCGACGGGCACTGGCGCTTGTCGGCGATCCGGGCCTGGTGCTGGACCTGCCTTGCGGTGCCGGGCGTTTCTGGCCCTTGCTGGCCGAAAAGCCGAACCGTGTGATCATCGGTGCAGACAATTCCGAGGCCATGCTCAAGACGGCCATGACGTCTCAACCCAGTGATGTGGTGAAACGGGTACAACCCTTGCACACATCTGCGTTCGACATCGCCTTGCCTGATAACGCCGTCGACAGCATTTTTTGCATGCGACTGTTGCATCACATCGGTGAATCCGCGCATCGACTGACGATCCTCAAGGAATTCGAGCGGGTCAGCCGCGACAGTGTGATCGTTTCATTGTGGGTCGACGGTAATTTCAAGGCTTGGAAACGCAAGCGACAGGAACGCACTCGTGGGCAGAAAGACTACCAGAATCGATTTGTGTTACCGGTTGCTACAGTAGAAGAGGAGTTTCACCAGGCCGGGTTCCGTATTCAGGAACGACTGGATTTCCTACCGCTCTATGCCATGTGGCGAGTTTATGTATTACGCAAGAGGTAAAAGCATGGTTGTGCAGGTAGCAGAGGCATCAGGAATCCCCCGCAACAGCTTCGATTATTTCTGGAGCTTGCAGGGTGAGTGGGTAGAGGAGCCCAACGTACGACGTGGTGGCGAAAGCGGCGTACAGCGGATCACCGGCAAGGACGGCGAGTTGCTGTATGCCAAGCGCCAGACCGGACACATCTATCGCAGTTGGCTGCACCCGTTCGGTCGCCCGACGGTGCTGCGTGAGCAGGACGCGCTGCTGGCGTTGCCCCGACTCAACGTCCGGGTACCCGAGCTGGTGTTCTGCGGTGCCCAGCCAGACCCGGAGCACAAATGGCGGGCGCTGCTGGTGACCCGTGCGCTGGAAGGCTTCGAAGAGATCGAACACTGGTACGCCGGCGGCGGCCGCGAGCGCCATGGCGAAGCGGTGCATGACCAGATCCTCCGGGAGCTGGCGGAAAACCTGGCCCGGATGCACAGGGGGCGCTGGCAACACAGCTGCATCTACATCAAGCATGTCTTCGTGCGTGTGACCGGGGAGGGCGAGGCGGCTAAGCCCGAGGTGGCGCTGCTGGACCTGGAGAAATGTCGCCGGCGCCTGACGGCTCGCCAGGCGGCCTCCCATGACATGAAGCAGCTGCGGCGCCATTCGTCGTTCAGCGACGCCGACTGGAAAAAACTCGTCTACTTTTACGAGACGGCGTTTGGCAGCGCTATCAAGGGTTTATAGCGATGAAACTAGAAATTGCTAGAGGTGTGTTTTTAGTGGGTGCCCTGGCAGTTGCGTCAATGGCGGTGGCTGTCTGGGAACAGCCACGCTCGCAGATCATCGGTGTTTCCAAGGCGGATGCGCAATGTCCTTTGCCCCGTGTGGCAAAGGTCAGCGAAGTGACCCGGCCGGACGATGATCTGCTGCTGTTCATGTTCAGTCTTTCCCAAGGGATGAGGCCGCAGAGTTGAGGATGATGAAGCCGGAATAAAGGCCTCGCTATTGCGAGGCCTTTATCTTTGGGCTTTCGATTCCCTGGCGTTGAACCTCCGCACCCATCATCCACAGGCCAAAGAGCGCCCGCCAGGGACGGGTCTTAGGGCTTGTCCGGCTTCGCCAGCAGCGTGTAGACGCAGGGCAGCACGAACAATGTGAACAAGGTGCCAATCGACATCCCGGTGGCGATGACCGTGCCAATGTCGAAGCGACTCACCGCCCCGGCACCTGTGGCGAGGATGAGCGGCACCATGCCGAACACCATCGCCGCGGTGGTCATCAGCACCGGCCGCAGACGGATCGAGGCGGCTTGTTCCACCGCTTCCCGTGGGGCCAGGCCCTGTTCCTTGCGCAACTGGTTGGCAAACTCGACGATCAGGATGCCGTGCTTGCTGATGAGGCCGATCAGCGTCACCAGGCCCACCTGGGTGTAGATGTTCATGCTCGACCAGCCCAGGAACAGCGGAATCAAGGCGCCGCAAATCGACAGTGGCACCGTCACCAGGATCACCAGTGGGTCCCGGAAGCTTTCGAACTGGGCGGCCAGCACCAGGAAGATGATCGCCAGGGCCAGGCCAAAGGTGACCCACAAGGCGCTGCCTTCCTGCACGAACTGCCGCGAAGCCCCGGCGTAATCGAAGGCGAACCCCGCCGGCGCTTCTTCCCGGGCGATCTGGCGGACCGTCTCGATGGCTTCGCCCATGCTCACGATGGGGAAGCCCGAGATCGTGACGGCGTTGAGCTGCTGGAACTGGTTCAACTGCCGTGGGCGCGCCCGGTCGCTGACCTTGATCAAGGTCGACAGCGGCAGCAGTTCGCCCTGGGTGTTTTTCACGTAGTAGTTGTTCAGCCAGTCGGGGTTGTCGCGAAACGGTCGTTCGACCTGGGCGATGACCTTGTAGCTGCGTCCCTCGATGGTGAAGCGGTTGATCTCGGCCTCCCCCAGCAGGGTCGCCAGGGTGCCGCCCAGGTCCTGCATCGAGACCCCCATCTGCGCCGCCTTGGCACGGTCGATGTCGACCACGACCTCGGGTTTGTCGAATGCCAGGTCAATGTCCATGAAGGCGAACTTGCCGGACTCCATGGCTCGGTTTTTCACCCGCTCGGCGATTTGCAGCAGGGTGGTGTAATCCTTCGGCGAGTTGATCACGAAGGCGAATGGCAGGCCTTCGCCGGTGCCCGGCAGCGAGGGCAGGTTGAAGCCGAAGATCTGCAGGCCGGGGATGCTTTCGAGCTTGGCCTGGACCTCCGGCAGGATTTCCATCTGGGTGCGGCTGCGCTCGTTCCACGGCTTGAGCAGGAAACCGCCGATGCCGGACTGCACGCCGTTGTAGCCATTGATCTGGAACGAGGAATAGTACTCGGGGAATTCCTTGAAGACCGTGATGAAGTGGTCGGTGTAGGCGTTCAGGTAGTCGAGGTTGGTGGTCTTCGGCGAGTTGGCCATCATGAAGATGATGCCCTGGTCCTCGTCGGGGGCCAGTTCGGACTTGGTGAACATGATCAGCACCGGAATCAGCAGCAGGACGATCACCGCGAACACCAGCACCACCGGCCGCGCATCGAGCGTGCCGTGGAGCATGCGCTGGTAACGGCCCTTCAAGCGCTCGAAGACCATGTCCAGCCGGTGGGCCAGCCCCGTGGGGTTCTCGTCGTGGCGCAGCAGCAGGGCGCACATCATGGGCGACAGGGTCAGGGCGACGACCCCGGAAATCACCACCGCGCCGGCCAGGGTCAGGGCGAACTCCTTGAACAGGGCCCCGGTCAGCCCTTCGAGCAGGCCGATCGGCGCGTACACCGCCGCCAGGGTGATGGTCATCGAGACCACCGGCATGGCGATTTCCCGCGCGCCTTCCAGCGCGGCGTCGAACGGGGTCTTGCCTTCCTCGATGTGCCGGTGGATGTTCTCCACCACCACGATGGCGTCGTCCACCACCAGGCCGATGGCGAGCACCATCGCCAGCAGCGTCAGGAGGTTCATCGAGTAGCCCATCAACTGCATGAAGAACATCACGCCGATCATCGACAGCGGGATGGTCACCACCGGGATCAGCACCGAACGCAGGGCACCGAGGAACAGGAACACCACGACGATGACGATCAGCACCGCCTCGAACAGGGTCTTCACCACCTCGTCGATGGAGGCCTGGATGAACAGGGTGGCATCGTAGGCGATCTCGGCTTTCAGGTTGGTCGGTAGCTGGGCCTCCAGCTCCGGCATGAGCTTGCGCACTTCCTTGATCACGTCCAGCGGGTTCGCGCCAGGCGTGGCCTTGATCCCGATGTACACCGAGGGCGTGCCGCCGAAGGAGCTGATGGTGTCGTAGTTCTCGGCGCCCATTTCCACCCGCGCCACATCCCGCAGCAACACACGGCTGTCGCCCTCGGTCTTGAGCGGAATCGCGGCGAAGGCCTCGGCGGACTTGAGCTCGGTGTTGGCATTGATGCTGGTGACCACGTACTCGCCCTTCACCTCACCGGCGGCGGAGAGGAAGTTCTGCTGGCGCACGGCGTTGGTCACGTCGCTGGCGGTCAGGCCGAAACCGGCGAGCTTGACGGGGTCGAGCCACAGGCGCATGGCGAAGACCTGGTTGCCGAGGATCTCGGCTTCGGCCATGCCCGGCAATGTCGCCAGCTTGGGCTGGATGACCCGTGACAGGTAGTCGGTGATCTGCGGGTTGTTCAGTTCCTTGCTGAAGAAACTGATGTACATCAGCGCCGAGGCGTCGGCGGCCTCGCGGCTGAGCACCGGGTCCTCGGCGTCCTGGGGCAGCTGGTTCTTGACCTCGTTGGCCTTGGCCAGCAGTTCGGTGAAGAGCCGGTCGCTGTTGGAGCCGATGCGGGCGTAGACCGAGATCACCGAGAAATTCTGGCGACTGACCGACGTCATGTAGTCGATGCCTTCGGCACTGGCCAGGCTCTGCTGCATCGGCTGGGTGATGTAGCCCTGGATGGTCTCGGCGTTGGCCCCGGGGTAGGCGGTGGTCACCGTGATCAGGGCGTTTTCCATTTGCGGGTACTGGCGCAGGGGCAGCTTGCTCCAGGCCTGGAAGCCCAGCAGCACGATCAACAGGCTGACCACGGTGGCGAGCACCGGGCGGCGGATGAACGGATCGGTAAAGGCCATGGGGATTCCTTGATCAGTCCGCGCGCGGCGGGCTGTTCTGTTCGGTCAGGGTCTTGTCGTCGCTGATGGCGATGGCCGTACCGTTGTCGAGCTTGATCTGGCCGGCAACCACGACCTGTTCACCGCTCTGCACGCCCTTGTGGACCAATACCTTGCCATCACGGCGCTCACCGGTCTCGACGAAGCGCCGCTCGACGATCAGCGCCGGTTGGCCTTTGTCGTCCTTCTCGACGCTGCCGTCGGTGGCTTTCTTCGGCGTCACCACGTACATGGAGTTGCCGTAGAGGGTGTAGGTCACGGCGCTTTCCGGTACGACGACGGCGTTGGCCACATCCGGCAGGATCACCTGCAGGTCGGCGAACATGCCCGGCAGCAACTTGCCGTCGGGGTTGGCCAGGGTCGCGCGCACCAGCACGTTGCGGGTGCTGTCCTCGACCTTGGGGTTGATCGCGCTGATGGCGCCGATGAAGGTTTGCCCGGGATAAGCCGCGACGCTGACGTTGACCGGCTGGGCAACGGCAAGCCTGGGCACCGTTTGCTCGGGCACATGGAAATCCACGTACAGGCTGCTGAGGTCTTGCAGGGTGGCGATGACCGTGCCGCTGGCCAGGTAGTCGCCGACGTCCACCTGGCGAATGCCGATGGTGCCGCTGAACGGGGCGACGATCTCTTTCTTGGCCAGCGCGGCCTTGAGCTGGTTGACCGTGGCCTGGTTCTTTTTCAACTGTGCCGAGAGTCGGTCGAACTCGCCCTTGGAGATCGCCTGGCTGCCGACCAGCTGCCGGCCGCGCCCGAAGTCCAGTTGCGACAGGCCAAGGTCGGCCTCGGCGGTTTCCAGCAAGGCGCTTTCGACGTCGCTGTCCAGTTGCAGG
This sequence comes from Pseudomonas citrullilanati, assembly GCF_030580855.1. GTDB lineage: Bacteria > Pseudomonadota > Gammaproteobacteria > Pseudomonadales > Pseudomonadaceae > Aquipseudomonas > Aquipseudomonas citrulli. Next base: position 22,707 of record NZ_JAUQOP010000010.1, on the reverse strand, counting down.
AGCGGTTGGCCAACCTTGACCTTCTGCCCGGACTGGAACAGGACCTTGCGCACGGTCCCGGAGTTTTCCAGGCTCAGGTCGACGCCTTGCAGGGCCTTGAGGCTGCCGACGGCGGGCAGGCGGGCTTGCCAGGGTTGCTCGACCGCCGTGGCCACGGCCACGCTGACCGGTGGTTTCGGCGCAGAAAACATCTGGATCTGCTGGTAGACGGAGAAGGCCTTGTAGCCGGCCAGCAACAGCACCACCAGCAGGACAACACCCAACATGATCAGCATGCGGCGTCGCAGCATGTTCCACTTCCTTGGAAAGCCCGAGAGAAAAGACAATCAGGCGGGCACATTACTCCGAGTGCGACGGGGTTTCCAGACGGACATGGGCGCCGTGTCGTGTGGGAATATTCCTGGGTTTACGGGCGCTTGGCGCCCGTACCTTGCACGTTGGCCTCAGACCAGATGCAAATGGTTGTCCCAGAGCCCTGCCGGCAGATCCAATGGTTTTGCAACCAGTTGTGTCTGTCGACAATCGTAATAACGGCAACGACCCTGGCCCGAGGTCACGACGAACCCGTCGGCCACGGCGCCCACCCCCGCACAGTCCGGCAGCGGCGCATCCAGGCGGGCTTCGCCGGTGTCCAGGTCCCAGATGAAGAAGCGGTTGCCACGGGGTGCGGTCAGCGCCACCAGGCGCAGCTCGCTGTGCACGGCGACGCTGGCGGTGTAGTGCGCCATCGCCTGCAATTGCTGTTCGGGCACCGGGAAGGCCTGGAATGGCTGGCCGGGCCGCTTGATCGCCACCAGTTGCGAAGACTCGTGGGCGTCGCCCATGAATTGCTGGCCGGAAACGATGGTGCCGTCGCTGGCAATCCCCAGGTGCCGGACGCTGTTCATCGATTGGGCGAGGGTTTCCTTGCTCAACAGCGTGCCGTCGCGTTGCATCAGCACGAGGCTGGGCTCCATGGCGTCAAGGTTCATCTCGACCCGGCTCTCGGCCTCGGTGCGGATGCCGCCGTTCGCCACCACCAGGGTTTCGCCGTCGGGCATCCATGACACCTGGTGCGGGCCGATGCCATGGGTGGGGATTTCGCCGCTGTGGACCAGCCGTTCGCCGTCGAACCGGTACACGCCCAACAGGCCGCGCCCCGGATCCCGGGTGTCGTTCTCGGTGGCGTACAACCATTCACCGCTGCCGTGGATCACCGCGTGGCCGTAGAAATGCCGGTCCGGCCGCGAGGTGAGGGTTTGCAGCAACGTGCCGTCGCGCAGGTCGATCAGGTAGCTTTCGGTGCCCGGACGACGGGCCACGAACAGGGCGATCGGCCGGGTCGGATGGTTGATGATGTCATGGCACCGCTGGCCGACCTGGGTGGCGAATGCCCGGGTGCCGTCCAGTCGATAGCCCACGGCGAAGTGCTGGCCATTGCCATCGTCCCGTGCCGACAGCAGCAGCGGTTGCTTGTCCTTTTGCTTGAACAGTGTCCAGCCACCCAGGGTGACGGCGCCGAGCAGGAAGCTGCCCAGTGCCAGGGCCTGACGTCGAAGCATGATCAGTCACCGTCGTTGGCGTTGAAGCCCAGTTGGACGCCCAGCGCCTTGGCCAGTTCGCCTTCGTGCAGGCGATGGACGACGTTGAGGCTGTCGTACAGATCGTTGAGTTGCTGGCGCCCGGCGTCGTCGTTGAGCATTTCGGTCAGCGAACGCTGGGTGCTGGCGAACAGTTTCAGCGATGCATCGTAGGCCGCATCGATCTTGTCGGCCAGGGGCTTCTGTTCGCTTGGCAACAAGCCGCGCAGGCCCTTGTTGTCCACACCTGCCCAGACGGTCCGAGCCGCGCTCAGGCTGGCTTCCAGGCCTTGCAGCGAAGACTGGCTGCGCCAGGCGTCGGCTTGGAACGGTTGCGGTACGCCTTTGGTCTGGCGGCCCATCGGCGTGCCGAGTTTTTTCTTCAGGGTGTCGAGGGCGGTGACCTGGACCCGCAGCAGGTCGGCGATGGCTTCGTGGGAATCGGCGTAGCGCTGGTTCGGAAACTTGCTCATCTGGGCGAGCATGCCGTCGTTGGTGTTCCAGCGCGACAGGATCTCCTCGGCCAACTGCTTCTGGCGCTCGCCGATGGCGATCAGCAGCGGGCAGTACTTGGCCTTCTGCGCGGCGTCGGCCATGTCGATCCTGGCGTCGAACAGCAGGTACTCATAGGCCGAGAGGCCCTGGACCACGACGCTGGACTTGGCCAGGCCGGCGGCGTCGATCTGCGGTTCGCTGTTGATCAATTGCTCGACCTGGCGGCCCACCAGGTTCTTCTTGTCCGGCCAGAACTGGACTTGCCAGGTGCGGTTGCCTTCGGCCAGCGGGCCGATCAACAGCGGTTGCAGCTCGGCCCAGGCCTTCTGGGCTTTGAGGAAATCGGCGCGGGCGGTTTCCAGGGTTTCCTTGCCTTGGCAGAACGCCAGGGCGCTGCTCGCCAGTTGCCGGTCGGCGTCGACCCAGCGGCTGTAGGTCGGCAGGATCACCTGCTTGGCGATGGCTGCCGAAGTGACCGCTTGCGGGTCCTGGGGCGAGCAGGCGCCGAGGGCAAGGGCGGCGAGGCTGGTGAACAACAGCTTGGGACGAAACATGTCGGGCTCCCGTTGTCGGAAATTCGTTATAGGGAATTGAGAAAGGCCAGCAACGCGGCGCGCTGCCCGGCATCGAACGATAGAACCTGGCGCTGCGCCGCTTGTGCTTCGCCGCCGTGCCAGAGCACGGCTTCGAGCAGGTTGCGGGCGCGCCCGTCATGCAGGAACTGGGTGTGGCCGTTGACGGCCTCGGTCAGGCCGATGCCCCACAAGGGCGGCGTGCGCCAGTCGCGTCCACCGGCCTTGAATTCGCTGCGGTTGTCGGCCAGGCCCTCGCCCATGTCGTGCAACAGCAGGTCGGTGTACGGGCGGATGACCTGGTTGGCCAGCTCCGGCTCGGCCGCGTTGGCGGACGTGGTGTACTTGGGCGTGTGGCAGGACTGGCAACCGGCCTGGAAGAACAGGTTCTTGCCCGCCAGCACCTCGGCCGAGTTCACCTCGCGACGGGCGGGCACGGCGAGGTTGCGGCTGTAGAACAGCACCAGTCTAAGGATGTTGTCGCTGACTTCCGGTTCACCGCCGGGGCCCTGGCCGTTGGGCGCGCGCCGGCAATCGACCTGGGCCTCGGTGCAGTCGTCGAAGGGGCGCAGGCGGGTGGTCAGGCCCAGGTCGCCGGAAAAGGCGTGGACATTCTGCTGGTTGAGGTTGGGCTGCCCGGCCTTCCAGCCGAACCGCCCCAGTACGGTTTTCCGCTGGGCATCGTCCCAGACCTGGTTGGGGCGCCCGGCGATGCCGTTCTTCGCCTGCGCCTGGGCCTGGGCATTCGCCAGGATGGCGTCGTCGGGGATCGCCTCCAGCAGCCCGAGGCCGATCATCGGCGGTGCGACGCGGGCGGAGAAACGCGTGTCCGGATGCATCGGCCCGTAGCCGAGCTGGGTGATCTGCAAGGTGGGCTTGCGCAGCTCGACCAGGGTGCCGTCCTCGAAGCGCACGGGGACGGGGCTGTAGTCGACCCGCACCTTGCCTTCGGGCGCCACGCCGGGCACGGACATGTCCTGCAACTGGCCGCCATACACCGGTTCGGGCACGACCCCCAGTTGTTCGATGACCTTGGCGTAGGCCGGCGTGTCGGGAATCGACAGGCGCACCAGCATGGAAACCGCCGTGGTGGCGTCCGGCGCCGGCGGGTGGCCGCGACCGTCCTTGATGTGGCAGTTCTGGCAGGCGTTGGTGTTGAACAACGGCCCGAGGCCATCGCGGGCGGTCGTGGTCGACGGGGCGATCACCCAGGGGCTGCGGAAGAAACTGTTGCCGACGCTGAAATCCACCCGTCGCGATGGCGGCAGGTTGGCCGAGGGCAGGGAGAAGGCGTTCTGGTCGGTCTTTCTGACCGTCGTCGCGCCCCCGGATCGCGCTTCACCGGGCTCGGCCTGGGTGAAACGCGGGGCATCGTCACAGGCACTCAGGCCCAGGGCCATGAACAGTGCGCATAGACGAAGAGGCAACGACGGCATCGGGCGTCCTGGGGATACGTAAAAGAAGGGCGCAAAGTCTAACAGGGCCGGGCAGTTTGAATAAGAGGAATTAGCGTTTGGTTCTATTCAGTGTGGCGAGGGGATTTATCCCCGTTGGGTCGCGAAGCGGCCCTCTCGTTCTCTCTGATGCACGTCTTGGCCATTTGGGGCCGCTGCGCAGCCCAGCGGGGATAAATCCCCTCGCCACAGGCCAGTGTTGAGTGCATGTCACGGCTGGACAACTGCCCCCGGCACCAACGGCAGTTCCAGCGTCGCGATAAATCCCCCGCCAGGATGATTACCCAGTACCAGCGCGCCGCCGTGGCGCTCGGCCGCACGCCGGGCGATGGCCAGGCCCAGGCCATGGCCGGCGGCGGTCTGTCCGGGTGCGCGGTAGAACGGTTCGCCCAACTGGCCCAGGTGTTCGGCCTCCACCCCCGGCCCATGGTCGCGCACGCTGATGACGATCCGCTCGCCCTGGCGCTGTGCGCGCATTTCGATCGGCTGCCCGATCGGGTTGAAGCGCTGGGCGTTGCGCAGCAGGTTGTCCACCGCCCGTTCGATCATGGTCGGCCAGCCCTTGAGGTTCAGGTTCGGCTCGGCATTGAGCTGCACGCTTTGCTCCGACGAAGCCAGCTGCGCATCTTTTTGCAGGGTGATCAGCAGGCTGTTCAGCTCGATTTCTTCGGCGCTGGCGTTGTCGGCATCGACCCGGGCCAGCACCAGGATCTCGCTGATCAACGCTTCCAGGCGGTCACATTCGCGGGTCAGGCGCGGCCAGAGTTTTTCGCGCTCTTGGGGGCTGGCCCGTTCCGCCAGTGCCAGGGCGATGCGCAAGCGCGCCAGGGGCGAACGCAGTTCGTGGGACACGTCGCGCAACAGTTGCCGCTGGCTGGCGATCAAGCTTTGCAGGCGGGCGCCCATGCGATTGAAATCGGTGGCCAGTACGCCGAACTCGTCCCGCCGGTTGGCCAGCTTGGCCAGGCTGTTCTGTTGATAAGTGGCCTGGCCCAGGTCGTGCACCGCACCACGCAGGCGACTGAGCGGGCGGGTGATGGAGAGGGTCACCAGCAGACTGAACAAGGTCAGCACCACCAGCGCGATCCCCAGGGCGCTGAGGGGCCAGAGCAGGCTTTCGCGGTGCCAGGCGTCCAGTTCGGGATGAGGAATGCGGTAGATGAACAGGTACGTGTCGCCGCTCTTGGCGCTGGTGAACTCGTCGGTCAGTCTTCGCCAGGGCAGGCGCCGGTCGTCGTTGTTCTGCCGGGCCTCGAACGCCGCGGCGCGGCGTGGAAAGGTGCCGCGCACCACCGGGTCGCCGCTTTCGTTGAGCACCTGGACATCGATGTGGTACTGGCGCTTGCGCTGTTGCAGGATCTCCTGGGCGGCGTCTTCGCCCTGGCTTTCGTAGGTCTGCGTCCATTCTTCGGCCAGGGTGTTGAGCCCCGGGTGGCGGCTGAGGATCCAGGCGTCCTGGTTCAACATGTGGCCCATGAGAATCGAAAGCCCGGCAACCAGGGCGATGGCCAGCCAGAAACTGGCCAGGATGCGCCAGAACAATGAACGCACGGTAAATCCTCGAAAACAAAGAAAGCCCAACGGCGGTTTGCCGTTGGGCTGGGTGACGTCAGCGCATTATTGCGCTTTTTGCGGCTGTTGCGCTTTCCAGGCCTTGAATTCGGCCCATTCGGCGCGACGCTCGGCCTGTTTCTTCTGGATCGCGTCGAACTCTTTCTGCTGTTCAGGCTTGAGCAGCCCGCGGATCTGGGCGTCGACTTTCTGATGGCGGGCCGCGATTTCGTCCTGCATGGCTTTCTGGTCGGCTGGCGACAGCTTGGCCAGGTACTTCTCCATCAGCTCGCGGCGTTCATGGCGCTGCTCGTCCATGATCTTGCGGATCTGCTGGCGCTGTTCACGGCTCAGGTCCAGTTGGCTGTACGGGCCTTTGTCGTGCATCTGGCCGCCGTGGCGCGGGCCGTCCATCGGCCCCATCGGGCCGGGACCTTCAGGCATGGCCATGGCCACGGTCGGCAGGGCGGCGGCGAACATCAGAGCGATAAGGGTCTTGCGCATGGTGTCTCTCCTTGTCTCATTCCCGGTCAGTTCCGGATGTGTGCAGATTACGGAGATCAAGGTCAGCGGCGGTCAGGGCTGGGTAAAGCTTGGGTAAAGACGTTCCGGTGCAGGGCTGACAAAACCGCAGGGGCGACAGATCCTGTGGGAGCAAGGCTTGCCCGCGATGAATACAACGCGGTCCCTGAGGAACCGAGGCGCTTGCATCGCGAGCAAGCTTTGCTCCCGCAGCCCATCCCTTTGCCAAAAGGAATCGGTGTCGTGTTCAGAGACTGTAGTAATAGCCACGGCTGCGCAGCGCCACGATGCGCGGGCGACCGTCGGGGTGGGGGCCGATTTTCTTGCGCAGGTTGCTGACATGCATATCGAGGCTGCGATCGTAGAGGGTCAGCTTGCGCCCCAGGGCGATCTGCGCCAGTTCTTGCTTGTCCAGCGGCTCGCCCGGTTGTTTGAGCAACGCTTCGAGCAGGCGGCTTTCGGACACGGTGAGGGTCTGTTCCTGCTCGTCGATGCTGACCACGCCACGCACCGGGCTGAAGGTCAGGTCGCCCAGTTCGATCTGGCTGGACACCGCCGTCGGGTGGCTGCGGCGCAACACGGCGCGCAGGCGGGCGGTGAGCTCTCGCGGGTCGCAGGGTTTGGCCAGGTAATCGTCGGCGCCCAGTTCCAGGCCAAGGATGCGGTCCAGCGGTTCGCCCCGGGCCGAGAGCATCACCACCGGCAGTTCCGGGTGATCGTTGCGCAATTGCTTGAGCAGTTCCAGGCCGCTGCCATCGGGCAGCATCACATCCAGCACGACCGCCGCGGGGGAGGTGTCGACCAGCGCCTTGCGGGCACTCTGGCCATCATGGCAGGCCCGGACCTGGAAACCTTCCTGGCCCAGCCAGCTCACCAGGAGCTCGCACAGCTCCTGGTCATCATCTATCAGTAACAGCTCGCTCATGACTCACTCAATTTAGCCATTGCCGACGTCGTCTACGTCCACCGCTGGCAAAGATACCGCAGAGCAGGGCCAATAGCGCTACCCCGGCGCCCACCACGAACCATTGCTGCTGTTCGGTCAACAGGCGTGGCAGGGGACTGGCCTGGGCTTCCTTGAGTTGCAGCTTCAGGCGCTGGTTCTCCTGGCGCAATCGGCCCAGCAAGGCACTTTCGCGCTCGCCGTCGGCGTTCTGCAGTTGTTTGCTCAGTTCTTCGCGCTGGCGCTCGCTGTCTTTCAAGCGTTGCTGCAATTCGGCGATCTGGCTGCCGGCGCTCAGGGACAAGGGCGCCGAATGACTGCCCTCGGTGCTTTCCTCGCCATGGGCGGGAGCCCCGATCGCCAACGTGACCCACAACAGGCACAACGGACCTTTGCGCATTGCAACTCCTGAATTCCAATCGAGATTGGACAGGTTGTCGGCAGGCAAACGAGAACAATGAGCAATTGAGCGCAATGAGCCGTGCAGGCTCATCGCGCCCAGGGGGATTACGGCATGGATTGCTTGAATGGCTTGACCACGACATTGGCGTAGACGCCCGCCGCCACGAAGGGGTCGGCCTCGGCCCAGGCCTGCGCCTCGGCCAGGGAATCGAACTCGAGCACCATCAGGCTGCCGCTGAACCCCGCGGCGCCCGGATCATCGCTGTCGACCGCCGGATGCGGGCCCGCCAGCACCACGCGGCCTTCGGCCTGGAGCTTTTGCAGGCGTTCCAGGTGCGCGGGGCGCGTGGCCAGGCGTTTTTCCAGGGAGTTGGCGACGTCGGTGGCAATGATTGCGTAGAGCATGTCAGTCCTCGGTTTTTGGCGTGGTGGTGTCGGTATCGTGCAGGTGACGAGACAGGTAGATGCCCTGGCCAATCAGGAACAACAGGGTCATGCCCAGGCTGCCGAAGACTTTGAAGTCGACCCAGTAATCCTGGAACGTGAACGCGACGAACAGGTTGGCTGCCCCGCAGAACAGGAAGAAGGCGATCCAGGCGATGTTCAAGCGGGTCCAGATCACCTCCGGCAGGCTCAGGGCATGGCCCATGATGCGCTTGATCAGCAGGCGGTCGCCGATGAAGTGGCTGCCGATGAAGGCCAGGGCGAACAGCCAGTTGACCACCGGGGCCTTCCATTTAAGGAAGGTCTCGCTGTGGAATGCCAGGGTCAGGCTGCCGAACACCAGGCAGGCGATCAGGGTCAGCCACTGGCTCTTCTCCAGTTTGCGCTGGGACACGAACAGCGCGCCGTACACCACCAGGGAACTGATGATCAGCACGGCGGTGGCGCTGTAGATACCGCCTACAGTCAAGGAATGACCGGCGATGTCGACGCTCCGGGGATCAAGTTTGTAGACGACGAAAAACAGCAGCAGCGGGATGAAATCGATGAATTGTTTCACAGTGGCAGCCAGGAGCGGGATGTGGCGGCATAATAACAAACATCCTTGGCCGCGATAGGGCCAGCTGATTTGAGGTAACAAACTCTCGTGAATGTCGATTTGCACTGCCACAGCACGGCCTCCGATGGCGCCCTGGCGCCTGCGATTCTGGTGGCGCGGGCGTTCGAGCACGGCGTGCGAGTCCTGGCCCTGACCGACCATGACACCCTCGAAGGCCTCGACGAGGCCCGTGGCGCCGCCACGGCGCTGGGCATGCAACTGGTCAATGGGGTCGAGTTGTCCTGTACCTGGGGCGGGGCGACCATTCACGTGCTGGGCTATGGTTTCGATGTGAATGCGCCGGCGCTGGTCCAGGCCATCGCGCAACTGCGTGACGGCCGTTGGCTGCGGGCCGAAGAAATCGGCCGCAAGCTGGCCCTCAAGGGCATGCCCGGTGCGCTGGAGGGCGCCCGGCAGATCCAGCAGGAACTGGGCGACAGCGGCAACGCCCCGGCCCGGCCGCACTTCGCCGACTGGATGGTGCGCGAAGGGTTCGTCAAGGACCGCGCCGAAGCGTTCCGCAAGTGGCTGGGTGCCGGCAAGCTGGGGGACGTCAAGCAGCACTGGCCGACCCTGGAGGAGACCGTCCAGACCCTGCGGGCGGCGGATGCCTGGGTCAGCCTGGCGCATCCTTGGCACTATGATTTCACTCGCAGCAAGCGCCGCCGGCTGGTGGCCGACTATATTCAAGCAGGGGGCCATGCCATCGAGGTGGTCAATGGCCACCAACCGGCCGAGCAGGTCGGCAGCCTGGCGATCCTGGCCCGTGAGTTCGGTCTGCTGGTGACCGCCGGAAGTGATTTCCATGGCCCTGGGGGCTGGTCCGAGATCGGCGAATATCGCCCGTTGCCGGAAGATCTGCCACCACTATGGTGTAGATTCAAACATGATCCCGTTACCGCCGCCGTCTGAACAGGTAGAACACGTGAGTCAATTTTTCCAGATTCATCCGGAAAACCCGCAACCGCGCCTGATCAAGCAGGCCGTCGAGATCATCCGTAGCGGCGGCGTGGTGGTCTATCCCACCGACTCGGCCTACGCCATCGGTTGCCAGATCGGCGACAAGAATGCCGTCGAGCGCGTCCGGCGCCTGCGCCAGCTCGACGACAAGCACAACTTTGCGCTGATCTGCAGCGACCTGTCCCAACTGGGCCTGTTCGCCAAGATCGACACCGGCACCTTCCGCCTGCTCAAGGCCCACCTGCCGGGGCCCTATACCTTCATTCTCAACGCCACGCGGGAAGTCCCGCGGCTGTTGCTGCACCCGAAGAAGCGCACCATCGGCCTGCGGGTGCCGAGCCACCCCATCGCCCTGGCGCTGCTGGCGGAGCTGGGTGAGCCGCTGATGAGCGTGACGCTGATCATGCCGGGTGACACCGAGCCGATGACCGATCCGTACGAGATTCGCCAGTTGCTCGAACACCAGGTCGAATTGATCATCGACGGCGGTTTCGGCGGCATGAAGGCGTCCACCGTGATCAACCTGGCCGACGGCGAGCCCCAGGTGGTGCGCGTCGGTTGCGGCGACCCGGCCCCGTTCATGGCCGAGGCCTGAATGTCCGCGGTGCAAACCCCTGTGGAAGGCGTCGACAGCCAGGCCGGTGCGCAGCAGGAGCTGCCGTTCGCCATGGTCTACGGCCAGGCGGTCATGGAAATGCCCCTGGACCTGTACATTCCGCCGGATGCGCTGGAAGTGTTCCTCGAGGCTTTCGAGGGGCCGCTCGACCTGCTGCTGTACCTGATCCGCAAACAGAACATCAACATCCTCGACATCCCGGTGGCGGAAATCACTCGCCAGTACATGGGCTATGTCGAGTTGATGCAGTCGGTGCGCCTGGAGCTGGCGGCCGAGTACCTGGTGATGGCGGCCATGCTCGCGGAGATCAAGTCGCGGATGCTGCTGCCGCGTTCGGCGGAGGTCGAGGATGAAGAGGATGACCCGCGCGCCGAGCTGATCCGGCGCTTGCAGGAATACGAACGCTTCAAGGTCGCGGCGGAAGGCATCGACGGCTTGAGCCGCGTCGGCCGAGATGTGGTGGTGCCCAAGCTCGATGCGCCCGAGGCGCGGGCGCGCAAGTTGTTGCCGGATGTCAGCCTGGAAGAGCTGTTGATGTCCATGGCGGAGGTCCTGCGCCGGGGCGACATGTTTGAAAGTCACCAGGTCAGCCGCGAAGCGTTGTCCACCCGCGAGCGCATGAGCGACGTGCTGGAACGGCTCAAGGGCGGCAGCTTCGTGCCGTTCGTCGAGCTGTTCACCGCCGAGGAAGGACGGCTGGGCGTGGTGGTGACGTTCATGGCGGTGTTGGAATTGGTCAAGGAATCCTTGGTCGAGCTGGTACAGAATGAGCCGTTCGCAGCGATCCACGTGCGGGCACGAGCCGAATAACGAGCAAATCAATGAATCTGACTGAACCCCGCGAGCTGGTCCCCTTGCTTGAAGCTTTCCTGTTGGCTTCGGGAAAGCCGCAATCGATGGAGCGCCTGTTCGAGCTTTTCGAGGAAGGCGAGCGACCTGAGCCGGCCGTGTTCAAGAAAGCCTTGGCGCTGCTGGGTAAATCCTGCGAAGGGCGGGCCTTCGAGCTCAAGGAAGTGGCGTCCGGTTATCGCCTGCAGATCCGTGAGAAGTTCGCCCCCTGGGTCGGGCGCCTGTGGGAAGAACGGCCGCAGCGCTATTCCCGGGCCATGCTCGAAACCATGGCGCTGATCGCCTATCGCCAGCCCATCACCCGTGGCGAGATCGAGGACGTGCGGGGCGTGGCGGTCAACAGCCACATCGTCAAGACGCTGCTCGAGCGTGAGTGGATCCGCGTGGTCGGCTATCGCGACGTGCCGGGCAAGCCGGCGATGTTCGCCACCACCAAGGCTTTCCTCGACCATTTCAACCTGAAGAACCTGGATGACCTGCCGCCCTTGGCCGAACTGCGCGAGATCGAGCCCGAGCCGGTGCTGGGGTTCGACGATGCACCGGTGCCCCAGCGCTTGCAGGACCTGGCCGATGCCAGCGTCGAGCCGCAAGAGCCCAAGGAAGAGACCAGTTTCCATTCGCTGTTGCTGGAACTGGACACCATGGAAGAAGGCCTGAAGACCGATTTCGACGACCTGCTGCGCGAAGGTCCGGCGCCCGTCGACGAGATGCCCGAGACTGACGTTGAACCGGCGGCCGAGGCCGAACCTGAAGACGACATCCTCGGCGTAGCCGAAGCCCGGGAAAAACTGCTGGCCGCCGTCGCCGCCCTCGAGCCGCCGGTGCCCGAACTGAGCGACGAAGAGGCTGAAGCCCGGGCGCTGGCCGAGGCGATCGAGAACGAACGGCGCCAGTGGGACGACTGACTCGCTGAAATATCGCGGACACGCCTCGATCCCCTGTGGGAGCGAGCTTGCTCGCGATAGCGGTGTGTCAGTCGACAGAAATATTGAATGCAAGGACGCCATCGCGAGCAAGCTCGCTCCCACAATGGATCTGCGGCGGTCATAGGCCTCACCGGTCGGCGGAAAAACCGCCGGGCGTGCATCGATCGGCTAGTCTCTGATGCGCAACCGCCTCAACAGGCGTATGATTCGCGACCCTTTGGCGATCCCTTCGCCATAGGCCCGTTTTCAAAGCGTCAGGCCACGCCTGGCCGACCACACCGGGAGGTGCCCAGAATGAAAGACCAAGACCAGAACGATAGCCAGGATATCCGTCCAGCCGGCGAGAAACTGCAAAAAGTCCTCGCTCGTATCGGCGTCGGTTCGCGCCGCGACGTGGAAACCTGGATCACCCAGGGCCGCATCAAGGTTAACGGCAAAGACGCCACCTTGGGCCTGCGCGTCGACATGCACGACGCGATCACCATTGATGGCAAGGTGATCAAGCGCGAAGAGGCCGCCGAAACGGTGCGCCGCGTGATCATGTACAACAAGCCCGACGGCGAGATCTGCACCCGTGACGACCCGGAAGGCCGTCCGACCGTGTTCGACAAGATGCCGCGTCCGAAGGAAGGCCGCTGGATCAACATCGGTCGCCTCGACATCAACACCACCGGCCTGCTGATGTTCACCACCGACGGTGAGCTGGCCAACCGCTTGATGCACCCGTCCTACGAGATGGACCGCGAATACGCCGTGCGTGTGCGCGGTGAAGTCGATGACGAGATGATCGAGCGCCTGAAGGCCGGCGTCGTGCTGGAAGACGGCCCGGCGCGTTTCACCGACATCAAGCAGGCGCCCGGCGGCGAAGGGTTCAACCATTGGTACCACTGCGTGGTGATGGAAGGCCGTAACCGTGAAGTGCGCCGCCTGTGGGAATCCCAGGGGTTGGTGGTCAGTCGCCTGAAACGCGTGCGTTTCGGCCCGGTGTTCCTCAACTCCGACCTGCCGATGGGCCGCTGGCGCGAAATGAGCCAGTACGAAGTTGACATCCTGGCCGCCGAAGTGGGCCTCGCGCCCGTGGCGATGCCGCAGATGACCGCCAAGAGCAAGGACAAGCTGGAGCGGATGCAGCGCAAGTCCTCGCGCCCGATGGCCAAGACCGAGCGCGTGCGTACCCTGCGTCCGCCTGTCGAGGGCGCGGCGCCTGGCCCACGTCCCTCGCGCGAGCCGCAGATCGAAGGCGAGCGCCCGGCCCGCAAGCCGGCGCCACGCCAGGACGGCGAACGCGGCCCACGCAGCCCGCGTCCGGCCAACGGTCGGACTGAGCGCGGCGAAGGCCGTGGCGCTCCCGCCGGGCGTGGCACGCCAGTCGCCGATCGCCCGGCCGACACCAAGCGTCCGGCCAAGCCGGCGCCGAAGAAACGCCCGGGCATTTCCCTGGTGGACCGTGATGCACCTTCGGACAAGCGTCGTGGCGCGCCGGCCGGTTCGGGCCAGCGTCCGGGGTTTGGGCGTCGCAAGCCGGAGTGAGGCAGCTGTGAGTTTCTAGCTGCAAGCTGCAAGAAAAAACGCCAACCGTTGGGTTGGCGTTTTTTTGTCTGGCTTTAATGGATGCGGTGTTGGTGAGTCCGCCTTCGCGAGCAGGCTCGCTCCCACAATGGAGCCGCGCCGAACAGCTACCGCCCATTCACTGAAGATCAACTGTGGGAGCGAGCCTGCTCGCGAAGAGGCCGGTGATCCCACTCGCTATCGGAAGGTTACCCATCTCTTTCTTGCCGCTTGAAGCTCGCAACTTGAAGCTGCCTCTAAAGCACAAACCGCCCATCGAACACCGGCTCATTGTCCAGCGCCAACAATCCCTTCTCGAAGATCAGGTCCAGGTGATGGCTGCCCTTGGCCCCGCCGCCCAGCCCCAGGTGCAGGCCGCAATGGCGTTCTTCGAAGCCGGCGTTGCGGGCGTACAGGCTCTTGACCCCTTCGTTGGTGCCGATCCCCAGTTCCTCGATGCGTCGGTTCGACGGATTGGCGTCCAGGTATTTGTTGAAGTCGTGTTCCAGGCCCGGCACGTCGGTGGCGATTTTCTGGATGGTGGAGTCTTCGATCCACAACTCCAGCGGCGATTGCAGCACGCCGTACTTGCGTGCAAACGGGATGGTGCTGAGGAACGTGCCGACGAATTTGACCCGGCCATTGATCGTGTCGCTATGGGTGGCGATTTCACCGGGGGCCAGGTCATAGTTGCCGACGCCGTTGATGTCGGTCCATTTCTTCACGCTGTCGAGGGGCGTGTCGAAATATGAACCGTGCTCATCCTGGAAACTCAAGGTCGTGGCCTGGGACATGCGCCGGATCAGGTGGCTGTTGAGCCCGGCGATCCGCTGGGGGATGACACTGAAGGTGTCGTAGAAATAATCGCCGTAGTCCTTGAACAGCAGCGATTTCTTCCAGTTGTCCGCCATCACCCCTTGCAGGGCGCGAACGAAGTCCGGGCCGTCCGGGCGAGGATGGGGCAGGGTGGAGGAATCGTAGAAGAAAATGTACAGGTCGCTGTCGGCAATGGCCTTGGACAGGCGCTCCGTGGATTCGAGGTCCAGGCGCATGGCGCTGAACCGGAAGGGCGAACCGCTGCCAGCCTGTTCGGCGATGGCGCCGGTCAGTGCCTCGTAGTCGGCGGTATGGCCCAGCAGTACCTTGGCGGGCTGGATGCCGGCCAGGGCGGGATGGTGTTCGAGGTAGTAAAGGAAATGTGAGATGGCTCGTTGTGTGTCCATGCTTGTTCTTCCCTGACAAATGGTTGGCTTCCCTGACAACGGCAAAAGTGGCGGAGTCGACCGGCCGGACCGACCCCGCCGGGCTGTGCCTACAGAGGCCACATCGCCGTGCCGAACGGAACGACCGCGTCGGCTTGCATCATTTCAACAGCGGCTTCATGGGTTGGCGCTTCAAACCATTCGTCCAGTTGCAGTTCGGTTTCCAAGTCTTTGTCCAGTGCTTGCATAGTGAATCTCCTAGAGGACTTTTACGGAAATGAGCGGGCCGGTTGGCGAGTGGAAAACTGGCCGGAAACGATCCCGCAAAACTTGTCGGCACGATGCCTGGGCAAGTCGGTGAAAACCTAGTCGAGGGTTTTTTGGAATGCAAAAAATAATTTTTATTTTTTCAGATGAACTTTTTGTTCCATTTCTGGCGGGATTTTTTGCTCATGAAAAACAAATGGCTGTGGGGTTTATTCATTAGCTAGCTTCCTACCGTCAATTTCCAGACGGATGACAGAAAATTCCTACATGGAAAAAACCCGTTACGCGTCGTAAAGAAATATTTACGAAACCCGGCGAGCGATTCGACCTCAGGCGCACCTCCCGGCAGATGTAAGAAAAAGCTTCCAATAGAGCCCTCAAACGGTGTTTTTCGAGGCGATGGAGCGGCTTGTATCCGCCTTCTGGTCAGGTTCAGATGCCTGCCATGCCTTGGGAGGGTGTCTGGCGGCAAAAGGTCGGCGGTGTACAATGCGCCGCGTTTTACTGTGACCCTTCGCGTACCCACGCACCCTCAAGGCTATCCGCCTTGCTCATTCCGCCACGTCACAAGCGTGTCGGGTTCGATTTCGTCACAGATAAAAACAAACAGGTGACGCATGACTGTTGTAAATACGCTGAATTCCTGGTGCCTGCGCTGGGGTTTGATGGGCGCTGCTTGAAATCCATTTGAGCGGCAACGTCCTACGAACATCATCAAACCTTGCGTGAGACCCTTTTCATGAGTGGACCAAACTCGCATTCAGGCGAGCTGAAACGCGGCCTGAAAAATCGCCACATCCAATTGATCGCCCTCGGCGGCGCCATCGGTACCGGGCTGTTCCTGGGGTCGGCGGGGGTGCTGAAGTCGGCCGGCCCGTCGATGATCCTCGGCTACGCCATCTGCGGCTTCATCGCCTTCATGATCATGCGCCAGCTGGGCGAAATGATCGTCGAAGAGCCGGTGGCCGGGTCCTTCAGTCACTTTGCCCACAAGTACTGGGGCGGTTTCGCCGGCTTCCTGTCCGGTTGGAACTGCTGGATTCTCTACATCCTGGTGGGCATGTCCGAGCTGACCGCCGTGGGCAAGTACATTCACTACTGGGCACCGGACATCCCGACCTGGGCCTCGGCGGCGGCGTTCTTCATCCTGATCAACGCCATCAACCTGGCCAACGTCAAAGTCTTCGGTGAAGCCGAGTTCTGGTTCGCGATCATCAAGGTCGTGGCGATTGTTGGCATGATCGCCCTGGGCAGCTACCTGCTGGTCAGCGGCCATGGCGGGCCGCAGGCGTCGGTGACCAACCTGTGGTCACACGGTGGTTTCTTCCCCAATGGCGTCAGCGGCCTGGTCATGGCCATGGCGATCATCATGTTTTCCTTCGGTGGCCTGGAAATGCTCGGCTTCACCGCCGCCGAGGCCGACAAGCCGAAGACCGTGATTCCCAAGGCCATCAACCAGGTGATCTACCGGATCCTGATTTTCTACATCGGCGCCCTGGTGGTGCTGTTGTCCCTGACTCCATGGGACAGCTTGCTGAACACCCTCAATGCCTCCGGCGACGCCTACAGCGGCAGCCCGTTCGTGCAGGTGTTCTCGATGCTGGGCAGCAACACGGCCGCGCACATCCTCAACTTCGTGGTCCTGACCGCTGCATTGTCGGTGTACAACAGCGGCACCTACTGCAACAGCCGCATGCTGCTGGGCATGGCCGAGCAGGGCGATGCGCCGCGGGCCCTGGCCAAGATCGACAAGCGCGGCGTGCCGGTCCGCTCGATCCTGGCCTCGGCCGCGATCACGCTGGTGGCGGTGCTGTTGAACTACCTGATCCCGCAGCATGCGCTGGAGCTGCTGATGTCGCTGGTGGTCGCGACCCTGGTGATCAACTGGGCGATGATCAGCTACTCGCACTTCAAGTTCCGCCAGCACATGAACCAGACCGGCCAGGTGCCGTTGTTCAAGGCGCTGTGGTATCCCTACGGCAACTACCTCTGCCTGGGGTTCGTGGTGTTCATCCTCGGCGTGATGTTGCTGATCCCCGGCATCCAGGTCTCGGTGTACGCGATCCCGGTGTGGCTGGCGTTCATGGCGGTGTGCTACGTGATCAAGAACAAGCGCAGTGCACGGCAGGAACTGGCCGTGGCGGCAGCTGCCAAGTAAGCCCTGTTGGACTACGACAACCCGGCCGAGTGCCGGGTTTGTCGTATTTCAGGCAAGACAGTATTCCTCTGTGGGAGCGAGCTTGCTCGCGATGGCGGCTCCACAGCCAATATCTTAACGACTGACACACCGCTATCGCGAACAGGCTCGCTCCCACAGGGAATGGGGGTTGTGCAGGGATTCGCGGTATCCTGTGGGGCCTGATAGCGGACCCTTTCCCATGCTGGCGATTTCCAACACTGTGCACATCCCGGACGCCGAGATCGAGCTGACGGCCATCCGCGCCCAGGGGGCCGGGGGGCAAAACGTCAACAAGGTGTCCAGCGCCGTGCACCTGCGCTTCGATATCCCGGCCTCGTCATTGCCCGAGTTCTACAAGGAGCGCTTGCTGGCCCTGCGTGACAGTCGCATCACCGGCGACGGCGTGTTGATCATCAAGGCCCAGCAGTACCGCACCCAGGAACAGAATCGGGCCGACGCCCTGGAGCGCCTGGTCGAGCTGATCCAGGGCGCCACCAAGGTCGAGAAGAAGCGTCGCCCGACCAAGCCGACCCTGGGCTCGAAAAAGCGCCGCCTGGAGTCCAAGACCAAGCGCGGCTCGATCAAGGCGGGGCGCGGCAAGGTGGATTTCTAGCGCGCCTCGCGGGACTTCGGCGCCTGGCGGTACAGGTACACGCTCAACGCCAATCCGCCCAAGGCTGCCAAGGCCGCGAACAGGAAGATCGAGGCGAAGCCGAAGCCTGCGGCAATCGCGCCGGCCAGCGGCCCGGTGATGCCCAGGGAAAGATCGATGAACAGGGAATAGGCCCCCACCGCCGCGCCGCGACTGGATGCGGGCACCAGGTTGACCGCCTCCACGCCCAGCGCCGGGAACACCAGGGAAAAGCCGAAACCGCTCAACGCCGCGCCCGCCAGGGCCCAATGGGCATCGGGCGCCAGCCACAGCAGCAACAGGCCGAGCACTTCCACCGACAGGCAGGCGATCGCCACGCGAAAGCCACCCAGGCGGTTGATCAGGTTGCCGAACAGCAACCGCGCGCCGATGAAGCTGGCGCCGAACAGGCTCAGGCACAGCACGGCGTTTTCCCAGTGCTGGGTGGCGTAGTACAGGGTGATGAAGGTGGCGATGGTGCCGAAGCCGATGGAACCCAGGGCCAGGCCGCAGCCATGAGGCAGGACGCGCCCCAGCACGTGCATGAACGGCAAGCGCTCGCCGGCGACGATGGGCGCGGCCAGTTTCGGCCAGGCCAGCGCGAGGCCCAACGAGGCCAGCAGGATGATGCCGGCACCCATGCTCCACAGCCCCAGCGTATTCACCAGCCACACCCCCAGCGGTGCGCCGATCGCCAGTGCACCGTAGCTGGCGATGCCGTTCCAGGAAATGACCTTGGCGGTGTTCGCCGCGCCAACCCGGCCGATGCCCCAGCCGATGGAGCCCGAGCCAACGAGGCTTTCCGCGCTGCCCAGCACCAGGCGGCCGATGAATAGGCTGGCCAGGCTGAGCATCGGCAGGCTCGGCGTCCAGGCCGACACCAGCATGAACACACCACTCAGGCCGCAGCCGGCGAGGCCGATCATGACCGCCCGCTTGCTCCCCAGGTTATCGATGATCCTGCCCGCATAGGGGCGGCTGAGCAGGGTAGCGAGGTACTGGACGCTGATCACCAGCCCGGCGATGACCGCGCCGAAACCCAGCTCGCCATGGACGTACCCGGGCAGTACGGCCAGTGGAATACCGACATTCAGGTAGCCAATGAACGTGAACAGGACGATGGAAACAACTTGCAGCGTGACCGCCAAGGGGCGCTGGGAATCTGGCATGGGGAAGGGTCCGCGGAGCAGCAGTAATAGATAGGCTGCTTATGATAACGGCGACCGTGGGGCAAGGCGTGGAAAAGTAAAACTATTTGCCGAACGGCGGCTCAGTCAGTGGCTTGTCCGCTGACCAGGTGGCTGGTGACCAGGGCGGCCAGGGCGTTTTCCTCGGTCCCGAAACGGGCCAGCAGCGTGGCTTGTTTCTCGGGCGACAGGCGAGTCCAGATCTCGACCATTTTCTCGGCCGTGCCGATCAGGACGCTGGCCTGGGCTTCGTTGAAGGGGGAGGTGTCATCGGTCATCGGGGGCTCGGCATTCAGGCAGTGTGGAAAGCGCATCTTAGCGCTTTCCACACGGTCTGGTTACGCGGTGGGTCAGTCTTCGCTGTCGGCCTGGCGGCGTTCAGTGGCTTCTTTCGGTTCGGGTTGTCGGGCGTTTGCCTGCCCCCCGGCTTGTA
Organism: Pseudomonas citrullilanati; assembly: GCF_030580855.1. Lineage (GTDB taxonomy): Bacteria > Pseudomonadota > Gammaproteobacteria > Pseudomonadales > Pseudomonadaceae > Aquipseudomonas > Aquipseudomonas citrulli. The sequence goes on along the minus strand of NZ_JAUQOP010000010.1, from coordinate 3,369 downwards.
GCGTGGACGTCTGCTCAGTGTTGTGCAGGCTTGGGAAGGGGAGATTGGGAATCTCGTGCATATCGCGCTCCTCGCAAGGTCTGTGGGGTAGATCTGGTAGATCCGCGCTTTAACAAAGCAGGCGCAGGATACCCCAAGAGAAATGACAAACAGACTTTTAAATCCCGCCGGGGCGACAAAAGGGGTTGTCTGGACAGGTCATGGACAGTGCCGGCCGGTGGTGACTGCGGGCCGGATTACCGATCGTCGAACCGGCTCAAGAAGGCCTGCCCAGGGCCGATGGGTTAGGTATCGCCCGCATTTGATTGCGACGCTGAACAGGGAAGTCCGTTCGTACCGTGACGCGTGTCGCCTCCTTTTCATAGCCGTGAGACTTCTCCCATGTTTCTACAAAAATCCTTGCGTGCGCAGATTCTTGCCCTGCTCGGTGCCAGCTTGCTGGCCATGCTGTTGATTGCCCTGGCCTCGTTTCATTTCCTTTCCCAAGGCGTGCAGAACTATCGCAGCCTGATCGACGGTCCGTTGCGCGCTTCGCAATTGATCGACGAGGCCAACCTGCAATTCAAGGTGCAAGTCCAGGAATGGAAGAACGTCCTGCTGCGTGGCAAGCAGCCGGCGGACCGGGACAAGTACTGGGCGCAGTTCGAGGAGCGCCAGCGCGATGTCCAGGACATCCTGGGCCGGCTGGTCGGCCAAAAAGACCTTTCCGCCTCGTTCAGGGCTCGCATCGAACGCCTGCGCGACGAGCACCGCCAGTTGGGCGCCGCTTACCAGAAAGGGCGCGATGCCTTCGTGGCCGCCGGTGGCGATGCCACGGCGGGCGACTCGGCGGTCAAGGGCGTCGACCGCGCGACCAGTGAGCAAATGAGCGAACTGGTGCTGGACCTGCATAAGCAGGGCGACGAGCAATCGCTGCTGATCAGTGCCGGTGCCGATCGCACGATCCTGTCGGGCATCGCGATCATGCTGGTGTCGGGCCTGGTGATCGGGTTGCTCAGCCTGTGGCTGGTCAATCGCAACCTGGTGCAGCCGATCCGCAGCCTTATCCAATATGTCACCCAACTGAGCCGCGGGCGTTTCGCCGATCGGGTGGTGAGCCATCGCCGGGACGAATTGGGTGACCTGGCTCTCGCGGCCAATACCCTGCGGGATTTCCTCGCCGAAACCTTCACCCGCCTGCAACGCAGCGCCACTGAGCTGGACAGCGCCAGCGGTGAACTCAATGCCATCGCCAGCCTGATGAGCCAGGGCACCCACGAACAGTTCGAACGGACTGACCAGGTGGCGACGGCGATGAACGAAATGTCCGCCACGGCCCAGGAAGTCGCGCGCCATGCCGCCGACGCGGCGCGGGCGGCCGATGACGCCGACCACTCGGCCCAACAGGGCGAGAAAGTCATGCAGGGGACCATCCACACCATCACCCGGATGCGCGGTGAAATCGCCAACACGGCCACGGTGATTCGCCGCCTGGAAACCGACAGCGGTCGTATCGGCAAGGTGCTGGAAGTGATCCGCGGGATCGCCGAACAGACCAACCTGCTGGCCCTCAACGCCGCCATCGAAGCCGCCCGGGCCGGCGAGGCAGGGCGCGGGTTCGCCGTGGTGGCCGATGAAGTGCGCAGTCTGGCCCAGCGCACGGCTTCGTCCATCATCGAGATCAACCAGATCATCCAGACCGTGCAAACCGGCGCGGTGGACGCGGCCCAGGCCATCGAGAGCGGTCAGTCGCGCAGCGAAGAGAGCGTGGAGCAAGTGACCCAGGCCGGCGCGATGCTCGAACGCATCACCCAGGCTGTCGAAGCGATCCGCGACATGAACCGCCAGATCGCCACGGCGGCGGAGGAGCAGACGTCGGTGGCCGAGGACATTTCGCGCAACCTGACCGAAATCACCTGCATCGCCAGCACCAACCAGGAGAACGTGCAACGCACCGAAGCGGCCAGTCGCGACCTGCACGGCTTGTCGGGGCAGTTGAATGAAGTGACGGCGCGCTTGAGCGCCTGATACCAGGCGAAGGGACTGATCGTTGAACCTGTGGCGAGGCAGAAAGCTGCCTCGCCACGAACATTCTGTTTTCCAGCGAACCTTGGCTCAATAATCGCGCCGCTTGCGAAACGCCCAGCGGCCGGCAATCAGGGTGAAGGTCGCCACCAGTGCCACGAGGATCCAGAAGCCCTCGGGGTCGGTGGCCAAGGGCACGCCGCCAACGTTCATGCCGAAGAACCCGGCAATGATGTTGATGGGCAAGGCCAGCACCGTGACCACCGTCAGGGTGAACAGGGTGCGGTTGCTTTGTTCGTTGAGGTTGGCGGCGATTTCTTCCTGCAACAGCTTGATCCGTTCGCCCAGCGCGGTCAGGTCGTTGATGATCAGGGCGAATTCCTCAGTGGATTTGCGCAGCTCCTTGACGTCTTCTTTCTGCAACCATTGCGGCGGACGGTTGAGCAGGCGCAGCAGCGAGCCCGGCTCCAGCGCCAGCAACCGTTGCAGGCGCACCAGCACGCGGCGCTGGCTGCCCAGCTCGGCGCGGTTGGTGGACAGCCGCGAAGAGAGCAATTGGTCTTCGATCTGATCGACGCTGAGGCTGGTCTTGCGCACGATCTGGGTCAGCACCTCGCCCTGGTCGCGCAGCAGGTGCACGAGCAATTCCAACGGCGAGCGAAAGCATTCGCCGGCCTTGACCGACGAGCGCAACTTATCGACCGAGTGCAACGGTTGCAGGCGCGCACTGACGATCAACCGACTGTGGACGCACACCCACAACGTGGAGACGTCCGAGGACACCAGGTTGCTCAGGTTGAACACCACATCGTTGACCACCGCCAGCAGTGCTGAATCCACGTGTTCGATGCGGGTCGAGCGCGAGCCTTCGTGCAAGGCTTCGAAGAATTCCTGCGGCAACGCCAGGTGACTTTTCATCCAGCGTTCGCACGCGGCATGGGCCAGGTTCAGGTGCAGCCAGAGAAACTCATCGGCGTTTTGCGGTTGTTGCAGGCTTCGCAGGGCTTGGGCCGAATCGATTTCCTGCCCTCGCTCGCCGGGGCGGAAACGAAACCCGTAGAGCAGGCCGAACAGGTCCGGATCGCGGTGGCTTTGATCGATGCTGTGATTCATGAAGGCTCGCTGGCGGCAAGTGCCTGTCGCGGCTACAGGTTCACTTGGGTGGCATCATCGCAAGCTTTCTTGATGCTTTTGTGACAGGTGTGGGTGGCGGCCGGGTTTCTTCCAGGCAAAAAAAAGGTTCTTCACGGAATCCCGGGAAACACAGAAACAAGAACGCCGATTTGGTTGATGATGTTCGTGCGAGCAAACACATCTAACAAACCGGCGTTCTTATGCGCGATATTAATACTTTCCTTCCTTTTT
>NZ_JAUQOP010000100.1 GCF_030580855.1 Pseudomonas citrullilanati | reverse complement strand
CACGTAGGTGAACACGTCCGTGGCACCCGGGGCGCCGACGGTGTTCGGGTTGCTGTGGTAGACGGCATTGCCGTTGGCGTCCAGGGTCAGGTAGCCGTAGGTGCCGTTGATCTGGGTGTTGAGGCCGCCGATGGCCGGGTTGGATGTGTCAGTGCCGGCGCGTACGCCGATCACGGCGCCGCCGTCGGCACCGAGCACGTCGTTGTCGAGCACATTGCCGCTGACCGTCCCGCCCTCCACCACCGAGGCAAAATCGCAGTGAGCGTGAGGCACGTCGTCGACGATGTTGATGATGATGGTGCTGGTGACGGTGTTGCCCAGTGAATCCGTGGCCTGGTAGGTGAAGCTCTCACTCACCACGTTCGGGCCGTCATTGGCATGGGGCGTGGTCGTGGCGGGCGACGTCAGGGTGTAGGTGTAGGAACCGTCCGGATGGAGCAGCAGTTGGCCGTAGGCCCCGGTGGCATTGCCCACCAACGTGTAAGTCACCGCGCCAGTGGCGCCAGACACCGCCCCCACCAGGC